>NZ_VISR01000007.1 GCF_007827595.1 Streptomyces sp. BK340
GGCGGCGAGGGTGGGTTCGGTGAGGACTTCGTCGGCTGGAACAGTTCGTACACCGGTGAGCCGATCCCGTCGGAGGAGATGCGTGCGTGGCGGGATGCGGCGGTGGAGGGGGTTTTGTGCTGGTCGCCGCGGTGTGTTCTTGAGCTCGGTGTCGGTTCGGGTCTTCTGCTCGCGCGGATCGCGGGCGGGGTGGAGGAGTACTGGGCGACCGATTTCTCGTCGCGGGTGATCGGGCGGTTGCGGGAGCAGGTGGCGGGGGCCGGTCTGGCGGACCGGGTCCGGCTGCGGTGCCAGGCCGCAGACGATCTGTCGGGGCTTCCGCGTGGCCGGTTCGACACGGTGGTGCTCAACTCGGTCGTGCAGTATTTCCCGAACGTCGAGTACCTGGAGCGGGTTCTTGACGGGGTCTGGGAACTGCTGGCGCCGGGTGGCCGGATCGTGCTCGGTGACATCCGGCGGGCGAGCTCGCTGCGGGTGCTGCAGACGGGTGTTCAGCGGGTGAGGCATCCGGATGCGGTGCCGGCCGTGCTGCGCAGCGCGGTGGAGCAGGCCGTGCTTCTGGAGAAGGAACTCGTGGTCGACCCGGACTGGTTCGTGCGCTGGGCCGGTCGTGCGGGGGGCGTCGCCGTCGACGTCCGGGTCAAGGACGGCAGCGCGCACAACGAGCTGACCCTGCACCGTTACGAGGTGGTGCTGCACAAGCCGGGCACCGCGGAACCGCTGCCCCTGGACACCGTTCCCGCCGTCGCGTGGGACGGCGACCTCGACCGCCTCGCCGACCGGGTGGGCAGCCGGGACGAAGCAGTCGTACGGATCACAGGCGTCCCGAACGCGCGCCTGACCGAGGAGGTCACGGCGGCACGTGAACTGGCCCTGGAGGAGCCAGGCGCGACGGCGGCACCGCCGCTCGACCCGTCCGCGATCCCCGCGTGGGCCGAGCGACACGGGTGGGACGCGGTGGTGACGTGGTCGGCGCAGGCGGTCGACCAGGTGGACGTGCTCGTCTTCCGGGACGGCCCCGTGGCGGGCCGGATCCTGACCGGGGCGTATCTGCCCGGCCGAGTGGACCGGGTGCCGGTCAACGATCCCGTGGTCGCGAGGGCCATCACCGCGCTGCTGCCCACGCTGCGCGCGTACCTGCGGGAGACCCTGCCCGAGTACATGGTGCCGGCGGCGATCGTGCCGATCGGCAGCGTGCCGCTGACGGACAACGGCAAGCCGGACCGGCGCGCGCTGCCCGTACCCGACTACTCGGCCGGCAGCAGCGGCCGGGCCCCGTCCACTCCGGAGGAGGAGTCGCTGTGCGCGCTCTTCGCCGCGGTGCTCGGACTCGACCGGGTCGGCGTCGACGACAACTTCTTCTCCGTGGGCGGCCATTCACTGCTCGCGACCAAGCTGGTCAGCCGCATCCGCGCCGTGCACGGTGTGGAGATCCCGATCCGGCTGGTCTTCCAGGCACCCACGGTGGCGGAGCTGGCGGAACATCTGACGACCGCGAACACCGGCCGACCGCCACTGGTCCCCCAGGCAAGGCCGGAGCGGCTTCCGGTCTCCTTCGCGCAGCAGCGGCTGTGGTTCATCCACCGGTTCGAGGGGCCTTCGGCGACGTACAACGTCTCCCTGGCACTGCGGATGCGCGGCGACCTCGACGCGGTCGCCCTTCGTGGAGCCCTGCGCGATGTCGTCGTGCGGCACGAGTCGTTGCGTACCGTCTTCGGTGAGGATGCCGGGCAGCCGTACCAGCAGGTCCTCCCGCCGACCGCGATCCAGGTGCCCTGGGAGGAGCGCGAGGTCACCGAGGCCGAACTCCCCGGTGCCCTGCGGGAGGCGGCGCGGCTGCCGTTCGACCTGGCCGGTGAGATCCCGATCCGGGCGTGGCTGTTCCGGATCAGCGAGTTGGAGTCGGTGTTCCTGATCGGCGCGCACCACATCGCGTCCGACGGCTGGTCCGCCCGTCCGCTGGCGAACGACCTCATCACCACCTACGAGGCCCGTCGGGACGGCCGGACGCCGGAGTGGGAGCCCCTTCCGGTGCAGTACGCGGACTACACCCTGTGGCAGCGGAACCTGCTCGGGGACAGCGACACCCCGGACAGTCTCTACCGGCGACAGCTGGACTACTGGACGAACCACCTGGCCGGGCTGCCGGAGGCCATCGAGCTGCCTGCCGACCGGTCACGGCCCGCTGTGGCGTCGTTCGAGGGCGACGTGATTCCGATCGCCCTCGACGAGGGGCTCACCGAGGGCATCCGGAGGGTGGCCCGGGAGAACGGCGCCACCGTGTCGATGGTGCTGCAGGCCGGGCTCGCGGCGCTGTTCACCAGGCTGGGCGTGGGCACGGACGTGCCGATCGGTTCGCCGATCGCCGGACGCACCGACGAGGCGCTGAGCCGGCTGGTCGGCTTCTTCGTCAACACCTGGGTGCTGCGGGCGGACACCTCAGGAAACCCCGGCTTCGCCGAACTCGTCGGCCGGGTGCGGGAGCGGAGCCTGGCCGCCTACGACCACCAGGACATTCCGTTCGAGCACCTGGTCGAGGTGCTGAACCCGGTGCGCTCGACCGCGCACCACTCGCTCTTCCAGGTGCTCCTGGTGCTGCAGAACAACGCGGCAGCGGAGTTCACCCTGCCGGGCCTGAGCGTGACCGAGGAGCTGTTCAGCCCGGGTGTGGCGCATTTCGATCTGTCCATCAACCTCGGGGAACAGGACGACGACGGAGCGCGGGCCCGGATCGAGGGTTTCGCCGAGTACGCGACCGAGCTGTTCGACGCCGGCACCATCACCACGATGCTCGACCGCTGGATCCGCTTCCTGCGTCAGGTGGTGGCCGCTCCGGACACGCCCATCGGGTCGGTGGACATCCTCGCGGGCAGCGAGCGCGCGACGCTGGACCGCTGGGGCGGCCGGGGCCGGGACACCGGGTTCGAGGCCGGCACCGTCCACGAGCGCTTCGCCGCCACGGCCGCCGCGACCCCGGACGCGATCGCGCTGGTCTCCGCGGACGGCACGCACAGCTGGACCTACGCCGAACTGGACCACTGGTCCAACCGCATCGCCCACCACCTCCGAGCGAAGGGCGCACGGCCGCACAGCCGCGTGGCGCTGGTGCTCGACCGCTCACCGCTGCTGGTCGCAGCCATCCTCGGGGTGCTGAAGACCGGCGCCGCCTATGTGCCGGTCGACCCCACCCATCCGCCCGAGCGCATCGAGTTCATGCTCGCCGACCTCGCCCCGGCCGTCACCGTGGACGAGGGCCTGGCCGGCGAGGACCTCGACGGGTGTCCGGACTCGCCGCCGGACATCGGCGTAGGGGAGCACACCACCGCCTACGTGATGTACACATCCGGCTCCACCGGCCAGCCCAAGGGCGTGGAGGTGACCCACCGGAACGTCGTCGACCTCGCGCTCGACGACTGCTGGGCGGACGGGACGTACCGCCGTGTCCTGATCCATTCGGCGCACACTTTCGACGCGGCCACCTACGAGCTGTGGGTGCCGCTGCTGAACGGTGGCACCGCGGTGGTGGCGGCCGCCGGCCAGTTGGACACCGCGGTGCTGGCCGCCGTGATCGCCGAGCGCGGAATCACCGACGTGTGCCTGACCACGGGCCTGTTCGCCGTGATGGCGGAGCAGCACCCGGAGTGCTTCGCGGGCGTGTCCGAGGTGTGGGCGGGCGGTGAGGTCATGCCGCCCGCCGCGGTCCGCCGGATTCTCGACGCCTGCCCGGACCTCACCGTGGTGAACGGGTACGGGCCGACGGAGACGACGGCCTTCGCCGCCCGGTACCGGCTGGCCTCGGCCGACGACTGCACCGACCCGGTGCCCATCGGCGGCCCCATGCAGGGCACCGTGCTGCATGTCCTGGACGAGCGCCTCCAGCCCGTGCCGCCCGGCGTGGTCGGGGAGCTGTACATCGCGGGCGCCGGCGTGGCCCGCGGGTACGCGGGCCGCCCGGGCCTGACCGGTGGCCGGTTCGTCGCCGACCCGTTCGGGCCGCCCGGGGCGCGCATGTACCGCACCGGCGACCTGGTGCGCTGGAGCTCCGCCGGGCACCTGGAATACGTCGGCCGGGTGGACGACCAGATCAAGATCCAGGGCTTCCGCGTGGAGCCGGGCGAGGTCGAGGCGGCACTGCGCAGGCGTGAGGGCGTGGCCCAGGCCGTCGTGGTCAGCCGTGAGGACCGGCTCGGTGAACGGCACCTCGTCGCCTACGTGGTGCCCGACGCGTCGGGGTCGTCCGACGACGAGGCCGACCGGCAGGTGGGGGAGTGGCGCGAGATCTACGACTCCGTGTACGGCGGCACCGAGGTGGACCTGGGCGGACTCGGCGACGACTTCACCGGGTGGAACAGCTCCTACACCGGACAGGCCATCCCGCTGCCCGAGATGCGGGCCTGGCGGGATGCCATGGTGGGTCGTGTGCGCGCCCTGCGCCCGCGGCGAGTGCTGGAGATCGGCGTCGGCTCGGGTCTGCTGCTGGGGCCGCTCGCGCCGGAGGTGACGGAGTACTGGGGCATCGACTTCTCCGCCCCCGTCGTCGAGCGACTGCGCGCCCAGGTCCGCGCCGACCGGCGGCTGGCGGACAAGGTGACCCTGCGCTGCGGGCCAGCCGACGAGGCGGGCGACCTTCCGACGGCTCACTTCGACACGGTGATCCTCAACTCGGTCGTGTCGTACTTCCCGGATGCCGACTACCTCGCCCGGGTGCTCGACATCGCGCTGGCCAGGCTGGCCCCGGGCGGCCGGATCGTCATCGGTGACGTCCGCAACCACCGCACCCAGAAGGGGTTCACCGCGGCCGTCCACCGCTCGCGGCATCCGGACGACCGGGCCGCCGCCGTGCAGGCCGCGGTGTCCCGTGCGCTCGTGGACGAGAAGGAACTGGTCATCGATCCGGAGTACTTCACGCAGTGGGCCGGCGCGCATCCGGACGTGGTCGCCACCGACATCCGCCTCAAGCAGGGCAGCCACCACAACGAACTGACCCGCCACCGCTACGAGATCGTGCTGCACAAGGGGCCCAACCGGGCCCTGGACCTCGCGGACCTGCCGGTGGCGGCCTGGGGAAGCGACGTCCACCAGCTGTCCGACGTGGCCACCGCGCTCGCGCGGCACGGCCGGGTCCGCCTCACCCGTGTGCCGAACGCCAGGCTGGCCACCGAGGCCGGCGAGTGGGGCGGCCCGATCGACGACCGGGGCACGCTCGACCCGGCCGAGCTGGAGGCCTGGGGCACCGCACAGGGGCTCGCGGTGTACTGCACCTGGTCGCCGGAGTCGGCGGAGCACTTCGAGGCGGTCCTGCTGCCCGACGTCGACGCCCCCGTCTGCGACGGCGTCTACCGGCCGGCACCGACGCCGGCCGGGCGGCTCGTCAACACGCCCGCGGTCTCCGGCCGCGCGTCCCGGCTGCCGTCGCAGCTGCGCGACGAACTGACCCGTGAGCTGCCCGCGTTCATGGTGCCGAGCGAGATCATGCTCCTCGACCGGCTGCCGCTCACCAAGAACGGGAAGGTGGACCGCGCCGCACTGCCCGACCCCGACCCGACCGGCGGTGAGTACCGCGCCCCGCGCACTCCGCGCGAGGAGGCACTGGCCGGACTCTTCGCCGAGGTGCTGGGCCTGGACCGGATCGGGATCGACGACGACTTCTTCGCCTGCGGCGGCCACTCACTGCGGCTGACCCGCCTGGTCTGGCAGATCCACGAGAAACTGGGCATGGAGGTCCCGATCCGGACGGTGTTCCAGTACCCCACGGTGGCCGAACTGGCGGAACAGCTGTCCGCGGACGCGGAGGTGACCTTCGAGGACCCGTTCGCCGCCCTCCTGCCGATCCGCACCGAGGGGGAGCAGTCCCCGCTGTGGTGGCTGCACCCGGGCGGCGGCCTGAGCTGGCCCTATCTCAGCTTCGGCCGGCACATCGACCGGGCCTGGCCGCTGTACGGCATCCAGGCGCGCGGCTTCGACGGGGTCACGCCGCGGGCGACCTCCATCGAGGACATGGTCGACGACTACGTGAACCAGGTGCAGGACGCCCAGCCGAGCGGGCCGTACTACCTGCTGGGCTGGTCCTTCGGTGGCACGCTGGCCCACGCGATGGCCGCGGAACTGCAGCGCCGCGGAGAGGAGGTGGCGCTGCTCGCGCTGCTGGACTCGGCACCCGCCAGCCACTTCGCCGACCTCGAACTCCTGGATGAGGACATGGTGCGCATGTTCCTCGTCAACTACATGGGTCACCTCAAGGGGATGGAGGAGTACGAGTTCCTGGTCAGCACCGCTTCGGAGATCTTCATCGAGCACCTGGAGCAGATGCGGCGCTACACCTCGCCCAGGTACCGCGGCGACGTGGTCTTCTTCAACGCGCTCCTCGACCCGGAGACCCACGACAAGCGCCATCTGGACGCGGAGATGGACGTGCTGTGGCACGAGTACGTCGACGGTCACGTGCAGCGCTACGACGTCGCCTGCGCCCACAACGAGATGTACTGGCCACGTAACGCGGCGGAGATCAGCCGTGTCATCAACCGCGTGCTCCGGGAGGCCATGAACGGACAGCCCGAGCGGGACGACATTCCGACAGTGATCCGGCAACTACCGAAAGGAACACAGTAGATGACTGCGAACCAGAACCCGGCCCGCGAGACGGCAGCGGACGCGGCGGGAGCGGCAGCGCTGTTGGAGATCGGCGACCGGATCGGGGTGCTGCCGCACATCGACAAGGGCCAGCGGGTCGACGTCGAGCAGCTGGTGTCGGCCACCGGGCTGCCGAGGCAGGGCGTGGCGAACTACCTGGAGGCACTGACCTCGGCGGCGCTGGTCGTCGAGTCGGACGGGACGTACCAGGTGGCGGAGGACTTCGACCAGATCCTGTACGAGTCCGGCTACCTGTCCTGGGCGCTCAACGCGAACCGGCCGTTCGTGGAGAACGCGGTGGAGTTCCTCACCGACAACGTGTCCGCCGGCAAGCGGCACAGCCGCGACGGCCGCCAGGTCGCCGTCAGCTCGCAGTGGATGGGGTCGTTCGGCTTCTATCCCGTGGCGCTCAAGACCATCCTCGACGCCCGTCCCACGCACGTGGTCGACCTCGGTGCGGGCACCGCCCGGCTGCTCATCGAGATCATGCTGACGCTGAAGGACACCACGGCCGTGGCGCTCGACCTGGACGCCGAGGCGTGCCGGGAGGCCCAACTGGCGGCCGAGCGAGCGGGCGTGGCCGACCGGATCACCGTGTACGAGCGGTCGATCCAGTCGGTGGCCACCGACCCGACGCCGGTGAAGGACGCCGACGTGGTGCACGCCGGGTTCGTCTTCCACGACATGATGCCCGAGGAGGAGGACATCGCCGACCGGACCCTGGCCAGCTGCCGGGACGCGCTGCGGCCGGGCGGCATGATGGCGCTCACGGAGGCCGTGCCGTACGTGCCCGACCCGAGGGAGCGCCGGTTCAGCGCGATCGTGACGTACTACCACCAGCAGTTCATGCGCCGGCGGCTGCTCGACGAGCAGGAGTGGACCGACAAGCTGCTGGCGGCGGGCTTCTCGGACGTCCGGTGTCTGCCCCACCGGTTCCCCACGGGACGGCTGTTCATCGCGGAGAAGCACTGATCATCGCGGAGAAGCACTGGCCCCCGCACCTGGCGGACCGCGCCGCGCCGGTGGGAACCGGTGCGGCACGCCCTCCGTGAGATCCGGGGCGGCTCGGCCGGCCTCTCAGCCGGCGGCCGCCCAGGTGTTGCGTGCCCAGTCGGCGAAGTCGGTCCAGCGGATCTGCGGGTGAGCGGCCCGGAGCGCGCGGATGTCGACGCGGTAGCCGGGGCCGTTCAGGAACGTCCACATCGCGTGCATGTCCGGATCGCCGATGGCCGCGAGCGGCACGTACTCGTGGCGGACCTCCCGTCCCAGCGCGGCGCCGAGCGCGGCCGCCATCTGCGTGGGCGTGGGCGCGTCGCCCGCCAGCTCGATGCGCTGCCCGACGTACCGGGCGGGGGCGAGCAGCACTTCCGCGGCGAACGCGCCGAGGTCGGGCCGGGCCAGCTGCTGCAACGGCCGGTCGGGTGGCAACGGCAGGTCGAGAACGCCGTCGAGGATGCGTTCCGCTCCACCGAGCGCGTTGTCGAAGAAGTACGTCGGCCCCAGGATCGTGTACGGCACGTCTCCCGCGGTCAGTTCCGCCTCGATGCGTGCCTTGCTCTCGAAGTGCGGTACCCCGCTGTTCTGGTCGGCCCCGGCCACCGAGCTGAACACGAGATGCGGGACGCGCTCCCGCGCCGCGGCGGCGAGGATCGCCCGCCCCTGCTCCACCTCCGCCTCGACACCGGCCTCGAAGGGTGTGGTGAACGCGAAGACACCGGCCACCCCCCGCATGGCCGCGGCGAGCGACCCGGGATCGCTCAGGGAGCCCGCCACCACGTCCACACCCCGGTCGGCCAGTCGCCGCGCGGCACTGCGGCCGGGATCGCGGACCAGCGCCCTGATCCGGGTCCCGCGGGCCAGCAGCGCATCGGTCACGGCACCGCCCTGACCACCGGTCGCCGCAAGCACCAGGACTGGTTCGTCGGCCATCGAAGAACTCCTTTCCGGGCAGAAGGGGGGCGACGGCGGATCGGCAGCCGGCCCCGGCGTTCATCATCCGCGACGGACGACGGCGCACGGTGCCGGCAGGCGGGAGCAGGGCACTGGAGGAGGTGGCCCGGACGTGAGCCTGGACGCGGTCAGGCGGCGGGCTTGCCGGGCTGGTCGTGGGTGGAGCAGTGGATCCCGCCGCCACCGGAGGCGATGGTGTCGATCTGCAGCTGGACGATGTCCCGCTCGGGGAAGTGTTCCTGGAGGATGGCCCTCGCCCGGGCGTCCGCCTTCCGGTCGCCGAACCTGGGCAGGAAGACGGCGTCGTTGGCGATGTGGAAGTTGGCGTAGGTGGACACGAAGTCGTCGCCCCGGCCGGTGATCCTGTCGAGGCCGGGCTGCGGCAGGTCGATGATCTCGAAGCGTCGGCCCCGTGCGTCGGTCGCCTTGCCGAGCACCGAACGGGCCTGGTCGGAGGAGCGGGACCAGGAGTCCGGGGGAGTGCCGGGGAACGCCTGGTCGAGGAGGACCACGCCCGGTGCGGTGAACCGCACGAGGCTGTCCACGTGCGCGTCGGTGATGTCCTCGCCGCGGACGCCCGCCAGCCAGATCACCTTCTCCACACCCAGGGTCTTCATGAGCTCGTCCTCGATCTGGTCCCGGCTCTTCCCGCGGTTGCGGTTGTCGTTGACGATCGAGCTCTCGGTGACGAGGAGGGTGCCCTCGCCGTCGGTCTCGAAAGAGCCTCCCTCGGCGACGAGCGGCGCCTGTGTGCGGGGGATGCCGTACTTGCCGAGCAGCCTGCGGCCCACCTGGGCGTCGTCGGTGTGCTCCTGCTTGTTGCCCCACCCGTTGAAGTTGAGGTCGACTCCGACGACCTCGCCGTGCTCCTCGACGAAGACGGGGACGGTGTCGCGGGCCCACAGGTCGTCGACGGCGAGCGGGATGACCTCGACCTGTGATCCGCACGCCCGCTGGGCCGCCGCCTGCTGGTCGGGGCGGGCCAGCAGCACGACCGCCTCGTACTCCCCGACGGCTCGTGCGATGCGGGCGATGTCCTTCCGTACGTAGGGCAGGTCGTCCTCCCAGACGGAGTCGAGGGCCGGCCAGCACATGAACGTACGGGTGTGGCTCTCCCACTCGGCGCCGAAGCGGCGCTCGCCGTCAGGCGCCGGGGTGCGGGCGGAGGAGGTGTTCGTGCCACCGATCACGGACTCCCCGGGACCGCAGGCGGTGGCGCCGAGGGCGAGGGCGCCGCCGATTCCGGCCAAGGCGCGCAGGGCGTGCGGCGGGAGGAGAGAAGGCGGTACACGGTGTGCTCCGATCGGGGGCCGACGAGACTGTCCGGCGGCGGTGGGCGGATCGCGGTGACGCACGGCGGCGGAATCGCGGGGCTTGGCCTCACGCGTGTGGCGGCCGTACGGACGGCTGAGCGGAGGCGTGCGCGGGGTGGCCGTGGACGCCACTGTGTCATCGAGCAGCTGAACATCGACCGTCTCGGCACGGGCGGCGGCGGCATCCACTGCGTCACCCAGCAGCAGCCCGCCGTGTGAGCGGGGGTGCCCGGAGCGAACGACGTCCTGTCCGGGCAGCCGGCTCCACTCCCCTGGAAGAAGCCGAGCCTCTTCGGCGGATACAGCGTTTGTGCCGGCCCGCCCCGTGCTACGGCGAGGTGGGCAGGTGCGGGGAGCGGAGCACGAGCAGGGTGATCTCGCTGGGGGCGAAGACGCGGAACGGCGGGCCCCAGAAGCCGGTGCCGCGGCTGGTGTAGAGGAGGGTGCGGGGGCCGTGTCGGCTGAGGCCCGCGACGGCGGGCTGGTCGATGCGGACCAGGTGGTGGAAGGGCCAGATCTGCCCCCCGTGGGTGTGGCCGGAGAGCTGGAGGTCGATGCCCTGGGCTGCCGCCCGGTCGACGAACTTGGGCTGGTGTGCCAGGAGCAGGACGGGTAGGTCGGGGTCGGCGCCGTTCAAGGCTCCGGCGAGGTGGGCGCGGTGGCCCGCCAGGCCGGAGGACTCGGCGGTGACGTCGTCCACGCCGGCGACCACGAGGGTGTCGCCTCCGCGTTCGAGCAGCAGATGGCGGTTGCGCAGCGGCTCCCAGCCCAGCTCGTCCATCAGGTCGACCCAGCCCTGGGCCTCGCTGTAGTACTCGTGGTTGCCGGTGACGTAGACCCGGGCCCGGGTGGCCCGCACAGTACCGAGTGGGACGGCCTGGGCGCGGCGGCGTTCGGCCGTGCCGTCCGCGATGTCGCCGGTGTGGCAGACCAGGTCGGCTTCCAGGGTGTTCACCGTCTCGCACACCCGTGCCGACCAGCGGACGCGATCGAGTGGGCCGTAGTGGGTGTCGGTGATGAGGACGACGCGGATGCCGTCCAACCCGGCACCCAGTCGCGGGAGCTGTACGTCGAGTCGGCGCACGCGTGGCACGCGGCGGGCCTCGGCGTACCCCCAGGCGAGCAGCACGGCGGCTGCACCGAGGACGGCCCAGGTGACGATGCGGGCCCGGTCCTGACTCTCGCCGACGCCGGCCACGGTCAGGCCGAGCCGCAACAGGACGCCGAGCAGAACGGACCAGGTGAACAGAACCCAGCTGGTGCCCAGCAGAGTGTCACCGACGATCGCCGCCCGGTCCTGCTGGCGCCGGCCGTGGCCGCGCACCATCGCGAGCGGCATACCGACGAGGCCGAGGACGAACAGGGCGGTGCCGACCAGCGCGACCGGGAGCGGCCAGTGCTGGCCGCTGTGCAGGAGCACCCAGCAGGGCACGGCCCACAGCAGGACGGGGGCGATCAGGGGGATGTAGCGCATCAGGCGGTGCAGTCGGCTCTGCCGCGGCGCTTGCGCCTCACCCTCGGCGGGCCGGGCGTTGCTGGTGTCGGTCACGCTTCCCCTCCCTGACCAGGCTGCCGTCTCGCGCACTGTATCCGGTCGCCCTCGGGCCGGCCGGACCGGCGTTCACGGGCGCGGCCCCTCGGGGCGAAGGGTTCTCTGCTTGATGGCAGGGCTCCGCCGCGGACACCTCCCCTGGCATGAGCCGCGATCAGGGGGCTACTGCCCCGGCTTGGTACTGCCGCCGGTGGAGCGCGCGCCGGTCACGGCTGGTGTACCTGCCCCGCGCCCCGACCGAGGTCTCGCCCTCACCGTGGAAGATCACAGGGCCGGGAAAACGACCGCGAGTCTCGAGTACGTCGTCTGCACCTCGGGAAATCTGCAGCCGTCCGGCGTCGTGGGTGCCGGCCGAGCCGATTACAGCGTGGTGCCTGACAACCTCCGAACCATCGCGGGTGTCTGCATGATTGCGGAGCGTAGCTCCGGTGCCGGAGTGCCTGGAGCGCAACGAAGCCTCCAGGCACCCGACTTCACTCCCCTAGAAGAAGCCGAGCCTCTTCGGCGAGTACGACACCAGCAGGTTCTTCGTCTGCTGGTAGTGCTCCAGCATCATCTTGTGCGTCTCGCGGCCGATACCGGACTGCTTGTAACCGCCGAACGCGGCGTGCGCGGGGTAGGCGTGGTAGCAGTTCGTCCAGACCCGGCCCGCCTGGATCGCGCGGCCCGCACGGTACGCGGTGTTGATGTCCCGGGTCCACACGCCCGCGCCGAGGCCGTACAGAGTGTCGTTCGCGATTTTGATGGCGTCGTCGAAGTCGTCGAACGACGCCACCGAGACGACCGGCCCGAAGATCTCCTCCTGGAAGATCCGCATACGGTTGTCACCCTCGAAGATCGTCGGCTGGACGTAGTAGCCGCCCTTCAGCTCGCCGTCGTACTCCACGCGTTCGCCGCCGGTGAGCACCTTGGCGCCCTCCTGCCGGCCGATGTCCAGGTAGGAGAGGATCTTCTCCAGCTGGTCGTTGGAGGCCTGGGCGCCGATCATCGTCTCGGTGTCGAGAGGGTGCCCCGGCTTGATCTGCCGGGTACGGGCCACGGCCGCCTCGAGGAACTCCGCGTAGTTGCCGCGCTGGACGAGCGCCCGTGAGGGGCAGGTGCACACCTCGCCCTGGTTGAGCGCGAACATGGTGAAGCCTTCGAGCGCCTTGTCCCGGAAGTCGTCGTCGTGGGCCCACACGTCGTCGAAGAAGATGTTCGGGGACTTGCCGCCGAGCTCCAGGGTGACCGGCTTGATGTTCTCCGAGGCGTACTGCATGATCAGCCGCCCGGTCGTGGTCTCCCCGGTGAACGCCACCTTCGCAACCCGCGGGCTGGACGCCAGCGGCTTGCCGGCCTCCACGCCGAAGCCGTTGACGATGTTGACCACACCCGGCGGCAGCAGGTCGGCGATCAGGCTCATCCAGTAGTGGATGGACGCCGGGGTCTGCTCGGCGGGCTTGAGGATGACCGCGTTGCCCGCGGCCAGCGCCGGCGCGAGCTTCCAGGCCGCCATCAGGATCGGGAAGTTCCACGGGATGATCTGCGCGACCACACCGAGCGGCTCGTGGAAGTGGTACGCGACCGTGTCGTCGTCGATCTCGCCGAGCGAGCCCTCCTGTGCCCGGATGGCGCCCGCGAAGTAGCGGAAGTGGTCGATCGCGAGCGGGATGTCGGCGGCCAGCGTCTCGCGCACCGGCTTGCCGTTCTCCCAGCTCTCGGCCACCGCGAGGGGTTCGAGGTAGGCCTCCATCCGGTCGGCGATCTTCAGCAGGATGTCGGCGCGCTCCGTCACCGACGTGCGGCCCCATCCGGGCGCGGCCTCGTGCGCCGCGTCCAGCGCTCGCTCGACGTCCTCCGCGGTACCGCGCGCGATCTCGGTGAACGGCTGCCCGTTGACCGGCGACGGATTCTCGAAGTACTGCCCGCGCGACGGCGGCACATACGCTCCGCCGATGAAGTGGTCGTAGCGCGCCTGGTAGGAGACGATCGCGCCCTCGGTGCCGGGCGCCGCGTAACGGGTCATGCTGGTCTGCCTCCCGGTGAAGCGCTGCCCGCCGTTGGGCAGCTCGCGGCGCGAGGCTAGGCGGGCGGACGTTGCAAGTACGTTGCGCCGCCGCTCGGCAGCCGTGTCCGGCGGGCCGGCACGGCCAGTTCGGCCTCCAGCGCCGCCAGCCGGGCCCGCACCGGCGCCGACGGCCGTACCGCCGCGAGCGCCCGCCACACCGCCAGGTCGTCCTCACCCCACGGCGCATGCGCCCAGTCCGCGAGCAGGTCGGGGTCGCCGTGGGTGATCAGGGCCGCCCGCAGACCGTCGGCGAGGCGGCGCCGGAGCCGCACCACGGCCGGGGCCTGTGAACCCGGCAGCAGCGGGCCGGCGTACGCCTCCACCGCGGACGTCAGCGCACCCGTCTCCAGCCGCCGCTCCACCGTGCCTGCGTCGGACTCGACCGCCGCCGTCAGCCGGTACGGCCGTGAGGCGAGCAGACCCGGTCCCAGCAGCCTTCTCAGCCGGGCGAGTTCCGCGCGCAGAGTCACCGGGGTCACCGACTCGTCCGCGTACAGCGCGCACAGCAGTTCGTCGCCGGTCAGCCCCTCGGGACGGCGAGCGAGGAGGACCAGGATCTCGCTGTGCCGGCGGCTGAGCCTGATCCGGTGGCCGTCCACCCGGAGCTCGGCCTCGTCACGGCCCAGCGCGCTCAGCACCGCGGTGTCATCGGCACGTCGGGGCGGGGCGAGCAGCGCGAGCTGGGACTCGGCGGCCCGCGCCACCGCCTGCACGAAGCCCAGACTGTGCGGATGCGCCAGCCCGTCGCCACCGGTGATGTCGACGGCGCCGAGGACGCGACCGGTGTGCGGATCGTGCACCGGCGCCGCCGCGCACGTCCACGGCTGCACCCGCCGTATGAAGTGCTCGGCCGCGAACACCTGCACCGGCCGGTCCAGGGCGACCGCGGTACCCGGCGCGTTGGTGCCGACGGCCGTCTCCGACCAGCGTGCCCCGGGCACGAAGTTCATCCGGTCCGCCAGGCGCCGGGTCGCCGGATGCCCCTCGACCCACAGCAGCCTGCCGTGTGCGTCGCACACCGCCAGCAGATGCTCGCCGTCGGCGGCGAACGTGCCCATCAGCTCCCGGAACAGCGGCATGACCCGGGCCAGCGGATGCTCGGCCCGATAGGCGCCGAGGTCGCCGTCGGTCAGCTCCACGCTCGCCGCGCCGTCCGGTCCCACACCGGCTCGCGCGCTGCGCCGCCAGGACTCGGCCACCACGCCCCGCACCGGGCGCGGCACCGTGCCGCCCGCGGTGAACGTCTCGTGCGCCCGGCGCAGCACCCGGACTCGCTCGGCGGGGTCGGCCCCCGGTTCCAGGGCCACCCACGGATCGGTCAACTCACCCTCCCCGGACGGTGAAACGGCTGGGACCATCGTCACGCGCCGTGTTCGTGCGGACAACCGGTTCGACGTCCGCCTACGCGAAATTGACCAGTCTGATGTAGCGGACCCAGTCCCAGTAGGGCCCCGGATCGATGTGGTCGGTACCCGGCACCTGATAGTGGCCGATGATGTGCTCCCTGTCCCTGGGGATGCCGTACCTGGCGCAGACGGCTGCCGTCAGCCGCGCGGACTGCTCGTAGAGGGCGTCGGTGAAGAAGGCGGGCTGGTCCACCCAGCCCTCGTGCTCGATGCCGATGCTGCGGGTGTTGTAGTCCCAGTTGCCCGCGTGCCAGGCGACGTCGGCCTCGCGCACGCACTGGGCGACGTGCCCGTCGGCCGAGCGGACCACATAGTGCGCGGACACCTGTTTTTGCGGGTTCTGGAAGATAGCCAGCGTGCTCGTGTACGTCTCCTGCGTGACATGGATGATCACACGGTCGACGGTGTAGTCGTCGGGGCGGTCGGACGAGGTGTAGTTGCCGGCGGACGCCGGCTGCCACTCGGCCGGAGGGTAGTCGACGGCTCCCTGCGCACCGGCGCGGGCGTCGGGGAGCAGCGAGTAGGGGACTGCGGCGAGAGCCGCGCCCTTCAGGATCCGTCGCCTGCTGAGCTGCGGTCCGGGCCGGTTCGTGTCCATCGTCGGCTGCCTTTCAGGAACGGGTGTGGGGGGCGTCGCATGCCTGTGGGGCTGATGAGGTGTCAGCGGCCGAGTGTCCGCGCAGTCTCCCGCAGCCGCGCGTGCATGCCGCGGTGGGTCTCCCGCGCGGGCAACCACTCCTTGCGGAGCTTGGCCACGCAGGTGTAGTTGGTGTCGCACACGTTGGCCAACGGCGATTCGACCGCCTGGGTTGCGAACTGATACGCGTCCAGCTCACTGAATCCGTAGTCGCGCACCAGCCATTGCACCAGGTCGAGCTGTGATATCCGGAACGCGTCCTCCAACGGGCGCGCCGAGCCGGTCGAGATGAGATGCGTGTCCGATTCCAGCCGGGGCCAGGGCGTGGCGACGCCCTTGAGGAGGTCGACGATCACCACGGTGTTCATCGCGCACTCCACGGCGACCCCGCAGGTCTCGCCCTCGCCCTGCCGCGCGTGCCCGTCACCGAGACTGAGCAGCGCTCCCTCGACATTGACTCCCAGGTAGCAGGTGACGCCGGCCCGCATCTCGGGCGTGTCCATGTTCCCGCCGTGCGCGTCCGGGACCAGGGCCGAGCGCACCTCCAGATTGGCGGGGGCCACCCCCACCGTGCCGTGCATCGGGTCGAGGGGCAGCTCCAGCTCGAGGTCGCTGTCCTGCGCCCGGAAGAGGGCGGTGCGCCTGGTGCGGTCGAGCTGCCAGATCCAGACCCGCTCCGGCAGGGGTGGCTGCAGCGTGGCCGTGGTGTGCGTCGAGGTGAGCGCGCCGAACAGAGGGACCGTGGTCGAAGCTGCCCAGTCCCGGGCCGGCTCGACGGACACGAAGTGCACGGCCACGGTGTCGCCGGGCTCGGCGCCCTCGATGTGGAAGGGGCCGGTCTGCGGATTCAGGAAGGGAAACTCGCAGACCTCGGAGACCAGGTCCTTCTCCGACCGCACCCGGCCGGCGAAGCAGTCCTCGGTGTAGAGGTCGAGAACCGTTCCGGGCTCGATCCGGGCCACCGGGGGAGCACCGCCGAACGTCCAGGCGTACTCGCCCGGTTCCGGGCGCACGGTCAGGATGCGGGGGTCGGTCATCGCGGCGTCGTTCCTCTCGGTGCGGTGGTCAGGGCGGTGCGGCGTTCATGAGGTGAGGATCGGTCCCCGTCGGCCTCCCGGCGGGGCGGCTCGCCGGAACGGTCAGCGAGGCACTGCTCCGTCCTGCCGGTGGCCGGCCGGGGCGGGTTCCTCGGCGTGCACCCGAGCGGTCTCGGCAATTCGCCCGGGGTGACGCCGTATCAGCACCAGCAGCACCACCACGCCGGTCGCCATCCAGACGCCGACCACCGGGCCCGCGTACGAGACCGGCGCCGAGAGTTCGGTCACGAAGTCGAACGCCGGGATTCCCGCGGCCGTCAGCAGCGCCGGGACGAACGCGGCGATGCCCAGCAGCGGGAAGAGCAGATGCCTCACCGGCTTGAACGCCTCGCGGCGGCGGCGCAGGAAGTAGCCCGCACAGGCGAGGTTCACGACGATGTAGACGCCGACGACGACCGTGACGATCACCGTGGCGAGAAGCAGGAACGCGGTCACCGGGTCGTAGGCGAGGCCGAGTCCCAGTACGGCGCCGACCGCGACGACGGTCTGCACCGCGATGCCCACCACGGGGGAGCGATGCCGCGGATGGAGCGTGGCGAGCACATGGGGCAGGACCCGGATGCGGGCCAGGGCGAAGGCCGTACGGGTCGAGACGTTGGCGCACGCGTTGGCGTTGGCGATCGTCGAGTTGACCACCGCGAGGAACACCAGCACCCAGAAGAGACCGAACGAGGCCCGGGCCACTCCGTCCCAGGAGGCGGTTCCCGACGCGCCGAACCTCGCGAAGCGGTCCGGACCGAAGTAGACGGTCATCGCGTAGGTCGTGACCACGTAGAACAGTCCGATGCCCAGGGCCGCTCCGAGGACCGCGCGGTGCATGGTCCGGCGCGGGTCGCGCGTCTCCTCGGCGAGCGGCGCCGCGGCCTCGAACCCGGCGAACGCGAGGACCGTGTACACGGACCCGGCGAAGACTCCGCCGACCCCGGTGTACCCGTGCGCGGTGTGTGACGTGCCGAAGACCGAGAGGGTGTTGGCATCGCCCGCCCTGCCCACGAGCCAGACCGCGAACACCAGGAAGACCAGGATTTCGAAGATCCCGAGGACGGTGCCGAAGCGGGCCGAGGCGCGGACGCCGACGTAGCCGGCGACGGCGATCACGGCGGCGCCGGCCACCGACCACGGCCACCACAGGTCCGCCGGATACGAGGACCACTCCTCGTGCAGCGTGCCCGCCGTGGTGAAACCGAGCTGCAGGAGGAGCAGCGGAGGGACCAGCGTCTCCACGAACACGTAACCCCAGCCGACGAGGAAGCCGACGGCGGGGCGCAGCCCGCGCGCCGCGTAGGTGGCCACCGAACCTGCCGCGGGCAGCTCCCGTGCCAGCTCGGCCACGCAGGACGCGGTGAACAGGCAGGCCACCAGGGCGATCAGCACGGCCAGCGGCAGACTGCCGCCGGCGAAGGCTGCGCCCGCGGGGATCGAGGCGGCCACGGCGGCCGCCGGCGCCATCGCCGTGATGCTCTGGAACAGGACCTCGCGCAGCCCGATGGCGTCCCGCCGCAGCGTCCCGGTCGTCTCCGCGTGCATGTCTCCCCCCGATCCCTGTCAGCCGGATTCCACCCGAGGCGTGTGCATCCCCTCGTCCCACGAGCGCTCCGCCGGACGGACAGGAAGGACGGCTGCGCCTCGCGTGAATCACGGTACGGCGCGGGGGAGTTGGGCAGAAGGGTGCGACTCGGTTCCGTGGACGACCGGCGGACTGTGGACAACTCGGCCACCCGATCGAGTGAGAGCCGGTCGTCACCCGGCCATTCGAGCCCAGTCGTCAGCGGGCCGTCAGGGCCGCTCGGCCACCGCCGCCGGATCGTCGAGAACGGCCCGGACGACCGAGTGCGCCGCGCCCAGGAGCGGGCCCTCGGGACCCAGTCCGGACACCGACACCGGGCAGGCCGGTCCCGCCGTACGGTCCGTCAGCTCGGCCTCCAGCGACGGCAGCAGCCAGGGGGAGAGGCCGGCGAGGGACCCGCCGAGGACGACCGTCTCGGGGTCGAGCAGATTGACCGCACCGGTCAGGGCGATGCCGAGCGCCGTGCCGGCGTCCCGCAGCGCCCGCCGTACGGTCTCGTCGCCTTCCTCGGCCCGTCCCGCGAGCAGGCCGACCAGGTCCTGCTTCGGCTCCAGCCCGGCCGCGCGCAGCACGGCCTCCTCACCGGCGTACTGCTCCAGGCACCCACGCCCGCCGCACGGGCACGCGGGTCCGTCCGGGCGGACGGGCACATGCCCCAGCTCGCCCGCGAACCCCCGCGTGCCGCGCAGCAGCTGTCCGTCCACGACGACCGCGGCGCCGATGCCGATCTCTGCCGACACGTGCAGGAAGTCGCGAGGGGCGCCGGCGCCGAGCCACAACTCGGCCAGAGCACCGAAGTTGGCCTCGTTGTCCACGGTCACGGGCAGGTCGCCGGGCAGCAGCGGGCCGAGGTCCGTGTCGTTCCACTCGAGGTTCGGGGCGCGCACGACCGTACGGCCGTCCCGCGCCACCAGTCCCGGCACGGCGACGGCGAGACCAGCGGGCCACAGCCCCTCCCGCTCCGTCTCGGCCACGACCCGGCGGACCAGCGCCGTCAGCTCCTCGGCCACCGGCCCCGGGGCGCGGCCCCGGTTCGCACCGTGCCGCACGGCCCGGGCGCGCACCGCGCCGCGCAGGTCGACCGCGCACACCGCGAGGTGATCGACGCCGATCTCGGCCCCGATGCCGGCGGGACCGTGCCCGCTCACCGCGAGCGCGGATCCGGGGCGGCCCACCCGGCCCGGCCGTTCCGGGCCCAGTTCCTCCAGCAGCCCCCAGCGGATCAGCTCGTCCACGAGCGTCGACACCGCTGCCCGCGTCAGGCCGATGTGCGAGGCGACCGCGGCCCGCGACAGTGGGCCCTGCGCGCTGACGGCGTGCATCACCCGGGCGAGGTTGCGCCGGCGCATGCCCTGCTGGGTGTCCGGCAGAGAACGTCCGGTACCGGGCGGACGGCCCTCGTGCGGCGATGCGGTCATGCCCTGGTCAATCCTCGGTGTCTGCGGCCGGGCTCAGCCCGGCCGGGGCGGCTGGGCTCAGCGGGATTCCGGGCCCCGCTCCAGCAGTGGGGCCGCGTCGGAGAGTACCCCGCTGATCCGGGCCAGCGTCTCCTCGTCCCGCTCCACCGCGTCCAGCACCGGGCCCGCGGCCGTGTTCCAGCGGCGGGCCACCGCACCCGGGTCCTCGCCGGTCAGCAGGCCCGCGGCCTGCGCCGCGGCCCCGAGGGCGACCAGCTCCCTGGCCTCCGGGACCTGGACCGGCCGCCCCGACAGCCGCCGCACCGTCTGCTGCCAGGCCGTGCCCCGGGCTCCGCCGCCGATCAGCATGAGCGGGGTGGTGCGGTCCGCGTCCTGATCGAGGACCAGGTCGAGCGCGCCGAGCAGCGCGTGCACCGCGCCGTCGTAGGCCGCCTGCAGCAGCTGGCCGGCGGTGGTGTCGTGCCGCAGCCCGTGCAGCAGGCCGGAGGCGTTCGGCAGGTTCGGAGTGCGCTCGCCGTCCAGGTACGGCAGCAGGGTGACGGAGGTGCCGGGCTCGACGGCCTCCCGGTCCAGGCCCAGCAGCGCCGCGAGGCGGTCCACCGCGAGGGTGCAGTTCAGGGTGCAGGCCAGTGGCAGCCAGTCGCCGTGCGCGTCCGCGAAGCCCGCCACGATGCCCGTCGGATCGGTGGGGCGGTGCTTGGAGACGGCGTACACGGTGCCAGACGTGCCGAGGCTCAGCACCGGCGTGCCCGGCCGCAGGCCGAGACCCAGTGCCGCGGCCGCGTTGTCACCGGTGCCCGGCGCCACCAGGGTGCCCTTGGAGAACGGCAGGTCGTGGTGCTCGCGCACGGTGCCCGCGACCTCGCCGGGCCGCACCACCCGGGGCAGCAGCGCCGGGTCGAGGCCCACGTGCGCCAGCGTCTCCTCGTCGTACGCCCCCGTCCCGGACGCCCACCAGCCGGTGCCGGAGGCGTCCCCGCGGTCCGTCGTGCCCTGCCCGGTCATGCGCTCGGTGAGGTAGTCGTGGGGGAGCCGCACCGCCCTGGTGGCACGGACCGCCTCCGGCTCGTGCTCGGCCAGCCACGCCCACTTCGTGACCGTGAACGACGCTCCGGGCACGCTGCCGGTGCGTTCCGCCCAGCCCTTCGGGCCGCCCAGCTCCTCGACGAGCCTGCGGGCCTGCGGCGCCGAGCGGACGTCGTTCCAGAGCAGCGCCGGACGTACCGGTTCGCCCCGCTCGTCCAGGGTGACCAGGCCGTGCTGCTGGCCACCCACGGACACCGCGGCCGCCTCGTGCGCGGGCTCGCCGCACTGGCGCAGCGCCTCGCACAGGGCGTTCCACCACTGGCGCGGATCACTCTCCCGGCCCGCACCGGAGGACACGGTGTGCGGCGCCTGGCCGCTCGCCACGACCTCCCCGGTGACCGCGTCGACGACCAGCGCCTTCGTGGACTGGGTGGATGTGTCCACGCCGACGACGAGCGGACCCTCGGCTGCTGACATCGGGTTCTCCTCTTCCGCGGCTGTGCGGGATGTGCTGTGAGCTGGCAAGACTTCTGTCAACGACATCGGTCGACGACACGGGTCGACGACATCGTCGAAGACACCTTGTCGCCGAAGACACACCTTGTCTCTTCCCATAGGTGCGTCGGCATACTAATTTGTAAATGGCCATGACGAAATAGTCGTACGCAGCAAGGAGTCGCGGCATGAGCTACCAGCCCACCCCCGAGGACAGGTTCACCTTCGGCCTGTGGACCGTCGGCTGGCAGGGAAGGGACCCGTTCGGCGACGCCACCCGCCGCGCCCTTGACCCGGTCGAGACGGTGCAGCGGCTGGCCGGGCTCGGCGCCCACGGGGTGACCTTCCACGACGACGACCTGATCCCCTTCGGGGCCACCGACACCGAGCGCGAGTCGCACATCAAGCGCTTCCGCCAGGCCCTGGACGCCACCGGCATGACCGTCCCGATGGCCACCACGAACCTCTTCACGCACCCCGTCTTCAAGGACGGAGCGTTCACCGCCAACGACCGCGACGTCCGCCGCTACGCGCTGCGCAAGACGATCCGGAACATCGATCTCGCCGTCGAGCTGGGCGCCGAGACGTACGTCGCCTGGGGCGGCCGTGAGGGCGCCGAGTCCGGCGCCGCCAAGGACGTGCGCGCGGCTCTCGACCGGATGAAGGAGGCGTTCGACCTCCTGGGTGAGTACGTCACCTCCCAGGGCTACGACATCCGCTTCGCCATCGAGCCCAAGCCGAACGAGCCGCGCGGCGACATCCTGCTGCCCACCGTCGGTCACGCGCTTGCCTTCATCGAGCGCCTCGAGCGCCCCGAGCTGTACGGCGTCAACCCCGAGGTGGGGCACGAGCAGATGGCCGGGCTCAACTTCCCGCACGGCATCGCGCAGGCCCTGTGGGCCGGGAAGCTCTTCCACATCGACCTCAACGGGCAGTCCGGCATCAAGTACGACCAGGACCTGCGGTTCGGCGCCGGGGACCTGCGTGCCGCCTTCTGGCTCGTGGACCTCCTGGAGAGCGCCGGTTACGAGGGGCCCCGCCACTTCGACTTCAAGCCGCCGCGGACCGAGGACCTCGACGGCGTGTGGGCGTCGGCGGCCGGCTGCATGCGCAACTACCTCATCCTGAAGGAGCGTTCGGCCGCCTTCCGTGCCGACCCGGAGGTCCGGGACGCGCTGCGTGCCTCCCGCCTGGACCAGCTGGCCCAGCCGACCGCCGCGGACGGCCTGCAGGCCCTGCTCGCCGACCGCACGGCCTTCGAGGACTTCGACGTGGAGGCGGCGGCCGCGCGCGGTATGGCCTTCGAACAGCTCGACCAGCTGGCGATGGACCACCTGCTGGGCGCGCGGGGCTGAGTGCGCACACGCGCAGCGGGCCGTCTCCGAGCGGCCCGCACGCGCGCGTGCGTGACGAACTTCGAGGCTCCGGTGGGGGCCGTCCACCCTCCGGACGGGGTGCGGCGGAATCGTGCGGTCCGTGACATGAGCCGGTATCAGCTTCCGCGCGCGGGTGGCCTCATGACCGTGTGGTGGCGACCCTGGAGGGTATGTCCCTGCCGCCTGTACCTCCCGTCCCGCCCGGACCGCCGGGCGGCACCCCGCCTCCGTCCGGCGGTTTCGGACCGCCCCCTCCGGGCGAGCCGGACCGGTCATGGCCTCCGGAGCCTTCGCGGCGGAGCCGCGGCCCGATGTTCGCCGTCCTGGCCCTCCTGGCAGCCGCCGCGACTGTCCTCGTCGTGGTGCTGATGGGCTCCGGGAAGCACGGCCCGGGGGACGGGAAGGCGCCGAAGGAGAGCGGCACGAGCACCAGCCGGCCGCCCCGGCCCTCCTTCAGTCTTCCCACCGAGCTGCCCAGCCGGCTGCCTTCGCGGCTGCCCACCGAGCTGCCCTCGGGTCTCCCGAGCGCACTGCCGAGCGACCTGGAGTCGATCCTGCCCTCGCTCACCGACGAGCTGCCGTGAAAGCGCCTCTCACACGCCTTCGGGCAGCCTGACGTACGTCAGGGTCGTCTTGATCCCGCTGTCCACGAGGCGGCCCCGGGCGTCGAACGCGCCCGTTCCGTCGGTCATCCCGAAGTCGTTGTCGTTGATGAGCGCGAGCGTGTCGTGGTCCACGCGCGCGATGCCCTCGATCTTCCCCGGCACACCGCTCACCTTGCCCAGGTCGACGACGAGCCGCTTGCCGAGCACCGGCACGCCTGCCGCGGCCGGGTCGTCCAGCTGCTCCAGCGACGGAGAAGTCGTGTCGTCGTCCCAGGGGCCGCCGAGGATGTCGGCCTTCTGCCCCAGCCTGACCAGCTGCAGCCGGGCCGCCTTGTCGGTGCGCTCCTCCACCAGCAGACGGTCACCGCCGACGGCCACCACCGAGGAGATCTTCAGCTCGGAGGTGTCGTCCTCGCCGGGGTCGACGACGTTCACCGGGTCGAAGCGGTAGGCGTACTCCGCGGTGACGGCCTTCTTCCGCGGTGAGAAGCGCAGCAGACGCGTCGTGCGCGAGGCCTCCCCGGCGGCCGTGTCGGGCAGCGAGAGCGGGCTCTGCAGGGCTATCACCAGGTCGCCGCAGGGAAGCTGCGCCAGTCCCTCGAAACCGCGGTTGATCTTCCGGTGCAGCAGGACGGACGGCAGCGCCTCCGCCACCGGGTAGTCGGCGCCGGTGAGGTTCAGTCCCTCGGGCACGTATCGAGTGAGCACCTCGCCGCGCGCGGAGACGTGGATGAGCGAGGGGCCGTACTCGTCCACGAGCCAGAAGGACCCGTCCCCGGCCCGCACGATGCCCTCGGTGTCCAGACCGTTCGGGTCGTACGACAGCGGGGTGGCGGCGTCATAGGTGTACGGCGCCTCGTCGCGGTTCTTCTGGTCGGGCAGCCCGGTGACGGCCTTCCCGGAGGACGTGGTGATCGGGAGCGCGTCGATCACCTTGATCTCGTCCCCGGTCACCCGGATCTTCACGATCGCAGGGTCGAATCCCGGCACCGGGAACGTCCGGCGCTTCTTGCCGTCGACCTTGATCTGGCCGTTGGGGCCGCGATCGGTCACGGTCCAGTACTCGCCCTTGCGGCCGGCCGGGTAGATGTCGCTGCCTATGCCCCCGAGGTTCACCCCGTGGTCGTCTCCCACGCTGCCGGGCAGCAGCGCGTTGCTGAACGTGCCGAGGGGGATCTCGCCGAGGGTCGCCGCGCGGACGACACGGGCGTCCCCGGACGGCGCCGCCGTGGCCGTCCCCGCGGCCACGAGGGTGGCGGCCACGGCCAGGGGCAGGCCCGTCGCGACGGATCGGTGGACACGGCGCCGGCCGGTGGAGTGCGGGGACATCGGGCCTCCTGGGGGCAAGTTCGTTGACTGCGGCCAGATTTGGACCCCAGCAGGAACGTCGCACGACCTCAGGATGAACGAGCGGCGTCCACCACTCGTCGGATCGCCCTCGCTGATGACTGACGGATCATCAAGTACCCATTTGCAACTGGTCCTCCGGGCATTGCCGCGCCGCGGCCAGTGCCGTCGCCGGATCCCGGTCCGCGCCGCCCGCCGGAACCCAGTGCCCGTCCTCCTCGCGGTAGGGCCACCAGTGGCCCTCCTGGCCGAGGCGCAGCTGAACCCCTTCGGCCGGGACGGTCCAGCGGTTGCCGACCGGCCGGAACGACGGCCGCTCGTCGTCCTCCCAGGCCGCCTCCAGGGCCGAACGCGCGCGTGCGAGCGCCGCGCCCGCCACCGGCCACTCCTCGTCGAGCACGGCCAGGGCCGCCGCACCTCCCAAACACCAGGCGCGAAGGGCCGTGGCCAGCCCCTCGCCGCCCCGCCCCGCGCCTTCGGCGAGCCGTTCCGCGACAGCACCGGGAGCGGCGCCTTCGGCGAGTCGTACGGCGTCCTGAGATGCCGTCAGTCCCCAGACCGGCTCCCCACCCGCGCCGAGGCTCTGTCCGAGCATCCGGTGGGCCGCGACGGCCGTTCGTCCGGCCAGGTACTCCAGCGCCACGGGGTCGATCCCGGGCGGCGCCTGAGCCGTCCCGGCCCCGAAGGACGGCGGTTCGCCGGGGCCCTCCAGGAGACCGGGCAGAGCCGGCAGCGCAGGCAGGGTGTCCGCGGCCGCCCAGGCCTCCGCCGCGTCCACGCCCTCCACCTCGGCGGACTCCTCCGGGGAGGCGGCGGTCCGCAGATGCAACTGCTCCAGGAACGTGCTCCGCGCCCGTCCCCGCATGAGCAGGAGCACGAACGGATCCTCGTCCAGCAGACGCGCCACCTGATGGCACAGGGCGGCGGTGTGCCCGCAGTGGTCCCACGCGTCACAGTCGCACTCCGGTTCCAGATCGCCCAGCCCCGGCAGGAGATCGATGCCCCTGACCGCCGCGTCCTCGATCAGATGAGAGGGCAGTTCCCCGTCCAGGAGCGCGGCCAGGTGTCCCGCCTGCTCCACGGCCAGGTCCAGAAATCCGACCCACTGTTCTTCGGAAAGTGCCGGCACCAGGACGTCGGCCCGGTGCGCCGCGCCCTTCGGATCACGGACGACGGCGGTGACCCGGCCCGGCCGTACCGTCACCGCGCCGACACCGCCCCCGCGCGCGACTCGGCGTCCCGCCTTCACCGCGGCGGAGTCCAGTGTCGCGTCCTCCAACGCCTCCAGCCAGGCGCGGCCCCACCAGGTCCGCGTGAACCCGCGTCCGCGCGCGGGCGGCAGCGCGGCGAACGTGCGCTCCGGGCCAAGGTCGTGCTCATCGGCGTAGTGGTTCATCGTGCCTCCCCGCGCAGTTCCACCAGTGCGGCCAGTTCCGCGTCCGTCAGCTCCGTCAGTGCCGCCTCGCCCGCGCCGAGCACGGCATCCGCCAGGTCCCGCTTGCGACCCAGCATTTCGGCGATGCGGTCCTCGAGGGTCCCCTCGGCGATCAGCCGGTGCACCTGCACCGGGCGGGTCTGCCCGATGCGGAACGCGCGGTCGGTGGCCTGTGCCTCGACCGCCGGGTTCCACCAGCGGTCGTAGTGCACGACGTGCTCGGCCCGTGTGAGGTTCAGGCCCGTTCCCGCGGCCTTCAGCGAGAGCAGGAACACCGGCACCTCGCCCGCCTGGAAGCGGCGCACGAGCGCCTCGCGCTCGGCGACAGGGGTGCCGCCGTGCAGAAGCTGCGAGGGCACCCCACGGGCCGTCAGGTGCTGTTCGAGCAGGCGGGCCATCCGCACGTACTGCGTGAAGACCAGGACGCCCGAGTTCTCCGCGAGGACGGTGTCGAGCAGTTCGTCCAGCAGCTCCAGCTTCCCCGAGCGTCCCGCGAGCCTCGGGCCGTCCTCCTTGAGGAACTGTGCCGGGTGGTTGCAGATCTGCTTCAGTCCGGTCAGCAGTTTCACGATCAGACCCCGACGGGCCATGTCGTCGGCGTCCGCGATCTGCTCCAGGGTCTCGCGGACCAGCGCCTCGTACAGACCCGCCTGTTCCTGCGTCAGCGTCACCGGGTGATCGGTCTCGGTCTTCGGCGGCAGTTCGGGGGCGATGCCGGGGTCGGACTTCCGGCGCCGCAGCAGGAACGGCCGCACGAGCCGCGCGAGATGCTCCGCGGCGGCGGGATCCCGGCCGCCCTCGACCGGCAGTGCGTACCGCGCGCGGTAGGCGCCGAGGCGGCCGAGCAGTCCCGGTGTCGTCCAGTCGAGGATCGCCCACAGTTCGGTGAGGTTGTTCTCCACCGGTGTACCCGTGAGCGCCACGCGTGAGCGTGCGCCTATGGACCGCAGCGCACGTGCGGTCGCCCCATGCGGGTTCTTCACATGCTGCGCCTCGTCGGCGACGACCATGCCCCAGGACACCTCGGCGAGCCGTTCGGCGTCCAGGCGCATGGTGCCGTAGGTCGTGAGGACGAACTCACCGTCCGCCAGGGAGCCGAGACCGCGGCCGGGTCCGTGGAACCGGCGCACCGGGACACCGGGTGCGAACTTCTCGATCTCGCGCTGCCAGTTGCCGAGCAGGGAGGCCGGGCAGACGACGAGGGTGGGGCCGGCCGACGAGGTGTCCGCCTGCCGGTGCAGGTGCAGCGCGATCAGCGTGACCGTCTTGCCGAGCCCCATGTCGTCGGCCAGGCAGCAGCCCAGCCCGTGCGCCGTCGTCCGGGCCAGCCAGCCGAGCCCGCGCAACTGGTAGTCCCGCAGGGTGGCGGCAAGGGCCGCGGGTGGGGCGACGGGCTGCCCCGCCTCCGGATCCGCGAGCCGCTCCCTCAGCTGCGCGAGCCATCCCGTGGGCCGTACGTCGACCCGGTGGCCGTCGGCCTCGGCCGAGCCCGTCAGGGCGGCAGCCAGCGCCTCGACCGGGGCGACGGGGCGGTCCTGCCGGTTGCGGGCGCGGTCCGCCTCGCCCGGGTCGACCAGCACCCATCGGTCGCGCAGCCGCACGAGCGGACGCTTGGCCTCGGCGAGCCGGTCCAGTTCCTCGCGCGACAGCTCGCGCCCGCCCAGCGCGAACCACCAGCGCAAGGAGAGCGAGGCGTCTGCCGAGAGGAACGACGGCAGCGCCGAAGCCTCCCCGTCCGGCGGGCCGACGGCCGCGTGTGCGGTCAGGCCGCGCGACAGCTCCTTCGGCCAGTGCACGTCGATTCCCGCGGCGGCCAGCGCTCGGGCGCCCTCACCCAGAAGTTCGGCGACCTCGTCGTCCGCGAGGTGCACCACGTCGGGCACGGAGGCGGAGAGCAGCGGTGTCAGCGGTGGCCACGCCCGGGCAGCCCGGCGCAGCGCCAGCAGCGTGTCGGCCCGCGCGCGCGGACCGAACGCGTCGTGCGCGGGTCCCGGGCCGGCCCACAGGCCGGCGGCGTCCGCGACGTCCGCCGCCCCGCTCGCGCCGTGCACTTGGAGCACGGCGCGGAACCGCACGGAGGAGTCGTCCTCGCTGACGGCGTCCCGCAGACCGGGCGCTTCCACGCGCAGCGACAGACGGACGCCGGCGTCGTGGCCCGCGGCGATGTCGTCGGCCCACGCGCGCAGGCCCGGCAGATGCTGCGGCTCCGGTGCTGCGAACGCGGCACCGCCCGTGACGAGTGGTGCGGCCGGGGAACGGGGGAGCGTGTCGGCGACCGCGTCCAGGAAGGCGCGCAGGAGCCGCTCGGGATCGGGCAGCCGGGGGTGTTCTCCGGCCGAGAGTGGCACGGCGTGTGCCTCCGGCGGCATGGCCGCGGCGAGTTCGCGGACCAGCTCCGCATCGCCCGCGGTCAGCGGCCCCACCCGCCAGGCGTCGTGATCGCCGCCGGAGAGACCGGGCAGGAGCAGGCCGCGCGCCAGGAAGTGCAGTGCCAGCAAGCCGGCCGTGCCCCAGAATGCGGTGGCCCGATGGACCTCCGCCTCCGCACGCGCGCGCGTGAGCACCGGCAGGGCGGCGTGCACCGGCAGCAGCAGGGCGGGCACTCGTACCCGCTCGACGGCCCGGTCCGGCGCGGGCACCACAAGGTCCAGCTCCGAGACGCACCCCTGGGGGAGGCCGGGGAGAGCCGCGCCGTCCGGTTGCCAGAAGGCCGTCAGGCCGGAGCGGGCGGGGTCGGACGGTAGGAACACCGTTCGACAGCGGGCCAGTTCGGACAGGTCGGAGGATGCTTCCGTGGGAGTCCTCTGCACAGTTCCGCCGCACTCCTCAAATTTGACTACTTGGTCGGAGCGGCCGAGGCTACAGCACGCGGCGAGCGCACCTCTAAGGCTTACGCTGTGATCTGGACCACTAGGGGGTGCGTCTCAGGGATGTCTCAGGGTCGAGCTTCGGAACCGCCGGGAGCGCGGGGCCGTTTTCAGAGCAGAGAGCGGCAGTGGCCGCGAAGGAGGCGACGCACATGTCCAAGAACGCGAAGATCGCCGCAGGGGGTGTGGCGGTCGGTCTCATACTGCTGATATGGCTGCCCTGGTGGCTGGCGTTCCTCATCGTGGTGGGGGTTCCGGCTGCGGCGTACCTGGCGCTGGACCCCTCGCAGCGGCGCAGGCTTCGCAGGGTCGGACGCAAGGAGCTCGGCCGCTGAGAGACCGGCGAACGGACCAGGTCCGTTCGCCGGGGCGGCCGCAGACGCTTCCGGGTCCGCCGGGGGCCGTGCCGCCGCTGAGGGAGCGGCCCCCACGGGGTCAGCTGGGCCGCACGGCCATCTTGTCGAGCGCCTCCAGGAGTCCGGGCAGTTCGGGACCCCGGCCCACCGGCAGGACTTCCCCCGGCTCGTCGTCGAGCAGGACGAACGCGATGTCGTCGGTGCGCGCCACCATCGACCATCCGGGGCCGTCGGCGCGGAGCGTCCGGGCGCCGCCCGGGGCGAACGACGAGCGCACCCGGCCCAGCGGCGGCGGAGAGCCGACGTAGGCACGCGCCTCCGCGAGCACCCGTCGGACGCCCTGGTGGCCGCCCTTCGGCGCGGTCTCCTCGCCGTCCGCCCCGGCCTCCTCCGTCTCTGGCCGCTCACCGGACGACGGGACGTAGCCATCGCCGATCTGCTCCCGCCAGACCGCCCACTGCAGCGCGATCTCGTCGGCGCCCAGACGCCGCTGGGCCGGACCCCAGGAACTGGTGTCCGGCGGGGTCAGGGCAGGCCCCTCCACGACCTCGGGGCCGGGGTCGTGCGGCGCGGGCACACCGGGCGCGGCGACGGCGACCGCCAGGGGCCAGCCCGGCAGGGCCGTCACGACCGTGCGCTCGTCCGGCGACAGCTCGTACTCCATCCCGCAGTCCCAGGACGCGATCGCCACGGCGACCAGTGAGACGTCGTCGATGACGACCGTCCAGCGGGCACCCTCGCCGTCCTGCCCGAGCACCAGGCCGTACCCGTCGGCGCGCGGTGCGAGATCAAGCGCCGCACAGGCCTCCGGGTAGTCGTCGCCCAGCACGCTCGGGAACTGCGCCGGCGTCAGCAGCACCGCCGTGAGCACGTACAGCGCCTCGTCCGCGGCGGCGACGGCCTCATTGTCCGTCCCGGCCATCCGTGCCTCCCCAGTGGTTCGTCCATCGGCGCGCACCCTAGTGCGAGCGGGAGCCGCTTGTCACGACTCCGCACACCACGCGGAGCTGCAGGTTTCCACCTGGACGGGGGCGAAATGACCACCGTCGGGGTCCACCTTTTCAGGCTGCCGGCAGCCCGAGGAGGTCGCGGGCCACCGCCCCGGGCGACGCGTCGCGCTCCCGGGCGAGCGCGATGACGGCCCGGCACGCCAGCTCGTTCACCCCGAACGACAGCGCCTCGGGAGACACCCATGCCGCAGCCTCGTCGATCCGGTCCTGATCGTCCTCCGCGCAGGCCGCCACATAGGCGGCCGCCGCTTCGAACAAGTTGTGTGCACGCCGATCCCGTGTGTCCACCGCCCCTACGTGCGAGGAGGAACCAAATCGGGCGGCGTACTTGCGTATCACGTCGAACACGTGCCCCACCTTCCCCCTGAACGGGGTCGTCACCGATCTCCCACTTTCTCATGTTCAACGTAGAGTTGGAGCTTCGGCGACAGAAGGGGGACGGCGCGGTGAAGCGCTTCGAGCGGCTCGAGCGGATCCGTCGCATGGATCCGGTGGCGGACGCTCTTGAGATCTACCGGCTCAGCGTGGCGTTCGAATTCCCCTGGGACTACACGCGCGCCCTGGAGCTGGCTCTCTACCGCACCTACGCCGTGCCCGGCATCGGGCGGCTGCTGGCGCAGACCGCGGAGCTGACCGAGCGCACCCAGAAGCGTTACGACGACACCGTGCTTCTCCTCGACGCCGTGGTGGAGCACGGTTTCACCGCCGACGAGGGCCGTACCGCGATCCGCCGCATCAACCAGATGCACCGCAGCTACGACATCAGCGACGACGACATGCGCTACGTGCTGTCCACCTTCGTGGTGGTGCCCAGGCGCTGGATCGACACCTACGGCTGGCGTCGCCTGTCCCGGCACGAGGTCGTCGCCACCACCGAGTACTACCGCACCCTCGGCCGGCACATGGGCATCCCCGGCATCCCCGAGACCTACGAGGAGTTCGAAGCGCTCCTCGACTCCTACGAAGAGGCGCACTTCGCCTGGGACGCGCAGGGCCGGCGGGTCTCCGACGCCACGCTCGACCTGATGGCGTCCTGGTACCCGCGCCCGCTGGCACCGCTGCTGCGCACGGCCACCCTCGCTCTGCTCGACGAGCCGCTGCTGCGCGCCTTCCACTACCGGTCGCCGAGCGCGTCCACATCCTCGCTCGTGCGTCGCGCGGTGCGCACACGTGGCCGGCTGGTCCGGCTGTTGCCGCCGCGCCGCACGCCGCACTTCGCGCGGCAGAACCGGGAGATCAAGGGTTATCCGAACGGCTACCGGACGGCCGACCTGGGCACCCGTCCGGTCCCAGGCGTGGGTGGCTGCCCGGTGCGGCACCTGGACACCTCAGCGGCCGACGGTCTCCAGTGAGGCGAGGGTCTCGCGCAGCCAGGCGAGTTCGGCGCGGCTCGTGGCACGCGCGATCTTGAGCACCCCGCGCCGGAACGGGTCGTCCAGTTCCTCGGCGGCCAGCGGCCGGTCGCCGTCGTAGAAGAAGCTCGCCGGTTCCTCCAGGAAGGACAGTCGGCGCCGTAGCACGACCGCCTGGGCTGCCGGGTCGTCCAGGTGACGCAGGAACGCGAGCAGCGTGAACCAGTGGTTCTCGTCGGTGATCTCGCGCTGCCCGGGATCGGCGAGGCGGCGGCGCAGGTCCTGCCTGCCCTCCTCGGTGAGCGTCAGTACATGACGGGGCGCGGCCACGGCACCGGGCTCGGTGGCCCGTGCCAGCAGGCCCGCCTTCTCCAGTCGTTTGATCGCCGGGTAGAGCGTGCTCTCGGCGACGGGCCGCACATGCCCGGTGAGCGCGGCGATGTGCTTGCGCAGGACGTAGCCGTGCAGCGGGGAGTCGTACAGGAATCCGAGGATGGCGAGTTCCAGCATGCCCGCATTCTCTCGTACACCCGCTGTACAGCGAGCCCTCAATATTGCGTTGGCGCTATACATCGGCATCGAGGTATATCTTAGGTGCAAGTCGTCGCAGGCATCAGGGAGGGGCACCGTGAAGCAGGCCGAATTCGACGGCAGGGGGAGCCGGATCCGATGGACGGAGGTACCCGGTGAGGAACCCGCGCGCGTGTATCTGCACGGACTCGGATCGGTTTCCTCCGTGTACCACGCGCACATCGCGGCGAGCCCCGAACTCGTCGGCAGGCGCAGCCTGTTCGTGGATCTTCCCGGGCACGGCGTCAGCGACCGGCCCGGGCATTTCGGCTACACGCTCGAGGAGAACGCCGACGCCGTCGCGGCCGCACTGGACCAGGCCGGCGTCACCGGTGCCGAGTTGATCGCGCACAGCATGGGCGGTGCTGTCGCCATCGTGCTCGCGCACCGGCGGCCCGGCCTCGTCTCCCGGCTGGTCCTCACGGAGGCCAATCTGGACGCCTTCCCGCCGCAGACGGCGGCGAGCAGCGGCATCGCCGCATACGGGGAGGACGAGTTCGTCGAGGAGCAGTACGCACGCGTGCTGGACGCCGTGGGGCCGCTGTGGGCGGCCACGATGCGGCTGGCCGATCCGCGTGCGCTGCACCGCAGTGCGGTCGGCCTGCGGCGCGGCTCGGACCCCGTGATGCGCACCCTGCTGGAAGGGCTGGCGATCGACCGCGTCTATCTTCAGGGCGAGCACAGCGGTGAACTCCCGGGCAGGCAGGACCTGGAAGCCGCCGGGGTCCGCGTGGTGACGGTGCCCGGCGCCGGGCACAACATCATGTTCGACAACCCGGAGGCCTTCGTCGCCACCGTGGCGGGGCGGATCTGATCCGCCCCGGCCGTCAGTCCTCGCGCACCGCCAGGGCGAGGAAACGGGCGTCCTCGTCGACATACGACGTCATGCGCCATCCCGAGCGGGCCAGGAGGGGGCCGAGATTGTCCTCGGCCCGCAGGTCGTCGGGGGTGATCTGCCGCCCCTGACGCGCCGCCAGGGCCGCCCGGCCGATGGGATGGAACAGTGCGAGCACGCCGCCCGGCCGCACCACGCGGACCAGCTCCCGCAGGTTCTCGGAGGGCTTGGGCAGGTGTGCGATCAGGCCCGCCGCGAACACGGCGTCCATCGAACCCGACCGCAGGGGCAGGGCGGCGACGTCCGCGAGCAGCAGCCGCCCCACGTGGTGCCGCCCGGCCCGCGCGGCGGCGTGGAGCATCGCAGGGGTCAGATCGACCCCGGCCACCACTCCGGACGGCCCCACGGCGGCACGCAAGGGCGCAAGGGCGCGTCCGGTGCCGCAACCGGCGTCGAGCACGCGGTCACCCTGGCGCAGGTCGAGGTTCGCCACGGCGGCCGCGTAGGCGGGACCGTCGTCGGGGAACCTGCTGTCCCAGTCGGCGGCGCGGGCGGTGAAGAACTCCTGGACATGCGTGTGGTCGTCGCTCATGCCCCGCATGATTCCTCACCGACACGGGGGACGTGCCTGCGCGCATGTTCGAGCTGGACGCGATCGTTCCATCACCTCTCTGTGTCATATTCCAACACCTTTCGAAATGCGCCCCCTTCGTGCGCCCCTGCTCCGACTAGCGTCCCTGGGCCATGGGACACCTGGACCACGCAGCCTTCGGCTGGCTGACCCCCGCGCTGTCGTACGTGATGGCCTGCATAGGCGCCGCACTGGGACTGCGCTGCACCGTGCGCGCGCTGGCCACCACCGGCCGGTCGCGCCGCAACTGGCTCGTCACCGCCGCCTCCGCGATCGGGACGGGCATCTGGACCATGCACTTCGTGGCCATGCTCGGCTTCCGCGTCAGCGGCACCGACATCCGGTACGACGTGCCGCTGACCATCCTGAGTCTCGTCGTCGCCATGGTCGTCGTCTGTGCCGGCGTCTTCGCCGTCGGATACGGCAAGGACCGCAACCGGGCGCTCTTCCTCGGAGGGCTCACCACCGGGCTGGGCGTCGCCAGCATGCACTACCTGGGCATGGCCGCGGTACGGCTGCACGGTCAGGTGCGCTACGACCCCGTCCTCGTCGGACTCTCGGTCCTGATCGCCGTCGTGGCGGCGACCGCGGCCCTGTGGGCGGGGCTCAACATCAAGTCACCCCTCGCGGTCACCCTCGCCTCCCTCGTCATGGGGGCGGCCGTCAGCAGCATGCACTACACCGGGATGTTCGCGGTGAGTGTGCGCGTCACCCCCTCCGGCGACGTTCTGCCCGGGGCCACGGCGATGCAGTTCATCTTCCCCCTCGCCGTCGGCCTCGGGTCCTATCTCTTCCTCACCTCGGCCTTCGTCGCCCTCTCGCCCACGGCCGGCGAGCGCGAGGCGTCCGCCTCGGCCCAGCGGCCCGTCCAGAGCGTCGCCCGCTAGCGGAGCCCGGCCCCGAGGCCCCGACCCACGTCCCGAGCGAGGAGGCCATGCGCCCACCCCGTAGCACCCCCAGAGCCGGCACCCCGGCGCAGTCCCCGCCCCCGCCGCGCGGCCGCCGCGCGCACGCCGGACCACCGGCCGACGAGGAGGCGGGCGGGCCCCTCGACACGCTGCCGGAGAACGTACTCCCGCGCACCGGCCGTTGGCGCATGCGCGCCCGTACGGTGCGTGCCAAGGTGGTCTGCCTGCTGATGGTGCCCGTCGTCTCCCTGCTCGCCCTGTGGGCGTACGCGACCGTCAGCACGGTCCAGGACGTCGCCCGGCTGCGGCAGGCCCAGCGGGTCGACGCCGAACTGCGCACCCCGGTGGCCGCAGCCGTCGCCGCACTGCAGACCGAGCGGGCCGCGGCCGTGCGGTACGCCGCCGATCCGGGCGCGGGACGCGGCGACGACCTCGAAGGCCTCGCCGCCCGTAGCGACCGTGCGGTGGCCAAGCTGCGGCTCGGCCATGACGACACCGTCGCCGACAGCCAGGAACTGCCCGCCGGAGTCCGCGGACGCCTCGAGGACTTCGTCGCCGGCGCCGGGCATCTGCGCGCACTGCGCACCGCCGTACTCGAACACGAGGCCGGCTGGAGCCAGGTGTACGCGCAGTACACGAACACCATCGGCACGGCCTTCACGGTGGACGGCGCCCTCACCGGTGTGCAGCAGGCCGACGTGGGTTCCGACGCGCGCGTGCTGCTCGAATTCTCCCGTGCCGCCGAGGCGCTGGCCCAGGAGGACGCGATCCTCGGCAGCGCCCGCCCGGCCGCCGGCCTGCAGGGCGAACGACTGCGGCTGTTCGGCGCGGCCGTCGCCATACACCGCAGCTTCTCCGAGGCGGCCGTGGCCGACCTGCCCGGGGCCCAGCGCGCCGCCTGGCGCGCGCTGGCCAGCAGCAGTGCCTATACCGGCCTCACCGCCGTCGAGGACAAGATCATCGCCGCCGGCTCCGGTGCCAAGGCGGTCGACACGGCACCGGCGAGCGCCTGGAACACCGCCCACACGCGCGTACAGGACGCGATGCGGACCATCCAGGCGGACACCGGCCGCGCCGTCGCGGGCCGCGCCGACCCGTTCACACGCGGCTTCCTCAGCCCGGCCGGCGCCGCGGTGCTGTTCGGCCTCGCCGCCGTCGCCGCCTCGCTCGTCATCTCCGTCCGTATCGGGCGGGCTCTCGTGGTCGAGCTGGTCAGTCTGCGCAACGACGCTCTGGAGATCGCCCGCCGCAAACTCCCCGAGGCGATGCGGAGACTGCGCGCCGGCGAGGAGATCGACATCCAGGCCGAGACGCCGGCCGGACCACCCGCCGAGGACGAGACCGCTCAGGTCGCCGAGGCCCTGACCAGCGTCCACCGCGCCGCCCTGCACGCAGCGGTCGAGCGCGCCGAACTCGCCAGCGGCATCTCCGGAGTCTTCGTGAACCTGGCCCGCCGCAGCCAGGTGCTCGTCCACCGCCAGCTCAGCCTCCTCGACAGCATGGAGCGGCGCTCCGACGACCCCGACGAGTTGAGCGACCTCTTCCGCCTCGACCACCTCACCACCCGGATGCGGCGCCATGCCGAGAGCCTGATCATTCTCTCCGGAGCCGCACCCGGGCGGGCCTGGCGCATGCCGGTGTCGCTCACGAACGTCGTACGCGCGGCCGTCTCCGAGATCGAGGACTACGCGCGCGTAGAGGTGCGCCAGCTCCCCGAGGCGTCCGTCATCGGCGCGGCGGTCGCCGACGTCACCCACCTGCTCGCCGAACTCGTCGAGAACGCCGCCCAGTTCTCGCCGCCCCACACACGCGTGCGCGTCACCGGAGAACCCGTCGGCAACGGCTATGCCCTCGAAGTCGAGGACCGGGGCCTCGGCATGGGCGCCGACACCCTCGCGGAGGCCAACCGGCGGATCGAACAGTCGGAGGCCCTGGATCTTTTCGACAGCGACCGCCTCGGACTGTTCGTGGTCAGCAGGCTGGCCGCCCGGCACGGCATCAAGGTGCACCTGCGTACCTCCCCCTACGGAGGTACCACCGCTGTCGTCCTGGTGCCCACAGCCCTGTTGCACGCCCGCGCCGCCGAACGCCCCGCCCAGGAGAAGGCACCGGCACGACCGGAGCAGTCGCACGAGTACACGCCCGTGCCCGACGCGCCCCCGCCGCCCTCCGCGGTCACCGCGCAGACCGGCCGGCCCGCCCTCGCGGCCGGCGGCCCCGCTCCAGCGCCGCCCGCGCACGAACCCCCGCCCCCCGGAGTCGCCACCTTGAGGCTGCACCGCCCTGCGAACGACTCCGAATCCTCCGACGACCTTCCACGTCGCGTGCGCCAGGCGAGTCTCGCGCCGCAACTGCGCCGTCAGCGCTCGGAAGAGACGGCGTCGGAACCCGACCCACGCGGTGACGACCGGCGCACCCCCGAGCTCGTACGGGACCGCATGGCGGCCTACCGCGCGGGCTGGGCACGCGGCGGCGGCAGGCAACCCGGCCGCGGCGCCGCCCCGGAACCCGAAACGGGCAGTGACAGCACTGAAGGAGACCCGGCATGATCCAGGACCCGAGCATGAGTGCCGCCCAGCGATCCGGTGAACTCGACTGGCTGCTGGACGACCTGGTGATGCGGGTGAGCGAGGTACGGCACGCCGTCGTGCTGTCCAACGACGGCTTGGCCGTCGGCGCCTCCACCGCCCTCGCGCGGGAGGACGCGGAGCATCTCGCGGCCGTGGCCTCCGGCTTCAACAGCCTCGCCAAGGGCGCGGGACGGCACTTCGGGGCGGGCGGCGTGCGCCAGACCATGGTGGAGATGGACGATGCCTTCCTGTTCGTGGCCGCCGCCGGCGAAGGCTCCTGCCTCGCGGTGCTCACGGCCGTCACCGCCGACATCGGCCTGGTCGCCTACGAGATGGCACGACTGGTCAAGCGCGTGGGCGAGCACCTCTACACGGCGCCCCGTGTCGCCGTTCGGCCACCCGCCGCGGGATGAGCCGGAGGGCGGCACGCATGACCGAGAACCCGAGCGGCGGCCCACGCGAGCAGGGCAGCCAGTGGTACGACGGCGAGGCCGGGCCCCTGGTCCGCCCCTACGCCATGACCGGCGGACGCACCCAGTCCGGCCCCACCGGGGTGCGCTTCGACCTGATCGCCCTCGTCACCCTCGATCCCGCCGCACCCGCGGTGGACGACGACTCCCTGCTCGGCCCCGAACACCGCGCCCTGGTCGACCTGTGCCGTATCGAGACACAGTCGGTCGCCGAACTCGCGGCCGACGCGGACCTCCCGGTGGGCGTGGTCAGGGTGCTCCTCGGTGATCTCCTGGAACTGGGCTGCGTCACCGTCAGCCGCCCGGTGCCCCCGGCCCACCTGCCGGACGAACGCATTCTCCGTGAGGTCATCGAGGGGCTGCGGGCGCTGTAGATGAAAGTTCAGAACTCGACGGGCGCCTCACGGCATCCCGATCCGCTCGCGTTCCGGAACCGACCGGGCGCCAAACGGTCACATCAGGCGTGTTCCGGTCCAATCCTCCGGGTGGATGCCGGAGTTGTCATGATGCTGGCTTCCTGTCCCGAGCAGTCCGACACCGACCGCAGCAGGCCCTCCCGAGAGAAGTGATGATGGTCTCCGAGCACTCCGACGCCGCCGGCGACATGACCGCCCTGGCGCTGAAGATACTGGTCGCCGGCGGCTTCGGTGTCGGCAAGACGACCCTCGTCGGGGCCGTCAGCGAGATCCGCCCACTGCGCACCGAGGAACTGCTCAGCGAAGCCGGCCAGCTCGTGGACGACACCGACGGTGTGGACCAGAAGGTCACCACGACCGTCGCGATGGACTTCGGGCGCATCACCATCCGCTCCGGCCTCTCCCTGTACCTCTTCGGCACACCGGGGCAGGACCGCTTCTGGTTCCTGTGGGACGAACTGGCACAGGGAGCCCTCGGTGCCGTGGTCCTCGCCGACACCCGCCGCCTGGAGGACTGCTTCCCGGCCGTCGACTACTTCGAGCACCGGCACATCCCGTTCGTCGTGGCCGTCAACTGCTTCGCCGGAGCGCGCAGCTACGGCGCCCACGACGTCTCCCGGGCGCTGGACCTGGACCGGGGAACCCCCGTGGTCCTGTGCGACGCGCGCGACCGGGACTCCGGCAAGGAGGTGCTGATCCGCCTCGTCGAGTACGCCGGGCGGATGCACACCGCCCGGCTCCTCGACTCCGTGGGCTGAGCCTCAGCCGGTCAGATCCTTCAGCGCCACCACCTTTTCCACGGCTACCCGGACCAGCAGCTCGCCGGGGACTCCGTTGCGGGCGCCGAACTCCTCCGCGTGCTCCTCACCCACGTACCGGGCGGCGATGCGGGTGGCCCAAAGACGCAACTCGTCGAGTTCCTCCGACAGCCGGGCGCGCCCGTGCAGCACCACGAAGTGAAACGGCGGCCGCTCGTCGTCCACGCAGAGGGCGATCCGTCCGTCACGGGCGAGATTGCGCCCTTTCACAGTGTCCTTACCGGTGTTGAAGACCACGTCGTCCCCGTCGAGCAGGAACCAGACAGGGGCCACATGTGGGCTCCCATCGGCGCTGACGGTGGACAGCTTGCCGGTTCGGGTGCCGTACGAGACGAACGCCCGCCATTCCTCATCGGTCATCTTCTGTGCCATACGCCCATCCTGCTTGCCCGCGGGCCGGTCGTGGGGAAGGCTGGCGAACAGTTCCTCCAGCCAGGGGGAGACGTCACACGGGGAGACGGAACATGGCGCAGAACCAGGGACTCGGCTGGCTCCTGGACGATCTGACCGGGCGGGTGGACCATGTGCGGCACGCGCTGATCCTGTCCAACGACGGCCTGGTCACGGGAGCGAGTACCGGCCTTCGCCGCGAGGACGCCGAGCATCTGGCCGCGGTCGCGTCCGGACTGCACAGCCTGGCGAAGGGATCGGGGCGCCACTTCGGCGCGGGCAGGGTGCGGCAGACGATGATCGAGTACGACGACGCCGTGCTGTTCGTGACCGCCGCCGGTACCGGCAGCTGTCTGTGTGTGCTCAGCGGTGCCGAGGCCGACATCGGCCAGATCGCCTACGAGATGACCCTGCTCGTCAACCGGGTCGGCGAACACCTCGGAGTGGATGCCCGGCATCCCGATCGCGCCCCACTGTCAGATCTCTGACCTGCGTCTTCGTCTCGCGCCGTGGAGTTGTCCACAGGCCCGCCACGATGCGCGCCGATCCGGCTACGGTGTGTGCACGGCGAACGCACAGGGCGTGAGCCACTCCACGGGGGAGTACGACCATGTCGGGAAGCACCTTCGTCCCCGCCCGCACCGTCACCTGCACGCGGAGCCGAGCGGCTCGTGAACTGGGGCTCAGGCGCCGCGAGTTCGACTTCGCCATCCATCTCGGCCGCATCCGGACCGTGCCCGACGAGGGCGGAGGCGGAGGTCGCCGGGTCGAGAGGACCGAGATCGACCGGCTGCGCACCCAGGACGGCTTTCCCGACACGCTCCGTGAGCGCCTGCGCCTCGTGGGTACGGCGGAGGGTGCCGCGCTCATGGACATCCCCGCGGGCAGGTTCACTCGTCTCGCCCGACTGGGGCTGCTGGTGCCCGTGCGCTTCTATCTGAACCGCTATCGAGCCGTGGTCTGGCTCTATCTGGCAGAGGAACTGCGGCAGTTCACGGCCGGGGCGGAGAACGCACACCTGCTCAGGGGGCGTACGCCCGAGAGCCTGAGGGGCCAACTGGCGGCCGGTGTCGACCTTCGGGCCCGCAACTGGCGGGGGCGGCAACTCGGTTTTCTGACGAGGCAGTCCGAGGGCTCCTGGGCGCGCGCCGGGGTGGTGGCGGCCTTCCTTCCGCCCGCCGACGTCGCGGACGTGGTCAAGGACCCCTACGAGCGCGCCCAGCTGAACCGCTTCCGGCCCGCCCCGCTCGACCACGGAGCGCCGGGATCGCCTTCCGCGCATCTCGCGGAGCAGCTGATGACGGCGCAGGACCCGGACGAGATCGGCTGGCTGCGCAGCGACCTGGGGCACGCGGTGGAGCAGGCACGCACCCACGCACCGGCCCCGCGCCCGGCCGCACGGCACACCACCGTGCCCCCGCCACGTTCGGCCCCGCCGACCACACCCGGGGACCACGGCTCCCGGCCGGAGCCGCCGCGACGGACCCGCGGACTGCGGGCGTGGCTCCGCCGCAGAAACCCCCGGCCCGCGGGCGTCTGATCCGCCCGCGCTACAGGGCCCGGAACAGACCCTCCTGGACGACCGAGACGAGCAGCCGCCCCTGCAGGTCGTAGATGCGCCCGCGGGCCAGACCGCGCCCGCCGGTGGCGATCGGGGACTCCTGGTCGTACAGGAACCACTCGTCCGCGCGGAACGGCCGGTGGAACCACATGGCGTGGTCCAGCGAGGCCATGTCGAAGTGCCGAGCGGCCCACAGGGGTTCGATCGGGATGCGGACCGCGTCCAGAAGGGTCATGTCGCTGGCGTAGGTCAGCGCGCACGTGTGCACCAGCGGGTCGTCACCGAGCGGGCCGACCGCGCGCATCCACACGGCGCTGCGCGGCTCGCTCCCTTCGATCTCCTCGGCGTGCCAGCGCAGCCGGTCGACGTAACGGATGTCGAACGGCTGGCGGCGCGCCATCCGCTCCAACTGCTCAGGCAGCGCGCCCAGATGCTTGCGGATCTCCTCGGTCACCGTCGGCAGGGATTCCGGGTCCGGCACCTCACGGACCGGTGGCAGCTGGTGCTCGAACGGTCCTTCCTCAGGCTTGTGAAAGGAGGCGGTCAGATTGAAGATCGTGCGGCCCTGCTGCACGGCCGTGACCCGGCGCGTCGTGAACGACCGGCCGTCGCGGACCCGTTCCACCTGGTACACGATGGGCACCCCTGGCCGGCCCGGGCGCAGGAAGTACGCGTGCAGCGAGTGCACCGGGCGTTCGCCGTCCGTGGTGCGCCCGGCGGCTACCAGCGCCTGGCCCGCCACCTGGCCGCCGAAGACCCGCTGCAGGGACTCCTGCGGGCTTCGGCCACGGAAGATGTTGACCTCGATCTGCTCCAGGTCGAGCAGATCGACCAGTCTCTCGGCCGGGTTCGTCATCGGTGGGAATCTCCTGTGGTCAGAGCTGGCCGACATCGGTGACGCGCACGACGGCTCGGCCCTCGGCGTCGGAGGCGGCCAGGTCGATCTTCGCGCTGATGCCCCAGTCGTGGTCGCCGTTCGGGTCGTCGAAGATCTGACGGACGCGCCAGAGACCGTTCTCCGGCTCCTCCTTGATGACCAGGAGCTTGGGGCCGCGGGCGTCGGGGCCGGTGCCGAGGTCCTCGTACTCGTCCCAGTACTTGTCCATCGCCTCGCCCCACGCCTCCGCGTCCCAGCCGGCCTCGGCGTCCATCTCGCCCAGATCGTCGACCTGGTCGAGGGCGGCCAGCTCCACGCGGCGGAACATGGCGTTGCGGACCAGGACCCGGAAGGCGCGGGCGTTGGTCGTGACCGGCTTGACCTCGTCGGCCTTCTCCTGGGCCTGCTCGGCGGTCATCTCCTCGGGGTTGGCCAGCTGCTCCCACTCGTCGAGCAGGCTGGAGTCCACCTGGCGCACCATCTCGCCGAGCCACTCGATCAGGTCCTGGAGATCCTCGGACTTCAGGTCGTCCGGGATGGTGTGGTCGAGGGTCTTGTAGGCGCTGGCGAGGTAGCGCAGCACGATGCCCTCGGTGCGGGCCAGCTCGTAGAAGGACACCAGCTCGGTGAAGGACATCGCCCGCTCGTACATGTCCCGGATGACGGACTTGGGCGACAGCGGGTGGTCGCCGACCCACGGGTGGCTCTTGCGGTAGGTGTTGTACGCGTGGAAGAGCAGCTCTTCCAGCGGTTTCGGGTACGAGATGTCCTGGAGACGCTCCATGCGCTCCTCGTACTCGACACCGTCGGCCTTCATCGCGGCCACGGCCTCGCCGCGCGCCTTGTTCTGCTGGGCGACGAGGATCTGCCGGGGGTCGTCCAGCGTGGACTCGACCACGGACACCATGTCGAGGGCGTACGACGGCGAATCGGGGTCGAGCAGTTCGAAGGAGGCGAGCGCGAACGTGGACAGCGGCTGGTTGAGGGCGAAGTCCTGCTGGAGGTCGACCGTGAGCCGCACGATGCGGCCCTCGGCGTCCGGCTTGTCGAGCTTCTCCACGATCCCGCCGTCCAGCAGCGAGCGATAGATCGCGATCGCCCGCCGGATGTGCCGCAGCTGCTGCCTGCGCGGCTCGTGGTTGTCCTCCAGGAGGTGGCGCATCGCCTCGAAGGCGTTGCCGGGGCGGGCGATCACGGACAGCAGCATCGTGTGGGTCACCCGGAACCGCGAGGTGAGCGGCTCGGGTTCGGACGCGATCAGCTTCTCGAAGGTGTTCTCCGTCCAGCCGACGAAGCCCTCCGGTGCCTTCTTGCGCACCACCTTGCGGCGCTTCTTCGGATCGTCACCGGCCTTGGCGAGGGCCTTCTCGTTCTCGATGACGTGCTCGGGTGCCTGGGCCACGACGAGTCCCGCCGTGTCGAAACCGGCCCGGCCGGCCCGGCCGGCGATCTGGTGGAACTCGCGGGCCCGCAGCGTGCGCACCCGGCTGCCGTCGTACTTGGTCAGCGCGGTGAACAGCACCGTCCGGATGGGCACGTTGACACCCACGCCGAGCGTGTCCGTGCCGCAGATGACCTTGAGCAGGCCGGCCTGGGCGAGCTTCTCCACCAGGCGCCGGTACTTGGGCAGCATGCCGGCGTGGTGGACGCCGATGCCGTGCCGGACGTAACGGGAGAGGTTGCGTCCGAACTTGGTGGTGAAACGGAAGTTGCCGATCAGCTCGGCGATCTGGTCCTTCTCCTCGCGCGAGCACATGTTGATGCTCATCAGCGCCTGCGCCCGCTCCACGGCCTGCGCCTGGGTGAAGTGGACGATGTACACGGGGGCCTGCTTGCTCTCCAGCAGGTCGGTGAGCGTCTCGGTGAGCGGGGTGAGCTGGTACTCGTAGGAGAGGGGCACCGGGCGGGTGGCCGAGCGGACCACCGCGGTGGGCCGGCCGGTCCGGCGGGCGAGGTCCTTCTCGAAGAACGACACATCACCCAAAGTGGCCGACATCAGGATGAACTGCGCCTGCGGGAGCTCCAGCAACGGGATCTGCCAGGCCCAGCCGCGGTCACCCTCCGCGTAGAAGTGGAACTCGTCCATCACGACCTGGCCGACGTCCGCGTTCTTGCCGTCGCGCAGCGCGATCGACGCCAGCACCTCCGCGGTGCAGCAGATCACGGGCGCGTCGGCGTTCACGGAGGCGTCGCCGGTGAGCATACCGACGTTCTCGGTCCCGAAGAGCTTGCACAGCTCGAAGAACTTCTCCGACACCAGCGCCTTGATCGGAGCCGTGTAGAAGGTGACCTCGTCCCGGGCCAGCGCGGCGAAGTGCGCGCCCGCAGCGATCATGCTCTTGCCGGAGCCGGTGGGCGTCGAGACGATCACGTTCGCCCCGGAGACCGCCTCGATCAGCGCCTCCTCCTGGTGGGGGTAGAGCGTGAGACCGCGCTCCAGCGCCCACGACTCGAAGGCTTCGTACAGGGCGTCGGGGTCGGCGGTCGGCGGCAGCTGATCGATGAGGGTCACGCACCCATCTTGCCTGGCCTTCTCCCCGAGAGGGGAATCGGCTGCGAGTACGAAGATCATGGCCGCTACGCTGTGTCGCCGACGGCGCGTCAGTGCGCTGGGTCAACTGGACAGCGGCACACGAGGAATGGGGCGGGAAGCGGCCATGATGGGACCAGCACACTCACTGTCGGGGGCCGCGGCCTGGCTCGGCGTAGGAGCGGCGGCCGCCGCGGCCGGGCACCCGATGCCCTGGCCGGTCCTGCTCGTCGGTGCGCTGATCTGCGCCGGTGCGGCGCTCGCCCCGGACCTCGACCACAAGGCGGCCACCATCTCGCGGGCCTTCGGGCCCATCTCGCGATGGCTCTGCGAGATCGTGGACAAGTTGTCCTACACCGTCTACAAGTCGACCAGGAAGAAGGGCGACGCACGGCGCTCCGGCGGCCACCGCACACTCACACACACCTGGCTGTGGGCGGTCCTCATCGGCGCAGGCAGCTCCGCGGTGGCGATCGCCGGTGGCCGGTGGGCGGTGCTGGCCATCCTCTTCGTGCACATGGTCCTGGCGATCGAAGGTCTGCTGTGGCGGGCGGCCCGGGGCTCCAGCAGCGATGTCCTGGTCTGGCTGCTCGCGGCGACGAGCGCCTGGATCCTCGCGGGGATCCTGGACAAGCCGGGCAACGGCGCCGACTGGCTGTTCACCGCGCCGGGGCAGGGGTACCTGTGGCTGGGGCTGCCGATCGTGCTGGGCGCGCTGGTGCACGACATCGGGGACGCGCTGACGGTGTCCGGCTGTCCGATCCTGTGGCCGATTCCGGTCGGCCGCAAGCGCTGGTACCCGCTGGGGCCGCCGAAGGCGATGCGGTTCCGGGCCGGCAGCTGGGTCGAGCTGAAGGTGCTGATGCCGGTGTTCATGCTGCTCGGGGGAGTGGGCTGCGCCGCGGCCCTCAACGTGATCTGACGCTCCCGGCGTCAGCCCGCCTCGCCCGGCTCCGCCCCGCCGTACCGGCGCTCGAACCGGGCGATGCGGCCCTCGGTGTCCACCGTGCGGGCCTTGCCCGTGTAGAAGGGGTGGCTCTCGGAGGAGATCTCCACATCGATCACCGGGTAGGTCTCGCCGTCGTCCCACTCGATGGTCTGCTCGCTGCTCGCGGTGGACCGGGTGAGGAAGGCGTAGCCGGCGGCGCGGTCGCGGAAGACCACGGCGTGGTACTCGGGGTGCTTGTCCTGCTGCATGGCGGCTCCTCGCGCGGGGCGGTCGGGCAGGGGGCATCCTGCTCAGCCGGAGAGGGAGTCCTCGTCGACGATGTGCATCGCGGCCTCCTCGGCGGAGGCGGCCGCTCCGTCGATGCCGACATCGGTGGCGATGAGGGCGCTCTCCTCGTCCTCGTGGGCACCTTCGTCGGGGGCGACCAGACGGCCGGAGCGGCGCGCGCCGACCTCGTTGTCGAGGAGTTCGCCGTCGGCCTCGCAGTCGCCGATGCCGTCGCTGTCGGATGCGACCGCGTCCGGCAGTTCCTCGGCGAGCCGCTGGTCCAGCGTTTCCCCGGAGAGGCGCTCGCTCGCCGTCACCCCGCTGTGCTCCACCGCCCACGGCCGCTCCGGAGGGGACCAGCCGCGGTCCAGCGGGTCGTCGACGCCGTCGAAGTCCAGTGTGTCCTCGACGTCGAGCACGCCCGAGTCCTCCCGGACCTCCGAGGCATCGGGCTGGTAGACGTCGTCCCCCCATCCGTCGCCGCTGTCCACGGGCACCTCCAGGTGGTGAGGACGGCCTCGTGCCCCGGCGAGGGGCAGGGCGCCGCCGGCACGCTCGGCACGGGTTTCACGCGGCCGGAACCAAAGGGGTCCCAGCCGTTCCCCGAGCCGGTGCCGCTATCCAGCCTTCCACCCCTGATCGGCACTGCGCAACGGCACGGGCGGTGGCCTGTGGTCGCGTACCCCCGCCAGGCCCCGCCTCTCCGCTTCTCCCCGGGGTCACCCACCCACCCCCGTCCGGCCCATGCGGTCACTGTCCGTGACACCGCGCGCCTGGCCGCCGTCCGTGGTGCCACGGACGCGGCGACACGATCCTCAGGCCCTGTCCACGAGCGCTCAGCCGTGCCACGACCGCCACAGCGCCGCGTACGCCCCGCCCGCCGAGACGAGCTCCTCGTGGCTGCCCAGCTCGCTGATGCGGCCGTTCTCCACCACGGCGATCACATCGGCGTCGTGGGCGGTGTGCAGGCGGTGGGCGATGGCGACCACCGTGCGGCCGTCGAGGACGCGGGCCAGGGAGCGTTCCAGGTGGCGTGCCGCGCGGGGGTCCAGCAGCGAGGTCGCCTCGTCCAGGACCAGGGTGTGCGGGTCGGCCAGCACCAGCCGGGCCAAAGCGATCTGCTGGGCCTGCGCCGGGGTGAGCGCCAGTCCCCCGGAGCCGACCTCGGTGTCCAGCCCGTCGTCCAGCGCCCGCGCCCAGCCGTCCGCGTCGACCGCACCCAGCGCCGCCCACAGCTCGGCGTCGTGGCTGCCGATGGGGGTCCCCCCGCTCGGGCGAAGTCGAGCGTGGGGGAGGGCCAGCAGGAGGTTGTCGCGCAGGGAGCCGACGAAGACGTGGTGCTCCTGGTTGACCAGGGCGACGTGCGAACGGACGCGTTCGGCCGGCATCCGGGACAGTTCCGCGCCGCCGAGGGTGACACGGCCGTCCCGGGGCGCATAGATGCCGGCGAGCAGCCTGCCCAGCGTGGACTTGCCCGCACCGGAGGGACCGACCAGCGCCAGCCGGGTGCCCGGGGCGACCTTCAGGGAGACCTTGCGCAGCACGTCGACGCCCTCGCGGTAGCCGAAGTGCACGCGGTCGGCGTGCACGTCCCGTCCTCCGGGGGCCAGCGAGGAGTCCCCGGCGTCCGGCTCGATGTCCCGGACACCGACCAGCCGGGCGAGCGACACCTGGGCCACCTGCACCTCGTCGTACCAGCGAAGGATCAGGTTCACCGGGTCGACGAGCATCTGCGCGATGAGCGCGCCCGTCGTCAGCTGACCCACTCCGATCCAGCCCTGCAGCACGAACGCACCGCCGACCATGAGGACCGATCCGAGCACGATCACGTGGACGGCGTTGATCACCGGGAAGAGCACGGACCGCAGCCAGAGGGTGTACCGCTCCCAGGCGGTCCACTCCTTGATCCGCCGCTCCGAGAGGGCGATGCGCCGGGCGCCCAGGCGGTGCGCCTCGATGGTGCGGCCCGCGTCCACGGTCTCGGCGAGCGCGGCGGCGACGGCGGCGTACCCGGCGGACTCGGAGCGGTAGCCGGAGGGCGCCCGTTTGAAGTACCAGCGGCACCCCACCACCAGCACCGGTACCGCGAGCAGCACGGCGGCCGCCAGCGGCGGGGCCGTCACGACGAGCCCGCCGAGCAGCAGCAGCGCCCACACGACACCGATCGCCAGCTGCGGCACGGCCTCCCGCATGGCGTTGGCGAGGCGGTCGATGTCGGTGGTGATGCGGGAGAGCAGGTCACCCGTGCCCGCCCGCTCCAGCACGCCCGGCGGCAGCCCCACCGAGCGGACGAGGAAGTCCTCGCGCAGGTCGGCCAGCATCCGCTCGCCGAGCACCGCACCGCGCAGCCGCACCTGCAGGACGAACAGGGCCTGCACGAGAAGGGCGCACACGAACAGCCCGGCGGTCAGGCCCAGATGAAGTTCACGTGCGCTGTCCGACACACGCTCGACCAGGCTGCCGAGCAGGTACGGGCCCACCATGGAGGCGACCACGGCCACGGTGTTGACCGCGATGAGGAGAAGGAAGGCCCGGCGGTGCCTGCGGAACAGCTCGGACACGTACGCGCGCACGGTCGAGGCCGCGCCGACGGGCAGGGTGGTGGCGGTCGTCGGGGCCGCCGGGTCGTACGCCGGTGGCGCAACGCCGATCATGCGCTCTCCTCGATCTCTTCCAGCTTGTCGAAGGTGCCCAGGAGGGCGGCGCCCCGGTCGGCCAGGGCCGTATCCGCCTCGGCGGCGGCCAGCTCCTCGTCGGTCTCGCGCGTCACCACGGCCCGGTATCGCGGTTCGGTGTCGATCAGTTCGCGGTGCCCGCCGACCGCCACCACCTCGTCCTGGTGGACGAGGGCGACCCGGTCCGCGCGGTCCAGCAGCAGCGGCGAGGAGGTGAACACCACCGTCGTCCGGCCCGAACGCAGCCGTCGCAGCCCGTCCGCGATCCGGGCCTCGGTGTGCGAGTCGACCGCGGAGGTGGGCTCGTCCAGCACCAGCACCTCGGGGTCCGTGATCAGGGACCGGGCCAGTGCGAGCCGTTGGCGCTGGCCGCCCGACAGGGAGCGGCCGCGCTCGGTGATGCGGGCGTCCATCGGGTCGGTGGCGTCCAGCGCCCCCTGGACCAGGGCGTCCAGGACGTCCTCGCACTGCGCGGCCGCCAGCGCGTCCTCGGCGCGTACGGCACCGGAGGAGGGCACGTCGAGCAGTTCGCGCAGCGAGCCGGACAGCAGCACCGGGTCCTTGTCCTGGACGAGGACGGCGGTGCGGGCGCTGTCGAGCGGGAGGTCGTCGAGCGGCACCCCGCCGAGCAGCACTGCCGGGCCCGGCTCGGCCGGGTGGCCGCCCAGCCGCTCCGCGAGTCGCCCGGCCGCGTCGGGGTCGCCGCACACCACCGCGGTGAACCGGCCGGAGGCCGCGAGCAGACCGGTGGCCGGGTCGTACAGGTCGCCGGCCGGCACCGCAGCCGCGCGGGAGCCGTCGGCGTCCGTGGACCGCTTCAGCGACAGCACGCGCGCTGCCCGTTTGGCCGAGGGCCGGGAGAAGGAGTACGCCATGGCGATCTCCTCGAAGTGCCGCAGCGGGTAGTTGAGAACCATGACAGCGCTGTAGACGGTGACGAGCTCGCCGACCGTGATCCGGCCCTGGCGGGCCAGGTGGGTGCCGTGCCAGACGACCACGATCAGCAGCAGCCCGGGCAGCAACACCTGGATGGCGGAGATCAGTGACCACATCCGGGCGCTGCGCACGGCCGCGTGCCGTACCTCCTGCGAGGCGCGGCGGTAGCGGTCGAGGAACAGCTCCTCGCCACCGATCCCGCGCAGCACGCGCAGTCCGGCGACGGTGTCCGAGGCCAGTTCGGTGGCCCGGCCCGCCTTCTCGCGCTGGACGTCGGCGCGGCGGGTGGCCCGCGGCAGCAGTGGCAGCACGGCGAGCGCGACGACCGGCAGGCCGACGGCGACGACCATACCGAGGGCGGGCTGGTAGACGACCAGACCCACGCAGACCACCACGACGGTCAGCGCGGCGGCGGTGAAGCGGGAGACGGCCTCGACGAACCAGCCGATCTTCTCCACGTCGCCGGTGGAGACGGCCACCACCTCGCCGGCCGCGACCCGCCGGGTCAGCGCGGAGCCGAGCTGGGCCGCCCTGCGGGCCAGCAACTGCTGGACCCGGGCGGCGGCGGTGATCCAGTTGGTGACGGCGGTCCGGTGCAGGAAGGTGTCGCCGACGGCGATCGCAGTGCCGCACAGCAGCATCAGAACACCCGTCAGGGCGAGCCGGGTGCCCGAGTGGTCGACGACGGCCTCGACGGCGAGACCGACGCAGAAGGGCAGGGCTGAGACGGCGACGAAGTGCAGCAGGCCCCAGGCGAGCGACTTGAGCTGGCCGCCCATCTGGTTGCGCCAGAGCCACCACAGGAGGCGGGGCCCCGAACGTGCGTCCGGCACGCCGGGGTCGGAATACGGAAGGTCTTGAATCTGCATGACGTCCCAGTGGCTCGTGTCAGGGAGGACGGGAGGCGGGAACAAACCGTGAAAGGGTCGCGTCGCAGACTGGTGAATTTCAACCGGTTTTCCCCGGGGCCTGCGAAATCCACCGGGTTCCGGCCAGGCGCCGTCACCCGGAGCGGCCCACGTCCCAGAGCCCGGTGGTCCGGTGCCGCGAATGCCCGGAGGGTCGCTCGGTCGGCCGATACGTGGATGTCATCATGGTCCGGTGCGGATAGACGGTGTGCGGCGAGTGAGCATTGCGATGGCGGCCTTCGGAACTCTCCTCGCGGCCCTGTCCGCGTGCGGGGCGGAGGGGCACGGCCACGCCGCCCCGGAACCCGGCGGCCAGGCGCGGCAGTCCGGCACGGCCGGCCGTGACTCGCGCGGCATCCCGGGCGTGGGCGCCGGCCTCCAGCGGCGGATTCCGGCCGACTCCCGGCAGGTGGTGGCCGTCTACGGCGACGGCAAGGATTCGGCGGACTCCACGGTCGTGCTCTACGCCAAGCGCGGCGAGGCATGGCAGCGGATCCGCAGTTGGTCGGCACACAACGGCAAGAAGGGCTGGACCACCGACCATCACTCCGGTGACCGGCGCAGCCCTGTCGGTGTGTTCACCCTCACCGACGCCGGCGGTGTACTCAAGGATCCGGGCGCCGAACTGCCCTACACGCAGGACGCTTCCTTCACCGCCCCGCGCTGGTGGGCCAAGTCGCACTGGCACGACTTCGACTACGTCATCGCCATCGACTACAACCGGGTCAAGGGCACCCCGCCGAATGATCCGACGCGCCCCCAGGGTGAGGACAAGGGCGGCAGCATCTGGCTGCACATGGACCACGGCAGCGGTACGTCGGGCTGCGTCAGCATGTCCAAGTCGGCCATGGAGTACCTGCTGCGCACGCTCGACCCGGATCAGCATCCCGTAGTGGTCATGGGGGACAGGACCGACCTGATGAGCTAGTGCCGCATCAGGCGACGTTCGTCGGCAACGGTCTGCCTGTACGGCCTCGCCGTCGCCGGGTGGCTGAATCAGCGATCATCGGCACGGCAGGGATCACTTACGGGACAGCCCTTGGTGCGGATGGCGGGACGCCTCATTGCGGGACGGCCCCGACTGCCCGTAGAACACCGGCCATGAGAAGACGGATAGTCATGTCCATGCTCGCCGGAGCGACCCTCCTGGCGGGCACGTTCTTCGGCACCGGGGTCACTGCCGCGCAAGCCGCACCCCAGGCAACCACGGGCGTTCCGGCCGAGTTCGGCACAGACTGGCACGACCCGGTGACCGCCGCCCCGCCCGTCGACCGTCCGCACACCAAGTCCTGCCAGGTCACCCTGGCCGAGGCCCAGTTCCGTGACTTCACCCCTTACCGGGGAGCCTATACACCGCCCCAGGGCTGCGGTGACCGCTGGAGCAAGGTCGTCCTGCGCCTCGACGGCAAGGTGAAGGGACGTCAGTACGACCGCCTCGGCTATCTGCACGTCGGCGGCGTCGAGATACTGCGCACCTCCACGCCCGAGCCGTCGCCGGACGGCATCGAGTGGCACGTGGAGAAGGACGTCACCCGATACAGCGACACCTTCCACGGCCCGCACGAGGTCGAGATGCTCATCGGAAACGTCGTGGACGACACCTACACCGGCGTCATCGACGTCAAGGTGACGCTCACCTTCTACGCGGGCCGCGCCGAGACACCCGCGCCCGACCGCGTCCTCACCCTGGCCGACACGCCCGACGGTACGACCCTCACCACCCCGCGCAACAGCGAGCGCATCGTCGCCGAGGTGTACGCCACCGGATCCGGCGGTGGCTGCGAGGAGTTCTGGTACCTGACCGTGGCCGACCCGGCGTCGTACTCCTGCAAGGCGGACCACGGGCCGTACCGCGAGGTGCAGATCAAGGTCGACGGGCAACTCGCCGGAATCGCCGCGCCGTTCCCGAACGTGTGGACCGGCGGCTGGTCCAACCCCTTCCTCTGGTACGTCATCCCGGCCCCGCACGCCTTCGACGTCAGGCCCGTCGAGTACGACCTGACGCCCTTCGCCGGACTCCTGAACGACGGACGCCCGCACCGCGTCGAAGTCTCCGTCGTGGGAGTGCCCGCGGGGCAGTCCGGCTGGAGCGCCCCCGTGAACGTCCTGGTCTGGCAGGACGCAAACCGCGCCCACGTCACCGGTGCCCTCACCACGGACCGGGCGAGCGACATCGCCAACTCCTCGACCTACACACCCGGTTCCGAGAACCGCGTCGACACCGAGGCGGGCCACCGGCTCACCGTCTCCGGATACCTGAACACCTCGCACGGCCGCGTGACCACCACCGTCACCCGCACGCTCGCGAACACCTCCGCGCACCGCTGGACCGACGGCGAGAACACGGACGGGCTCGACGCGACCTGGACGGACGACGAGACGGTGAACGTGCACGGGCAGGGCCCGGCGCGAACGAGGCACACGCACCGGACCTACACCATGAACGGCGCCACGACTCTGGGAGCGAACGACCGGCTGCGCACCGTGCTGGACCTCGGCGACCGGGCGACGGTCGTGGAGCGGCAGGGTGGCCGGCGCACCGGGTGGTCGCGGTTCGACGACACCTACAGCGGCGACGCGGCGTACACGATCAACGTCCCGCGCGACCAGCGGCATGCGGTCGGCACGTCGAGCGAGCGCTACCGCCTCACCGGCTCGGACGGTTGCCACGACCGTTCGCTGACCTCGGTCCAAGGGGTGCTGACGGAGGACCGCAGCCGTTGCTGAAGGCGGCGGTGCGGGCTGCGTCACCCGACTGATCTCGCCGCAGGTGTTCTGTGGTCGGCGTCGGCATCGCCGTGGCAGGTGGCAGGTGGCCGGAAGGCGTCCGGGTGGATCGGCTGCCGCTCACCGTCGAGGCCCGGCCGACCCGCGTCCGCACACGCACGCGACCCCCGCTTCGACCTCCTGGAGCGGGGGTCGTGGCCGTTCAGCAGGGCTTGGCGGCCTCTCCGTCGATCAGGGTGTCCAGCAGCACGCCCAGCACCTCGCGCTCCTTCTCCGTCAGCGGAGCCAGGATCTCCGCGGCGGCCGAGCGGCGCGCTCCACGCAGCTCGCGCAGGGTGGCCCGACCCTCGTCCGTCAGCTCGATGCGGGTCACCCGCCGGTTCGTCGGGTCCGGCACCCGCCGCACCTTGCCGCTCGTCTCCAGCCCGTCGACCAGTGTCGTCACCGCACGCGGCACCACCTCCAGGCGCTCGGCCAGGTCGGCCATGCGCGGAGGCGAGCCGTAGTGCGCGAGGGTGCGCAGCAGCCGGGACTGGGCCGGCGTGATGCCCAGGTCACGCCGCTCCAGGTGGCGCTTCTGGATGCGGTGCACCCGGCGGGTGAGCCGCAGCAGCTGCTCGGCGAGCAGGCCCTCGGGATCGGGGGTGGTCATGCGGGAACAATATCAGGATGCCGTTCATTGTGAGTATAGGTAACAATGAGCTACGATCCGTTCGCCATCGTCGGCCGCACCCTGGGCCGGCGCCCGCTCACCTCCGTAGGAGCCCATGCACCCCGACCGTGAACCCTCCTGGACCCCGCCTGCCGACGCCGACGAACAGCCCCGGCAGGTGCGCCGCATCCTGAAGCTCTTCCGTCCCTACCGCGGGCGGCTCGCGATCGTCGGCCTTCTCGTCGGTGCATCCTCGCTGGTCTCGGTGGCCACGCCGTTCCTCCTCAAGGAGACCCTCGACGTCGCGATCCCCGACGGCCGCACCGGCCTGCTGAGCCTGCTCGCGCTCGGCATGATCCTCAGCGCCGTCCTGTCCAGCGTCTTCGGCGTGCTCCAGACGCTGATCTCGACCACTGTCGGCCAGCGCGTGATGCACGACCTGCGCACCGCCGTCTACGGCCGCCTGCAGCGCATGTCGCTCGCCTTCTTCACCCGCACCCGCACCGGCGAGGTGCAGTCCCGCATCGCCAATGACATCGGCGGTATGCAGGCCACCGTCACCTCCACGGCGACCTCTCTCGTCTCCAACGCCACCAGTGTGGTCGCCACGATCGTCGCGATGGTCGCCCTCGACTGGCGCCTGACGGTCGTCTCGCTGCTCCTGCTGCCGGTGTTCGTGTGGATCAGCCGCCGCGTCGGCAACGAACGCAAGAAGATCACCACCCAACGCCAGAAGCAGATGGCCGCGATGGCTGCCACGGTCACCGAGTCGCTCTCCGTCAGCGGCATCCTGCTGGGCCGCACCATGGGTCGCTCCGACTCCCTCACCTTGTCCTTCGCCGAGGAGTCCGAGCGTCTGGTCGACCTCGAGGTGAAGTCGAACATGGCCGGACGCTGGCGCATGGCCGTGATCACGATCGTCATGGCCGCGATGCCCGCCGTCATCTACTGGACCGCCGGCCTGGCTCTCCAGCTCGGCGGCCCACAGGTCTCGCTCGGTACCATCGTCGCCTTCGTCTCCCTCCAGCAGGGCCTGTTCCGCCCCGCCGTGAGCCTGCTGGCGACCGGCGTCCAGATCCAGACCTCCCTCGCGCTCTTCCAGCGCATCTTCGAGTACCTGGACCTGCCCATCGACATCACCGAGCGCGAGGAGCCGGTCCACCTCGACACGATCAAGGGTGAGGTCCGCTTCGAGCAGGTCGAGTTCCGCTACGACGGCAAGGGCGGCCCCGTCATCGACGGCATCGACGTCACCGTCCCGGCCGGCGGCAGCCTGGCGGTGGTCGGCCCGACCGGCGCAGGCAAGTCCACGCTCGGCTATCTGGTGCCCCGGCTCTACGACGTCACCGGCGGCCGCGTGACCATAGACGGCGTCGACGTGCGCGACCTCGACTTCGACACCCTCGCCCGCGCGGTCGGCGTCGTTTCGCAGGAGACGTACCTCTTCCACGCCTCGGTCGCGGACAACCTCCGCTTCGCCAAGCCGGACGCCACCGACGAGGAGCTGCACGCGGCAGCCCGGGCCGCCCAGATACACGACCACATAGCCGCGCTGCCCGACGGCTATGACACGGTCGTCGGCGAACGCGGACACCGCTTCTCCGGCGGCGAGAAGCAGCGCCTCGCGATAGCCCGTACCATCCTGCGCGACCCGCCCGTGCTCATACTCGACGAGGCCACCAGCGCCCTGGACAACCGCACCGAGGCCGCGGTGCAGGACGCCATCGACGCCCTGTCGGCCGACCGGACGACCCTCACCATCGCCCACCGCCTGTCCACCGTCCGCGGTGCCGACCAGATCGTCGTCCTGGACTCCGGCAGGGTTGCCGAACGCGGTACGCACGAGGAGCTGCTGGAGCTGGACGGCCGCTATGCGGCTCTGGTGCGCAGGGATGCCCAGCTGGAGCCTGCGGGCTGACATGGAACCGTAGCCGACAAGCTGACGATATGTCGGATTTTAAGCGATATGCGTATTAACGTGCCTGTATGCAGATGAACACTCCGCGACGGAGCACGATGCGACTGACGCGCCGGGGCAGGTTCCTCCTCGTCGTGTCCGGCGCCGCCCTGGCCGGCACCGCCGCCGTGGCGGTGCCGCTGCTGACTCGGGAGAGCGGTCACGTGGAGGCGAAGCCCCCCATGCTGGTCGTCCCGGAGGGCTGGCGCGCGAACCAGATCTACGACGCCGTCGACAGGGCCCTCGGGCTGCCCCAGGGCAGTACCCGCAAGTCACTTGACAAGGCTGCCCTCAAGCTGCCGAAGGAGGCCGCGGGCAACCCGGAGGGTTACCTCTTCCCGGCGACCTATCCCGTCGAGAAGGGTGCCACCCCCGAGTCGCTGCTGCGGTTCATGGTCGACACCGCCAACAAGAAGTTCAAGGGGGCGCCGGTCGCGGCCGGGGCCCAGCTCAACGCGGTGAACGTCTATCAGGCCGTCACCATCGCCAGCATCGTCCAGGCCGAGGCAGCCACCAAGGCCGACATGGGCAGGGTGGCCCGGGTCATCTTCAACCGGCTGCAGCGGGGCATGCCGCTGCAGATGGACTCCACCATCAACTACGCGCTGAACCGCAACACCGTGCACACCAGCCTGGACGACACCCGCATGGAGAGCGTGTACAACTCCTACCAGCGCATGGGGCTGCCGCCCACACCGATCGACAACCCCGGCGAGGACGCGATGCGTGCGGCGATCAACCCGCCGCCCGGCGACTGGCTGTACTTCGTCACGATCAGGCCGGGCGACACCCGCTTCACCGCCGACTACTCCGAGCACGTGCGCAACGTGGCCGAGTTCAACGCCGCGCACCAGTCGTCGGGTCAGTCCCAGCAGCCCCAGCAGCCCAGCGGGAGCCCGCAGCGGCTGCCGGCCACGCAGCCGCCCCGCTGAGCCGGCGGGACATCACGCGGCGGCCGGCTCGACCGGCTTTTCGGCCAGCAGCCGCGCGATGTCCCGTACGGCCGCGCGTCCGGCCCGATTGGCGCCGATGGTGCTGGCCGAGGGGCCGTAGCCGACGAGGTGGATGCGCGGATCGGCGACCGCGCGGGTCCCGTCGATCCGGATCCCGCCGCCCGGTTCGCGCAGCCGAAGAGGCGTGAGGTGATCCAGCGCGGCCCGGAAGCCGGTTGCCCACAGGATCACATCGGTGTCCACGTGCCGGCCGTCGTTCCACTCCACTCCGTCCGGGGTGATCCGGTCGAACATCGGCTGCCGGTCCAGGACCCCCTCGGCCAGTCCCTGCCGGATGGCGTCGTTGAGCGGAAGTCCGGTGACGGAGACCACACTCCTCGGCGGCAGGCCCTGCCGTACCCGCTCCTCCACCCGTGCCACTGCCGAGCGGCCCGCTTCCTGGTCGAACGGGCCCTCGCGGAAGACCGGGGGCCGCCGGGTGACCCAGGTGGTGGCGGCCGCGTACGGGGCCAGCTCCAGCAGGTGCTGGGTACCGGACGCCCCGCCGCCGACGACCAGGACCCGCTTCCCGGTGAACTCCTCGGGGCCGGCGTACTGCGCGGTGTGCAACTGCCGTCCGCGGAAGGTCTCCTGACCGGGGTAGCGCGGCCAGAACGGCCGGTCCCAGGTGCCGGTCGCGTTGATCAGCGTCCGGGTGGACCAGTTGCCGTCCGAGGTCTCCACGAGCAGTCGCCGGTCGTCGCCCTCGCGCACGGCGCGGACGTCGACGGGGCGCCGTACCCGCAGGTCGAAGGTGCGCTCGTACCGGTCGAAGTACTCGCGGATCACCTCCGCCGAGGGCCGGGCCGGATCGGCGTCCGTCAGTTCCATGCCGGGCAGGGAGTGCATCCCGTGGACCTTGCCGTACGTCAGCGACGGCCAGCGGAACTGCCAGGCGCCGCCCGGGCCGGGGGAGTGGTCCAGCACCACGAAGTCGCGGTCCGGCTCGAAGCCGGTGCGTCGCAGGTGATAGGCGCTGGACAGACCGGCCTGACCAGCGCCTGTGACCACTACCTCGACCTCGCGCAATTCGTTCACGGTTCCACCAACAGTGAGGTGGTCATGGATCTTCCCGGGCACTCGGTGGGGGAACCGGCGACTCGTGGCAGAGGACATCGCGCCGAGCGGGCGGGTTCGGACGGGCCTGTGCGGAAGGATGGGGCCGTGCTGACCCACGTGTACCGCGTCACCAGGTACGACCCCGCTGACCGTGACGAACACGGCCACTACACCGGTTCTGAGGACGCTGTCAGCGACCACGGCGAGGTCGAGGCGGCCTGTCTTCAGGCGGTCGCGGCGTTCGCCGCGGAAACCGGCTGGGCGCCTCACGATGGCACCACCTCACGAGCGACACCATCGACTCGGTTCGCGTCGCACTGGCTCCCCGGGCCCGTCTCGCTGTCTGGCCACCTCTGTCCACCGATGTCGGCGCCGTCCTGAGAGCCCTGCCCGCTGACGGCCTTGTCGAAGGCGTATGGCAGGACGACGACGGCCTCATCCACAGTGCCGTCGCCGACGAGTAGGGGTCCGCCGAACTGACCGCCCGAATGTCCGGTGCCCGCGCTGCCGCACTCCTGCCTTTGTATGCGGGTGAACGTGTGCCGCTGTGCACTGCTGTCATGCCTGACAACGACGGCGTCCTGAGGGCTCGTTGGCGGACCGAGCCGACGCCGGGCGGCCGGGACCGGGCACTTCGTCAGCCCGAAGACCGAGTCCCCGACCATGCAGACAGGGCCCGCGGCGCGCTCCACGGTCAACGGTCTCCCGCCCCTGGACCTCACGTACCGGGAAGCTGTCGCGCCACGCCATGGGAACCCCGGTTTATGGGCCAGGATGGAGGTATGTCAGATGCCTTCACCACTCGGATGCTGCACGTCGCCACCGGTTCCCGGGAGCGGGTCGTCGACCTGACCTCCGACTGCGCGGAGTTCCTGCGTGAGGTGGCGGGCGGCCGCGACGGCCTGCTCAATGTCTTTGTGCCTCATGCAACTGCCGGCATCGCCGTCATCGAGACGGGTGCCGGCAGCGACGACGACCTCCTGGCCGCCCTGCACACCCTGCTCCCCGCCGACGACCGCTGGCAGCACCGGCACGGCAGCCCGGGCCACGGCCGCGACCACGTCCTGCCCGCGATCGTCCCGCCGCACGCGACCCTTCCGGTCATCGGCGGCCAACTGGAGCTGGGCACCTGGCAGTCGGTGTGTCTCGTGGACACGAACACCGACAACACGGAGCGTCGGGTGCGGTTGAGCTTCCTGGGGTGACTTTCCTGCCTCCCGAGGCGCAACTTTCGCCGGTCGGCCGCTGATCGGCCACGTCGAACGTCGTGCTGTGGGTGACGGAATCGGCGTGACGCGGACGGTCCTGCGTTCCCGCCCGCTCGGTGCGGATCAGCACGTCATGAAGCCGGAACACCCGGTACGACGGGACGTGCCCGGACCTCACCTGTGCGGACGCCGCGGGATTCCTCACTGTCCGCGTTCACCGCGTGATCCGCTGATGTGGGCGAAGCGACTCCCAGTGTTATTCAATGAGGTGTGCCGGATTGCTGAGAGAGCCGCATGGACTCCACACCCTCGCCTTCGTCTTCCTCGCCGTTCGACCTGGTGAGCAGCGCCCTGGGGCGCTACATCCCGAGCGGCGGAGCGGCAGCGGCAGCGGCCGCCGGTCCTGCCGAGGCAGAGGGCAACCACGCCATAGGTCGACGCGTACCCGACAATTCGGCGGTCGGCGGTCAGGATCAGATTCTCGGCGCGGTCAACCTGGACAGGAACCTGCGAATCACCCGCTGCAATCTGGACGCCCCCGTGTTCGAGGGTCTGGACGCCGTGGTCGGGAGCCCTTTCGTCGATCTCCTGCCGCCCGGGGACGTACCGACGGTCACACGGCGGTTGCGGCAGGTCCTGGAAACCGGTGAAGCGCACGTCGCCCGGATCCAGCGCCTGCGGCGCCGCGACGGGTCGGAGCTGGTGGTCTCGCTCAGCATCCTGCCCGCCGCGGTGCCTCACGAAGGCCTGACCGTCTCCGTGATCGCGATGGCCACCAGGCTGCACCTGTACGCCGCCGAGACCGCGATCGGCACCTCGCTGGACATCGGCGAGACCGCGCAGTCGCTGGCGGAGTCCCTGCTGGCCTGGGGAGACGTGGCCGCCGTCGACCTCGACTTCGCCGTGTGGACGGGTGAGGGAGTCACCGACCGTGCGCAGGGGCGCATCCGGCTGCGCCGGGCGGCTCTGGTGCCGGACCGGGCGTGGCCCGAGGGCTACGTGACCACCGGCGACGATCTTCCCAGCGACGCGAGCCGCCTGCTGGCGCAGGCGGTACAGCGGAACGATGCACCGCAGGCCATCGTCATACCCGACCGGGAGGCGGTCGAGCGGGTACTCGGCAGTCCGCGAGTGATGCGTGCCCTGGTGCCCGGTGACCGGTCGGCGGGCGTGGCTTGCATACCGCTGGTCCTGGACGGCGCCCCGCCCGTCGTGCTGGGCGTGGCGGAGGTCTGGCGGCGGGCGGACTCCCCCTTCCGCGACAGCGAGCTGTTCGACCTGCAGGAACTGGTGGCCAGGACCGTCCACCACGTCGACCTGGCCCGTCAGCACCAGCGCGAGCACACGCAGGTGCTGGCGTTGCAGCGCCGGCTGCTGCCCCGCAGCGGCGGCGACACCGTCGAGATCGCCAGCGTCTACCAGCCCGCCACCCCCGACAGCGCGGGCGTCGGCGGCGACTGGGTGAACAGCTTTCCGCTCTCGGACGGCCGTACCGCGCTGGTGGTCGGTGACGTCGTCGGGCACGGCCTGGGAGCCGCGGCGACCATGGGCCAGCTGAGCATGGAGGCCCGCGCGCTGCTGTCCGCCGGGCTGGCGCCCGACGAGGTGCTGGAGCACCTGGACGAGACCGTGTCGCTGCTGGACGACGCGGACTCCGGGCTGGCGGCCGGCTACAGCGCCCTCGGGTCGACCTGCTGCATCGTCCTCTACGACCCGGTCAGCCACCGTGTGGCGCTGTCCAGTGCCGGCCATCTCCCTCCGGTCCTGGTGTCGCCGGACGGGCACGCGGGCCCGCTGCCGGTCAGCCCCCATCCCGGTCTGGGAGCCGAGTTCGCGCTCCGGGAGCCGTTTGATGTGCACACGTTCGACGTGCCCCCGGGCTCCCTGCTCGCCCTCTACACCGACGGGCTGGTGGAGGATCCTGCCCTGTCGATCGACGAGGGCATCGCCAGACTTGCTCAGGTCGTGTCCACGGTGCACCCCTGGGACACCCTGCAGCAGGCCGCACGGCACGTCGTCTCCGCGATGGCGCCCGTGCGCCACCGCGACGATGTGACCCTGCTGCTCGCTCGCATGATCGGCTACCGCAAGGGGGACACCGCGACCTGGCGGCTGCCCGCCCGTGACGACGCACCCGCCCGTGCCCGCGCGCAGGTCTCCGCGCTGCTGCGGCAATGGCGCACCAGGGGCGACACCCAGGACAACGTGTCGCTGCTGATCAGCGAGCTGGTCACGAACGCGGTGCGCTTCGCCACCGGTCCCATCACGGTACGGCTGATCAGGGCCGGTCACGGACTGCTGTGCGAGGTGGGAGACACCGGCAACGGCAGGCCACGGCTGAGCCGGGGCGGCCTCCTCGACGACGGCGGTCGTGGCCTGTACATCGTGCACAGGCTCACCACCCGGTGGGGGGTGCGGTGGACGGACACCGGCAAGGTGGTCTGGGCGGAAGTCGCCAGGTGACGCGGCTGAGGGCGGGGGCACGGCCGGCGCAGGAGAGCGCGGCGAGGGTACGGGAGGCGCCCCCCGTCGGCCGGCGCCACCGCCGGTACGTACGGCGCCCTCAGCAGGACCGGTGTCGAGTACCGGTGTCGTGACCGGTGATGCGGGCGGCCCGTTCCCCGGTCCGGGTGGGGTGGGCTCGCACTACAGCCACTCCCCCTCCAGGGCGGTGGCGCTGAGGCCCGGTGCCGCCGCGTACAGGACGGCGCGACTGCCCGGCTTCTGCCCGGCGTCGTGTGCCCGCCGCATGATGTCGAACACGGCGGCGCCTCCGCGGTTGCCGGTGGTGTAACTGTCCCGGCTGTAGTCCAGCAGCCCCGACGGCCACGCGTCGGGCATCGTCTGCTCCATGTACTCCAGCACCCGGGTCCCGCCGGGGTGCGCGAGCAGTACGTCGGGGTGCCAGGAGCTGGGGTCGTCCTGGTAACGGACGCGCAGCCACTCCCACATCGCGGTGACCGTCTCCTGTACGGCGCGCGGCCCGCGCCGGTCCATCACGAAGTGGGTGCCGTCCGACCGGGTGTCCAGGCGGTGCAGGTCCTGGGTGCCGGGCAGGGTGTGGTGCCAGGCGGAGTCCAGTCGCAGCACCGACTCACGCCTCTGGCGGCCCGTGACCACCGCGGCGACCGCGGTGTCCGCGAACAGCAACCGGACGATCAGGGACTCGAGGGTGTCGTCCGCGGGCTGGTAGGTCGTGCTCAGCGCCTCCGCGATCACGACCAGCACCACCCGGTCGGGGTCCGCGGCCACGAGGTCCGCCGCCAGCGCCAGGGAGCGGGTCCCCGCGATGCAGGCCCACTGCGTGGCCGGCAGCAGCATCACATCGTTGCGGAGCGAAAGCCTGTTGGACAGGGCGACGTCCAGACCCGGCAGCGCCGGAGTGGTGGAGTGGCTGGTGATCAGGCAGTCGACGTCCGCGGCGTCCAGCCCGGCGATCTGCAGGGCCCCGCGCGCCGCACGCTCCCCGTAGGACTGCACGGCCTCCCAGGCCGGCGCAGTGCGCTCCTGGACGGTCTGCGGCGTGGGTATCGCCTCGAGGGCGGCTATCACACGGTCGACGTCCTGCTGCGTGAACCCGTCGCGTACCAGCGCCTCTTGGGCCGGCCCGATGCCGACGGCCTGCAGTCCGCTGCCCTTGCCCGGCGCGACGGCGGTCTCCAGCGGCAGCATCCACCCGCGGGTCTCGATGCCGGTGCTGGCCGCGATGCCGTCGATCCGCGGCGCCCATGCCGCGTGCGGGTGCCGGTCGCGCACCTCCGCCACGATCTGGCTGGTCTTGACTGCGTGCTCGCCGTGTATCACGGCAGGAGGGCAGAGGTAAGCGGACATAATGGTGCACCTTTCCGGGGGAAAAAGCAGGAATGCCATGAGTGCTGTGTCATGGGTCACTTTGGAGCTTCATGCCCAAGGGGTTGCGGATAAGCCCCATTTCGGGGTCTGTTGTCCGGTTCGAGCATGGACGCTAAATGGACATTTCCGCTGTGATGCAGACAACTTAGGTGGCATTTGGGCGGCGTGACACGGCACACACCGCTGAAGCAGGGGGGCCGGACCGGATCCACAGGTCATGCCTGACCTGCCGTCAGCCAGGAGGATTCCTGGGCACTGCCGCCAGAGGGGGCGATACCTGGGCGACGGTGGATGGTGTCCTGCCGGGCGGCGGAGTCACGGGCAGCCCGCGACAGGCCATCGGGTTCGAGCACGCTGCGGTGGACTGTGCCTCCGGCGCAGGCGGTCGTCATCAGGGCGCCGTACTGGCCGGCCTCGGCAACTCCCTACGGCTGTGCTTCGAGCACTCGGGCGATACGTCCTCGTCGGAGGAGACGATCTCGCGAGGCGGCGCAAGCGTTGACGGGACTGCCGGGGGTCATGTGACCGCAAAGGACGGGGCGCGTCGAGAAGGCACTCGGCCTCGTGGATGCGGTGGCATCCAGGGGTAGCGCCCCGGCGGCGGTCCGGCTGTCCGCCGCCGGGAACGGGACGAGCCGGCGATGCGATCGGCCGGCCCGAGCGGGCGGCACGTGGAATCGCGGTCGGAGTGGAGTTGCTGCCTCGCCCGGCAACTCGTGTACTCATACGGTCCGACGCGTCGGACGGTTAAGTGCTCACGTCCGGCGACCGACGCGAGAGACTGGGCGCTTGCCGCCGGACAGCCGGGACGGGCAGACGAAGTACTTCGTGCCGCGAAGAAGCGGCAGTTGTCAGCGGCGCGGACGCTCCAGAGTGATCAGCAGGCCCTCGACCGCACCCGGCCCTATGCGGCCCTTGACGTCGGCGGACGTGATCGCCTTGAGGGCCCAGCCGTCCTCGGCGTGCTTGTTCAGAACCTTCTCCAGCTTGTCGCTGTCCAGTGCGTCTCCGATCAGTGACTCGCGGAAGGTGACGACCTTGTACTCGAGTGCGTAGGGGTTGCTCATGGCTGGGACCCTTCCCGTGGACGGACTGGCTGACGGAATTCGGGGACAGCCAATCACCGTTCGGCGTCGCCCCGCACGGCGGGGTGCGGGTCAGCGGCAATCCGGGCGCGGAAGTTCGCCGACGGATACGGGACCTCAGCCGACGACGGGAGGCGCGGACCGCAGTCGCAGCACCACGCCCTCGTCCCGCACCTCACCGATCCGCAGCGTCAGCAACGCGTCGGCCAGAGAACGGCCCTGGCGCAGGAACGCGTGGACGACGGCCGCGGCGAGCCCGGGCACGATCGGCGGACCGGTGACGGTCACCTCCACCACCCGCCCATCGCGCAGCCCCACCAGATGGCCGCCGCCCCGCCCCGCACCGCACAGGCGACCGGCAGACTGCCGGGCAGCTCCGCCGCGGTGGCGCGATCCACCGCGGCGCTTCGGCCGCGCTGTCGGCACGATCCGTCCGCTCGACGGCGGCGGCGCTCTCCAGCGGTCGGCGGTCCCGTTCGCCGTCCGGGCAGCCGAGTTGCGTGAAGGAGAGCAACTGAGGCCTGTCCAATGACAAGTCGGCTGACAGCCCTTCGGATCTGGTCGCTTCCGGGGGACCGCTCCTCGGTGGCCGATCAGGCAGGGCCGGCACCCGACCCCCGGGTGCCCGGGGTCGGGATCAGACCGAGTCGCTGAGCGCGCAGGACCGTGCCGACACGGTCGCGGGTGCCCAGCTTCCGGTAGATGTTCTCCACGTGCTTGTGCACCGTGCGGGCCGAGATGCCGAGTCGGCGGCCGATGGCGTCGGCGGTCAGTGCGTCGGCGAGCAGGAGCAGCACGGTCGTCTCACGGGGCGTGAGCGCACACTCCGCCGCCAGCTCGTCCGGCGCTGTGGCCGGGGCCAGCGACCGCCGCCACTCCTCCAGCAGCCGCCGCTGCCGCTCCACGCCGGCCAGCAACGGCTGCGCGCGCTCGGCCATCGTGAGGTGGTCGTCGGTGAAGTCCGTCCCGGAGCGGTAGACGAGGCAGCCCGTGATCGGGGCGCTGCTTCCGGGCAGCGGTACGCCGAGCACGTGGTCGACGTCGAGGACGTCACCGAGCAGACGGGCCGTCGGACTGTCCGGCCAGTCGCGGCCCGCCGCCCGGTACGCGGTCACCGGGCTCCGGTCGGGCCGGGCCGTGTAGTGGTCGGCGAGAGGGTAGCCGGTGCGCAGCAGAGCCAGGTCCGAGTCCTGGAGACGGCCCAGTTCCGTGGCGGCGGCGTCGGGGGCCACCCCGACGGTGCCCTCGTCCTCGCTCCAGTCGTCCAGTTTGTGGACGACCGCCTCGCCGCCGCACAAGTCCGTGAGCGCGGTGCCCAGCAGTGGCCACAGACGCCCGGGCTCCCGTTCGTGCAGCGCCGTCACGGCGACCGCCATCAGACGTTCGTAGGCCTTGCCCAGCCCCTGCACCACGTGCTTCTCTCCGCGTGAGTCTCCCGCTCGCCGTCCTCCCGCCCGGCGCCGCGTACGTACTTGTACGCATACCCCAGCCGTCCCCAGCTGTCGCAGACTTCAACCCGGCGGCGACGACCTGCTCGTACGGACGCCGGGCGGGCCGCGGGCGCGGGGGAGCGGCGGCCCGTCCGGCATGGCCGCCCCCCTCGCCCGGTCCGCCCGCCTCAGGCACCCCAGGCCGCCGCGCACAGCGCGCGGTCGACCTCGTCGGTGTAGCGGGCCGCGGCCAGCCAGGCCCGGGCGAACCGGCCGGTGTCCGCGGGGAGCAGCCGGCCGAAGACATCGCGGGACCGCTCCGCCGCGGCCGCGTGGAGTTCGTCCACGAGGTCCCCCGCCGTCGCCAGACCGTGTCGGCCAAGCCGCCGGACGTCGGCCGCCGTGTTCCCGGGGAAGGACAGCACGATCCGGCCGCCCGAGGCCGCCTGGTGCACGCGCCGGCGCAGCAGGTGCACCGGAGCCTCGTCGGGCGTGGGCGCCGCGGCCACAGGCGTCGGGGAGGTGGGCAGGTCGGCTCGGAGCAGCCGGTCCAGACCGGCGTCGACGCGGGTGCCGGAGACGGTGGGGTGCTCGGCCGCCAGCAGTTGGGCCCTGGGATGCGGGGCCGGGACGAGCCGGGCCACGACCCGGAGCCGGCTGCCGCGGGCGGCGGCGAGCAGGCGGAGGTTGTCGCGGTGCGGGAGCGCCGGGTGGTCGTGCGCGGCGGTCAGCCGCAACGGGACGCCCCCGCAGTCGGCGAGCAGACTGTCACCCGCCGCCTCCCGGACCGTGCCCGTGAGGGTGACCTCCAGGAAGAGCAGGTCGTGGCCCCCGCTCAGGGCACTGCACACCTGGTCGGCGACCGGCACCGACCAGAGCCGGTCCAGGGGCTCCGCGCGCCAGTCGGCACCGGACGCGCGGACCGCCCGTACCCCCGCGCCCGCGCCGAGCCGGCCCGTCGGGGAGACCGTCGCCCCCGACACCGCGAGTCCGGCCCTGGACAGTTCCCGGTGGGTCAGAGCCGTGTCGCCGACGCGTACGGCCCGGTCGGCCGCGCCCACCGCCCGACCGGCGCCGCCCGGTGCCACGTCCGACACCTGGTACAGGCGGCCCGCGGCGTCGGCGGTCCAGGTGACGGCGCCCGCGTACCCGCTCGCCGTGAGAACCGGCTCGGAGAACAGGCCGTACAGCCGCAGTGAGCCGTCCGGGCGGTACGGCTGCCGCACCGTACCGCGCAGCTCGGTCAGTTCCGGGCCGACGGCGTGCGGGATGCGGTGGGCCGCCGACAGCGCGTCGCGCAGCACGGTGACGAGGTCGGCGAGGCGGTGGGCCGGGTCGGCGGAGCGGGCGGCGCGCAGCGCGGTCACCACGGAGACCGCCGTGGCGGCGGCCCTCGGGAGACCCGCGAGGCGTGCCGTGTGCGCGGCGCGCAGCAGTTCCGTCTGGAGCACCGCCCCGGAGCCGTCCGTACCGGCTTCGAGCACGGCGGTCGCGGCGGCGTGGACGGCACGAGCGGCGGCGCACTGCTCGGGTGTGGCCCGTTCGGGGCCGGGTCCGGCTTCCGTCCCGTCCGCCGGTTCCTCTGACGAACTGGTCCGCGCCGCACCGGAGTCGGCGGCCGTGCCCGGTTCTGCCGCCGGTTCCGCGTTCGCGTTCGGGTCTGTGGGCCGTTCCGCGCCCGGTTCGGGCGACGGTTCCGCGCCCGGTTCGACGTCCGGTTCAGCGTTGCCTTCGGCTTCCGCTTCAGCGCCCCCTTCGACGTCCGGTTCCGCGATCGGTGCCGCCGACGCCGCCGCGGCGCGGTGCAGGCAGTCCGGTGCCAGCAGGCAGCCGCAGCGGATGGCCTCGGTGCTGGTCACCGCGCCGCCGGGGGCGTGGAGTTCGACGTCGGTGCTGTCGTCGACGGCGATCCGTACGGTGTCGCCGTCCCGGACGACCGGGCGCTCCGCCAGCTTGGCGACGCCCGCGTCGAGCCGCTTGCGCAGCCGGGGCGAGAGCGCCGCGACGAGTTCGGCGGTCACAGCGGGGGCGACCGGAGGCAGCGCGGTGCTCCCGAGCTGCTCGATCTCGAGATCCTGGTTCATGCGATCTTCTCCCCTACCCAGCGGGCGAGTTCGAGCGGACTGAGGGCGGCCACCGGCATCCCCGCGGCGACCAGCCGGCTCGCGACCCCGGTGGAGTACCGGGGCCGGCCGGCGTCGTCCAGGCTCGCGCATCCGAGGACATGACAGCCGGCGCCGACCAGGGCGCGGACCTCGCCGAGCAGCCCGCCGAGGGGGTAGCCCTCCTCGAAGTCGCTGACGACCACGACGAGTGTCCGCGAGGGCACGGTGACCAGTTCGCGGGCGTGCCGCAGCCCGGCCGCGATGTGGGTCCCGCCGCCCACGCTGACCTCGAGCAGCAGCGACAACGGGTCCTCGACATGGTCGGTCAGGTCGATGACCTCGGTGGAGAAGGCCAGGAAGTGCGTGGACAGGGTGGGCACCCCGGCGAGCACGGACGCCGTGAGCGCCGCCCAGACCGTGGACGCCTCCATGGACCCCGACACGTCGGTGACGAGGACCAGCCGCCAGTCGGCGGCCTTTCGGGCCCGGGCGCGGAAGACCGGATGCTCCGGGATGACCTGGACCGTGCCGTCCGGAGTGCGGCGCGCGGTCGCCAGGTTCGCCCGCAGCGTGCGGGGCAGGTCGAGTCCACCGCCGGGACGGCGGCTGGGGCGCGGCAGGGCGGTGCCGTGCAGCGCCGGGCGCAGCCGCGTGGCCAGCTGCCGGGTCAGCGCGTCCACCAGGCGGCAGACGAGCGGACGCAGGGCGGCCAGCCGAGCCTCCGGCAGCCCGCCCGCGTGCCGGAGCACCGAGCGGAGCAGATCGACCGAGGGCCGTGCGGCGGCGGGGTCGAGTTCCGCGAACACGTCCGGCCGGCCCGTCGCGGCGGCGGCCGCCAGCACCTCCTCCCGGATGCCCGGGCCGAAGAGCGCCGCCAGCTCCTCGGACCATTCCCGCACCCCGGGATAAGACGCCTCCCGGCCGCCGCCGCGCCCCGCACCGGTGAGGTCGCCCCGGCTGCCCTCGCCGCGTCCGCTGCCGTACAGCTCGTCGAGCGCGGTCGCCAACGGCCTTGCGGAGTCGGGGAGTTGGTCGGTCCGGCGGCCCAGTACAAGGCGCCAGCGGTCGGCCGGGGCGAGTCGGTGATCCGAGCCGGAGGCGGGGTCGGCCGGTCCGTCGGCCGTGGCCGGGGCGGCCTCCGGCTGCCGGGGCGGCGGCAGGAGCCCCCAGGCACCGAGGGCCTCGCGGGCGGCGAGGTCGGCACGGGTCCAGGCGGCCAGCGCGCCGGGGTCGACGGCGCCGGTGTCGGCCAGACGGCGCTCGTCCAGGCGCTCCTCGACAGCGGACAGGAGCCGGTCGCGGGCGGCCGGGCTCAGCGTGTCGAAGCCGCCCCGCAGCGCGGGCAGCCGGTCCAGGAAGTCCCGGTCGGACAGCTCCGACACCCGCCCCAGCAGCGGCTCCAGCGCGGGCGCCGCCGACTCCAGCAACTGGCCCGCCGCGGTCAGCAGTCCCGCGAGCCGCGCGGTCAGCGCGGACCGGGACCCGGGATCGCAGGCGCCGTCCACCCAGGACGCCACCCGGTCGCCGAAGCCCCGCGGATCCTCGTGCCCGAGCAGCACGCGTACGGCACCCGCGGCGCCGCGCATCAGCGGGGAACCGTCGGCGGCCAGCCGGGCCAGCGCGTCGGTGAGCCGGATGCCGCCCAACAGGTCGGCCCGGTGGGCGAGTTCCAGCAGGGCGTGCGCGTCGGCCGGGTCCTCTGAACCGGTGAGGCCGTCCACCTGGCGCACGGCGGCGGCGGTGAGCAGCTCGGCCACCGACGCCGCCCGTGCCGTACGGTCCTCGTCGGCCGGCAGCCCCGCGATGTGACCGGACCCCAACCGGTCCAGCAGGGCCAGTCCGGCGAGGAGTTCGGGCAGCGTGCCGGAGTCCGGCAGCACCTCGGCCAGGTCGTCGAGCCGTTCGTCCGTCAGGCCCGGCAGTCCGCACTGCGCCGCCTGCTCCAGGCCGTGCAGGGCCTGCGCCGCTGTGGGCCCGCCCTCGTCCTGCTCCGTGCGCCGCCGCTCCCGCAGCAGACCCTCGGCGGCCTGGGCCGGGGTGACGCCCCGGACGCCCGCCGCGGTCAGCATCGCCGCAGTCGCGGGCGTCCAGCGCACCTCCCAGCGGGACGTCAGCGCCTCGGCGCCGCCCACGCCGGCGACCTCCTTGGGTTCCGCGTACGGCACCGCGCACACCGTCAGGCGGCGCAGCAGGAGTTCGCGGCCGCGGTCCAGTTCGGAGCGGAGCGGGTCGAGACGTAGATCGCGGGCGGTGCCGGGGCCGGATTCCGCCGGGCCGGGCAGGCCCAGTGCGGCCAGCTCCGCCTCGACGGCCGGAGCGAGCCCGCTGCGCGGCGCGTCGGGTGCCGGCCGGCCCGCGCGCGTGCCGACGAGCACCTTCTCCATCGCCCGGGCGACAGCCCGTCCCCGCCCGTACGGCTCCCCCTGCGCGAGCACCGTCTGCACGGCCTCCACCAACTCGCCCCGCCCCGCCGCGGGCAGCCCCCGCAGCCGGGCCAGATCGCCGGCGAGCCGCACGATCTCCCGCGCGTCGGGCGGCCCCGAAGGATGCCCGAGCGCCCGCAGCTCGGCGCACACCCGCACGGCCGCACCGGTAAGCACGTCCTCCAGCGCGGCCGGATCGCCGGCGGCGCCGAGCACCCGGTGCTGCCACTCGGGGTCCCGGATCCCGGCGGGATAGCCGGAGCGCTCGTCGAGGAGGGGGTAGGTGTACGGGATGAGGGAGGTCGTCCAGGGCGATGCCGCGGCGGCGGGCCGGCCGGATGTGCCGTCGTCGGCCGGTGCCAGCAGGGCCGGCGCGTGGAAGGCGCCCACCACCACGGCGGCCCGCTCTCCGTTCGCGGTGGCCCCGGCGAGACACGACCGCATCCACCGCTCCCGCCGCAGGTCCAGCTCCGGCACCCCGCCCGAGCCCGCCGCATCCTCGCGCAGCGCCCACCCCGTGAGCAGTGCGGCCCGCCGCAGGGCCTCCGGTGTCGAACCCGGGGCGGTGGCCTCGACCAGCCGGTCCCAGAGGTCGTCGCCGGGGCGTCCGGTGAGGCGGGAGCGCAGGGCGGCGCCCAGTCCGGCGAGGGACCCCTCCACCGCCGGGTTCCCGTGGCCGGCGGGCTCCTCGGGTTCCTCCCGGCCCCACGCCCGGTCCGCGAGCGGCAGGTCGCAGGCGAGGACCGGTACGCCGTGCCGTGCCGCCCACCGCACCGCCACCAGTTCCGGGGAGAAGTCGGCGAAGGGATAGAACGCCGGGCCCCCGCCTCCGTCGCGGGGTGCGGCGGCGAGGGCGACGGGTGCCCGGGTCTCCTCGTGGGCGAGCCAGGGCAGCCAGTCCTGCAGTTCGGCGGGGAGTTCGACGAGCAGGACGTCCGGCTTCGCCGCCTCCAGCAGCGCCGGTACGGCCGCGGCCAGGGACGGCGCGTGGTGCCGTACGCCGATGAGGTACGGCGCCGCCGGGTCGGTGAGGGCCAGGACGGCGGCCTCGGGAGAAGGGTGGAGCACGGCCGTCAGCCCTCCAGGACCGTGCGCAGGTCCCACAGGGTCCGCCAGGTGGCGGAGCCCTGCTCGGCACGGCGCCGGACGGGACCGTCCCAGTAGCCGCGCAGCCGGGCCGCATCCGCCGGGTCGTCCTTGCGCACGACACCGAGGAGATGGCCCGGGAGCAGGCCGAGGACGTCGCGGTCACCGGGGAAGTACGCCGCGGCCAGCCCGAGCGCGCCGGCGACGGACACGGCCTCCGCGGTGCTCATCACGGTGGAGGGCCGCTCCACCTCCCACCCCTCCGTCGACCGACCCTCCCGCAGGTCCCGGAACGCGGTGACCAGAGCCTCCAGCACGGCGTCGTCGACCTGGAAGGGCGCCCCGGCCCGCTCCACCGACGCCCTGGCCTGGCTGCGCACCAGCGCCGTCTCGGCGTCGAGGTCCGGAATGGGGCCCACGGTCTCGAAGTTGAAGCGGCGCTTGAGCGCTGCGGACATCTCCGAGACGCCCTTGTCCCGCAGGTTGGCGGTGGCGATGAGGTTGAACCCGGGCGCCGCGTGCGCCAGGGCGTCCTCGCCGCCCGCCAGTTCGGGTACCGCGATCCGCCGCTCCGACAGCAGCGACACCAGGGCGTCCTGCACCTCGGGCAGACAGCGGGTGACCTCCTCGACCCGGGCGATCGCACCCCGGGACATCGCGGTCAGCACCGGCGACGGCACCAGCGCCTGCCGGCTGGGGCCCTGAGCGAGCAACAGGGCGTAGTTCCAGCCGTACTTGAGCTGGTCCTCGGTCGTCCCCGCCGTGCCCTGCACCACCAGGCCGCTGGTTCCGCAGACGGCCGTGGACAGCAGCTCGGACAGCATGGACTTGGCGGTGCCGGGCTCGCCGACGAGCAGCAGGCCCCGCTCGCCGGCGAGCGTGACGACACACCGCTCCACCAGTGCCCGGTCGCCGACGAACTTGCCCTCCACCACCAGGCGCCGCGGCACCCCGTCCGGCACCTCGGCGTCCTCGGGCAGGCGCAGCGCCTGCCCGCCGCTGCCCATCACGAAGGTGACGACGGCCCGGGGCGTGAGCCGCCACGCGGGCGGGCGCGGACCGGCGTCGTGGGCGGCGAGGAAGGCCAGTTCGGTGGCGTACCGGTCCTCGGGCGGGACGATCTGACGGGTCGCGTCGGGAACGAGGACGGTGGTCATCGGCAGGTGCCCTTCGGGGTGGTGCGGGTGGTGGTCGGTGAGGAGAGGATCATCGGCGCCGCCCCCTGCGCGTCGCCCGGGTGGTCAGCTCCTCGTAGGCCGGGGCGTCCCCGGTGCGGACGCGCTCCCAGGCACGGGCGAACAGCTCGGGCACCGGCAGCAGGGGCTGGGCGCGCCGGCGGTCGAGGACCGGGTACAGGCCCTCCTTCCAGATCTCCACCGGCAGCGCGGGCGACTTCAGCTCGCGCCAGCCGCAGGGCAGGAACAGGCTCCGTCCCGCGCGTGGCCGCTTGGCCTCCACGACCAGGTCCGTCGCGGCCAGCTCCGCACGGGCCTTCTTCATGCGGGCGGGCTTCCAGCCGGTCCAGCGTGCGCAGTTGCGGTCCGTCGGGTCGGGCAGGGCCAGCAGCATGAGGTAGAGCGCTGCCGCGTCCTCGCCCAGGCCGTGCGCCGCGGCGGCCTCGGCGACGAGCGCGGGCACGGTGACGGTCGGGTCCTGCGCGTATCCCGAGGGACCCTCGGTGCCCACGCCGGCCTCGACCGCCCGGGCCAGGTCGTCGCCCAGGAGCGTGCGCAGCATGCGCAGCCCGTGCCCGCGCGCACCGCCGACCAGGCCTTCCAGCAGCCCGAACACGGTGTCGTCGGGGCCGGTGAGCGCGGCCGGGCGCACCAGGACCGTCTCCGTGTCGCGGTACCAGGGACGTAGGACGAGCGCCTCGCCGACGCGGGTGAGACCGTGCGCGTCGGAGCCCCCCGTCTCCGGGAGGCCGTGCGTCCTGCGCAGTTCGACGGCGGTCGAGCCGCCTTTCTCCGTCCACTCGACGTCCAGGTCGAGCAGCAGCTCCGGATCGGCCATCCGGCGGCGCAGGGCGGCCAGCCCCTCGGGCAGGTACGCGCGCAACGGGTGGCCGTACGGCAGGACGTAGGCCAGCGCGGCCAGGTCGTTCACGGCGCCAGCCAGCTCGCGCCGGCCGGGGATCGCGCCCGGGTCCGCCCAGGCGAGGTTGCCGTCCTTGTCCGGCCGCAGGACCGTGGTGCGGGCGAGCCAGGGGGTGCGGGACGGGTTGAGCACGTCCTCGGCGTATCCGGCGCCCGTCCCGGCCAGGTCGGCGGCGAGTTCCTCCGGAACGCGGACGAGCGAGCCGAGACGCTCGGCCCAGCCCCGGCCGGCGGCCGCGGTGTCCGGTCCGGTGGTCCACAGGTCGGCGGGGTCCGCGGGCAGCAGGGCGCCGAGCAGGGCGTTGCGTTCCTCCTGCGCCAGGGCGTTGACCCGGGAGACGGCGAACTCGCACTGCCGGGGCTTGAGTCCGAGCACGGCCAGTCCCTCCGCGCCGGGCGACTGCGGCAGGCCGGCCAGCAGCACGGCGGCCTGCAGTGGACCGAGTCCGCCGTCCGTCGCCGCGACCAGCGCCTCGGGCGCCTCGGACCGCCAGGGCGCGGCGCCCTTGTCCCGGATCAGCCGGGTGACGGTGGCGAGGTCTTCGGCGGAGATCCCCGTGTCGTGCCGGACCTCGCTCTCCAGCGCGAAGTGGGCGATCGCGCCGAACGCACCGGACGGGTCGTGGTCCAGGGCCAGCCAGCGCACCCGGTCCCGCTCGCTGTCGATGCTCTGGCAGCCGAGGATCACGACGGTACGGCCCTCGCGGCGCAGCACCTGGCCGGCCCGCTGCTGCTTGTCGTGCGGCTCGTTCAGCACGATCTCGCGCAGGTTGCCGCCGGCCGCCGCCAGCGGTCCTTCGGCGACCGCCTCCAGCAGCAGGAGCAACGGCTCCCGGCGGGCGTCGGACAGGGCGGGCGAGGCGGCCCGGTGGGCGAGCGCCCGCAGGACGCCCAGCGCGGACGGCCAGACCGTGCCGATGCCGGGGATGGTGCGCTCGTCGCTGAGCCAGCCGTCGCCCAGCGCGGCGAGCTGCTCCCGGTCGGGCAGTCGCCTGCCCTCGGCGGCCCCGCCGGACAGCACGTGGTTCACCGCCCGGATCTGGCGCAGCACGCTCCACCGCTCCCCGTACCACCCGCCGTGCAGGCCGACCACCCCGGACAGCGCGTTGTTCAGGGTGCGGTCGTCGCCGTGCCGGGGCCGGTAGTCGGCGAACATCTCCTCGTCCCCGGCGGCCTTCTGCGGCCGCTCCTGGGGCGGATTCGCGAACGTGGTGGCCGCATCGGTGAGGCGCAGCGTCACCCGCACCAGGGAGGTGACACCCGTGAGCAGCCGGCCGTCGGTGCAGCCGGGCAGGGCGAGGGCGACGGCTCCGAGGGCGACGTGGTCCGCGGACGGCACGGCGGCCCTGGCGGCCTCGTCCGATCCGGCCCGCTCCAGCGCCTGCCGCCGCCCTTCCAGCGCCAGCGCCGTGACCCGCAGCAGCTCGGCCGCCCGTTCGTCGGTCAGGGCGCGCAGCACGGCCGAGCCCTGCTCGTCACGGGGGCGCAGCGCATGCCAGAAGGGCAGGGGCGGCACCAGCCGGGTTCCGGCGGCGAACTCGCTGCCGCGCTCGTTCGGCGTCACCCGGCCCAGTTCGCCGTCCGCGGAGGTGTCGTCGGAGGCGAACAGGCCGACCTGCCGGATCATCTGCGCGGCCACGGGCTCGGCCCCGCCGGGCAGCCGCAGGGCGCCGAGCGGCGCCGAGCCGGTCCGACCGCCGTAGGACGCGGGCATGGAGACCGTGCGCCCGTCGGGCGTACCGGCGGTCCTGCGGGCGTCGGCGCCCTTGCCCTCCGCGCGCACCCACCGGCCGAGCACCGTCCCGTCGGTGCCGAACGGGCTGTCCTCCAGCCCCGGTCGGAGCGGCAGCACCTCGCAGAAACCGGGCAGCAGGGACGTCTCGTCCCGGATCCCGGCGCGCAGCAGTGCGGGCAGGGAGGCGCGGCCGTGCGTGCCGGTGGCCGGGTCGTACTCGAGCCAGACGGTCTCCAGGCCCTGCCTGCCCTGACGCCAGTACGTGGTGCCGTCGGCGATGACGGCGCGGCTCGGGGGCAGGACCGTGTCGCCCGCGTGCAGGGTGCGGCCGCCGGTCGCGCGGCCGCCGTCCGGCAGCGGGACGGAGGCGGTGTCCGTCTCGTTGCCCGACCACCAGGACGAGAGCTGTTCGCCGCCCAGCTCCACCACCTCGGTGGGGCGGGCGGACCAGTAGCCGTGCTGCGTGCGGCCCTGCCGCCACATCACCAGCAGCTCCCCGTCCACGTACCGGAACCGGGGGCGCTGCCAGCGGTCCAGCTCCTGGGGCAGCCGCAGGTCGTGTTCGAGGAGGATCCCGTCCGGGCCGACCACGATCGCCTTGTGCCCGCGCACCACGATCAGTGCGGGCCACGCCTCGTGCAGCGTCAGCGTGCTGTCCTTGTCCTTCCTGGTCTCGGCGTCGAGCAGCTCCAGCGCCTCGTCCAGGGCGGCCCAGCCCAGTTCGTCCAGGATCCCGGCGCGCAGGGTGCGGCCGAGCAGCGGCGCCACCTCGTGTCCGGCGACGCGGGCGACGGCGTCGGGACCGGCCTCGGAGGCGACCGTGCGGAAGGGGCGCAGCCGGTCGAGCGCGGCACGGGCGCGGGGCAGGCCCACCGCGCGCGTGAACTCCCCGGCGGCCTCGTCCAGCCACTCGCGCAGCACCACGGACAGCACGGGATGGGCGGCGGCCGTCTTCAGCAGGCCGGAACTGCGGGAGTCCTTGCCCACCGGCTCGACGGCCTGGTGCAGCAGGCGCCGCAGGCGCGGGTCGGCCGCGACGGCCACCAGGTCCCGGCGGCCGGCCCGGGTGTCCTTCAGCCAGTCGGTGAGCGCCAGGTACACGTTCACGTCGGGGCCGGGCACGGTGAGCGGGACGCCCTCGGCCACGCACAGGTCCAGCAGGTCGAGGTCGGCGCCCGCGTGCCAGCGGCCGGTGAACAGGTCGACCGGCCGCCCGGCGGCACGCAGCCCCGCAGCCATCCGCTCGACGAGGGCCAGCGTGCCCGGGGAGCGGCGCGACCAGGACCCGCCGTGCTTGCGGAAGAGCGCCCAGCGGCTCAGCCAGTCCGCGGGATCGACCCCGTACTCCTCGGCCGCCGCCTGCTCGGTCAGCAGCCGCTCGGCCCCGCACTCGGCGAGCAGCGTCAGCCAGAACTCGTCGTCCTGGACCTCCCGGCCCAGTCCGGCCGGCATGATCTCCAGCAGGCGCGCCCGCACGGCCGGCTGCCGCTCCGCGAGGACCGGCAGGACCGTGCGGAAGGAGTTCCAGAAGGACGCGGGCGCCCGGACGGCGGCGGGGGAGGCCAGCAGGTCGGCGACCAGGGCGCACTCCTCGGTCGCCCGGTCCAGGCCCGCCGCCCTGATCAGCCCGCGTGCGTCCTGCGGCAGCGAGGCGTACGGCGGCATGCCGGCCGCGCAGCGCTCGACCGTCAGCTGCCGGAACTGCGCCCACGCGGCGGCCGGGTCGAGGCGCCGGGCGAGGTCCTTCACGTGCTCCTTGAGGGCCTTGACGGTCAGCGCTCCGGCGAAGGCGAACTCCAGGAAGACGGCCCGCTGCCGCTCCTCGTCCACGGCGAGCGCGTGCACCCGCTCGGCCTCGCGGGCCTTGCCGAAGAAGGCGGCCGCGTAGGTGGTGTTCTCGTGCTGCAGGAAGGCCCGTGCGGCCTGCTCGTAGAAGGTCGGCAGGAAGTGCGGCACGGCGCGGCCGAGCTGCTCGCCGAGCGCCTCGAAGCCCTCCTTGGCGGTGCCGGGGCGGGACTTGGCCTGCCGGGCGAGCCGCTCGACGTCCTTGACCAGGGCGAGCGCGTGGTGCCCGTTGGCCGGGTCGTTCACCAGCGCCCAGGCCGGGAAGCCCAGCGTCTCCTTGCGTACCTGCCCGACCTCGGGCACGTCCGGCTCGCGGGCGAGGCCCAGGAACTCCAGCGCCAGGTCCTCGGCCTCGCCGAGGGTGCCCGGCACCAGGCGGACCACCTGACGGCCGTCCAGGGCGGGGTGTGTGTAGGTGCGGACGGTGAGGCCGTCGGCGTCCTCGCGCGCGGTGCTGCCCGGGGGCAGTACGGCGCCGGCGTCCAGCAGCGTGGCCGTGGTGGTCTCGTCGTACCCGGTGATGACCGTCATGCCGCCTGCTCCTCGTCCTGGATGTCCCGCCCGGCGTACAGCGCCGCCGCCATGCGCATGCCCTCCGACCAGGCGACCGGTCCGACCTGACCGAGCTTCAGCACGCGCCCGGCGGGGTCGGACCACACCAGCGACCCGGTCTCGGTCTCCTCGTAGCCGTCGTAGTCGCCGACCCAGACACGGGCCTCGGTGCCGCGGCCGCCCTCCAGGACCGAGCACACGGCGTGTCCGCCGCGCACCCGGTATCCGAGCTGGGTGACCCTGCCGTGCAGGAAGCGCAGTTCCTTGTACGAGCCGCCCGCGTACTCCTCCACCTGGGTGCCCTCGGCGTCCACGCCGGCCGGGCGCTGCCAGACCTCGCGGAAGAGCTGTCCCGCCCGCTGCTCGACGCCCAGTTCGACGGCGAACTCGCGCAGTTCCTCCAGGTCGTCCAGGAGGACCGGGTGAGGGATGCGGACGAGTTCGGGGGAGATACGGACGGTGTCGCCGTCGAGGTCGACGAGACCCAGGCCGCGCTCGGGGTCGGCGTCCCGCAGGAAACCGGCGACCTGTCCGTCGTCCCCGGTCACGACCACGTCGCGCAGCGCGGCCTGCCAGGCGGGGTCCGGCCACACGCGGGCGATGACGGCGAACGGCACCGGAAGCGAGCGGACCATCCACCGCTCGACGTCGGCCAGGCACTGCCGCTCGTGCCGCTCCAGCCACTCGGCGAGCTGCCTCAGCCCCACGACCGCCGGATCGTCACCGAGTTTGGCGGGCACGGACTTCAGCCGGCGCCCGGCCGCATTGCGGCACACCACTTTCCCGCCGTCGAGAGCGACCTCATAGTCGCCGGCCGCAACCCACCCCATACATGCCTCCCCGCATGCGCAGTGATCAAGTGACGGGAACTCTAGGGGAGGCCACTGACAACGCCGTCCGCCGCCCGGGAGGCACGCATCCCGACGGAACCGGCCACCGTGGACCGTGTACGAGTCGAGGAGGATTCGGGGACCCCGGATCCGCGTGCCGGGCGGGCGGGGCGCTGCCTCCCGGGTGGCCGCGGTCGTCCGGGCTCGACATCGACACCCTGCTCATCCACGGCGGCCGCTACTACGTCGACGGCATCCTGTGCGACGCCGACCGCCCGGCATCCCCGTACCGGACGAGGACGACAAGGAGCAGCCGGCTCCCGGGACCGACGCCCACTGGGACTACTGGAACCAGCCCGACGGCTTCCGCGACCCGGAGAACCCCGTCGACCGGCTGCCCTCGCCCGCCCAGTCGCCCTTCGTCGTCTACCTGAAGGTGTGGGAGCGGGCGGTCTCCGCGGCCGAGGACCCGGCGCTGCGCGAGGTCGCCCTCGGCGCCGCGCTGCCCGACACCGCCGTCCGCGCCAAGGTGGTCTGGCAGGTGCTGCCGCTGTCCCTGTCCGCGCTCGACATCGAGGGCGGCGAACCGTCCGCCCAGGCCGTGCGTGACGCGTTCGAGAAGTGGACGAAGGCCCAGGCGGAGCCCTCCGCGAGGCTCGCCGCCCGCAGCGAGCGGCCCGAGCACGCCGACGAGGACCCCTGCCTGGTCCGGCCCGACGCCCGCTACCGGGGCCCGGAGAACGAGCTGTACCGGGTCGAGGTCCACGCGGGCGGCGACGCGAATGACGCCACCTTCAAGTGGTCGAGGGAGAACGGCTCCGTGGTCTTCCCGGTCGACGAACTGGACGGCACCTGGGTGCAGTTGGCGACCCTCGGCCTCGACGACAAGCTCGACCTGGACGTCGGCGACCACGTCGAGTTCACCGACACGGCCTACGCCGGGCGTCAGCGCCGCTCGGCGCCCTTCTCCTGCTGCTCCTTGTGCAGCTTCTTGATCCGCACGGTTTCCTTGCGGACCTCGGCCTGGGTGGCGCGCTCCTTGTCCAGCCACTCGGGCCGCTCTTCCTTGAGCGCCTCGATCTGCTCGGTGGTCAGCGCCTCTGTGACCCCGCCGCGGGCGAGGCCCGCGATGGACACGCCGAGCTTCGCGGCGACCACCGGGCGCGGGTGCGGGCCGTTCTCCCGCAGTACACGCAGCCACTCCGGCGGGTTGGCCTGCAGCTCGTTCAGCTCGGCGCGCGAGACCACACCCTCCTGGAACTCGGCGGGGGTGGCGGGGAGGTACACACCCAGCTTCTTCGCCGCGGTCGCGGGCTTCATCGTCTGGGTGCTCTGCTGCGAACTCATGAGGCCAAGGGTATCGGCCGCGTGCCGGACGGCCGACCACGGCCGGTAACCTGGCCTGGTGACAGGCTCGGAGGAAACACCGTCGTTCCGGCTCGCGTACGTCCCCGGAGCGACGCCCGCCAAGTGGGTGCGGATCTGGAACGAGCGCCTGCCCGGCGTCCCGCTCACCCTGGTCGCGGTGCCCAGCACCGAGGCGGCGGACGTGCTGCGGGCGGGCGAGGCCGACGCGGGCCTCGTACGGCTGCCGGTCGACCGTACGTTCTTCAGCGCGATCCCCCTCTACACCGAGACCACGGTGGTCGTGGTCCCCAAGGACCACCTGATCACGGCGGCGGACGAGGTGAGCCTGGCCGACCTCGCCGACGAGGTGCTCTTCCACCCCCTGGACGACGTCTTCGACTGGGACAGCCCGCCCGGCGAGCCCGCCTTCGAACGCCCCGCGACGACGGAGGGCGCCATCGAGCTGGTGGCGGCGGGAGTGGGCCTCCTGATCGTCCCGCAGTCCCTCGCCCGCCTCCACCACCGCAGGGACCTCACCTACCGCCCGGTCGTCGACGCACCCCGGTCGAGCGTCGCCCTGTCCTGGCCGGAGGAGGCGACCACCGACCTGGTGGAGGACTTCATCGGCATCGTCCGCGGCCGGACCGTCAACAGCACGCGCGGTCGTACGCCGGCGAAGGACGAGGCGGATCAGAAGCGGAAGCGCCCGGAGCAGACCGGCACCCGGCAGAGGCAGGCGGCCGCGAAGTCGACGGGCGGCAAGCCCGCGAGCCGTGGCGCGCGGGGCCGCACGGGCTCCGGAGGCGCCAAGCCGGCGGCCAAGCGGGGCAAGCCACGCCGGAAGTCGTGACCTCTCACGATCCGCTCCGGAGGCCGTGACCCTTCAGGATCCCCGCCGGAGATCGTGACCCTTCAGGATCCCCGCCGGAGGCCGTGACTCTTCAGGACCCGCTCCGGACCGGTTCCTCCGCCCCGCCCTCCTCGGAGCCCCGCCGCACCGTCCCGCCCGCGGTCTCCGACTCGGGATGCACTCGCCGCTCCCGCAGGTCAGCCACCGCCAGTACCAGCGCGATCATGATGATCCCCACGGCGGTGAGCAGCCCGAGCTGAATCGCCGTGACGGAGCGCTCGTGGTTGGCCAGGTGCGCGAAGTACACCGCGCCGACCACGGCGATCCCGGCGGCCGAGCCCACGCGCTGTCCGGTCTGCAGCACCCCGCCGGCCGCACCGGCACGGTGCACGGGGACCCGGGTCAGCGTGAGTGTGGTGTTCGGGGAGACCGCCAGGCCCGAGCTGATGCCCCCGATGAACAGCGGCAGCGCCGAGGCCCATCCCACGGCCTGCCCGGGCACCAGCTGCACCGCCACGACCACCCCGAGCAGCCCCGCCGCGACCCCGCTCAGACCGACGACGACGAGTTTGCGGCCGTGGCGCACCACGAGTCGGCCACCGAGGGCGGCCCCGATCGCGGAGGCGACGGCGAAGGGCAGCACCGTGAGCCCCGCCGTCAGCGCGCTGTATCCGACCGTGTTCTGCAGGAACAGCGTGTAGACGAAGAAGACCGTGGTGAAGCCCGCGAAGTAGATCAGGCTGATCAGCGCGCCGAGCGTGAAGGACCGCAGGGAGAACAGGTTCAGGTCGACCAGGGGCGCCCGCCCGTGTCGTCCCTCGCGTCGCTCCCACGCCCAGAACGCGGCCAGCAGCAGCGCGGCCACCGGCATCAGCGCCCACTTCAGCCGCCCGGTCCACTGCTGCTCCTGCACCAGGGGCAGCATGAGCGCGAGCACGCCCGAGCCGAGGAGCAGCACCCCGAACAGGTCGAACTCCTCCCGCTTGTCCGACAGGGCGGGGAACCGGGGAAGCAGCCGCAGCCCCGCGGCGAACGCGGCGATCCCGATGGGCAGGTTGACGAAGAACACCCAGCGCCAGCCGTCGTCCGTGCCGACGGCGTTGATCAGCAGACCGCCCGCCAGCGGGCCCACCGCCGTCGAGACCCCGATGACGCTGCCGAGCAGTCCGAAGGCCTTGGCCCGCTCGGCGCCCTGGAACATCTGCTGGATCAGCCCCGAGGTCTGTGGTGCGACCATGCCCGCCGCCGTGCCCTGGACCAGCCGGAACAGCACCAGCCAGGAGGCGCCGGGCGCGAGCCCGCACGCCGCCGAGGCGAGCGTGAACACGGCGAGCCCGAACAGGAAGGCCTGCCGCCGCCCGCGGATGTCGCCCAGCCGGCCCGCCGGGACGAGCGCGAGCCCGAAGGTGAGGGCGTACCCGGACACCACCCAGGACTGGGCGGCCTCGGAAGCGCCGAGCCCGTGCTCCATCGAGGGCAGCGCCACGTTCACGATCGAGGTGTCGAGCAGCGAGATGAACCCCGCCGTCAGACAGACCCCGAGCGCCTTCCACCGCCGGTCGTCGGGGGCGGGCCGGGCCTGTTCTGTGGTCATGGGGTCACGCTAAGCAGCCACCCCGCCCAACGCACGGAAGGAGCGCTTCCGCGCGCGTCGGAGCCTCGCGCCGCCACGCTGTCGCGCGTGCCGGAACCGTCAGGGCGTGTACGACGCCTTCCGCGCCCTACGCACGGCCGCCGCCCACATCTCGTCCGGCAGGGTGGTGCCGTCGGACCGGGCGAGGTTCGCCACGCCGGCGTCGAGGCCGCCGAAGACCCCCCGGGGGGCAGGAGCCCCGTACCTGCTCCCCTCCCAGCCGCCGGGCGCGATCGCACCGCGCGTGGACAGGCCCGCGTTGGCGCGGAAGACCTGGATGGAACAGCCGGTTCACGTCGTGGCCGCGGGCGTGGTCGGGCGTCAGGGCGCGCTTGTCGGCGAAGGGACCGCGGCCGAGCGCCACGTCACCCAGCCCGAACGGCCTCACCTGCCACCCGGGTGGCTCGGCGGCGGCCGCCGCACCGGCGGGGGCCACGGTCGGACCGGTCGCCGTGGCGGTGAGTGCGGTCGCCCGGAGGAGGGTGCGTCGTGAGAGGGGCGGGGTCACGTGCTCCTCGATTCCCATTGTCCGTGGGGGAGTTGCTCAGCCGGAGGTGACCGAATCGGCCAGCCAGGTGTACGCCGACTGTGCCGTGAACTCCGTCTGGCCGCCCCGCAGCAGCAGCGCGGCCGTGGCGAACTCGGGAGCGCCGGCCTGTGCGGCCACGTACGGGACGGCGATGCAGCGCATCCCGGCCGCGTGCGCGGCGGTCGCGCCCGGTGCCGCGTCCTCCAGGACCACGCAGTCGACCGGGTCCGCCCCGAGCCGCCGGGCCGCTTCGAGGAAGACGTCGGGGGCGGGCTTGCCGTGGGCCACCTCGTCGGCCGAGACCGCGATGCGCAGGAAGGCGTCCAGACCGGTCCCCGCGAGGATGGCCTCGATGGCCTCGGGGGAGGAGCCGGAGGCCACCGCCGTCGGAACGGCCTCGGCCGCCAGCAGCTCCACGAACTTCCGCATCTCGGGGTAGGCGTGCGTGCCGGCCCGGGCCAGCTCCAGATAACGCCGGTTCGTCGCGTGGAACAGCTCGTCCACCGTGGCGTGCAGGCCGTAGCGCTCCCGCAGGACCGCGACCGTCTCCAGGGTGCTGATCCCGACGTAGTTCTCGTGCTCCGCCCAGGTGAAGCCGGGGACGCCGTGCTCGGCCAGGGTCTGCCGGGTCGCCTCGTAGTAGTTCGGCTCGCTGTCCACCAGCGTTCCGTCGAGATCGAAGATGACCGAAAGCGCGCCGAGCTTGCTCATGCGGTCCAGCATGCCAAGCGTCAGGCGCGGGCCGCCCGCCCGACCGACTCCACCAGGGGCAGCAGCCGGTACGGCACCCGCTCGCGCAGGGCCACCTCGGTACGGGTGCGCACCACGCCAGGCAGGCTGATCAGCTTCTGGATCACGTCCTCCAGATGCGCGTTGTCCCGACCCACCACCCGGGCCAGCAGATCCCCGCCGCCCGTGATCGAGAACGCCTCGACGATCTCCGGCACGGCGGCCAGCGCGTCCCCGACGTCGTCCAGATGCCCCTGGGTGACCTCGATGTGCACGAAAGCCAGCACCGGGTGGCCGAGGGCGGCGGGGGAGAGCGAAGGGCCCGTACCGGTGATCACGCCGTCCCGTTCCATACGGTCCAGGCGGGCCTGGAGCGTGCCACGGGCGACACCGAGGACGCGGGCGTACTCGCGCACGCTGGTGCGCGGCTGCTCCAGGAGCAGCCGCAGGATGCGGGTGTCGAGTGCGTCCACGGTCATGATCTACGACTGTACCAATGGCTCAGCCGGTCGGCGCCCCGGTGTGCCGCCCGACCTGGTCCGTTGGTATTCAGCCGGACGATCGTGCGCGCAGGATGCTGGGCCAATGGTCCAGTGATTCAGTCGACACTTGAGCCATCGACCCCCGCGATGCTCTCATGGACACGTCGATGGCGCTGCGGATCCCCGCGGCGCCTTTTGTATGCCGGTGTTCCCGGCGTTCCAGGTGTTTCCCGAGGGAGGGCGTCAGTGCTGAAGAGGGTGTTCGTGGCTCCGGACCCGGGGCGGGCGCGGTTGCGTTTCGCCGCGCGGGCCGTCCTCGGCATCGGGCTGGCCGTCGTCGTGTGCGGGCTGGCCGGGCACTCGCTCGTCGGCGCGGTCACCGGCGGTCTCGCCGCGCTGCTCGCCCTGTTCACCGTCACCGACGCCACCGTGCGCGGGCAGGCCGTCACCACCGCGCTGCTGCCCGTCGTCGGCGTGCCCGTACTCGCCGCCGCGGCCGAACTGCACGACCACCCCGTGGCGCGGGACCTGACCTTCCTCGCCGTCGTCGGTGTGGGCGTGTACGCCCGCCGCTGGGGCCCGCGCGGGCACAGCCTCGGCGTGTTCGCCTTCATGACCTTCTTCGTGGCCCAGTTCCTGCACGCCACGCCCGGCCGGCTGCCCGAGCTGTACGCGGCCGTCCTGCTGTCCGTGCTCAGCGCGGCCGCCGTGCGCTTCGGCCTGTGGTGCTACGAGCGCCGGCTTCCCCCGGCCGTCGTACCCGTGCCGGCGGCCGGGTCCGGGCTGGCCCGCGTGACCACGCGGCAGGCGGTCCAGGCGGTCGCCGGCGCCGGGTTCGCGCTGGTCGTGGGGCAGTTGGTGTCCGGGCAGCGCTGGTACTGGGCCGTAGGCGCCACCTGGTGGGTCTTCGTCAACACCGCCTCGCGCGGCGAGACGCTGGTACGCGGCTTCCGGCGGGTCCTCGGCACGGTCATCGGCATCGGTCTGGGCTTCCTCGTCGCCGTACCCGTGGACGGTGCGCCGGTCCCGACGGCCGTCCTCGTGGCGGTCGCCGTCTTCGGCATCTTCTACACGGCCGCCGTCTCGTACACCTGGATGATGCTCTGGGTGACCCTGCTCGCCGAGCTGCTCTACGGCCTGCTCGGTGTCCTCGGCCCGGGTCTGCTGGCGCTGCGTCTCACCGAGACCGGCGTCGGCGCCCTCGGCGCGGTGCTGGCCGTGCTGTTCGTGCTGCCCGTCACCACCCACGCCACCACCGACGCCTGGATCCAGCGCGCCCTGCGCTGCGTCCACGCCTGCACCGCGGAGGCCGCCGCGCGCCTCGCGGGCTCGGCCACGGCCGACCCGGCGCCGCGCGTGGCCGAGCTGGAGCAGCTGCTCGGCCGGGTACGGCTCTCGGTCGCGCCGCTGGTGCACCCGCTGAACCCGATGCTCGGCCGCAAGCGGCGCGCCCGCCGGGTCCTCGCTCTCCTGGACGACTGTGCCCGGGAGATCCGCGGCCTGGTCGCCGTCGCCGCCGACCCCGAGGCCTCCCACGACGCCCGCCTGGCCACCGCCTGCTGGCGCGTGGAGTCCGCGGTCGAGGCGCTCACCACCGGCGGCTCCGACCGCGTCCACCGCCCCGCCGATGCCCCGGCCGAGCCGGCCCTGGCCCACCTGCACGGTCTGGAGCGCGCCCTGGCCGACCTGGCCGAGCCCCTGCGGACCCCATCCGGATCACCGCTGGTGGGGGCCTGAGGGCAGGACGCCGACGACGCGCCTCCGGGGCGGCCTTGCGGCTGATTCGGGGGTGCGGTCGTCATGGCGGGGGGGCTCTGAGGGTGTCCACCGGGCTCCCGGGCCCCGGTCGGGCAGGCTCCGGCGCGCACCGGCCCGTCGGGGCTGCGGTTGCGGTGGCCCTGGCTCTCCTGTGCGGTCTGGGGCGCGCTCTGTCGGCTCCGTCGGGATCACCGCTGGTGAGGGGCTGGGGACGGGCTCGTCCAAGCCCCTCTGCGGCGGCCTGCGGCTGGTCCGGAGGCCCGGTCGGGGGAATTCACGGCCGGTGGCCCCGAGGGCGTCCACGGGGCCCTGGGGGCCCCGGTCGAGCCCGCTCCGGCACGTGCCTGGCCCGCCAGGAGTCCGGTCGGGTCGGCCCCGGCCCACCCGCAGGGACTGGAGCCGCCTCTGTGGGCCCTTGTCGGGATCACTGCTGGTCGGGGCCCGCGTGGCGCCGGAGGAACACTCCCGCGTCACCCGTTTGGTCTAGACCTTCACTGATCGACTGCTACCGTCGGCAATGGCTCGGACCGAGAGGGGACAGCGGTGGCAGAGGGCGGCAGGCGGTACAGGGCGTTCATCGGGTCGTTCACGGCGGCGGGCGGGCCCGGGCTGGTCACCGCGGACGTACGCCCGGGCAGCGGGGCACTGACCGTCACCGGCCGTCTCGGGGCCGTGCCCGACCCCTCCTACCTGGCCCTGTCGCCGGACGGGACCATGCTCTACGCGGTCAGCGAGACCGCCGACGGCGCCGTCGCCGCGTTCCGCGTCGGCCGTGACAAGCCGGAGCCCGCGGGGCCGCCCGTGCCGGTGGACGGCAGCGGACCGACCCATCTCAGCCTGCACGCCGGGCACGTCCTGACCGCCAACTACGGCTCCGGCAGCGTCACGGCCGTACCCGTGCGCTCGGACGGCAGCCTGGCGCCCGCGCTCTCGGGGGTGCTCCAGCACACCGGCTCCGGCCCGCACGACCGGCGACAGCGCGGCCCGCACGCCCACCAGGTGCAGCCGGACCCCAGCGGCAGGTGGGCGGTCAGCGTCGACCTCGGCACGGACTCGGTCCGGGTGTGCACCCTGGAGGACGGCATCCCGACGCTGCACCGCGAGATCGCGCTGCGCCCCGGATCGGGCCCCCGCCACCTGGCCTTCCATCCGGACGGCGAGCACGCCTACGTGGTCAACGAACTGACCCCCACCGTCACGGTCTGCCTCTGGGACGCCGACGCCGGCTCCCTGAAGCCGCTGACCGAGGTCCCGGTCCTGCCGGGCGCCCCGGCGGGCGACGCCTACGCCTCGGGCATCGTGGTCTCGCCCGACGGCCGCTTCGTGTGGACCGCGACCCGGGGCGAGGACGTCCTGTCCGTCCTGGCCGTCCAGGGGGACGGGCTCCGCCTGATCGGCACGGTGCCCTGCGGCGGACACTGGCCGCGCGCGCTGGCCGAGCGCGACGGCTTCCTCTACGCGGCCAACGAGCGATCCGGAGACGTGACCTGGTTCGGCGTCGACGAGCGGACCGGGCTGCCTCGCTACGACGGCTCCGTCGCGGTCGCCGCGGCCTCCTGCATCGTCTTCGCCTGAGCGGCCGGGGCGGGAGCCGGGCGGCCGGGCGGCAACGGGCAGGGCCCGCTCCAGTGATCTGGAGCGGGCCCTGTGTCGTACGGGTGCCGGGTCCGGCGTCAGCGGACCGGCGTGCCCTGCGGCTGCGGCGGGGCGATGCCCAGCGCGGTCGTGTACTTGGCGAGGGCGAGCTTGCCGATCGCCGGGTAGGCGCCGAGCGGCTCGGCCGTGGCGCAGCCCGCCTCCTCGGCGGCCGCCGTCAGCAGCGCCGGGTCGATCTCCGGGCCGATCAGGTACGGCGCCAGGGCCAGCTGCTGCGAGCCCGAGGAACGCAGCTGCTCGGCGACGGAGGTGATCGAACCCTCCTGGTCCAGGGCCGCGGCCATCACCGGCACGGCCAGGCGTGCGGCGAGCAGCATGCCGGTGATCCCGGCCGCCTGCACGGCCTCCTCGCCGCCCACGGAGGCCAGGATGATGCCGTCGGCGGCGGTGGCCACGGTGAACAGGCGGGCGCGGTCGGCGCGGGCCAGACCGGCCTCGGACAGACGCACGTGCAGCGCCTCGGCGAGCAGCGGGTGCGGGCCGAGGGCGTCGGTCAGGTCGGCGGCGACCCGGCTGTCCATCACGGCCTGGCGGACCTGGCGCAGCAGCGCGCTGTCCGGACCGGCCAGCAGCGGCACGACGACCGCGACCGGGCCGTCGGGCTCCTTGACCTCGAGGCCGGCGGCGACGGCCTGCTCGTAGCGGGCGGCGCGCTCCTCGGCGGTGTGCGCGAGCATGGCCCGCAGGCTCGGGAACTCGGTGTCGTCCCCGTCCAGGTATCCGATCCGGGCGTCCAGGCCGGGCAGCTCGGAGCGGGCGATGCTCACGACCTCCTCGGCGAGGCTGCGCGCGGCGGCGCTGGGCGCGCCGGGCACCGCGAGGACGAACGCGGGCGCGCCCTCGGGAGCCACCAGCGGTTCCGGTCGGCGGTGCCGTCCGGGCTGGCGGGGTCGCGGCATTCGTACTGGCAGGCCGGACGCGGGCCCAGTGGGGGAGCTCATGGCGCCGCATGTTACTAACTTCTTGGGCTCCCTTGTTCGGGGAGGGTGCAGGTGAGCGGTATCCGTCCGGTTTTGTCTGATGAGTTACCTACCCTTGGCACGTGTTCCGGGCACTTGCCGGACAGATGTGCCACGAAGGGGGTCAATCCCCTTTTGTAGGGACCACGTACAGCATGGACGGTTCACCCGGCAGTGTGAGCCCCCCGGCCGCCAGCTCGTTCGCGATCCGTACGCAGCCGTGCAGCGGGTCGCCCTCGGCCGGCACCTGCCGGGCGTGCGGCAGTCTCGCGGCCAACTCCTCCCGCAGGGGTACGAGGAGCGGGTCGCCCATCTTGAGCAGTCCGCCGGTGAACGCCATTTCGGGCGTACCGGAGGCCGGGCACACCGCGGCGGCGGACTCGGCGATGTTCCGGGCCGCCGCACGCAGGATGCCGGCGGCCACCGGGTCGCGCGGGGCGCAGGCGGCCACCTGGGGCGCGAAGGAGGCCAGCAGCGCGGGCCGGTCGGTACGGGGGTAGAGCCGGCCGGGCAGCCCCCGCACCGGGCCGAACTGTTCCTCGGCGCACGCCAGCAGCGGGGCGGAGCCGCCGTCCCGGCCGTCGTGGGCGCGCAGCGCCGCCTCCAGCCCGGCCCGCCCGATCCACGCCCCGCCGCCGCAGTCGCCCAGCAGATGGCCCCAGCCGTCCGCCCGCCGCCAGCGGGTCAGATCGGTGCCCACCGCGATCAGGCCGGTGCCCGCGGCCACCACGGCACCCGGCCGCGGCCCGAGGGCGCCCACGTAGGCCGTCACGGCATCGGCGGCCAGCGCCACGTTCCGTACGCCGAGCTCCCGGGCGAGCGCGCCCGGCAGCTCGGCGCGCAGGGCGTCGCCCAGAGAGGAGAACCCGGCGGAGCCGACCACGGCCGTGGCCAGTTCGTCCACCCCGGCCTCCGCCGCCGACGCGCGGGCGAGGGGTACGAGTTGCCCCATCAGGTGGTCGGGGTCGATGCCCCGCGCCCCGGTACGGACGGGCTCGCCCGACGCTCGCCGGGCCGAGGGTGCCTGCCCCGGAACGCCGACGGCGACCCGGAGACCGGAGCCCCCGGAGTCCACCGCCAGATAACCGGGGACGGTCACGGCAGACGCCAGTCCACCGGCTGTCCGCCCTGCTGGATCAGCAGGTCGTTGGCCCGGCTGAACGGACGCGACCCGAAGAAGCCGCGGTCGGCCGACATGGGCGAGGGATGCGCGGACTCCACGGCCGGCAGACTGCCCAGCAGCGGACGCAGGTTCCGGGCGTCACGTCCCCACAGCACGGACACCAGCGGCTTGCCGCGCGCCGCCAGGGCGCGGATCGCCTGCTCGGTGACCTCCTCCCAGCCCTTGCCGCGGTGGGCGGCCGGGCTGCGCGGTGCCGTGGTGAGCGCCCTGTTGAGCAGCAGCACGCCCTGCTGTGTCCACGGGGTGAGGTCGCCGTTCGACGGCTGGGGCAGCCCCAGGTCGGCGTTCAGCTCGCGGAAGATGTTGATCAGGCTCGGCGGCAGCGGACGCACCTCGGGCGCGACCGAGAACGACAGGCCGACCGCGTGCCCCGGTGTCGGGTACGGGTCCTGACCGACGATCAGGACGCGTACGTCGTCGAAGGGTTGCTGGAAGGCGCGCAGTACGTTCGGTCCGGCCGGGAGGTAGGTGCGTCCCGCGGCGATCTCCGCACGCAGGAAGTCGCCCATCGCGGCGATCTGTCCGGCGACGGGTTCGAGGGCCTTCGCCCAGCCCGGTTCGACGATTTCATGCAAGGGTCGTGGTGCCACGGGCGTCACCCTACTGCCGTACACCGGTTGGCGATCAAGCTGCGACCGGAGGCCGACCGAGGATGATCGGACCGTCGGCTCGAATGACCGTTTCCGCCCCTGCCTCCCTTCCTGCGGCCCTCGGGCACCGCCCGCCGCGTCAGTCGATCACCGCCGCCCGCACGCACAGCACGTCCGGCAGATGGGAGGCGAGCTGCCGCCAGCTGTCGCCGTCGTCGGCCGAGGCGTACACCTCGCCGTTGCGGTTGCCGAAGTAGACCCCTGCCGGGTCCGCGTCGTCCGTCCACAGTGCGTCGCGCAGCACGGTGCCGTAGTGGTCCTCCGCCGGCAGCCCGTGCGACAGCGGCTCCCAGCTCTTGCCCGCGTCGGCCGTGCGGAAGACCCGGCAGCGGTGGTCGGCGGGTACCCGGTCGGCGTCCGCGTTGATCGGGAAGACGTACGCGGTGTCGCCGCGGTGCGGGTGGGCGGCCACCGCGAACCCGAACGTCGACGGCAGGCCCGCGCCGATGTCGGTCCACCGCGCGCCCGCGTCGTCGCTGCGGTACACACCCCAGTGGTTCTGCAGGTACAGCCGGTCCGGGTCGTGCGCGTCCTTGGCGATCTTGTGCACGCACTGGCCGAACTCCGGGTTCGGATCCGGCAGGAACACCGCGGAGACACCGGAGTTGGCGGGCGCCCAGCTCGCCCCGCCGTCCGTGGTACGGAACACCCCGGCGGTGGAGACGGCGACGGTCACCGCCCGCGGGTCGCGCGCGTCGGTGAGCACCGTGTGCAGGCCCTCACCCCCGCCGCCCGGCACCCACCGGGAGCGGGTCGGGTGCTCCCACAGGGGACGCACCAGCTCGAAGCTCTCCCCGCGGTCCTCGGAGCGGTACAGCGCGGCCGGTTCCGTGCCCGCGTACACCACGTCCGGTTCGGCGGCGGCCGGGTGCAGCTGCCACACCCGCTCCAGCGAAGCCCCGGTGTCCTTGGGGAACTTGACGGCCGGCCGCGCCGGTTCGGTCCAGGAGCGGCCCAGATCGTCGGAGTGGAACACCGACGGGCCCCAGTGCGCGCTGTCGCCGCCCGCCAGCAGCCGCGGGGTGCCGCCGCGGACGTCGATGGCGACCGAGTAGACGGCCTGGGCGTTGAAGTAGGGGCTGTCGTCGAACTCCCAGGTGCCGCCGCGCCGCCGCCCGATGAAGAGGCCTTTGCGGGTGCCCACGGCGAGCAGGACCTCGGTCATGCCGATCACCTCCGGGACGTCTTTGTCCAGGTAGTCGTCAGATACCGGCCAGTCTGCACCCCGCCACTGACAGTCGGCCCCGGTCGGGGCGTACGCGCAGGTCACGACGGTGCCGTCGGCCTGTCGTAGAGATCGGCAAGGTGCGTTGTCGCATGCGCCTGCGCGAAGGGGGTGTCACGTGCGACCGTCGACGTGACGGCTCGTCGTGAGCAACGGGGCGGCCCTGCCCGTATGGGAGGTCGGTCCGGCCTGTCGGTGCGCTCGTGAGGAGGATGCCTTTGAAGGCGTTGCGTGGTCCCGAGGTGTGGCTGTGGCGCTGGCGGCGCAATCCGCTCCGGCGCCGGGCCGACGTGGTGGAGGCCTGGATGGTGCTCGCCGTCTGGCTGCTGACCGTCCTGGCCGGGGTGCTGGCCGGGCTCGCGGCGGCCCGTTCGGTGGAGCACGGACTGGCACGGGAGCGCGCCGCCTGGCAGCCCGCCGTCGCCCGCGTCGTCGCCCAGGCACCCGGCAGGGCCACCGCCGCGGGCACCGGCGGAGAGCGGGTCTGGGCCGAGGTCCGCTGGACCGTCGGCGACGGCTCGGCCCGCACCGGCCAGGCCCGGGTCGCGCCGGGCAGCAAGGCCGGGTCCCCGGTCACCGTGTGGACCGACCCGCAGGGCCACCTGGTCACCCGCCCCACCACCGCGTCCGAGGCCGCCTTCCGGGCCACCTTGATGGGTGGCCTGGTCGGCGTGAGTGCCGCCGCCCTCCCCTTCGTCGGCGGCCGCGTCCTGCGCGGTCGCCTGGAGCGCCGCCGCATGGACCGCTGGGACGCGGAGTGGGCCCGACTGGGGCCGCAGTGGAGCCGGATGAAATGGTGACGGACCCCCTGCGCCCGTGACGGACCACCTGCGCCCGTGACGTACCCCTGCGCCCGTGACGGCCTTCGCGCCATGACGGCCGCCGCGCCATGACGGACCGCGCGCTCCGGCGCGCGGCTACAGCCCGGCCAGTACCTCCCCGCAGGTCCTGAGCAACGCCTCGTCCTTGGCGATGTGCTGGCTGCCGTACCCGCCCTCACCGGCCGTGTGGCGCCGGGGGTCGGTCAGTTCGGCGGTCACCAGGTCCCTCAGCGGTGCGGCCGCCGGGCCCATGGCCGCAAGGCACTGGGCGATCGGGCCGCGCGTGTAGGGGTTCTGCGACCACGCGGCCCGGAACACCGGCAGCACGGGTTCCGGGTCCCGGCCGATGTGCCACAGTGCGCGGGCGGCCGACATCCGCTGCCACACCTGGGCCGAACGGGCCGTCCGGCGCAGTTCAGGCAGGGCCGTGCGGGCGGCCGGACCCAGCCTGCCCAGCTGCCGGGCGGCGAGCCGGCGGCTCCCCGGCTCGCCCTGCGTCAACTCCCGCAGCAGGACGGGCAGTACGGCTGTGACGGGATCCCCCGCCGACCACAGGGCGCCCGCGGCGGCGGCCGCGTGCCGGGTGTGCAGCAGGTCCCGCAGGACGGGTGCCGCCTGTGCGGCCGCCCCGAGGGCGTCCAGCGTCTCGATGGCCGGTCCGACGAGTCTCTCCCGTGCCCCGAGCCCGTCCGGCGCCGCGGACAGGAGCCGCAGCACCTCGGGCACCGCATGCCGGTCGCCCACGGCTCTGAGCGCGGCCAGGAGCGAAGTGGCCAGTGTGCCGGAGGCGGGGGAGTCCAGGGGGACACGGGCCAGATGGTGTCGCAGCGCGGGGGCGAGGGGAGTCGCGGCCGGCCCCAGATGTGCGATCTCGTGCCCCAGGCCGCCGGGCACGAACGGGCCGGCCAGCACCTGGGCCAGAACCGGGACCGCCCGTGGATCGCCGGTCCGGACCAGGGCCTTGAGCGGTCCGCCGAGGGCGGGCGAGCCGCGCTCCCAGCGGTGTGTCCACAGGTCGGGCCGGGCGGCCACCAGGGCGTACAGATCGTCCGCGGCGGGCGTGGCCAGGCCGTACAGCTCCACCAGGACCGAGACCGCCGCGTCCCGCAACCGGTCCTGCTCCGTGTCCAGTTGGGCACCGATCAGGGCCACCGGCCCGGCGCAGTCCGCCCGCCAGCCGCGGAACAGCGCAGCCGACATGCACACGGCATTGCACCGGTCCATCGGGTCCGGGCTGGTCAACTGCCCGGTGAGCAGGGCGATCCGGTCGGCGGTCCGGTCGCCGAGCGCGGTGTGCAGGGTGCGCAGCAGCTGGGCGCCCTCCTCGTCCGAGGGCCGCAGTCGCCGTATCCGGCCCACGAGGGTGTCGTTCCCGGACGGCTCCGGTACCCGGGCGCGGCGCGCGGACCTGTCCCGCAGCAGCTCGACCGCCGTCGGCACCAGGTCGGCCGGGAGCAGCTCCGGGGCGCCCAGGGCGAGCTGGCCCAGCGCGGCGAGCCGCAGCCCGGGCTCGTAGGGCGGGGCGCTCTGCGTGGCCAACAGGTCCAGCGCGGCGGTGGAGTGCGCCGGATGCCGCCGTACGAACAGGCCGAGGGCCTCGGTGAGCGCGAGCAGTACCCTGCCGTCCCGCTCGACCGGGATCCGCTGCCGTATCAGGTCCAGGACGCGCTCCGGGCCGTCCGGGAACCGTACGACGGCACCGGCCGCCGCCCGGCGCACTCCCGGGTCCGGGTCACCGAGGAGGGACACGAACACCTCGGAGCCCCCGCGCACGGCCTCACGCGCGTGCGCGTCCCCGCTCTCCGCCCCGATGCTGACCAGCAGTTCGACGATGCAGCCCCGGTCCGGCACCGCCTCGCGGGCCGCGAGCGAGCACAGGAAGGGAACGCAGGCCAGCGTCGAGTCGTACACGTTCCCCTGGTGGTGCACCGTGCCGTACATGCCGTCGAGCGCGGTCTGTCGCTCGGCGGCGTCCGCGGAGGCCAGCCCCCGTAACCATCCGGGCACGTCCTCCGCGCTGCCGTACGCGTGGTGCAGCGAGGCCCAGTCGACCTCGTCGATCCCCGTGAACACGTTGTCCTCCCCAGGCCGGAACCACCTGATCGAGTCTGCACCACGGCACTGACAACGATGCGAAGTCGCGCGCTGACTGTGTGCGATCCGTCGGCTGTCACCGGCCACGGGGCGGGATCCGCCCCGGCCGCCCGGGGACCGGATCAGTCATGGCCGGGAAAGGCCCGCTCCAGGATCGTGTCCAGGTCGGTCCCGGCGGGCAGCGTGCCGAACGCGTGCCCCCAGTCGCCGCCCAGCCGGGTGGCGCAGAAGGCGTCCGCGACGGCGTGCGGGGCGTGCCGGACCAGCAGCGATGCCTGAAGGGCCAGCGCCATCCCCTCGACCAGCCTGCGTGCGCCCACCTGGTCGGTTTCGGCCAACTGCTCCTTGAGCCCGACCACGGCCGCATCCAGCCGGGCGTCCGCCCCGCGCGCGAGGGCGAGTTCGGTGAACAGGGCCTCGGTCGTGTCCTGTTCCCGACCCAGGGCGCGCAGCACGTCGAGCGCGTTGACGTTCCCCGAGCCCTCCCAGATCGACAACAGGGGAGCCTCCCGGTAGTGGCGGGGCATGCCCGACTCCTCGACGTACCCGTTGCCGCCCAGGCACTCCAGGGCCTCCGCGGTGAACGCCGGGCCCCGCTTGGTGACCCAGTACTTGCCGACGGCGGTGGCGAGCCGGCGGAAGGAGCGCTCGCCGGCGTCCCCGCGTACCGCCCGGTCCGCCGCACCGGCGAGCCGCAGGGTGAGCGTCGTCGCCGCCTCCGACTCCAGCGCCAGGTCGGCCAGCACGTTGCGCATCAGCGGCTGGTCGAACAGCCGGGCGCCGAACGCGCTGCGGTGGCGCGCGTGGTGACCCGCCTCGACGAGCGTCTTGCGCATCAGGGTCGCCGAGGACATCACACAGTCCAGACGGGTGCAGTTGACCATCTCGATGATGGTCTTCACGCCCCGCCCCTCGGGTCCGACCAGCCAGGCCACCGTCCGTTCGAACTCCGGCTCGGAGGAGGCGTTGGACCGGTTGCCGAGCTTGTCCTTCAGCCGCTGGATGCGGAAGGTGTTGCGGCTGCCGTCCGGCAGGATCCGGGGCACGAGGAAGCAGGACAGGCCGCCCGGCGCCTGCGCCAGCACCAGGAACACGTCGCACATCGGCGCCGACGTGAACCACTTGTGGCCGCGCAGCGTGTACACGCCCGGCTCACCCGTGGGCGTGGCCGTGGTGGTGTTCGTGCGGACGTCCGAGCCGCCCTGCTTCTCGGTCATGCCCATCCCGGCGAGCAGTCCGGGCTTCTCGGTGGGCACGCGCAGCCCCGGGTCGTACGCGCGGCCGGTGAGCAGCGGTTCGTACACCTTGGCCAGCTCCGGCTGGGCGCGCAGCGCGGGGACGGCCGCGTACGTCATCGACGTCGGACAGCCGTGCCCGGCCTCCGTGTGCCCCCACACCAGTCCGCCCGCCGTGCGGGCCACGTGGGCACCGGGCCGGTCGTCCGCCCATGGCGCACCGGCCAGGCCCTCGGCGACCGCGGTCCGCATCAGGTGGTGCCAGCTGGGGTGGAACTCGACCTCGTCGATCCGGTTGCCGTAGCGGTCGTGGGTGCGCAGCTCCGGCTCGTGCCGGTTCGCCTGCTCGCCCCACTCCTGGGCCTCCTCGCTGCCGGCCTGCAGCCCCAGCCGCCGGATGCCGTCCTCGGCCCACTCGGCACCCTCCCGGCGCAGCCCCTCCAGCAGGGCACGGTCGGCAGAAGCGTCGTAGGGAGCCAGGGGCGGGGCCTGGTTGGTGACGTCGTGGGTGGCGTGGTGCCGCGGCGGCGACTGCACGGGTGTCGAGTCCATACGGCCATGTTGCACTCTTCGTGCGACTGTAGCAATGATGCAACAAGGAGGCGCACGTACAGTACGTGCCCATGCGCATGAACGTGTCGGCGGAGGCGGGTGAGGCCGCCGGTCTGCGGCCGCTGTCCGCGCGGTCGGTGGTGCTGAGCCTGCTGCTGGGCGCCCATCCCCCCGAGCTGCCGGTCAAGGACCTGGTCCGGTTGGTGGAGCCCTTCGGCGTCGGCGGCTCGACGCTGCGGGCCGCGCTGAGCCGGATGGTGGCCGCCGGGGACCTGCGCCGCACGGACGGCGTGTACGGGCTCAGCGACCGGCTGCTGGCCCGCCAGCGCCGCCAGGACGAGGCGCTCCATCCCCGCACACGCGCGTGGAACGGTGACTGGCAGATGGTGGTGATCACGGCCACCGGCCGCGGCCCCGCCGAGCGGGCCGACCTGCGCGCCCGGCTGGGCGCCCTGCGCCTGGCCGAACTCCGCGAGGGCGTGTGGCTGCGCCCGGCCAACCTCGCCCGGCCCCTGCCCGACGACCTCGCGCGCCTGGCCGAGTCCTACACCGCGCACCCCGACGGCTCCCCGCACGACCTGGCAGCCCGTCTGTGGCCGCTGGCCGCGTGGGCCACCGCCGCGCGCACCCTGCTCGCCCGCGCGGCCGGCGCCCACCACCCGGCCGACCGCCTCGCCACCTTCGCCGCGGCCGTACGCCACCTGCTCACCGACCCCGTCCTGCCGCCCGCACTCCTGCCGCCGGACTGGCCGGGAGAGGCCCTGCGCTCGGCCTATGCGGGTTACGAGGAGGAACTGGCCGCCTCGGTGGGGCTGCGCGGGGACCACTGAGCCCGTTCGCTGTTCCCCGGGTCCGGTCAGGACGGGGTGCGCCGGTTCCCGGGATCGGCGGGGGACGCGCCGGTCTCGTCCGGTCCGGCCGCAGCGCCGCGACGAAGGGTCCTGGCCTCGCGCACGACTCGGCGCCAGGAGCGGATGAGATCCGGGATCTGGTCGAGGAGTCCCTTCAGGACGTAGACCAGTACCGACGCGACGCTCGCCGTACCCAGGATCCCCAGGACGATCTGTGACTCCATGCTCGGCCCCTCCGGAGAATGGCGGATGGCCGAACCGAGCGCGAGCCGTTTGCAGGATGGCAGGTGTCTCAGGTCGACCACCCCGAATGGCGGTGATCAACTGAGGCCCTGCCGGCGTGCAGGCCGCGTGTGAAGTTGTCGTGATTGACGGACCGCCGAACACCTCGGCGGGCACGCCCGAAAGGGACGCCGGACCCATTCCCGTCGCGGCCGGCGAGGCCGACCGTGCAGGGGGAGTCTAGCCGCTGGGCTCACTGCGGAGGCGTCAAGTCGGCTGTTTTCAGGCGACGTTCTCGTCGCCGACTCCGGCACCGACCTCCCCCGCTCCAGCCGAACCCGCCTTCACAGGGAGGTGGTTGAACAGCAGGTTCAGGGCGATCGCCGTCAGACAGCCCGCGCTGATACCGCTGTTCATCACCGTCTGGAACCAGTCGGGGAACTTCGCGTACACCGTGGGCACACCCACCGGCAGCATGCCCACCGCCACCGAAACGGCGACCACCGTCAGGTTGTTGTTGCCCTTGAAGTCGACGCCGGCCAGTGTCCTGAGCCCACTCGCCGCGACCGTCCCGAACATCACCAGACCGGCCCCGCCGAGCACCGGCGCGGGGATGGCCGCGACCACCGCGCCCAGTTTGGGCAGCAGGCCGAGCAGGACGAGGATGCCGCCGGCCGCCGCGACCACCCAGCGGCTGCGCACCCGGGTCATCCCGACCAGGCCCACGTTCTGGGCGTACGCCGTGTACGGGAAGGTGTTGAACACCCCGCCGAGCACGGTCGACAGGCCGTCCGCGCGCAGGCCGTCGGCCAGCGAGCGCGGCTCGACCCGGCGGCCGGTCATCTCGCCCACCGCGATCAGGTCACCGGTCGTCTCCGTCATGGTCACCAGTGCCACCACCAGCATGGACACGATCGCGGACGCCCTGAACGTCGGCATCCCGAAGTGGAACGGCGTGCTGATCCCCACCCAGTCCGCGTCCCCGACCCCGCCGAAGTCGGTGAACCCGAACGGCACGGCGACCGCCAGGCCGACCGCGATGCCGATCAGCACGGCGATCCGGCCGAAGGACTCCGGCGCGAAGCGCTGCACGCCGAGCACGACGGCCAGCACGAATGCCGCCAGTGCCAGGTTCCCCGGTTCCCCGAAGTCCTTCGCCCCGGCACCGCCGGCGGCCCAGTTGCCGGCGACCGGCAGCAGTGAGACCCCGATGATCAGGATCACCGTGCCGGTGACCAGCGGCGGGAAGAAGCGCAGCAACCGGCCGAAGACCGGGGCCAGCAGCACCATCGCGAGCCCCGCGACGATCACCGAGCCGTAGATCGCGGGCAGTCCGCCGCCCGTGGTCCCGATGAGCACCATCGGCGACACGGCCGCGAACGTGCAGCCCTGCATGATCGGCAGCCGGACCCCGAACCGCCAGAACCCGACGCACTGGATCAGCGTCGCGACGCCGGACACCAGCAGATCGGCGGTGATCAGATACGCCAGGTCGGCGGCCGACAGTTTCATCGCGCCGCCCACGATCAGCGGCACCGCGACGGCGCCCGCGTACATCGCGAGCACGTGCTGCAGTCCGAAGGCCGTGAGCCGGCGTACCGGTGGTATCTCGTCGACGGGGTGCACATCTGCGGTCGTGGCCATGGGGACTCCAGAGCGGCGGGCGGGCAGTGACATCCGAACAGCACGAGACCGTAAGGTCCTTGAACAGTTTGTTGATTTCGATCGCGTTGCCGGTGTGTGTCGTGCCCTCCGGGAGCCGCCGGTCCCGACCGTGCCTAGGCCGACCGCGCGGCCCCCAGCAGCGCGTCCCAGTCGGAAAGCTTGACCACACCCCGGCCGAGCCGCGCGCCCAGTGCGGCCTCCGCGCGCTCGATCGCCTGCCAGCCCGCCCACGGCACCGGTTCGACACCCGCGGCCCGCAGCGCATCGAGCGGGTCCTGCGCCACTTCCCGGCGTGCGAGCGCGGGTGCGTCCGCGAGCAGGGAGGTCGCGGTCTCCTTGGCGCACGGCCGGTTGGTGCCGATGACACCGGTGGGGCCGCGCTTGATCCAGCCGGCGACGTACTCGCCGGGGGAAACGGCGCCGTCGCGCAGAACGCGGCCCTCCGCGTGCGGCACGGTGCCGCTCGCGGCATCGAACGGCAGTCCCTCCAGCGGCACTCCGCGATAGCCGACCGAGCGCAGCACCAACTGGGCCGCCACGTCCTCGTACCGTCCGGTGCCCGTGACGCCGCCGCGCCCGTCCGGCGCCGTCCGCTCGAAGCGCACGGCGCCCACCCGGCCGCCGTCCGCGAGCAGTTCCACGGGGCGCAGGAAGAACCGCATCCTTATCCGGCGGGCCGCCTGCCGGGCCGGCGCCGTCGCCCAGCCGCGCAGCGCCTCCACGTTGCGCCGCTGCACGGCGGGCAGCGCGGCGGAGTCGACGTATCCGGCGTCCATCTCCAACTCGGCAGGATCCAGGCTCACTTCGGTGTCCGGCAGCGCGCCCAGCTCACGCAGCTCCTTGGTGGTGAAGCGGGCCTGTGAGGGACCGCGCCGACCGACCATGTGGACCTCGTCGACCCCGCTCGCCGTCAGCGTGTCCAGCGCTGCCTGCGGCATGTCCGTCGGCCGCAGCTCACCGGCGCCCCGCACCAGCATCCGTGTGACGTCCACGGCCACGTTGCCCACGCCGATGACCACCGCGGACCGTACCCCGCGCACGAACCCCGCGTCGGTCGCGTCCGGGTGCGCGCTGTACCAGGACACGAACTCGGTCGCCGACCAGCTCCCCGGCAACTCCTCGCCGGGGATCCCGAGGTGGCGGTCGGCGGCGGCGCCCACGCAGTACACCACCGCGTGGTACAGCGTCCGCAGCCGGGCCACGGGCAGCCCGCCGGGCCCGCCCACCCGTACCCCGCCGAGGAAGCGCACCCGGTCGTGCTCCAGCACGGTGCGCAGGTTGCCCTGCAGGGACTTGATCTTCTCGTGGTCCGGGGCGACGCCGTAGCGCACCAGCCCGTAGGGGCACGGCAGCCGGTCCAGTACGTCCACGCGCACCTCGGGATCCAGCTGGACCAGGGTCTGGGCGGTGTAGCACCCGCTCGGCCCGGATCCGACGACGGCGACACGCAGCACGGAGGAACTCCTTGCCCGAAGGAGAAGGGTGTGCGGACGGCTCCAGCATGGCACCGCCGGGCCCGCAACGGCAGAGGCCGGCAGAGTGACCCGACGCGTGTCCCTTCTCATGGAGTGTGATGATGCGGTTACGTTGCGTGTGTGCTAGAAGCATCCCTTCTTAATCTTTCTGATCGTCCCGCCGAGGACGGCGCGGTGTCCGTGCGGGCCGCGTGGGAGGTGCGGGAGCACGGGAGCGTCACGTCCTGGTTCCAGGTCCGGCTGGCCTTCCCGGACGGCGCACGGGTGGACGCCGTGGCCGTGGTGGACGAGGGGTGCGTCCGCGTCGAGGACGTCAGGGCGCAGCCCGCGCTGTCCCTGGCCGATCTGACCGTGCTCGCCGACTGGATCGAGGGGCCGCTGTCCGAGGCGTGCGGGGAGCCGGGGAAGCCGTACGACGGGGTCGGGGAGCGGGAAGGAGGCCCAGGCCGGGAGGCCGTTCCGTACGCGGGGCCGCGGCGCGCCCGCCCCGCCTGGCCGCGGGGTGTCGAGGGGTGCCGGCTGATCGCCCGGGAGTACCGGGCGGCCCAGGAGAGCGGCGTCGATCCGGTCCTCGCGGTGATGGGCGCGACCGGGCACAGCCGCCGGAGCTCCCTCAGGCTGATCGCCCAGGCGCGGGACGCCGGCTTTCTGGCGCCTCGTCACGCAAGGCGCTGACCGGGGAGACCGGCCGACAGGTCGGCCGCGGGAGCCGCTACTCGGCCCGTTCCCCGGTCGCGAAGAACCGTGAGAGGTCCTGCGTCCGGCCCGCCCCGGCTTCCGGCTCGCTCCCCGGGGGCACGCCCAGTTCCCAGTCGAGCCCGTACCGCTGGAACAGCTCGGCCCGCAGTGCGGGTACGGGCATGGGCACCCCTGGCACCAGCGCCGCGTACACCGCCCCCATCAGCAGGGCGCGCAGCAGGGGATAGTCGGCCGTGACGTCCTGGGAGCCGTACCGGGCGACCGTGTCGCCCAGCAGCTCGGAAAGGCGCCGCTGCTCCGGGCACTGCACGAAGCCCTCGGCCTGGAGGAGCCCCGCCATGTGCTGCCGCATGAGCACCGGCCGGTCGCGGGCGAGGCCCAGGATCGCGTCGATGGCCCGGGCCAGCCGCTCGCGGCCGTCGTCGGTGTGCGGCTCCCGCTCCAGCGCCTCCTCCAGCGTGCGGTGCATCAGCCGGTGCACGGCGGACTGCACCAACTGGCGCTTGCCGGGGAAGTAGTACGAGACCAGTCCGCGTGCCGAACCCGCCCGGTCCGCGATGTCGGCCAGCGTGGTGGCCTCGAAGCCGTGCTCGTCGACCAGCTCGACGGCGGCCTGGAGCAGCCGCTCCCTGGAACGGCGGCGCAACTCTTCATTGACCGAGGCGCTGCGCGGGGACATCCTGTAACTCCTGCGTTGACTGGCTGCCAGCCAACTATACTCAACGCGGTGGCACCGCCGTGTGCGATGTCTGTTCAGGGCTGCCGTCCGTCTGGGGCGACGCGGGGGATCGTCTCAGACGGACGGCGTGTGTCCGCCGGGACGCCGAGCGGATTCGGGTCGGTCCACCAGATCCAGGACTGCAAGCAGCGCGTCGGGCCGCCGTGTCACCGGCAGATGGTCCACGAAGTGCACACGGCAGCCCAGCGCGGCGGCGCCGCCGTCCGCCACCCTGCTGTCGCCGACCATCAGCACATGCCGCGGATCGACGTCCAGCGCCGCGCAGGCGGCCGAGAAGAGCCGCGGGTCCGGCTTCTGCACGCCGTGCTCGTACGACAGCACGTACGCGTCCACGTACGCGTCGAGCCCGTGCGCGCGGAAGACCGGGCGCAGGTCCCAGCCGATGTTGCTGACCACGCCCACGCCGGTGCCGCGCTCGCGCAGCGTGCGCAGCACCTCGGCGGTGTCGGGGTACGGCGACCAGGCGGCGGGGGACATGTGCCGCTCGTACAACGCGTCGTGCAGGCCCGGGGCGGGCAGCGGCACACACCGCGACAGTCCGGTGTAGGCGGCCCGGTGCAGCTCGGCGCTCTCGTCCCGCACCGCCCACAGACCGGCGAGGTCCGCCGGCACCTCGACGGGGTCCGCCCCGCCCGGCAGCGCACCGGCCGCCTCCAAGGCCTTGGCGGTGTCGGCGAGTTCGGGCTCGGACAGCGTCAGGCCGGTCTCCGCCAGCACGGCCCGCAGCCAGGACTCGGTGGACTCGACGCGGAACAGGGTTCCCGAGAAATCGAAGAGCACGGCAGCCATGCGCCGGACTCTACCCGCGCGACGGTCGCGCGACCCGCGGCCACTCGTACACCACCACGGCCACGGCCACCACCAGCCCCCCGAACAGCCGGCCGCCCACGACGTCCCAAGGCCGGTGGGCGCCCAGCCACACCCGGGTCGGACCGACGCCGGCCACCGGGACGACGGGCACGGACACCGCCGTGCGCCACAGGACACGCCCCGCGCCGTGGCGGTGCAGCAGCCACAGCAGGAGCCCGTAGACCACGGTGGCCGTCATGGCGTGCCCGGACGGGAACGCCGCGTGGTGCGCGCTGTCGACGGGATCCGGCCAGACCGGACGGGGCCGGTCGACAGCGGCCTTCACCGACTGCTGCACGACGGTGGCCAGGGCGACGGTGACCGTCAGTCACAGTGCCGTCGGACGGCGGCGGCCGCGCACACCAGGCGCATGGCCCGCGGGTCCCGGACCCAGTCCGTCGGGACGCGGAACACCTGCGTGAGACCGTGTTCGCGCACCGCCCGGCGGTGCTTGGCGCGGGAGACGTCGCCGGTCAGGCCGAGCAGCGGATGCCACCGGGTCGCGACGAACGTCAGCAGCAGCACGCAGCAGCCGGAGAGCACGGCGGCCGCGGTGCGGTGGGCCGGCGGACGGGGCGAAGAGCCTGCGGGCTGGTGACGCATGCGGCGGTCTTCGTCGACGGGACGGGACGAGGGCCAGGGGCTCCGGCGTAGGTCCGCGCCCGCCCGTCTACCCCAGGGCCCGAAGCCCCGGCACGAGCGCCACCAGGACCGGGACCGCCGGTACCAGCGTGGCCACCGCCGTCAGGCGCAGGCGGTGCAGGGCCCGGGAGGCGGTCCGGGGGAGTCAGGAGACGGTGCACGCGCTGCGGGACGTGTGCGTGCGGGGCGGGGGAGGGGCCGAACACGCCCCGGTCCTCGTTGAGTTCGACCAGGGCCAGCGCGGTCGTCAGCCGGCCGAAGCGCCGGGAGGCGGTGTCGTCGGCGGCCAACTCGACCAGCCGGTGCATCTCGTCGCGGAAGGCGGCGAACACCGGCACCTGCGGGAAGCCGCCCGCCAGCGCTGCCGAGGAGTGCAGCAGCCAGTCGTGCCGGGCCCGGTCGTGGCCCTGCTCATGGGCGAGCAGGGCATCGAGCTGACGCCCTTTCAGCCGGCGCAGGGCAGCCGTCGTGACCACGAGCCGGGGTGCCGTACCCGGCAGCCACCACGCGTCGGGACGCTCGCCCTCCAGCACCACCAGCCGGTCGCTCGCCGGCTCCTCACCCGGCAACAGCGGCGCCCGGACGCGGAGTTCGGTCCGCCGCAGGTGCCGTCGCGCCCGGGCCCGTACGACCTCGCGCACCAGCATCGCGAGGCTCCACAGTCCGCCGCAGGCGAGCGTCACCGCGACGGTCGCCGCCCACGGCCCGGCGGTGCCGAGGGCGTACGCGTCCACCACCGCGCGCGGGGCCGTACCGAAGACATGCCCCCGCACCGCCTTCCAGGCCGCGGCCGCACTGAGCGTCATCGACAGCGCACAGCACAGCAGTACGGCCGCCACCACGCACTGCCACACCCACAGGGCGACCACCGGCTCACGGTCCCGCCAGTCGGCCCGGACGAGCAGGCGCGGGGCGACGACGGCGGTCACGGCGCCGAGCAGCAGCAGTGCCACGGGGACCATCATGGGCAGCACCCTATGAGCGCGGATCCGCTCACGGGTACGGTCGCTGGTGCCGAAGTGACGCAGGCAACGTTTGCGTTTCCGCCGCTGGAGGACCGGCGGTTCACGTGGTCAGCAGCATCGCGACCATCCCGATCCCCATCGACAGCCGGCACGCACGGGCCAGCTCCGGACGGTCGCCCCAGCGCACGGCCCTCGTGCCGCCCGGCGTGGCTGCGGCGGGCACCAGGCGGGCGCCGGACAGCAGCACGTAGCCGGTGAAGTAGAGCAGGAGCGCACCCGTCACCAGAGGTACCCCGGCGCCGATGTGCGGGTGGTGGTGGGAGGCCGGCGAGGCGGGTGAGGCCGCCATGACGAGGGACATGTAGACCATCGCCGCCGTACCCACCAGATGGTGCAGATGGTGCGGGCCGCTGCGCGCGGCCCACAGGGCGCGCAGCGCCGCCGCACCGAACACGGCCGCGTACAGCGGCCACGCCCAGCGCGGCGGGGTGAACACCGCGGCGGGCACGGCCATCGCGGCCATGCCGAACCCCATGAGAGCCTCGCCGCCCGCCGAGCGGCGCTGCTCCTCGACACCGCTGCGCATCCGCAGCAGGCAGTACGCCCCGGTCGCCGCGCACAGCGCGACCAGCAGCCAGGCGGCCGACACCGGTCCGTGCACGCGCCCACCTCCATGCTCGACGGTCGGTCGAGGAATGCGATTCCCACGGCACGCGGGGCGCATACGAGCGCAAGGATGTACACGGGGAGCATTCGCCGGAGCACAGCAGGTGATGGAGCGGGTCACGATTCCGCGGGCGATATCTTTTACTAGTAAAACACATGCTAAATTGATTGTATGAGCAGTACGACCCGCCACCGCCTCTCCCTTGCCGGCGTGCTCCGCCTCGGGCGGCCCTCCGACATCTGGTTCAAGCCCGCGCTGAGCGCGGTCGCCGCGGTCGCCCCGCCCAACCTGGCCCTGCTGGCGCTCGGCCGACTCGACCTCGCCATGTACACCATGGCGGGCTCCCTGTGCGCGCTCTACGGCCACAACCGGCCCTACGCCGCCAGGGCCCGGGCTCTCGCCCGGGTGGTGCTCGGCATGGTCGGCGGTCTTGCCGTCGCCCTGCTCGCGGCGTCGCTCACCACCGACGCCGTCGTGCTGGTCACCGTCGGGGCCCTCATGGCGGCCGTGCAGAAGGCGGTGTGCGACGCCACCCGCATCGGTCCGCCCGGCAACGTGGTCCTCACCTTCATCAGCTCCGCCTCCCTGTTCGCACCGCAGAGCCTCGGCCAGGTCCCCGCCCATGCCGGGCTGGCTCTCGCCGCCGGCGCCTGGGCCTGGCTGGTCGGCATGGCACCCGGGCTGCTGCGCCCGCACGGCCCCGAGCGGCGCGCCACGGCCCAGGCCCTGGACGCGGCCGCCGCCTACGCCGCCACGGGCGGTACGGCCGAGGGCCACGCCCGGGCCCGCGCAGCGAGTGTCACCGCCGTCCACGCTGCCTGGCAGTCCCTGCTCGCCGCGGGCGCCCGCCCCGACCGCACCCGGCGCACCCTCGAACGGCTCCTGATCCGCGCCGAGGTCGCCCTGGCCGCCCCCGCCGACACCGACCCCGAACGGCTGCGCGCCTGGGCCCGGGACCTGCGGGGAGCAGGCCCCGTCTCCGGGATCGGGTCCCCCCACGACCCGACCGGCGAACTGCTCGGCGTGGACACCGAACTCGCCTTGCCGCGCCGGCCGTTGCGGCACCGGCTCGCCCCGCTCGCGCCCATCGCCGTCCGCACCGCGACCGGCTGCGCCCTCGCCGGATACGCCTCCCTCGCCCTCGGCGTCGGGCGCCCCTACTGGGCGCTGGTCACCGCGGCCTCCCTCTACCAGGCCAACGTCACCCTCACCTGGAGCCGGGGCGTCCAGCGCGTCGTCGGCAACCTCGTCGGCGTCCTCGTCTTCGCCGCGGTCACCCCGCTCGCCCAACTGCACCCCGCGGCCCTGGTGCTGCTCTGCCTCGCCTTCAACTTCGGCGCCGAGGCACTGATCAGCCGCAACTACTGGCTCGGCAGCGTGTGTGTCACGCCGATGGCCCTGCTCATCACCGAGTTCGCCCGCAGCCAGGACCCCGGACGCCTCATCACCGAGCGGATCGCGGACACCCTCGTCGGCGCGCTGGTCGGCTTCGTCGCTGCCGTCGCCGTCACCAACCGGCGTGCCGGTGACCGCATCGAGCACGCGCTGACCACGGTCGAACGCGCCCGCGAGCGCGCAGACCGGCTGCTCGCCGAGCCGCACCCGCAACCCCGCGCCCTGACGACCGCCGGCCGCGACCTTACCGCCGCACTGGCCGACCTGCGCGCCACGGCCGACGCAGCCTCCGGCGAGTGGTGGCAGCGCGCCCTGCCCACGGAGCGGGTCGTGCTCGCCGAACAGTCCGGACACCGTACGCTCGCCGCGACGGCACGACACCGGGGGCTCGCACCCCTGGACCACGACACGGGCAGGACAACGGAGGACGTACGGCCATGACGCCGACGAACGGACGACCGCCGGCCGGGGAGGCAGCGGGCGGGGGACAGGCGGGGGCCGGGGGCGGCACGGCCGGGGGGAGGCAGCCGGACGCGGATTCCCGGGGCGAGGGGCGGCCGGGGAACGGGAGCGAGGCCGGACCCGGTCCGGCGCGGCGGGACACCGTCGCCGCGGTCGTCCGGCAGTGGCGGGCCGTGCACCCCGGGCTGGACACCGGGCCCATGGAGGTCATCGGCCGCATCAACCGCTGTGCCGCTCTCCTCCAGCAGGCCGAGGACGCCCCGTTGCGCCGGGCCGGGCTCAGCCGCCCGGAGTTCGACCTGCTCGGCGCGCTGCGCCGCACCGGTCACGAGCTGACCCCGGGGGAACTGGCCCGGGAGACCTTCTCCTCCGGGGCCGCCGTCACCAAGCGGCTCAAGCACCTGACCGGACGCGGCCTGGTCGAGCGGCGCGGCGACACCCGCGACCGCCGAGTCGCCCACCTCCGTCTCACCGACGCCGGCCGCGACCTGGTCGACGGCATCCTCCCCGAACAACTCTCGTACGAGACCGCCGTACTGGCCGTCCTCGCCCCCGAGGACCAGGGCGACCTGGCCACACTCCTCGCCGGCCTGCTCAGCGGCCTGGAGGGGCGGCTGGGCCCGTCGGGGGCCTGAGCGCCTGTTCCACGCGGTGCCGCGGTTCGACCCGTAGAGCCCCTGGCCGGCGACGCGCGCGTCGAGGCCGACCGCCGCTCAGCCCTCCTCGCCTGCCTCGTACACGCCGAACGCCGCTCCCTGTGGATCCCGCAGCACCGCGATCCGGGGGCCGTCGGGGACCGACGTGGCAGGCATGACGACGGTGCCGTTCGCCTGCTCGGCGACCTGGGCCGTCGCGTCCACGTCGTCCACCGCGAAGTACGGCAGCCAGTGCGGCGGTACCTCGGGCGGGAACCGGTCGCCCATGTCGGCCATCCCGCCGAAGTCAGCCCCGTCGATGCCCCACTGCGTGTACCGCTCCGAGGCGTTGACGCTCCAGCCGAACACCGTGGTGTAGAAGTCCCGGGCCCGGTCGGTATCCCGGGTCGCCAGTTCCACCCACCCGAGCGTGCCGGGCGAGTTGAACAGACCGGCGCCGGCGAAGGCCCGTGCCTGCCACAGCTGGAACGCCGCGCCCGTCGGGTCGAGGGCCACCGCGAACCGGCCCACGTCGAAGACGTCCGTCGGGCCGAGGATCACCGTCCCGCCGGCCTCCTCCACACGCCGTGCCGCGTCGTCGGCGTCCGTGACCGCGAACGACACGTTCCAGGCGACCGGTTGGGACTCCTGGTACAGCGGGGTGAGTGCGGCGATCGCGGCGTCTCCCAGGTGAGCCACCGTGTACCCGCCCGCCTCCTGCCGCGGATCCGTCTCCGGCCGCCAGCCGAACAGCTCCGTGTAGAAACCCTTGGCCCTCTCGAGGTCACTGGTCCCCAACTCGGTCCAGCAGGGGCCGCCGATCACCGGCTTGTCGAACTTCATCACAGCTCCTTCCGGTCGCCCCGGCCCGCTGTGCGAGAGACCGAGGAGGGCTCCCTTTCGCACGCTAGTCGCGGCCAGGGGCACCGGCCATCCGGAGACCGCTTCGCCCCTCCCGGGCGGCAGCCGTCGAGTGTGCCGACGCGGAAATCGGTTGTCCGGTCCCGGCACGAGACGCGAGGCTGAGGAGATGGAGACGGATCACGCAGCGGGAGCCGCGGCTCCCGCGCTCGCCGAGGAGATCGCGGAGTACTACGAGCGGGACCAGGAGGACGGCAGGCTGCGCTCGGGCGCCGGACGTCTGGAGCTCTGGCGCACCCAGGACGTCCTGCGCCGCCTCCTGCCGCCCGCTCCGGCCAGGGTCCTGGACGTGGGAGGCGGCAGCGGTGTCCACGCGCAGTGGCTCGCCGCCGACGGCCACGCGGTGGAACTCGTGGACCCGGTGCCGCTGCACGTCGCACACGCGGCCCGCCTGCCCGGTGTGAGCGCGCGCGTCGGCGACGCCCGGGCCCTGGCGGTGCCGGACGCGTCCGTGGACGTGGTGCTGCTCCTCGGCCCCCTCTACCACCTGCCCGAGCGGGAGGACCGGGTCCGGGCACTCGCCGAGGCCCGCCGGGTGGTGCGGCCCGGCGGCCTCGTGGTGGCCGCCACGATCAACCGGTACGCGGCCCTGCACGACAACCTGAGCACGGGGCTGTACTTCGACCCCGAGCACCGGCCGCAGATCGAGGCGGCGGTCGGTGACGGCCGGATGCGACCGACCGGCGGACCGAAGTCCCTGTTCACGACGGCCTACTTCCACGAGCCCGCCGACGTCCCGGCCGAGTTCGCGGATGCCGGCCTGACACCGCACGGTCAGTACGGCCTGGAGGGGGCCGCCTGGCTGATGGGCGACCTCTCCGACCGGCTGGACGACCCCGCCCGCCGCGATCTGATCCTGCGCGCACTGCGGCAGACCGAGTCGGAGCCGTCGCTGCTCGGCATCAGCGGCCACCTGCTCACCGCGGGCAACAGGGCCTGAACAAGTCGGAATCCGTCCCGGCCGGTCAGCGTCTCCATAGGAACGCGGCAGCGCCGGTCACTACGCTGGACAGGAGCGTTACGACCCGCACGGGAATCCGGTCGGAAGTGACGCGGAAGCCGCCGATGCGCAGTTCGAAGTAGGGCTTGATACGCGTCGTCTGTGGCATCTGTGTACCTCCCCGCCTGAGGGGCTGGTGATGCAGAAGCCCTGCATTCTCCGATTCTGCGCCCTGACGGGCCCGTTACCCGGTGTGCGACACAGCCCCGCAGCGGAGGAGATTTCCGGTGACCGGTGAAATCGCGCTGTGCGCCTGCGCCTTCGAGGAAACGTCTCGCCGTCAAGAGCGGCTTCGCTCGTCCGCAGGCCGTCAGATGCCGGGGCGGTAGCGCATGGGGTGATCCTCGGGTACCTCGACGACGACGATCCTTGTTCCGTCCGGGTCGGCGATCCACATCTCGACCAGGCCCCACGGCTCCCGCACCGGCGGCCGTACGATCTCGACGCCCTTGCCCAGCAGCTCCTCGTGCGCGCCGGTCACGTCCTCGACCTGCAGCCACAGCTGGACCGCCGGCGACGGCGGGGCCGGCGAGCGACCGGAGACCTCCAGGAAGCCGCCGCCGAGGAAGTAGACGGTCCCGCGCTCCGGACCCGTGCCGAACTCGCGGTAGACGGCCAGGCCCAACTGCTCGCCGTAGAAGGCGCGGGACCGCTCGGGGTCGCTGGGGCGCAGCAGGGTCCGGCTGCTCAGTACGTGCACCATGCATCCGGACTCTAGTGGCAGAGTTACCCTCATCTCTGGCTCAGCCGCGCCCGAGATCGGAGACCGCCCCCGTGGACAGCACCGCCCCCATGGACACCACCGCCACCGGACCGACGTTCCGAGACGCCACCGACGCCGACGTCGACGCGCTGGTCGCGCTGATCGAGTCGGCGTACCGGGGCGACTCCAGCCGGGCCGGGTGGACCACCGAGGCGGACATCCTGGAGGGTCAGCGGACCGACCCGGAGGGTGTGCTCGGGGTCATCAAGTCGCCGGACAGCCGGCTTCTGACCGTCGAGCAGGACGGCCGGATCGTCGCCTGCTGCCAGCTCGAACACCGCGGCCGGCACGCCTACTTCGGCATGTTCGCGGTCAGCCCCACGCTGCAGGGTGCGGGCCTCGGCAAGGTCGTCATCACGGAGGCGGAGCGGCTGGCCCGGCAGACCTGGGGCGTGACCGAGATGCACATGACCGTGATCTCGGTCCGTGACGACCTGATCGCCTGGTACGAGCGCCGCGGCTACCGCCGCACGGGAGAGATGACGCCCTTCCCGTACGGCGACGAGCGCTTCGGCATCCCGCAGCGCGACGACCTGCAGTTCGAGCTGCTGGTGAAGCCGCTGGTGTGACGTTCGTCCGGGAGATCGCGCGCCGGGTCAGGCGGTGAACCGGCCCGTGCGCTTGATCTCCGGGTAGTCGGTCGTCGCCCCGTCCAGCTGGAGGGCGCGGGCGATGCGCAGGTGGTCCTGTGTGTTGACCACCCAGCCGATGATCCTCAGGTCGGCCGCGCGCGCGTGTTCGACGACCTCCAGCGTCAGCCGGCGGATGTTGAGACAGAGGGTCCCGGCACCCACCTCGGTGGCGCGCTCCACGACGTCGGTGCCGTAGCGGCTCGCGATCAGTGCGGTGCGCACGCCCGGCACCAGCCGGGCGATCTCGGCGACCGCCTCGTCGTGGAACGATGACACCTCCACCCGGGAGACCAGGTCCCGCCGGTGCATGATCTCGGCGAGCGCCCTGGCCGCCGCCACATCCTTGATCTCTGCCTGCAGGGGTGTCTTCACCGCGTCCAGGACCTCCTCGAAGACCGGCACCCGCTCCCCGCGGCCCGCGTCCAGGGCGCGCAGCTCCGCGAGGGTCTTCTCGGCGATCGGGCCGGAGCCGTCGGTCGTGCGGTCCACCTCCGCGTCGTGCATGACGACCAGGGCGCCGTCCTTGCTCAGATGGAGATCGAGTTCGATCAGGTCGAGGCCGGCCTGCTGCGCGGCGACGAAGGAACGGAGGGTGTTCTCGGGCTCGACACCCATGACCCCGCGGTGACCGATGGTAAGGAAGTTCAAGGTTCAACTCGCTTCCGTCGACGGCGGCTCGGCGCCCGCGAACCCGACGGGACGTCGGTGTCCGCGCGGCAAGGTCGCAGCCTAATGGCCTGCTCCCGCGATGAACCCGCACCTGCGCGGCGGATCGGGGCGCGGCGCAGGTGGCGGCTGGCTCGGACGCGCCTGTGCGGTCACCCGAGGGTGGGCGAGTCCCCGGCGGTATTGACCGGCTGGATCTGATCGGTCACTCAGAGGTCACTCATCTCCCCTGCTCGCGACGAAAGTGACCGTCGTCACGGCTATAGACAGGAAAAATGTCGGTGACCATGCGGCTCGGCAGAATAATTTCCCGAGCTGCCTCTTGCTGGGAGAAACTGGGTATGCATACGGTGTCCTGACGCGAGGTTCTCCCGTGGAGGATGGGACATGACGGAAATTCTTGTGCAGGCGGGTATCGAGGGACAGGTTCCTTCGCTGACCAGGGTTGTTGAGCACCCGGCCTGGCCCGAGCTCAAGGATGCCGTGGAGCAGATCCGGCCATGGCAGTCGAAGGACGGATCGATCGACTTCGAGGCCGAGGGCGCCCCGCAGCGTGCCGAGGCCGAGGCGGCCGTCGAGCGTGTCGTCGCGGGGGTCCGGCAGCTCTCCCCGCTGGTTCCGCACGACGTCGCCTACCACGAGGCCCTGGTCAAGGACCTGCGCCGCTGGGCCGAGGGCGGCTTCCAGGTGCCGGACTTCCTCGACTCCCTGCTGGAGTTCCAGCCCGCGGCGGGCCGTGCGGACGGTCTGCAGCACCTCGTCGTCTTCCCGATGTACACGCAGAACGGCAACCTGGACCGCAACTTCGAGGCGGTCGTGCTGCGCATGGTGTGGCCGGACTGGCTGGCCGAGCTGGAGCGCACCCGCTACGACAACCCGCTCTTCTGCGGTATCAAGTTCGAGGACTTCACGGCCGGCTACGACACCAACTCGGCCGTGCTCTTCCCGGAGACCATTGCCGTGCGCGAGGCGCCGGAACGATTCTCCTGGGGTGGCATCTTCTGCGACCGCGAGGCCGCCCGCTTCCGCCGGGTCACCGACGCGGCCGTCGACATCCTCGGCCTGGAGCTGCCCGAGGACATCGCCGCGATGGTCCACGACCAGAAGCGCTGCGAGGAGGCCTTCGTGCTGTGGGACATGGTCCACGACCGCACCCACAGCCACGGCGACCTGCCGTTCGACCCGTTCATGATCAAGCAGCGCCAGCCGTTCTGGATGTACGGCCTGGAGGAGCTGCGCTGCGACCTCACCGCCTTCAAGGAGGCCGTGAAGCTGCAGGCGGACGGCGTCCCGCAGGCCCGTGACGTCCAGTACGCGGTGCTCTTCGACCGCATGTTCCGCTTCCCGCTCACCGGTGACCGCGTGCGCAACTACGACGGCGTCGGCGGCCAGCTGCTCTTCGCCTACCTGCACAAGCACGACGTCATCCGCTGGACCGACAACAAGCTCACCATCGACTGGGAGCGCGCGCCGCAGGTCACCAACCAGCTGTGCGCCGAGATCGAGAAGCTGTACCGGGACGGCATCGACCGCCCCAAGCTCGTGCACTGGTTCGCGGGCTACGAGCTGGTCTCCACCTACCTCGCCCCGCACCCCGGCTCCAAGTGGGCCAAGGGTCCCGACGCCCTGGACCTGACCCAGCCGCCGCGCAAGCTCGTGGACGACGTGCTTCCGGACGAGTTTCCGCTGAGCATGTTCTTTGAGGCTCTGTCCAAGAAGCTGAAGAATGTGATCGCGTCCACCAAGGGCATCACGGCGGACAGCGCCGAGCGGCTCGCCGCGTGAGCGGCCGCGTCCAGAACACTGTTCAAGAGGGGAAGAACGTGGGGAACAACGGGTCTCTCAGCGGTGCGGTGATCGCGGTGGCCGGCGCGGGTGGACCCGCCGGGCACGCGGCGCTGGTCCGGCTCGCCGAGGCCGGCGCGGTGGTCGTCGGTGCCGACAACAACCCCGAGCGCCTGGCGGAGGCCGTGGACGCGGCCCGCTACGCGGGCGGCGGTGCCACGGTCACCGGCGAGACGGTCGACCTGCTCAGCCTGCAGTCGACCCGTGAGTGGGCGGCGCGCATCGAGAAGGACCACGGCCGTGTCGACGGCCTGGTCCACCTGGTCGGCGGCTGGCGCGGCAGCGCGAGCTTCGCCGAGTCCGACCTGGCCGACTGGGACCTGCTGGAGAAGCTTCTCGTCCGCACCGTCCAGCACACCTCCCTGGCCTTCTTCGACGGCCTGCAGCGCAGCGACCGCGGCCGGTACGTGCTGATCAGCGCCGCCGGCGCGTCGAAGCCCACCGCGGGCAACGCCGCGTACTCCGCGGCCAAGGCCGCCGCCGAGGCCTGGACGCTCGCCATGGCCGACGGCTTCCGCAAGGCCGGGGGCGAGGCGGGTCCGCGCTCGGCGGCTGCCATCCTGGTGGTGAAGGCGCTGGTGCACGACGCGATGCGCGCCGAGCGCCCCAGCGCGAAGTTCGCGGGCTTCACGGACGTCAAGGACCTGGCCGAGGCCGTCGAGGGCGTCTGGAGCAAGTCCGCCGCCGAAGTGAACGGAAACCGTCTGTGGCTGACCGAGAAGCCGTGAACCCTCCCAAGACCGACGCGCGTCGCCACCACGACCCGCAGGTCCGCGGTTTCGCCAGTGACAACTACGCCGGGGCGCATCCGGAGGTGATGGCCGCCCTGGCCCTGGCCAACGGCGGCCACCAGGTGGCGTACGGCGAGGACGACTACACCGAGAACCTCCAGCGGATCATCCGCAGCCACTTCGGGGCCGGCGCGGAGGCCTTCCCGGTCTTCAACGGCACCGGCGCCAACGTCGTCGCGCTCCAGGCGGTCACCGACCGCTGGGGTGCGGTGATCTGCGCCGAGAGCGCGCACATCAACGTCGACGAGGGTGGCGCCCCCGAGCGCATGGGCGGCCTGAAGCTGCTCACCGTGCCCACCCCCGACGGCAAGCTCACGCCCGAGCTGATCGACCGGCAGGCCTGGGGCTGGGAGGACGAGCACCGCGCGATGCCGCAGGTCGTCTCGATCACCCAGAGCACGGAGCTGGGCACGCTCTACACGCCCGAGGAGATCCGGGCGATCTGCGAGCGCGCCCACGCGCACGGCATGAAGGTGCACCTGGACGGCTCCCGGATAGCAAACGCGGCCGCGTCCCTGAACGTGCCGATGCGGACGTTCACCAACGCGGTCGGCGTCGACATCCTCTCGCTCGGCGGGACGAAGAACGGCGCCCTGTTCGGCGAGGCGGTCGTCGTCCTCAACCAGGACGCCGTCGGCCGCATGAAGCACCTGCGCAAGATGTCCATGCAGCTCGCCTCCAAGATGCGCTTCGTGTCGGTGCAGCTGGAGGCGCTGCTCGCCAGGGACCTGTGGCTGCGCAACGCCCGGCACGCGAACGAGATGGCCCAGCGGCTGGCCGAGGGCGTGCGCGCGGTGCACGGGGTGGAGATCCTCTACCCGGTGCAGGCGAACGGCGTCTTCGCGAAGCTCCCGCACGACGTGAGTGAGCGGCTGCAGAAGCGGTTCCGGTTCTACTTCTGGGACGAGACCGCGGGCGTCGTGCGCTGGATGTGCTCCTTCGACACCACGGAGGAGGACGTCGACACGTTCGTGGCGGCGCTCAAGGAGGAGATGGCGCGCTAGCCCCCGAATATGCATAGGTATGCGGTCACCTGAAATGTCATTGACGGTCGGGTGATCGCATTCCTATGCTCTGCGGCCATGGAGCTGATCCAGAACACCGCCGACCTGTCCGCCTACCTGGCCGCCGACGAGGTCATCGACCATCACCACCCCGTGGTGCGGGAGACGGCCGCCCGGCTGGCCGAGACGGTCACCGACTCGTATGCCTATGCGCGCGCCGCCTACGAGTTCGTCCGCGACACCGTCCCGCACTCCGCTGACGCCGACGACCCGCGCGTCACCTGGCGTGCCTCGGACGTGCTGGAGCAGCGGACGGGCATCTGCCACGCCAAGGCGCACGCGCTGGCGGCCCTGCTGAGGGCCGAGGACATCCCCACCGCCCTGTGCTATCAGCGGCTCAGGCACGACGACGGCAGCGGTCACGCCCTGCACGGCCTGATCGCCGTACGCTTTCGCGGGGCGTGGCACCGGCAGGACCCGCGAGGGAACAAGCCCGGTGTGGACGCCCGGTTCTCCCTGGAGGGCGAGCGGCTGGCCTGGATCCCCGACCCGGCGTCCAATGAGGTGGACTACCCAGCCTTGTATGCTGAACCGCACCCGGCCGTCCTCAGCGCGTTGAAAGCGGCCCCGGACCGGCCGGCCCTGTGGAAGACGCTCCCCAGCACTCTCTGAGGCGAGGCAGATGACGCTCACTCTCACCGTGTCCGACGAGGTCCGCGCACTCGCGCCCGGCTTCACCCATGTCGTGATCGAGGCGTACGACCTGGTCAACGGGCCCAGCACCGAAGCGAGTTCGGCGCTGCTGGACGACGCGGCCCGTCGACTGGCCGCCCGCCTGGACGGACGAGCGCCGCACGAGGACCCGCACATGGTGGCCTGGCGGGAGACGTACACCGCCTTCGGCTCCAAGCCGTCGCGCACCCGCAACTCGGCCGAGGCGCTGGCCAAGCGGGCTCTCGCCGACGGCGGCCTGCCCCGGATCAACCTGCTCGTGGACCTCTACAACGCCATCAGCGTCGCCCACCTGGTCCCCGTCGGCGGCGAGGACATCGACCGCATCCAGGGCGAGATGCGGCTTGTGCGCGCCACGGGCGAAGAGGACTTCGTGACAGTCGCGGGCGGCGAGGAGACCGTCGAACACCCCGACGCGGGCGAGGTCGTGTGGCGCGACGAGGCCGGTGTGACCTGCCGTCGCTGGAACTGGCGCCAGGGCCCGCGCACCCGCCTCACCGAGGAGACGGTCTCCGGCCTCTTCCTGCTGGAGACCCTCGCCCCGATGCCGGTTCCGGAGGCGGAGGCGGCGGCCGCCGAACTCGCCGAGCTGCTGGAGAAGTTCAGCCCGGGCGCCCGCATCGAGGTGCATGCTCCGGCGTCGGCCGGCGCTCCCGCCTGACCGGCACCTCGTCGCACTCGTCGATTCCCCGGCCGTCAGTGACGGGCAATCAGGCGCGTCAGCGCGCCTCGGCCGCCCGCAGCTGCTCGGCCGTGGGTGCCGTACCCCCGAGGTGGGCCGGGAGCCACCAGGAGTCGTCCGCGCCCTTCGGGCGTGCGGGGTAGGCGCGCTGGGCGGCGTCCAGCAGCTCCTGGACGCCCTCGCGCAGGCGGCGGGTGATGGCGCCCGCGTACTGGTCGCGCGGGGCCTCGACCGGCTCGCCGACCCGGATGGTGATCGGGGTGTGGCTGCGCTTGAAGTTGCGCGGGTGCCCCTTGGTCCACAGCCGCTGCGTGCCCCACACCGCCATCGGGACGAGCGGGACGCCCGCCTCCTGGGCGAGGCGGGCCGCGCCCGACTTGAAGCTCTTCAAGGTGAAGGACTGCGAGATCGTGGCCTCCGGGAACACCCCGATGACCTCGCCGGAGCGCAGCGAGTCCAGCGCGTGCGCGAAGGCGGCCTCGCCCTGCTTGCGGTCCACGGGGATGTGCTTCATCCCGCGCATCAGCGGCCCGGACACCTTGTGCCGGAAGACGGACTCCTTCGCCATGAAGCGCACCAGACGCTTCTGCGGCAGGGCCGCCAGCCCGTTGAAGATGAAGTCCAGGTAGCTGATGTGATTGCTCACCAGGACCGCGCCGCCCGAGTGCGGGATGTTCTCCGACCCCTGGCAGTCGATCTTCAGGTCCCAGGCCTTGAACAGCGTCTTGGCGAGACCGACGACGGGACGGTAGACCAGCTCTGCCATGGGCGGGGTGGGCCCTTTCTGCTCTGCTCGGGAAAGGGGGATCCCGGCGGGAAAGTTACGCAGCCGTAGGTTTACGGCGTCTCGCAGATCGTGCCCGAAGAACGGACAGGTAGCCAGTCCTGGTGCCTCGCGGCGGCGAGATCCTCGTCACGTCGGCCTAGTTGTCCCACCTTGGTCCTTAGATCCGCTTTACTCCGCGCGTACTGTGACTCTCTTCAGGAGGAGGAACAACTCGCACCCCAGGCAGTATCCGAACGTGGCATTGAGAAAGGCGGCGGAGAGCGCGGCCCCGGTCGCCGCGAGCCCCAGCCAGGCCGGACCGAGCGTGAACCCGACGAGCCCGAACCCGGCGAACAGCAGCCCGACCGCCTGCGCGAATCGCGGCGGCTCCGGCGCCTCGAACTCCGTCGGCGGCCCGAGCCGCGGCCGCACCACCGTCCGGAACAGCCGGCCGTACGGCGACCGGCCCACCCCGCCCGCCGCGCCGAGCGTGAACGCCAGGGTCTGCCAGCCCAGCATCCAGGCGCTCTGCGTGATGAGCGCCGCCGCCAGTACGACGGTCGTCACGGCCGCCGCGAAGCGGGGCCCCCTCGCATCGATTTCCATGAATCAAGCATTCCGCAACGGAAACTCCATCGGGAGGCGGGAATCTTTGCAGTCTCATGAATGCTGGTGCGGATGATGACCGGACTGGTGGTGTGCGTGGCGGTGCTCGCCGTGGCGAGTGTCTACGGAGTGCTGCACAAACGGCGGAGTGGGAGAGTGCGGGTGCGCGGGCGAGACGGCGGCAGGCGGCTGGGAGCGGCCGAGCTGGGCGGTGAACTGGGGAAGCGGGCCACGCTCGTGCAGTTCTCCAGTTCCTTCTGCGCACCCTGCCGGGCCACCCGGCGGATCCTCGGCGAGGTCGCCGGTATGGTCCCCGGCGTCATCCACGTCGAGATCGACGCCGAGGCCCATCTGGACCTCGTACGCGAGTTGGAGATCCTGAAGACGCCCACCGTGCTGGTCCTCGACGCGGATGGCCGGGTGGTGCGACGCGCCACCGGACAGCCCCGCAAGGCCGACGTGATCGCGGCCCTGGGGGAGGCGGTGTGAGGTCCCTCGGGCGCACGGTGAGGCATCTCCCAGATCCCGGAACGAACTTGACTGCGCGTGCCACCTATCGTCAGCCTGACCCTATGCCGACCGAACTCCTTCTCTTCGGGCGGGGACACCTTCATGAGGGCGCCCTGGTCCACACGTCGAGCGCGCGCTGTCCGCGCTGTTGAACAGCACCGACCCCGCTCGCCGCCCCTCGCAGAAGGACAACTCCATGACGGCCTCGTCCGACCTCGGCACCTTTCAGCTCGCCTCGCCCGACCTGTTGCGCTCCACCTTCCGCCGGCACGCCGCCGGTGTCGCGGTGATCACCGCGCGTGGTGCCTCGGGCCCGGTCGGCTTCACCGCCACCTCCCTCACCTCCGTGTCCGCGGAGCCTCCGCTCGTCTCCTTCGGCATCGGCACGGGCGCCTCCAGCTGGCCCGCCGTCGCCGAGACCGAGCATGTCGGCATCCACATACTCGGTGAGCACCAGAGTGACCTGGCCGCGACCTTCGCCCGCAGCGGCGCCGACCGCTTCGGCGCGCCCACGGCGTGGCGGGAGGGCCCGAACGGCGTACCCGTCCTGGACGACGTGCTGGCGTGGCTGGTCTGCCGGATCGTCGGCCGCGTACCGGCCGGTGATCACCGCATCGTGCTCGCCGAGGTGGTCCTCGGTGACTCCGCGGGCGCCGGGCGTCCCCTCCTCTACCACCAGGGCCGCTTCAACGGCCTGCGGGATTGATCACGCCTCTGCCGCCCTGCGGAGCCGTCGAGTTCCGGTTACGCTGCGTTGCGAAGGTCACAGTTCAAAGCGCTTGCTTAGCGGGCATGAACTGGGTGTACTGACGAGTAATATTTCGGTCGGAGCGCGCGGACGCCCCGATCGGGATCGGCCGCTTGAGGCGCCTATGCTGCCTGCAAGAGGCAGCCCGGAAATGACGATGCAGTAGGAGAGCCGGCGTGAGCTTGAGGATCGTTGTCACTGTGAAGTACGTGCCCGACGCCACTGGCGACCGGCACTTCGCCGATGACCTGACCGTCGACCGCGACGACGTGGACGGTCTGCTCTCCGAGCTCGACGAGTACGCGGTCGAGCAGGCGCTGCAGATCTCCGAGAACTCGGACGACGACGTCGAGGTCACCGTCCTGACGGTGGGCCCGGAGGACGCCAAGGACGCGCTGCGCAAGGCGCTGTCCATGGGTGCCGACAAGGCCGTCCACGTCGAGGACGACGACCTGCACGGCACCGACGCCATCGGCACCTCGCTGGTGCTGGCCAAGGCGATCGAGAAGGCCGGCTACGACCTGGTGATCTCCGGCATGGCGTCCACCGACGGCACCGCCGGTATCGTCCCGGCCCTGGTGGCCGAGCGTCTGGGCGTCCCGCAGGTCACCCTGCTCTCCGAGGTCTCGGTCGAGGGCGGCACGGTCAAGGGCCGCCGCGACGGCGACGCCGCGAGCGAGCAGCTGGAGGCCTCCCTGCCGGCCGTCGTCTCCGTCACGGACCAGTCGGGCGAGGCGCGTTACCCGTCCTTCAAGGGCATCATGGCCGCCAAGAAGAAGCCGGTGGAGTCCTGGGACCTGTCCGACCTGGACATCGACGCCGAGGAGGTCGGCCTCGACGGCGCCTGGACCAAGGTCGAGACCGCGGCCGAGCGTCCGGCCCGCACGGCCGGCACGATCGTCAAGGACGAGGGCGAGGGCGGCAAGCAGCTCGCTGAGTTCCTCGCGAGCCAGAAGTTCATCTAGGGCTCGACAGCCTGACCGCCCCTCAGACTTTCGTAATCCGCAAGGAGATCCGTTCCCATGGCTGAAGTTCTCGTCTACGTCGACCACGTGGACGGTGCCGTCCGCAAGCCCACCCTGGAGCTGCTGACCCTGGCCCGCCGCATCGGCGAGCCCGTCGCCGTCGCGCTGGGCAACGGCGCCGCGGACACCGCCGCCGCGCTCGCCGAGCACGGTGCGACCCGCGTCCTGACGCACGAGGCGTCCGAGTACGCCGACTACCTGGTCGTCCCGAAGGTGGACGCCCTGCAGGCCGCCTACGAGGCCGTCTCCCCGGCCGCCGTGCTGGTCCCGTCCTCCGCGGAGGGCAAGGAGATCGCCGCCCGTCTGGCGCTGCGCATCGGCTCCGGCATCATCACGGACGCCGTCGACCTGGAGGCCGGCGACGAGGGCCCGGTGGCCACCCAGTCGGTGTTCGCCGCGTCCTTCACCACCAAGTCCCGCGTCATCAAGGGAACCCCGGTCATCACGGTCAAGCCGAACTCGGCCGCCGTCGAGGCCGCCCCGGCCGCCGGCGCCGTCGAGGCCCTGGCCGTGTCCTTCTCCGACAAGGCCACCGGCACCAAGGTCACCGGCCGCACCGCCCGTGAGTCGACGGGTCGTCCGGAACTGACCGAAGCCGCGATCGTGGTCTCCGGTGGCCGTGGCGTCAACGGTGCCGAGAACTTCTCGATCATCGAGGCGCTCGCCGACCAGCTCGGTGCGGCCGTCGGCGCCTCGCGTGCCGCGGTGGACGCCGGCTGGTACCCGCACACCAACCAGGTCGGCCAGACCGGTAAGTCGGTCTCGCCGCAGCTGTACATCGCCAACGGCATCTCCGGCGCGATCCAGCACCGTGCCGGTATGCAGACCTCGAAGACGATCGTGGCGGTCAACAAGGACGCCGAGGCCCCGATCTTCGACCTGGTCGACTACGGCGTCGTCGGCGACCTCTTCGACGTCGTCCCGCAGCTCACCGAGGAGATCAAGACCCGCAAGGGCTGATCGCCGCCAGGCTGTACGAGGCCCCCGTGACCGCGCGCCGGTCACGGGGGCCTCCGCTCATCCCAGGGCGACCCAGGCCTGCACCGGCAGGTGATCGCTCGGGAACCGGCCGCTCCTGGAGAAGGTGTTGATCGACGCCCGCCGGGTCGTGACCCCTGGTGTGGACAGGATCCAGTCGATGCGGTCGCCGTTCGGGACGAGCGGCTTGTAGCCGTGGAACGTGCCGTACGGCGCGCTGCGCTCGGCGGCGGTCTCCCAGGTGTCGACGAGGCCGGCGCCGAGCATCGTGTCGTAGACCGGGTTCCGGTGCGCGGCGACGTTGAAGTCGCCGGTCACCACGACCGGCAGGGCGCGGTCTAGGCCGGCGATCCGCTGGGCCATGAGGGCGGCGCTGCGTTCGCGCGCCGACCGCCTCGCGTGGTCGAAGTGGGTGTTCAGCACGTAGAACTCCCGTCCGTCGTCGTGCAGGTCGTGGAAACGGACCCAGGTGACGATGCGCGGGAACGCGGCTCTCCAGGTGTTGGAGCCGATCACTTCCGGGGTGTCGGAGAGCCAGAAGGTGTAGTGCTCGACCGGGGACAGGCGCCGGATGTCGTAGAAGACCGCCGCGAACTCGTCGCGGCTGCCGCCCTCGCGGCCGGTGCCGATCCAGTCGTAGTGCGGTCCGAGGTCGGCGTCGATGTCGCGCAGCTGCTGGTAGAGCCCTTCCTGGGTGCCGATGACATGGGGCTGCTCGCGGCGCAGCAAGGTGCTCATCACCGGTCTGCGGACGGTCCAGCTGTTGGGCTCAGCGGTGCTCGCGAAGCGCAGGTTGAGGGACATGATCCCCAGCGGGCGGGCCCGGTGCTCCTGCGCCGAGGCGGACGGGGCGGGCAGTGCTGTACTGGACAGGGGAGTGGTGACGGCTGCGAGCAGTGCGGCCTTGAAGCCCAGGCGGCGCGTGACTCGGCTGCGGTTCGGCACGGAGGCTCCTTCGGTGGAACGGCCGGGCGAGTCGTGCGAGGGAAAGTGTGACACCGCGCCCCGAGAGGGACGTGAACAGGGCGAGGTGTCGCAGTGGCGTCCGACGGACATGGTGTTGACCATCTCGAAGGTCCCCGGATAACTTCATTCTACGGATTGTTGATTCCGTAGAGCGGAAACATGGAGGGTGTGGGATGGGTCAGCAGGAGAAGGTGGCGACGAGCCTCGCGGGCGCCGTCAGCGAGGAGATCATTGCCTCCCTCGCGCCGGTCGACGCGGAACTGGAGCGCCGCTACCCCGGAGACCCCGGCACCCGGCAGCCCGTCCACACCGTGTACGTCCCCGGTGACGTCTTCGCCGCCGACACCATCCGTTCCTGGGGCGACCAGGCCCTCGCCGCCCTCGACGAGCACGCTCCGGACGCGGCCTCGTTCGCGGCCGTCCTCGGCCTGTCCGACGACCTCGCCGAGCCCGTCCACTCCCGTGTCCGCGCCAAGCTGGAGCGCGAGCCGATCGAGGACCTGCGCGTCGACTTCGAGGACGGCTACGGCCCCCGCCCGGACGCCGAGGAGGACGAGACGGCCGCCCGCGTCGCCCGGCTGATCGCCGAGGCCTGCAAGAACGGCACGGCGGCCCCGTACATGGGCATCCGCACGAAGTGCATGGAGGCCGCGGTACGCGACCGGGGCATCCGCACCCTCGACGTCTTCCTCACCGCTCTGATCGAGAGCGGCGGCCTGCCCGAGGGGCTGGTGCTGACCCTGCCCAAGGTGACGTACGCCGAGCAGGTCAGCGCGTTCGTGCGCCTCCTGGAGGCCTTCGAGAAGGTGCACGGCCTGGAGGCCGGGCGGCTCGGCTTCGAGATCCAGATCGAGACCAGCCAGTCCATCCTGGCCACCGACGGCACCGCGACCGTCGCCCGCATGATCCAGGCCGCCGAGGGCCGCGCCACCGGCCTGCACTACGGCACCTTCGACTACAGCGCCTGCCTCGGTGTCTCCGCCGCGTACCAGGCCAGCGACCACCCCGCCGCCGACCACGCCAAGGCGATCATGCAGGTCGCCGCCGCGGGCACCGGCGTACGCGTCTCGGACGGCTCCACCAACGTCCTGCCGGTCGGCCCGACCGCGAAGGTCCACGACGCCTGGCGCCTGCACTACGGCCTGACACGGCGCGCCCTGGCCCGCGCCTACTACCAGGGCTGGGACATGCACCCCGGCCACCTCCCGACCCGCTACGCCGCCGTCTTCGCCTTCTACCGCGAGGGCTTCGAGCAGGCGGCCGCCCGGCTCACCCGCTATGCCAACCGTGCCGGCGGCGACGTCATGGACGAGCCCGCCACCGCCAAGGCCCTCAGCGGCTACCTGCTGCGCGGCCTGGACTGCGGCGCGCTCGACATCGCCGAGGTCGCCCGCCTCACCGGCCTGACCCGGGCCGACCTGGAGGGCTTCGCGGCGCCCCGGCGCGGTGACCTGACGGCCTCGGCGAAGTAGCGGCGTCCCGTAACAGGACGAGCCGCCCCCGGTGCCCGCCGACAAGGGCGCCGGGGGCGGCTGCGCGTCCGGGCGGTACCCGCCGGCGCACGATCCGGCCGGATCCGCAGACGGCTGACCGGATGAACCTCCGGGCGACATCGCTCCCGCGACCCTGCGCTCGACGGCGGGACGCGAACAGACGCTGATCATGGGGCACATTCCCCCACAGAGAGGCAGACGTCCCCCATGCGTCGTTCCCTGCTGGTCGCCTGTACCGCGGCGACCGCTCTTCTCGCTCCCCTTCCCCTGGCCATGGCCACGCCGCACGCGAACGGCGGATCCGACCATGACGAGCCCTGGGTGGTGCGCACCGCCGTGCTGCGCGCCGACGCCAAGGAGTTCGCACCCCTGTGCCTCAAGCAGAAGGACGGTGTGCCGGAGTTCCGCACGTTCCGGCTCTTCCCCGGCGGCCGGGTCATCACCGCGATGCGGGACTTCTACCACAAGGACGCGAACGGCACCGTCTACTGGGACGGGCACGACCCGAAGAAGCCCGAGAACACGGTGTCGCTGTCCATCATCGGAGCCTGCACGCGCGGCGGCGGCCACGTCACCCTCGACGGCGTCATCGAGGTCGGCACCAAGGACTACGTGTTCACCCCCCTGCCCAAGCATCCGGGCAAGTACCGCCTGCAGGAGATCGACACGCTGAAGCTGCCGCCGAGCGGAGAGCCCGGCGACACCGTGACCCTGCCCAAGCGAGCCGAGCGTCCCGGGCACACGGAGAAGAGGCCCAAGGCCGACAACAACAACCCGGTCGCGCTCGACCTCCTCGTCGCCTACACCCCCGCGGCCGTCACCGAGCTCGGCGGGGTGCCGGAGGTGGAGGCCCGGATCCGCTACGGAGTGAGCCAGATCAACAAGGCTCTCGCCACCAGCCATGTGCCGGCCAGCGTGCACACCGTCCACTCGTACCAGACCACGCCGTCCGGCGGGGCCGACGGGTCCGCCAGCGCCCTGCTCGACAAGCTGAACAGGCGCAGCGACCTCACGCTCGGTGCCCTGGCCCACTCGAACCGGGATCTCTACGGCGCCGACCTGGTGGCCCTGCTCGCCTCCATCCCCGCCGAGGACAGCTCCGGCTCGGCCGATCTGCCGATTCCCGTGACGTCGGGGACCAGCGAGAGTGCCTACTCCGTCACGAGCGTCTTCTCGGTGAAGGAGTGGGACAACCTGGGCCACGAGATCGGCCACAACCTGGGCATGCGGCACGACCGGAAGACGGTGGCGAACAACGGGGAGACGCCGCCCGGGCCGAACGACACCAACTTCGGCTGGATCACGTCCGACAACAAGTACCACACGCTCATGGCGTACAACACGCCCTGCCGGCCCACCTGCAAGGTCATCAACCAGTACTCCAACACCGTCAACCACACCGCCGAGGGCAAGGCCCTCGGCGACGCGAAGAACAACAACGCGGGCATCGCCCAGCTCGCCACCCCGCTGGTGTCCGCCTACCGCGCCTCGAAGGTGACCAACCGGCACGACCTCACGATGTCCGTCTCCCCGGCAGGCGGCGGCAGCGTCACGGTCAGCGAGTTCGGCCCCTACGACCCCGGCACGCAGGTGACGCTCACCGCCCACCCGGCGGCCGGCAACGTGTTCGCGGGCTGGGAGGTCGACGGCGTGAAGCAGAGCGACACCACGGTCAACTACCAGATCACCATGGACAAGAACCACAGCGTTGTCGCGCTCTTCAACCGGGCCCCGTGAGCCCGCGCCCGCCGTGTCGTCCCTGACACCGGCGGGCAGCACCCCGAGCAGCCGTCGGCCGTGCGAACAAGGCCGACGGCCTCGGGCCCCACGGCCGGCCGCGGGAGCCGCCCGTCATGCCACGGACCAGGGAGCCGGCGACCGGGCGCGGGCTACGGCCGGCCGTGCGCGTACGGCTCCAGCCCCGACTCCGTCACCCAGGCGTGCTCCGCGAACAGGCGGGTGCCCCGCGCGCACAGCGCGGCGTCGGCGCGGGCCCGCGCGCAGAACTCCTCCGGTGTGATCCCGAACAGCTCGCGCAGCAGGGCCGACGCCACGAGGAGTTCGGTGAGCAGCGGGCGCTGTCCGGGATGCCGGCGGGGTGTGCCCGTGCCGTCGTGCAGCACCCCGTGCCGGTTGACGTAGGCGTACGCGCCGGTCAGCGCCGAGCCGTCCGGCAGCTCGATCCGCACGTCGGGTACGGGCAGCCAGGCCCGCCAGAAGTTCGGCTCGCTGGCGTCGATCACCGCCAGTTGCCGCGGATCCAGCCAGATGACGAACAACTCCCGTGAGCACCGGGGTGACTTGACGGGAGAGGCGGAGACATAGCCCAGCAGGCTCACATGGGCGGAGACGCCCACGTCGATGCCGGTCACCCGGGCCCGCACCATCGGGATGGCCGCGTCGATCCCGGACTCGTCCATTTTGCGGCGCAGCTGCCCCGGGCAGGCGTTGGAGCCGACGGCGAGCACCGGCGTCCGGTCCTCGTGCACCAACCGGTCCAGCGGCAGCAGCCGTTCGCCGTGCAGCAGCCCGGAGTCGGCGGGCCAGGCGCCCGGATAGGTCAGGGGACGGTCGCGGGGTGCCTCGGCGAGGCCGAGTTCCGCCAGGGTGCGTCCGACGTCACCGGTCACGGGCGGCTCACTCCGCGGGCGACAGCTCGCCCGAGCCGCGGGTGATGAGCCGGGTCGGCAGCTCGATCCGCTCGGGTGCGACGAGAGTGCCGTCCAGCTGGCGGAAGAGACGCTCGGCGGCGGTCCGGCCGAGGGCGGCCGCGTCCTGGGCGACGACCGTGACGCCCGGCTGGAGCAGATCGGCCAGCTCGATGTCGTCGAAGCCGACGAGAGCGACCGGGCGGGACTGCTCGGCCAGGACCCGGATCACGGTGACCGTCACCCGGTTGTTGCCCGCGAAGATCGCGGTGACGGGGGAGGGGGCCGAGAGCATCTCCTCGGCCGCCCGGCGCACTCGCACCGGATCCGTCGCCCCGAGCGACATCCACCGCTCCTCGACCGGTATCCCGGCGTCCCCCATGGCTGCCCGGTAGCCGCGAAGCCGCTCGGCCGCGGTGTGGATGCGGGGCATGTCGCCGATGAAGCCGATCCGGCGGTGGCCGTGCGCGATCAGGTGGGCGACGCCGTCGCGGGCGCCGCCGAAGTTGTCCGACAGCACGACGTCGGCGTCGATCTTCCCGGCGGGGCGGTCCACGAACACGGTGGCCACGCCCGCCCTGATCTCCGGCTCCAGGTAGCGGTGGTCGTCCCCGGCCGGGATCACCACGAGACCGTCCACCCGCCGGGCGCACAGCGCGAGCGCCAGCTCCTGCTCCCGGTCCGGGTCCTCGGCACTGGAGCCGTTGATCAGCAGGGCGCCGTGGGCCCGGGCCACCTCCTCGACCGCGCGGCTCAGCGGGCCGTAGAACGGGTCGGCGAGATCCTCCAGGACCAGGCCGATGCTGGCCGTGCGGCCCTTGCGCAGGACGCGTGCGCTGTCGTTGCGGCGGAAGCCGAGCGCCTCGATCGCCTCCTGGACGCGGCGCTCGGTGTCCGGGGTGACACCCGGCTCGCTGTTGACCACACGGGACACCGTCTTCAGGCCGACCCCGGCGCGCGCGGCCACGTCCTTCATCGTGGGACGGTTGCCGTAACGCGACCCGGAGTGACGGTCTGCGGGGCGGTCTGCACGGCGGCTGCTCTCGGGCACGATGCGGCGTCCTTGTCCTGTCGTCCGGGCTGTCCCACGGGGGTGCTGCGGAGATCCGTGGTTTGTATGAGGATGTGGCGTCGAGCATAGAGCCTGGACAACGTTGTCAGATGCGCGAGAGACTGTCCACCGCTGTCTCCGGCCTGCGCCCCCACCGCTCGACCGGCCTGCCTCTTTCTGGTTATTCAAGGTTCAACGGGGAGAACTGACACTGATGTACACCGACCTCGTGGCGGCCCTGGACATCGGCGGCACCAAGATCGCCGGCGCTCTGGTGGACGGTCACGGACGGATCCAGGCACGCGCGCAGCGTGCGACGCCCGCGCAAAAGGACGGCGAAACGGTCATGCAGGCCGTCGAGGGGGTGCTCGGCGACCTCGCCGAGTCGCCTCTGTGGGGACGCGCCGGCTCGATAGGCATCGGCAGTGCGGGCCCGGTGGACGCCTCGGCGGGCACCGTCAGTCCGGTGAACGTGCCGGGCTGGCGGGACTTCCCGCTGGTCGAGCGGGTGCGCTCAGCCACCGGCGGGCTGCCGGTCGAGCTGATCGGCGACGGGGTGGCCATCACCGCGGCCGAACACTGGCAGGGCGCCGCCCGCGGCCACGACAACGCGCTGTGCATGGTGGTCTCCACCGGCGTCGGCGGCGGCCTGGTCCTCGGCGGACAGCTGCATCCCGGCCCGACCGGCAACGCCGGGCACATCGGGCACATCAGCGTCGACCTCGACGGCGACCCGTGCCCGTGCGGCTCGCGCGGCTGCGTCGAGCGCATCGCCAGCGGCCCCAACATCGCCCGCCGCGCCCTGGAAGAGGGCTGGCGGCCCGGCCCGGACGGTGACACCTCCGCCGCGGCGGTGGCCGCCGCCGCCCGGGAGGGCGACCCGGTCGCCGTGGCCTCCTTCGAGCGGGCCGCCCAGGCCCTGGCCGCCGGCATCGCGGCCACCGCAACTCTGGTGGAGATCGACATCGCGGTGATCGGCGGCGGTGTCGGCAAGGCCGGCGACATCCTCCTCACGCCCCTGCGCAAGGCCCTCGCCGACTACGCGACCCTCTCCTTCGTCCAGCGGCTCGTGGTGACGCCTGCGCAGATGGGTACGGATGCGGGTCTGGTCGGCGCTGCCGCGGCCGCGTTGGCCCTCCGGCCGGACACGACTGCGGCGGGGGTGTGAGGGCGGTCGGGCGGCCGGCGGTGACGCCTGCGCGGATGGGTGTGGACCGGGGTTCGGCCGGCGCCGCGGCGGCAGTGTGGGATCCCGGGCCGGATGTGATGGTGGCGGGGGTGTGAGGGCGGTCGGGCGGCCGGCGGTGACGCCTGCGCGGATGGGTGTGGACCGGGGTTCGGCCGGCGCCGCGGCGGCAGCGTGGGACCCCGGGCCGGATGCGATGGCGGCGGGCGTTCGAGGGTGGTTCGGTACCGCCGCGGCCGCGGCGGCCGGTGGGCCGGACGCGACCACGGCAGGGGGCGAGGGCGCTCCGGCGCCCGGGCTCTGCGTGCGTGTGCCGAGCGACGGTCCGGGGCCGAGCCCGACGCCGGTGTCCGAAGCCACCGTCAGCAGGTGAGCCGACGCATGCGTTCGGACGGCGATCAGCGGCGTGGCCGGACGTCCGTGATCAGCAGCTCAGCCGGGCGTTCGCCCAGTCCGCGTGGTCCGAGTCGATGCCGTCCCCGCCGTCGGTGACGACGAGGCGGACCACCTGGGCGCCGGTGACGTCGGCGGTGAGCGGCTGCGCCGGCTGCGTGTTGGTCAGTACGCCGGTCGAGGCGGCCTTGGTGCCGTCCGCCCAGATCTCGAAGGCGACGGTGCCCTTCGTGCCCTTCTCGTCGTCCACGCCCACGTCCGCGGTGACCTTCTCGCAGGCCTTGCCGGTGTAGAAGGAGACCTCACTGTCCGCGTGGACACCGAGCCCCTTGGCGTACCCGACGCCGCCCAGCGTGATGGGGTGACCGTCGCCCGCGGCGCTCTCCCCGTTGCTCGTGTCGCGCTCGACCGGCCCCCAGCCGCTGGTCGGGGACAGCCAGGGCAGATCGCTGAGGTACGACGTCCCGGTGGGCGGCGGCAGCGCGACGGTCGCGGTCAGCGGGAGGGCGCTGGTGACGTTCTCTCCGGCGGGTGAGCGGTAACTCGCCCTGAGAGTGAGGCCGTAGGAGCCGGTCGATGTCCCCGCGGGGGCGGTGACCCGCCAGCCCGTGCGCAGTGACTTGCCGGTGGCGAGGGCGGCGGCCGTGGTCGCCGAGGTGGCGCGTACGGTCCAGCCGTCCGGGCCGGTGAGCGACACGGACACCCGGCGCGCGGATGTCCGGCCGAGGTCGGTGACGGCGGTGGTCAGCGTGGCCGGGGTCCCCGCCTCCACGATCGGGCTTCCGTCCAGGCCGAGTTCCGCGGCGGGCGGGCTGGCGGCCCAGTCCGGGTCGGCCGCGACCCGCAGCAGGACCGTGCCGTGGGCCGGGACGGTGGCCGCGAGGGTGCCCGCGGTGTTGTAGCCGCGGTGCTGCCACAGGTCGCGCAGGGTGTAGGCGGGGGCGTCGGGCAGGCCGACGGCTGCCGCGGTGGTGGCGATCCGCTGGGCGGAGCCGGACTCGTTGAACAGGGCGACCGCCCGGCTGCCGTCCTTCATCTCCTTGGCGACAACCCAGCGTCCGCCCGCGGAGGAGACGACCGTGCCCTGCTTGCCCAGCGGGTCCTGGTCGACGGCGATGACCTCCTTGTTGTCCAGGATGTCGAAGGTCGCCGGGGAGGCCTTGCGCAGGTCGGTGCCGATGAGCAGGGGCGCCGCCATGACGGACCAGAGGGAGAAGTGCGAGCGGTACTCGGTGTCCGTCATCCCGCCGTTGCCGACCTCCAGCATGTCGGGGTCGTTCCAGTGGCCGGGCCCGGCGTACGGGGCGAGCGGCAGGTTCTGCTTGAGGATCGACAGCATCGAACCCCAGCTGTCGTTGATGTCACCGGTGGTCCGCCACAGCTGACCGACGTCCGACGCCCACTCCCAGGGCCTGTTCTCGCCCCATTCGCAGATGCTGTAGACGATCGGCCGGCCGGTCGCCTCGAGAGCGTCACGCATGGTCCGGTAGCGCAGCTTGGCGTCGACGCCCAGGTTGTTGCAGTTGTCGTACTTGAGGTAGTCGACGCCCCAGTCGGCGAACTGCTGCGCGTCGCTGTACTCGTGGCCGAGCGCCCCCGGGAAGCCCGCGCTGTTGCAGGTCTTGAAGCCGGCGCTGGTGTAGATGCCGAGCTTGAGACCCTTGCTGTGGACGTAGTCGGCGACGGCCTTGATCCCGTTCGGGAAGCGGGCCGGGTCCGGCACCAGTTTGCCGTCGGCGTCGCGGTTCGGCAGAGCCCAGCAGTCGTCGAGGTTCACGTACTGGTAGCCGGCGTCCTTCAGGCCCTTGGCCACGAAGAGGTCCGCGATCCCCTTGACCATGGTCTCGTTGAAGTCGGCACGGCAGTGCGTGGAGTTCCAGTTGTTGAAGCCCATGGGCGGGGTGAGGGCGAGGCCGTCGGCCGGCGAGGGCACGGCGGCGGGGTGCCGGGCGGGCGCCGCGACGGCGGGGGCGGCCAGGCCCGCCGTGCACAGCAGCACCGCGGTGAGCGCTCCGGCCGCTCTTCGGCGGGTGGTGCGGGTGTGAGGGTGACGCATCGTTGACGTTCCTCCGACTCGCGCAGGGTGGGATGACGGCATGTACGTGTCACCGGTGCGCGCTTACGGTAGGACGTGTCGGACTGTGTTGGAAGAGGTGCGTCACAGTTGTTCGATACTCCGTCACCCCCCTTGACGGCAGGGAGCTTTGCGCGATGGTGGAGAGGCCGTGCGTTCGTTTCTGTTGGATCGCCGGGCCTCTCGCGGCCTCACCGGAACTCGTGCACGACCTCGATCCGGCCCACGATGTGAGCGTTGAACTCGTCCAGCTCCTCGGCGGGCACCCACAGCTCCAGGATCGTCCTGCCGCCGGCCTGCCGGACGGGATAGCGGCCCGCGAACTCCGCGTCGACCTCGAACCGGGTGACGAACCCGGCGCCGTCGTGCTTGACGTTCCAGTCCCGGGCGATCCGGATCGCGTAGTCCTCGTCGAGAACCGGGTAGAAGATCGGCTGCTCGGGCAGCCGTGGCGGCCAGGCCCTCCAGTCCAGCTCCCGGACCAGGTCCAGCTCCCTCGGGCCGGTGGGGCGCCAGAGGGTGGTCGTCGGGCGGGGGCTGGTCATGGCTGTCGTTCTCCTGGTCGTGGTCCGTCTGCTGCCGGCGGGCCGGGACCTGGACGATACCGACGCCGTGATCACAGCGGCCACGGAGTTTCCGTGGGGCCGTCGTTCCCGGACGCCCGGCCCGGGGTGCCGTCCGCATGGCCCGGCCGGGCAATCGCCGAGAACCGCGTGACCCGCCGGCGGTTCCGCAGTTGATCCAGGGCATGAAGAAGCGCAGCATGCTCGCCCTCGCCACCCTCGCCACCGGCTTCGTCGTGGCCGCCGTCACCCCCTCGCCCGCCGTGGACAAGGGTCCGCTCGGCGACCTCAACGTCTCCGGCACCCTCGACCACGTCGACCACATCGTCAGCCAGGACAGCTTCGATGTGGACGAGCACGCGCTGGGACAGAAGTAGCCCGGCCCGCCACCCGGACCCCGTGCCGGTGTCCCCGACGTGCGGGGCACCGGCACGCGCGTGCGTGCACCCTCAACTGGATGTGGTTTCCGTGGCAGGGTGGAGCGGGCAAGCCACAGGGGGCCAACAGAAGAGGGGGAGTCCGTGACCGTCGTCTGGATCAACGGCGCGTTCGGTGCGGGGAAGACCGCCACCGCACGGGAACTGATCGACCTGATCCCGAACAGCGTGCTCTTCGACCCCGAGGTCATCGGCGGAGCGCTCTCGCACCTGCTGCCGCCCAAGCGCCTCGCCGAGGTCGGCGACTTCCAGGACCTGCCGATCTGGCGCCGGCTCGTGATCGACACGGTGGCCGCGATGCTCGCCGAGCTGGGCGGGACCCTGGTGGTCCCCATGACCCTGCTGCGCCAGGAGTACCGCGACGAGATCTTCGGCGGCCTCGCCGCCCGCCGGATCCCCGTACGCCATCTGCTCCTCGCCCCGGCGGAAACGATCCTGCGCGAGCGGATAGCCGGGCGGGAGATCCCGCCGGACCTGCCCGACGGCGAGATACGCCAGCGCCAGTGGGCGTACGACCACATCGAGCCCTACCGGGCCGCCCTCGCCGCCTGGCTCACCGCCGACGCCCACCTCGTGGACACCAGCACGCTCACCCCGTACGAGACGGCCGTCCGCATCGCCGACGCCGTAGGCGGCGGCACCGTACCCCCCTGTGACATCGTGCAGACCCCCGAACCCACCGCCGAGACCCTCGCCGCCGGAGTGCTCCTCTTCGACGAGCAGGACCGGGTACTGCTCGTCGACCCCACCTACAAGCCCGGCTGGGAGTTTCCCGGCGGGGTCGTCGAGCGCGGTGAGGCCCCCGCCCGCGCCGGTATGCGCGAGGTCGCCGAGGAGACCGGGCTGCGGCTGCGGGAGGTGCCCCGGCTGCTCGTCGTGGACTGGGAGCGGCCCGTGCCCCCCGGGTTCGGCGGGCTGCGCCTGCTCTTCGACGGCGGCCGGCTGGACACCGCCGAGGCGGCCCGGGTGCTGCTGCCGGGGCCGGAACTGCGCGCCTGGCGCTTCGCGACCGAACAGGAGGCCGCCGACATGCTGCCGCCGGTCCGTTACGAGCGGCTGCGCTGGGCGCTGCGGGCCCGTGAGCGCGGTGCCGCGCTCTATCTGGAGGCCGGCGTTCCGGTCGCCGGTCAGGCCGCCTGACGAACTCCGGCGAACCCTCGGATCCCCGCCGCGTCCGTGCTGCCGGCGGGAAATCTCGTCCTTGCGCCTGCGCAGATGTCCTCGACGGAGCCGGCCTCCGTGATCCGCCCGGGTGAACCCGGCGGCCGGCCCCTACGCCGAGGGCACCGAGCTGTTGTAGGCACGGCTCAGCTCGGCGTCCGGGTACGGGGTCAGCCGGCTGTCCCGCACCAGCGGCCGGCTGAAGTCGGCCATGGCGGCGGCGACGGGTGCGTACCGGGTCAGCAGCTCGGCGGCGGCCCGGGGGATGCCCTCGGGCCGGGCACCGGCGGCCAGCGTCCGGACGTACTCCTCGCGTTCCTCCCGGCCGTATCCGTACAGCGCGGTGACGAGCCGGATCACCAGGTGGCAGGCGGTGTGGACGCGGTCGTAGTTCCGGTGCCGGGCGAAGAACTCCCGCTCTTCGCCGTCCAGTCGGAAGGCGGAGGCGAGCGAGAGGCCGAAGTCGGTGAGGTACAGCCTGTGTCCGTCGGTCAGGATGTTGCGGAAGTGGGCGTCGAAGTGCAGGAGCCGGTAGGACTCAAGCGCATCGGTCAGCTCCGTCAGGCTCTCCGCCACCCAGGTGCACGCCGCGTCTGCGCGGTCCGTGCGCAGTTCGGCTTCCAGTCAGTCGTGCAGGGTGTGCGGGACGTGCTCCAGGAACAGGGTCAGGCTCGCGGAGGCCGTCCGCAGGGCTTCGAGGCGTTCCCGCACGCCCGCGCCCCAGTAGGCCACGGCCCGCTCCACATCGGCGAGTTCGCCGGGAAGGGGCCGGGGCTCGTCGGGCAGGACCCGCCAGTGGTGCAGCAGCGGAAAGCCCGGGAACCCGCCGGCCGACACGCCCTCCGTGGTCAGCGTGTGCGCGGCCAGCTCCCGCCAGGCGGTGAATCCCGGGCTGCCGATGCCGTAGTGGCAGTACGACGGCAGAGCGAACAGGTTCGCCGTCGACCGTCGGTTCCCGGGCAGCCGTTCCAGGTCCGTCAGCGGCACCCGCTTCACGAACACCGGGTGCCCGTCGACCAGGAGGCGTACGGCTCTGCCGCCGATGCCCGTGCCGAGCGGCTCGCCCGCGGCGACCAGCTCGGCCAGCTCCCGGTCGCCCAGCGCGGCGAGGGAACGGGCGGTACGGGTGTGGGCGGCGAGGCGTCCGGGGAAGGTCATGTCCCCATGATCAGCCGGTGGCCGGGTGGCTGTCCGCCGCTTTCCGGAGCGCGGCCGAGGCGCTGCCCACCACCGGGTCACCGTGCCCGAAGCAGGCCACGTCCGCGTCCAGGGCGGCCAGCCGGCGAAAAGAGTTAACGAGCCGGGGCCGGTCGAGGTTGAACACGCCCGGCATCACCGCACCGTCGACCGGTGAGGCCGCCACCGTGTCACCCGTGAACAGCACGCCCTCGCCGGGAAGGAACAGCGCGATGCTGCCCTCCGTGTGCCCCGGTACATGGACGACCCGCGCGCCGCCGCCGAAATCGAGCACGTCACCGTCGGACACGGGAGTGACGCTCCGCGGGCGCACCGACGCGCCCCGGGGAAGGTGCCGGGACACCTCCGCGTGGATCGGCAGCTCCCAGTCCTCGAACCGCGGCGGCGGGCCGGTGAGTTCACCCCTGACGAACGGCGCGTCCAGTGCGTGGGCCAGTACCTCGGCACCGCTGAGCGCGGCGAACTCGCCCGCCCCGCCCGCGTGGTCCTCATGGAAATGGGTCAGCACGATCCGTCGTACGTCCCCGGGGGCGCGGCCCAGCGCGACGAGCGCGTCGGCGATCGTGCGGCCCGCGCCGATCGCCCCCGCGTCGATCAGTGTGGACTCCGCGCCGTCGTGCCAGAGGTAGGCCTGGCCGACCGGGAAGCGCAGGAGGTGGAGGCGGGGGAGCAGTTCGATGACGTCCATGCGCCGACGTTAGGCAGCGCCCCCGCCTTCGGGCGAGGGCGCTCTGCCGTCGGCAGAAGACTTCACCCCGCCGCGTAGTTGCGCAGGAACAGCGCCTCGGCGACCGACAGCCGCTCCAGCTCCTCGGGGGACACGCTCTCGTTGACCGCGTGGATCTGCGCCTCCGGCTCGCTCAGGCCGATCAGCAGGATCTCCGCCTCGGGGTAGAGGCCGGCGAGGGTGTTGCACAGCGGGATGGTGCCGCCCTGGCCGGCGTACTGCATGGTCTCGCCCGGGTAGGCGACCGCCATCGCGTCGGCCATCGCCCGGTAGGCCGGGCTGGAGGTGTCGGCGCGGAACGGCTGGCCCTGGCCGATCTGCTCGGTGCTCACCCGCGCGCCCCACGGCGTGTGGGCCTCGATGTGGGCCTGGAGCAGCTGGGTGGCCTCGGCCGAGTCGATGCCCGGCGGCACCCGCAGGCTGATCAGGGCGCGGGCGCTCGACTGGACCGACGGGGTGGCGCCCACCACCGGCGGGCAGTCGATGCCGAGGACGGTGACGGCAGGGCGGGCCCAGATGCGGTCGGCCACCGAGCCGTCACCGATCAGACCGACCCCGTCCAGCACCTTGGCGTCCTTGCGGAACTGCTCCTCGGTGTACTCGAGGCCGTCCCACCGCGCCGTGGCGTCGAGGCCGTCGACGGTGGTCGAGCCGTCCTCGGCGCGCAGCGAGTCCAGGACACGGATCAGCGAGCCCAGCGCGTCCGGGGCGGCTCCGCCGAACTGGCCCGAGTGCAGGTTGCCGGCGAGGGTGTCGACCTGGACCCGGAGCATCGTCATGCCGCGCAGGGTGGTGGTCACCGTCGGCAGGCCGACGCGGAAGTTGCCCGCGTCGCCGATGACGATCGTGTCCGCCTTCAGCAGCTCGGGGTGCCGCTCGGCGTACCGCTCCAGGCCGCCGGTGCCCTGCTCCTCGGAGCCCTCGACGATCACCTTCACGTGCACGGGGACGCCGCCGTTCGCCTTCAGGGCGCGCAGCGCGAGCAGGTGCATGATCGCACCGCCCTTGCAGTCGGCGGTCCCGCGGCCGTACCAGCGGCCGTCCCGCTCGGTCAGCTCGAACGGCGGGGTGACCCAGCCGTCCTCGTCCAGCGGCGGCTGCACGTCGTAGTGCGCGTAGAGCAGAACCGTTTTGGCGCCCTCGGGGCCCGGCAGGTAGCCGTACACCGACTGGGTGCCGTCGGGGGTGTCCAGGACGGCCACGTCCACGAAGTCCTCGGCGCGCAGCGCGTCGGCGATCCAGTTCGCGGCACCCTCGCTCTCGCTCTTCGGGAACTGCGCGAAGTCCGCCACCGACTTGAAGGCGACCAGTTCGGTCAGCTCCGCCTTGGCCCGGGGCAGCAGCGAGGCGACGGTCTCGGCGACCGGATTCGACGACATGGGCACGCTCCTCGTGGGTGCGACGTTGTACGGCTGGGTAGACCGATCCTCCCACAGTGGCCTGCGACGACGGTCGCCGTAGGATGCGGGGGACAGGTGCGGCAGCGGCTTGATCGGAGTAGTAGACCATCGTGAGCGGCGAGAACTCTTCGGCGGACGACGTGCAGCGGGTGTGGGACGTCGTCGTGGTGGGCGCGGGACCCGCGGGGGCCTCGGCCGCCTATGCGGCAGCGGTCGCGGGGCGACGCGTGCTGTTGCTGGAGAAAGCCGAGCTGCCGCGCTACAAGACGTGCGGCGGCGGCATCATCGGTCCCTCCCGCGACGCGCTGCCGCCCGGCTTCGAGCTGCCCTTCCAGGACCGTGTGCACGCGGTGACGTTCTCGAACAACGGGCGCTTCACCCGCACCCGCCGCTCCAGGCAGATGCTGTTCGGGCTGATCAACCGGCCCGAGTTCGACCAGCAGCTGGTCGAGCACGCCCAGAAGGCGGGCGCCGAACTGCGGACGGGTGCCGCTGTGCAGCGGGTCGAGCAGCACGGCTCCGCGGTGCCGGACCGGCGCACGGTCGCCGTGGTGCTCCAGGGCGGGGAGACCGTCCTGGCCCGCGCGGTCGTCGGTGCGGACGGCAGCGCCAGTCGCATAGGTGCGCACGTCGGGGTGAAGCTGGACCAGGTCGACCTCGGCCTGGAGGCGGAGATTCCGGTCCCGGAGACGGTCGCCGAGGACTGGAAGGGCCGGGTGCTCATCGACTGGGGCCCCATGCCGGGCAGTTACGGCTGGGTCTTCCCGAAGGGCGACACCCTGACGGTCGGCGTGATCTCGGCGCGCGGCGAAGGTGGCGCCACCAAGCGGTACTTGGAGGACTTCATCGCCCGGCTCGGGCTGGCCGGCTTCGAGCCGAGCATCTCCTCCGGGCATCTGACGCGCTGCCGTGCCGACGACTCGCCGCTGTCCCGCGGCCGGGTGCTGGTCTGCGGTGACGCGGCGGGACTGCTGGAGCCGTGGACCCGCGAGGGCATCTCCTTCGCACTGCGCTCGGGCCGGCTGGCGGGGGAGTGGGCGGTCCGGATCGCCGAGGCGCACGACGCCGTCGACACCCGCCGTCAGGCCCTGAACTACGCGTTCGCGATCAAGGCGGGGCTGGGCGTGGAGATGAGCGTGGGCAAGCGCATGCTGGCCGCGTTCGAGCGCCGTCCCGGCATCTTCCACGCGGTCCTCACCGGCTTCCGTCCCGCCTGGCGGGCGTTCAAGGACATCACGCAGGGCTCGACGTCCCTGGGTGAGCTGGTCCGGGCGCACCCGCTCGCCCAGCGCGCCCTGACCGCGCTGGACCGGGGGCCGGCGACCGCGGCGGAGGACCCCGCTACTTCGTGACGGTGATCCGGAAGACCGGGTGGTCGGGGGCGATCCCGAGGATCTCGGCGTCGGAGGACCTGGCCGTGACGCCCGCGAAGTAGTCCTTGACCTCCCAGCCCCACTTCTCCAGGTACGTGCGCAGGATCGGGAGCTTCTCCTCGTCGGGCAGCTCCACCACGGTGAAGGCGTGCACCTTCCGGCCCACCCGGAGCTCTCCGCCGTTCGCGGCCCGCATGTTGCGCACCCACTGGGAGTGGCCGCGCGCCGACACCAGGTACTGCTCGCCCTCGTGGGTGTGGGGGTTGACCGGGACCCGCTGCATCGCGCCGCTCTTGCGCCCCCGCACGGACAGCTCGGCGGAGCCCGCGATGCTGAGCCCGTGCCGGGCGAGCCAGGCGACGATCCCGTTCATGCGCACGGCCATCGGGCTGCTCTTCACGTAGAACGGCGAAGACGACGACATGGTGACTGACCCCCACTGTTGGGAGAGCGGTGCTCTCGCTTGACTCCAGTGTGGGGGAGGCGGGCGTGCCGGCGCAAGAGCAGTGCTCTCGTTTTTGCTCCCCGCTCTCATTTGTGTGCACTGCTCTGCCGTCGTGGCACACTGCTGGTATGAGCACCGCACAGGGCGCCCGCGCGCGGGCCAGGGCCGAAGTCACCGCCGCCATCAAGGACGAGGCGCGCAGACAGCTCGCGGCGGAGGGCGCGGCCAGGCTGTCGCTGCGGGCCGTGGCCCGCGCGCTGGGCATGGTCTCCTCGGCGCTCTACCGCTACTTCCCGAGCCGCGACGAGCTGCTGACCGCGCTGATCATCGACGCCTACGACTCCCTCGGCGAGGCGGCGGAGGCGGCCCACCGGAAGGTCGCCGAGTCGGACCACGTGCGGCGCTGGACGGCCGTGTGCGAGGCGGTGCGCGTCTGGGCCCTCGCCCATCCGCACGAGTACGCCCTGATCTACGGATCGCCGGTCCCCGGCTACGCCGCCCCCGAGACCACCGTCCCGGCCGCCTCCCGCGTCGGCCTGCTCCTCATCGGTGTCGTCCGTGACGCCCACCGGGGTCCCGGCCTCGCCGACCTGCCCCTGCCGGCCGAGCTGCGCCCCGAGGCCGAGCGCATGGCGGCGGATCTGGTGCCCGACCTGCCCCCCGAGCCGGCCGTGGCGCTGGTGGCGGCCTGGGCCGAGCTGTTCGGGCTGGTCGGGTTCGAGCTGTTCGGGCAGTTCCATCGGGTGGTCGAGGACCGGGAGACCTTCTTCCGGCACGCGGCAGCCCGGCTCGCCCACGGCGTCGGACTCCGCCCCTGACGTCCGGAGTCCGAGCCCGGTTCCCCCCTCACCTGCGCCTCCGGAACCAGGACGGCCTTCCCGGCCACCGTGCCGGGCTCCGTCGGCGGCATGGCCTGCGCCACCTCCGTGAGCGGCAACCGGGCGGCGATCCGTGCGGTGACCTCGCCGCGCTGCAGGGCGTGGAACACCTGGGTGAGGTCGGCGCGCAGCCGGGTCCGGAAAGCCGTTCACCGCCGAGGTGGGGGGGGCTGACCGGCGGGCGCTGAGCACGCGGGCGGTCGTACTCCCCGGGGAGTATCCGTGATCACCTCGTCCGGCCGACGTCCGGGCGGCCCGTCGGCGTCTAGCGTGGCGCGCATGGAAGAGCAGCGCCGAGGAGGACCCCGGCACTGGTGGCGGTACGGGCCACCGTGGGGGAGCCGGCCCGACGAACCGGATTCGCCCGCCGCCGGGTTGCCCTGGCGTTCCACGGTGCTGATCACCGCGTTCGTCCTCGTCGGGTCGAACTTCGCCGCACACTCCCAGCCGCACCGGGAGCCGCTCGACGGTTACGCGCGCGTGCTGCTGCTCGTGGCCTCGGTCCTGCTGCTGTGGCGGCACCGTCACCCGGTGGCCGTCGTCTTCGGTACGGCGGCTGCGGCGCTGGTCTACCTGGGTGCGGGCTACCCCTACGGCCCGGTCTTCCTGACCGTCGCGGTCGGTTGCTTCAGTGCCGTGGTCGCCGGGCACCGGCGGGCCGCCTGGGCCGCCGTCGGCCTGCTGTGGGCCGGGCACGCCCTGGTCGCGCTCTGGCTCTACCGGTGGCTGCCGCCCAAGGGCGACCCGGCGGCGAGCGTGGGGCAGGAGATCGTCGTCGCCACCTGGGTGCTGGCCGTCGTCGCGGTCTGTGAACTCGCCCGGCTGCGCCGCGAGCAGTGGGCGCGTGAACGCGCGGACCGCGCCCAGGCCGCCAGGCGGCGCGCCGACGAGGAGCGGCTGCGGATCGCCCGCGAGCTGCACGACGTGCTCGCGCACAGCATCTCCGTCATCAACGTCCAGGCGGGCATGGGCCTCGCGCTGCTGGACAGCGACCCCGAGCAGGCGCGCGCCGCGCTCACCACCATCAAGGCGGCCAGCAAGGAGGCCCTCGGTGAGGTGCGCCAAGTGCTCGACACGCTGCGCGCACCGGGCGCCGCGCCGCGCACCCCCGCGCCGGGCCTGGACCGGCTGCCGGAGCTGGTCGAACAGGCGGCGGCCGCCGGACTGACGGTCGACGTCCGGGGCGAGGCTCCGCACCTGCCGCCCGGCGCCGGCCTCGCCGCCTTCCGCATCGTGCAGGAGGCCCTGACCAACGTCGTACGGCACTCCGGATCGAGACACGCGCGCGTGTGCTTCGAGCAGGCCGGCGGCGAACTCCGGCTGCGCGTCGACGACGACGGGCCCGCGACCGGAGCCGACGCCGGCGGCAGCGGGAACGGGCTGGCCGGCATGCGGGAGCGGGCGGCCGCGCTGGGTGGCACCATCGAGGCGGGCCCGCGCCCCGACGGCGGCTTCCGGGTGCTCGCCGTACTGCCCTTGCGCACCAGGGAGGACCAGTGATCCGGGTACTGCTCGCCGACGACCAGTCGCTCGTGCGGGCCGGTTTCAAGGCGCTGCTCGACGCGCAGCCGGACATCGAAGTGGCCGGGGAGGCGGCCGACGGCGAGGAGGTGGTGCGCCGGGTGCGTGAACTGCGCCCAGACGTCGTGCTGATGGACATCCGCATGCCGCGGTTGGACGGCCTGGCCGCGACCCGCCGCATCACCGGGGACGCGGAGCTGACGGACGTGAAGGTGGTCATGCTCACCACCTTCGAACTCGACGAGTACGTCTTCGAGGCGATCCGTTCGGGCGCCTCCGGGTTCCTGGTGAAGGACACCGAGCCGGACGAACTCGTGCGCGCGGTGAGGGCGGTGGTCGAGGGTGACGCGCTGCTGTCCCCTGGTGTCACGCGACGGCTCATCGCCGAGTTCGCGGCCCGCTCCAAGGAGCCCGCCGCGGCCGACACCCTCGCCCAGCTCACCGAGCGGGAGCGAGAGGTGATGGCACTGGTGGGCATCGGCCTGTCCAACGAGGAGATCGCCCGCCGCCTGGTGGTCAGCCCGCTCACGGCCAAGACCCATGTGAGCCGCACGATGGTCAAGCTGGGCGCCCGGGACCGCGCCCAACTCGTCGTCCTCGCCTACGAGTCGGGGCTGGTGCGACCCGGCTGGTTGGGCTGACGATCCCGCCGGAAGCGGACCAGTACACTCACCACCCGGGCCAGGAAGACCACCGGAGCGACCGTCAGGCCGATCCACAGCAGGGTGGTACCGAGCAGCTGCGGAAGATCGAAGAGCAGGGCCGGCCCGGCGACGGCCCCGAACACCACGGCCGCCGCGAAGGTGGCACTGACCAGTGCGTATCCGATCTCCACCATGGCCGCGTCCTGCTCGGCCTTGTTGCGCCGTCCCCCGTACGTGTCCATCCGGCCAGTCTCACAGACGTGCGCCCGGCGGGACAACCAACTCCCGCCGGGCGCACGCTGGGAGGCGTTCCCCCTAGTCGCGGACCGCCACGCGCTCCGCTTCCGCCTCCCGCACGGTGGATCCGGCGACCACGATCGACGGCCGGGCGGGACGGCCGCGCAGCCCGGTGAGCGTGATCAGCAGGCCCGCCACGGCGATGCCCGTGACGACCATGAAGCCCGGGCGGTAGCTGTCGAGGACGGCCTGCGGGGTGGCCTCGGCCGGCGCGGCCGCGGTCATCACGGCCGTCACGACGGCCAGGAAGATCGCCCCGCCCACCTGCACCGAGGTGTTGAGCAGCCCGGAGACCATGCCCTGCTCGTGGTCCTCCACCCCGTTGGTGGCCTGGATGTTGAGCGAGGGGAAGACCAGCGCGCAGGCCGCGCCGATCAGCAGCATCGACGGCAGGATGACGGCCGCGTACACCGGGTCCAGGTCGACGCGCAGGAACAGCGCGTACCCGGCCACCATCAGCGCGAAGCCGGTCGCGATCAGCCGCGGGGTGCCGAACCGGTCGACGATCGCACCGACCTTCGTCGAGGACACCGCCACCAGCGCACCCGCCGGCAGGAAGGCGAGCGCCGTGTGCAGTGCGGACCAGCCGAGCAGGGACTGCATGTACAGGGTCGTCAGGAACTGGAACCCGACGTACGAACCGAAGAAGGCAACCGCGCCGAGCTGGGCCCGGACCTGGCTGCCCGAACGCAGCACCCCGAGCCGGACGAGCGGGCTCGGCGAGCGTCGCTCGACCAGGACGAACGCGGTCAGCAGGACGGCGACGGCCAGGAAGGACAGCAGCGTCCGGGCGGAGGCCCAGCCCGCCTCGGGCGCCTGGACGACCGTGAAGACCAGCAGCAGCATCGACGCGGTGCCGATGACGGCGCCCGGGATGTCGTAGCCGGCATGGGTCTTCTCGCGTGCGCTGCGCGGCAGCAGCTTGAGGCCGGCGGCGAGCGCGATCAGCGCGATGGGCGCGGGCAGCAGCATGGTGAAGCGCCAGCTCGCCTCGGTGAGCAGACCGGAGAGGACCAGGCCCATCGAGAAGCCGGTGGCGGCGCACGTGGTGTAGATGGAGAGCGCGCGGTTGCGCAGCGGGCCCTCCGGGAACGTCGTGGTGATGATCGACAGGCCCGCCGGCGCCGTGAAGGCGGCGCTCAGGCCCTTGATGAAGCGGCTGGCGATCAGCAGCGGGCCCGAGTCCACGAGCCCGCCGAGCAGTGAGGCGAGCGCGAAGATGCCGAGGGCGACCAGGAACACCTGGCGCCGGCCGAGCAGGTCGGCGGTGCGGCCGCCGAGGAGGAGCAGGCCGCCGTAGCCCAGGATGTAGCCGCTGACGATCCATTGCAGCGTCGACGTGGACAGATGGAGATCGGAGCCGATGGACGGCAGTGCGACGCCGACCATGGACACGTCCAGCGCGTCCAGGAACATCGCGGCGCACAGCACCAGCAGGGTGCCCCACAGCCGGGGAGTCCAGCGAACCGTCGGGGACGGAGCCGCAGGGGTGGTGAGCGGAGAGGTCATGCCGACGACACTACATGCGCATGCATCGAATGCAAATGCATTTAATTCCGATGCAACAATCTTGTTTCTCTGCTACGGTGCGTCCATGGCGGCGAACAGGGCTGAGCGGGAGCTCGTGGAGCAGTGGCGCGGCATCCTCGCGCTGCATGCCCGCACCCAGTGCGAGCTGGACCGGACCCTGCACGGACACGGCCTGTGCGCCAGCGACTTCGAGGTGCTCGACCTGCTCGCCGAGTGCGGGGCGGCGGACGGCAGCTGCGTCTACCGCGTCCAGGAGATCTCGGAACGGGTCCATCTGAGCCAGAGCGCGCTGTCCCGGCTGATCGGCCGCCTGGAGAAGGACGGCCTCGTCGAGCGGGCCATGTGTCCCGAGGACCGGCGCGGGGTGCGCGTGGCGCTCACGGCCGAGGGGCGCGCGCTGCACGGCGAGGTGCGGCCGATGCAGCGCGCGGTGCTGGCCCGGATGCTCGCGGACGTCGACTGACGGGACCTCAGATCCCGGACCTCTCCCGCCACAGCGCGACGAGTGCGGGATCACCCGTCACGCCCGGTACGGGCCTCCGGTTCCACAGAGCCAGGTACAACTGGTCGGCAGGTCCCACCAGTTCGGCCTCCGCCTCGCCGGATCCGTCCCGCGAGGTCACGGGCGGCTCCGCCGACAGCCGTACGGTCCACACCGCGTCCGCACCCGCGTCCACCGCCCGCACCCGCAGTACGCGCGGCTGCTCCGTACGGACCCGGCTGCGAGGGCGGGCGTGGAAGCCGCGCAGCAGCTCGTCGATGCCGTCGGTCGCGAACCGAGTGGCGATCGGCGACGCCGTACCGCCCCGTGCGGCCTCGGCGTCGTAACGGTGGACGGCCGTCTCGTGCGCCTGCCGCCGGGTCCAGAACGCCAGCGGTGAGGGGGAGGGTGCCGGGTGGAAGGTCCAGCACTCCAGGTCGGCCGGTGCGGCGGCCAGGGTCTCCACCAGCCGGCGGTGGCTGTCCCGGTACCAGGCCACCAGCTCCGCGCCGTCCAGGTCCGGGCCGACGGTGAGGGGACGAGGCGCGGTGTGTGCGTCGGCGACGAACGCCGTGGCCCAGCGGTGCACGGCGCCCGTGTGCAGCAGCAGGTCCTTGACCTGCCACTCCGGGCAGGTCGGCACCTTGGCCTCCGTACCCGCAAGCTCGGCCGCGGCAGCCAGCAGCCGGCCCTCCCGGTCCAGGGTCTCGAGGAATTCGGCAGTCTCCATGGGGGGAGTGTGCCGGATGGAGCATGCTCGAAGGTGCCGACGGTATCTTAAAGCGTTTTAAGCGCTGGTACTGTCGAACCGGTCTCGCCGACATGCCAAGGGTCGCAGCAGGAGGATCAGTGGCCGACGCAGGTTCCCGCCCCCGGCTGGAGGACGTGGCGGCGCGGGTAGGTCTGTCCACCGCCTCGGTGTCCCTGGTCCTGCGCGGTGTGCCCGGCCCGAGCGAGCGCACCCGGCAGCGGGTCCTGGCGGCCGCCGCCGACCTCGGCTACCAGGCCGACCGCACGGCCAGCCTGCTGGCCAGCAGACGCAGCCGGCTGCTCGGCGTCATGATCGACGTCCACAGCCCCTTCCACGCCGAACTCGTCGAGCATCTGCACACCGCGGCGGAGGAGTTCGGCTACGACCTGGTGCTGAGCACCCAGACCCGTACCCGCGACGAGCGGACCGCCGTCGGGACCCTGCTCGCCTTCCGCAGCGAGGCGCTCATCCTGCTCGGGCCGGTCGACCCCGCCGCCACCCTCGCCGCCCTGCACCGCAAGGTGCCCGTGATCGCCGTGGGCCGTCGTATCCCCGGCGCACAGCTCGACGTCGTACGCACCGCGGACGACGACGGAGTCGGCCAGGTCGTCGGCCATCTGGTCGCCCTCGGGCACCGCTCCATCGCCCACGTCGACGGCGGCAAGGGCGTCATCGCCACCGACCGCCGGCGCGGCTACCGGGACGCCATGCGCCGGCACGGCCTGGCCGAGCACATCCGGATCCTGTCCGGCGACCGCACCGAGCGGTCCGGTGAGCGCGCGGCCCGGCAGCTGCTCGACGAGGGCGAACTCCCCACCGCCGTCGTGGCCTACAACGACCAGTGCGCCATCGGCGTCCTCGCCGCCCTGTCCCGCGCGGGTGTGGCCGTCCCCGGTCGGGTCTCGGTCGCCGGCTACGACGACGACGCGCTCTCCCGCCTGAGTCTCGTGGACCTCACGACGGTCAGCCAGAGCGCGGAGGACCAGGCACGGCACGCGGTCCGGGCGGCGGTGGAGCGGCTCGACGAGGGGCGCGACGAGCCGCGCGAGGTCGTGCTGGCGCCGCGCCTGGTGGTCAGGGGGAGCACGGGAGAGGCGATCTGACGCGGATGCGGGTCGGCTGTCCGGCGAGCGTGCCTGTGCTGGTCGGCTGAACCACGGCGGCAGGATGTCCGGCCGCGAGATGTCAGCCGCTGAGCAAGCCGTTCGATGTCCTCCTGCCGCAGTTCGACGGCGACGGCGACGGCGACGGCCTCGGCTTCGACGGCGGTTTCGGCCTCGACGTCGGCTTCGGAGGATTCGGAGGAAGTGCCCTCGGCGGAGTCATCCGGTCCGGGCCCGTCCGGGGAGCGCGGTCCGACACGGAACATCCGCCGCAGGGCCGCGGTGGTGCCTTCCCCCGTGGTGCGCTTGAGCAGGATCTCGGCCAGGCACTCGACGGCCTTGGCCGTGGCGGCCAGGACGACGGGCGTCAGGATGAGTTCGACCGCCTCGGATCCGAACCCGAGAGGCGACTTCCGCGACCCCTTCCCGGACACCGCCCGTCGAGGATCGGCGAAGTACGCCTGGCTGAGCACCGAGAACAGCGGCACCTCGTCCCGGGCTATCTCCTCGATCACGTCCCTGGCGACTTCCGTGACCACTGCTCGATGGGGTACGCCTTCGAGTGCCCTTCTGCGCGCCACAGTTCCTCCCCCGTCCGTGACCCACGCATGGCGTCACGCCCTTATCGAGTCCGGCGCCGCCGACCGAAACAGTCGCCTCACAGCGCTGGCCGCGCACGGTGGTACCAGGGGGCGCATGGCGCGCACTACTCGACGGCCGGATCCTCCTGTGCCTGCCGCACCGCACACTTCACCGCCTGTTCCACCTCGTACCGGCTCGCCCCGGTCGCTTCGGCGTGCGCGGTGATTGCCGCCTGCACGGCCTCCGATGCCGTGCGCCAGCGGCGCCACTGCTCGTCGTACTCGTCGCCGGTCAGGCCGGCCAGTCTGGCCCGCTCCTCTTCGGCGAAACATTCCAGCCTGATCAATTCGTCCGAGATGTCTGCCATGACCGGATACTAAGCGCGCTCCGCGGTGTGTTCGCGCTGGGCGTCCGGGTTTTGTTCGTTCGCGACATAAACGCAGGTGGGTGGGGTGCCGGTCCATGGTCGGAGGAGGGCCCGGCACCCCTCGAGGCACAGCGGCCGGGCCAGGGCGGCACGGCCGACCTCGGAGGCTGTCTTCACGTCGCACCGCATGCCCGCCTCCGCGGCCGACGTCAGGAGCTGGTGAGGACGACGAGTCGCTGGGTCGCCCGGGTCATCGCGACGTAGCGGTCCACCGCTCCTTCGATGCCCTCGCCGAACTTCCCGGGATCAACGAGGACGACCAGGTCGAACTCGAGGCCCTTCGACAGCTCCGGGGTGAGCGACCGGACCCGGGACGTCTCCCGGAACGTGGGATCGCCGATGACGCAGGCGATCCCGTCGGCGTGCTCGGCGAGCCAGGCACCGAGGACCGGGTCCAGGTCCGCGACGGATCCATGGGTGACGGGAACGCCGGTGCTGCGGACGGAGACCGGCACGTTCGCGTCCGGGAGCGCGGCCCGGACGACCGGCTCGGCCTCGGCCATGACCTCCTCCGGAGTGCGGTAGTTGATGCCCAGGGACGCCACGTCGATCCGGTCGAGTCCGATGCGTTCGAGCCGTTCCCGCCACGACTCCGTGAACCCGTGCCTGGCCTGCGCGCGGTCCCCGACGACGGTGAAGCTCCGGGACGGGCAGCGCAGCAGCAGCATCTGCCACTCCGCGTCGGTCAGTTCCTGGGCCTCGTCGACGACGATGTGCGCGAACGGTCCCGCGAGCAGGTCCGGGTCGTGGTCGGGCAGCTCGGACTCGTCGACCAGATTGCGCCGGAAGTCCTCCCGGCGCAGCTGGGTCATGAGGCCTTCGCCGTCGTCATCGGCCGCGATCAGGTTGTCGACGACCTGGGCCATGCGTTCGCGCTGGGCGGCGAGGGCGGCTTCGTGCCGACGCTTGCGCCGCGCCGCCTCCGGGTCCCCGAGCCGCTGCCGTGCGGCGTCCAGGAGCGGCAGGTCGGACACCGTCCAGGCCCGGGGTGCGTCCTTGCGCTGCAGCTTGCGTACGTCGTCGGGGCCGAGCCAGGGCGCGCACATGCGCAGGTAGGCGGGCACCGACCACAAGTCCCCGACCAGGTCGGCCGCTTCGAGCAGCGGCCAGGCCCGGTGGAGGGTGGTGACCAGTTCCCTGTCGCGCCGCAGCACCGTGCGGAGCTGGTCGGGCGTGACGTCCTCGCGGCCGAGCCTGTCCAGCAGGATCGAGACCAGCTCGTCGAAGATCCGCTCACGCGCCTCGTTGTGGGCGGTACCCGCTCCGCCTGCTTCGAACGCCTCGGCCCAGTCCTCCGCGCTCAGCCGGACGTCGGCCCAGTCGGTGGTGACCGTCATCCCCTCCCCGGGTGGTTCCTCGTAGAACCTGACGGCCTTCTCGACGGCCTTCACCATGTCCGCGGACGACTTCAGCCGTGCCACGTCCGGGTCGGTCTCGACCGCCGCTCCGGCTCCCTCGGTGACCAGGTCCCGCACGGTGCAGGTCTGCACCCCCTCCTCACCGAGGCTGGGCAGGACGTCGGCGACGTAGTTCAGATACGGCTGGTGCGGACCGACGAAGAGCACACCGCCGCGACGGTGACCGAGGCGAGGGTCGGAGTAGAGGAGGTGTGCAGTGCGGTGCAGAGCGACCACGGTCTTCCCCGTACCCGGACCGCCGTCGACGACCAGGGTGCCGCGGGAGCCCGCCCTGATGATCGCGTCCTGGTCGGCCTGGATGGTGGCGAGCACGTCCCGCATCCGGGCGGACCGGGTGCTGCCCAGGCTCGCGATGAAGGCCGACTGGTCGTCGAGCGCGGCATGCCCTTCGAGCCCGTCGGCGGTGAACACCTCGTCCCAGTAGTCGCCGACCCGGCCGCCGGTCCAGCGATACCTGCGGCGGCTCGCCAGCCCCATCGGGTCGGCGTGGGTCGCCGCGAAGAACGGCTCGGCCGCGGGGGAGCGCCAGTCGAGCAGCAGCCGGCGGCCCGCACTGTCGGTGAGCCCGAGTCGTCCGATGTACACGGGTTCGGGGGTGTCCGCGCTGACGATGCGTCCGAGGCACAGGTCCATCCCGAAGCGGCGCAGGGTGCGCAGGCGCGCGGTCAGCCGGTGGATCTCCAGGTCCCGGTCCAGCGCCTGCCGGCCCTTGCCGCCGGGCGCCCTGCGCAAGTCGTCGAGCTGGTCGGACAGTTCGGCGATGGCCTGTCCGAGACTCTCCGAGATGGCCGTGAAGTGCTGCTCGTCGCCGGCGATCAGCGTCGGGTCGGCCTTGGGGGCGAGCCGGTCGGGAAGGTCGAAAGCGCTGGTGGTCAGGGGGTTCATGGCACCAGCTCCGACCTCGGCACCAGCTCCGGTCTCGGCAAAAGCACACATACTCTGTGAATCTCCCGTTTCTGCAGGTTGTGGCCTCGGCCAGCGATTCTGCGCCGAGGCCGGGGCCTTGCCGCAAGCCCCCCGGTGCGCTATACGTTGAGAGTGGCAAGGAGTGGGTGTTCCTCCTCGCCTTCCTCCCGCCGCGGATGGACAGGCCCGGCCGCGAGACGCAGAGTCCTCACCTCGCCGCCTTCACCGTGCCGGAGATGCGAACGCGTCGGTGGCGTTCGACCCTGGAGAGACGGGGCGTGCAGTGGCGCCCGGTCACCCCTGGAAGGTGAACGCCACCATGAAGACACCTCCGATCGTCTCGCCGGAAGAGTGGGAGGCCGCGCGCCGGCAGCTGCTGGTGGAGGAGAAGCAGCTGACCCGTGCCCGTGACGCACTGGCCGCCAGGCGCCGGCGGATGCCGTGGACGGCCGTGGAGAAGAAGTACGAGTTCGACGGACCCGACGGCTCGGCGGGTCTGCTCGGCCTGTTCGCCGGCCGCCGTCAGCTGATCGTCTACCGTGCCTTCTTCGAGCCCGGCGTGTTCGGCTGGCCGGAGCACGCCTGCCGTGGCTGCTCCATGGTGGCCGACCACGTGGGCAACCTGGCTCATCTGAACGCCCGCGACACCACTCTTGTCTTCGTCTCGCGCGCACCCCAGCCGGACATCGCGAGGGTCAAGGAGCGGATGGGCTGGACGATTCCCTGGTACTCGCTGACCGACGGCTTCGACGCCGACTTCGGTGTGGACGAGTGGCACGGCACGAACGCGTTCATCCACGCCGGCGACGACGTGTTCCGCACCTACTTCATCAACTCCCGTGGTGACGAGGCGATGGGGAGCACCTGGAGCTATCTCGACATGACCGCGCTCGGCCGGCAGGAGACCTGGGAGGACTCGCCCGAGGGCTACCCCCAGACCCCGCCGTACGAATGGTGGAACTGGCACGACAACTACGGCGCCCCCGAGCAGGCGCCGGAGTGGCGGGCCATCACCCGCCGAGATTCCGAAGAATGAGAACAGGCGCACGGGTTCGTCACACGTGAGGTTGTTTGTCATACCGAATTCGATAGGTGCAGTCTGCCCCGGAAGCACCTCTGACCAGGGATGATTTCCAGCTCCGCGTGCGGTCCGACGGGGTCAACCAGGTGTCCGGCAGGCGCTGTTCGCGATGCGGGCACGTCCGGGCGTGTCCGAATCGGTCATGGAAACAGGTCGGTTAATGCCTGCTCACGAGCTGGTTGCGGGCGGGTGAGCAGGCCATGATGGGCCCATGACGTTGGCCTCGCGCGCGCTCGCGCAACTGGCGACCTGGCCGGACCTGAGACCGGCCGTCCCGAGCTGCGGTCTGGGACAGGCCGTGTGTTCGGCCCAGGGCGAGATCGCCCACTTCCACTCCGACCGTGATGTCGATCTACGGCTGACCGCCCGGGCCATCCGGCGGTTCGCCCGGGACCTGAAACACACGGGCGCCATCAGGATCGTGCCGGGCTCGCAGTGGGTGACCCTCAGGCTCGACGCCGCGAGCGACGTCGACCTGCTGCTGACCCTCGTGAGCATGGCGCTCCAGGCCCAGGAGGCCTGGCCCGACCCGGTCGACCGGGCGGCGGCCGGCTGCAACGACCAGCGCGGCGCGGGGTTCGTGAGCGCCGACCGCAGCGGCTTCTGACTCACACCGCGAGGACGCGGATGCCCGCCTCCTCGAAGCGGCGCACGGTGTCCTGCCCCACCGCCGTGTCGGTGACGAGCGTGTCCACCAGTTCCGCCGCGCAGATACGAGCGAACGCCCGCTGGCCGAGCTTGCTGGAGTCCGCGGCCACGATCACCCGCTCGGCGCGCTCGCACAGCAGCCGGTTGATCGCCGCCTCCGCCTCGTCGTGTGCCGCCGCGCCGTGCGTGACGTCGAACGCGACCACACCGAGGACGGCGACGTCGAGCGTGATCTGACCGAGCACGCCGTCCGCGAGCGGGCCGATGAGTTCGTACGACTGCGGGCGCGCGACCCCACCGGTCACCACGATCTTGAACTGCGGTCGCACCGCGAGCTCGTTGGCGATGTTGAGGGCGTTCGTGACGATGGTCAGCGCCGGTGAGCCGGTGCCGAGGTCGCCGCGCACGGCCAGCGCGCGGGCCACCTCCGTGGTGGTCGTGCCGCCGGTCAGCCCCACCGCCTCGCCCGGCGCCACGAGATCCGCCACCGCCTTGGCGATCCGCTGCTTCTCGGAGGCGCGGCGGGCCGTCTTGTAGCGCAGGGGCAGTTCGTACGACACCCCGTGCACCACCGCTCCGCCCCGGGTGCGCACCAGCATCTGCTGCTCGGCGAGCTGGTCGAAGTCCCGGCGGATCGTCGCCGCCGACACCTCCAGTTCGGCAGCCGCCTCCTCGACCTCCAGCCGGCCGCGCTCGACGAGCAGTTCCAACAGCGCCTTCCAGCGGGCGTCCCGGGACATCCGCGGCCTCCGTTCTCCGTCTCTCCGGCGACCCTAGCGCACCCCCGCCTGCGCTCGAATGCTTGATTGTGCTCGAAAGCTCGCTATATCTTGCAAGAACAATCAGCAAGGGGAGGGTGCGGCATGAGCCATGTCGAGGACGAGCTGAACAGCCAGCCCGAGTGCTGGATACGGGCGGCCGAGGAGGCGGGGCGGCACGCCGGAGCGCTGCCGAGCGCGGGGGAGCGGGTCGCCGTCGTCGGGTGCGGGACGTCGTACTTCATGGCGCAGGCGGTGGCCGCCCTGCGCGAGGCCGCGGGGCAGGGGGAGACGGACGCGTTCGCCGCCTCCGAGTTCCCGCTCGGGCGGTCGTACGACCGGGTCGTCGCCCTCACCCGCTCCGGTACCACCACCGAAGTCCTCGAGCTGCTCGGGCGGTTGAGGGGCCGTACGCGGACGACGGCCCTCACCGCCGACCCCGCCACCCCCGTGACGACGGCCGCGGACGACCTCGTCGTGCTGGACTTCGCCGACGAACGCTCCGTCGTCCAGACCCGGTTCGCCACCACCGCCCTCACCCTTCTGCGCGCCCACCTCGGCCTGCACACCGACGCCGTCGTCGCCGACGCCCGTACCGCCCTCACCTCTTCCCTGCCCGAAGGGCTCGTGGACTGCACCCAGTTCACCTTCCTGGGCCGCGGCTGGACCGTCGGGCTCGCGAACGAGGCAGGCCTGAAGATGCGGGAGGCCTCCCTGTCCTGGACCGAGGCCTACCCGGCGATGGAGTACCGGCACGGCCCGATCAGCGTCACCACCGAGGGCACCGCGACCTGGATGCTCGACGAAGCTCCCGCCGGACTCGCCGCGCAGGTGCGCGGCACGGGAGCCCTCTGGGTCGAGGCAGTGCTCGACCCGCTCGCCGAACTCGTCCGCGTCCAGCGCCTCGCGGTGGCCGTCGCCGCCCACCGCGGCCTCGACCCCGACCGGCCGCGCCACCTCACCCGCTCGGTGATCCTCGCCGACTGACCCGCGCCCGGAAGGGAGTCAAGCCGTGCCCCTCGCGACCACCGGCGAGCTGGTCGGCCGTGCCGCCGAAGCCCGCTCCGCCGTCGCCGCCTTCAACATCATCACTCTGGAACACGTCGAGGCCGTCATCGCGGGCGCCGAGTCAGCCGGCGCACCCGTGGTCCTCCAAGTCAGCGAGAACGCCGTCAAGTTCCGTTACGGACGGCTCCTGCCGCTCGCCCGCGCCGCCGTCGCCGCCGCCGAACGCGCCGACATTCCCGTCGCGTTGCACCTCGACCATGTGCAGAGCGACGACCTGCTGCGCCAGGCGCCCGACGCCGGGTTCAGCTCGGTGATGTACGACGCCGCCCGCCTGCCCTACGCCGGGAACCTCGCCGCGACCCGGGCCGCCGCCGACTGGGCGCACGCCCAAGGGCTGTGGATCGAGGCCGAGCTGGGGCAGGTCGGCGGCAAGGACGGCCGCCCTCCGCTGGACGCCCACGCGCCCGGCGCCCGTACCGATCCCGACCAGGCGGGCGACTTCGTCAACGGCACCGAGGTCGACGCCCTCGCCGTGGCCGTCGGCAGTGTGCACGCCATGACCACCCGCACCGCAGCCCTCGACCACGGCCTCCTGCAGCGGCTCTCCGCCGCGCTGACCGTCCCGCTGGTCCTGCACGGGTCCTCGGGCGTGCCCGACGAGGGCCTGGTCGCCGCCGTCGCGGGCGGCATCGCCAAGGTCAACGTCGGCACCGCCCTCAACGCGGCCATGACCGGCGCCATCCGGTCCTTCCTCGCCGCCCACCCGGAGGCCGTCGACTCACGCAAGTACCTCAGCGTGGGCAGGGAGGCGATGGCCCGGGAGGTCGCCCGCATCATCGGCGTCCTCGGCCGGGCCCGGCGCTAGGGAGTTTCGTTCGGTTCAGCCCGGGTCCGCGACGCCCGGCACGGCACCTCGCCGCGTTGTCGGACCACCCGGGTACGCCCAGTACGCGGGTGGTCCTCCGCCTTGCGTGCACCGCACCGGACGCCGCGGCCTGATCCGACCTGACCCGAACGAAACCCCCTAGGCCCTGTCGTCAAATTCCCGTCTGCCCCACGACGCCTGGCACGCACTCTCGCCGCACCGGGCGAAAGCCCAAGTACGTCCAGTACGAGGACTTCCGCCCGGCACGCCGAGAGCACGCACCAGACGCCGCGAGGCCGCCCTTCGGGCGACGACGGGAATTTGACGACAGGACCTAGCCCCGCTTGACGGCCTTCAGCACCACGAACTTGGGGTCGCTCGCCACCAGCCGGCTGTTCCCGAACAGCCGCTTCAGCGTGACGTGGTAGCCCAGGTGCCGGTTGCCGATCACCCACAGTTCACCGCCGGGGCGCAGCGCCCGCTTCGCCCCGGCGAACATCCGCCACGCCGTCGCGTCGGTCGTCGCCTGGTGCGAGTGGAACGGCGGGTTGTTCAGCACGAGGTCCACACTGCCGGGCGCCACCCCGGCCAGCCCGTCCCCGACCCGGAACTCGGCGTGCCCGGGCACCCCGTTGGCCTTGTACGTCGCCTCCGCCGAGGCAACGGCCTGGAACGACTCGTCCACGAACAGCACTTCTGCCTGCGGATCGGCCACCGCCACCGCCGTACCGACCACACCGTTGCCACAGCCGAGGTCCACCACGCGCGCACCGCGCGTCCCGGCCGGCAGATGCTCCAGGAAGAACCGCGTGCCGATGTCGAGCCGGTCGGCACAGAAGACGCCCGCGTGGTTGACGACCGTCCGCCCGGAGACCGCGCCGACACCCTCCGGGAGCGCGTAACTGTACGGCCACCGGTTCGCGGGCCGCTCCAGGGCCGGGTCCGGGGTGCAGAAGATCAGCCGGGCCTTCTGCCGCGCGAGAGAGGTCCGGGTCGGCCCCAGGATCCGCTCGAACAGCTGCAGCGTGGAGGTGTGGATCTCCTTCACCATCCCGGTGCCGACGACCACCGTACCCGCGTGCACCGCGGGAGCGAGCCGCAGCAGCTGGTCCTCCAGCAGCGCCAGGCTCTTCGGCACGCGCACCAGCAGCACGTCCACCCGCTCCGGCGGCGGGTCCTGCGTGGTGAGCAGGCCCACGGCACCGGGCTCGACCCCGGCCCGGGCCAGGTTCGCCCGGGTCGCCTCCTGGCTCAGGAAGGAGTCAGTGATCTGCGTCGGCCGGTGCCGCGCGAGCGCCGTCACGAGTGCGCCCCAGCGGTCGCCGACCACCACGACCGTGCCCGTGATCGGCACTCCCTCCTCGGCCAGGTGCCGCAGGAGGTACGCGTCGGAGGCGTCCCAGGCTCGCAGCCGGTCGCGGGGGTCCTCGGGGAAGCGGGACAGCTCGAACTCGCCCCACGGAGTCGTCATACGGTCGTTCATCGCTCCCCAGGCTAGCCGAGCCGCAGCTCAGGGCCGGTCGGGCGGGGCTCAGGCAGGATGGAGCGCATGGACGTGGAACTGTTTCCGCGGGAGCGGGCCGAGGTCGCACCGGGCGCCGTGCACGTCCCGCACTGGCTCGACGCCGAGCGGCAGCGCGCGCTGCTGACCGCCTGCCGTGACTGGGCGCGCCCCCCGGCCGGGCTGCGCACGGTCCGTACGCCCGGGGGCGGCACGATGACCGCCCGGCAGGTCTGCCTGGGCTGGCACTGGTACCCGTACGCCTACGCCCGCACGGTCGTCGACGGCGACGGCGCCCCCGTGAAGCCGTTCCCGGCCTGGCTGGACGAGCTGGGCCGCCACGCGGTGGCCGACGCGCTCGGCCCGCAGGCGGTCCCGGCCGAGCCGTACGACATCGCGCTGATCAACTTCTACGACGGCACCGCCCGCATGGGCATGCACCGTGACGCCGACGAGAGGTCCGGTGCGCCGGTGGTGTCGCTGAGCCTCGGCGACACCTGCGTCTTCCGCTTCGGCAACACGCAGACCCGTACGAAGCCGTACACCGACGTGGAGCTGCGCAGCGGCGACCTGTTCGTCTTCGGCGGGCCCGCCCGGCTCGCCCACCACGGCGTGCCCCGCGTGCATCCCGGTTCGGCGCCGCCGGAACTGGGTCTCGCCGGGCGGCTGAACATCACCCTGCGGGTGAGCGGGCTGTAGATCGCCGCACCGGCCCCGACAGCTGCGGATCATGGGAGACTCACCTCATGAGCGGCAAGGCGGACCCCCGGACGGCGGGGGAAGGGACCACCTCGAGGGTGCGGCTGGACCGGGGGCGCGGAGCGCTCGGACCCGCGCTGGAGCTCGTGCACACAGGGCGGGCACCGACCCGGGCCGTGCTCACCGCCGAACTCGGGGTCACCCGGGCGACGGCCGGAGCCGTGGCCGCGGAGCTGGAGGCGCTCGGGCTGATCCGGGTCGACGCCCGGCCGGGCGCGGCTGCCGGTGGCCAGGGCCGCCCCTCGCACCGGCTGGAGGTCGCCGAGGACGGCCCGGTCGCACTGGCCGCGCAGGTCCACGCCGACGGGTTCCGGGCCGCGCTGGTCGGCATCGGCGGACGGATCGTGGCGACCGCGCCGGGCTGCGAGACCGTCGACGCCGACCCGGCGAAGGTGCTGGGCTCCGTGGTGGAGGCCGGCGCGGAACTCCTCCGTACGACGGGCCGCCGCTGCGTCGGCGCCGGACTCGCGGTCCCCTCCGCTGTCGCCGAACCCGACGGCCTGGCCCTCAACCCCCTCCACCTGGCCTGGCCGGTGGGCGCACCGGTCCGCCGGATCTTCGACGAGTGCGTCCGCGCCGCGGGCATCACCGGCCCCGCCTTCGCGGGCAACGACGTCAACCTCGCCGCGCTCGCCGAACACCGGCACGGCGCGGGCCGGGGCGCACGGGACCTGCTGTGCGTGGCCACCGGGCACCGGGGCGTCGGCGGTGCACTGGTCCTCGACGGCCGCCTCCACACGGGCAGTTCGGGCCTGGCCCTGGAGGTCGGTCACCTCACGGTCAACCCGGAGGGCCGCCCCTGCCACTGCGGAGGCCGGGGCTGCCTGGACGTCGAGGCGGACCCGCTGGCCTTCCTGCTGGAGGCGGGCCGCGATCCGGGTCCCGAGGTCTCCCTGCTCCAGCAGGCCAACGACCTGCTCCGCACCCAGTACGCCGACCCGACCGTCCGCGTCGCGGCCGAGGCCCTGATCGACCGCCTGGGCCTGGGTCTGGCCGGTCTGGTCAACATCCTCAACCCCGACCGCATCATCCTCGGCGGCCTGCACCGCACCCTGCTCGACGCCGACCCCGAACGGCTGCGCGCGGTCGTCGCCGACCGCAGCCTGTGGGGCCAGAGCGGCGGCGTCCCCATCCTGCCCTGCACCCTGGACCACAACAGCCTGGTCGGCGCGGCGGAGTTGGCCTGGCAGCCGGTGCTGGACGATCCGCTGGGGGCACTGGTCGGGGGCGCCTAGAGCGTGCCTCTTCGATCCGTCGGTTCTTGGGGCATCGGCCTCCACCTGGCGGTTGACGGCCGCACGCGTGGGATTCTGTCGGGATGGATACATTCACGGCCCGGCTGGACGGCGCATGGGAGTGGTGGTCGGCCGCCATCGAGGAGGCACAGGAGGGACGCTGGGTTCGTGATCCCGTGGAGCGGCAGGTGGTGGCGGACATCGTGGCCGCGACCAACCCCCTGCACGGCGGCCGGCCGGCTCCGTTCACCGAGGACTCGTGGCACGTACGTATCGGGCGGATCGCCAACTGGGCCGGGGTACTCCGGCTTGCCGCCCGAGCCGGGGGGTGGGAGCTCCAGCCTGTCGTCGGACGCAGTCCGAAGCACCCTGCGGGTATGGCCGAACTGCTGTCCGGCATCTACGCGATCGGCGAGCAGGGCGAGAAGTGGGCGGCACGGTTTCTTCGAGAGCGTCAGGGACCACCGGAGAAGGAGATCGCCCAGGCGGAGGGCTTCCTGACCGGGCCAGGGTCCATGGAGGATCTTGAGCTGTTCTTCTACGACAGCTGATGGACCTCCCGCCCGGTCAGCGCCACACCGGGCCCTTCCATCCCGTTTCGCGGAACACGGATGCCTGCCATCAACTGCTTCGAACGATGGTGCGTCGCCAGCCCGGCCTGCGGTGACGCGGAGCGTCAGAGGGCGAGCGTGACTGTCGCCGGCCGAGTGGACCTTCGTGCTCAGGCCGCCGCGGGAGCGTCCGAGCGCGTGGTCGTCGGGTTCGGCCCGGTCCGGCGCCCCCTTTTTTGGCCCCGGCGGCATGCTGGTGGGCCCGGCGGGCAGTGGAGAACACGCTCTGGACGCGAGGGCCGGGACGGCGCCGGCCCTCGTCGTCACCCGCGACACCGGCGAGCAGTGCAACGCCGTCGAGCGCTCCCTCGGCCGGCTCAAACAGTGGGCGGTGGCCCCGGGTTGGGGCCGTAGGGCGGTGCGCCCCACTGCGGCGGCGGGGCCCACATCGTGGTGAGTCGTCGACGGTGGCGGCTGCGCCGGACGGCGGTGACGACGACGATGGTCACGGAGGAGGCGAACGCGGCGAGGAAGCAGACGACCCCCGCGGCGATGCCGCCGATGGTGGCGCCCACCCGGGGCTTGTCTCCCAGCGCGAACTCGGCCGGCTGGTCCGAGGTGCACGTGACCGTGTACTTGCCGCTGCTCGTGGGATTCACCTCGAAGGCGAGCTCCCAGGTGCGGGACCCGATGGTGACGTGGAAGGTGCTGTCCGGCTGGGTCATGGCCCCGGACTCCATGCCCGGGATCCGGCAGTCGACCTGACCCTGCCCGGACTGGGACACGTAGATCGCCTCGGTCTTCCCGTGGACGAAGTCGAAGCTCCGGGAGTCTCCGCTGGAGAAGCTCCGGGCGGCGTTGACCGAGTCCACCGTGTTCTTCACCGTCACCACGATGAAGGCGACGCCGACACCGGCCAGGACCACCCCGAGCAGTGCAGCCACCAGGTACCAGATGCGCCGCGGGCGCAAGTCCTTTGCCGGGATGTTCGGCGCCGGCTGCGGGCTGCCGTACGGTGCTCCCCAGGGATTCTGTATTGCCACGACAGCGCATCGTACGGGATGTGCCGTGACCCGGGACCGGTGAAACTCGCCCGCGCCGATAACATGTTCGAACTTATGGTGATCGCCCCTGTCGCCTGCTTAACCAAAATCTCACAAAACGGCCAAGTAATTGATATCTAGACAAAACTCCAGAATTGAGTCCGCCGCGTGGCGTCGACCACGGGCGATGCTGTGGGCCGCGGCGGGTGTGGCAGTGCTCGGATTCCTCATCACCCTGGAGATCGCGGCCCGCCACTACGGCCTGCCCGGGCCGATCACCAGCCAGGTGCAAGAGGTGGTGTTCCGCCCCAAGTCGGGGCCGCTGCTGTACGCCAGCATGGCGTTGATGATGGTGGTGCTCACCCGGCGGGAGAGGGTCATCGCTGCCGGTGCCGCGATCGGCATCGACGTCGGCTTCTTTCTGGTGCGGTGGGTGATCGGCGACAGGGCGACCGACGGCCACCCGTTCGGCAACGGCGCGTTGTGGGTGATTCTGGGCTGTGCGGTCATCGCCGTCACGCGCCGCACCGGCCACGAGCGCGCCCTGCTGCTCAAGGGCGTCGGGCTGGCCCTGCTGCTGGTGGCCGGCCGCAAGACCGGCGACACCTGGCTGCTCATCACATCGAAGACCCGCCCGACGGTGCTCGACCAGTACGTGGCGACGGCCGACCACGCGCTGGGCGACCCGTCGTGGATCGCGGGCCGGATCGTCAGGGCCACCGGCCCGATCGGCGCCCATGTCCTCGACTTCGTCTACATCCAGCTCGCGGTGGCCGCGGTCGTCGTCACGCTGTACCAGCTGCGTCATGTGGCGGCCGAGCGCCGCTTCCCGCGCCACCATCTGGTGCGCACCTTTCTGGCGATCGGCCTCGTCGGGCCGGCCATCTACATGATCTTCCCGGTGGTCGGGCCGGTCTTCGCCTACGGTCCCGGCGCCTTCGGCACGGGCGGCCTGCACTGGGCGGTGGCCGACCTGTGGCCCAACACGCCGCCGGTCAACGCGCCGCACCCGATGTCGTTCGACCAGCTCACCCCCCGCAACTGCATGCCCAGCCTGCACACGGCGTGGGCCACCGCGATCTTCATCCATTCCCGCAAGGGCCCGCGCATTCTGCGCTTCGCGGGAGCGTTCTGGCTGATCGCCACGCTCGGTGCGACGCTGGGCTTCGGCTACCACTACGGCGCGGATCTCATCGCCGGCGTGGTGTTCACGCTCACGATCGAGGCAGCTCTGCGCGCGCACGACCGTGGCTGGGAGCGGTCGGGAATCCGGCTGGTCGCGCACGGCGCGACGGTCTTCGTCGCGCTCCTGGTGTCGTACCGCTGTCTGCCGACGGAAATGGCCGGCCTTCCGTGGGTGTGCGGACCGCTTCTCGTTCTGGCGATGCTCTCCGTGGTCTACGGCTACGTACGCACCACGAGACTGTGGGAACCGGAAGCCGCAGCGGCGCCTCGACCGGAACCGCAACCCGAACTGGTGTGAGAGGCGTGGCTCAGAGCCGCGGGGCGACGGCCACCCGCCGGGGCCTCGCCACCAGTTCCCCGTCGCAGTTGGGACAGACCTGCCCCATCGCCTCGCCGCACGCCACGCAGAACGTGCACTCGTAGGAGCAGATGCGGGCAGGGCCGTCCGCGGGCAGCTCGGTCATCTCGCAGCGCTCGCAGCGGTCGCGCATCTCCAGGGCCATGGCGGTCTCGTCTCCTCGGGCGGCGGGGCGGCGGTGTGCCGACTCCCATCCTCCGGACGGGCGTCGGCGCCGGAACCCTCCCGAGGGACAGGAATCGACATGATCGGGCCACGCCCGGTCACGTCCAGTCGACCGCGAACGCCTGCCCCGGGTGCTCGCCGAGGATGCGGTGCACCAGCTCCGCGCCCAGTGCCTCCGCCAGCCGCGGCCGCACCCGGCGCAGCAGGTACGACATGCCGGGCCCGCCGTCCACCGACCGTGCCCCGGCGATCACCGTGTCACCGCCGAGCAGCAGCCGGTCCCCGTACCCGGCCTCGGCGAGGGCAAGGACCGCCTCGGGCATCCGCCAGTCGGTGGCGTGATGGGCACGGGAGGGCCCGTCGAAGGCCAGCCAGCAGCCCGACTCGGCGGCCTGCCGTTGCACCACCGGGTCGGGGGAGCGGTTCAGGTGCCCGAGGATCACCCGGTGCCCGGGCACGCCCGACTCGCCGCACAGCAGGTCGAGCACGTCCAGCGCGCCGGTGCCCAGCTCCAGGTGGACGGCGATCGGCGCACCGGTGGCGTGGTGGGCCTCGGCCGCCGCGGTCATCGTCCGGCGGGCGTGCGCGTCGAGGCCGTGGAAGCCGCCCGCCACCTTGATCAGCCCGGCCCGGACCCCCGAGCCGCCGATGCCCTCCGTCAGCTCGGTGACGAACAGCTCGGCCAGTGAGCCGTTCAGCCTGTCGAGCGATTCCGGGGCGTAGTGCGCGGCCTGGTGCAGTCCCGTCGCGCAGACCAGATGCACACCCGTGGCCCGGGACAGCCCCGGCAGGTCCGCGGTCCGCCGGCCCATGCCGTACGGCGTCCACTGCACGACCGCGTCTCCGCCCGCCGCCCGGAACGCCGTCAGCTCGGCCCGCGCGGAGGAGAGATCGTCCAGCTCCTGGCCCGGCAACTGCGGGCTGCGCAGGAAGAGATGGTCGTGCGCGTCGCACACGCCCAGCTCCCCGGGGCGGATGTCACCGAGGACCGTACGGACCGTACTCGTCACACTCACCACTGCCGCCCGCGCGGCAGGGCGCCCCGCCCGGGCGCCGACAGGTGCAGCACCTCGAACACCTCGCCCTCGGCCTTGGGCGCGTCATGCTCCCAGAGCGAGAAATGGACCACCTCCCATGCGCGTGTGTCCACGGCGGCAGCCGCCAGCACCGCGCCGTCCGCCGCGGCCAGCCGCCCGGTCTCGCCGGCCGCGTCCGCCATGAACGCGGCCAGCTCCACACCGTCCGGCACCGGCCCGCGCCGCCGCACGGCGAACGCGGCGGGGGAGCCGGCGGCCGCGCCCTCCTCGAAGGCCAGGCCCGTCCACTGCCGTGTCTTCGGCCGCCCGAAGTCGTCGACCGGTCCCTGGAACGCGCCGCCCCAGAGGAAGCGGTTCATGCCCTCCATCGTGTTCCAGAGGTAGAAAGGCCCGTACTGGTTCACCGGCGATCCGTGCACCCCGCGCTCGCGCAGCAGGTACGTCTTGATGCCGAGGCCGTCCCAGTCGTCCAGCCGATGCGCGACACGGGCCACGCGGGAGCGGACGATGCCCATGTCGTAGTCCGCGGGCAGGGTGAACTCGTACTGCATGGCGTGCATGTCGTGGTTCCCTTCTCGGGCGGGGTAGTCGGTCGCCTCTCTCAGGCGGGGTACTCGCTCACGTGCTCGTGCCACTCGGTCGTGGTGCCGTCCACCGCGGCCTCCACGACCGCGAGGTGGCTCATGAAGGTGCGCGGCGCGGCACCGTGCCAGTGCCACTCGCCCGGCTCGATCCACACCGTGTCGCCCGCCCGGATCTCCTCCACCGCACCGCCCCTGCGCTGCACCAGTCCCTCGCCCTCCAGGACGTGCAGCACCTGGCCGTGCGGATGCCGGTGCCAGGCGGTGTGCGCACCGGGCGCGAAGTGGACGTTGAACATGCGCAGCCGTGCGGGGGCGGCGGGGGCGGCCACCTCGTCCAGCCACACCGAGCCGGTGAAGTTCTCCGCCGGACCCCGCAGGCTCTCCGGACGGCGTCTGGTGATGTGCACGGAAATCGCGTCTCCAGTCAGGGGGTTCGGGGTGCGAGCAGGGAGAGCAGGCCGCGGACACCGGCGTCGAACGCGGCGGGGGAGCCGGAGGCGCGGGCGAGCACATAGCCGCCCTGCACGGTCGCGAGGACGGCCGCGCCGATCTCCTCACCGTCCAGGGAGGGCGCGAACTGCCCCTGCCGCTTGCCCTCTTCGACGATCCCGGCGATCCGCCCGCGGATCCACGCGATCGTCTCGTCCACCGGTGCACGCAGCTCGTCGCTCGCGATCACGTCCGGATCCATGGTCAGCCGGCCGATCGGACAGCCGCGCAGCACGTCACGCTCGCGCAGCAGGTACGCCTCGATGCGCTCGTAGGGGGTGCCCGGCCCGTCGAGTACGCCCTCGGCGGTGGCCCGCAGTTCCTCGGCGGTCCGCCGGATCGCCGCCAGTGCCAGGTCGGGCTTGCCCTTGAAGTGGTGGTACATGCTGCCCTGGCCGGCGCCGGCGCGCTCCAGGATCGCCTTGGGGCTCGTGCCCACGTAGCCGCGCTCCCACAGCAGCTCGCGGGTGGACTCGATCAGTCGTTCCGAGGTGCTCATGGGAGCACTGTACATACTAGTAGTTACAATTCGCGAGTTCTCACGGAGGTGTCACGTCCCACCGCCGTACTCCCGCGGAGGTATGCGCACTGCCGCCGGCCGCACGACGACCCGGACCCCCTGCCGGAGGGAGTCTCGTGGCATCACCCGAGACCCTGCCGACAAGGGAGTCGAACCGACATGCAGACCCTGGCGAACTGGGACGGCGGACCCGGCCCATGGATCCTGTTCTTCCCGCTGATCTGGGCGGTCGTCGTGATCGGCGCCGTCACCCTGCTGCGCCGCACCGTCCGGCGCGGCCGCGGCGGTCCCTGGCGGCCCATGGACGGCGCACGCCCGGCGGGCGACTCACCGCTCGCGGTCCTCGGCCGCCGCTTCGCCTCCGGCGAGATCGACGAGGACGAGTACTGGCGCAGGCTCTCCGTCCTGGAGGAGCAGTTCGGCCGCATCGGCAAGGGCGATGCGGCATGACCGCCACCGCTCTGCGTACGGCGGCCCGCGTGGTGGGCGCGGTGAAGGTGTACGGCGGCGGCGACACCGCCGTACCCGCCCTGGACGGCGTGGACGCCGACTTCCCCGCCGGCCGCTTCACCGCGATCATGGGCCCTTCGGGCTCCGGCAAGTACCCTGACGCACTGTGCGGGTCCGGCGGAGAGGGTGGCCGCCCGGTACGGCAACCCCGAGGTGCAGACCCGGGACGAGTACGCGCAGTCATCCGCCCGCGGCATCGGCATGATGCTCACGCTCGTCTACGCCCTGCTCGCCCTCGCGGTGGTCATCGCGCTGCTGGGCATCGCCGACACACTGACCCTCGCGCTCCACGAGCGCACCCGGGAACTGGGCCTGCTGAGGGCCGTCGGCCAGACCCGGGCCCAGCTGCGGGCCATGGTCCGCTGGGAGTCGGTCCTGGTCGCCGCCTTCGGCACGGCCGGCGGACTCGCCCTCGGCGGCTTCCTCGGCTGGGTCCTGGTCAAGGTCTCCGACGGCGCGAGCGACACCGCGTTCGCCTTCGCCCTGCCACCCGCCAGGCTCGCCGTGGTCGTCCTGGTCGGCCTGGCGGCAGGCGCTCTCGCGGGCCTGCGTCCGGCCCGCCGAGCCGCCCGCCTGGACGTGCTGCGGGCGATCGCCACCGAGTGGGACGCCGTGCGGCGCCTCCCCGCGGAGGTGCGGCGCAAGCCACCGCGGCAGGTGGCCGACTCGCCGCCCGGTCAGCCGGGAACGGCCGTCCGGGCGGGAGCGGGTGCCGCGGCCGAGGCGTGGGCCACCACGGGGGTCGGAGCGGCGGCGACCGGGGCCGGTGCCGGCTGCACCTCGGTGAGCCGCGGTACCGGCTGCGGCTCGGCCACGGGGCGGGGCGAGCGGGCCGGCTGCCGCCGGGCCGTGGACGGCGCGGGCAGTGTGAACCACACGACCTTGCCGTCGTCGCCGTCCGGGCGTGCCCCCCAGCTCTCGCTCATCGCGGCCACCATCGCAAGGCCCCGCCCACAGGTGGCCAGGGGAGCGACGTCGGTCGCGTCGGCCACCACCGGGAGGCGCGGATCGTGATCGCGCACCGAGACCGTGAGCCGGTCGACCAGAAGTTCCAGCTCGACGATGCACGACTTGTCGGGCCGGGCATGCCGGTGGACATTGCTGAGCAACTCGGTCACACCGAGCGCGGCTCGGTCTATCAACGGGTCCAAATGCCAGTAGCGCAACTGTGCAGATACGATTCTGCGGACCTGGCCGATCCGCGACGGCAGGGCTTGGAGCTCCACCGTGCAGTGCCTGCTCGGATGACTGATCACGGCTGCGACTCCCCGATGTGAGGTCCGGAGGAACCGGAGGAACACGGAGAACAACGGATCCAGCAGGGTGCTTGCGTCCAAACGTCCGCCTGCTGTCGTGGCCGGCGGGCTGGTTCGCAGCGTTATCGCCGGTAAACCCAGAGTGACGTGAGACCAGCGTGACGCAGCGAGTGCTCTCCCGCAACTCGCAGCGACCGGGCGCAGGTCAGAGGCAGATCCGACCGGGCTCAGGTGCCGCGTCCGGCCGCCCGGCGCACCGCCTCGATGAACCGCCGGGCCGCCGGTGGCCCCGGTTCGCCCGGTGCGGGGTCCTGCTCGCCCAGCGTCAGCAGGTACCGGTTGCCGTTGAGGTCCGCCAGCGCCCGGTCCTCCGGCGCGAACCACGGCTTGGAGGCGCGCACCGCCTGCACGGGTGCGCTGTCGATCTCGCTGCCGTAGCTGTTGAGCAACTCCACCCTGCCGTCGCTGATCCGGACCTTTCCGGCCCGGGTGAGCGAACGCATCCGCTTGCCTATCCGCACGCCCGTGGCCGTGAACTCCGGCTCCGCCATCCTCCGCCGCCCCCTTGCCCGTCGCTCGCCGGACCTCGGCCCGTTGGTCCGGATCCGGCCCGTGTCCGGTCGTACCGCCCGGGGCCGTACCGGGTCTGCCGATCCGGTGTCCGCCCCTGTTCGGGACGATCGTCCCGTCCGGTGCAGTCTGCCCCGATGCGGCCTGGAGCACCAGTACGCAGGTGGCGTGTGCGACGGGTGTCGGAGCACTCGCGCCAATGCGCCCCCGAGTGGCGCGCACAGGTGTGCCCCAGCCGGGCTTTGGGTGGCTCAAAGATGCGTTTATGCAGGTGGGAAGCGGTGTGGAAGGTGCCTATGATCGAGGTGCCGGCCGCGCGCAGCGCTGTCGGTGCCCAGCCTAAGGAGCCCCGCCGTGAGCACCACCCCACAGACCCGGACCGGCGCCACCCTCGACGTCGACCGCAGCGACGCCGCCTACCGCGACTGGCTCAAAGAAGCCGTCCGCAAGGTCCAGGCCGACAACCAGCGCTCGGCCGACACGCATCTCCTCAAGTTCCCGCTCCCCGAACAGTGGGGCATCGACCTGTACCTCAAGGACGAGTCGACGCACCCCACCGGCAGCCTCAAGCACCGGCTGGCCCGCTCGCTGTTCCTCTACGGTCTGTGCAATGGCTGGATCCGCCCGGGCCGCCCGGTGATCGAGGCGTCCAGCGGCTCGACGGCCGTCTCGGAGGCCTACTTCGCCAAGCTGATCGGCGTGCCCTTCATCGCGGTCATGCCGCGCACGACGAGTGCCGAGAAGTGCCGTCTGATCGAGTTCCACGGCGGACAGTGCCACTTCGTCGACGACTCCCGGAAGATGTACGAGGAGTCCGCCCGCCTCGCGGTGGAGACCGGCGGCCACTACATGGACCAGTTCACCTACGCCGAGCGGGCCACCGACTGGCGCGGCAACAACAACATCGCCGAATCCATCTTCCGCCAGCTGGAGTTGGAGCGGTTCCCGGAGCCGGCCTGGATCGTGGCCACGGCCGGCACCGGCGGCACCTCGGCGACCCTCGCGCGCTACGTCCACTACATGCAGTACGACACCCGTATCTGCGTCGCAGACCCGGACAACTCCTGCTTCTTCGAGGGCTGGACCACCGGTGACCCGGACGTCACCTGCGACTGCGGCTCCCGGATCGAGGGCATCGGCCGGCCGCGCATGGAGCCGAGCTTCGTGCCCGGCGCCATCGACCGGATGATGAAGGTCCCGGACGCGGCCAGCGTGGCCGCCGTCCGCGCCCTGGAACGGGCCATCGGCCGCAAGGCGGGCGGTTCGACGGGCACGGGCCTGTGGAGCGCCCTGAAGATCGTCTCCGAGATGGTGGCCGAGGGCCGCACGGGCAGTGTGGTCACCCTGCTGTGCGATCCGGGGGACCGCTACCTCGACAAGTACTACTCGGACACCTGGCTCGAGGAGCAGGGCCTGGACATCGCCCCGTACACGGAGGCGATCGAGTCCCTGCTGGCGACGGGTGTCTGGCCGGACTGAGCAGGTCTTCGGGGCAGGCGCGCTACGGCTCGTTCGTGCCGAGGGCAGTGCGCAGCACCGCGATCGCCTGGGCCACGGCCGCGCGGGTGGCGTGCGTGCCGCTGAGCGGGTTCAGCATCATGAAGTCGTGCGTGATCCCGGCGTAGCGGACCGTTGTGACGGGCACGCCCGCGGCCCGGAGCCTGGCCGCGTAGGCCTCGCCCTCGTCGCGCAGTACGTCGGCCTCGTCGACGACCACGTACGCGGGCGGCAGTCCGGCCAGCTGCTCCAGGCTCGCCCGCAGCGGTGAGACCGTGATCGCCGAACGCTGGGACGGCTCCGGCAGGTAGGCGTCCCAGAACCACTCCATCGCCTTGGCGGTGAGGAAGTAGCCCTGGGCGAACTGCCGGTAGGAGGGCGTGTCCATCCCGGCGTCGGTGACGGGGTAGTAAAGCGACTGGTGGACGAAGGAGAAGTCGCGGCGCTCCTTGGCCAGCAGGGCCAGAGCCGCGGTCAGGTTCCCGCCGACCGAGTCGCCCGCCACCGCCAGCCGGGAGGCGTCGAGCCCGCGCGGGGCGCCGTGGTGGACGATCCACTGGGCGGTCGCGTATCCCTGCTCCAGGGCCACCGGGTACTGCGCCTCGGGCGAACGCGTGTACTCGACGAAGACGACGGCCGCCCGGGCGCCGACCGCGAGTTCGCGCACCAGCCGGTCGTGGGTGTCCGCGTTGCCGAGGATCCACCCGCCCCCGTGCATGTACAGCACCACCGGCAGCGGCTCCGCCACGCCCGGCGGCCGTACGATGCGCGCCCGTACACCGTCGACGTCGAAGGGCACGGTGACCCACTCCTCGTCGACGGGGAGCTTCTCGATGGGTTGCGCCTGGATGTCGTCCAGGACCTTACGGGCCTTCTCCACGCCGATCTCGTACAGGAACGGCGGCTGGGAGGTGGCTTCGGCCAGTTCCCGGGAGGCGGGCTCCAGAACGACGTCGCCGATGGCGGGCTGGGCAGTCATGACGGAATCCCTCACGTTTGTCCGGATTGCTCGGCCCTTTCCAGCATGGGTGCGGCACGCGGCGGTCGCATCCGTGGACTGCCGGACCGGGGCGCGGCGAACCGCTCACCCTGCGTGCCGATCACGGGAGGTGGGGGAGGTCAGGGGATGCGGGTCACCCGCCCGGTCGGTCCAGCCGCCGGTCCAGTGCCGTGACGGCGTCCCGGAACGCGTGGCCCACCCCCGGGCGGGCGAGGCGGCACACGAGGCGGAACGCGGCCGTACCGTCCAGCGCGAAGGTCATCCGGACCCGGGTCCCGGTGCCGGCCGGGGCGAGCCGCCACTCCTCGATCCAGGCGCGGGCCCCCGGGGTGTTGGTCATGTCGACGCGGTAGGTGTAGACCTCGGGCGCCTTCGCCACCAGCACCGATTCCTCGAAACGGATGCCGCCCCGGAGCCGCACCCGGCGCCCGCCCTCGGTCGGCCGGGCCGAGGACACCGCCGAGAACCACTCCGGCCAGCCGGTCACGTCCTCGGCCAGCGCCTGGAATACCGCTTCTGGAGCGGCCGCGACGTCCCGGGTGAACACGAACCGCACCGGGGCGGTCTCGACGAAGTCGAACTCCACCGGGCGCAGACGGTGAGCCATGGTGACGAAACCCCTCGTGAAGTCCCTCGGGAAAGCGGGGTGTTGCACCGGTCAGCCTAGCTGACGCCCTGTCAGATGTCCTCGTCCTCTTCGGGTTCGCCCGCCACCACCAGCCGCCTCAGGTGCTCGGAGATCTCCGCCCGCGCGTCGGTGGGCAGGCCCGCGTCCGTGACCAGCGTGTCCACCTGCTCCAGTGCGGCGAACGAACTCAGGCCCACCGTGCCCCACTTGGTGTGGTCGGCCACCACCACGACCCGGCGCGCCGACTGCACCAGCCGCCGGTTGGTCTCGGCCTCGGCGAGGTTGGGCGTGGACAGGCCCGCCTCGACCGATATCCCGTGCACCCCGAGGAAGAGCAGGTCGAAGTGGAGGGCGGCGATCGCCTGGTCGGCCACCGGGCCCACCAGCGAGTCGGACGGGGTGCGCACCCCGCCGGTCAGTACCACCGTGGCCGCGCCCTGCCGCTGTCCCGAGGTGCGCTGCGCCGCGTGGAAGACGTCCGCGACCCGAACCGAGTTCGTGACCACGGTCAGATCGGGCACCTCCAGCAGGTGCTGCGCCAGCGCGTAGGTCGTCGTACCGCCGGACAGGGCGATCGCCGTACCCGGAGTGACCATCCGGGCCGCGGCCTGCGCGATGTCCTCCTTGGCCGACAGCTCCAGGCCCGACTTGGCCTCGAAGCCCGGCTCGTGCGTGCTCGCCTCGACCACCGGGACCGCGCCGCCGTGCACCTTCTCCAACACGCCCTGGCGGGCCAGCGCGTCGAGATCGCGGCGCACGGTCATGTCCGACACGCCGAGCTTGCGGGTCAGTTCGTTGACCCGCACACCGCCCCGGCGCCGGACCTCGTCCACGATCAGGGCGCGGCGCTGCTCCGCGAGGAGGTTCTGATTCTCACTCACGTACGCTCCGGTCCTTTCGCCGCAATCCGTCCGACACGCCCGCCGCACCTGCTCCCACCTGGATGTTCCATCCGTCTTCGGTGCGCGGCGGTCCCATCTTTTCACGGGACGCCACCGGTTGCGCCACTACCTGTTACGACGCGCTCATGCCATTCGGGTCCAACCGGGCCTCACGTCTCCCGCCCGTGGTCACACGGATCGGGGAGATTTCGTGACGAGAGGTGTACGGCGCCCCCGAAACGGAGATCCTGATGCGCGCACGGACACATGCCGTCAGGCGCGTCACGGGGGAAGTGCGAGAACAGTGGAACGTGCGAAAGAACGCATGGCCGCGCGGGAGACGGACCGTCCCACCGCGCGAGTCACGGAGTCGGAGCCCGAGCTGGAACTCCTGGTGCACGGAGTCGGCGGCACCACCCCGGAGAAGATGCTCGGCGACCCGCGCACCGTCCGGATCACCGGCGACGACACAGCCGCGGTCTTCCGGCGCGCCGATCACACCGCGGACGCCCCGGCCGGGCATGGGCCGGACCGTGAGCCGGTGCAGGAGGCGTACGTCTGGTGCAATCTGACCTCCGGCGACGGCAGCCGCGCGTTATGGCTCCTGTTACTGCCGTTCATGGTGGTCAACCTCGCCCACTGGATGCGCCCCGCCGCCTCCGGCCGCGGACGCACCGTACGGTTCTACGGCCTCCTGGTGCGCCTGGCCGCCCTCACCCTCACGGTGCTGCTGGTGGCCGCCGCCTGCGAGGTCGCCCTCGACCTGGTGGCCTGGCAGTGCGCGGGCGTCGCCGCCTGCGCCCGGCGCCACTCCTGGCTGGGTCTCCTCTCGCCCGCCGTCTCCGACGACGGCTGGTGGAGTCTGCCCGGCCGCCGGATCGCCCTGGCCGCATCGGTCCCGGCCGCGCTCACGGCCCTGCTCTGGTACCTCTCGCACCGCACCTGGAGCGCCTACGAGTCGCACCGCCCGATGTCCCGCGACCCCGAGCCGGAGACCGACGGCAGCGCCCTGGCCCGGCCCGGCTTCTGGTACGCCCGGCGCCTGGTGGCCCGGCTGCGTGCGGCCCACACCGCGGCCGGCCTGCTCACCGTGGCCGCCGCCCTCCTCACACCCGCGGCCCGCTTCGACCACCACTCCGGCGGCCCCGCGGCCCTGGACGCCCTCGGCTGGATCCTCGCCGCGGCCCTGCTCGGCTGCGCGGCCGCCGTGGTGGGCGTGGTCTGCCGCCGGGGCCGCAGCGAGAACCGCCTCGACCAGCAGCTCGACCGTCACCTCGTACGCCGCCTGCCGCTCGGCGCCCTCGGCCTGCTGCTGCTCACCGTGCTGTACACCGGCTGGTCCCGCCCCGGCTGGCGATCGGCCGGGCGGCTGCCCGGAGACCCGGCCTTCGGCGCCCTCATGCCGGCCCAGGGCCTGCTCGTCGTCGTCCTCGCGGTCGTCGCCCATGACCTGTACCGCCGCCGCCCCGACCCGCGCGCCGGGATGCGCGGCCTCGGCGGCCCGGCGGTCGTGCTGCTCGCCTGCGCGCTGGGCGGTGTGATGTCGGGCGGCGTCGCGCAGCGGGTCGCCGACTGGCTGGACGGCACCCGGGTCCTGCTCGACGGGCCCCCGGTGCTGCTGACCTGGCAGGCGTCCGCGATCCCGCCGATCCTCGCGGTGCTGCTGGCCGTCGCCGCCCACCTGGCCCTGCGCACCGCACGGCTCGCCCGCGCCGAACGCGACCGCGTGAGCGACGAGCACCCCGGCGAGCCCGAGGACCCGTCCCGCACCCGCGCCATCGCCCAGGCCCGCGCCATGGCCGCCCTCACCGACCGGACACCGCTGGTCGTCGCCGTACTCGCCGCAACCACCCTGCTGACCGGCGCCGCCGCGCTGGCCGGCGCCCTGGCCACCGGAGAGCCCCCCGAGGGCGCGGCACGGCGGACCTACGACGTCGTCCAGGCCGTGGCCGAGACCTCGCAGACGCTCGGCTCCTGGCTGGTCGGAGTGGGCTTCGTCCTGTTCGTCACCTGGGCCCGGCGCGCCTACCGGGACGCCTCCGCCCGCCGCACCATCGGCATCCTGTGGGACGTCGGCACCTTCTGGCCGCGCGCCGCCCACCCCTTCGCCCCGCCCTGCTACGCCGAGCGCGCGGTGCCGGACCTGACCTGGCGGATGGCGACCTGGACCCGGCACACCGGCGGCCGTCTGGTCCTCTCCGGCCACTCCCAGGGCAGTGTCCTGGCGGCAGCCGCGGCCTGGCAGCTGACCCCGTCCGTGCGCAAGCGGGTCGCCCTGCTGACCTACGGCTCCCCGCTGGAGCGCCTGTACGGCCGCTGGTTCCCGGCCCACTTCGGCCCCCGGGCCCTGGCCGCCCTGCACGGCGACGTCGCCTGCTGGCGCAATCTCCACCGCCGTACCGACCCGATCGGCGGCCCGGTCCGCCTCCCCGGCGACTGCGGCCCGGAGGTCGACCACCAGCCCCTGAAGGACCCGCTGGCCTACGGCCGTACTCCCCGGCAACCGCTGCCGGCCCCGATCCTCGGCCACTGCGACTACCAGGCGGACCCGGCCTTCGCGCGGGAGAGGGCCCGGCTGCTGGCCCGGCTGCACCCGGACCTGCCGGGGCAGCGCCCGGTCCCTGAGGCTCCAGAGTGAGCCCTCAGGGCAGCTCCGGCAGGTCCTCGCCGTAGAGCAGGGTCAGGTCGTCGGTGCTGGGGTCCTCCAGCTGCGCGACACGGCTCGCGTGCCGTTCCACCATCGCCTCGAAGGTCTTGCGCGCGGTCCGGCCGTTGCCGAAGGCGGGGCCCTTCGGGATCGCCGTGAAGTACTTCAGCAGGGCCTCCGAAGCACCCGGTGCCAGCCGGTACTCGTGCTCGTCGGCCTGCTGCTCCACGATCCTGAGCAGCTCGTCGGGGCCGTAGTCACTGAAGGTGATGGTCCGGGAGAAGCGGGAGGCGACACCGGGGTTGACGGAAAGGAAGCGCTCCATCTCGGCCGTGTAGCCGGCGACGATCACCACCACCGCGTCCCGGTGGTCCTCCATCAGCTTCACCAGCGTGTCGATGGCCTCCTTGCCGAAGTCCCGTCCGGCGTCCTCCGGGGACAGGGCGTAGGCCTCGTCGATGAACAGCACACCGCCGCGCGCCCGTTCGAAGGCCTCCTGGGTGCGGATCGCGGTGGAGCCGATGTGCTCGCCGACCAGGTCGACCCGGGACACCTCGACCAGGTGACCCTTCTCCAGCACCCCGAGGGAGGCGAGGATCTCACCGTACAGCCGGGCGACCGTCGTCTTGCCGGTGCCGGGGGAGCCGGTGAAGACCAGGTGCCGCTTGACCGAGGCCGCCTTCAGACCCGCCTGCTGCCGGCGCCGGCCCACCTCGATCATGTCGGTCAGCGCCCGCACCTCGCGCTTGACGCTCTCCAGGCCCACCAGCGCGTCCAGTTCACCGAGCACGGCCTTCGAGGTCCGGGCCGACTTCTCCGGATCGGCCACGGCGACGAGCGGCTCCTGCTCCGTGGCGCGCTGCCCGGGGATCGCGCCGAGCAGCCCGGGCGAGGGAGAGGAGGTCTGTACGGCCGGCTCGCGGGCCGCCGGCGGCCTGAGGCTGCCGCTCTCGTCGCTGGTGCAGTCCTCCACTACCGGGCCCGTCCCGGCCCCCGCGTCCGGCCCCGCGTCGGCGAACTCGTAACCACCGCGCGAACAGCGCTCCGTACGGCACTTCCGCAGCGTCGTGCGACAGCCGTCGATCACATGGAAGCCGTAGCCGCCGCTGCCGCTGACCCGGCAGTTCAGGAAGCTGCCCCGGCCACCGGCGGACACGTAGAAACCCGCCTCGGCGGGCGAGTCGACCGTGCACCGCTCGATGGTCGGGTCGGCGCCCTTCGTGACGATCACACCGGTCTGTGTGCCGTCCAGGGTGCAGTTGTTGAGCGTTCCGCCGCTGCCGTGGTCGCGGAACCAGGCGCCGGTGGCCGCTTCCCGGATCCGGCAGTCGTCGAGCTGCGCGGTCGCGCCGTCGCTCACCGACACGGCCGTGTTGCGGACCTGGGACAGGTCGCTGTCCACGACGTCCGCACGCGAGCCGCGGTCCAGTACGAACAGCGCGTCCGGCACGTCGTGCACCCGGCAGGACTCGAGCACCGCGGTGGCGCCGTCGCTCACCCACACCGCCGGATAGTCGCCGGTGCTGTCGAAGATCTCGCACTGGTTGGCGTCCACCCGGGTGCCCGGGTCCCACACGGACAGTCCGTTGCGCCCGAACTGACGCACCGTTGTCCGGGTCAGCGTGAGCACCGAACGGGAGCGCAGATCGACCGCGTTCTCCGGGATGTCGTGGATCCGGCAGTCCGCGAGCGTGAGCACCGCGTCCGTGTCGAGCGTGACACCGTCGCCCGTGGTGCGGTGCACGTCGCAGTCGGTCAGGTGCGCCGTGGCCCGCTGGGTGACCTGCACCCCGGAGCCCCGGACCTCGTACACCTCGCAGCCGACGGCCTCCAGGGCGGAGTTCTCCCCGGTCGCGCTCAGGCCGGTGCCGGAGGCGTGGTGCACCCGGCACCGCTCCAGGCGGGGACGGGCGCCACCGCGGACCGCCACGCCCGCCTGCCCGGCCGCGACGACCTCGCACTCCTCGAACACCCCGCCGCCGCCGTCGAGAACGGCGATGCCGATACCGGCCGGGTTGTCGACGGTGCAGCGCCGCACGGTCGGACGTGCCCCGCCCCGCACCTCGATGCCCGCGGCGGACCGCGTGACGATCCGCACGTCCATCAGCTCGGGCGTGCCCTCCTCCACCAACAGGGCGGGCGCTGCCGAGTCCTGGCCCTCCACGTGCAGGTCCTGCACCACCGCGGAGGCCCGCACGGTCAGCGGCACCCCGTCCACGGGCGCGATCCGCACCGAACCCGGCGAACCCTCCGGCCCGCGCAGGGTCACCGACCGCTGGACGACGAGGTTCTCCCGGTAGGTGCCGGGCGCGATGGTGAGGACGTCGCCGTCGGCGGCGGCCTCCAGGGCGGCGGCGAGCGAAGCGTACTCACCCGTGCGGCGCCGCCACCGCGATGTACCGGTGTGCGTCACCTGGACCGTGCCCTGTGCCATGGCGTTGCTGTGCCCCCACCTCGTAGTACGCGGGTTTGATGCCGAAGGCGAGTCGGCCGGTCCACCGTAGCGTGCGCGCGGGTGGTGGGTTGACCAGAGCCGGAAAGGCCGTCAGCTGCCGGTGCCCGCCTTGCCCCAGTCCGGGCCCGCCCGGTCCCAGGCCTGGTCCCAACGCGCATACCGGCGGCGGACCATGCGCCAGACGATCAGCCGACGGCCGCTCTCGACCAGGCCCACGGTCAGCAGAGCCGCGCCGAATCCGGCGAGCACCGCGTGCGTCGTCGCCGTGGGGGAGTCCAGCGGGCGGGTCGTTATTCGGCCGTGCGGATCCGTCCAGAGCCTGAAGTGGTCACCCGCGTGCGGGGACTTGAGGTTCGCCAGCGCCGGTCCGTGCTGCCGGGTGCCGTCCGGTGCCGTCCAGTCGGCGAGGACACGGCTGCGGGCGTCGTGCGCGGTTCCGGTGTCGGGGTCGGTCTCCATCGGGGCGCTGCCCAGCCCGCGCACCACGGTGGCCGTGACGAGGTGACGGTCGTGCTGCTGCTCCCGCACGGAGTGCTGCAGGGAGTCCTGCGCCGCCACGCCGACCAGGGCGCCGATCAGGGGCGCGGCCACCGCGACCAGCACCAGGGCCACGACGGCCACCCAGGCCTCGGCCAGGTCGGTCGCGCGGCGCAGCGGATTGTGCCTCCAGCGCCACAGGCCGCGGATTGCTCGCACGTCCCCCCACCCCCTTCCGCTCCGTGACACCCCCCACGGAGCCGCTCACCCCCGGCCCGGACCCGGAGCGAGCGACATCACTCCCGGCCCGGGGCCGCTCATGCAATTCTCACGTCGTCTCAACGACCGGGCCCCGCCCCTGGGTTCCCCGGCCGCCGGCCCGATTCGCTAGCCGAGTACCCGCACCGGGTCCCCGACCCGGATCGTGCCGGGCGTGAGCGCCACCAGGTTCTGGCCGAAGAGCAGCCGTGTGCCGACCCTGCGGTGCCGTGCGAGCGTGCGCAGGGGCTCACGGCCGCGTACGGCGGTGTCCTGGTCGGTCGTGGTCACGACGCAGCGCCCGGAGGCCTTGGCGACCCGGAAGACCACCTCGCCGATGGCGATCTCCGCCCAGTCGTCCTCGGCCCAGGCCTCGGTGCCCGCGACGACCACGTTGGGCCGGAACCGGTTCATGGGCAGCGGCCCCTCGGCGGCGTCATCGCCCTGGGCTATGAGGGAGTTCAGGGCGTCGAGGGAGGCGACGGTGGTGACCAGGAGGGGGTAGCCGTCGGCGAAGCTCACCGTCTCGCCCGGCAGCGCGCACTCGGGGTCGACCGGACGCCGGGTGGCCGGATCGTCCATGTGGACCAGACGGACATCGGCGCCGAGATACGCGGAGCACCAGTCGTGAGCCGTGTCGGAGGCGAGGACCGCCTCCACCTTCGTGCCGAAGACGTGCGTCGGCACCGTCGCTCCCGGCTCCGGGACGGGGACCGTGAGCGGCTCCTGGCCGGGCGCGGACAGACGAACGCCGCCGCCGGGCATCGGCTCGGCGGCGGCCAGTGCGAGGCGCGGCTCCTCGCGCTGTGTGACGACCTTTCCCCCGTCGTCGATCAGAGTCCAGCGCCGGTCTCCGGCCAGCCCCCAGGGCTCCACCAAGGCTGCCCGGGGTGCGACACCCCGGAACGCCTTGACCGGATGGACGTGGATCGACTGCAGTTCGGCGTTCCCCATGACGCCATCGTGCCAGGTGGCACCGACAGCCGGGGCGCGCCGGTCAGTAGCCGCGGTACTGCTGGTTGTTGTACGGGTCCTGGTACGGAGCCGGTGCGGGCCGCGGCGCGGCGGGGCGCATGGCCTCGTAGCCCGTGCCGGCCGCCATCGGGCGCGGCGGCTGCGGGGCCTGCGGGGCCTGCGGGCCGGGATAGCCGCGGGGAGCGCTCGCCTGCTGCGGGATGTACGCCGTGGGCGCCTGCTGCAGCGGGGCGGGCTGGACCTGCGGATAGCCGTAGGAGGGGAACTGCGGGGAGGGAGCCGCCGGGAGGGCGGGCAGCGCCGACGGGAGCGCGGGAAGGTGGCTGCCCGTGTCGTACGCGGCGGGGACCCGGATCGGGGCGATCTGCGGGGTGCCCCGCTCGGCCACGAGCGAGTCGTAGATCGGGGTGTCCGGGAAGGAGGCGGAGTAGTAGCCGCCGCCATAGGTGGAGCGGGGGGAGGTCATGGCACATAAGTTAAGCCCACGATGTGCTGGTTGGGGAGACCGATAAGAGGGTTGTTTTCCGTGTCCGCAGTGACGCGGGATCCCCAATCCGAGCGAACTTGGCAAAAATGGACGCCGTTCAACGTTGGGATCGTGTAAATGCCGAGCTTCTGTCGGGTTACCGGCGGTTGACCGGCGATCTTCCGGCGCAGCTCATGGGAGTTCCCCGCCCCTGGGAATAGGTTGGGCGGGTAGAGATGATCTCGGGAGCCCGGGCACGTCCGGGACACCGACACGCGATGGGGGCGGACATGACAATGCCGAAAGGATCGAATGCGCCGGTGCCCACCACGGCCCTGCGCGTCGAATTGGGCTGGCGCTCCGGACCCGGCGTACCCGACGCGGACGCCTCGGCACTGTTGCTCGCGGCCGGAAAGGTCCGCTCCGACGGTGACTTCGTCTTCTACAACCAGCCCGCGCACCCCTCCGGCGCGGTCCGTCACGAGGGCAAGCGGGCCGCAGGCGGGCTCGTCACCGACACCCTCCTCGTGGACCTCGCGCGCGTGGAGAGCGGGATCGAGCGGGTCGTCCTCGCGGCCTCCGCGGACGGCGGGACGTTCGGGCAGGTCCCGGACCTCTACATCGAAGTGACCGACGCGGCCGGTGGCGCGGTCGCCCGCTTCGACAGCCCCGGCGCGACGGTGGAGACCGCCTTCGTGCTCGGCGAGTTCTACCGCCGTCAGGGCGGCTGGAAGTTCCGCGCCGTCGGCCAGGGGTACAGCAGCGGACTCGAGGGCCTGGCCACGGACTTCGGTATCACCGTCGACGAGCCGCAGCACACCGCGCCGCCTCGCACGGCCGCCGAACCGCCTCCCGCACCCCCCGCCGCGCCGCCGGTCCCGCCCAGGGCGACCCTGCCACCGCCGGCCACCGCTCCCGTGCCCCTGCCACCACCCCCGGCGACCCCTCCTGCCGCGCCGGTCCGCCTCTCCAAGGTCACCCTCACCAAAGCGGCCCCCTCCGTCTCCCTGGCCAAGCAGGGTGGCACCTCCGGCGCCATGCGGGTCAACCTCAACTGGCAGGTGCGCAAGCATTTCCCGGGCCGGGGCGGCCGGTGGGGCGGCAGCCAGGGCAACCTCGACCTCGACCTGTGCGCCCTGTACGAACTCGCCGACGGCCGCAAGGGCGTCGTACAGGCACTCGGCAACGCCTTCGGCTCCCTGAGCCGGCCGCCGTACATCCACCTCGACGGCGACGACCGTACGGGCGCCGTGGCGAGCGGCGAGAACCTCACCGTCAACCTCGACCGCAAACAGGACTTCCGGCGCATCCTGGTCTTCGTCACGATCTATGAAGGCGCGGCCTCCTTCGCCGACCTGCACGCCACGGTCACCCTCCAGCCCCAGCACGGCGCCGCGATCGACTTCTCGCTGGACGAGTGCACGGTTCCCTCCACGGTGTGCGCACTCGCGCTGATCACCAACACCGGCGGCGACCTCGTCGTCCAGCGCGAGGCGCGCTACCTGGTACCGGAGCGCGGAGTGAGCCCGCAGCGGACCATAGACCACGCCTACGGGTGGGGAATGAACTGGACACCGGGGCGCAAGTAGCCACGTTTCAGTTCTCGTCGGGCACGGCGTCCGGGCGCGCGTACGTGCGGCCCTTCCAGGCCGCCCCGCGCCCCCGGTAGTGCTGTACGGCGGAGTCGGCCGTCATGAGGAGGTAGAGGAACGCGGTGAAAGGCAGCAGCGGCGCCGGCCACAGCGGCTGCCGGTAGTAACGGAGCATCGGCACGTACGTCCCCGTCATCACCGCCCAGGCGGCCGCGCCCACGACCGCCGTCGCCGCACTGCCCGTGACCGCACCGGCCACCACGGCCGCGGGCGGCACCAGGTACACCAGGGCGAGCCCGGCGACCGTGCCGAGCAGCAGAAGCGGGTTGTGCCGGAGCTGGGCGTACGCGCTGCGCGAGACCATCCGCCACAGGTCGTGCAGCCGCGGATAGGGACGCACGCTGTCCACCAGGTCGGCCAGCCCGAGCCAGATGCGACCGCCGGCAGCCTTCACCGCGCGCGCGAGGGCGACGTCGTCGATGACGGCGTGCCGGATGGAGTCCGGGATCCGCGCCTTGTCGGCCATGTCCGCGCGCAGCAGGACACAGCCGCCCGCGGCAGCCGCCGTCCGCGCCCCGCGCAGGCCGATCCTCCGGAAGGGATACAGCTGCGCGAAGAAGTAGACGAACGCCGGGACCACGAGCCGTTCCCACAGGCTCTCGACCCGCAGTCGCGCCATCTGCGACACCACGTCGAACCCCCCGGTGCGGGCCGCAGCCACCAGTTCCCGCAGGCTGTCCGGCGCGTGCGCGATGTCCGCGTCCGTCAGAAGCAGATATTCGGGATCACGCGCGCGTGCGAGGCCGATGCCGTGCCGCACGGCCCACAGCTTGCCCGTCCAGCCCGCGGGCGGCTCACCGGGGGAGTCCACCGTGAGCGGCAGCCCGCCGTGCCGCCGCGACAGCTCGCGGGCCAGCTCCCCGGTGCCGTCCGTGCTCCCGTCGTCCACGAGGAAGACCTCCGCCCGCCCCGGATAGTCCTGCGCGAGCAGCGACGGCAGACTCGCGGGCAGCACGGCGGCCTCGTCACGGGCCGGTACGACCACACAGACCGACGGCCACACGGCAGGTTCCCGGCGCGGGGGCAGCCGGACGTCCGTGCGCCAGAAGAAGCCCTGGCACAGCAGCAGCCAGCACCAGGCGGCGAGGGATACGACGGCGGTCCACACGATCGCGCTCACGGGCGCAGTCTGCCCCACCGGACCGGAGCGCAAGGGCGCATCGTCTATCGTGGCCGGGTGAAGATCGCGCTCATGGACTCCGGAATCGGCCTGCTGGCGGCCACCGCCGCGGTACGGCGCCTGCGCCCCGACGCGGATCTGGTCCTCTCCCTCGACCCCGACGGCATGCCCTGGGGGCCGCGCACGACCGAGGACCTCACCCGGCGTGCCCTGGCCGTCGCCGAGGCCGCCGCGGCCCGCCGGCCCGACGCCCTGATCATCGGCTGCAACACCGCCACCGTGCACGCCCTGCCCGCCCTGCGCGCCCGCCTGGAGCCCGGCGTCCCGGTGATCGGCACGGTCCCGGCGATCAAGCCGGCCGCCGCCGGCGGCGGCCCCGTCGCCATCTGGGCCACGCCCGCCACGACCGGCAGCCCCTACCAGCGCGGTCTCATCGAGGACTTCGCCGACGGCGTCCGGGTCACCGAGGTGCCCTGCTGGGGGCTCGCGGAGGCCGTGGAGCACGCGGACGAGGTGGCCATCGACGTGGCGATCGCCGCCGCGGCCGCGCTGACCCCGCAGGACGTGACGACGGTCGTCCTGGGATGCACCCACTACGAGCTGGTGGCGGAACGTATCCGCGCCGCCGTCCAGCGCCCCGGTGCCGCTCCGCTGGTGCTGCACGGATCCGCCGGCGCCGTGGCCGCCCAGGCCCTGCGGCGCCTGGGCGAACAGGCCGCCCCCGGCGCCCCGGCCGAGGGCACGCTGACGGTGCTGCTGAGCGGCCGCGAGGGCGTGCTGCCCGCGGCCGCGCTGCACTACGCCGAAGGGCGTCTGCTGCCCGCCGCCGGACCGCTCGCCGACCGGCGGTGACCTGGGGCGGCCGCCTCCACGGGGCACGCCGCCCGGAACAGTCACCCTCCGCACGCCGGTACCCGCGGGGCGAAACCTGAGTAACCTCGTAGACATGAGGGAGCACCGCGCCGAGGACATCCCGCACCCCGACGTCTGGACCGGGCGTGCCACCAACCGGGTGCAGTGGCTGCTGGCGCTGAGCGGCGCCGCCTGCATGGCGCTCGGCATCGAGCTGGCCGTGGACTCGGCCTGGTCCTCCGGCGCCGCCCCGCTGGTGATGTCCGTCGTGGGCTGCATCGCCGCCGGACTGCTGGTGCTGTTCGGCACGCTCGCCTTCGTGCACGTCGACCTCAAGCTCGACAAGGAGTGCGTCGAGGTGCGCTGCGGCCACATCGGCGTGCCGCGCCGCCGCATCCCGCTCTCCCAGGTCGCCGGCGCCGACTTCACCTCCTACGTCACCCCGCGCCACTGGGGCGGCTGGGGCTACCGCTGGCGCCCCGAGAAGGGCACCGCGGTCGTAGTCCGCCGCGGCGAGGGCATCGTGCTGCGCCTCTGGGACGGCCACACCTTCACGATCACCGTGGACAACGCGGAGGCGGCGGTCCGCGCCATCAGGGACCGGCTACGGACGATGACGCCCGGGGGAGCGAGCTGAGACGGCGGCCACTGCGCCGGCCCCTTTCGCGAACCCGGTCCGCTTCGAGCCGGACGCCGCCACCCACTGACACCGGGCGCTGCACTTGCCTGCGCCGGACGGCGGGCTCGCGCCCCGCGCCTCGCTACAGCTCCGTGCTGTCGCCCGCCCACGGCCGTGCCGTGGCCCATCCCGCCAGCAGGCCCGCGCCCGCGGTCACCGTGGTGAAGCTCAGCGCGTTGCCCACGGAGGCGATCGCGGCCAGGGCGGTCAGGGCCGCGCCAGCGGTGAGCGCGATCGGTGTGGAGCGCGGGGTGCGCCACAGGGCATAGAGGGCCCAGCCGAATCCGGCGGCCAGCAGGAGCACCCCGACGAGGCCCTGTTCGGCCACCTGCTGGAGCAGGGCCGAGTGCGGTCTGCCGTCGGGCAGGACAGCCTGTGGCGCGGGGTCGCTCAGCTCGCCGAAGCGGCCCGGGCCGATGCCCAGGCCCGTGTACCGGTGGGCCAGTCGCAGCGCGTCCTGCCACAGCTGGACCCGGTGCGGCGCGAACCGGCTCTCCAGCGCCTCGGGCAGCGCGCCGGCGGCGACCGCCCAGATCGTCCCCGCCACCAGGGCAGCCGCAAGTGCGAGACCTACGATGCCGACGCCTCGGCGGGGCATCGAGCCCGCGGCGAGCGAGCACAGCAGAACCGCGGCGCTGGCCGCGCAGCCGGCGGCCGAGCCCATGGCGGCCCCGGTCAGCGCGATTCCGGCGGCCAGCAGCCGCAGCCCGAGCCGCAGCCCGGGTCCGCGCGCGGCCCAGGCGGCACAGCACGCGGCGCCGGTGGCCAGCGCCAGCAGAGCGGCCGTGGCTCCGGCGTGCCCGAGCGGGGCGGCGTAGCGGGGGCCGGGGGAGAGGTCGGGCAGGACCACGGCCAGCGCGAGCCCCGCCGACGCACCTGCACCGGGCGCGGCCACCGGAAGCAGCGCCCCGGAGATCCGGCCCGCGGCGTACCCGGCGATCACGGCGAGCACCGCGAGGAGCACCCCTTCGGGCCGCCCGTCGTGGGCCGCCGCCGTGATCAGCGACCAGGCGGCGCACGCTCCCAGAAGGATCATGCCCGCCCCGTCAGAAACGTTTCGTCTGCCTCTGTAAGCGTCCGCACCGGTCGCGGACCTCGTCCCCGTCGACCCCACCCGTCGCCCCTCGCACCCCGGTCCCCCGACCTGTGGCAGGCCCCGGCCGCACGCACCGGGACCGGCCGCACCACTGAGGCTCGGGCACACCGTAACGGCTGATGACCGTTTTGGGCACGAGCAGCGCAGGAACGACGTGATTCCGGCACCGTGCAGGTGGGGGCAGCGCCCGCAGCAGCCCGTGCTGTCGGCGGCAACGCCAACCGCCGTACACTCCCCGGGTGACCGTCACCGCAACTTCCGTGGACCACTCCGGCCTCCAGCCGTCCCCCGCGCCGAGCGCGCGCGGCCGCCGACTGCTGCGCCTGGTCCCGGCCGTCGCCTCCGCCCTCTGCGGAGTGCTGCTCTACGTCAGCTTCCCGCCGCGCCCGCTGTGGTGGCTGGCCCTGCCCGCCTTCGCCGGCTTCGCCTGGGTACTGCGCGGCCGCACCTGGAAGGCGGCGTTCGGCCTCGGCTACCTGTTCGGACTCGGCTTCCTCCTGCCGCTGCTGGTGTGGACCGGCGTGGAGGTCGGCCCCGGCCCCTGGCTCGCGCTGGTCGCCATCGAGGCCGTCTTCGTCGGCCTCGTCGGCGTCGGTGTCGCCGCGCTGGCCAAGCTGCCTGCCTGGCCGGTGTGGGCGGCCGCCGTGTGGATCGCGGGCGAGGCGGCACGCGCGCGCGTGCCCTTCCGCGGCTTCCCCTGGGGCAAGATCGCCTTCGGCCAGGCCGACGGCGTCTTCCTGCCGCTCGCCGCGGTGGGCGGCACCCCGGTGCTCGGCTTCGCGGTGGTCCTGTGCGGCTTCGGTCTGCACGAGGCGGGGCGCCTGATCGCCGAGCGGCGCCGCACCCGGACCCTGCGGCGCGGGGCCGCGGCCGTCGCGCTGCTGAGCGTCGCCGTCCCGGTGGCGGGAGCGGTCGCCGCGCGGCCGCTGGTGAGCGACAAGGCCGAGGCCGGCACCGCGACCGTCGCGGTCATCCAGGGCAACGTGCCCCGGGCCGGGCTGGAGTTCAGCGCGCAGCGGCGGGCGGTCCTGGACTACCACGCGCGCGAGACCCTCAAGCTCGCCGCCGACATCAAGGCGGGCAAGGTCGCCAAGCCCGACTACGTGCTGTGGCCGGAGAACTCCTCCGACATCGACCCCTTCACGAACTCCGACGCGGCCGCCGTCATCGACGGTGCCGCCAGGGCCGTCGGGGTGCCCGTATCGGTCGGCGGGGTCGTCGAGAGGGGCGGCAGGCTGCTCAACGAGCAGATCCTGTGGGACCCGGCCAAGGGGCCGACCCAGACCTACGACAAGCGGCAGGTGCAGCCGTTCGGCGAGTACCTCCCACTGCGCGGGCTCGTCGGTGCGATCAACCAGAACTGGACCAGCATGGTCCGTCAGGACTTCAGCCGGGGCAGCAAGCCGGGTGTGTTCGACATCGACGGCGCCAAGGTCGGCCTCGCCACCTGCTACGAGGCCGCATTCGACTGGGCCGTGCGGGACACCGTCACGCACGGCGCGGAGATGATCTCCGTGCCCAGCAACAACGCCACCTTCGACCGCAGCGAGATGACCTACCAGCAGCTCGCCATGTCCCGGATCCGTGCCGTCGAGCACAGCCGGACCGTGACCGTGCCGGTCACCAGCGGCGTCAGCGCGATCATCATGCCGGACGGGAAGATCACCCAGAAGACCGGCATGTTCGTCCCCGCCTACCTCGTCCAGAAGGTCCCGCTGCGCATGTCGCAGACGCCCGCGACCAAGCTGGGCATCCTGCCGGAGATCGCCCTGGTGCTGGTCGCCGCGGGCGGTCTCGGCTGGGCGATCGGGTCCGGGATACGTGCCCGGCGCCCGGGTGACGCGTAGCCGTACGCCCGTCGTTCGCCGGGGGAACCCACCTGCTGGACGGAACCGGCCCGTTAGGGTCGGTTCCATGGCTATTCCTGACTTCATCTCCACGATCAGGGCCTCCGCGGGCCACCAACTGCTGTGGCTCCCCGGAGTCAGCGCCGTCGTCTTCGACGACCAGGGCAGGATCCTGCTGGGGCAGCGCGCGGACAACCACAAGTGGGCGCTGCTCTCCGGCATCCCCGAGCCCGGTGAGCAGCCGGCCGCCGCCGCGGTGCGCGAGGTGTACGAGGAGTCAGCCGTACGGTGCGTGGCCGAACGGATCGTCATGGTGAAGTCCGGCGAGCGGATCACCTACAACAACGGCGACATCTGTCAGTTCATGGACATCACGTTCCGCTGCCGGGCCGTCGGCGGCGAGGCTCGGGTCAACGACGACGAGTCGCTGGACGTCGGCTGGTTCGAGGTGGATGCGCTGCCGCCGATGGACGAGCACCAGCTGGTCCGGATCAAGCAGGCCCTGTCGGACGAACCCACATGGTTTGACCCTACGAGTTTTGAATGAAGTATGGGGTGTGACCACATGTGGTCGAGGTGGGGTGCTGCTTAGGGTCGGCACATGACCCAGCCCAGCGCCCTGCCCGGCCCCCACGCCCCCTCGCTCGACCTCGGCGGCCGCACCGCCCTCGTCACCGGCGCCGCCGGTGGCATCGGCGGGGCCTGCGCGCTGCGGCTGGCGGCCGCCGGGGCCAAGGTGAGAGCCGTCGACCGGGACGCGACCGGCCTGGACGCACTCGCCGACCGGGCCCGGGACCTGGCGGGCACCGTCGAGCCGCACGTCCTGGACCTCACCGACCTGGATGCCGCCGAACACGCGGCCGCCGGCACCGACGTCCTGGTCAACAACGCCGGGCTGCAGCTGGTGCGCCCCATCGAGCAGTTCCCGCCCGACGTCTTCCACACGGTGCTCACCGTGATGCTGGAGGCGCCGTTCCGGCTCATCCGTGGCGCCCTCCCGCACATGTACGCGCAGGGCTGGGGCCGGATCGTCAACGTGTCCTCCGTCCACGGGCTGCGCGCCTCGGCCTTCAAGGCTGCCTATGTGGCCGCCAAACACGGACTCGAAGGCCTCTCCAAGACGGCCGCCCTGGAGGGCGCCCCCCACGGTGTGACCTCGAACTGTGTGAACCCGGCCTATGTGCGCACCCCACTGGTCGAGAAGCAGATCGCCGACCAGGCCCAGGCACACGGCATCCCCGAGGAGCGCGTCCTGTCCGACATCCTGCTCAAGGACAGCGCCGTCCAGCGGCTCATCGAACCGGAGGAGGTCGCCGAGGCCGTGGCCTACCTGTGCAGTCCGCACGCGTCCTTCGTCACCGGTACCTCGCTGGTGCTGGACGGCGGATGGACGGCCCACTGAGCGGGCCGGCGGCGTCGGGGCGGAGAGTTTTCCACAGGCCCGACGGGCCGGGCGCACGATGCGGAATCCTGTGACCATGTCTCGCGATCACGTCCGGCCGGCCGAGCGCCCCACCACCGCGGGCGCCTCCGGGGTGCCCGAGAGCAGCGCGGAGGCCCCGTACCTGGAGCTGCTGGCCCGCGACGCCTCGGTGGAGGCGTACGAACAGCCGGCGCTGCTCGCCCGTGCGGAGGGAGCGCCGCCCGACCGGATCGCCGCCCTGGAGCACGCCAAGCTGCTCGCCCTGCGGGTGCGTTCGGAACTGGAAGGGCGACGGCGGCGCGAGGCGGAACTGTCGGCGCTCTTCGAGACCGCCCACGACCTGGCAGGCCTCAGGGACCTGGACGCCGTCCTCCAGGCGATCGTGCAGCGCGCCCGCTCCCTGCTCGGCACGGACATCGCCTACCTCAGCCTCAACGACCCGGGACGCGGCGACACCTACATGCGCGTGACCGAGGGCTCGGTCTCCGCCCGCTTCCAGCAGCTGCGCCTCGGCATGGGCGAGGGGCTCGGCGGACTCGTCGCCCAGACCGCGCGACCGTACGTCACCGACGACTACTTCCAGGACGGCCGCTTCCAGCACACCCTCACCATCGACGCCGGAGTCCGCGACGAGGGCCTGGTCGCCATCCTCGGCGTGCCGCTGATGCTCGGTCCGCACGTCATCGGCGTCCTCTTCGCCGCCGACCGGCGGGCCCGCGTCTTCGAACGCGAGCAGATCGCCCTGCTCGGCTCCTTCGCCGCGCTCGCCGCGGCCGCCATCGACACCGCCAACCTGCTCACCGAGACCCGCGCGGCCCTGGCCGGACTGGAGCACGCCAACGAGATCATCCGGGACCGCAGCGCCGTCATCGAGCGCGCTTCCGACGTGCACGACCGGCTCGCCGAACTCGTGCTGCGCGGCGGCGGGGTGCAAGACGTGGCCGCGGCCGTCTCCCAAGTCCTCGACGGAACAGTCGAGTTCAGTGAGGCCGGTACGGCACCGGCCGAGCCCCTGGAGGCGTCCCGTGCCGAGGGGCACGCCGTGCGGCACGGCGGCGACTGGATCGCCGCGGTGACCGCGGGCGGTGAACTCCTCGGCGCGCTGGTACTGCGCGGCCACCCCGGCCTCGACCCGGTCGACCAGCGCACCCTGGAGCGCGCGGCGATGGTCACGTCGCTGCTCCTGCTGGCCCGCCGCTCCGCCTCCGAGGCCGAACAGCGTGTGCGGGGCGAACTGCTGGACGACCTCCTGGACGCCCGCGACCGGGATCCGCGCCTGCTGCGCGAACGCGCCGCACGGCTGCACGCGGACCTGGACGCCACCCATGTCGTCCTCGCGACCCGCCTCGACGGCCCGGCGGCCGACGCCGACGAGGAGGCCGCCGCCCGCCGCCGTCTGTGGTCCGCCGCCTCCCACCTCGCCGCCACCCGGCAGGGCCTGGCCGCGGCCCGCGACGGCGGCACGGTCCTGCTGCTCCCGCTCGCCGTCGGCGACACCGCCACGGACGTGGCCCGCCGCACCGCCCGCCACCTCGGCACGGCCGTCCACCAGCCCGTCACGGTCGGCGCCTCCGCCCCCGTCACCGACCTCGCCGCCCACCCCGACACCGTGGCCGCCGCCTACGCCGAGGGCCGCCGCTGCCTGGACGCGCTGCATCTCCTCGGCCGTGACGGAGACGGCGCGGCGGCCGAGGACTTCGGCTTCCTCGGGCTGCTCCTCGCGGGCGAACGGGACATCGGCGGCTTCGTCGACCGCACCATCGGCCCGGTGGTGGCCTACGACGAGCGCCGCGGCACGGAGCTGCTGCGCACCCTGGACGCGTACTTCGCCTGCGGACTGAGCCCGGCCCGCACCAAGGACACCCTCCACGTGCACGTGAACACGGTCGCCCAGCGGCTGGAGCGGGTGGGCCGCCTCCTGGGCGAGGACTGGCAGAGCCCCGCCCGCGCCCTGGAGATCCAACTGGCCCTGCGCCTGCACCGGTTGGCGTCACCTGGACGCCACTGACCGGCCCCACGCGGGGGCCGGTCAGTGGTTCGAGCCGTCGCGCCGGTCAGACCGTCCGGGCGTCGGCCGCCGCGCTCACGGCGGTCTGATCGCCGTCCCCGGCCTCCACCTGGGCGAGATCCCGGTGCCGGGTCTCCCGGGCCACACCCACCGCGATCAGCGTCAGCACGGCGGCCGCGATCACGTACAGGGCGATCGGGGTGGAGCTGTCGTAGTCGGCGAGCAGCGCGGTGGCGATGAGCGGGGCGGGCGCGCCGGCCGCCACCGAGGCGAACTGGGCACCGATGGAGGCACCGGAATACCGCATCCGGGTGGCGAACATCTCGGCGAAGAACGCGGCTTGGGGTGCGTACATGGCGCCGTGCAGCACCAGCCCGACCGTCACGGCGAGCACCAGGTACCCGAAGGTGCCGGTGTCGACGAGCGAGAAGAACGGGAACATCCACAGACCCACGCCGGCCGCGCCCAGCAGGTACACGGGCCGCCGTCCGACCCGGTCGGAGAGCGCGCCCCAGGCCGGGATCACCGCGAAGTGCACGGCGGAGCCGATGAGGACGGCGTTGAGCGCGGTCTGCTTCGAGACGCCGGCGGACGTGGTGGCGTACACGAGGATGAAGGCGGTGATGACGTAGTAGCTGATGTTCTCCGCCATGCGGGCGCCCATCGCGACGAGCACGTCCCGCCAGTGGTGCCGCAGCACGGAGACGATCGGCGGTTTCTCCGCCGCACCGGTCCGCCGCGACTCGGCCCGCTCCAACGCCTCCTTGAAGACAGGCGATTCATCGACGGAGAGACGTATCCACAAACCGACGATCACCAGGACACCGGAGAGCAGGAACGGGATCCGCCAGCCCCAGGCGCCGAAGGCGTCGTCCGAGAGCACGGCGGTGAGCAGCGACAGCACACCGGTCGCCAGCAACTGCCCGGCGGGCGCCCCCGTCTGCGGCCACGCGGCCCAGAATCCGCGCCGCCGTGCGTCCCCGTGCTCGGACACCAGCAGCACGGCGCCACCCCACTCACCACCGAGCGCGAACCCCTGCACCAGACGCAGCACGGTCAGCAGCACCGGCGCGGCGGAACCGACGGACGCGTGCGTCGGCAGCAGCCCGATCGCGAAGGTCGCCCCTCCCATCAGCAGCAGGCTCAGCACCAGCAGCTTCTTGCGCCCCAGCCGGTCACCGTAGTGCCCGAACACGAGCGCCCCCAGCGGGCGGGCCGCGAACCCGACGGCGTACGTCAGGAACGACAGCAGCGTCCCGACCAGCGGATCGGAGTCCGGGAAGAACAGCTTGTTGAACACCAGCGCGGCGGCGGAGCCGTACAGGAAGAAGTCGTACCACTCGATGGTGGTGCCGATGAGGCTGGCGGCGACGATACGGGGGAGGCTGGCGGGGGGTGGGGGAGCGGGTGCTGCTGCGGAGGCCATGTGCGCCACTTCCTCGTGTGCGGTGGGGACGGGTACGTGTCGGCACACCGTAGGAAGAGGCAGGTCAGGGGCACATGTGGTGGGGCAACATAGTTCAGGGGTTGGTTATGCGTGTGGCCACCATGCCAGGTCACGGAAGGGCGGTTCAGGTGCTCCAAGGCGGTCGAAACGAGTGCCGTGCCACGACGGCGTGAGCACACCCTGGTGAGGTACCCCGCGACCGTCCTCCTCGAGCGCTCGTTCCGTCACGGGCCGATGTGGACGTAGGCCCCCCAGTTGAACACTGCCAGGGGATGTTGCGCCCGCATCGCGCGGACTGCACGGTGCAGGGCGGCCGCCGGGTCGAGGGGGTTCTGGCGCGACAGGCCCTCGTACACCCGGTCGGCGACGACCGGTGCCTGGGCGTCGTCGATGGGCCAGAGCGTGCCGATGACGTGCTGGAAGCCGGCGAGTTGGACCGCAGCTGCGAAACTGATCGCTTCGTCCGCCAGGACGACACCGCCGCGCGAGGTCTCGCAGGCGGACAGGAATGCCAGTCCGGCGTGGGGCAGCCGAAGGTCCGCGATGTCCCACAGTGCCAGTGGGCCGTCGTGCAGCATGAGCGCGCCGAGCGAGGGCCGGCCGATGTCCTGCCGACCGTGACAGGCGAAGTGCGCCCAGGTGCAGTTTGTGAGTGCCGTCGTGACGGCTGGACCGGTCGCGGCGGGGCCGGTGAGGAGTTGGGCGTCCGGGTGGCGCCGGTGCAAGTCACGGGCCTCGTCGACCGCGGCGGGGAGGTCCGGCAGGTCCGGTGTCGTGGGCAGGGAGACGATGAGGCCGCCTCCGCCGTGCGGGGCCGGGGGCGCGGGGCGCTCACGGGTGAGGAGCAGGACGCGCAGGGTCGGGGTGTAGGAGGAGATCACCCGGTCCAGGACCGTGTCCGGTTGGCCGTCGGGAAGGTCGTAGTTTCCTGCGGCGTGGATCGGCAGGAGGGTGAAGAGGCCGGTGGGGCACCACCACAGGCGTGGCCATGGGCCGCCTGGAGGGACCGGTTCGCCGCTGCCCAGTGCATCGAGCACCGGCTTGGTGACCGTCTTCCACAGCCAGGTCAGGCTGTCCAGGAACGTGTCGTACACCTTGAGCGGCGAGGGTTCGTTGCCGAGGACGTCCAGGAAGTCGACCGTCCGCTCGGCAAGGTGCCGGACCTCTACGTCGAGGGACACCACCTTCACGTCGGCCTCGGTCAGCAGGAGAGCCGCGTACGCACTGGCGACGAGAAGCACTACCGGTCCGCGCGCGGCGCTCGCCCGGAGCATGGCGAAGGACGGTGCCCGCAGGAACCGGTCCTGCCCTGGCAGGGCACGGATCTCGGCGAGCAGTTCGTCCCGTTGTCCTGCGAGGTCCGCGCGTCGGCTGTGCGCGTGCCGCCGCTCGTCGGTTTCCCGGACGGTGAAGTCCGACGGCCCGTCGGACAGCCGCTCCAGCTCTTCGAGGACCTGCGCGAGCCGGTCGGCGAGGTGCGGTGCCTGGGCGCGCAGTTCCCGGGTGTCGGTGCGGGTCTCCATGGCCTGGGAGAGCAGGATGCCGCGGCCCTGCTCGAGCAGTTCCACGGCGCGTTCCTTCTGCCCGGCGCGCACCGCGCAGGCTGCCGCGTCGGTCACCAGGCTCGGGAACTTCGCGATCAGGTTCTCTCGGTCCGGACGCTCCAGGCCGCGCCAGACGGCCAGCTCCAGTTGCTCCAAGGCGACGGCGTAGGAGTCGGTCGCCGTGGTGAAGTCCAGGTCGTCGGCGGCGGTGGCGCCCGCGAGGGAAGCGGCCAGCGCGCGGTCGCCGACTGGCGCGGTGGGAACGGCAGCGGCCGCGCGCAGTGTCGCAACGGCCCGGGCGCGTCCGGCGCTGTCCTCTTTGCCTGCGGACAGGTCTCGCAGTGCGATTCCCAGGCTGGTCAGGATGCCGGTGCGATCGGGATGGCCGTCTGGGAGCAGTTGGTCAGCCTCGCGGAGCAGCGCCACGGCCTTGACGAGGGCAGCAGGCTTCTCGAAATGCTTGGCGTAGGCGCTCAGCGCTTCGGCGGCACCTCTCAGTAGTCCCGGTCGCAGGTAGTCGGGGACCGTGCCGGCTTTGAGGGCTGAGCTGCTTGCCTCGACGGCGGTGGTCAGGTCACGCGGGTCCTGGCCCTGTGCGAAGCGTGTGAGCAGCACACTGGCCAGGAGGTTCTGGCATCCCGGGCGGTCGGGATGGTTGCCGGGGACGAGGGCCAGGGCCTTGTCCAGCACGGCGACCGCCGCGTCGTAGCGGTCGTCCCCGAACACATCTCGACCGGCTTGGCCGGTGATGACGGCCGCCAGGTTCACCAGTCGGCTCGGCAGGTCAGGATGCTCTTCCGGAGTGATGCGCACGGCCTCGGCCTGCACCTCGACCGCCTCCTGTGCCGCGTCGGTCTGGGCCGTGCGCTGGTGCCATGTGATCAGCGCCGCACACAGGTTGGTCAGGGCGGCAGCGCGGTCCGCCGAGTCGGCGGGCGCTCCGTACGCCGCCTGGCGGAGGATCTTCACCGCTTGGCCGAGCAGTTGGAGATCGCCGTTGCGTTGGAACTTCCGGATCGCGGCGTGCCCGAAGTTCAGTTGCGCCTTCAGCCGGACCGGATCGTCCTCGGGGATCGCCGGTACCGCTTTCGCGATCACGTGGAGGGCCCGTTCCAGATCCTCCTCGTTGCCCGTGTACTCGTACCTGCGGGTGAAGACGGCTCCGAGCGTGACAAGTGCCTCCGCCGACACCGCGTCCTGCCGCGGGTTCGCGCGCGCCGCGAAGAGGCACCACTCGACTGCGTCGTCAAGCGGTTGTCGATCGCCGGTTGCCTCGGCTTTCTTGAGCAACCTGCCGGCTTCGCCGGCACGCCCCAGGAGCTCACGCTCCGACGGGGTTTCGGCGATCGGGTGGCCGTTGTCGCGGTAGTGGCTGAGCACGACCTCGGGCACCAGGTGCGGGGCGGTCCGAATCAGCAGTGGATAAAGGTACATGGCTCGCTGCATATCGTCCTGCGAGTCGTCGTGCCGACAGCGCCGGTAGTGGAACTCCGCAAGCAGCACGGCCACGTTGAATGCGCGGGCTGTCTCCACCCCGGCGAAGGGTGCGAACCAGTCGAAGGAGTAGAAGAGCCTGTCGGCCAGTTCCTCTGCCTGCTCCCCGCGCAGCACCTCAGGATCGCTGTGCCTGTAGTACTCGTCGAGCCGCCTCTCCATGGAGAACGCGAGATCCTGGATGTTCATGATGCTCCCCGAGCAGTCCCTGAATCGGTGCGGAAGTGTCGTTGGTCCTGTAACGGTTGGCCTCAGGCACTCGGGTGCGTCGGCGCCCGGTGTGCACCTGGCTCGTGGTCGGGCACCTCAGGTGCGCCGATTCGTGGTGCCGCCTACGAGCCTTCGTGGTGCCGGCCATGAATCGCGACGGTGCGCGAGCGGGACCAGGCCGCGAGCGCGGCCGTGCCTGCGACCGCACTGCATACGGCGGCCAGGCAGGACCACAGCGGCAGCACGGGGGCGGCCCCTTGCGAGGTGCCGGCGGCGGATACCGCCAGCCAGCCGAGGCAGGCCCACACGCTTGCGGCGAAAGCGTAGTCGGCCGGGCGAAGACGACGGCCCTCGCGGTGAACGCGCGGCCAGTGCAGGACGGCGGTCGGCAACCACAGGGAAAGCGCGGTCAGCAGGGCGATCAGCGGCGCCTTCAACGGGCCTCTGACAGCGACCTCGTACTGCAGGCTCTGGACGGCTGTGAGGGCGGTGACCAGCGCGCCGAGCAAGGAGGTCTGCAGGAGCGTCAGGTACTCATGCTGCCGGTTCCGGCGGTCGTCCACGGCGGTGCGCGCGGCCGCTGCGGTCTGAGAGGCTCGTTCGCCGGCCGCGGTGAGATACGTTGTCTCGCTCTCGAGCTGTCCGTCGAGCCAGCGGCCCAGTTGCCGGTCGGTCTCCAGCAGCGGTGCGTCGCCCACCGGAGACAGCAGCCCGGTCATGTTCTCCTGTGTGACGCGGACCGTCCGATGCATCGTGCGCAGGGCGGTGAGTGAAGCGATGAGCCCGCTGCCGTCCGCCTGCAGGGTGTGGAGCACGGCGGACGCACGGACGAGCTCGGCGCTGGGCAGGTTCTGCGCCATGAGCATCCTGCCGAGGTCGTCGCAGGCCCTGTCGGCTCGGTCGGTGAGGTCGCGGAGCCGGTGCAGATCGCGGGTGACCGTGGCGGCGGCTTGCCGGAGCCGTGCGGCGTGGCTGAGGTAGCGGGTGAAGGGGACCAGACGCGGGGCGTGGCTCGTCCACAACCAGCGGTCGAGGGCCGCTTCGGCCTCTGGTGGAGCGAGGACGAGCAATCGTCGGTGGGTGAGGCTGCCAGGCAACTCCCACACCGTCTGTCCGTCGGAGAAGGCGGTGGGGGCTCCATGCCAGGGACCGTCCGCCGGGGCGGGCAGCAGGGCTTGGACACTACGGGCGTCGGCCGCGCCGGTGCGGGACGTGAGGCCCAGGTAAAGAGTGGCGCTGCCGATGACGCCCGGGACGGTGATGTCCGCGGCGGTCGCTCGCCATGCCTGCTCCAGACCGGTCCAGGTGGTGTCGGACCGGTTCGGCGCGAGCATCAGCGTGAAGAGGACGGTGTCATGTGTCTGGACGGCGATCGCCTGCTCGATGCCGTCGTGCGTGCCGCTTCCCAGTGCGCGCAGGACATGAAATGCCTCGGTGAGCCGGACCGGCGCTCTCGGCTCGTGCGGGAGGCCGGTGACCGGCTCTGTGATGCCCAGCTCACCCGCCGCGTCCCAGAGTGCGTCGAAGGCGGCCCTGGCCGGCCCGTTCACCTCTTCCGTGGGAAGGAGGGCGTGGACCAGCAGGGCGGGTTTGTCAACGGCCGTCATCGGCGGGAACGGTCTCCTCGTCAGGGGCGATGCGCCGCACGATCCGGTTGATGATCTCAAGAGTGGACGGCGGTGGCGCCTCGGGTTCGTCGAGTCCAGGGCTCAGTGAGCTGCCCACTCGCGTCGGGCCGCACAACCCGACCAGGGCCGTGGCCCGGTGCACCCGGCGCTCGTCCTCTGCCTGCAGGGCGGCCTCGAGCTCCTGCAGGGCTTCCTGCACGCGGGCCCAGCCGGACGGGGTGAGTCGCCAGTGCCGGACGGCGTCCAGCATGTCCATGCGCGTTCTCCTTGCTTCAGGGCCCTGTATGGACGAAGGAGGCCCAGGTATTGGGCAGATCGGGTGCGGCGTCCCTCAGTTGCACGACGGACGCGTGCAGGGCTCGGGCCGAGCCGTCGGAGCGGATGCGGCCGTCCTCGATCAGCTGCGGGTACAGCAGGGCGCTCAGTTGCGCGGCCACTGTGTCCGCGGTCGGCCACAGGGTGCCGATGACGTGACGGAAGCCGGCGAACTGCACCGCGGACGCCAGCGTCATCACCTCGTCGGGGACGGCGACTCCGCCGGTCATCGTGTCGCAGGCGGACAGGAATGCGAATTCGCCATCGTGCCGTTCGGCCTGGGACAGGTCGGTGATCCGCAGCTCGCCGTCGCTGAGGTGTACGGCTCCGGCGGAAGGACGGCCGAGGTGCTGGGTGCCGTGCCCGTTGAGATGGAACCAGCGGTGCGAGCGGAGGGCGGCCAGCACGTTCTCCACCCGGGCCGCGGGGCCGTCGAGCACGGAGCAGCGCCCAGGGCCGAGCAGGTGGGACACGAGGTCCCGTTCGAGGGTGGTGGAGGGCAGGTGGGCCATGCCGGGAGTGTCGGGCCTGACGATCAGGAAGGGGTCGTCGCGGTCGTCCGCCGTGATGGGCCGCTCGCGGGAACGGATGAGGGTGCTCAGAGTCGGGGTGTAGGAGGAAACGGCGCGGTCCAGTACGGTTTCGCGGTTCTGGGCGCCGTGGTGGCCCGCCGCGTGCAGGGGCAGCAGGGACATCAGGCCGACGGGGCACCACCACAGGCGGGGCAGCGTGTCCGATCCGGCTTCGGTGTAACCGAGTTCGGCGAGGACCGGGCCGGCGAAGGCGTCCCACAGCCAGCCCAGCACGCCCGACAGCTCCTCCTCCCGGCGCAGGATGTCGGCGAGGTCCTGGTCGTCCCCCGGGCCGTGCGCGGCGATGAGGAATGCCGCGACGTTTGCCGCGACTTCTTCCACGGTGACGTCGAGGGGGACGGGTGTGACTCCGTCCGGGCGGACGACGAGGGCGTCGCAGCGTGGGTGGACGCTGCCCACCACGACGACCGGGCCCGCGGCGGCGGCACGCACAAGGTGCCCGGCGGGGGGCGTACGCAGGAAGGACTCGAAGCCGGGTACGCGGCGGGCCTGAGCGAGGCCGGCCTCCCACTCCCGGGCCAGCGCCATGCGCTGTTCGCGGGCCGCGGAGCCCTCGCCACCGTCCGCGGAACGGACTTCCAGGCTGCGCAGCCCGGTGCGCGCCGCGGTGAGGCGGTCGGCTGCCTCGGGGGCAGCGGCACGCAAGGCGGTGAGGTCCGATCGCAGCTCCAGTCGCTGGGACCAGATCACGGTCCGGCCCTGCTCGACCAGTTCCAGGGCCAGCTCCGCGTCCCCGTTGGCGACGGCGCAGGCCGCGGCCGTACCGAGCAGGCCGTTCTGTGAGCCCAGGGCCCGTTCACGGCTGTCCTCTTCGACGCCACGCCAGGCTGCCTCGGGCAGGAGGTCGATGGCGAGTTCATAGGCGCGCAGAGCTGCCGTGCTGTCGCCCAGTGCGGTCCAGCAGCACGATGCCCAGCTCCCGGCGGCGGAGAGCCGGTAATAGGAGGCCGATGTGTCCGACTGCGCGACCTGGCGGTACGCATCGGCCGCCGCGGCTGCGTCCTCGGGCCGTTGTGTACGGGTGTGCCGATCCGACAGCGCGTGTCCCAGGGTCATCAGGAGCACGGCACGATCGTCCTGGCGGGGGGTCAGCGCCACGGCGGAGCGCAGCAGCTCGACACATCGGTCGAGGTCTCCCGTCGCGCCCTCCCCCTCTGTGCTTCTGCTCCTGACGAGCAGTGCGTTGGCCAGGGTGACGGCACTGTCCGCGGTGCCGGCCGAGCCTGCTCCAGGGTGCTCCAGGACGCGTTCGGACAAGGTGATCGCGAAGCGCAGGTCCGCGTCGTCTCTCGTCAGCTCGTGCCGTTTGCGCAGCACCTTCGCCAATGCCGTGGCAACGGTCGGCCAGGTGGTACTGCCCATGGGGGTCGTGGTGAGCGCCTCGCCGAGCAGAGTGATCGCATGGTCCAGGTCAGCGGGGTCCTGCGTCATCCAGTGACGTATGCGCAGGAGGTCGCCTTCGGTCCGCAGGAGCATCGCGCGGTCGGGGTGGTCGGTGGACAGGCAGCGCTCGGCCACCTCCGCAGTGCGTACAGCCTCGTCGATGTCGCTCGACGAGCCCGTCTCGATCGCTCTGCTCCGTAGTGAGGTGCTGAGGTTGAGCAGACACATGGTCCGGTCGACGTCGCCGGTCGCGAGACCCACGGCTTCTCGGCCGAGCCGCACGGCCTCGTCCAGGTCGGGCCGCCCGCCCAGGCGGTGGAAGCGGGTGCGCATCACCATTCCGAGGTGACAGACGGCGCGGCAGTGGTCCTCATGGCCTCGGGGGATCGAATCGAAAGCGCGCTGGGCCGTTTCGGTCAGTTCCGTGAGGATGTCCTCCCCGCCCTGGTCGTCGTGGTACGCGATCAGGACGGAGGTGAGGTGGACAAGGGCAGCGGGGCTCGCCGCGCTGTCGTCGGACGCCGCCTTCCGTGCGTGTTCGACGGCTTCGATCAGGTCCTGGCGGCCGCCGTTCTGCTCGAAGCGGGTACGGAGGTGGCGGCTCAGGGCCAGGTGGAGAACGCTCGAACCTGCCTGGTCGGTGTGCGGGGCCCGCGCTGCTTCGGCCAGGTCGGGCATCACCAACCGCATGTACTCGTCGGTTAGTTGAGCCGGCTCGTTCTCCGCCTCGACCGGGCGTAGCAAGACATCCTGGAGGAGACCGATCGCCTCGTCGAGGTCGGTCACGGTGCCGTACCGGGCATGGCGTCGTGCCAGCGCCCTGCTCAGGTTTGCCGCGGCGGCCGTCCTGACGTGACCGTTGTCGTCATGGTGGGCGAGGGCGGCACGGAACGCCGTGACGGCTTCATCGTGACGGTCACGGTCGAGGTGCTGGTCAGGGACCGCCATGAGGGCGGAACCGAGGCTGTTGAGCAGTGACGGCCTGGTGGGGTGAGCGAGATCGAGAAGGTCCAGGGTGGCTCGCAGCAGATCGGCCGCCTCGTCCGCCCACTGGTGTTCACCCGTGCGCAGGGACTGTGTGGTCAGGGAGTTGGCTTGGACGGATACGCAGATGGGACGGTGAGAGTGTTCCGGGCCGGCGTGCCGAAGCGCCTCACGCCCCGCCTCCAGGGCCTGGGCCAGGTCCGCTTCGCGGCCGAACCGTTCGTAACCGGTTCTGAGTTCCCGCGCCAGGTAGGCGAGGGCGAGTGAGTGGCAGGGGTGCCCGGGAGGCATGAAGTCCCGGCTGAGGCCGTCGAGCTTGGCCAGCAACGCTTCGTGGTCCTCGACTGTCACCACACCTCGTCGCAGCGCGTCGACCATGGTGGTCAGGGCGGAGGCGGCCGCTTCCGCTTCCATACGCGCGGACTCCTCCGGATCGACCTCCCTGGAGAACAACTGGTGCAGTTCCGGGGGCGCGAAACGCGGGTCCAGCCTGTAGAGGTCTTGGAAGAGCTGCGTGGCTTCCAGGGCTTCCGCGGTGAGCCGCTCGTCCTGGTCCGACGCCTTGAACCGTTCCCAGTGGACGGTGGCGATCACATGCACCACCCGAACGCGGTCCAGGTCGTCCCCGGGGAGGGCGTTGCCGGCCCGGTGCGCTGCACGAATGTCGTCGAGGGTCGCCGGATCGAGGATGGTTGCGCGGTCGCCGTGTTCCTTCCAGGCGGACAACCTACGGACCAGGCGGAGCATCACTTCATCCAACAAGGGGCGGCTCCGGGGTTGGTGCGGACGGCTGGATGACAGTCAGGCGGGTGCCGCGCCGAGCGAGGAACGGCAGGGGATCGGGCGGGATGGCCGTCGAGCCGGGGTCGGTGGCGTAGACGGCGTCGAGGGCGCGTACGGCGAGGTTGCGCATGGCGGGGGTGTGCGGTCCGGCGATCAGCCCGGCCAGTGTCCGCGCGGCGTCCTCCTTGCGTTCGGCGCGCAGCAGGGCGAACGCAAGGAGGATTTCGAGCACGGGCAGCATCTCCGGGGCGACTTGCTCGCCGAGGGCCACAGCGGCTTCGGCCTCGGGGACCGCCTGGTCGTGGTGGCCCAGCTCGCTGAGGGCCTGCCCCAGATTGGTGAGCAGGCACAAGCGCAGGGGGGTGTTGTCCTGCGGGCACGCGGCGAGTGCCCGCTTCAGGAGCGGGTGTGAGCGGGGCCAGTCCCGGCGGTTCATCGAGTGCATCCAGCCCGTGGTGTCCCCGTACTCCAGGCAGTCGGTCACCCGGGCGCCGTCGGGCCACGTGCTGCGGTAGCCGAGACGGAACGCCCGCCAGTCCGGAGGCGTGAGCGAAGGCAGTAGTGAGGCGATGTCCGAGGAGCACTGGCCGACGGTGGGTGTATGAGTGAGCCGACGCATGTCGTGATCGGCTGACACAGCGACGCCTCGCTGTGTGTCGATGCGGAAGCTGTCCGGACGCACGGCGCCATGCAGTACGCCTTGGCGGTGGAGGTGCGCCAGAATCCGGCCGATGTGGAAGGCACGCCTGCCGTCTTCCTCCTGAGGCTGTGACAGACGGGCATGGACCGCCTGCGGAGGCTCCGCCTCCGTGTCGCCCTCCTCCGTCCACAGGGCGGCGAACTCGAGGAAATCCCCGCGCACCGGCCGAGAGCGGACCATCGACCTGTCCGCAGCGGCAGCCGACCAGTGTTCTGTCAGGAGACGGCCGAGTACGTCGGGGCACCCCAGCAGGCAGGGGAATTCACTGTCGGGTAACCAGGTCCACGGACGGATCTCGTGGTCGGTGAGGCCGGCAAGGGGTACGGCACCACAGTCGCCGACGGATTCCACGAGGGTCAGCAGTCGGTCGCCGGAGCCTCTCGCGGTGCTCGGCCATTCCGGCAGCTCGGGACACCCGGGTGCGAGGACGATGCCGCCTTCGTCCCGCGCTCGGCGCACCGCGGACAGGAAATCCTCCAGGCGGACCGTATCCGCGACCGGTACGTGGACCACCGACGATCCGATCGTCAGCGTGGTTCGGTCAGGCAGGAATCCGTGAATGGTGCGCCCCCCGTCTCTCACCCGGTCGAGTGAGAAACCCCCTTTCTCGCAACTTTACTGACATACCGTCGCCCCGACAAGGAGGCGTTCTCTGCACGCATCCTGAGATCGGCTTGGGTCGTCTCATGTGATCAGGACTGCCACATCACCGATTCGCGGTGTGTCGAGGAGGGCTTCGTGGTGGCCCGCACCGGCTGTGTGGGCCGGGACGGTTTCCCCTCCGGTCACGGGCTTGCCGGCGGACTTCGGCCCGTGTCCGGTGAGGATCGTGGTGGTGCGCTGGGCGAAGCCCAGGTCCATGGCAAGGGGGACGGTCCGGGCCTGTCTCTGTGCGCTGCCCGTGAAGGCGGGGTGGGGGAGTTGTCGTATCTGGTCCACGCGCGTAGCGGATCCTGTCGGGACTGAGGTTGCCTCGTGTGTGTATCTCCAACCCCCCACGCCCTATGGAGACTTCATGCACCCCGCCGATTTCGGCCTGCCTGCCACTGCCCTGACCCTGAGCGGAACAGGTGCCGCCGCAGGCCCTGACTGAGCCTGCCGCACCGCCCTCTGGCCTCCGGCGCCGATGGTCCGCCGGAGTACTCGAACAGCTCGAAGTCGGAGAACGCGCCGGCCCGCGGATGCAGTGTCCGCGAGGGCCGCGGTCGGCATGCCCTGAGCCCCCCTCGGACCTCGTTCGGGGATTGGCGCTTTGCCGTCACCGTCATCTGGATGGTGATGGCATGTTCATGTCATCCATGGCAGCCTCTCTCCAACCGCCGCACGAGCACGACAACATCCACAACCGTCCCGGTCGGCCCCATACCGACCTGACGTTTCCCCCCACAAAAGGAGCTTGTGTGACCTCCCGTGACACACGCCACCGGCGTACCGCCTTGGCCGCGGCCACAGCCGTCGCCGCCACCACGGCACTTCTGAGCACCGCGCTCACCACCACGGCCACCGCCCGGCCCACCGCCGGTCCCGCCCGCCTCGCCGCAGCCCCCGTCACGCTGTCGGCGGACGCCCGTACGGGGCTGATCCGGCAGGCGCAGGCCGACGCGGACCGGACCGCGCAGCACATAGGTCTCGGCGCCAAGGAGAAGCTGGTCGTCAAGGACGTCGTGAAGGATGTGGACGGCACCGTCCACACCCGCTACGAGCGCACGTATGCGGGCCTGCCGGTGCTCGGCGGCGACCTGGTCGTCCACACCGCCAGGTCCGGCAGGACCGAGGGCATCTCCACCGCCACGAAGGCGAAGCTGAAGCCTGCCTCGCTCACACCGCGGATCGCCCCCGCCAAGGCCGAGAAGCAGGCCCTGGGCCTGGCCAAGGCGGCGGGGTCCGCGAAGACTGCCGCGGACCAGGCTCTGCGCAAGGTCATCTGGGCGGTGAGCGGCAGGCCCGTCCTCGCCTACGAGACGGTCGTCGGCGGCCTGCAGGACGACGGAACCCCGAACCGGTTGCACGTCGTCACCGACGCCGCCACCGGCAAGAAGCTCTTCCAGTACCAGGGCATAGAGACCGGCGTCGGCAACACCCACTACAGCGGCAAGGTGGACCTGTCGACGACGCAGTCGGGCTCGTCCTACACCCTCACCGACGCCTCGCGCGGCGGTCACAAGACCTACAACCTCGATCACGGATCCTCTGGCACCGGCACGCTGTTCTCCCAGTCCAGCGACACCTGGGGCGACGGAACGGCGTCGAACGCGGCGACCGCCGCCGCGGACGCCGCCTATGGGGCGCAGGAGACCTGGGACTTCTACAAGAAGGCCTTCGGCCGCAGCGGCATCAAGAACGACGGCGTGGGTGCGTACTCCCGCGTGCACTACGGCAAGTCGTACGTGAACGCGTTCTGGGACGACAGCTGCTTCTGCATGACCTACGGCGACGGCGAGGGCGACAAGGACCCGCTGACCGCGCTCGACGTGGCCGGGCACGAGATGAGCCACGGTGTCACGTCCAACACCGCCGGGCTGGAGTACACCGGTGAGTCCGGCGGTCTGAACGAGGCGACCAGCGACATCATGGGCACCGGCGTGGAGTTCTACGCCGACAACTCGTCCGACCCGGGTGACTACCTCATCGGCGAGAAGATCAACATCAACGGCGACGGCAAGCCGCTGCGCTACATGGACAAGCCCAGCAAGGACGGCGGCTCCGCCGACTACTGGTCCTCCAGCGTGGGCGGCCTGGACGTGCACTACTCGTCCGGCGTCGCCAACCACTTCTTCTACCTGCTGTCCGAGGGCAGCGGCGCGAAGACGATCAACGGCGTGAGCTACGACTCGCCCACCCAGGACGGCTCCAAGGTCACCGGCATCGGCCGGGAAAAGGCGCTGCAGATCTGGTACAAGGCGCTGACCTCGTACTTCACCTCGACGACCGACTACAAGGGCGCCCGCGCCGGCACCCTCAAGGCGGCATCCGACCTGTACGGTGCCTCGAGCACCGAGTACAAGACGGTCGAGGCCGCCTGGTCCGCAGTCAACGTGAGCTGATCCCCAAGGGCCAGGGGCGGCAGCCGGGCTCCCGGGTGCCGCCCCTGGCCCTCGACGTCATTGCCGGTACCGCACCGAGTGGCCTGCCCGGGGTGTGTGCTCCCAGGCGTGGTCAGCCGCCTCGCGCCGGATCAGGGTGCGGGGCCGCGCCCTCGTCGACGGGCAGTGCGACGGGCTCCTCCACCGGCTGTGCGAATGCCTTGGCGGAGACCGCGTCGGCACCGTGTTCTCCACGCGTCCCACGCGCGGCCGGCGCCGGACTCACGCGACGCAGAGCCAGATGCAGCGCCGGTATCAGCACGCAGGTGACCGCGGCGGACTGCCACAGAAGCGCGTCGAGCCGGCCCGCCGCCAGATACGCGCCCGCTGCCACTGCCGCCACCGCACACACGCCGCGGTCCACGATGCTCTCCACCGACAGCAGCGTGGCACGCGGGGCCCCCTTCGGGATGGCGTCGTTGATGAGCTTGCGCTGCACCGGATAGCCGAACCCGGTGATCGCGGCGAACGCACACAGCAGCCCGACCACGGCCCAGGGGCCGCCGACAGTGGTGCCGGCGAGTGCGGCGGCGAGCGCGACGCTCAGCAGGGACACCCAGGCCGCGGGCGACAGCCGCCGGCTCAGCCACTGGGGCCGGGCGGAGGTCACCGCCTCGGCGACCGTCATCGCCGCGAGGACACTGCCGTGGCTGCCCTCTGCGATGCTGTGCTCGAGCAACACCGGCTGGAACAGATTGACCTGACAGATCCTTGACAGCGTGAAGACTGCCACGCCCTGCACCATGAGCAGGGCCAGCCACGGTGACGACGAAACGGTGCGCAGGGCGGCGCCCGTGTCCCGCAGCAGAGCTCCCCTCCGTCGCCCACGGGTGCTCGCCCCCGTGTCGCCGGCGGCGATCCGGGGCAGGGCGAGGGCGCAGCCGAGCGAGCCCGCCGCGCTCGCCGCGCTGAGCAGGTACGGCGACTGGTGGGCCACGGACATCAGCGGTCCGACGAGCGGCCAGCAGACGACCTTGGCGGCGAGCCCGAGGGCACGCGCCGTTCCCTCCGCCCTGAGGTAGTGGGCGTCCGCTCCTTCGGCGCGCAAGCCGTCGTACAGGCAGGCGCTCGCCGCGCCCGAGGTCAGGGAGCGCCCGGCGGCGATCGCCAGGAAGTGCACGAGGAAGCCCGTGTACGAGGGCGCCAGCACGGGCACCATGTTCGCCGCCGTCATGACCACCGCGCCCGCGCGCAGGCAGTTGCGGGCACCGACGCGGTCGGCGACGACTCCCGTGGGTATCTCGAACAGGCAGAAGGCGACGTAGTAGATGCTCTGGATGCCGAAGATCTGGCCGTCCGACAGACCCGCGGCACGCTGGTAGGCGTAGAACACGGGCATCCACCACAACAGGTTGAACAACAGCTGGAACCCGTTGTTGAGGCGGACGATGCGGCGGGCGGCCGGGGTCATGGCCGGATCCGCGGAGCGGCGCCACACAGAAGTCATGGAGCGCCTCACCGGGCGTACGGGCGGACCTGGACCAGATGGAACGCCCCCTCGGCAGTCATGAGCCACTCGATGTCCAGCGCGTCGTCGGGGTCTCCGGCGCTGAAGTGGGACTGCAGCAGACGCCCCACCAGGGCCAGTTCGCCCAGTGACGTGCGGGTGCCCGACGGGAGGTCCGCACCCGACGAGCCGACGTCCACGGTGCGCCCGCCGCCCTCGACCGTGTTGTACAGGTACTGGTGGGGCAGGACCTTGCCGTCGACCACCCGCTCCGGCGAACCGGCCGTGCAGTTGACGTACACGTTGCGGAAGTCCTCGCGCCGGGTCGGATTGCAGGTCACCAGCACACCCCCGAGACCGGCGGGCACGTACTGCTGGATGATCACTCCCATGTAGGTGTCGTCCAGCACGATGCCGGCCTCGTGCCGCAGACGTACGCTCCGTGGCGACAGCAACGACGCCCACACCTGCCGCACCGCGTCCAGCAACTGCTCCGCACCGCGCACGGTGGTCACCGAGTCGTAGATCCCGGCCGCCGAGAAACCGGGCAGGTCCTCGGCGTTGGAGGACGAGCGCACCACGAGACGACGTCCGTCGGCCAGCAGACCCGGCACCGCGCCGGTGACGGCCCGAGCCACCTCGTCGGGGATCGGCGTGCTGTGCATCAGGCGCTGCAGGTCCAGACAGAGGGAGTCGATCACGTCGAGCGCTTCGAGTTCGAGCGCCATCTTCAGCTTGCCGATGCCCTGCTGCAGAGCGGCCGAGGAGGTCAGGAAGAGATGGTGCAGGCGGAACGGGAGCGCCACCCCCTCGGGTGCCCGGACGGTGGCCGCCACGCGTTCGGCCGCCGCGGCCTGCAGCCGTTCCACGGGCGCTGCCGGCTCGCCGAGCCGCAGGGCCAGGTGGGTGAGCAGATCGGGCCGCGGCGGGCGCGGGCGTGCGTAGAACGCGGTCAGGTCGGCCGTGCGGCTGTCCAGGACATGGTGCAGTTCGCCGAGGTTGGCGGCCTTGGTGCCGTAGCTGTCGCGGTCGGCGCGCCGCAGCCGGTGCAGAGCCATGATCGGCGCCTCGTCCAGCAGGGGTGCGTCGATGCGGATGCGCTGCTGGTGCCAGACCGGCCTCTCCAGGGCCGGGGCGTCGGACAGCCGCTCCAGGGTGATGGCGTCCTCGGACACCCGGTAGCGGACCCATGCGCCGTCCAGTCCGTCGCGCCGCACGAGAGCGTCCAGGTCGCGGACGATGGCGTTCGGGATGCCCCAGCCCGACGCCAGGACGTTGGTGTGCGAAAGCGGCGTCGTGGGCTCCGTGTTGACGAATCCCGCCACCCGGGGCACGTCATCGGGCAGGCAGGCCATCGCGACGATGTCCGCCCAGCCGAGCTGTGGGGCGGCGCTGCGGTACTCCGCCAGATCGCGGAAGCAGCGCAGTCGGCCTTCGGCCACGCCCGGGTTGAGGCAGGTCCGGGTCCGGTTGCCGAACAGCTCCTGGCTGAGGATGCGAGGTACGCGTGCCTCACTGACCGAGGCGAGTTCGTGCTCCTGCCCGTGGTTCGCCGGTTTCAGCAGCAGGGGAAGCCGTCCGTCCACCCTTGCGCGAACGTAGTGGTGGAACTCCTCCAGCAGCGCGGCGTGCATGGTGTCCGCCTCGGTCGTCTCCAGGACCAGGAAGGGCCGCTCGGAACCATCGGCGTCCTCGTCGCTGTGCAGGGACAGCACCCCGAGCAGGAAGCGGCGGTCAGGTGCCATGTACACGGATTCGTTGAACGCGTCCAGGGCCGCGTCGAGTTCGTCCGTCCTCATGCCGAGGATGCGCGTGGCGATGTAGTCGACGTGGAAGGGGTGCACCCGGGTGTCGAGCAGGTGCCAGGTGTCCTCGCACCTGTCCACCACGACCTTCAGGTACGGGTGTCCGGCGAGCACGCCGGACAGCGTGCGGAACAACGGCAGCGAGAGGTTGACGCCGACGACGGTACGATCGCCCGCCGTGTCGGGGATGTCGGCCGTGTGCGGTGCGTGGGTCATGGCCGGGCCCCTTCGGTGGCGTCCGTGGGCAGGATGCGCGGCAGCGCGTCGACCAGGGCGGTGAAGTCACTGACGACGGACTGCGGCCGGTCCGCCGACAACAGGCACAGGCCCGCCATGGTGTTGGCTCCGGCGGCAGGCTCGTAGACCGGCACGGGGGCCCCGTCCGGCAGGGAGCTCTCACGGACGACGGACAGCGTGCTGCCGGCGCTGACCGGCGCGGAACGGACGACCGCCGAGGCGTCCCATCGATGGCGGCGGGGCCAAGGCGTGCCGTCGCCCTGCACGGCGAGGACCACCAGCGATCCGGCCGCGCCCGTGGCATCCTCGGGTGTCAACGCCCGTGCGGGCCAGACGGGTGAGCCGCCGAGCAACTGGTCGGTGAACATGCCGACCAGATCCAGGCCGAAGACCTCCTCGATCTGCGGCACCGTCATCGCCCCGCCGAACCGCGCGGCCGTCTCGATGACCCACATACGGCCTTCCCTGCCCAGCTTGATCTCCGTGTGGGTGCCGCAGTTCTCCAGCCCCAGGGCATCCACGGCGTGCCGGGCGAGGTCCACGATGGTGTGCTGGGCCTCGATTCCGACGGCGGCCGGGGTGATACCGGCGCGCTCGGTGAAGGGCGCCACCGTCGGCATCCGCCCGCTCAGGCAGACGGGACGGAATTCCCCGTCGACGACCACACCCTCGACGCTGACGTAGTCACCCCAGCCGGGGCCGTCGAACCACTCCTCGGCACATCCACTGACGATCTCCTCGACGATGAAGTCCTCCGAGGCGCCGGGGACGTGCAGTTCCGCGAATCCGAGGAGTGCGGACTCGGCCATCACCGCGCGCGACCGCTGCCAGGCGGCCGGCGCGTCCGAGGGCCGCTCGATGATCTGGTGCGCGGTCGAGCCGGCGCTCCAGGCCGCCTTCAAAAGAAGTGGACATGACAATTCATTGGTCGCGCGCTCCAGTTCGGCCGCGCCGGCGACGGCGCGGAACCGCGGCTGCGGTATGCCGCGGCGCTCCCACGCGGCGCGCATCAGGCGTTTGTCGCGTGCGAGGGCGGCGGCGGGACCGGCACCCCTCAGCCCGAGCTGCCGGGACGCCTCGGCGACCGCGACCACCGCGTACTCCGAGAAGGTGAGCACGGCGTCCGCCCCCACCTCGCGGGCTCGGGCGGTGATGAGCTCGACCAGGTCGCCGGCGCGGGCGTCAAGGGGTGTGACGACCGACGCGCACAGCCTCGCAGCGTCAGCGGCCACGGGGGCGGGCAGTTCGCTGAGCGCCAGTAGGTGCACCACGGACCTCGCGGCCACCCGCGTCAGGGCATGGCCCACCGGCGGGCCGCCCTTGGCATGCACGTACAGCACCTTGTTCACGGAAGTCCAACTCCTTCGGTGTCGTCGGGCGGCCACCGGGCCGCCCACGCCGTCTCCTTCAAGCGAACCAGCACCTGCCCGCGTCCGAGGCGCCGCGATTCCCGAAGCACTCAGGCAAATGCCTTACTGCTGCCGCCGGTCCGTGTCAGGTGAAGGTGTGGTGATGCGCTAGCGCCGCCGACGCACAGCACGGAGCGTCCGCCCCGCTCGCATGCCCCCTCCCCTACGGGATACGCATGAGGTGTCACCCAAAGTGATGTGGTGCAGGGTTGAAGGAGTTTGACGTGGACGAAGCTGATTTCAAGGCGTTGCTCGCGCCTCTTGCGGTGTCCTGGTGGGAGGCCGACAGCGGTCTGGGCGTGGTCGACAGCGGGGGCGCCGCGTTCGACGACCGGCGCGCCACCCGCCGGTTCCTCGAGGCCCTCCACGCGGACGGCGGCCCGTCCGGCGCGTCCGGCTGCGTCCCGTACCGTGCGTCTTTCGAGGGCAGAACCTTCCACGTCCACTGGCCGGAACTCGGCGGCGGGCCGGGACGGCACGGCAGCAGGGGAGTGGCGATCGAGGTGGTCGACCGGCCGGACGACGACCCGTACGCCACGTTCGCCGACCTCGCCCCGGCCGCGGCATTCGTGCGCGACGCCACGGGCCGTTACCTGTGGGCCAACCATGCCTATGCCCACCTGTACGGCACCACGCGCGACGCCGTGATCGGCCGTCACCTCGCCGACGTCGACGAAGCTGGTGACATCACCCGGTTCCTCGCCCTCGACCAGGAGGTCCTGACGCGCGGCCGGCCGGTACGGCACACCCTCACCTACCGGCGCGTCGACGGCTGCCCGGGCCGTGCGGCGGGCTACCGCTTCCCCGTCCGCTGGGGCGCGGCCCGCTGTATCGCGGGCATCTACGTCGACGTCACCGACTACGCCCAGGTGCTGGACCAACGACACCAGGCCGAGGCCGACTTACAGGCCCTGCGCGACCACAGCGGACTGCTCTGCGTCCGTCTGACCCCGGACGGCCGGGTCAGCGAGGCCGGCACCGTGGTCGCCGATGTCCTGCGCATCCGGCTCTCCGATCTGATAGGTCTGCCGGCCGACACCCTGCTCGCCAGGACACCCGAACGCAGCGCCCTGCACCGGGTCTGGGACGACCTGATCAGCGGCCGGCGCCGAAGCGCCCGCACCTGTGCCGTACTCGTCGACCGGGACGGCCGGCGGCGCCGGGCCCGAATCCATCTGAGCACCGTGTGCGGTACGACCCCCGGTGTGTCCGGCGTATGGGCCGTCGGCACTCACCTCGGCCTGCCCCATCAGGCCCGACCGGACCTGACGGCCGCCCAGGTCCGCATACTCGCCCTGCTCGCGGCCGGGCACAGCAACGCGGACATCGCGGCGAAGCTGCGCCTGTCCCGGCAGACGGTGGACTACCACCTGAGCCGCTTGCGCGCCCTGCTCGACGCCGCCACCCGCCCGGCGCTGGTCGCCCGGGCCTACGTGCTCGGCATCCTCTCACCACAGACCTGGCCGCCCCGGTCCGCGACGGCGGCACACCCCGCAAGCCCGGTCTGAACGCTCCGCTCCCGTCCGGGCACCGCCCGAAGGCGGACGGACCCGATCCGGACCCGCGCCCGAGTCAGGGCCGCTCCGTCCCGGGAGGCGGCCGCCTGACGGCCCGTCACCCCTCCCAAGGGCGCCAGCCGTCCTCGTCGTCGCTCCGCCACAGGGCGATCCCGCGCTCGCGCAGCGCCGCGCGCAGTTCGTGCGGTGCCAGCCAGGAATGGAGCGGGCCGTCATACCCAGTCGGCGGGTGACCGGCAGCCCGCCGCACTCCCCGCTCACGGTGACCGTGAAGCGGCCCGCCTCGTCGCCGGCCCGGCCGACGAGCCACGACGCCGCACGCACGAGCGGGGTCCAGTGCCGGGTGGCGCGGGGCCGCCCGGTGCGGGCTCGCAGCGCGGCGAAGAGTCCCAAAGCCCGGTTGACGACGGTGAATTCGGTACCGGCCTAGGGTTGTTCCGGGTGGTGCGATCCCGGCGGCATGCCGCCGCGGCGGCCCGAGAATCGAAGGTGAACCGGACCAGGGGGAGGGGCGGGAGCCGTGGCCGCAGAGGTGTCGGGGACCTTCGAGTACAGGATCACGCACATCGTCAGCAAGGAGGGCGGTCACCACCACACGCGGACGCTCGCCCTCACCAACGACGACGCGGGCCGTCTGGAGCGTTTCGAGCAACACAGGAACGAGGCCCACGCGACGTGCGACCACTGCGGCGCTCGACTCCTGGTGGCGCTCCCGTCGTTCGCCGAAGTGCGTGCTGAGCGCCGCAGGCACGGGTTGTTGTGGAAGGTGTGCGCGCCGGCGACGGTCCTCAGCGGCTACGGCCTTTTCCACGTGACCCGCACCGCCACGAGCACGGGTTACGGGCCTGAAATCGCCTTCGTCGTGACCGTGGCCGCGACGCTGTTCTTCGCGTACCGCACGCTGATCAGCGGAATGCTCTCGCGCAGCAACGGAGGGCCCGACGTCACACGCGTCGACTGCCGGGAACGCGGAAACGTTCGGCACGGCTGGACCTACGTGACAGCCATCGAGGATTCGTGACGCGGTCGGGCGGTCCGGTCGGTTCCCGTCCCCGTACCGGCTCAGGCCGTGGCGTCCTCGTACTGGCCGAGAAAGCGGAATCGGCCGCCGGACGCCCGGAAGAGGTACAGCGCCTTCACGGTGTAGCCGGTGCTCGACGACGTGTAGCGCAGTCTCTTGGTGATCCCGCGGTAGTCGATGTCGCGCAGCCGTCCCACGATCGTGCCGCGTGCCGCGCCGGACGCGCCCGGTGTCGTCATCGCGCGGCCCACGAAGAGCGCCGCGTCGTAGGCCTCGGCGGAGTACCAGGGCGGGGCGGTGCCGAAGCGTTCGCGGTAGGCGGTGACGAAGGACTTCGCGGCCGTCACACGCGTCGGATCGAGGAAGGCGGTGGCGAAGACCCATCCCTCGGCGGCGTTGCCCGCCGAGGCGAGGAAGCGGGGGTCGAGAGCGCGCTCGGTGGCCAGTCGCACACCCGAGTAGCCGGCGCCGCGCAGCGCGAGCGCCAGTTTCGCGGCGCGCGCATGTCCACCGGCGAACACCACCGCGTCCGCTTCCGCGTCGACCACAGACTCCGCGAGGGCACGGAAGCCGTCGGCGCTGTCGTCCTCGGCGGCGAGGGTACGCCGGGTCGTCGCGTGGTGCCCGGAGCGCATGGCGTCACCGACCGATGCGCAGATGTTCCAGCTGAAGTCTCCCTCGGCCGCGTCGTCGATCAGCACCGTCCTGCGGGCCCGGGCGGTGCGGACGAGGTACGCGACCAGGGGCGCCGCCAGGTTGCGGTCGGGGGGCCGGGTGGCCGCGTAGGTCCGGTACGTCACCCCTTCGAGCCCGACCGACACGGAGACCAAGGGCAGCAGTGCCTTCTGGTACTCGGCGACAACGGCCTCGGCGCAGGCGTCGGTGGTCGGCCCGATCACTGCGCGGACCCGTTTGTCGGCCGCGAGTCGCCGCGCGATCCGTCGCGCCCGGGTCGGGCTGCCCGCGTCGTCGTGCACCTGGAGCGCGAGGTCGAAGCCGCGGTCGCTGCGGGAGTTGAGATGGTCGACGGCGAGCCGGACACCGTTCTCCTGGGCGAGTCCTGCCGCCTTGTGCCCTCCCGTCAGATCGGCGTGCAGGGCGACCACCGTGCGCGGAAGCCGGGTGCCGCCGCCGCGCGTCGATACACGACCGGGGCGGTCCGCCGTCCACCAGGCCGTCGTCGCGCCCGCCGCCAGAACCCCGGCGGCCGGGCCCAGCACCAGGAAGCGGCGTCGGGTGGCGCCCTTCGGCGGCACCTCCGAGTCGGCCACGGTGTCGATGCCGGGCGGAGCGCCGGACACCTCGGTCGCCTCGACGGCGGGCAGGGCGAGAGCGGCGGTCGAACGGCGCGCGATCAGCCGGGTGGACGATTCGGGCAACCAGCCCCCGCCCGAGCCGTCCCGGTCGTCGGGCTCCGTCCCGTCCAGGGCTCGCCGGATGTCGGCCACGGGGGGCCGGGAGCCCGGCTCCTTGGCCAGACAGTTCCGCAGCAACGGCAGCAGCGGTGCCGGTACGCCGTCCAGCTCGGGTTCGTCGTGGACCGTACGCACCAGCGCCTCGGCCGCGGAGCCCCGGCCGAAGGGGCGTTCGCCCGTCGCGGCGAATGCCAGCAGACAGCCGAGCGAGAAGACGTCGCTGGCCGGCCCGATCTCCCTGCCCCGTCCCTGGGCCTGTTCGGGGGAGAGGAATCCGGGGGAGCCGACCACCATCCCGCTGGCGGTGAGCGCGGTGTCCTCCGGCATCCGGGCGATACCGAAGTCGATCATCCGCGGTCCGTCGACCGCCAGCAGCACATTGCCCGGCTTGACGTCCCGGTGCACCAGACCTGCCCCGTGCACGGCCTCCAGCGCCTCGGCGAGGCGGGCCCCCAGGAACCGCACCGAGCGGTACGGCAGCGGCCCGCCCGCCTCGACCGTCTCCGCCAGTGAGGGGCCCGGCACGAACGCAGTGGCGAGCCACGGCGACTCCGCGTCCGGGTCCGCGTCGAGCAGCGGTACGACCCAGGGGCTGGTGACCCGGCCCGCCGTCTCCACCTCACGGCGGAAACGGGCCCGGAAACCCGGATCGTCCGCATGGGCGGGGCGTATGACCTTCACAGCGGCCAGTGAGCCCGAGCCGGAGCGGGCCAGGTACACCACGCCCATGCCGCCCGCGCCCAGCCGGCGCAGCAGCCGGTAGCCCGCGATCCCGGCCGGGTCGGCGCCGCGCAACGGCTCCATCAGCGCCCCATCAGGTGGACACCTGGAACGGCGCCGCGCCCTGGTACCTGAACCGGCCGCCGTCGACCTTCCACAGATAGACGCCACGGCCGTCGATGACCAGTGACCCCGTCTTCTTGTCGAAGGCGAAGTTCTTGGTGATCCCCTTGTACGAGGCCCCGCGCAGCGCCGTCGCCAGGTTCTGCCGGGTCACGCGCCCGGCGGACGGCGAACTCAGAGCCTGCACGATCAACCGGGCCACGTCGTACGCCTCGACGGCATACCGCTGCGGTTCGGCGTCGAAACGCCTGCGGTACGCGGCCGCGAACGCCTTGGCCTCGGGTGCCACGGAGGCGTCCATGACGGGGGCGACGACCACCCAGCCGTCGGCCGCGTCCCCGGCGGCGGACAGGAACCGGGCGTCGAGCACACCCTGGGCGGCGGCTCGTGCACCCGCGAAATGACGGTGCGTCAATTCCCGGGCCAGCAGCGCTGCGCGGTCGTGGTAGCCGGCGAACACCACGGAGTCCGCTCCACCGTCGAGCAGGGCGTCGAGCGTCGGTCCGAAGTCCCTGCGCAACGCGCTGACCACCTTGGGAACGACCGGCTGCCGGTCCTGGTGAAGCATGCGGGACAGCGCGCTGCTGATCTCCCACCCGTACGCGTCCGCCGCCCGGTCGTCGACGATTCCGATCGTGTGCGACTTGGCGGTGCCGTGCAGGTAGGCGCGGAGATAGAAGGGCAGGATCGTGTCCGTCACGCGGGCGTGGAGGAAGGACCGGCTGCCCGTCACGCCCAGCACGGTGGCGCCGGGTGACACGGCGATGAGGGGCAGTGACGCGGTGTCGTACGTCGCCAGCGAGGCCAGGGCGGTGTCGTCCGTGGTGGGACCGATCACGGCCAGCACGGAAGGGTCGGCGACCAGCCGCTTGGCCGCCGCCGGGGACCTGGCCGGAACCCCGCCGTCGTCCACCGTCCGCACGGCGAGCGTGAACGGCCTGCCGCCACGGGAGTTGAACTCGTCGACGGCGAGCCGCAGCCCCCGCTCCTGAGCCCGGCCCACCGCCCTGTGGTCACCGCTCAGATCCGCGTGCAGGCCGATCGTGTGCACGGGCCCCTTCGCCGTCGGGGCGGCGGTGGAGCCGTTCCCCTTGCCGTCACCGGAGAGAGCGGCCCAGGCGGCCAGACCGCCTCCGGCCGCGACGGTCACCGCGCCCCCGGTGAGGACGAGGAGCCGGCGTCTGCCGACGGCACGTCCCGACGGCTGTGCGCCCGCGTCGTCCGCCGCGGTGGTGTCGGCGGACTCGGAGGCGACCTCGGTGTCATCGACGGCGGGCAGCCCGAGCCCCGCGGCCGACCGTTCGGCGATCAGCCGGATCAACGGCTCGGGCAACCAGTCCTCGTCAGCGGGTTCCTGGTCCTGCCGCGCGGGACGTACCGCCCGGAGGATCTCCCGCGGGTCGGCGGGCTCGGTGGCCGCGAGGGCCTGCGACAACGCCTCCGCAGTGGGCCGCTGCCGCGGGTCCTTCTCCAGACAGCCGCGCACCAATTCGGCGAGCTCCGGCGGAACACCCTCCAGATCCGGGGTGTCGTGCACCGTCCGGTACAGCAGCGCGTCGGGGGAGCCCGTACCGAACGGGGGCCGGCCGGTGGCCGCGTGGGCCAGCACGCAGCCCAGCGAGAAGACGTCGCCGGCCGGGCCCACCTCCCGCCCGCCCTGGGCCTGTTCCGGTGCCAGGAAGCCGGGGGTGCCGACCACGACACCGGTCGACGTGAGCGCGGTGTCCTCAAGATCGCGGGCGACACCGAAGTCGATCAGCCGGGGGCCGTCGAGCGCCAGCAGCACATTGCCCGGCTTGACGTCCCGGTGCACGAGACCGACCGCGTGGAGGTCGCTCAGCGCCTGGGCGAGCCGGGCGCCCAGCACCCGCACGCTCCGTACGGGCAGTGGCCCGTGTGCCGCGAGAGCCTCACCCAGCGAGGGCCCCGGCACGAAGACGGTGGCCAGCCAGGGCGCCGCCGCCTCGGGGTCCGCGTCCACCAGAGACGCCACCCAGGGGCTGGTCATCCGGCGGGCCGTCTCGGCCTCGCGCCGGAAACGCTCCCGGAATCCGGCGTCCTCGGCGTACTCGGCCTGAATCACCTTCAGCGCGACCAGTGCACCGCCGGCCGAGCGGGCCAGGTACACCACACCCATGCCACCCGCGCCGAGCCGCCCGAGCATCCGATGGCCCGCCAGCCGGGACGGGTCCGAGGTACGCAGCGGCTCCATCACTTCCCCTTCAATCGCTGCCGGACGCGCACCAGCATCTGACCCAGGGCGGTGCTGCCCAGTCCCTGGAGTTCTTCCTGGGTGTGCCCTTTTCCGCCCGTCACGGAGACGGCCACGACGACCGTGCCCAGCCGGGCGACCATCCACAGGTACGGCTGGGCGTTGCCGCCCTTCCCGACGTACTGACCGGCCTCCAGTACCGAGTCGTCGGCGTAGTCCTGCTCGCGGGCGCCGAAGGGGGTGCCGAGGCTGTTCAGACCCGTGATCCGTTCGTCGGCCCGTGGCTGTTGCTCCGGGCAGCGCAGGGGTTCCTCCAGCGTGGTGCTCAGCTGTTCGTCGGCGCCGAGGACGGAGGAGTGCACGGTGGCCGAGGCCGTCACCTTGACGGCACCTTTCCCTCCGCCTGCGGGCAGCCGGCTGTAGCGGGACAGGCCGGCCAGTACGCCTCGGGGGAGCTTCGGCCGCTCCCAGTGGCAGTTGCCGTCCAGCACGGCCCAGGTGCCCGGGGTGCTCTCGGCCGGGTCCTGCGCGACGAAGCCCCGGCCCCAGTCGCCCGGAGCGAACACCACGGAGTCCACCAGGTCCTGCCCGTCCTTCGAGGTCCTGGGGACGAGGTCGGCGTCGGGTCTGAAGGCGGGGGTGGGGGAAGAGCCGCCCGACGGGGGCGCCGTGGCTTCGGGCGCCGCGGTGTGCGCGGGAGACCCCGTCCGACGCGAGGAGCCGCCGTCCGCCCCCTGCGCCGAACACCCGGCCAGCAGACTCCCCGCCACCGCGAGCGCCACCCAAGTTCCCCGTACACACCAGGTGTTGCTCTTCACGCAGTCCCCTCTGCACCGACTGATCCGTCCGACTGCCGAACGTAGACGGCCGCGGGGGGAAGAGGCCTCGGTGAAAACACGTAACTCCCCACGTGTTTCACCGCGCCCCAGGTGCCCGGGCCGGATGCGCGGTGGTCCGGGGTTTCACGGACGTGTCCGCGCGGGCGGCCCCGGCACACTGACGTCGCTCAGGGTCCGGCACCCAGCCCGACACGGGTCATGAGTCCGGCCAGGGCCGCGCGGGAGGGCACCGACGCCTTCCGGTAGATCGAGGACAGGTGCGTCTCGACGGTGCGTCGGCTGAGGTGGAGCCGAGCGGCGATGTCCTGGTTGCTCAGCCCCAGCGCCACGAGCTCGGCCACCTCCAGCTCACGGGCCGTCAGTTCCGCCAGCTGCGCCGGCACCGTCGCCGTCTCCGTCATCACCTGGGGGCGGATCAATTCGGCAAGGTCCACCAGCAGGCGCGCGCCGCCGGCGACGGCGATCCGGTGGGCCCGGTGCCACATCACGGCGGCGCGCGCCCCCTGCCCGGTGCGCTGCGCCAGGGGCGCCGCCCGTAGCAGGGAGTACGCCTCCCACAGGGTCTGGCCGCAGCGGACGTATTCCTGTGCGGCCGCTTCGAGGAGCCGTACGGCCGTGCCGGTGTCGCCGTGGCGCTCGACCAGCGAGGCCTCGGCGCGCAGGGCGGCCGCGCGCTGACCGTCGAGACCGAGCCGGTCGGCCTCGCGCCTCGCCTGTGCGGCCCAGCGCACCGCCTGGTCCACGTCACCGGCGGCGAGGGCCGCGCCCACGAGGGTGTCGAGCTGGCCCGGACGGATCGACGGTTGCAGCAGCGGCAGTTCAGCGCCGCCGCCTGCCGTCGTGATGGCCTCCTGTGCGCGGTGGGGGTCTCCGCTCACGTACGTCGCGTGCCCGAGCATGCACCAGGCCAGGGAGGACCACCAGCCCCTGCTCCGGCCTGCCGCGGCGACGGCCTCCTCGCCGGTGGCCAGGGCGCTGCCGTCCCCCAGCGGGCGCACCAGCAACAGCACCAGTGTCTTGATGGCCAGGGTGAAGCCCAGGAGTTCGTCGCTGCCCGCGGCCCGGGCGATGGACTCCGCCTCCTCGGCGGCCTCCAGCGCGGACGGCAGCCGGCAGGTGGTGAGGTGGACGAAGGCCCGGCTCGTCAACAGGTGGGGCAGGACATGGAGTTGTCCGGTGCGGCGGGCGATGCGGAGCCCTCGGGTGATGTGCCGCTCGGCGTCGCCGTAGCGCTCCAGCAGGGTTTCCGCCCAGGCCAGCCAGACCAGCGCCTCGCACAGATCCGCGAGACCGGGATCGGTCAGCGCGTCGGCGAGTGAACCGGCGGCATCGGCGAAACGAGCCGCCGCCTCCGTCTCCCCCTCGTACGCCTCACCCAGGGCTGCCAGGGCCAGCGCCGCCGCCTCGCCGCTCGGATGGTCGTGGCAACGTGCGACGGCGACAGCCTCCGCGACGTCCTCGCGTGCCTCCGGATAGGACGCGGTCAGCAGGGCGGACATCCCGAGAGCCAGTCGCAGGGAGACCGCCTGGGTGGGTGACGGGCCGGGATCGCGGGACAGCTCACGGCGCAGCAGGGCGGTGGCCTCGGGGGAGTGGCCGAGGTGCCGCTCCATCACAGCGCACTGGGCGACGGCCTGCGTACGCAGTTCAGGATGGCCCTTGCCGGCCGTCTCGATCAGGATGTGCAGCAGGTCCCGGCTCTCCTGGAGGCTCCCGCTGACGCCCAGCGCGCGGGCTCTGGCCAGGACCAGTTCGCCGCGTTCTGCGAAACGCTCGGGGCTGTCCGGCATATGAGTGAGGACGACATCCAGCAGATGGGCGGCCGTCGCCGGCGCGGTCGCCGCGAACCCTGCGGCGGCCTCGACGAGCACCTGTGCGGCCTGCGGGTCCCAGCCGGTCAGCGACCTTTCGACGTGGCGGGCCCGCTCGGTGGCGGGAGCGCCGCCACGGGCCAGTTCGCGCGCGGCACGGCGATGGACCTCGGCCCGCCACCCCGGCGCGGTTCCCTCGTAGACCAGGGCCCGGAGCAGGGGATGGCGCAGCGCCCACCGGCCGCCCGGCCCTGGGCGCAGCAGATCCCGCACGACCAGGGCACCGGTCCCGCTCTCGATGTCCTGGGGTGACAGTCCGGTCGCCACGGTCAGCATGCCGGGCGTCGCGTGGTCGCCGAGCGCCGCGACCGCCTCGACGAGCCGGCTCTGCGGCTCGGTGAGCGTGGCCAACTCGTCGAGCAGCAGCGCGGCGAGCCCACCGGGTACGCCGATCGGGTCCAGGCCGTCGCCGTGTCCGTGGGGTGTGTGGCCGTGCGGTGACACCCCCGTGCGGTAGGCGTGCACCAGGGCGAACAGATACAGGGGGTTGCCCTCGCTGGCGGCGTGCAGCTGCTTGGCCCGGTCCTCGGGAACGCCGGGAGCCAGCGCCCGGACGGATTCCTGCTCGGAGAGCGGCTCCAGGGCGAGCTGGAGCACGGCTCCGCCGGCTGCGCCGCGCGTCAGCGCCGCGGTCAGAGAGATCGGTGTCTGCCGGATCCGCCGGGCCACCACCAGGAGGACGCGTCCACGCGCAGGGTGCCGGACCAGGTGGTCCACGAGCTCGCGGGAGGCGGGATCCGCCCAGTGCAGGTCGTCCAGGGCCAGCACCAGACCCCGCTCACCCAGGTGCGTCAGGAACGCGGCGATCGCACGATGCAGCTCGAACCGGGCGGCGGTGCCTTCGGCGGATCCGTCGCGCGGCCCCTTCCGGATGCCGCACAGCACCGAGCGCGCTTCGGCGAGGGCGGGGTCGGCGTCCTGTGGGCCTGGGTCGGCCAACGCGTCGGTGAACAACTGGTAGGGGACGTGCTGTTCGTACTCCGCGGCCCGGCCGCGCAGTACGGTGAACCCGGTTGTGCGGGCCCGCGCGCACACTTCGTCGAGCAACTTGCTCTTGCCGATGCCGGGTTCACCGACGATGTCGACGACCTTCGGCAGGTCTGACCCGCCCAGGTCCGCAAGGAGGGCGTCCAGCCGTGCGAGTTCCGACGACCTGCCCACCAGTCCTGCCACGCCGTCGCCCCCCGCTCAGCCGGTGACCTGCTCACCCGCGTCGATGTTCGTTCCCCACAGTTCACCCTATGGGGCCGCACAGCCGGCACCAGGTGCCCGGGGCCGGATGGGCCGCAGGGCGGAGCAAGAAGGGTGCGCCGCCCGGCTTCCCGCCCGGAGTCGGCTGTACGACGGAGGCACCGGCTCGGCCGGACATCGTCTCGTCGGCACTCGTGTCACAACCGGGCCTACGCCTTCGGAGACCTCCAGGCCGTGTTACCGGATCGGCTGACCTCCCGGCGACTTCCGGGCGGCTGCTGGTGAAGCGCGGCTTTTGAACTTCCGAGCCCCGGCATGGGACTTCCGTGATGACCTACGTGATTCCACGGACCCGTGGCCATGCTGTGCGCGGCAGAATCGGTGTCCAGGCCGACCGGGGAGACCGGCGCCCACGGAAGTATCAGGGGAGCACCACAGGCATGCTGGACCGGCTGGACAACTGGGGCACCTGGCTCCGGGCGAAGCGGGATGCGGAGGAGGGCGACGGCCTGGCCCCCGAGAACGACGCCGGCCGGGACATCCTTCGCAGCGGGTTCGAGCCGTGCCTGGCTGCGGTTCTGCGTCTGTCGGCGTGGTGCGACGCGGTCAGAGGCGACAAGTGGGATCCCCGCTGGTTCACTACGGGGCTGGCCCGCTCGGGCCGGCTCGCCCGCGCGGCTGAGCTGGCGTACACGATCAGCGATCAGAACCGCCAGGGTGACGTGCTGGTGGAACTGGTGCAGGCCGCGGCCGGCGCCGGAGATCTTCGGGGCGCCCAGGCGCTGGTCGAATCGATTCCCCGGCGTCCACTGCGGGACCGGGCACTGGTCGCCCTGCTCCTGGCGGGGGCCCGGACCGGCGCACACGACAGGGCTGCGGCCCTGGCAGAAGGGCTCCGCTATCCGCACGAGCAGCTCAGGGCCTGGGCCATGCTGGCGAAGGTGGCGGCCTGCAACGGCGACACCCGTCACGCGCTCAGGTTCGCCGCTCGTGCCGAGGAGATGAGCCGTCACGTCCCCGCCGACGAGCTGTGGTCGGTGAACGTACTGGTCCTGCTCGTGGAGGTGGCCGCCGCCACCGGCGACCAGGTCCGGGCCGGTGAGTTCGCCGACCGCGTGGAGGACTTCGCACGAGCCTGGAGGAACCGTTACCGGCGGCTCGACCCTGAGAAGGAACGGATGCTCGCGGCTGTCCTGGCCTCCGAAGCCCGCAGAGGAGACCTGGACCGGATCGACGCCCTCCTGCGCCGCTCCCCGAGAGCACCCCTCGATGGCGCGGTCCTGGCGGCTGTGCTGGACGCGGTCGCCGACACCGCAGGCCAGGACGTGGCCCTCGCCCTGGCCGACCGGGCGGAGACACTGCTCGGCACCGACGACGAACTCTTCGGCCGGGACGATCTGCTGAGGGCAGTGACACTCCTGTTGGCCCGGCACGGGCAGGTGGAGCGGGCCACAGCCCTCACCGACTCGGTCGACTCTCCCGAGGTGCGCGCGCAACGGCTGGCACACATCGTCCGGGAGGTCGCACGCCGCGGCGACTGGGACCGGGCCGAGGCCGTCGTTCACTCGATCGCCTACCGCTGGGCACAGGCCGAGGCACTCGTCGAAGTCGTCCGGGAGCTCGCACGCCACGGCGACTGGGACCGGGCCGAGGCACTCGCCCGCTCGATTCCCTACCGCTCGCCCCGAACCGAAGCCATGGTCGTACTCGCCACGGCGGCAGAGCCGTCCCAGGCCCGCAGATTCGCCGCACAGGCCGTGGTCCTCGACGGCTGGAGCTCTGTCTTCCGGCTTCTGGACCGGATCGCGCCCGGCTCAGCGGCCGCCGTCGTCGATCAGATGGTGAGCTGATGTGCGCGGAGTGGCTGCCAGATGCCGTGCGCCCCGGTCGTCAGAGTTGATGGAGAGTTCTCATCCCATGATTCCCAAGCTGCCCTTGCAGAGCCCCCGTTGGCTCGACCTCCACGGTGTGGCGGTCGAGGAGGTGGAGAAGGTCCTGGGGGCGATGGCGTCCACGGGTGCCACCGACACCGGTGACGAATGGAAAGCCGCCTGGAGGTGCGTGGCCGACGGCCTGTTGCAGCAGGAAACCGTCTTCGACGGAGCCTACGCAGTGCTGCCCCACCTCGTCGAGGTGGCAGCGGCGCAGTCTCCGGCGCTGTTCGTGGACCTGTGGGTGGACATGGGACTCATGGTGACCGCGGAGGGCGGTGCTCCCGTCCCTGCCGATCTCGAGGAAGGGTTCCGTGCCGCACTTCGTCCGGCCGAGCAGGCGGCTGTGCGAAGCTTCCTCGCCGCCGACAGTCCTGCGACGGACTGCGCCTACCTCGCGCTCTCCTGCGTGGCTCTCGCCGGTCACCACATGGGCAGGACGCTGTGGTGGTTCCTCGTGCCCGAGGAACGTCATCTCCAGCTGGTGTGCCCCGGGTGCGACATCGACACCGAGATCCCCGAGTTCTTCGTCGACCCCCTGCGTCCGCCCTTCCAGGCGCCGGGATTGCCCGATCCCGCTCACGTCCGTCAGGGAGAACACCCCTGGGGCGAGGTCGCCGCGGCGTTGCGGGAAGCGGCGCTGGGGGAGGGATGGGAACCCTTCCTGAGGGTGGCACGCGCGGTCGCGGCGGCGGGCGTACCCCCCGAGACGCCGGGGCAGGCCGTCCTCTGCCTGGTCGCCGCCATGGTCGCGGTCAAGGGCACCCCGGAATGGACCGGCAGGGAATGGGCCCGGAAACTGATGTTGCTGACCGGATGCTTTCGCTGCCCGAACTGCGAGCGGACGTGGACGATCGCCGACTGTCTGGCGGATGCTCCCGGCGGCGCGCACCCTCAGGACCATGCCGGGCAGGCGTGGACGATCGCCGACTGGTCGGCCACCGCGGTGGCGTCCGCGGCGGCCGGGCGAGCCGATGCGGCGGTGACCGGGCTTCGGCGCGACGGGAGCGCTCTGCTCGCGGCCGACGGCACGTCCCGGGGCCGTATGACCGTGTTCGCCGATTCCGCGCCCGGCTCTCACGAGGGCGTCAACTCGCTGGCGGTCGTGTCACGATCCGGCGGACCGACTCTTGTGGCGGGAGCCGGAGACAGGGGCGTGGTGTGGCTGTGGGACATGGCGGACGGCCGGCTTCGTCATGACCCGCTGCCGGGACATCCCGACCCCGTCAGGTCGATGACGGCCCTTCCTCTGCCTGAGGGGCACATCCTGCTGGCGAGCGGGGGCGACACCGGGACGATCGCCCTGTGGGACCCGATCACGGGGCGTCCGGTCCGCGAACCGGCCGGCAACTGGCTCGGCGCGGTGAGCGGGATGTGCATCGCGACCGTGCCGGACGGCCGGACCCTGCTCGTCACCGCTACGTCCCGAGGCGCGGTCCGGTTGCGCGATCCGTCGACGGGTGAGTCGGTCGGGCGTCTCAACCCTTACGGCCGTCCGATCGAATCGATCGCCGCGGTCCGGATCGCGCTCCCGGCCACACGTTGATCGCGGCCTCGGACAGGCAGGGTGACGTACACATGTGGGATCCGGCCGTCGACGACCCCTGGGAACCGGGCGCGGCAGTACCGCTGAGCAAACGGGCACTCGAGGAGCTCCGTCACCGCGTGGCAGCCGTGGCAGCTGTGCCCCTGCGCGACCGTACGCTGCTGGCCACAGGCGATCGCAACGGCGTGGTCATGCTGTGGGATCCCGCGACCGGTGCCCCGGTCGGTGACGGCCTGCCCCCGGACGGTCCCGGCAGCTCACTGACGGCCATGGCTGTCACCACGCTCCCGGGCCGCGGCACCGTCCTCCTCACCGGGAGCAAGCAGGGACGCAGCCTGCGGGTATGGGAACCGGAGACCGGCACGGTGCAGCACATCGACCTGGACGTGGCGGTCACCTGCCTGGCTGCCGCTGGTTCCGAGGTGATCGTCGGACATGACTGCGGGGTCTTCGGCCTCTCGCTCACCATGTAGTACGGCCGCTCGCTTCAGTCGGCGTGACGGCGGACCGCGCATGCTCGGGCGGCGTTGCTCATGCCGACCCGTTCAGCGGTTTCTGCGGCGGACTTGCGTAGTGGACTGCGTGATTGCGCGGATGCGGGACCGTGCCCCGGGCTGCGTACTGTGCACATGCCAACAGGCCCGGCCGAAGAAGGTACTTCGGCGGGCCACTTTCGACCAGGGGGGATTCACATGCGTACGCATGCCACGGCCGCCGTCGTTTCCGGTGCCATCGTTGTGTCCGCGCTCGCACTTCCGGCAGCCGCTCAGGCGGCGGAGCGTCCGGGGGCCTCCGCAGGGCTCGGCGACTTCACCGCGAAGACCGCCCACCCGGACACCTCGCTGGGCAACATCACCTTCTCGAAGGCCGTCATCAACGGCGGCAAGGACATCGTCCTGGGCGTCACCACCAAGAAGACGGTCATCGTCACCTACACCGCCACCAGTTCGAGCGGCGTCGCGCTCACGGAAGCCTTTCTCTGGCAGGGCACCGACAGCTCCAGCACGGACACCATCACCGGTTCTCTGGGTACCGGCGACGACCCCGTCTGCACCGAGTCGACGACCCGGACCGGTGTCTACAGCTGCAAGGCCGTCTTCCACATCAACGCGGCTTCCGATCTGAAGAACAACGGTGTCGCCGGGACCTGGAAGCTGTTCCTCGGCGGCTACGACCTCTACGCGAACGCCAGCTACGACGACGACGTCGCCACCACCAGGATCAAGAAGGCCTCCCAGCTGACCCTCGACGCCACCCCGGAACCGGTGAGGAAGGGCAGGACCGTCACCGTCACCGGCAAGCTGAAGCGTGCCGACTGGAACGCCGGCACGTACGTGGGTGCCACAGGACAGAAGGTGCTGCTGCAGTACCGGAAGAAGGGCAGCCACACCTACACCACCCTGAAGACGGTCACCAGCGGCGCCGGCGGCGCGCTCAGGACCACCACCAGGGCCACGGCCGACGGCTACTACCGCTTCTCCTTCGCGACCAGCACCACCACCGCCGCCTCCACGTCGGCCGACGACTACGTCGACGTCAGGTAGCGCCCGGCCGGCAGCGTGTGGAAGGAGGGCGGCTTGCGGAGGATCCCTGGCCGGGTGCCCTATACCGCGTTCAGCATGGTGCGGGTGAGGCTCGCACGGTTGGGTACGTCGAGTTTTCGGTAGATCCGGGCCAGGTGGCTCTCCACCGTCCGCACGCTGAGGAAGAGAGTGGCGGCGATCTCCTGGTTGGTCAGTCCGGTGCTGACAAGACCGGCGATCTCCCGTTCCCGTCCGGTGAGAACGGCAAGCGCGTCGTCGGCGCCGGGTGAACCGGGGAGCGTGGAGGCTCTGCCTCGCCGGTCGTCGACTTCAGCGGCCAGACGGGCCGAGTCGCACTGCTGGGCCAGGTCCGCGGCCCGGCCCAGCAGGCCGTCCATGTCATCGGTTCGCCCTGCGGCCCGGGACACGTCCGCTGCCGCGAGCAGCGTCCTGCAGGTCTCGATGCGCTGACCGCCGGCTGAGAAGTCCGCGATGGCGTCGTGTGCGCACTTGACCGCCCGATCGGTGTCCCCGTTCAACGCGTGGGCGCGCATGCGTGCGCGCAGGGGGAAGCCACGTCGGCCTGTGGAGGGAAGCTGTTCGTAGGAGACCTCTGCCAGTCGCGCCCAGTGTTCGGCCGACACGTGGTCGCCCTCGGCAAGCGCCGCCTGTGCGAGGGTGTCGCACCAACGCGGCTTGCGCCAGGTGGTGAGCCTGGGCAGTTCGGGCCCTCCCGCGGCATCGACGAGGAGCCACCGGGCGCGTGCCGCGTCACCGGTGAGCAGCACGAACTCCGCGTGGAAGCAGCGGACACTGACGGCCCAGGCGAACGGCGAGGTGCTGGCGAGGGTTTCGGCGCGCTCGGCCAGTGCCAGCACCTCCTGAAGATCGCTGGGGCTGTTCAGCCAGAACAGGATCTCGGCCCGCACCATCGCGATGATCGCCTGAGCCGCGGGTCCGCCGAGGCCTTCGACGTGGCGAGCGGTTTCGTCGAGGGTCACCAGCGCACGGCGCAGGTTTCCGGAACGGAGTTGGGTGTTCGCGAGCGTGGAGAGTATCTCCCGTTGCATGTACGTCTGTCCGGTGCGCCGGGACAGCGCCGCACCGCGTTCGAGATGGCGTTCGGCGTCGGCGAGCCGTCCGAGCATGCCCTCGGTCATGCCCAGTTGGTGTGTGGCCTCCAGGTTGGCCAGGAGAGCGGCGTCGGAGGCGGCGTCGATGATTTCGGCCGCCCTGGTCGCCGTCGTCTGTGCCGTGGTCTGGTCGGCCGTGAACAGGTGGGCGACAGCGGCCTGCGCCAGGGCCTTTGCCTCACCGGCGCGGTCATGGTGCCTGCGCGCAATCTCCGCGGCCGTCTCGGCATGCTCCCGGGATGTCCGGTAGTCCTGCCGGTCGTAGGCGTAGTCGGCCAGTTCGGTGTGGAGGGCGGCGGCGGTCGCGGTGTCGTTGTCGGCCAGCGCTTCGAGTCCGGAGCGGGCGATGGCGCCGGCTTCGGAGTAGTGGCCGAGCCGTCGTTCGAGGCGGCTGGAATCGGCGATCGCGCTCGCGTCGCGGGGCGGTTGGCCGGGGATGGCCGAACGCAGTGCGTCCAGAAGCGCTCGGCTCTCGGATGCGTCTCCGGTCAGCAGCCGAGTGCGGGCGAACAGGACCTGCGCCTCGTGCCAGTGGGGTTCACCCTCGTTGATCAGCGACAAGGCGGTCCGCAGATGACTGGCTGCCACCCGGGGGGAGGTGTGGAGCGAGTCGCGTGCCGCGGCTATCAAGGTCGTGACGTGCTCCGGTTGGCCCGGGTCGGCGGCGCGTGCGATGTGATGCGCGCGCTGTGTGATCGGAGCCGCCCGCTCGGCCAGTGCCCTCTCGGCACGTTGGTGCAGGACGAAGCGCTCGGTGGGTTCGAGCCGGTGGTAGACGACGTCCCCCACCGCCCGGTGACGCAGCGACAGCTGCGGGGCGGGCTCGACAGGCCGGACCAGGTCCAGGCGGGTGAGTGTGTCGAGCGCGCGCATGGTCTCCGGCATCGCCAGGCCCGCCACCGCGGCGAGAAGCTCAGGGTGGAACCGTTCGCCGATGACCGCTGCGGCCTGGACCGTGGTGAGAGTGGTGCGGTCGAGACCGGCCAGTTCACCGAGGATCGCCATACCCGCGTCAGTGCTCGCCTCACCGTTGGTGGCGAGCACCTTGAGGTACTGGGGGTTGCCCATGGCCTCATGCCGGACCTCGTCGACGTCTTTCACGTCGGGATGGTCGCGGAGCAGCTCCTCGGCCTCTTCCTGGGACAGCGGTCCGAGGTTCCACACCTCCAGCAGACCCGCTGATGCCGCGCGGGACAGTACGGAAGCGAGCGCGGGCGAGAGCTGGCGCTGCCGATAGGCCATCAGGCACAACAGGGGACTGACGGCCGCCGCCTCGATCAGCCGCTCCGCGTCCGCAATCTGATCGCCGGGGAGTTGATGCAGGTCGTCCACGGCCGCCAACAGAGCGGGAGCGGATGTCTGCTGTGCTGCAGAGCGGTTCGAATCGCCCCTGGCCGGCATATCCAGGCTGTCCGGAAGGAAGGGTGCGTCCGAGCCCTGCACGTGTTTCGCGAGCACCTGGATGCCGGTCGCCCGGGCATGTGCGGCCACCGTCCACATCAGTGCGCTCTTGCCGATGCCAGGCTCCCCGGCGAGCGCGATCGCCCGTCCTCGGCCCCACCGCACATCGGCAAGTGCGGCCACCAGCTTCTCGACCTGAGCCGCCCGGCCGAACAGGCGACGAGCGAGGGCAGGCACCCCATGGGATGCGAGTGCCGTGCCGTCTGGCTCAGCGGATGCCGGCCCCTCCGCATCGACGGTGTCGGAGATCCCGACATCCGACCGGTCCGCCGGCAGCGTCGAACGAGCGGCGGACAAATCGCCATCCTGAACATCGTGAGCCATGCAGCGCACGATAACCGTCTCCGCTGACAAGCGGCTCTTCACTCCTGGCATTTCAGAAGGACCGGACCACGGAAGAGCGGGGTCCGTCAGCGTGGTACGGCCTCGACCATGGTGATGCTGTATATCTTTCGCCGGCGCGGACTGCAGTGCAGGTCGACCACGTCGCCCACCCGGAAGCGGTTCTCCAGTTCCGGGTTCGAATCGTTCGAGAACATCGGGTGGCGCCACTCGTCCACCTTGAAGGACCACGCCCTGTGCGACCCGGGGTCCTCGATCGAACAGCAGTAGTGCACGGTGATGGTGGGCGGATCGTCGTGACGCGTGGTGTAGTCCCAGCGGGAGATCACCGCACCGCGGAAGGCCACCTCCGCCGGGACCCTCCGGATCCGGCGGTGAGCCGGCAGCCAGAGAGCCGCCACGACCGCGCCGACCAGCGCCGGGCCGGCGTCGAGTGTCACACCATGAGGAATGCGTGGGGTCAGAGCCGGCGCGACCGTCGCCGCGCACAGGGCGATGGCCAGGAGGACGAGTTGCCACACATGGCCCCAGCGCGGTCGGTCCAGCGGCGCCGTGTCGACGACGTGCCATGACTTCTCGTACGACGACCAGATCCGGCGGGGCGCGCGCACGGGCAACGCCGACGCCGGGCCCTTCGCCCCCACCTGCCGGTCCGGTAGCCGGTGTGCCGCGGCGTGCGGGCCGGTTCGCCACCAGGCCGACGCCTGCCGGCCGGCGGCCGTAAGACGCGAGCGGGGCCTGCGCGGGAACCACTGGAACCACAACAGCGGCACTACCGAGGGCACGACGGTCGCTTTGAAGACCACGTCGAACACGACCGGACCGAATCCTGAGCAGGCGTACAGAACGCCCACCCACGCGAGTACCCCGGCGATCCTCAGGGTCCAGGTCAGGTACTTCTCACGTGTCGGCCGAATCAACCCGAGGGCCAAGGCCTCTTCCTGGACGCTGCGCTGAAAGCCCCGCCACCACACCCAGTACTCGTCGCCGTCCCCCGGCCCGAGCGCCTCCATCGGCACTCGGTCGACGTGGACCCGGCAGCGGTGGCGGACACGTTCGAGCAGGAGCTCCTCGAAGGCGCGCAGCGGTCGCCGGCTGTCCGCCTCATCGGCGAGCCGGACGGTTCGCGTGCCGTCGGCCTTCCGCTCAAGCCGTAGCCGGCCGGCGTGGACCAGTTCGAGACCGGTCGTCTCGATGGCCTTCGGGGTGACCTCGCCCTTCCCCAGCAGCAGGTTCACCAGTGCCGCAGCCAACTCCTGAGGCGGCGGAGGAACCGGCACGGGGGCCATGGCCTCGCGTCTGCGCACGGCGTACACCAAGGCCCCGAACAGCACTGGACAGAGCGTGAGCACGACCAGCGAGCTCACCATGAGTACTCCCGGGCAGAGCCACTGGGTATCGCCGCGGCCCCCGACTCGGGACCACAGGTCTGGGCCGAGTGCAACTGCGGAGCCAGGGTCGCGACCACGACGACGGCCACCGTGACGAGCCAGGCCGTGTAGAGAGCCGTCGGCCGTATCCGTCCGTGAGAGATCGCCCACGCGATCCACGCGGAGGCCGAACCCGCGGCAAGCGCGGCCAGCAGACTCGCGGGCAGCACATGGCCCGCCGGCGGATGCTCGGGCAGCAACGCCGTGCAGTAGTCGTTGTCGTTCGTCACGGCGGTTCCCACCACCAGCAACGGGACCGCCATCGTCGCTGTCACCCAGGCCAGGGCGGACAGCAGCCGGTACAGCGGGCCGAACCGGCCCCGCACCGCGCGGGACAGCACCACGCACATCGACAGCACCGGTATCGCCATCGTGCACGCGCCCCGGGACAGAGCGTCGACGCGGTACCCGCCCGTGACCTGTGGGTCGTCGGCCCAGTAGAAGACGATGTACGCCCCGCACACCGCGGTCACGATCACGAGCGCGGCGAGCGCGTGAGCCGTGACCCGGGCCCTGGGCGCGTGCGGAAAGGAGGCGGGCCACAGCACGCCCCGCATGTCGGTGCCCGGCCGTGCGCGGACCGCCCGCCTCCAGTACTCGCCGCTCAGCAGCTTCACCAACCCCTGCCCCCTTGTGCACCGGAGCCGGAGGGGCGCGAACACCGCGCCGACCGGACTCCCTTCACGACTCGTGGCTCCATGTCAGGAATGGGGCGACCGGGGCCTCGATGCCTGCCATGCGGTGAACAGGGGCAGTCCGCTGCCACCGGCGAAGAGTACGAAGCCGAACGGCCTGTCGAACGCGATGTGTCTGGTCCGCGGTACGCGGCCCGAGACGCTCCGGGTGTTCTTCCGGACCTGCGTCACGGCCGCCGCTCGCACACCCTCCTCGTCCATCCTGAGTACCGATTCCTGGGTGACCCCGGCGATACGGAGTGGTTCGGGAGACATGCCGGAGAAGTCGGCGCGAGCGGACACGGACAGGGGCGCGCCGAGCTGGGCGAGGTGCCGCTCCGCCTCCAGACGCGTACCCAGGTGGAGCCGCGGGAGCGCGATGGTCACCTCGTCCGCGTCGACCGGCCGTCGGTGCTCGTGCGGCGCCCAGGCGGCGGGCAGGACTTCCGCGGGGCCCCGGCCCGGCCCTCCCAGCACGAGACTCACCTGCAGCGGCAGCCGACCGGGCTCCGCCTCGCAGAGCAGTGCCACCACATCCACCTCGTCCGCGGCGCTGCCGGAGGGGACCTCCACCGTCCAGGCGCACTGGGGCCCCGGCAGCGTCTTGGCCATGGTCGGGACGAGGTGTTCGACGCCCTGGGCGTCGGTGAAGGTCCGGTCGGCGGTGTTCTGCTGCTTGAACCCGGATGCCCACTTGCCTTCCACCGTCAGCGCGTTGACGAGCAGAAGCAGATCGTCCTCGTCCGGGCAGTCCGGCAGCTCACGGAGGAGTCCGCCGGTCGCCCTCCGCACCCAGGCATTGATCGCCGAAGGGTCGGCGGGGTCCAGGTGACCGAAGCTGATGTCCGGCAGCCCGTCCCGGAAATCCCGGAAGACCGGGATCCGTGACCACACGCCCGTCGCGACCGCCAGCCCTTCCGTCTCCGACAGCCGGGCGGCCACCTCGGTGGCAGCGGAGGCGGCCGCCGGCCCGGCCGCACCGAGCAGTTCATGCAGTTCCTGCGCCGTCTCCGACCGGGCCCCAGCGGCAACGGCCGACAGCGCCAGCCACAGACCGATGGGCGAGCAGGCGAAATCACCGTTCGCCGCCCGCACCGGCGCGTCATCGATCACCGACGCCAGCAAGCGCTCCGTGAACGCCCGGACCGCGCCGACATGGTGAGCACGTACGACTTGAGCCACTCTGCCTCCCACCGCGCACCGCCCGCACGGTGCGGAACGACCTGAGCAGTACAGGCCGTTTCGGTGCAGCACCGGTAAGCCTGTCGCACCCCGTGCCGCCTCGGCATCGGTGCAATCACGCAGGCCGGTACCTAACCGGGGCACGGCCGCGGACGCCTCGGCTCCGCCGGGATCAGCGCTTCTGCAAAGCGGGGTCGACCGCGGCGGGCGACTCCGCGTCGGGGATGATCCGGCGAGGGGTGCCGGTGCCGTCGGCGGGCACACTCCAGACGTCGGCGTGGCCCCGTCCCCGGGGGAGCGAGTAGGCGACGGAGTGCTCGTCGAGCCACGCGGCCTGGTCGTCCACGCTGCGGGTCTCGGCGAGCGGAGTGACCCGGTGGGTGGCCAGGTCGAGGACCGAAAGCCGCCACCCGTGGTGCGGGTCGCCGCCGACGGCGGACTTGAAGGCGATGCGGGTGCCGTCCGGGGAGAGGGAGGGGCACTCGACGTTGTCCCTGACCGTGCGCAGGCGGTGGGTGGCCAGGTCACCCAGGACCAGGTAGCGGTGGCCGGAGGTGGACATGGTCGCGTAGAAGCGGCGGTCGTCGGCGGCGAACGTGACACCCCAGAAGTTGAGGTCCCTGGCCTTGTACGGGTTGCCCGACACGGTGACCTTCCAGTTCTCCAACGTCGGGATGAGCTCCTGAGTACGGGTGTCGAGGATGCCGACTCGGGTGGAGAACCGCCCTCCGTTGTAGGAGTCGCCGGCGACGAACACCGTCCAGGCGACCAGCCGTCCGCTGGGCGAGACCCTGGCCCGGTTGGGCACCCCGACCAGGGGTATCTCACGGAGGGGCTTGAGGCGCCGGTCGAGGACCACGAGCTGGTAGGTCGTCAGCCCCGGGTCGAGGCGCAGGCAGAGCCCCGTGCCCCCGGCCGCGTAGAGCCTGCTGCACGACAGCGTCGACACCACCCTTCTCCCGCCCGGGGCGTTCGCCGGTACGGCGACCAGACGGCCTTGGCTGTCCGCAGCCGTGCTGCGGGCCAGCAGACGTGGCCCGGGGGCGATGGAGACGGTGCCGGTCGCCGCCGACCGCGAGGACGCCCCGGCGGCCCGGGCGTCCAGGATGGCCAGGGCTGCCAAGGCGGCCAGCGCAGCCAGATGGCCCAGGATGATGATCACGGTGAGGAGCCGGGTGTTGCGCTTGGTCATGACGTGACCGATTCCTTCTCGATCGTGGGGTGCGGAAGCAGGGTGAAGGTCGCCGTGGCCGCGACGGCGGCGGCGGCCGCGGCGGCCCAGGCCGCGGTGGTGCTCCCCCAGTTCGCCCAGGCGGCGCCGAAGGCCACCGAGGAGGCGAAGTAGGCCAGGGCCTGGACGGTCTGCACGCAGGCCAGGCCGGTGGTACGCAGGCCGGCGGGGAGGGCGGGCCCCGCCAGGGCCATCAGGACTCCGTCCGTGGCGGCGTAGAAGGCGCCGTGGCAGCAGAGCACCGCGACGGCCAGCGGCATACCGTCCATCGGGCTGCCCAGCAGCAGATATACGGCCACCAGCGCGCCGAAACCGGACAGCAGCACCGTGCGGCGGCCGAACCGGTCGGCGAGCGCGCCGAGGGGAGTGGCGAGCAGCAGGTACACCAGGTTCGTGCCCACGGCCAGGAGGGGGAACCAGCCGGTCGTCACGGTGTGGCGCTGCATCAGCAGCAGATGGACGAAGCCGTCCCCGACGGTGGCCAGCCCCAGGAGCCCGGCGGTGTACAGGAGTCTGCGGACGGATGCCTCGCGAAGGAGTCCAGCGGCGGCGCGCAGGGTGACGGGCGCGGCCGGCGGGCGCTTGTCGCGGTCGTCGCGGACGAGGAACGCCAGGGCCAGCAGGCCGGCGGCGGCCACGCAGAAGCTGGTGAGGAACAGTGCGTCGAAGGCGGCCGGGGAGACCGTTCCCACGGCCGCCAGCACGCCGAGCGCGGCCAGCGGCCCGGCGAACGCACCCGCGCTGTCCATGGCACGGTGGACCCCGAACGCCCTGCCCAGCAGCGGTTCGGGGACGGACAGTGTGATGAGCGCGTCGCGCGGGGCCGTACGCAGCCCCTTTCCGGTGCGGTCGGCGACGATGACCGCACCGAGGGCCGGCACCGAGGAGCCGGCGGCGACGAGGCCCAGCTTGGCCAGTGCCGAGACACCGTAGCCGACCGCGGCCACGGGTTTGCGCCTGCGGAAGCGGTCGGCGACGAAGCCCCCGACCGGTCGCAGCAGGGCCGTCGCCCCCGTGTACAGGCCGTCGACCATGCCGTACGCCGCCGGACTCATGTGCAGGGTGAGGACGAGGTAGAGCGGGAGGACGGCCGTGACCATCTCCGCGGAGACATCGGTGAGCAGGCTCACCGTTCCCAGTGCCAGGACGTTGGCCCCGACCGAGGCCGGGCCGGCGCGCCGGCCTCGGCCGGGGCGGTCCTTCGGCGGTCGGTCGACGGTGGACAGATACACGGCCGTGCTCGCTTCCTCGGGGCGGCGGGGGAGGGCCGGCGGCCGGAATCAGGTGTGGGGTTCCGGCCGCCGGCGGGTTCGCGTCGGGCTGGGTCAGCCCTTGGCGGAGACGGCCGAGGAGGTGTCCCAGGCGTCGGTGATCGCGGACTTGTCCGCGGCGTTGCCGAGGGCGGGCAGCCCGTACATGTCTTCCAGGGTGCGCAGCACGTTGTAGTGGCTGATCTGCGTGCTGGACTGGTGGCCCGCCTTCACGTGGGCGCCGGCCATGGCCGTGTAGATCTGGTTGACGCTGGTGAAGTTGTCCTCGTCGAAGGTCGCGACGAACAGGCTGTTGTGGGTCTTGGCCCACTGGATGTACGGGTCCAGGTGCTTCTTGAGCCAGGAGTCACCGGTGCCGATCGAGCAGTCGTGCATGTCGTCGCACATGTCGGGGATGACGAACGACACCGTCGGCAGCTTCGTGAAGTCGCTGGGGAACGAGGAGAACGGCACGTTGTACGCGGAGCCGCTCACGGTGGGGAAGTCCGCCCAGGGGGCGTGCTTGCGCCGGTACTTGCCGCTCGTGCAGTCGGTGGAGCCGGCCTTGGGCAGGGCCTCGGAGTAGCCCTTGAAGGTCTTGCCGGCGTCCAGGAGCTGCTGCCCCAGGTTGCCGGTCCGGAACGACTTGGGGCAGTCGTCGTTCGTGACGCCCTGCTGGGAGCCGGAGAACAGCCCGATGTAGTTGGGCTGGCTGGGGTGGGTCAGGCCGAAGGAGCTGGTGAACAGCGTTCCCTGGGACGCGAGGGAGTTGAGGTAGGGGGCGCTGGAACTGCCCTTGACGGACGTGTAGTTCTTGTTCTCGAACATGGCGATGACCACGTGGTCGTACTGCGGGATCGCCGATGCGACCGGTTTGGCCGCGGAGCCGTTGTGGGCGTGCTCCGCCGACTTCACCGGGAGCACGTGCATGGCCAGGAGTGCCAGCGCGGGTGCGCACAGCAGTGGGGCGATGCGGGAAGGACGCATCGTGTAGCCCTCCTTGCGGGGATTGGCGAGGATCGGTGGGGGCGGTGGGGTTACCTGCCGGCAGCGGCAGTGGTGCTGCCCGTGTACAGCAGGCGGTTGGGGGTGTCGCTGCCCGCGTCGCGGATCTTGTCGGGCGTGGCGCTGCTGGTCAGCGCCGTCTGCACATCCGCGGGCGTGGCGTTCGGGTGGGCGGAGAGCCACAGAGCGGCGGCACCGGTGACGTGGGGAGCCGCCATGGAGGTGCCGGAGAGCGAGTGGGTGGCGGTGTCACCGCTGTTCCACGCCGAGACGATGCCGGTGCCGGGCGCGAACAGGTCCGTGCAGCGGCCGAAGTTGGAGCTGGACCGCCGGGTGTCGTTGGAGTCGGCGTTGTTCACCACGATCGCCGAAGTGATGTCCCCGGGCGAGTTGTTGCAGGCGTCCTTGCCGTCGTTGCCGGAGGAGACGACCCAGGTGACACCGGAGGCGATGGACTTCTTGATCGCGTCGTCCTCGCTGCCGCTGCGTGAGCCGTTGATGCTCATGTTGACCACGGCCGGCTTGGCGGCGTGTGGGGTGATCCAGTCGGCGGCGGCGATGATGGACGAGGTGCTCGCGGAGTCGTTGCAGTTCAGGACTCGGACGGCGACGAGCTTGACGCCCTTGGCGACGCCGTGGTCCTTGCCGCCGACCGTTCCGGCCACATGGGTGCCGTGGCCGAGGCAGTCCTGTCCGTTGCGGCCGTCGCCCACCTCGTCCGCGCCGATGGAGGCGCGGCCCTGGAACTGCTCGTGGGTGGTGCGCAGACCGCTGTCGACGAGGTAGACGGTGACGTTGCTCGCGGTCGTTGGGTACGTGTAGCTCTTGTCGAGGGGGAGGTTGCGCTGGTCGATACGGTCCAGGCCCCAGGACGGCGGGTTGTTCTGCGTGGCGGAGCCGTGCAGCTCCGCGTCCTGCTCCACGTAGGCCACGCGCGGGTCGTCGGCCGTCGCACGTGCCTGCTCGGGCGTCATCTCGGCGGCGTAGCCGCGCAGCACGGTGTTGTAGGTGTGCCGGATTCTGGCGCTGTGGGCGCGGGCGAGGCGCAGAACCGTCTCCCGCACCGGAGCGACGGCCGGGTCCTTGAGGACCACGATGTACCTCCCCGTGAGGGCGTCGGCCGTGGTGCGGATCTCGCCGCCGGACGGCGTCTTCGTGTCAGCCGCGTGGGAGACCTGTGTGGACAGGGCGGCGGTGACCACCAGGGCGGCGAGAGCGGCTATTCGGGCGGATGGGCGCACGTCGGCTCCAGGGAGAGAGGGGGGATGGGAGGTCCCCCGGGATCCAAGTGCGACTGGTTTAGCGCCGGTTGGGCCCGCGCGGTGACGATGTGTCGCCAGTGGCGAAGAAGGGCGCGAGTGCGAGGAGGTCGTCGACGGCAGCCCCGCTCAACGGCAGCGAAAGCCTGCCGGCCGGGAAGCGCCGCTGGCGGTAGTGCCCGTACTGCGGATGTTTGCGGCGGGGCGTGATGATGTCCGCCCCGATCAGCGGTCCGTTGCGGATCAGATCCATCCGTTACGGGTCGCGTGCAAGGCCATCTGGAACCGGGTGAGTGATCCGGCACGGGTGTTGAGCTGCTCCAGATGGCGGGACAGCGTGCGGCGGCTCACGCCCAGCAGTTCGGCGATGGTGTCATCGTTCACGCCGGTGGCCAGCAGTTCCAGGATGCGGCGATGCGTCGGGCTGAGTGCCGAGGGAACGTGTTCGTTCAGATGCATGGGCAGAGCCGTCCGCCATGAGGTCTCGAACAGTCCCGTCAGTGCCGACAGCAGGCTGGAGGGGTGGACTATGAGCAGTGAGTCGTTGACTTCGGCCTCGACGAAGGACATCGACACGATGGCCAGGCGGTGGTCGAAGATGGTCAGCTTCACGGGGACGGTGGGAAGGACACGGGCGTGTTCCCCGGCGGCTATGCAGGGCTGGATGTTGATGCTGTAGTAGGCGGAATTCTCCACCGCGGATTTGGAGTAGACGACCCGGTACTCGACACCGTTCTTGAGCTTCTCGACCTCGATCGGGTTGGCGCTGCCGTGGGTGTGATAAGGCGGCGAGTCGAAGCGCAGGACCTGGCTCTCGGCTGCTTCTTCGATGTTCCAGATGCGTTCGGCGATGGATGGACCGGTGACGACCTCGACCAGGTTGTCGGTGGCCTGTGGGCTGACGGAGCGCCGGTAGCCACGATAGGCGTTGACTGCGGCCTGGTGTGACCGGCGGAGTTCGGCCGTGCGGGCATGCGCCAGGAATTCCAGCGCAATGGTCGGTTCGACCGGCACATGTTCAGGGACGTCGGCCCCGGTGACGGTGATCAGACCCAGCTTGCGAAGTCGGGCCAACTCCCGTTCCAGACCGGAGTCCTGATCCTGATCCTGGCCCTGGTCCTGGGTTTCTTCGTCGGGACTTCCGTTCTTCCGGTCACCGCGGCCGTGGCCCAGGCCCCTGGCCAGACTCTCTCGTTCACAGGGACCGAGGGCAAGCAGAGCCATATAGATCTCCGCCTGCCGGCGGGTCAGCCCAAGACGGCACAAATGAGTCCGCAGGTCCTCGTCGGCCATCGGAGCACCTCCCAGTGAGAACGGGGGACCATTCATCTGCTCGGAAGGAACGCGTTCGTACTCCCGTTCCTCCACGGCGAGTTGGTGCGCGGCATCGTGGCACGCCCGGTCCGTCGGGCGCCATGCAACCGGTGAGTATGTGCTCGGTGCCATAGCGCGAGGGGGAGGAGAACGCCCGTATGCGTCAGTGGCCGTCGTGTGCCACGCACGGAGTTTTCCGGGAGTGCACATTTCCGGGAAGTGCCCTGCCGCCGCGCTCTCCTTCATCCAGCAGCATGGAGATTGCCGCAGCGATCGGCATCGAGCTGCACGGCTCACCGGCCGCCACCGGCATCGGTCATGGCACCGACAAAGCCGTCCTGCACTACTGCCACCGGTTCATCCCGGGCGCCGACGACGACAGCACCGTCCGCTTCCTGCTCACCGCTGCCGCCATGGCCGCCGTGGGGCTGACCGAACTCATGGGCGGGACCCCGCCCAGGTCGAAGCCGCCGCGGAAGGTGCCCTCGAACATCATCTCGGCATGACCTGCGATCCCGTCTCCGGACTCGTCCAGATCCCCTGCATCGAACGCAACGACACCTGATTCCGCTGAGCGGCCTCGTCATTCAGGCCGTGCATGCACGGTCACAGGAGTGCCGGTCGGCGCACGGGGTATGCGGGTGCTTGCTGGAGCATGGACCGGCTGAGACAAGGCTGATCGATTGGGAGGGGCACATCATGGCGACGACGACCGTGCAGACTGCCGAGCAGGTGGGCGTGCCGGAGATCGCCGATCCTTCACAAGTCGCGCCCAAGGATGCGCGGGAGTTGTCGAGGCTGTTCTTCGAGCAGCTCGCGACGCTGGAGGAGGGCACGCCCGAGCACCAGTACGCGCGCAACACGCTGATCGAGATGAACATGTCACTGGTCCGCTTCGCCGCCGGCCGGTTCCGCAGCCGGGGTCCGGAGCAGATGGAGGACATCGTCCAGGTAGGCATGATCGGCCTGATCAAGGCCATCGACCGGTTCGAGCTGACCAGGGAGGTGGAGTTCACCACCTTCGCCATTCCCTACATCATCGGTGAGATCAAGCGGTTCTTCCGCGACACCTCCTGGGCCGTGCACGTGCCGCGCCGGCTGCAGGAGGCACGCGTCCAACTCGCCCGTGCCAACGAGGAACTGCGCAGCCGGCTGGGCCGGGAACCGACGACCGAAGAGCTTTCCGAGCTGATGAGCCTTCCGGAGGACGAGGTCGTCGAGGCCCAGCTCGCCTCGAACGGCTACAAGTCGGCCTCCCTGGACGCGGCCCTGGGCGGCAGCGAGGAGGGCGAGTCCGCGCTGGCGGACTTCATCGGTGACGAGGACGCCGCCTTCGGCCTGGTCGAGGACTTCCACGCCCTCGCCCCGATGATCGCCGAACTCGACGAACGTGACCGCAAGATCATCCACTGGCGCTTCGTCGAGGAGCTCACCCAGGCCCAGATCGGCGAACGTCTCGGCATCTCCCAGATGCACGTCTCCCGGCTGACCTCCCGCCTCCTGTCACGTCTGCGCGCAGGCATGCTCAGCACCACCTGACGGCCGGCGGCCCGGCAGCCGGACAGCGGCCCGGTGTCCTCGCGGAGCAGAGGAAATACCGGATGTGAGCGCATTTCGCGGGGCCCTGCCGGTCGAGCGGGGCCCCGCGGGCGCGTGGAGAACTGCCCCCGCCTCGACGTCGACACGTCACCGCTCACCTGCAACTGTTGCCGTTTGACAATTATGACCGTGAGGCAACAAAGTAGCGGCGTCGTGCTGCACGGGGAAGGATCTGCGATGTTCCGGTGGGCGGAGACGGCTCCGTGTGCCGGTCGTCCGCGCCCCGCGCTGTCGGGGCGATCAGGGGTTCGAGCCTGGGCTCAGGCCGTCCGGTCCCCGGTGTGCCGGGCATTGTCGTGTATCTGCGTCGCAGCCGCGTCGCAGAACGCCTCGAGCCCCGCGAGGAACTGGGTCCGCTTGGCGGCGGGCATCAGCTCCAGCACGGCCTGCAACTCCTGCTCCCGGCGCGCCCGCAGGTCGTCGAGGAAGACGCGACCGCGGTCGCTGATGTGCAGCCGTACCTCGCGCCGGTCGGTGGGGCTGACCTCGCGTTCGACGAAGCCGGCGGCCACCAGCCGGTCGCAGAGCCTGCTGGTGGACGGGGGCGTGGAGGCGAGGGCGTCGGCGAGGGAGCGCAGGTTGATGCCGTCCTGGTGCTCGAGCATGAGCAGGACACGCATCTGGGACGGAGAGGCCGGCGCGGTCGAGGCCCGGCCCCACAGGACTTCCAGCAACTCCACCGCCGTCAAGGTCACACGCGCGACCTCGACGGGCTCGGGGCGGGGGCGGAAGACAGTCACCGTCACACTCTCGCAGGCACCTGGGACGGTCGCCAGCGTACTAGGTGCCGGGAGCGGCAAGAGATGGGGCGGACGGCCGGCGCGGCTCGGGTGGCCTCGTCGCCTGAGTGAGGTTCGTGTGTGTCCGTCGAAGGATTGGTGTATTTACCATCGTGAACAGATTTGTGACCGCTGAGCGCGCTCTGCGCACGGCGGCCCCCCACGAGTTGCTCGACGCCTTGCGTCGTGTGCTCGTCCAGGAGTACGCGGCGCAGTCCGTGGAGCTGTACCTGGCGGACTACGGCCTCACCGTCCTGCAGCCGGTGTCGGTGCTGCCCCTCACCGCGGAGCCGGTGTCGGTGCACAACAGCCCCGCCGGCCGCGCGTTCGGTGCCCAGGAGCCGTTCGTGGAGGATGTCCACGGCGGCGCGGTGCGCGTCCACCTGCCGGTCACGGTGCGCGGGGACCGCCTGGGCGTGCTGACCGTCACCCTGCCGGACGACGAGGAGGCGCAGGGCCCGGTGGGCGAGCTCGCGGACATCGCCGAGGTGCTCGGGCACGAGGTGGTCGTGGCCGAGCGCGACACCGATCTGTACCTGCAGGCGAGGCGCAAGGACCGGCTGACCCTGGCCGCCGAGATGCAGTGGCAGCTGCTGCCCGGCCGCTCCTGCTCCCGGCCCGAGTACGAACTCGGCGCTCAGCTGGAGCCGGCGTACGCGATCTACGGTGACAACTTCGACTGGTCCGCCACCGCGGACCGCCTCACGCTCTACGTCACCAACGGAATGGGGGAGGGCATCGAAGCCTCCCTGCTGACCAACCTCGCCATCAACGCCCTGCGCAACGCCCGGCGGGCCGGCATCGCCATCGACGACCAGGCCGCCCTCGCCGATCAGGCGGTGTACGCCCACTACCAGGGGCGCTGCTACCTCTCGGTGCTGATGCTCGACTTCGACCTCGCGACGGGCAGGGCGAAGCTCGTGGACGCCGGATCCCCGCAGCTGCTGCGGCTGCGCGACGGCGTGGTCGAACGCGTCACCTTCGAGGCGCAGCTCCCGCTGGGCATGTTCGAAGAGACCGACTACGTGGCCCAGGACTTCCAGGTCGAGCCCGGCGATCGGCTCGTCTTCGTCAGCGACGGCGTGTATGCGGTCGCCTCGCCCGCCGGGGAGGCGTACGGGGATGTGGCCCTGGCCCGGGCGATCATGTCCACTCGTCTCCTGCCGGCCGCGGAGGTGCCGCGTGCGGTTCTGCGTGAGCTGACCGGTCACCGGGGGCAGTCCGTTCCGAAGGACGACGCCCTCGTGGTGTGTCTGGACTGGCACGGACGTTGAGTCGCCGGCAGTCGGCCCTGGATGTGTCGATGCTGTGTCGTTTCCGCGGCACGTGCGGAATTATTACTTGTCATGTGGCAATAATTGGCGTGGTTGTGCCGGTCGTGGTGCAGCGGTCTGTTCTCGAGGGAGACGATGCAGGTGTCGGAGCGGGCGGCGGCCGAGTCGGCTACGCGGGAGCTGGGGGCTTTCCTGGAGCGCCGTCGCGAACAGATCGCCCAGCGATGGGCGGACACGCCTCTCTTCCGTACGGTCTTCACCGTTTCCCGGGACGAGGCCGTCGACGCGTGCAAGACCGTGGTGGACGCCCTGTCCGAGGTGGCGTCCAGCGGGCGGCTGGAGGACGTCGCGGCCCCCGGGTTCGACTCGGCGCGTGAGCAGCTGGGGCGTATGGCGGCCTCCCGGTCCCGAGCGGGGTTCAGCCCGGCCCAGATCGCGGAGGAGGCCGCCGGCCTGCGAGTGGCGGCCGCCGAATTGCTGCGCGGCGAGAGCTCCGGACCGCCCGCCCCTGAGGCACAGGACCTTCTGCTGGCTCTGACCGTGCTGATGGGAACCCTGCGCCTGGTGATCATGGAGACGACGGTCAGCGCCGGCGAGGAACTGATGGCGCGGCAGCGGCAACAGCTGATCGAAGTGGCCACTCCCGTGATCAATCTGTGGGAGGGCGTCGTCGCGGTGCCCCTGATCGGTACTTTGGACAGTGCCCGCAGTCAGGTGGTCATGGAGTCGCTGCTCGAGGCCATCGTGGAGCAGCGGGCTCGCTACGCGATCCTCGACATCACCGGCGTCCCCACGGTCGACTCGCTCGTCGCGCAGCACCTGATGAACACGGTCGCCGCGGCTCGGCTGATGGGCGCCGAATGCATCGTCTCCGGCATCCGCCCCGCCATCGCGCAGACCATCGTGTACCTGGGCATCGACCTGAGTTCGATAGTCACGCGCAGCTCGCTGTCCGACGCCCTGGCCTACGCGCTCGACCGGCAGGGCGTGGAGATCTCGCGCCGTACGGCCGGTGTGAACCCGCGATGACCATCCCCCGCCCGGGCTACTCGGCCGCGGTGCCGATCCTGGCGATGGAGGGCATCCTGCTGGTCAGCCTCCAGGGTGAGCTGCACGACGGCATGGCCGAACAGCTCCAGCAGGACATCACCCATCGCATCGCCCACAGTTCGGCGACCGGCGTGGTCATCGACGTATCGGGCGTCGAGATCGTCGACTCGTTCCTGGGCCGGGTGCTCGCCGAGATCGCGGTCAGCGCCCGTCTGCTGGCCGCGAGTACCGTCCTCTGCGGGATGCGGCCGGCCGTGGCGATCACCATGGTCGAGCTGGGCCTGACCCTGCCCGGCCTGGTGACCGCGCTCGATGTCGAACGTGCTCTCGAACTGCTCCGCCAAGGTCCCTCCGACGCCTCGGGCACCCGTGAGGGGTGTACGTGACACCGACTTTCGAACCCGCCACCACGACCAGCCTGCCCATCGGCTCGGACGCCGATCTCGCGTGGGTCCGTCACCAGGTGCGGCAGCTGGCGGCCGAACTGGGATTCGGGCTCGTGCAGCAGACGAAAATCGTCACCGCGGCCAGCGAGCTGGCCCGCAACACCCTGGTCCACGGCGGCGGGGGGCAGGCGAAGATCACCCCCCTGGCCAACGGCCTGACGCGGGGACTCCGGCTGAGCTTCGTCGACACCGGCCCCGGCATTCGCGACGTCGAACTCGCGATGACCGACGGCTACACCACCGGGGGCGGCCTCGGGCTGGGCCTGAGCGGAGCCAAGCGGCTGATGGACGAGTTCGCCATCGACACCCACCCTGATCAGGGCACTGCCGTCACCGTCACCGCCTGGGCCACCGGTGTGCCAGGTGCGCGTGCGGGGTCCCGATGACACGCGTCTGGGACATCCCGGTGCACGACCCCACCCGGGTACGGGACGTCCGGGTGGCGACCGAGGAGGCCGGCGCCCGTGCCGGCCTGGACGCCCACCGCACCGCGGTCGCCGCCCTGGTGGCCACCGAGCTGGCGACCAACCTGCTCAAGCACGCCGGTGGCGGCCGCCTGGTGATCGATCTCGTCGAGCGTCCGGGTGCGGGCCCCCACGGTCCGGCGGTTCAGCTCGTCGCCCTCGATCACGGCCCCGGCATCCGCGACGTCACCACCGCCATGCTTGACGGCTACACCACCAGCGAGGCGTCACTCGGCGCCGGCCTGGGCACCTGCCTGCGCATAGCCGGCGAGTTCGACCTGTACAGCACCCCTCGGGGCACCGTCTCGGTGGCCCGCATCGGCCAGGGCACCGGCCCGGAGAAGACCGCGCCGGCCGGCCGAGCCGGAGGGATCAACGTCCCGCTCGGCCGGGCCGAACACTCCGGAGACGCCTGGAGCTGCGTCGTCTCCGGCTCACGGCTTACCCTGCTGCTCGCCGACGGCCTCGGCCACGGAGCCAAGGCCGCCCAGGCCTCCGGCGCCGCAGTGGACGAGCTGCACCGCGTCGGACATCTGTCACCCCCGGAGATCCTGCGCCAGATGCACCCGGCACTACGACACACCCGCGGGGCGGCGGTCGCCGTGGCCCAGCTGGACACGGACACCGGGGAGCTGGCGTTCTCGGGTGTCGGCAACATAGGCGCCCGACTGCACACCGCCGGCTCATGGGCACACCTGGTCTCGCACCCGGGCATCGTCGGCGCCCAGTTCCCGGCGACCGTACCCGTCCGCCGCTCGCCCTGGGGCCCGGAAAGCCTGCTCGTCCTGCACAGTGACGGCCTGCCCAGCAGGTGGGTGCCGCCCAACGAGCCCCACCTGCTGACCCACGATCCGGCAGTGGTAGCGGCGACCATCCTCCGGGACGCCAGCAGCGCCGCCAGCCCGGTACGCGATGACACCTGCGTGGCCGTCCTGGCCTCCGACCACCCGGGCAGGCACCTGTGATCCCGCCGGAAGTGCGCGAAGTCACCTCTGTCACCTCGGCCGCCGAGGCCGTCCGCGCCCGGATGTTCGCTGCGCGCCTCACGGACGCCTTGGGCGTGCCTACGCTCGAACGGGCCCGTTTCCTCACGGCGCTCACGGCGCACCTGCGTGAAGTCCTCGGCGAGGGGGGTACGGAACTGACCCTCACCGTTCAGCCGTCCGGGTCCGACGAGACCGTACTCGTGCGGGCCGTCGGGAGGTCCCTCGCACCCGGGCCGCGCCGCACGCCCCCCTGGCGGCTCACTGTCGCCGGTCCCGGCCCTTCGACGCGGGACCTGCCCCAGCCGGGCCAGGACGACATCCCACCCGCCGAAGCGGTCCTGACGGCGGACGAGGAGTTCGCGCCGATCCTGCGCCGGCTGGACGAGACGGAGAGACAACTCCGTCTTCACCGCGAGGAGTTGCACCAGACCAACCAGGGCGTGCTCGCCCTGCACGCCGAACTGGACGCAGCCGCGCAGACTCAGCGCGACCTGCTCGAAGCCGAACGAACCGCGCGCGGCGAGGCCGAGAAGGCACGACGCCTGCTGACCTTCCTCGGCGACGCCAGCGCGGTCGTGACCGCGTCTCTCGACCAGGAGGACATCTTGCGATGCCTTCCCGGGCTGCTCATTCCCGAGTACGCGAGCAAGGTCGACGTCTGGCTGTTCGACGAACCGGCAGGTACGAACGGTGCCCACTCCGCCGCAGCGGTCGCAGCCGCCCGCCTCGACCGTCCGCAGCACGCCGGGCCGCACCCCGGCGCACTCCCGGGCGTCGACGACCTCCCGCCCTCCGCACTCTCCCCGGACCGGCCGCTGTTGTGCATCCCACTCACGGTGCGCCACACCTCGGGTGTGCTGACCCTGACCGCACCCGGCGACCGCTTCCACGCGGACACCAGCGTGATGCTGGTCGAGCTGGCCCGCCGGACTGCCATCGCCCTGGACAACGCCCGCCGTTACGAACAGCACCGGGACACCGCCGAGACCCTGCAACGTGCCCAGCTCACCGACCTGCCCACCACCGAAGGTCTGCGCCTGGCGGCCCGCTACCTCCCCGCCACCCGAGGCCTCAACATCGGAGGTGACTGGTACGACGCCTTCCCCCAGCCCGACGGCGGCCTGCTGACCGTGGTGGGCGACGTCACCGGACACGGGCTGCGCGCCGCCGTCATCATGGGACAGCTGCGCACCGCCCTGCGTGCCTACGCGATCGAGGACGACAGCCCCGCCCGGATCCTCACCCGCCTGCACCGCATGCTGCGCCACCAGCAGCCGAACCTGTACGCGACCGCTGTGATCGCCCGCTTCCGGCCCGGCGAGCCCCACGTCGTGTGGGCCGCCGCCGGGCACCCTCCGGCCGTGGTCCGGACGCCCGACGGCTCCGTGCGCGTTCTGGACACCAGACCCGGTGTCATGCTGGGCGTGCCCCTCGACTTCGAGTACGAGGACCACACGGCCGAACTGCCTCCCGGCTCCACGCTTGTCCTCTACACCGACGGTCTGGTGGAGCGGCGGGCCGACGGCATCGACCCGGGTATCGAACTGCTCGGCCAAACCCTCGCCGCACTCGGCGAATCCGAACTGGAGAACCTGGACGGGTGCGCAGAGTCGTTGCTCAAACCCCTCTTGCACGATCACGAGCGCGACGACGACGTCTGTCTCCTCCTGTGCCGCACGGCTCCACCCGAAGGCGAGGAAACCGAGCCCACCGGGAGGGCCTGAGCCACGCGGTAGGCACAGCGTCAGACCCTGAGTGCGACCCGGCAGACCTCGCCTCAGGAGACGGCGCGCTTTCTACGTCGGCTTCGGAGACCGGGCGGGAGTTTCGTCCGGTGCGCGGAGGAAGGCCTTCATGCCACGGATCAGCGCCGATCGCTCTGCGGGTTCCATGGTCGCCAGTACTCCGGCCAGGGCCTGGGCACGCCGGCGGGCCACGTCTTCCAGAACACGGCGCCCCTGAGGAGTGAGCGTCAGCAGCACCTCACGGCGGTTGCGCAGGTGCGAGGCCCGCTCCAGCATCCCCGCCGCCTCCAGTCGGTCACACAGACGGCTGGCGGTGGGGAGCCCTATGGACAGCCGTTCCGCCAAGCCCGTGAGGTTCACCTCCGGTGCCGCTTGCAGCGCCCGAAGCGCCCGCAGTTGGTGGGGGGACAACCGCACCGCCGCCTCCTGGGCCGCCATGGACCACAGGGTCGCGAGACGTTCCACGGCGTCGGCGATCTCGTGCGCGCCGACGCCCGGATCCTCACCCGAGGCCTCAGCGCGGTCGTCGGCGCTGCCGGGAAGAGTCACGGGCGCATCACTTTCAGAGAGATCCGGTTGGTGCTGTAACACCGATACTCCATCGCCCTACCCGGGGAACCGGAACGCAAGCGGTGTTTGCGTGCCACGACCACCCGGCCGCGCCAAGCACCCTCCCCCGAGCGGCCCGCTCACATCGGGGGCCGGGTCGACACGCGCGTGTCGTAGTGCCTGTAACGGCCGTCAGCCGGGGGCGGGGCGCCGCAGGTCACGGACGACCGGATCGCTGACCATGAGAGGGCTTCGCCAACTCCGCGTTGAACTGGGCGCCCACAAGAAGGGCCAGGTTGGACAGCCACAGCCAGATCAGGAAGATCACGACGCCGGCCAGCGATCCGTACAGCCGGTGATAGGTGCTGACGTGGGAGGTGTAGGCAGCGAATCCGAGCGAGACGCTCAGCAGGAGCACCACCGCCAGCATGCCGCCCGGCGCCATCTTGCGAACGGGGCGGGAGGACGCGGGGCCCGAGTGGTACAGGACGAGCACTAGGGCGATGGCAACCGCGGCCGCGACCGGCCATCGCAGTGCGTCCCAGGCGGCCTGCGGCCCGATCCCCAGATCCAGCGCACGGCCCAGACGCCGGGCCAGATTGCCGGTGAGGAACAACGCCAGGGTTGACGTCAGAAGCAGGGTGATCAGGACGAGGGCTGTGGCGATGATGCGTGGAGCGGTTCGCCATACCGGCCGGTGCGAATCGACCCGATGCATGGCGTGCAACGCCCGGCGGAAGACACTGAGATAGCTGGAACCTGACCACAGGGCTGCCGAACCTCCGAGAAAGACCAGCGTCCATGCCGTCGAGGACTGTCCGGCCATTTGCTGCAGGGCGCTGCGCAGCAGAGCGCGGGACGCGACCGGGGCGGCCTGCGACATGCGGTCGATGACCTCCGGCTTGGCTGTGGGCACGGTGAGACCCAGGATCGAGAGGATTACCAGCAGCAGTGGAAACAGGGCCAGCATCGCGTAATAGGTGAGCGCAGCGGCCCAGTCCGTTACGTCGTCGTTCCAGACGGCAGCCGGTACCCGGCGCAGCGCCGCCCACCACCGGGCCGTCCGACCATATGCATTCTCCATGGAGCGGATGCTCTCACCTCCGATGACTTCTTGAATGCGTCCTCGGCCCTCGCGCCGGAAGTCACGGGAGAGTACTTCCTCGTTGGTCGTATTCCGCTGTCGCGGTGCACCCCGTGTGCCCCCGAATTCCCTTCACAAACAAAGCAGCTTCGGTGAATGGCGACAGAAATCCAGGGCAGAAGGCGTTCAGGAGGTTGATAATCATGGTACCCCTGTTGCTCGTTCTGCTTCTCGCGCTGATCCTCTTCGGCGCCGGTTTCGCCATCAAGATCCTCTGGTGGGTCGCCGTAGCCGTTCTGGTGCTGTGGCTTCTCGGCTTCGTCATGCGCTCCACCGGCGCCGGTGGAGGTCGAGGCCGCTGGTACCGATGGTGATCTGACCTGTAGGTGCGCCTTCGACGAGGGGCCCGGCCGACATATCGGCCGGGCCCCTTGCCTGCAGGTCATTTCAACTCACCGACGAGGGATGCCGATCGGTTCAGAGGAAGCGCCGGACGGGGGTGACGGCGGCCTCCTTGGCGCGCTGCAGCACTGCCCGTCGTTTCCATCGGGCGAGGTCGATGTCCACGCTGAGTTTCAGGTCCGCCTCGTAGTCGCGGTCGAGCGCGGCGGTGAACTGCTCGTCCAGGACGGCGAGCATGACCTCTTCGTCGTGGTCCATGGACCGGCGGTTGAAATTGGTGGAACCGATGAGGGCGGCGACCGAGTCCACGGTGATGATCTTGGCGTGCATCATGGTCGGCTGGTACTGCCGAATGCGCACGCCGGCCTGCAGCAGACGGGTGTAGTGGTGTTGACCGGCGAGCTGACAGGCACGCTGGTCGGTGTGAGGGCCAGGCAGCAGGATCTCGACATGCACGCCACGGCGTGCGGTTTCGCACAGCAGGTCGATGAAGTAGGTGTCGGGGGCGAAGTAGGCGGTGGCCAGCCGGAAGCGCTCCTCGGCGGAGGTGAGCATGACCCGGATCAGGGTTTGCATGTCCTGCCATCCGATGCTCGCGGAGCCGCGAACGACCTGCACCACCGACGAGCCGGCCTGCGGGTGTTCCGTGAAGCGGTCACGGTCGTCGAACAGTTCGTCGTGGCACTCGGCCCAGTTCTGCGCGAACGCGGCCGCGATCCCGTCCACGGCGGGTCCCCGCACCCGGACGTGGGTGTCCCGCCACTCGGCAGGATTGCGTGCGTTGCCGCACCATTCCTCCGCGATGCCGACACCGCCGGTGAAGGCGGTGTGCTCGTCGACGACGAGGGCCTTGCGGTGGCACCGGTGATTCTGCTTGAACGGCGACAGCCAAGCGGGCTTGCGGAACCAGGCCACCTGCACGCCCGCGGTGCTCATGACGTCCAACAGCCGCCCTTCGATCTCCTTGGCGCCGAAGCCGTCGAGCAGCAGTCGCACGCGCACACCCGCCCGGGCGCGGCCGGCCAGAGCGACGGCGAAGTCGTGAGCGATCTGCCCTCGCCAGTAGACGAACGTCATCATGTCGATGGTGTGCCGGGCCGAACGGATCGCGTCGAGCATCGAGGGGAAGATCTCGTCACCATTGCGCAGAGGCGTCAGCTCATTGCCTTCGGTGGCGGCCACGCCGATCAGCCGCTCCAGCCGACGGCGAAGGCGCTGCTTGCGCGCCGCTGCATCGGGCATGCTGCCGCGAGTGGGTGCCGGAACGCCGTCGAGTATCACGCCAACTCTCCCCATGCCGTGAAAACAAAATGCCGTGGGCTGCCGGGCGAGCCCGGAGAGACACATGCCCTGTCGGCACCTCATCACTCCAACCGTCCGTGATCAGGTCGCACCGCAGCCGGCATCGTGGGACGTCCCAGGGATGCGGAGGCTCGGTGTCCCAAGTCGCAGGTCACGTGGGTGAGATGGCGGCGGGACGCGTTCCGGCGGTCTTTTGGTACTGCCCGGTGGTGGGCGGCTGCATACGGTTGCGTGTGGCGCCGGCGGGGAGTCGGCGCCCGCGTGGTCCGGACTCCGGGGGAGTCCGGAAGAAATGACCGAAGTGCGACACAGGGGGAACTGAATTGATTCGGCAGCGTATTGGGCGCGTGCTGGGGGCGGCACTCGTCGCGCCGCTTCTGGTCGTCGGGGTGAGCACCGCGGCCCATGCCGACGGTGACGTCGTGTGGAACCACAAGCGCGGTGGAGGCTGCCTCTCCGGCATGTGGGACCACCACCTCGGCTGGAACAACGTGGGCCTCTACCCTTGCTCGTTCGGCGCCGCGAAGTGGCATGACATCAATGTCGGAGGCGACGTCTGGATCGAGCGGATGGCGGAGGTCCCGGGCTCCTGCCTCGCCGGGTACACCGACCACGACGCCTACGTGGAGGCCTGCAGCAGCGGCCAGAACAACTACCAGCGCTGGCACGAGATCAATACCGGTGACGGCTGGAAACTGCAGAACGTGGCTACCGGCGAATGCCTCGACGCCAACGACGACAACAAGGTCTACACGCACGAGTGCAACGACGGAAATGTCTACCAACTGTGGTCGTGACGGACTGACCGCCTGACGACCCCGCGCGTCCCGTGGGGTGAGACGGGTCCTGGGTGACCAGGGCCCGTCCATGTCTACGCCGGCGAGGATTTCCAAGCATGAGAAACCTCGCCGTCCGGGCTCAACTCGTGCCGATCGCCTGCGGGTAGTGGAAGAAGCCGCTCGGGTCGTATTTCCGCTTCACCTCGACCAGGCGGCGGTAGTTCGTGCCGTAGTAGGCCTCCCGCCAGTTCTTCAGCGTCGGGTCGGGGAAGTTCTGGTATGCCTGTGCGGGCGACTTGCCGGGGAAGATGTCGTCGTAGAACTGCTTGAGCCAGTGGAGGTTGGCTTCGGCGACGTCGGGGCGGTCGTAGTCCGCCCACGAGGTCTCGGCGGCGAAGACGAAGAGGTCGTTGCGGTGCACGAACGCGGTCGCGTTCGGCGCCACCTGGTTGATCTCACCGCCGAGGGCGAACATGGCGAACCCCGCTCCGTCCTCGTTGTTGCTGCCCGGCCACTTCAGCAGGCGATCGGCTGCCGCGCCGACCTGTTGATCGGTCAGGAGGGTGTGGGAGTCCAGGATCGCCGATTTGGTGGCGAAGCGATCGATCGGTGTGGTGGCGCTCAGCAGTTCGCTCGCTTCACCGGGCGTGACCTGACGGACGGAAGCGCGGTTGCGGGCGCGTTCCCCGGCCGTGCCGATCGTGAGCAGCGGGTCGAGGACGGCACGCAGTTCCTGGACGGTGCCGTAGAACTGGCCGATGGCGTTGACGTTGGCGTTCGCATGGATCTGCGTCCTGGTCGTCCCGTTGGTCCCGATGCCCAGACGTAGATGGAAGCGCTTGTCGTTCGCGGTGTCCTGGGCGATGTGCTGCGCGGCGGCGATCACCGGCAGCGCGGAGTCCAGACTCCAGCGGAGCTGGTAGAAGCCCACGGCGCCCTTGAACTGCTCGTACTGGAAGGTGAACGAGGTGTGGACACCGAAGTTGTTGCCGGCTCCGCCGCGGCAGGCCCAGAACAGGTCGGAGTGCGTGTCCTTGCCGGCCTTGACCGTGCGTCCGTCGGCGAGCACGACGGTCGTGGCGACGAGCCGGTCGCACGTCAGGCCGAACATCTTGTCGCTGAAGCCGATGCCACCGCCGAGCACCAGCCCTGCGACCCCGACGCTGGGGCAGCGACCGGTCGGCACGAACATGCCGTGGTCCTCCAACAGCGGATGCAGGTCGCCATTGGTGACGCCGGCCCCCACGGTGACGGTACCGGCGTCGTGCACGACCTTCATCGGCCCGTAGACCCGAGAGCGGGCATCGCCCGGCGTCGGGGTGGTGACGATGCTCTTCATGCGGGCCATGTTCAGCAACAGGCCCGTGGTGGTGGAATACCCGGCGTAGTTGTGTCCCAGCCCGGAGCGCGGTACGACGGGCAGCCCTACCGCGCGAGCCCAGCGGATCGCCTCGGACACGTCCCCGGTGGTCGCGCAGGCGACGATTCCGGCAGACAGAACTCCGGCGTACCTGTGGTTGAACGGCACGGCCAGCGACACGTATTCGGAGCCGTACGGCCGGTAGAGGGTAGCGCCGGGGGACAGTGCGTCAGCCAACCGCTTCCAGTCCCGAGCGCCGACCGGCCCCACTGCCTCGGGTGCCGCCGACGCACTCTCCGGTGCGTGCAGCCCCAGCGCCCCACCGACGCCGCCCAGCACACCTGCTCGCAGCACGTCCCGCCTGTCGATCACAGCGACCTACCCTCACGCAGCGGCCGCAGGCTCCTCCTGCGATCCATCGGCCAGTTCACCGATGGTCGACCGGTGCCGTCCCCGTCGGCCGCGCACGCGCCAGACCCACCACGCGAAAGGACGAGAGACTCACCGCCAAACAGCTCAGACACACACGCAGGGGATGCAGGACCTGGTCTTCCGTCCGCACGCCTGTATCCCGAGGATGCGTGCCGCCTTCACCGATCTGGACGTGGTCGAGCTGCCACGTGCGCGGCACTTCATCCAGGAACACACACCGGATGCGATCACGTCGGCGATCGTGAGGCGATTCCCGTGAGGACGATCGGCGAACGTCCGTCACCCGGGCCGCCGATCCGGCCGCAGGCGGGGGTGACGGCCGGGCCTGTCACCCCCGCGCCCCAGGCGTGGGTCACGGTGTCGGTTCACTGCTGATGCGGATGGCCCGATCGTGTCGGCAGCAGCGCGTTGGCGAACACGTAGTCGGCGACGTTGGTACCGATCCCCCTCCCGTCCTCGGCGTCCCAGCGGAAGTGCACGCCCAGCCAGAGTCGGCTGAACTCGCCCTCCTGGGCGACCTGGCTGAAGCTCTTCATCTGGCGGTACGCCTCGAGTGTGTGCGGGTCCTCGGAATGTGCGACGAACGAGACGTTGTCACGGCCGAAGAAGTGCTTCATCGCGGTTGCCCACGCGGCCGTGAAGTTGGCGTGCCCGGACGTCCAGGCGGGGAAGCACGGGGTGAACGGTGCCCCTGAACGGTCCGAGCTGAGAGGCTCCCAGGTCGCGTTCGCGCCGCCCGTCGCCTGGATCGCGGACACCGGGCGCCACTCGTTGATCGGGGAGTCGAACTTGCTGTCCCAGGCCGCGATCCCGGCGTCCGCCAACGACAGTGCCGACAGCGCGAACAAGTGGGTGGTCTCGTAAGTGTCGAGCTTGAACTTCTTGGCGACGATCCCGGTCAGTTCGAGCAGTTGCCCCGGGGGGTGGTAGGTGCCGTCGAGATCGTGGTCCCAGAACCAGCCGACGACGGTCTGATCGTAGGTGCGCTCGGTGGAGTCGACGGCGCCGACCCGTCGCACCTCGTCGCGCTGGCTCGCGTACTCCGGGCTGGCCACCAGATCGGCGTAGGAAGTGAAGCCGCGCAGAGTGGGAGGCCGGAACTGCGAGCCGGAGCGGAGCACGAACGGCTTCACCTTGCCCCAGTTCGGGGTCACCGCGTCGCTCGGCTTCTTGCAGTCCGCTTCACCCGTCGGCCGCCAGGCCCCGGGTGTGGTGGTGTCACCGCTGTAGACCGCCGAGTTGTCCGAACCGTCGCCCGCCCGGGCTTTGTTGATCTGCCTCACCACGGGGTCGACCACCAGGCGGTCGAGGGGGTCGTAGGAGTGGGGGGAGCTGCCGGTCCGGGCCCTGTACTGGGCGTCGATGTACGCCTGGTCGCCCGGGTACAGCTGCGAGATGATCTTGTACGCCGTGCGGTCGATCAGCCGCTCCTCCTCGTCCTTGCCCGGCCGCGAGTGTTTGTCGGCGTACTTCAGCGGCCGGTTGAGGTACGGCTCGTACTTCAGGGTTCCGTACGTGTACTGGTAGGCGCTCTCCGCGTTGTAGATCGCCGCGAAGACCACCGCCCCGGACCTGGAGAGTTTGCCGGGCGAGGCGTCCCAGCCCCGCGCATTGCGGAATGTCTGGAGCAGGACCTTGTTCCAGTACTGCGTCGGATCGTCTTTGTGTCCTGTCGCGGCGGCGGCCTGTGGCGCACCGGCCGCCACCGGACTCAGCCCGGCGAGCAGGGCCCCGGCTACGGCGGCGGTCCACAGCCGTCCCGGGCGTCCGCCGACACGGGACTTCAAGCGCGGGAGCGCAGGCTTCGCGGCCGGCCGACGGCCGTGGTGGAGCTTGAGGGGCACGGCATTCCTTTCGATGTCGCTGGTCAACAGCGGCAGCGTAATGTCGGATATGCCAGAGTCACTATCAACCACGCCGATATGTCGATGATCTTATATACGGCATGATTTAATCTGAAATGCCCATCCGGTCGCGATCGACGCGCAGCCGAGCTGCGATGACCCGCCATACCGTATGAATGTGCAGGTCAGGGGGCATGGGGTGGAACGTCGTAGTTCTGAGGCGTCAGGTGTCCCACCGCCGTGCGTGCTCCCTGTGCGCCTCGGTCAGGCCGTCCCGGAAGAATCGTTCGTAGTAACCGAGTTCGGGATGGTGCGTCTGGAGCCAGATGCCGGGCACCTGAATGGCGTCGACGTGTGCGGGGAACCGGCCGTGCGTGGCGTGGATGTACTCGCACACGTCGCGGGCGCACTCGATCACCCGCTGGTCGTACTCCCGGGCCTCGGCGAGGTAGCGCTGCCCGTAGTCGTCGCGGTAGATGCCCGTGAAGAGGTCCTTGTCGTGATAGATGCCCTTCGGACCGAACTTCGCCTGGACGACCGCGTCCACGGCCTCCGACATCGACGCGTGGTACGGGGGACAGGCCGCTGTGATCAGCGGTTCGCCGTCGACGCTGAGCCCGACCGGATGGGACCGTGCGGTCGCGAACCGGGGCAGCGGCAGCTGCCAGCGCGGGAGGTCCAGCGGGCGCCAGCGGGGGGTGACGAAGTCGAAGCCCAGCATCCGTCCGTACCGGGCGGAGAACTTCGGGTCACCCAGCATGATCTGGGGGTTGATCGAGGCATGGATCCACGCGCCGAGTCCCATGGCGTCCGCGGTCAGCATGAGGTTCTGCAGCAGCAGCTCGGCCTCGATCTGGGTCCGCAGCGGGCCCAGCACACCCAGCGGAAGCTTGAGGTCCTTGTTCAGGAAGCCGTTGCGCACCCATGTGCGCACTCCGGCGGGGCGGTAGAAGTTGCGGTCGTCGACCAGCGTGGGCCGGGCCCCGTCCGGCTGGGTGAGCAGGTACATCAGGCCGTTGATGTACTGGTGCGAGAGGTCGACGACCGGCAGGAAGACGGTGCTGCCCGGCAGGTTGGACAGCACACGGTTGGAGTCCAGGTAGGCCGGGAAGTCGCGCATGCCCTCGGCGACGTCCAGGCGGTGGTCCAGAACCCGCACCTTGGCCTGCCTGGCCCGCTCGACCAGTGCACCGGGCTCGAAGGAGGCGTCCGGGGACGGCGGCAGCTTGCGCAGATAGTAGGTGCCACTGTCGTTGATCATGAAGAAGTGGGTGCCCTGCGCGTTGTCGGGGCTGCCTGCCGTGCGGCCGGTCATGTTGAGGTTCGGTTTGGCCATGATGGGCTTGCCGTCGCGCGGATCCTCGAACGGCCGGTCCGGCATGGTGAGCCCGGTGCAGCCGGTGAGGGCGATCAGCACCGCCTCCTCCAGCTCACCGAGCGGTAGCGGTACGTCGGACGAGCTGTAGCTCATCGAGCCGGCAGGGACGGCCGCACCCCGGCCGACCCGGTGGGTGCGCCGTCGCCAGATGGTCTCCAGGAGCGGCCGCGCCAGCAGCGCTTCGAGCCCCCGATGGCGGGTGGACACCGTCATGGTCCGTCCTCTCCTTGCCTCAGGAACAGCCACTGCCTCAGGAACGGGCACTGCCCCAGGAACGGGCACCGCCTCTGGAACACCGTCTGACTCAGGACTCCGTGCCGTGGGCACCGTTCGGCGGAGTCAGCACCGGCCGCCACGGTGCGAAGGCGCTCGCGTCGCGGGGCAGGAAGCTCGCCAGCTCCGGGCAGTGCCGCAGAATGACCTCGGTCATGCCGCTGTGCTCGATCCAGTCCATGCCGAGCGGCGTGTAGAGCTCGGGGCGGTAGTCCACCGTGAGGAAACGGTCGCTCTGCAGCCTCCGGGACGCCATCAGGATGAAGACGCGGAAGGCCGTGTCGCTGAATCCGAATCCGGTCGGCGGGTTCTCCGCGAACAGCCCGACCATGGTGTCGATCTCGTCGACCGAGCGGTAGAGCTCCTTCAGCCGCGCCAGCGTCCCGGGCTCGGCCGTCAGGTCCTCGAAGCGGCGGATCCGCTCCTTGTGCAGGCCGGCCCGGAAGTCGTTGTAACGGGGCACACCGCGTCGCCGGGTCCGTACCAGGTCGACGACGGACAGGTCGATGATTTCCCCGTCCCGCTCGAAGTGCTGCAGCGCGCGGGGGAAGTTGTGCAGCGTGATCGCACCGGGATGGGCGATGCCGAACGAGTACAGCGAGTCCGGCAGGCCGGTCTTGCGGATGAGTGGCTCGGCCGCGGCGCCCTGCACGTCGTCGAAGGCGAGGATGTCCAGCCGCCGTCCGATGCGGTGGTCGCAGATCTCGAAGTCGTCCGGGATCAGCGGATGCATCCGGTAGACGGTGACGAAGTCCTCGGTGAGGGAGTAGGGCGCGCCGTGGTGGTCGGGCACGGTCTCGGGGATACCGGTCAGCGAGTGCGCCTCGAAGAGCCACAGCCCCAGCCGTTCCAGCCACTTCGCGGGCGGGCCCTGCCAGTTGGTCTTCAGCGCGATGTCGATCGCCTCGGTGGCGAGGATCGCCGGTGTCCACTCCACCGTGTGGATCTTGGCGATGAGCGCGGACACGACGAGCCGTGCCGTGTGGTAGACGCGCTCCTCGTCCATGCGCGGATACTCGCGACGCAGCGCCGCGCACACCGCGTTGTGCTCCCTGGCGAAGAGGGTGTGCATCAGGCTGAGGCCCAGCCACCAGTTCTCGCGGACCCCGGTCAGCGGGATGCCGTTCGGGCCGAGCGGCAGATGTCCGTCCTCCAGGCGCAGGCCCGCGCCGCCGTCGGTGTCGCGCAGGGAGCGGGCGGCCTTCTCGTCGCCGCCGTAGAGCTCCGAGCCGTCCCACCAGTGGGAGGCCGAGTCGGCGAAGTGGACCGGCGCGCCGTCGCCTGTCATCGACACGTTCTCGGCGAAGCGCATCATGTGTTCCGCGGGACCGCCCGGGGTGTTGTGCCATTCGACGTCCGGCGGGAGCGGTACCTCCACGCTGGAGGTACCCGTCGGGTAGCGACTGTGGTTGACCCAGTCGTGCACCTGGAACTGGATCCAGGCGGCGGCGAGCAGGTTCAGGGACCGGGCGGGCAGGAACGTGTCGCGGTGCAGCAGCAGCCTGCTGACCTCGTACGGGCTGGGCTCGTCGAACAGGTCCGGGCGCAGCACCGGTGGCATGTTGCGGCCGAAGGCCGCGCCCACGGCTCCCATCGCGGGTGCGGACAGGTCGTTGAACGTGCCGTCGTAACTGCGGGCGACCCGCAGCGACTCGTCGATCGGGGGCGGCACCGGGACGGGCCGCGGCGGTGCCTCGTGGTGATCCGTGTCGATGAGGTTCTTCGTACGCAACGTCTTGCGCAGGAAGACGAGGTTGAGCAGGCCGGCCGGCAACGGCAGCCGGTACCAGGGCACCCGCCGGTTGAGGACGCGGAAGGCGGCACCGACGGGAGCGCTCAACAGCTTGTTGCGCCGGGGCTCGTCGGTGGTGAAGCGGTAGCCCAGCCGCTGCGAGCTGCTCGCCTGGTAGGCGGCCTTGCGGGCACGGTTGAGATTGCCCAGCGGACGGAACTCCTCCGTGGTGTGCCAGGGATTGAACGCCAGCTCCTCGATCCGGCGCGCGGCCGTGCGAGCCTCGGCGCCGGCCACGTCCTGGCGGGGGACGGTCAGGGTGGCCACGGGCAGCGCGGGTGCGATGTCCTCCCGCCATTCCACCGAGCCGTCCTCGACGGGGGTGATCGCCTCGTTGACATACCGCTGTACGAGCAGTTCGAAGGCGATGTCGCCGCGGGCCAGGCGCTGCGCGAGCTCGCGGCTCAGTTGGTCCGGGTCGGCGCTGGGTGGTGCGGGCGCGTCGGGTGCGCCCCGCACGGGGCGCAACTGGTAGCGCACCGGCCCGGCCTCGCCCCACAGGATGGCGCCGCGGCTCCAGTACGTCTCCAGGGCCGGGCTGCGCACATCGCCGCGCGCTCCGGCCCGCACGTTTCGGCGCATCCGGGCGGCGGTGGACCAGCCGACGGCGAAGGGCAACTTGACGAACAGTGCGAACGCCTTCTGTGGGCGGGTGCGGGCGCCCGCCATCGTTCTGGCGAACGCCACGAACTCACGGGCGTTGCGGGCGTGGGACACCGGAAAGTTCGTCATGAGAAGGTCGTGCGTGCCGTCGGATGCCTCGACGCGGAGCGCCGCGCCGCGCATGTCGGGCAGGGAGTCGGCCTGCGGGGCGCCACTGGCGTTGGACAGCCGGACGGTGACCGGGTACTCGGCACCGGGCCGGACGAAGCCGGTCTGCAGATCGGGCGGCACCTGGTCGTGGATTCTCAGCCGGGCGTTCTCCACACCGAGCACCGGCTTCGCATGGAAGGTCCTGGCGAAGGACGCCGCCCCGCTGGACTTCCTGTTCCGCACCTGGACACGCATCAGTTCCTTGGCGAGTTCCTCGAAGACCAGCCGCTCGGCCTCCGCGCTGCCGCCCTCGTACCGCTCGTACTGTTCTGCGTTGCTCATGGTTGCGCCATGCCTTTCCTACGCAGGTTCGCGCCACCGCCCGCGCGTCCCGCCGCGGACGCCGTGACCTGCCGGAGACCGCCGTCGCGGGCGTTGCTGATGATGCGTCGGGCATCGCGTCGGCCGGATCTCGATGGCCGCGTCGATGCAGTCGGCCGCGCCGCAGCGCCGTCGGCGGATGCCGGTCTCCGTCATACGGGATCCTCCATCCTCCGGCGGGGGTGGAGCGGCACGGAGCCTCCGGTCGAGGAGGGGCAGCCGGCGGGTCTCCTCACCGCCGGGCCACTCGACCATGTTCGCGCAACCCGGCGCCGCTCGCATTTCGCGACGGCCCCCGCACGCGCGGCGTGTGGCAGGAAGTGCCAGGCCGACGGCGGCTGTGGCCGTGGGACCGGATGCCTGCGCGGCAACCCTGTTCTACGCTGACGGAAGAGGGATGTGCGCCCGTGTGCCCACGGGTGACCCCGCACAGTGGTGACTCGCCGAGGCGCGGGTACCACGAGCTCCAGCTGAGCGGCGCGCGAGAACTCCGCCGTCGACCGCCAGTACGGAGGAGAAGAACCATGAGGGTGTACGAGGCCATCGTCAAGGGCCTGGAAGGAATCGGTGTACGCGCCGCTTTCGGCGGCGCCGGGGAGAACGCCGCCGGCCTGATGCTGGCCCTGAAGCACTCGCGGCAGATCCGGCCCGTCATCACGCGACACGAACAGGCCGCCTCGTTCATGGCCTGCGGCTACGCCATGTACACCAGACAACTGGGGTTCTGCTTCGCCACGGCGGGGCCCGGGGCGTTCAACCTGTTCTCCGGGCTGGCCGTGGCGATGTCCGACTCGTACCCGGTCCTCGCCGTCTCCGGATACGCGCGGATGAAATGGCGCGGATGGGGCTCGCTCAACGAGACCTCCGGACTGAACCGCACTCCCGACTCCCAGGCCATGTTCGCGGCCACGACCAAGAAGTCGTTCCTGCTCACCGACGTGGCAGACACCTGTGACGTCCTGGAGGAGGCAGTCAACCTCGCGTTCGAGGGAAGGCCGGGCCCGGTGCACATCCATGTGCCCGAAGACCTGACCGAGCACGGCGTCGAGGTGACGAACTTCCGGCCCGTACGGCTCGACGTGGCGCCCGTGCGGCCCGACCCGGCGAGGGTCGAGGAGATCGCCTCCGTACTGGCCGACGCCATCGGGCGGCGGAAACGGATCGTGGCGCTGGTCGGATTCGGAGCGGTCCGCTCCGGAGCCGGACCGGAGATAAAGCACCTGATCGAGCGGTTTCAGATACCGCTTCTCACCACCCTGGACGGCAAGGGCATCGTGTCGGAGGGACACCCGCTCGCGGTGGGAGTCTTCGCGGACAGCGGTCACTCCAGCGCGTGGAAGGCCTTCCGCGAGGCCGACATCGTGCTGTGCATCGGAAACTCCCTCGGCCAGCACGCCACGTTCAACTACCGCGCGGACCTGTTCGAGAACAAGCTGCTCATCCAGGTGAACATCGCCGAGACGGAATTCCGGAAGGCCTATCGGCCCGACTACGCGTTGTTGTCCGACGCGCGCCCGGCGGTGGCTGCCCTCGTCGACGCGTTGGCGAAGCGGGTCGGTGAAGTACCGCCGGTGAAGGTCGACAGCCAGGACTACGAGGCTCGGCATGTCACCCACCTGACCGGGAAGATCCACCCCGCGCAGCTCGCGCAGGCGATCGGCCGGATGCTGCCGCCGCAGGGCGTGCTGCTCGCGGACGCCGGGGCCCATCTGGCCTGGCTCGGGTACTACGCGGAGCTGGAGGAGGGCCAGAACTTCCGCAAGGCCGGGGCCTTCGGGCCGATGGCCGGTCACGTCAACGGAGCCATCGGCCTCAAGGTCGCGCACCCGGAGCGGACGGTCGTCGTCGGCTGCGGCGACGGCTGCTACTCGCTGTCCGGCTTCGAGTTGATGACCGCCGTCGAGAACAGCATTCCCGTCATCTGGGTCATCTTCGACGACGCGGAATTCAAGTTGATCAAGATGTTCCAGGTCGCCACCTACGGCGAGTCCGCTCTCGTCGAGTTCCGGAATCCGGACTTCGCGTCGTACGCGCGGGCCTGCGGCGCCGACGGCCACCGGGTGGAGACGCTCGACGAGTTCGAGGAGGCCTTCCGCGCGGCACTGGTCTCCGGCCGGCCCACGCTCATCGACGCCAAGATCACACGCTGGGCCGTGCCGCACTACAGCCCGTCACCCGACGGGGTGATCCCCGGTCTCGTCGAAATGCTCGAGGACCGCTTCCGGGACCGGTAGTCCGCGCGTGATCAGGCAGGCGGGCCCAGCGGCAGGATCCTCGACGCCTCCACCGTGACCGCCGAAGGCGCCGCCGTCACCAGTACAGCAGCCACCGGCCGTCGCACCACACGCCGTGCCCCTGGAGGGTGAGCCGTTCGTCGTTGGGCTCGACGCGGGTACTGGGGGCGACCTGGTGCAGTGTGTGGCCGGAGTGGATCACCATGCGGCCGACCGTGGAAGGGACGTACCGCCTGGCGTGGAAGCGACTGAGATCGGCCACGGACTCGATCCAGCCCTTCTCCAGCGCATGCCGGAACTGGTCGTGGCTCACCTCCCAGGGGTTCAGGCCGCCGCCTGCCGCGGGCAGCCGGACCGGCAGGGTGAGGAGATCTGCCGCTTCAGGTCCGTGCCGGGGAAGGCCCGGCCCGGTTGCAGGGCGTTCCACAGCAGCGCCGGGACATCGTGCCGCTCGGCGGCCGTGAGGAACGGCCGAACCCTTGACTCGTCGATGGTCCAGGTCATGTGTTCAGCACTCCTGTCGTCGGACGGGACGCCGCGCGGTACAACCGCAACGCAGCGGCCAGTTGCCGCTGTGTGTCCCTGTGGTGCGGATTGAGGTTGAGGGCCAGGTGGTCCACGCCGAGCGACGCGTACCTCAGGAGGCCGTCCGCGACGTCCTGCGGTGAGCCGCCGAGGACGTCGGCCGCCGATGGTGCCGCGCCGTCGGCGTCGGACCGAGTGCCGTCCGTCACCCGGACGTTGACGCCGAGAGTGATGCCCAGCGTCGCCGGATCGCGTCCTTCGCGCAGGCAGGTCTGCCGCACCCGGGCCAGGGTCGCCTCGGCACCTGAGGGGGAGCCGAACCAGCAGGCGTTCCACAGGTCGGCGTACCGGGCCGCGAGCGCGGTCATCCGGGGGCCGCGCGCCCCCACCAGGACGGGTGGACCGCCGGGGCGCGGACCGTGGGGGCGCAACTCTGCGTCGCGCAGCCGATGATGACGTCCCGAGAAGTCTGCCCGGCCCGACCGCAGCAGCGCGAGGATGATCTGCAGCGCTTCCTCGAAACGGTCGACCCGGTGGTCGAAGGGGATGCCGAACGCCTCGAACTCCGGGGCGTGCCATCCGCATCCGAGGCCGAGAACGAGTCGGCTCCGGCTGACTTCGTCGAGGGTCACGGCCATCTTGGCCGGCACCGCGGGGTTGCGGAAGGCGGTACACAGCACGAGGGTGCCGAGCTCCACACGATCCGTCGCCTCGGCCAGGGCCGACAACACCGTCCAGCACTCCCAGATACCCTCGCTCGGTCCCTGGGCGTCGCGGAACAGCAGGTGGTCGAAGACCCAGACCAAGTCGAAGCCGCAGTCCTCGGCCTGGAGGGCGAGCGCCCTGATCTCCCCGTAGGACGGCTGGGTCCTTTACTGGTGAATCTTCTGGCTCATGTCAGCGGCGCTCCATGGACTCGCACGTGACTGTCTGCTGCTTATCGGATACTTTCGGTTGTTTTCGGCCGGGCCCTCATCCGCATGCTGCGATAAAATGTCACAAATATGCGTGTGCCCGCTTGTCTCTCGTGGCCCGTAGGTCCGTTCTCCCCGTAGGCCGGTTTCCATGGACCTCAACACCATCACCGAAGTAGTCCGGCGACCGTCCGAGCGGCCGGGCCGGGACTGGCACGAGGGTGACGCCTGGCTCGCAGGCGGGACATGGCTCTATTCCACGGAGCAGCCGGACCTGCGACGGCTGGTCGACCTGACGGCGTTGCGCTGGGAGCCTCTCGTTCCGTCGGACGAGGGTCTGGAGATCGGCGCCACCTGCACCATTCGCGACCTGTACGCCTTTCCCTGGCCGGAGGGCTGGACCGCCGCAATTCTCTTCCGCCAGAGCTGTGAGGCGTTCCTGTCCTCGTTCAAGGTCTGGAACGCGGCGACCGTCGGCGGAAACATCTGCATGTCCCTGCCCGCCGGCCCGATGATCACGTTGACGGTCGCGCTGGAGGCGCAGTACGAGCTGTGGGCGCCCGACGGCTCCGTACGTCTTGTGGACGCCCTCGATTTCGTCACGGGCGACCACCGCAACGTCCTCGCCCCCGGGGAGATCCTTCGGCGCATCACCATTCCGGAGCACGCGCTGCGCCGACGCACCGCGCACCGTCGTTTCACACTGACCCGGCTCGGCCGTTCGACGGTGTTCCTCGTCGGCACGCAACGACCGGGAGCGAACGACCTGTTGCTCACCATCACCGCCGGCACCACGCGGCCGGTGCGCATGGCCTTCGACTCCCTGCCCGATGCCCGAACCCTGCGGCAGAGCATCGATGCCCTGCCGGCCGACGTCTGGTTCGCCGATCCCAACGGGACCCCTGACCACCGTCGGCATCTGACACGGCACTTCGCCGAGGAGATCTGCCGCGAACTCACGGCTGGGGACCTGGCATGAGCTACCTCGTGAACGGCAGGGAATACGACCGGGAGCCGGCTCCCGGTCAGTGCCTGCGCACCTTCCTGCGCGAACTCGGCCACTTCGGCGTCAAGAAGGGGTGCGACGCGGGCGACTGCGGCGCCTGCACGGTGTGGCTGGACGGCGCCCCGGTACACAGCTGCATCACCCCCGCGTTCCGCGCCGACGGCCGGGAGGTGACCACGATCGAGGGCCTGGGGCGGCCCGGCGCCCCGCACCCCATGCAGCGGCAGTTCGAGGACGCCCCGGGGTTCCAGTGCGGTTTCTGCACCGCAGGAATGATCATGACGTCAGCGACCTTCACCGAGGACCAGAAGGCGGATCTGCCACGGGCGTTGAAGGGCAACCTCTGCCGCTGCACCGGATACCGGGCGATCGAGGACGCCGTGAAGGGCGTCGGCGCGGTGCAGACGGCGGCACCGGGCAAGGCCGTCGGGACGAGCGTCGGCGCGCCCGCGGGCCACGACGTGGTGACGGGGCACGCCGAGTTCACCATGGACACGCGGATCGACGGCATGCTGCACCTCAAGCTGCTGCACTCACCCCACGCGCACGCCCGGATCCTCTCGATCGACAAGAGCGCCGCCCTCGCGGTGCCCGGCGTGCACCGGGTCTACACCTGGCAGGACGTACCCCGCAGACGCTTCACCACGGCGATCCACACCGACCACCTGGTCGACCCGGACGACACCTACATCCTCGACGACACGGTCCGCTTCGCCGGCCAGCGCGTCGCCGCGGTCCTGGCCGACACGGTCGGGGCGGCCGAGGAGGGCTGCCGGCGTCTCGCGGTCGAGTACGAGGTGCTGCCGGCGGTGTTCGAGCCCGAGGCGGCGATGGCCGAGGGCGCACCCCAACTGCACGGATCCGACGATCCGTTCGTCCGTGACCCGGTCCACAACATCCTGATCGAACTCCACTCGCACGTGGGCGACGTCGAAGCGGGATTCGCGGCGGCCGACGTGATCCACGAAGGCACGTACTTCTCCCCGCGGGTGCAGCACGCGCATCTGGAGACCCACGGTTCGATCGCCTGGATGCAGGACGGGCGGCTGAACGTCCGCACCAGTTCCCAGTCACCGTCGATCGCGAAGGTCAAACTGGAGTACCTGTTCGCGCTGCGCCCGGACCAGGTCAGGGTGTTCTGCAAGCGCGTCGGCGGCGGATTCGGCGGCAAGCAGGAGGTGATCACGGAGGACCTGGTCGCGCTCGCCACCCTGGACACCGGGCGGCCCACCTGTCTCGAGTTCACCCGCGAGGAGGAGTTCACCACGGCCTCGCCGCGGCACCCGATGACCCTGACGGTCAGGCTCGGAGCGAAGGCCGACGGAACGCTCACCGCCTTCCAGGTGCGCAACGTGTCGAACACCGGCGCCTACGGCAACCACGGCGGCGAGACGCTGTACGCGGGCGGGGCTGCCGTCATGATCTACCGCTGCCCCAACAAGAAGTACGACGCGTACTCCGTCTACACGAACACGGTGCCGAGCGGGGCGCTGCGCGGCTACGGCATGACGCAGCCGGCGTTCGCCGTGGAGTCGGCCATGGACGAACTGGCCCGCGCCCTGCACATCGAGCCGCTGGAACTGCGCCGGCGCAACATCGTGCGGCCGGGTGAGCCCCTGGTCGCCCTGCACGACGGACCGGACGACGTGATCTTCACCGAGGACGGACTCGCCAGATGCATCGACCTGGTGGGTGACGCCCTGGCCCGCACGGCCGGCCGGCCGGCCCCCGGACCCGGGTGGCTCGTCGGAACCGGCGTGGCGAGTTCCCTCCACGAGACCGCGCCCCCGACGGAACACCTCTCCGAGGCCTGGGTCACGCTGGGCGACGATCTCATCTACGAAGTGGCCGTCGGGACCGTCGAGTTCGGTGAGGGAACCTCCACGGCCCATGTCCAGATCGCAGCCAACCAGCTGGGCACGACGCCGTCACGGATCCGTCTGGTGCAGTCCGACACCGACCGCACGGGCTTCGACACCGGTGCCTTCGCGAGCGCGGGCCTCTTCGTGGCGGGCAACGCGGTGCTGCGGGCTGCCAATGCCGTACGTGACCGCATCCTGGAGTTCGCCGCGGCGCACACGGGCGTCCATGTCGTCATGTGCACGATGGACGACGACGGAGTCGTCTGCGGGGACCGGCGGGTGTCGCTGGCCGAACTCGTCGCGCTGGCCCGGAGACGTGGAATCCGCTTCACCGCCGCGCGCAAGGCGTACGGCTCGCCCCGGAGCGTCACCTCCAACACGCAGGGGTTCCGGGTCGCCGTGCACCGCGTGACGGGTGAGATACGGATCCTGTACAGCGTGCACGCGGCGGACGCGGGGGTCATCATCAACCCGGCGCAGGTCCGGGGACAGGTGGAGGGCGGCGTCGCCCAGGGACTCGGCTTCGCGCTGACCGAGAACCATCACGTCGACGAGAGCGGCGTCATGGTCAACCCGAACCTTCGGAACTACCGCATCCCCGCCTACGCCGACATTCCCCGTACCGAGGTCCTCCTGGTGGGCTCGGCGGACTCGGTGGGGCCGATGCGGGGGAAGGGGATGGCGGAGTGCTGCATCAACCCGGTCGCCCCCGCGCTCGCGAACGCGGTGCACGACGCCACGGGCGTCCGCTACCGTGCGCTGCCGCTGACTCCGGAACGCATTTACGGCCGACTCCCCGCGGAGCAGTCGGTGTCGGCAGGTTGAGCCACCATGAACACCGAGAAGAACGTGGCCTCCGCGGCGACGGCGATCATCGGCCAGAAGGTCCTGCCCGGGATGGACCAGGAGTTCGAGTCGTGGCAGGAAGGCCTCAACGGCGCGGCCGCCTACTACCCAGGATTCCTCGGCGCCGAGGTCTCCCGGCCGACGGCGCTGCAACCCGACTGGGTCGTCGTGTACCGGTTCGACTCGGTGGCGCACCTGCAGGCGTGGATCAACAGCGGGACCAGGCAGACGTATCTCGACGTCGGCGCCAAGTACTTCGACGGACCGGCGACCCAGCAGGTGGTCAGCAGCGGCACCCAGTCCCTGGATCCGCTGGTCACCGTGGTGGTCACGCACCGCGTTCCCCCGAACCAGGTCGACGACTTCCTGGACTGGCAGCAGCGCATGGTCGAGGAGGAGAGCAAGTTCGAGGGGTTTCGCGGAACCGAGCTCTTCCGCCCCATCGAGGGGCTCCAGGAGGAATGGACCACGCTCTACCGCTACGACAGCGCCGAGCACCTCGACGCCTGGCTGACGTCGCCCCAACGGCAGCGGATCCTGGCCGAGGGCGAGAGGTTCAGCGACTTCAAACTGCGTACGATCGACAACTCGTTCGGCAGCTGGTTCGCCTTCCAGGGCAATGGCAGGGAGGCACCGCCGCCGCCCTCCGAGACCAGGACCTCCCTCGCCATCTGGGTCGGCCTGTACCCGACCGTCGTGCTGCTGACGCTCGCTCTGTCCCCGCTGCACATGCGGCTCTGGATCAGCCTGCTCGTGGGCAACCTGCTGTCGAGCTTCATCATGAGCTTCCTGACCATGCCGTACTACGTGAACCCGCTGCTCGGGCGATGGCTGCGGCCACCGCCGGACGAACCGGCGCTGAGAACCAACCTCCGTGGCCTCGGTGTCGTCGCGGTGGCGATGGCCTTCTGGGCCGTCGTCTTCTACCTCGTCACGGTCCGGTTCTGGACACTGCCCTGACCGCCGGGCGCCCGCACGGCCCGCTGCCCGTCTCCGGTGACCGGGAAACGGGAAGCTGACCACAGGTTCACACCAGGTCGCTCGACTTCCCGGGATGCCCAAGTCTGGTTCGACGACAGCCGTTTTGTGCACCCCGGGCTTACGACGCCTTGACGATTCGTTCCATGAGGGTTCAACCGGCCGTCTGTGCCTGCGTTGTGCGCTGTCCCTAAGGTCCCTGAAGGTTTCGGAAGAAGGGACTCGAAGAAGGGACTCATGGACACACTTCTCGCAGTCCGGGCTCGCGGGATCACCAGATGCTTCGGCGACGTCGTCGCGCTCGACGGCGTCGATCTGGATGTGGCGCAGGGGCAGATACACGGCCTGGTGGGACCGAACGGCGCCGGCAAGACGACATTGCTCGGTCTCCTGCTGGGCCTGGCCGTCGCCGACAGCGGCCGCCTCGAAATCCTGGGCACGCCGGTCCGGCGGACACTCGACGCTCCCGACGGTGTCTCAGGTTTCGTGGACGGGCCCGGTCTCTACCCCTCGCTCACCGCCCGACAGAACCTCACCTCGCTGGCCGCTCTCCGCGGCCGCGACGCCAGGACGGCGGGGGTCGACGACGTGCTCGACCAGGTCGGGCTCACCGACGTCGCCGACGACCAGGCCCGCGGCTTCTCCCTCGGTATGCGTCAGCGACTCGGGCTCGCCGCAGCCCTGCTCACCAAGCCCCGGCTGCTCGTGCTGGACGAACCGTCCAACGGCCTCGACCCGGCCGGCAAGAAGCACGTACACGGTGTCCTCAACCGGCTCGCGGCGGACGGAACCAGTGTCGTTCTCTCCAGCCACCGCATGGACGACCTCCAGGCACTGTGCTCCGACGTCACCGTCATCGCCACCGGACGGGTCGTCTTCTCCGGCCCGCTCGGCAAGCTGGCCGCCGAGAACCGTGAACTCGACTACCGGCTGCTCACCTCCGACCCGCAGGCCGCCCGGCGGCTGGCTGCCGACGCGGCCGGCATCCGGATCGTCGACGACGCCGGGGCACGGCGCGGCACCGAGACTCTCGTGGTGCGCGCGCTGGTGCCCGCCCTGGACGCACTCGTGGTGCAACTGGTGGGCGCGGGCATCGCGTTGCGCGAGCTCGCCCCCGTGGTGTCCCCGCTCGAAGCCGCGTTCCTCGCCCTCACCGAGCCACAGGAGGGGACCCGCCGATGACCGCGACCGTCACCCCCGACAACGTTGCCCGTGCCCGCCCGGTCTCGGTTGCGCGCGGCTACCGCTTCGAGCTGGTCAAGCTGGTCTCGCAATGGCGGATCCGCCTGCTGGTCCTCGCCTGCTGGATCGCGCCGGCGCTTTTCGTCGCCGCGGTGAGCCGGCAGAGCACGCTGCCCGTCGACACGCTCTTCGGCCGCTGGATGCACGCCACGGGATGGGCCGGACCGCTGGTGATGCTCGGTTTCGCGGGCAGTTGGGCACTCCCGCTGCTGACCTCGGTGGTCGCCGGCGACGTGTTCGCCTCCGAGGACCGGCTCGGCACCTGGCGCCACCTGCTCGTGGTGGTCCGGTCGCCCAGGCGGATCTTCGCGGCGAAGGCACTGGCCAGTCTCACCGTCCTGCTGTTGCTCGTGGCCGGGCTGGCCTGTTCCAGTACGGCCGGCGGCCTCCTCGCAGTGGGCAACCAGCCGCTGGTCGGTCTCGACGGCCACCTGCTGACACCTGCGGACGCGGCAGCAAAGGTCCTGCTCGCCTGGGTCTGCGTACTCGCCCCGACGCTGGCGCTCGCCGGGATCGGACTGCTCGGGTCCGTTGCGCTGGGGCGTTCCCCGATGGGGCTGCTGTTGCCCGCGGGCGTCGCGCTGGCGATGCAGCTCGCGCAGATGATGCCGCTTCCCGCCGCCGTACGACTGGCCCTGCCCAGCTACGCGTTCATCGCCTGGAACGGTCTGTTCACCGGCCCGGCTCAGCTCGGCCCGCTCCTGATCGGCATCGTGGTCAGCCTGGTGTGGGCGGTGCTCTCTACGGCGCCGGCCTATCTGCTGTTCGTGCGGCGCGACTTCACCAACGCCGCCTACGACGGCTCGGGGCGCCGCGCGGTCATCGGAGCCCTGCCGCCGGCCGGGGTGGTGGCGCTGACCGCCGCGGTCGTCGCCGCGACGACCGGGGCCACCGGCTCCGGCGTGGAACAGGACAAGGTGCAGCGCTCGCTCGCCACGGCGTTCGCCCACCTCTATCGCATGCAGACGAAGCAGCTCAACCGCCCCGACGTCACCGAAGCGCAGTTGAGGGTCACGGCGACGTGCAACAAGGGCAGCATCAGAGTCGCCGCCGAGGGACCGGGCAACGACTGGCGCTGCGTCGTCTCGTGGCATCTGCCCGGCGTCGAGGCCGCAGGCACGGCCATCTATCAACTCGACGTCACCCCAGACGGGCGGTTCATGGCCGACGGCGATGGACCGAAGGAAGTGAACGGGTACTTCCTGGTGCGGACACCGACCGGCGACGCACCGAACCCACTTTGGCAGTTCGACGGCAACGTCGAACTTCTCCGCCCCTCGGAGGAATGACTCCATGCAGGTAACTCGCAACCGCAGGACTGTCGGGACGGGCCTTCGCGGTAGACGGCTCGGTCGCCGGAGCACCCTCACGGCAGCCGCCACCGCGGTCGTCCTCGCCGTCACCACCGGCATCGGTTACGCCCAGACACACCAGTTCGGCACCGATCAGGTCGGTCAGACCACCGACCGGGGCCAGGTCATCTCCAGCGACCAGTACATCGCCCCGTACGGTGACCGCCTCGTCATCGACAACGGCAAGATCATGTCGTCCTCCGTCAGCCCGGACGGCACCCGCCTCGCGGCCTCGGTCACCGACGGCGGGAGCGCGCTGGCCATCGTCGACGTGCAGAACTGGAAGGTGCAGCAGGTCGTCGGCACCGCCGCGTCCTCGGTCCCGCGGCTCAGCAGCAACAGCGTGGGACAGGAAGGCCCCACGTACTCGCCCGACGGCAAGCAGCTGTGGCTGGGCCAGACCGACGGCTACACCCGGTTCACGGTGAACCCGGACGGCTCCGTCACCGACCCGACGTCGGTCAAGATCCCGGCGGACGGGGCCAAGCACGCGCTCGTCGGCGAGGCGGTCTTCTCGGCCGACGGCTCCACCGTGTACTCGGCGGTCAACGGCCAGAACCGGGTGGTCGCCATCGACGCGGCGACCGGTGCCGTCAAGCAGAGCTGGGCCGTGGGCAACGCCCCGCGCGACATGGTCCAGGTCGGCGAGAAGCTGTACGTCAGCAACGAGGGCGGCCGTGCGGCCGAGCCGGGCGACACCACCATGAACTCGTACGGCACCCAGGTGCCGGCCAACCCGAAGACCGGTGCCACCACCACCGGCACGGTCAGCGTCATCGACCTGGCGAACCCGCAGGCCGCCCCGTCGAGCATCGACGTCGGCCTGCACCCGACGGCCCTCTACGCCAAGGGCAAGGCGCTGTTCGTCACCAACACCGCCACCAACAACGTGTCGGTCATCGACACCGGCAAGGACACGGTCGTGCAGACCATCGACACCCGGCCGTGGCCGGAGGCGTCGGTGGGCTACGAGCCCAACGCGGTGACGCTCACCGACGACGGTCGTCTGCTGGTGACGCTCGGCCGGGCCGACGCGGTCGCCGTCTACCGGTACAAGAGCGCGCAGGAGCCCGTCAGTTACGTCGGCCTGCTCCCGACGGACTACTTCCCCGCGGAGATCACCACCGTCGGCAACCAGGTGCTGGTCTCCAACACCCGTGGTATCGACGCCCGCCGGCCCACCAACACCACCGGGCACGGCACCCACGACACCACGTCGAGCGTGCAGCGCTTCACGCTGCCGGACGACAGCGTCATCAGGTCCCAGACGGCCAAGGTCTTCAAGCAGAACGGCTGGACCCCCGGCTCGGTCGAGCTGGCCAAGGACAGGACCCACGGCAGGCCGGTCCCCGTCCCGCAGCGGATCGGCGCTCCCTCGACGATCAAGCACGTCTTCCTGATCGTCAAGGAGAACCGGACCTACGACCAGGTCTTCGGTGACATCCCGAAGGGCGACGGCGATCCCTCGGTGACACAGTTCGGCGAGAACGTGACGCCGAACCAGCACGCGCTGGCCGAACAGTTCGGCCTGTACGACAACACCTACGACATCGGCACGAACTCCGCCGAGGGGCACAACTGGCTGATGCAGGCCGACGACCCGGAGTACACCGAGTCCTCGGCCGGTGAGTACGCGCGCAGCTACGACACCGAGAACGACGCTCTCGGCCACCAGAGGTCCGGCTTCCTGTGGACCGGTGCGCAGGCGGCGGACAAGACCGTACGGGACTTCGGCGAGTTCCAGTCGATCGAGAGCAAGCCGTCCGACGCCTCCTGGCAGAACCTGTACTGCGACGCCAAGAACATGGACGCTACGGGGCAGAACACCGCCTACCCGATACAGACGGGCTCGGCGATCCCGTCGCTCAACGACGTGTCGGTGCCGGGCTTCCCGATGTTCGACACGAGCGTCCCGGACATCTACAAGTACGAGATCTGGAAGCAGGACTTCGAGAAGAACGGTCCGGCGAACCTGAACATGTTCTGGCTCTCCAACGACCACACGGGTGGTCCGGCGAGCCCGGCGGCCCAGGTCGCGGACAACGACCTCGCGGTCGGCAGGATGGTCGACGAGATCTCGCACAGCAAGTACTGGAAGGACTCGGCGATCTTCGTGGTCGAGGACGACTCCCAGGCCGGCCTCGACCACGTCGACGGCCACCGTGCCCCGATCCAGATCATCAGTCCCTGGGCCCGGCACGGCACCGTCGACAGCCACTACTACTCGCAGATCACGATGATCCGCACCATCGAACAGATCCTCGGGATCCACCCGATGAACCAGAAGGACAGCGCGGCCAGCCCGATGGCCGGGGCGTTCACCAGGAAGCCGGACTTCACGCCGTTCACGGCGCTGCCCAACCGCACCTCACTGACCGACGGCCTGAAGACCCCGCCCTCCTGCGGTGTGGACACCCCCGCGCCGCAGGACCCCAAGGCGGCGGCCGTGCCGTCGTCGAAGGTGCCGGCGGACAAGCGGCAGCTCGCGGCCGAGTGGGACGCGTGGAAGTCCAAGCAGCGGCTGACCGGGCCGCACGCCGTGCCCGACTACGCGAACCCCGCGCAGATGAACCACCTCACGTGGTACCAGACGCACAACTGGAGCATGCCGTACCCCGGCGAGAACAAGATCTACGCCCCGAACGACGTGCCGGGCGCCTACATCCCGTCGTCGGAGTCCGACGGCTGACGCAGCCCGATCGCCCGCAGGGCCCCTGGCCGGCCGCACCGCCGGCCTGGGGCCCTGCTGTGCCACGGCTGTGTCCTTCGGTCCTGCGTCCCCCCGGTTCGTCCCGATCCCACCCCGGCCGCGCTCGGCCCTCGACCGTGCGGGTGCCTTCCGGCGTGCCGGACAGTGGCCTGCCGCGAGCGGCGGCGGACGCCTCCTAGCCTCGGCGACATGCTGGGTCTTCCTGCTCATGTCCGTGCCTGCCTGTTCGACCTCGACGGTGTCCTCACCCGGACCGCCACGGTGCACGCGGCTGCCTGGAAGGAGATGTTCGACGACTACCTCCGCGAGCGCGCGACACACGAGGGCACCGAGTTCGTGCCCTTCGACGCGGTGGGCGACTACGACGAGTATGTGGACGGGCGGCCCCGCGAGGACGGCGTGCGCACGTTCCTCGCCTCGCGCGGGGTGCACCTGCCCGAGGGAACGCCGGACGACGCGCCGCAGGCTGAGACGGTGAACGGACTGGGCAACCGCAAGAACGAGCTGGTGCTGCGCCGGATCCGCGAGGACGGGGTGGAACCCTACGAGGGCTCGGTCCGCTTCGTGCACGCGGCGCGGGAGGCCGGCCTGCGCTGCGCGGTGGTGTCGTCCAGTGCGAACTGCCGGGACGTCCTGGCGGCGGCCGGCATCGAGGACCTGTTCGAGCAACGGATCGACGGAGTGGTGGCGCACGAGCGCCGGCTGCGGGGCAAGCCCGCCCCGGACACCTACCTGGAGGGGGCCCGCGTGCTCGGAACGGATCCGGACGCGGCCGCGGTGTTCGAAGACGCGCTGGCCGGGGTCGAGGCCGGGCGGGCGGGACGGTTCGGCGTGGTCGTGGGCGTCGACAGGGTGGGCCAGGGGGATCAGCTGCGGGCGCACGGGGCGGACATCGTGGTCCGTGACCTGGCCGAACTTCTGCAGTTGCGATGATCACCCACCCCAGCTACACGGTCGAGCCGTGGTGCCTGCGCGAGACCGAGCTGAACCTGGACGTGCTCGCCCAGAGCGAGTCGGTGTTCGCGCTGTCCAACGGGCACATCGGGTGGCGCGGCAACCTCGACGAGGGAGAGCCCCACGGGCTGCCCGGCGCCTACCTCAACGGCGTCCACGAGCGGCATCCGCTGCCGTACGCGGAAGCGGGCTACGGATATCCCGAGTCCGGCCAGACGATGATCAACGTCACCGACGGCAAGATCATCCGGCTGCTGGTCGACGACCACCCGTGCGATCTGCGCTACGGCCGGCTGGTGGCGCACGAACGGGTGCTGGACTTCCGGTCCGGAGTGCTCAGCCGCACGGCCCGGTGGACATCGCCCGGCGGCCGCACGGTCCGGATCACTTCACGGCGACTCGTGTCCTTCACCCAACGCGCGGTCGCCGCCATCGTGTACGAGGTCGAGCCGATCGACGGACCGACCACGGTGGCCGTGCAGTCCGAGCTGGTCGCCAACGAACAACTGCCCGGCGCGGCGGGCGACCCGCGCGTGGCCGCCGCCATCGAGTCCCCCCTGAACGCCGAGGAGCACTTCGCGCAGGACACCCGCCTGCGGCTCGTGCACTGCACCGACCGCAGCGCACTGCGGGTGGCGGCAGCGGCCGACCACCTCATCGAGGGACCCGGGAGCACTCGCCGGACGGCGCAGAGCGAGCCCGATGTCAGCCGTCTGACGGTGACCGCGGACCTGGTGCCCGGGCAACCGCTGCGGCTGGTCAAGTTCGTGGCCTACGGCTGGTCGGGGGAGCGTTCGCTGCCGGCCGTGCACGATCAGGTGGACGGAGCCGTGGCGGCCGCGGTCAGCACGGGATGGGACGGGCTGGTCGCCGCGCAACGGGCGTACCTGGACCGCTTCTGGGCCGGCGCGGACGTCGAGGTCGAGGGCGACGCACAGATCCAGCAGGCGGTGCGGTTCGCTCTCTTCCACGTGCTCCAGGCGGCGGCCCGCGGCGAGAACCGGGCCATTCCCGCGAAGGGCCTGACCGGAACCGGGTACGACGGGCACTCCTTCTGGGACACCGAGTCCTACGTGCTGCCGGTCCTGACGTTCACCGCGCCGGAGACCGTCGCGTCGGCACTGCGATGGCGGCACCAGATGCTGCCGGCGGCCCGGGAACGCGCGAGCCAGCTGGGCCTGTCGGGAGCGGCGTTTCCCTGGCGGACGATCGACGGTGGCGAGAGCTCCGCCTACTGGCCGGCCGGTACGGCTGCCTTCCACATCAACGCCGACATCGCCATGGCCGTCGTCCGGTACGCCGCGGTGACGGGGGACGAGGACTTCGAGCGTGGTGAGGGGTTCGACCTCCTCGTGGACACCGCTCGGCTGTGGCGCTCCCTCGGGCACCACGACCCGGAAGGCGTTTTCCACATCGACGGGGTCACCGGACCCGACGAGTACAGCGCCATCGCCCGCGACAACCTGTACACCAACCTGCTGGCCCGGCAGAACCTGCTGGCCGCCGCGGAGGTGGCGGCGCGGCATCCCGACCGGGCCGCGGAACTCGGTGTCGACGACGAGGAGACCGCCGTGTGGCGGGACGCCGCGGCGCGCATGGCGAGGCCGTACAACGAGTCCCTCGGCGTGCACGAACAGTCCGCCGGGTTCACCAGTTTCCAGCGCTGGGACTTCGAGGCGACCCCGCCCGAGCACTACCCGCTCCTGCTGCACTACCCCTACTTCGACCTGTATCGCAAGCAGGTCGTGAAGCAGGCCGACGTGGTGCTGGCGATGCTGGCGTGCCCACACCTGTTCTCGGACGAGCAGAAGGCACGCAACTTCGCCTACTACGAAGCGCTCACCGTCCGCGACTCCTCCCTGTCGGCGTGCTGCCAGGCGGTGCTCGCCGCCGAGACCGGGCATCTGCGGCTGGCCTACGCCTACCTCGGCGAGGCCGCGCTGATGGACCTGGACGATCTGGAGCACAACACCCGTGACGGGCTGCACATCGCCTCCCTCGCCGGGACGTGGATCGCCCTGGTCGCCGGTCTCGGCGGCCTGCGCCGGTACATCGGCGAGGAAGGAAAGCCGGGCCTGCTGGCGTTCGCACCGCGCCTGCCGGAAGCGCTGTCCAGGGTGGCGTTCACGGTGCTGGTGCGCGGACGCAGGCTGAAGGTGGACGTCGGCCCGGCCCATGTGCGTTACCGGCTGGTGGAGGGTGAACCGCTGGAACTGCTGCATCACGGGGAACCGCTGACCGTGACCCCCGACGGCCCGGTGGACCGGTCGATGCCCGCGGCACCTGCGCGCCCCGAGCCGCAGCAGCCACCGGGCCGCCGTCCGGCGGGCCTGCTCGCAGGGGAGGAGCACCAGGCGGAAACCCAGGACTAGGTTCCTGCCCGGCCGCCACGGAGGCGTGCTTCACGTCCGCGCCGCACCACCGAGCACCCGCACTCCTGCCAGCGCGGTCAGCACGGTGTCGTTGGCGTTCCGGTCGCCGACGGTGAGCCGGAGTCCCTCGCCGGGGTAGTGGCGCGCCTGGACACCGGCGCCGGTGAGTGCTGCGGCGCCCTCGTCGACCGGATCGGGCGCGGCGAGCCAGACGGAATTGGCATGGCCGGGGCGCACGCACCAGCCGAGGGACACGAGTGCACGCCGAAGCCGTTCGCGTTCGGCGACGACGGTGTCCACGCGCAGGCGCAGTTCGCTCTCGGCCCGCAGCGAGGCCTTCACCGCCGCTGTCGCCACCGCGTTGATCCCGAAGGGCAGCTGCTGCCGGCGGACCCGCTCCACCAGGTCGGGCGCGCCGAGTCCGTAGCCGACCCGCAGGGCGGCGAGGCCGTATGCCTTGGAGAAGGTGCGCAGGACCAGCAGGTTGGGGTGTGCGTCCAGCAGCGCCGACGTGTCCGGCAGGTCGGCACCGCGGGCGAACTCCACGTACGCCTCGTCGAGGAGCACGGTGACGCGCCGGGGGACCCGGCGCAGGAACGCCGACAGTGCGCCGGCGGTGACGAGGCTTCCGGTGGGGTTGTGCGGATTGCACAGCACCACGACGCGGGTGCGGTGGTCGAGCGCCGCGAGCAGGGCGTCCAGATCCTGGTGGCCGTCCGGCGACAGGGGGACGGGGACAGGCTGAGCGCCGGCGATGGCGGCCAGGACAGGGTAGGCGTCGAACGTGCGCCAGGCGTAGGCCATGGTGTCGCCCGGCCTGACCACCGCCTGGAGCAACTGCAGGGCGACGCCGACCGACCCGCTGCCGACCGCGACACGGTCGGAGGGCACCCGGCACCACGCGGCGATCCGCTCGGTGAGGTCGTCGGGGTGGAACTGCGGGTAGCGGTGGGCCTCCGCGACGGCCCGTTGCATGGCCTCGCGTACCGGGGGCAGTGGGGGGTACGGGCTCTCGTTCAGGGCGAGTCGGTGCAGTACGGGGACGTCCATGCCTCAGTCCCGTCCGCCGTGCCAGCGAACCGCGACGGCACCGGCGAAGTCGCCCGCGTGGGCGAAGCCTCCGAGCACCATCAGGTCGCCGTCCGCCACCTGCCGGGAGCCGATCGCACGGTCCAAGGTGATCGGGATCGCCGCCCCGAACAGATTGCCGTATTCGTCGAAGGTGTTCAGGTGCCGTTCGGCCGGCAGTTGCAGCGCCTCTCGCCAGTTCCGCAGGAAGGTGCGGTTGGGCTGGTTGGTGATGAGGACGTCGATGTCCGTGCTCGCCACGCCGAGCCGCCGGCACAGATCGAGGACCACTTCGGGGACGAGGCGGTTCCCGCGTGCCAGGACCTTGGCGACGCTCGCGTCGGTGAACCCGATCCGCAGCTGGGACTCGCCCGGCTCCCAGTACTTGCGACCGTCGTCGAGCGCCACGGTCATGTCGCCGGCGTACTCGCCGATGTGCCGGGTCTCCACATCGAGGACCGGCGACTGTGCCGACGTCGTCACGAACGCCACACCGCACCCGTCGCCCGGAATCGCCGCCTGGGCGAGTCTGCGCACCTCGGACTGAGTGAAGCATTGCCCCGCGGCGCTTTGCGCGTTGCAGATCAGCGCGGTCTTCGCGTCGGTGGAGGCGAGGATCTGCCGGGCCATCTTCAACATGTACACAAAGGACGCACAGCCCGCGTTGGCGACGTCGACGAGCCACTCCGGGTTCAGGCCCAGCCGGCGCGCCACCTCGGTTCCGGCGCCCACGAACGGCAGGTCCGGCAACTGGCTGTGCACCAACAGCACGTCGACGCCGCGGATCGCCGCCCTGCCGTGCCGTTCGATCAGGGGCTGTACGGCGCGCTCGACCATGTCCGCGTTGGTCTCGTCCCCGGCCACGTGGTGCCGTGACAGCGGGACCTTGAACATGGGGTGGTTGCGGAGCTTGTCCTCGGCCCCGGGGTATTCGGTGTAGTACTCCGCGGGGACCGGCTCACCGGGGAGGTAGCTCGCCACGTCGGTGAGGCTGACCGTCGTCACTGCGCCACCGCCCTGCCCGGAGCCACGCTGACCGGCAGACCGCTCCGGTGGCGGTGTTCCAGGATCGCCTTGAGGTTGTTCATCTCCAAGGTGTGCCCCGCGTAGAAGAGGTCCCAGTAGTCGCCCACCCAGGGCCGGTCCGGGCGGGGAGCCAGGTCGGGGCGCGGGTTCTCGTCGTAGTAGGGATGGCGGCAGTTGGTCCAGGTGATCACCGAACCCGGCTTGTCCAGCACCAGGAGGGCCGGCACGACCCGCATCAGGTAGATCATCCACAGCTTCTCGCCCTGGTCCCACGAGCAGCGGTAGTCCACGGTCATGGCCTCGGGGTTGGCGACCACCTCGCAGTAGATCCTGGTGTCGTCCTCCAGCCGGTCGTGACCGACCCACAGCCCCGGTGTGCCGGTGGGCGCGAAGTCCCGCAGGCTGCAGGTCCATTCCTCCAGATGGTGCCCCTGGCGCAGATAGTCGTAGGCCTGCTCCGGGGGGCAGTCGACGTACTCGTGGATGGTGCAGTACTGCCCGTAGACCTGATGGTGGGGGTAGACCGCGTGGGTGAGCTCCATGCAGTGGGCGGTCAGTTCCTCCTTGCCGGCGTTCTCGATCCGGATCAGACCGGGGATGTCAGCCAACATGGACGACTCCTCGCTCATGCGAACCCTCCTTGCTCTCGGTGACTTCGGTGAAGGACTGGAAGGGAAGGAACGGGGGGATCTCCCGTGGATCACAGGCCACGGCGACGAACGCCGGGCCGCCGCCCGCATTGCTGCGCAGCAGCGCCGTGCGCAGTTGCGCCGCGTCGACGGCTCCCGTGGCCTCCAGCGACGGGAAGGCGGCGGCCACTCCGGCGGCGAGGTCCGCCGGGGCGAACAGGTCGTCGCTGCGGACGCCGCCCTGCAGGAACTCCTCGCGCAGCGCGCACATGGCGTGGGCGTTGTTGTTGAAGATCACGAATGTCACGGGTGCGCCGTACTCCACGGCGGTGTGCACTTCCATCCCGTGCATGAAGAAGGCCCCGTCGCCTGCCAGGACGTAGGTGCGCCGGCCGGTGGCGAGTGCGGCGCCGATGCCGGCACCGAAGGTGTAGCCCATACCGCCCATGCCGACCGCCAGCACGAAGCGGCCGCGGCGCGGTGCCGGGAGGAGATGGACCGCGCTGGCCCCCGCGTTGCCGGCGTCCACGAAGACGTGCGCGTCCTCGGGGAGCGCCGCCGCCACCGCGGCGACCGCCTGGGCATGGGGGACGGTTCGCTCCCGGGCCCGAAAGTCCGGACCCGGCACGGGCGCGGGGAGCGGGCCGGCGTGCGGCGGGCAGGGACGTGGGGCCGACGGCAGCCGGGCGGTCACCGCGCGGAGCGCGTCGCGCAGGTTCCCACCCAGTGCGATGCCTGCCACGAAGGGCGGTTCGGGGTCGAGGCACACGACGTCGGTGGCGGCCAGGGCCTGGTCGAGGCCGCCACGTGCCAGGAGCGGCAGCCGGGTACCGGCCAGCAGGCACAGATCGGCCCGCCGTAGACATTCCTCGACGTTTGCGTGGCCCATCACCCCGGCCACGCCGGCGAATCGGGGATCGTGGTTGTCGAAGACGTCCTTGGCGTCCGGGGTGACCGCCACCCATGCCCCCAGACGCCGGGCCAGTTCGGCCAGTTCGCCGCGTGCGTCGTCGGCGGCAACACCCTCACCGGCGATGACGAGGACGCGACCGGCCCCGCGAAGGGCGTCCGACACGGCGCTGACGGCAGCCGTGTCGAGCGGTGCCACGGTGGCCGCCGCCCGGCCGCCCGGTGCCGGCTCCGGGTCAAGGGCGGGCACCCGGATACGGGCCTGCTGCACGTCCTTGGGCAGCAGCAGCACGGCCGGCCCGCGTGGTTCGGCCTGTGCCGCCGCCATTGCCCGGGGCAGCAACTCCCTGAGCGAGTCCGCGTCGTCGACCCGGGCGCAGAACCGGGAGACGGGTGCGAAGACCTCCCGTGCGTCGAAGGAGCCCGCCCTGCCGCTGGAGTCCTGGAAGGCCCCGTGCCCTTCCTGACCGGTCGGCGGCTGGCCCACCAGGGCCAGCACAGGAACGCGGGAGGCGTACGCCTCCGCCAGACCCGGTACGAGATTCATCGCCCCGCCGCCCGAGGTGGCCGCAACGACGCCGAGGCGCCCGGTAGTACGCGCGTACCCGTCGGCCATGGTGACGGCGGAGAACTCGTGCTTGGCGACGACGCCGCGGACCGTACCGCCGCGATGCACCGCGTCGTACAGGTCCTCGATGTTCGCGCCGCCCACGCCGAACATGTGGGTGACGCCGGCCCTGGCGAGTTCCCCGGCCAGATAGTCGGCCAGGCGTATCGTTCCTGCCTCGCGTAATTCCGCGGTCGCGGTGGTCATGCGGGGCTTCCCTCCCTCTCGTGGTGCCGGTCGATGAGGCCGGATGGCGAGATGACCTGAAAGCGGTGCCGGTATTCCTTGGGCGTGAGTCCCAGCGTCCGTCCGAAGGAGCGGAAGAACGTCTCGGTGGCGGCGAATCCGCAGCGGCCCGCTATCTGGCTGATCGTCAGGTCTGTGGTCTCCAGCAGTTCGCGTGCGCGGGCGATACGCGTGCGCTCGACGTAGTGGCCGGGTGTCGTGCCCACCTCGCGCCGGAAGACCCTGGCGAAGTTGCGCTGACTCATGTTGGCCTGCCGCGCGATCTCGGCCACGGGCAATGGGTTGTCCAGGTTGTCCAGAATCCACTCCTGCGCCGCCCGGATCGGCGGATGGTCGGCCAGCTGGGCGTCGAGGACGGCGCTGTACTGGGACTGTCCTCCGTGCCGCTTGAGGAACAGCACGAGAAACCGTGCCGTCTCCAGTGCGAGCGCCGATCCGTGATCGGCCTCCACCAGAGCCAGCGCCATGTCGATGCCCGTCGACACGCCCGCGGAGGTCACGAAGGGGCCGTCCCAGACGAAGATCGGCTCCGCGTCCACCGTCACATCCGGATAGCGGCACGCCATCGCCTCGCTGTAGGCCCAGTGCGTGGTGGCGCGTCTGCCGTCGAGCAGCCCGGCCTCGGCCAGCAGGAAGGATCCGCCGCAGACGGAGGCGACTCTGCGCGACCGGGCCGCCGCCCCGCCGATCCAGGACACCAGCTCCTGGTCCCGGAGAGCGTTGCCGACGCTCCATCCCCCCGGCACGAGAAGCGTGTCGATCGGGCCCTGCCCCGCCTCCAGCGGCGCCGCCCCGACCACCACCCCCGAACTCATGCGCACCAGCGGCGCGTCGGCGGAGACGAAGTCGGTCCGGTAGGGGGTGCCCGAGGGACCCAGGAGCCGGTTCGCGGTATCGAACACTTCAATCGGTCCGGTGATGTCCAGGGCCATGGCGCCCGCGTACACCACCACAACAACACGTCGCTCCAACACGGTCACAGCCTGTATCGGATCTCGCACTGGCTGCAATGACAGATTACTGACGTATCCGGCCAACAGGCGGGCCCGGACCGACAGGAGGGGCGCTGGTCAGGCAGTTCGTGCGCCGGGCGGGTGGCAAGGGGTGAGGCAGCTCACAGAGTGGCTCGTGTCGCTGCTGTTCGCCGATGTGGTGTCCACCGTGCGGCCGGAGTCTCGCAAATTCCTTAGGGCCGATGCTGGTTCGCTGGCACTCCGAGAAGGCCGTGGCGGTGGAAGGGAAATGATGTCCAAGCGTGCGCTGATCACCGGAGTGACCGGGCAGGACGGGTCCTACCTGGCAGAACATCTGATCTCGCTGGGTTACGAGGTCTGGGGCCTGGTCCGGGGGCAGGCGAACCCGCGCAAGGACCGCATCGGCCGGCTGATCCCGGACCTGCGGTTCGTCGACGGCGACCTGATGGACCAGGGCAGCCTGGTCTCCGCGGTGGACCGGATCCAGCCTGACGAGGTCTACAACCTGGGGGCCATCTCCTTCGTCCCCATGTCGTGGCAACAGCCGGGACTCGTCACCGAGGTCAACGGCAACGGCGTGCTGCGCATGCTGGAGGCGGTCCGGATGGTGAGCGGGCTCAGCGGTGGTGCGGCGGGGGTCGGCGCCCCGGGGCGGATCCGCTTCTACCAGGCGTCGTCCTCCGAGATGTTCGGGATGGTCGCGGAGACGCCGCAGCGCGAGACCACCCTCCTGCACCCGCGCAGCCCCTATGGCGTCGCCAAGGCGTTCGGCCACCACATCACGCGCAACTACCGCGAGTCGTACGGGATGTACGGCGTCTCCGGGATCCTGTTCAACCACGAGTCCCCGCGGCGGGGTGCCGAGTTCGTCACCCGGAAGATCTCCCTGGCGGTCGCGCAGATCAAGCTCGGCATGCAGGACAAGCTCAGCCTCGGCAACCTCGACGCCGTACGCGACTGGGGGTTCGCCGGCGACTACGTCCGGGCGATGCACCTGATGCTCCAGCAGGACGAGCCGGGCGACTACGTGGTGGGCACCGGCCGGATGCACTCCGTGCGTGAGGCCGTGCGCCTGGCCTTCGAGTACGTGGGTCTGGACTGGGAGGAGCACGTCGTCATCGATCCGGCGCTGGTGCGGCCCGCGGAGGTGGAGGTCCTGTGCGCCGACTCCACCCACGCCGGCACGGTGCTGGGCTGGGAGCCCGAGGTCGGCTTCGCCGAGCTGATGCGGATGATGGTGGAATCCGACCTCGCCGAGGCACGGCTGGTCCGTGAACACGGAGCGGCGCTCACCGGCGCCCGCTGGTAGCGGGCGGCCGTAAGGGCCTGCGGACGCGGGCTCCCGGACTCCGGTCCGGGAGCCCGCCGTCGTCATGTGCGCAGCCGTACGACTCGGGCGGTACGTCTCAGGAGCCGTTGTGCGGTGCGCGCTGCTGCTGCCGTGCCAGTGTGAGGATCGCCAACGCGATCTCCGCGCCGGGCCGGCCCAGGCGAGCCGTGTACTCCCGCAGCATCTCCGTCTCCCCGGTCAGCGTCGTGGCCGGAAGACCCGCGGCCCGCCGGCTCAGCTGCCGGCCCCGGGAACGCTGCACCCGCCGGAGCAGATACGCGATCAACTCCTCGTCCTGGGCATCGAATTCGGCCGGATCGCCGGGAGCGGACGGTGCGGGACACGGCGGATTGCCCGTCGGGGCGGATTCGGGCATGCGAAGTGATCCTCGTCGAAGTCGCTGGCCGGGGTGTCCCCCCGGAACCCATCTCGCAGCGCCGATGCTGTCCCGCCCACCGGCAGCAAACCCCTAGTGTTGCCCGCCGGCCGGCTCCCGCAGGAGCGTTCGGCCCCGCCCGTCCCAGCCCGGCACCCCGCCACGACTAGGGGTTTTCCTGCGCCGGCCTGCCGAGACTGTGCGCTGGTCTGCGCTGGTCTTCCAGATGGGTTGAGTTGATATGGGCAACGAGCAGAAACTGCGGGACTACCTCAAGCGGGCCGGCGCCGACCTGCAGCGCGCACGGCAGCGGGTGACGGAACTCGAGGCCGCCGCCAGTGAGCCGATCGCCATCGTGGGCATGAGCTGCCGCTATCCCGGAGGGGTGGCGAGCCCCGAGGACCTGTGGGCCATGCTCGTCGAGGGGCGGGACGGCATCACCGGGCTGCCCGACGACCGCGGCTGGGAACTCGACCCGCAGGACGGCCCCACGGACGTCTCCGGCGGTTTCCTTCGGGGCGCCGCCGAGTTCGACCCCGACTTCTTCGGGATCTCGCCCCGCGAGGCCCTGTCCATGGACCCCCAGCAGCGGGTGCTCCTCGAGACGTCCTGGGAAGCCTTCGAACGGGCCGGCGTCGACCCGCTCACGCTGCGCGGCACCCGGACCGGTGTCTTCGTCGGCGCGATGCCCCAGGAGTACCGCACCGGTCCCGACGACGACGTCCAGGGATTCGTCCTGACCGGCAACGCCACGAGCGTCATCTCGGGCCGGCTGTCGTACTTCTTCGGCGCCGTCGGACCGGCCGTGACCGTGGACACCGCCTGCTCCTCCTCCCTCGTCGCCCTGCACCTGGCCGCTCACTCACTGCGCTCGGGGGAGTCCTCCCTCGCGCTGGCAGCCGGCGTCACCGTGATGTCCAGTCCGACGACCTTCGTCGAGTTCGCCCGCCAGGGCGGGCTGGCCGCCGACGGCCGCTGCCGCTCCTTCGCCGACTCCGCGCAGGGCACCGGGTGGGCGGAGGGCGTCGGTGTCCTGGTCCTGGAACGGCTCTCGGACGCCCGCCGCAACGGCCACCGGGTGCTGGCCGTGGTGCGCGGCTCCGCCGTCAACCAGGACGGTGCCAGCAACGGCCTGACCGCCCCCAACGGCCCCTCACAGCAGCGCGTGATCGAACAGGCCCTGGTCAACGCCCGGCTGTCGGCCGATCAGATCGACGTGGTCGAGGCCCACGGCACCGGCACCACCCTCGGCGACCCCGTGGAGGCGCAGGCCCTGCTGGCGACCTACGGGCAGGGCCGCGACGCGGAGCGGCCACTCCTGCTCGGGTCGGTGAAGTCCAACATCAGCCACACCCAGGCGGCCGCCGGTGTCGCCGGTGTCATCAAGATGGTGCTGGCGATGCGGCACGGCCTGCTGCCGAAGACCCTGCACGTCGACACGCCCACCACCCATGTGGACTGGACGGCGGGAGCCGTGCGCCTGCTCACCGAGCCGGCCGCCTGGCCGGAGCGCGACGAGCCGCGCCGCGCCGGTGTGTCGTCCTTCGGTCTCAGCGGCACCAACGCCCACGCCATCATCGAGCAGGCCCCGCCGGCCGAGGAGACCGAGCCGGAGCCCGTACCGGTCGCGGAGACCGACGGGGCGGTGCTGCCCTGGCTCGTGTCCGGACGGACCCCCGACGCCCTGCGCGCCCAGGCCGCCCGGCTGCGTTCCTTCCTTCAGGCCCGGCCCCGGCTGTCCGCGGCCGACATCGCCCGCTCCCTGGCCACCACCCGGGCAGCCCTGGAACACCGAGCGGTGATCACCGCGGCGAGCGGCGAGGCCGCCGCCGCGGCGCTCGCGGCGCTCTCCGGCGGCGACGCCTCGGCCGCCGTGCAGGGCAGCACACACGCCCGCGCCAAACTCGCCCTCCTCTTCGCCGGGCAGGGCTCGCAGCGGCTCGGCACCGGCCGTGAACTCGCCGCTCGCTTCCCGGTGTTCGCCCGCGCGCTCGACGAGGTCCTCGCCCACTTCGACTCCGGACTCGACCGTCCGCTGCGCGACGTGCTGTTCGCGGCCGAGGGCAGCGCCGACGCCGAACTGCTCGACCGCACCGCCTACGCGCAGCCCGCACTCTTCGCGGTCGAGGTCGCCCTGTACCGGCTGATGGAGTCCTTCGGCATCAAGCCGGACTTCCTCGCCGGCCACTCCGTCGGCGAGATCGCGGCCGCGCATGTCGCCGGGGTGTTCACGCTCGCCGACGCGGCCGCGCTCGTCCTCGCCCGGGGCACGCTGATGCAGGCGCTGCCCGCCGACGGGGCGATGATCGCCGTTCAGGCCGCCGAGGCCGAGGTGCTGCCCCTGCTGCAGGGCCGCGAGGACCGGGTCTCCCTCGCCGCCGTGAACGGCCCGACCGCGGTCGTCGTCGCGGGCGCCGAGGCCGAGGCCGAGGCCGTCGCCGCGCACTTCACCGCGCTCGGCCGCAGGACGAACCGGCTGCGGGTGTCCCACGCCTTCCACTCGCCGCTCATGGAACCCATGCTGGACGAGTTCCGCGCGGTGGTCGCCGGCCTGTCGCCGCAGGCTCCGGTGATCCCGATCGTGTCCACGGTCACCGGTGCTCCCGCCACCGTCGAGCAGTTGACCTCGCCCGATCACTGGACCGAGCACGTCCGCCGTACCGTCCGCTTCGCCGACGCCCTCGACTGGCTCGGCGGCCACGGCGCGGGCCTCTTCCTCGAAGCCGGCCCCGACGGAGTGCTGTCCGCGCTGACCCGGACCGCGCTCGAGTCCCACGACCCGGTCAGCGCCCTGCCGGTGCTGCGGCCCGGCCGGCCCGAGACCGACACCCTCACGGAGGCCCTGGCCGGGCTGCACGTCCGCGGTGTGCGCGTCGACTGGGCGGAGTACTTCGCCGGCACGGACGCCCGGCCCGTGGACCTGCCGACGTACGCGTTCCAGCACCGCCGGTTCTGGCCCAGGACCGCGCTGAGCCGTACCGGCGACGTCCGTGGGGCGGGCCTCGGCGCGGCCAACCACCCGCTGCTCGCCGCCGCCGTCTCCCTCGCCAACTCCGACGGACTGCTGCTCACCGGGCGGCTGTCGCTGCGCACACAACCCTGGCTGGCCCAGCACGCCGTGCGCGGCACCGTGCTCCTGCCCGGCACCGCCTTCCTGGAACTGGCCCTGCGCGCGGGCGACGAGACCGGCTGCGACCGGGTCGAGGAACTGACGCTGGCCGCGCCGTTGGTCCTGCCGGAACAGGGCGGTGTCCAGGTGCAGGTGTGGGCCGGCAGCCCCGACGAGTCCGGCCGCCGCACCCTCACCGTCCACTCCCGGCCCGACGGCGCCGAGGACCAGCCCTGGACCCAGCACGCCGGCGGTGTCCTCGCCGCCGCGGACCCGGCGCAAGCAGCGGCGCAGGAGACCGCGTTCGCCGGTCTCACCGCAGCCGACTGGCCCCCCGCCGACGCCCGCCCGCTGGACACCGACGACCTGTACGAGCGGCTCGGCACCCTGGGATTCGGCTACGGGCCGCTGTTCCAGGGACTGCGCGCCGCATGGCGGCACGGCGACGACGTCCTCGCCGAGGTGGCGCTGCCCGACAGCGACGCGGACGTCCGCTCCTTCGGCCTCCACCCGGCACTGCTCGACGCCACCCTGCACGGCTCGGCCTTCCTGGACCTCGGCGAGCACGGCAGTGGCGGAGTGCCCTTCTCATGGCAGGACGTGGCGCTGTACGCCGAGGGCGCCCGCGCACTGCGGGTCCGGCTGTCCTGGGCCGCGGACGACGCCGTGTCCCTCGCCGTCGCCGACACCGAGGGACGGCCCGTCGCCTCCGTGGGATCGCTCGTCCTGCGCGCCCTGCCGGACGAACGACTGACCGCCGCCACCGCCCTGGCCCGGGACGCCATGTTCGAGCTGCGCTGGACCCGGCTGCGGGGCTCCGCCCCCACCGCGCCGCCGTCGGTGGCCGTCCTCGGCGACGACCCGTTCCACCTCGGCACACCTCTGGCCGCGGGCGCGCAACCGGTACCCGACGTCGTGCTCGCCCCCGCCGTGGGCGACCCGGCCGACGACCCGGCCACAGCGGCCCACGCCCTCACCGCCCGCGTCCTCGGCCAGATGCAGTCCTGGCTCGCCGACGACGCGGGCGCCGCCTCCCGGCTCACCTTCGTCACGTGCGGCGCGGTCGCCGCCGACGGCGAGGGCGTGCAGGACCCCGCGGGCGCCGCCGTATGGGGTCTCGTGCGCTCCGCCCAGGCCGAACACCCGGGCCGGTTCGGCCTGCTGGACCTCGACCCGGACGCCCCCGCAGCCCTGCCCCCGCAGGCCCTCGGCGGCGACGAACCGCAACTCGCCGTGCGGGACGGCCAGGTGCTCATGGCCCGGCTGGCCCGCGCCCGCCACTCCGGCACGGACGCCACCGCCCCGGTCACCGACCGGAACCCCGACGGCACCGTCCTCATCACCGGTGGCACCGGCGGTCTCGGCCGGGCCCTCGCCCGCCACCTGGTCGCGCGGCACGGCGTACGGCACCTGTTGCTCGCCGGCCGCCGCGGACCGGCAGCGCCCGGCGCCATGGAGTTCGCCGACGAACTGCGCGGCCTCGGCGCAGCCCAGGTGACCGTCGAGTCCTGCGACCTCGCCGACCGCGCGGCGGTCGACCGGCTGCTCGCGGCCGTGCCCGCCGCACACCCCCTCACCGCCGTGGTGCACACCGCGGGCGTCCTCGACGACGGCGTCATCGACTCGCTCACCCCCGAGCGGATCAGCGGCGTGCTCCGCCCGAAGGGCGACGCCGTATGGCACCTGCACGAAGCGGTCCACGACCGCGGTGACGACCTGGCCGCCTTCGTCGTCTTCTCCTCCCTCTCCGGCTCCGTGGGCGCCCCGGGACAGGGCAACTACGCCGCGGCGAACGCCTTCGTCGACGCCGTGGTCCAGCTGCGCCGCACCGCCGGACTGCCCGGCCAGTCGCTGGCCTGGGGCCCGTGGGCCCCGACCGCCGACGCCTCCGCCGACGGCGGCATGACCGGAACCCTGACCCGGGCCGACGTGGAGCGGCTCGCCCGGACGGGCACCCCCGCCCTGTCCGAGCAGGACGGCCTCGCGCTGTTCGACGCCGCCCTCGCGCTCGGCGCCCCCGTGCTGCTGCCCGCCCGCCTGGACCTGCCGGTCCTGCGCGCCCTGGGAGACGTACCGCCGCTGCTGCGCGGTCTCATCCGTACCCCGGCCCGGCGCTCCGTCGTGGCGGGCTCCGAGGCCGCGGCCGGCCTGGTCCAGCGCCTCGCCCGACTCGACACCGCGGCCCGCGGCGAGGCGGTCGTGGAGCTCGTGCGCGCCCAGGTCGCCGCCGTCCTGCGGCACGGCGGCCCCGAGGACGTCGACCCCGTACGCCGGTTCCAGGACCTCGGCTTCGACTCGCTGACCGCCGTCGAACTGCGCAACCGGCTGCGCACCGCCACCGGCCTGCGCACCTCCGCCACCGTCGTCTTCGACTACCCGACGGTCACCGCGCTCGCCGCCCACGTCCTCGACGAGCTGATGGGCGAGGACGGCACGGTCGCCACGGCCGCGGCACGCCCGGCCGGGCACGACGACGACCCGATCGTCATCGTCGGCATGAGCTGCCGCTACCCGGGCGGGGTGGCCTCGCCCGACGACCTGTGGCGACTGGTGCGCGAAGGCACCGACGCCATCTCCGGCCTGCCCACCGACCGCGGCTGGGACCTCGACTCCCTCTACGACCCGGATCCCGACCACCTCGGTACCGCCTACACCCGCTTCGGCGGATTCCTGCACGACGCCGCCGACTTCGACCCGGCCTTCTTCGGCATGAGCCCACGCGAGGCCCTGGCCACCGACGCCCAGCAGCGGCTTCTGCTGGAAGCCTCGTGGGAGGCGATCGAGCGGGCCGGGATCGACCCGGTGTCCCTGCGCGGCAGCCAGACCGGCGTGTTCGCCGGCGTCATGTACAACGACTACGCGGCCACCCTCGCCGACGAGCGCTTCGAGGGCCACCAGGGCAGCGGCACCTCGCCGAGCATCGCCTCCGGCCGCGTCTCGTACGTCCTCGGCCTGGAGGGCCCGGCCGTCACCGTCGACACCGCCTGCTCGTCCTCGCTGGTCGCCCTGCACTGGGCGATGCAGGCACTGCGGGCGGGGGAGTGCTCGCTGGCGCTCGCCGGCGGTGTGACCGTGATGTCCACGCCGACCTCCCTCATCGAGTTCTCCCGGCAGCGCGGGCTCTCCCCGGACGGACGCTGCAAGGCGTACTCCGACAGCGCCGACGGCGTCGGCTGGGCGGAGGGCGTCGGTGTCCTGGTCCTGGAACGGCTCTCGGACGCCCGCCGCAACGGCCACCGGGTGCTGGCCGTGGTGCGCGGCTCCGCCGTCAACCAGGACGGTGCCAGCAACGGCCTGACCGCCCCCAACGGCCCCTCCCAGCAGCGGGTCATCCGCCAGGCCCTCGCCGGCGCCGGTCTGACCACCGCCGACATCGACGTGGTCGAGGGGCACGGCACCGGCACCACCCTGGGCGACCCGATCGAGGCCCAGGCCCTGCTGGCCACCTACGGCCAGGGCCGCGCCCCCGAACAGCCGCTGCTGCTCGGCTCGGTGAAGTCCAACATCGGCCACACGCAGGCCGCCGCGGGTGTCGCGGGCATCATCAAGATGGTCATGGCGATGCGCCACGGCGTCGTCCCGCGCACCCTGTACGCCACGCAGCCCTCCACCCACGTGGACTGGGACGCCGGAGCCGTGGAACTGGTCGCCGACGAGACCGCGTGGCCCGAGAGCGGCCGGCCGCGCCGCGCCGGCGTCTCCTCGTTCGGCATCAGCGGCACCAACGCCCACGTGATCCTGGAACAGGTTCCGGACACGGCGGCAGCCACGCAGCCCCGGCCCGTGCCCGTGGACGGCCCCCGCACGACCGTCTGGCCGCTGTCCGGCCGCAGCCGCGCGGCCCTGCGCGACCAGGCCGCCCGCCTGCGCGCCCATGCCGAGACCCGAACGGAACTCGACCCCGCCGACATCGCCCTGTCCCTCGCCACCACCCGCTCCGCATTCGACCACCGTGCCGCCGCGGTCGGCGACCGCGACGACCTCATGCGCGCGCTGACCGCGCTCGCCACCGGGGACACCGATCCCGCCCTCGTGACGGGCGAGACCGGCGGCACGGCCAGGCCGGCCCTGCTGTTCACCGGCCAGGGCGCCCAGCGCCCCGGCATGGGCCGTGAACTGTACGAACGGTTCCCGGTGTTCACCGCCGCGCTGGACGAGGCGCTCGGCCACCTCGACCAGGGCGCCGACCGGCCGCTGCGGGAGATCCTGTTCGCCGCCGACGGCTCGCCCGAGGCCGAGCTGCTCGGCCGCACCGGCTACGCCCAGCCGCTGCTGTTCGCCGTCGAGACCGCCCTCTTCCGGCTGCTCACCTCCTGGGGCGTGCGCCCCGGCGCCGTGCTCGGCCACTCGGTCGGCGGAATCACCGCCGCGCACGCCGCCGGCGTGCTGTCCCTCGCGGACGCCTGCACGCTGGTCGCCGCCCGCGCCCGGCTGATGCAGGCGCTGCCCGAGGGCGGCGCCATGGTGTCCCTGGAGGCCACCGAGGACGAGGTCCTCGCCCGCCTGACCGACTCCGGAGCCGTGTCGGTCGCCGCGGTCAACGGCCCGCGCGCCGTCGTGATCTCCGGTGACGAGGCCGAAGTCCTGCGCGTCACCGAGGAGTTCGCCGCCGAGGGGCGGCGCACCAAACGGCTGCGGGTGAGCCATGCCTTCCACTCGGCCCGTATGGAGCCCATGCTCGACGAGTTCCGCCGGGTCGCCGAAACCCTCACCTACACCGCGCCGGCCCTGCCCGTCGTCTCCGATCTGACCGGCCGGCTCGCGACCGGCGAGGAGCTGTGCACCCCGGACTACTGGGTCGAGCACGTCCGCCGGACCGTCCGCTTCGCCGACGGTGTACGCGCCCTGCGCGCCACCGGCGCGACCACCTTCCTGGAGATCGGCCCCGACGGCGTGCTGTCCGCGCTGGCCGAGGACGTCCTCGCGCCCGACGACACCGTCGTCCAGACGGTCCCCGTGCTGCGCGCCGGGCAGGACGAGGAACGGACCGCCGCCACGGCCCTCGCCCGCCTCCAGGTGCGCGGAATCGCCGTGGACTGGGCCGCGTACCACGCCCCCCGCCCCGCCGCCGTCGTCGAACTGCCCACCTACGCCTTCCAGCACGAGCGGTACTGGCCCGAGACCACCGCCACCGCCGTCACGGCCGACCCGGCCGACATCGCCCTGTGGGATGCCGTCGAGCGAGCCGACACCGACCAGGTGGCCGCCCTGCTCGCACTGCGTGACGAGCAGCACGCGGGCCTCGCCGCCCTGCTCCCGGCGCTCACCTCCTGGCGTCGCAGCCGGCATGAGAAGACGCTGCTGGACACGGCCCGCTACCGCATCCGGTGGACGCCGGTCCGGGCGAGTGCCGCCCCCGTCCTCGACGGCACCTGGCTCGTACCCACCACCGCCGCCCTGGACGACGGCGGGCTGCTCGACGCCCTGCGCGGGCACGGCGCCCGCTTCGAACCACTCGTCCTCGACGATGCCTGCCTCGACCGGGACGTGCTCGCCACCCGCCTCACCGAGGCCGGGGCGGCGAACGCGGCCGGCTTCCTGTCGTTGCTGCCGCTGACCGACCAGGGCCCCCTCACCGGGGGCGGTCTGCCCACCGGGCTCGCGCTCAGCGTCGTCCTGGCCCAGGCCCTCACCGACACCGGGACGACGGCTCCGCTGTGGACCGTGACCCGCGGTGCCGTCTCCACCGGCGCCGCCGACCCGCTCACCGAGCCCGTCCAGGCCGCCGTCTGGGGCCTGGGACGGGTCGCGGCTCTCGAACGGCCGCAGGCATTCGGTGGCCTGGCCGACCTGCCGCCCGTCCTGGACGCACCCACGGTGCAGCGGCTCGTCAGCGCTCTGGCCGCACCGGCAGCCGACGCCGAGGACCAGATCGCGCTGCGCGCGACCGGCTCCTACGGCCGCCGACTGGTGCGCCGGGCCGCCGCCGAACTCCCGCACGAGAGCGACCTGTCCGCACGGGGCACCGTGCTGGTCACCGGCGGCACCGGCGCCCTCGGGGCCGAGGTGGCCCGCTGGCTCGCGCGCGCCGGCACCGAGCACCTCGTGCTCACCGGCCGACGCGGACCCGACGCCCCCGGCGCCCCTGAACTGGCTGACGAACTACGAGAGTTGGGCGCCGAGGTCACCGTCGCGGCCTGCGACAGCACCGACCGCGAGGCGCTGGCGGCCCTGCTCGCAGCCGTCCCCGAGGACCGGCCGCTCACCGGCGTCGTGCACGCCGCCGGCGTCGGGCAGGCCTCCGCGCTGGCCGCCACCCCGCTCGCCGACGTCACGGCCACGGCCGAGGCGAAGATGCTGGGCGCCGCCCACCTCGAAGCCCTGCTCGCCGACCACGACCTCGACTTCTTCGTCCTGTTCTCCTCGATCGCCGGTGTCTGGGGCAGCGCCGGACAGAGCGCCTATGCGGCCGCCAACGCCTATCTCGACGCCCTCGCCGAACACCGCGCCGCCCGCGGCCTGGCCGCCACCTCGGTGGCCTGGGGCCCCTGGGCCGAGGCCGGCATGGCCACCCACGAGGCCGTCTCCGACGGTCTCGCCCGCCAGGGCCTGCGCTTCCTCGCGCCCGCCACCGCCCTCGCCGAGCTGCGCCGCGCCGTCGTCCGGCGCGAGGTGACGGTCACCGTCGCGGACGTCGACTGGGAGACGTACGTCCCCGTCTTCACCGCCGCACGGCCCAGCCGCCTGTTCACCGAGCTGCCCGAGGTGCGGCGGCTCGCCACGGCCGGCGAGAGCCGCGACGCCGCCGCCTCCGCGTTCGTGGCGCAGCTGCGCGGACTTGACCGGGACGGACAGCACAAGCTGCTCGTCGACACGGTCCGCCGGGAGGCTGCCGCCGTCCTCGGGCACGCCTCCGCCGAGGGCGTCGCCACCACCCGCGCGTTCCGCGACGCCGGATTCGACTCGCTGATGGCGGTGGACCTGCGCAAGCGTCTGGTGGCCCGCACCGGCCTGCCACTGCCCAGCACCATGGCCTTCGACCACCCGACCCCCGTCGCCCTCGCCGCCTTCCTGCGCGAGGAGATCGCCGGCGCCGACGACGGCCGTGCCCCGGTTCGGGCCGCGGCCACCGGACGGTTCGACGAGCCGATCGCCATCGTCGGCATGAGCTGCCGATTCCCCGGTGGCGCGGGCAGCCCCGAACAGTTCTGGCAGCTGGTCGCCGAGGGCTCCGACGCGATCTCCGAGTTCCCCGTCAACCGCGGCTGGGAGACCGGCCTCTACGACGCCGACCCCGACGCCCCCGGCAGGACGTACTCCACGCAGGGCGGATTCCTCCACGACGCCGGCGAGTTCGACGCGGGATTCTTCGGCATCTCGCCGCGCGAGGCCCTCACCATGGACCCGCAGCAGCGCCTGCTGCTGGAGACCACCTGGGAGGCCTTCGAGGCGGCGGGCATCGACCCGACGACCGTCCACGGCAGCGCCACCGGCACGTTCATCGGATCCACGTACCAGGAGTACGGGATCGGCATGGACGACTCCTCCGCCGGACACGCCGTCACCGGCACCAGCCCCAGCGTGCTCTCCGGCCGCCTCTCCTACCTGTTCGGCCTGGAGGGACCGGCGGTCACGGTCGACACCGCCTGCTCCTCCTCCCTGGTCGCCCTGCACCTGGCCTGCCAGTCCCTGCGCAACGGGGAGAGCGATCTCGCCCTCGCGGGCGGCGCCACCGTCATGACCAACCCCAACGCGTTCATCGCGTTCAGCCGGCAGCGGGCCCTGGCCGTCGACGGCCGCTGCAAGGCCTTCTCCGAGGACGCCGACGGCATGACCCTCGCCGAGGGCGTCGGCGTCCTCGTCCTGGAACGGCTCTCCGACGCCGAGGCCAAGGGACACGACATCCTCGCCGTGGTCCGCGGCTCCGCCATCAACCAGGACGGCGCCTCCAACGGGCTCACCGCGCCCAACGGGCCCTCCCAGCAACGGGTCATCCGCCAGGCCCTCGCCAACTCCGGCCTCACCCCCGCCGACATCGACGCCGTGGAGGCGCACGGCACCGGCACCGCCCTGGGCGACCCCATCGAGGCCCAGGCCCTCCAGGCCGTCTACGGCCAGGACCGCGCCCCCGAACAGCCGCTGCTGCTCGGCTCGGTGAAGTCCAACATCGGCCACACCCAGTCCGCCGCAGGTGTGGCCGCCGTCATCAAGATGGTCATGGCGCTGCGCCACGGAGTACTCCCGCGGACCCTGCACGCCGACGAGCCGTCCTCGCACATCGACTGGACATCCGGCACCGTCTCCCTGCTCACCGCCCCCGCCGCCTGGGCCGAGGGCGAGCGGACCCGCCGCTGCGCCGTGTCCTCCTTCGGCATCAGCGGTACGAACGCGCACGCCGTCCTCGAAGAGGCACCCCGCCGCGCCCAACCGGCCAGCGGTGAGCGGGCACCCGTGGCAGGACACGCCCTCCCGTGGGTGCTGTCCGCGCGTACCCCCGGTGCGCTGCGCGCCCAGGCCACGCGGCTCGCCGACCACCTGACCGCCCACCCCGGCCCCGACCCCGTCGACATCGGCCATTCGCTCCTCACCACGCGGGCCCTGCTCGACCACCGCGCCGTCGTCATCGGCGGCGGCCCCCAGGAGCTGCACGACGGCCTGGAGGCCCTGGGCACCGGTGCTTCCTCGGCCACCGTGGTCCAGGGCACCGCCGACCTGGACGGCAAGACCGTCTTCGTCTTCCCCGGCCAGGGCTCCCAGTGGACGGGCATGGCCGTGGAACTCCTCGACGAGTCCCCGGTCTTCGCCGAGCGGCTGCACGAGTGCGCCGCCGCGCTCGCCGCGTACACCGACTGGAACCTGGTGGACGTACTGCGCCGGACCGATGGCGCGCCCACCCTGGACCGCGTCGACGTCGTCCAGCCCGCCACCTTCGCCGTGCTGGTCTCGCTCGCCCACCTGTGGCGCTCCTACGGGATCCGGCCCGACGCCGTCGTCGGTCACTCCCAGGGCGAGATCGCCGCGGCCGTCGTCGCCGGCGCCCTGAGCCTGGACGACGCGGCCCGGGTCGTCGCCCTGCGCAGCCGGGCCATCGCCCGCGTCCTGGCCGGCTCCGGCGGCATGGTGTCCGTACCGCTGTCGCTCGCCGAGACCGGGCAACGCCTCGCCGCGCGCGGCGGTGACATCGCCGTCGCCGCCGTCAACGGCCCCCGCAGCGTGGTGGTCGCCGGGGCACCCGACCAGCTGGACGCCCTCGTCGCGGACCTCACCGCGCAGGACATCCGCGCCCGCCGCATCGCCGTCGACTACGCCTCGCACTCCGCGCAGGTCGAACTGCTCCAGGACGAGCTGCTGACGGCCCTGGCACCCGTGCGCCCGCGCCCGGCCGAGGTGCCGTTCTACTCCACCGTCACCGGCGACTGGCTGGACACCACGGCCATGGACGCCGGGTACTGGTACCGCAACCTGCGGCAGACCGTCCGCTTCGCCCCGGCCGTCGAGGCCCTGCTCGCCCAGGACCACCAAGTCTTCGTAGAGGTCAGCCCGCACCCGGTGCTGACCATGGCGGTGCAGGCCACCGCCGAGGAGACCGGCCACCGGGCCGTCGCCGTCGGCACCCTGCGCCGCGACCAGGGCGGCAGCAACCGCTTCCTGACCTCCCTCGCCGAAGCCTTCGTGCGCGGCGCGCGCACCGACTGGACCCGTGTCTTCGACGGCACCGGCGCCGCGCGCGTCGACCTGCCCACCTACGCCTTCCAGCGCGAGCACCTGTGGGCCGTACCCGTCCACCCGCGCGGCGGCCAGGGCGCGGAGCGGCCCGTGGACGCCGAGTTCTGGGACGCCGTGGAGCAGGAGGACGTCGAGTCGCTGGCCGTCGGCCTCCACCTCGACCAGGCCACCCTCTCCCCGGTGCTGCCCGCCCTGACCGCGTGGCGGCGCCGCAGCCTCGACCGGTCCACCGTCGACTCCTGGCGCTACCGGCAGACCTGGAAGCCCCTCGGCGGCCTGGCCTCCACCGCCGTGCTGACCGGCACATGGCTCGTCGTCAGCGGCCGCACCCCGGCCGCCCCCGACGTGACGGACGCGCTGTCCGCCGCCGGGGCCGGCCTGCGGCACCTGGTGCTGGACCCGACGTGTGCCGACCGTACGACGCTGGCCGCGCGCCTCACCGAAACGGTCGCCGACGGCACGGAGTTCGCGGGGATCGTATCCCTGCTGGCCGCCGACGAGGAGCCCAGCGCGGCCCACCCGGCTCTGTCCGAGGGCCTCGCCCGCACGCTCGCCCTCGTCCAGGCGCTCGGCGACGCCGGCATCGGCGCACCCCTGTGGTGCCTGACCCGCGGCGCGGTCTCCACCGGGCGCGCCGACCGGCTCACCCACCCGGTCCAGGCCCAGATCCACGGCCTGGGCTGGACGGCGGCCCTGGAACACCCCGAGCGCTGGGGCGGCGTCGTCGACCTGCCCGGAACGCTCGACCGGCGCGGGGCCGTACGCCTCGCCGCCGTCCTGGCAGGCACCACCGGCGAGGACCAGATCGCGGTACGGCCCTCGGGCGTGCTCGCCCGCCGGGTGACCCCGGCCGGCGCCGCGGGCACCGGGAAGAAGACCGGCTGGCAGCCGCGCGGCACCACCCTCGTCACCGGCGGTACCGGCACCCTCGCCCCGCACCTGGCACGCTGGCTGGCCCGGCAGGGCGCCGAGCACATCGTGCTGACCAGTCGCCGCGGACCCGAGGCGCCCGGCACCGCCGAACTGGTGGCCGAGCTGGAACAGCTGGGCACCGAGGCGGAGTTCCTGGCCTGTGATCTGACCGACCGCGACGCCGTCGCCGCACTGCTCGACGGTCTCAGGGCCGCGGGCCGCACCGTACGGACCGTGGTGCACACCGCCGTCGTCATCGAGCTGGCCCCCCTGGAGGAGACCAGCACCGAGGCCTTCGCGAAGGTCGTCGACGCGAAGGTCACCGGCGCCCGGCACCTCGACGAACTCCTCGACGACGAAGAGCTCGACGCCTTCGTCCTGTACTCGTCCACCGCCGGAATGTGGGGCAGCGGCAAGCACGCCGCCTACGTCGCCGCAAACGCCTACCTCAACGCGCTCGCCGAACACCGCCGCGCCCGCGGTGCGCACGCCACCGCCGTCTCCTGGGGCATCTGGTCCGACGACCTCAAGCTCGGTCGCGTCGACCCCGGCCAGATCCGCCGCAGCGGCCTGGAGTTCATGGACCCGCAGCTCGCCCTGGCCGCGCTGCACCGGGCACTGGAGGACGACGAGCACGTCCTCGCCATCGCCGACATCGACTGGGACCGCTATCACCCGGTGTTCACCTCCGGGCGCCCGACCGCGCTGTTCGAGGAGGTGCCCGCCGTTCAGCGGCTGGCGTCCGAGACCCGGCAGCCCGTCTCGGACGGCGAGTTCGCGGCCCGGATGCGCGGGCTGCCGGCCGCCGAGCAGGACCGCGCGCTGCTGGACCTGGTCCGCGCGGAAGCGGCCACCGTCCTCGGACACGCGTCCCCCGACGTCCTCTCCGAGCACCGGGCGTTCCGCGACGTCGGCTTCGACTCGCTGACCGCGGTGGACCTGCGCAACCGGCTGGCCACGGTGACGGGCCTGACCCTGCCCAGCACCATGGTGTTCGACTACCCGAACCCCCTGGCCCTGGTCGAGTTCCTGCGCACCAGGATCGCCGGCACGGGTACGGCCGCCTCCGGCGCAACGGCCGCAACCGCCGCGCGCACCGACGACGAACCCATCGCCATCATCGGCATGAGCTGCCGTTATCCCGGCGACGTCACCTCGCCGGAGGACCTCTGGAACCTCGTCGCCGCCGGCGGCGACGCCATCGGCGAGTTCCCGCTCGACCGCGGCTGGGACGCCGAGGGCCTGTACGACCCGGACCCGGACGCCCCGGGCCGTACGTACTCCACCCGAGGCGGCTTCCTCACCTCGGCCGCCGACTTCGACGCCGCCTTCTTCGGCATCTCGCCCCGCGAGGCCCTGGCCATGGACCCGCAGCAGCGTCTGCTGCTGGAGACCGCCTGGGAGGCCCTGGAACGCGCCGGAATCGACCCGGCCGGCCTGCGCGGCAGCCGCACCGGCACCTTCATCGGCGCCAGCTACCAGGACTACACCTCCGGCGGCTCCGCCCAGGACGGCGCCGAGGGACACCTGGTCACCGGCACCATCCCCAGCGTCCTGTCCGGGCGGATCTCCTACACCTTCGGCCTCGAAGGCCCCGCCGTCACCCTGGACACCGCCTGCTCCAGCTCGCTGGTGGCCCTGCACCTGGCCTGTCAGTCGCTGCGCAACGGCGAGAGCAGCCTCGCCCTCGCCGGCGGCGTCAGCATCATGGCCACACCGAACGCGTTCATCGGCTTCAGCCGGCAGCGCGCCATGGCCGCCGACGGGCGCTGCAAGGCGTACGCCGAGGCGGCCGACGGCATGAGTCTCGCCGAGGGCGTCGGGCTCGTCCTCGTCGAACGTCTCTCCGACGCGATCCGCAACGGACACCGCGTCCTGGCCGTCGTCCGCGGCTCCGCCGTCAACCAGGACGGTGCCAGCAACGGGCTCACCGCCCCCAACGGCCCCTCCCAGCAGCGCGTCATCCGCCAGGCCCTCGCCGACGCGGGCGTGGCCGCGGCCGAGGTCGACGCAGTGGAGGGCCACGGCACCGGCACCCGGCTGGGCGACCCCATCGAGGCCCAGGCCCTGCTCGCCACGTACGGCCAGGACCGGCCCGCGGACCGGCCGCTGCTGCTCGGCTCGGTGAAGTCCAACATCGGCCACACCCAGATGGCCTCCGGTATCGCCGGAGTCATCAAGATGGTCATGGCCATGCGTCACGGCGTCCTCCCGCCGAGCCTGCACGTCGACCGGCCGTCCACCCACGTGGACTGGACCGAGGGCGCCGTCGAGCTGCTGACCGAGCCGCGCCCCTGGCCCGAGACCGGACGGCCCCGCCGCGCCGGCGTCTCCTCCTTCGGCCTCAGCGGGACCAACGCCCACACCGTCCTTGAACAGGCCCCGGCCGCCGAGGCACAGACGCGCCCGGGCCACGGGGCGGATGCCGGGCGCGGGACGGACGAGCCCGCGCCGCAGCAGGCGCTCGCCCTGCCCATGGTCCTGTCCGCACGCTCGGAGACGGCCCTGCGCGCACAGGCCGGCCGGCTGCTCGGCCTCCTCGACGCCCGGCCCGGACTGCCGCTCACCGACCTGGCCGCGTCCCTGGCCACCACCCGGGCCGCGCTCGACCACCGCGCCGCCGTGCTGACCGACGCCGCCGACGGCCAGGACGGCCTGGTCCGGGCCCTGACCGCGCTGCGCGACGGCCGCACCGACAGCCGGCTCGTCACCGGCCGCACCACACCCGGGCAGCCGGCCTTCCTCTTCACCGGCCAGGGCAGCCAGTACGCCGGCATGGGCCGTGAACTGTACGACGCCCACCCGGTGTTCGCCGACGCCCTCGACGCCGTACTGGCCCGCTTCGAACTTGCCGGCCCGGAAGCGGAACCGCCGCTGCGGGACGTGATCCTCGCCGACGACGGCAGCGGGGCCGCCGCACTCCTGGACGACACGGCCTACGCCCAGCCGGCCCTGTTCGCACTGGAAGTGGCCCTGTACCGGCTGGTGGAGTACTGGGGCGCACGCCCCGACGCACTCGCCGGGCACTCGATCGGCGAGATCGCCGCCGCCCACGTCGCCGGCGTGCTCTCCCTGGAGGACGCCTGCACCCTCGTCGCCGCACGCGCCCGGCTGATGGCCGCGCTGCCCGGCGGCGGCGCCATGGTGTCGCTGGAGGCGACCGAGGACGAGGTGCTGCCGCTGCTGGCCGGGCACGAGGAGCGCATGTCGCTCGCCGCGGTCAACGGTCCGCGCTCGGTGGTCGTCGCGGGCGACGAGGAACCGGTCCTGGACCTGGCCGCCCGCCTCGCCGCCCAGGGACGCCGTACCAAGCGGCTGCGGGTCAGCCACGCCTTCCACTCCCCGCACATGGACGGCATGCTCGACGCGTTCACGCGGGTGGCCCGCGGGCTTACCTACCACGCCCCGACGATCCCGGTCGTCTCCACCGTGACCGGCGAGACCGCCACCACCGAGCAGCTGACCTCGCCCGAGTACTGGGCCGGGCAGGTCCGCTCCACCGTGCGCTTCGCCGACGCGGTGCGCACCCTCACCGCCCGGGGCGCCGGTACGTTCCTGGAACTCGGCCCGGACGGCGTGCTCACCGGAGCCGTCGGCGCCGTCACGGGCGAGACGGACACGCCGCCCACCGCGATCCCGGCGCTGCGCCGTGGCCGCGGGGAGGCACTGACCGTCGCCACGGCCCTCGCCACCCTGCACACCCGGGGCGTACGGGTCGACTGGGACGCGGTGTTCGCCGGAACCGGCGCCCGGCTCGGCGACCTGCCGACCTATCCGTTCCAGCGGCAGCGCTACTGGCCCGAGGGCGGGCCGGCGTCCCCCGCCGCCGCGTGGTCCGACCCCGTGGACGCCGAGTTCTGGTCCGCCGTCGAACGGGCCGACCTGCCCTCCCTCGGCGCCGGCCTGGAGCTCGACGACGAGACCCTGGCGGCGATGGTGCCCGCGCTGTCGTCGTGGCGGCGCAAGCGCCGCGAGGCGTCCACCGTCGACAGCTGGCGCTACCGCATCACCTGGAAGCCGCTGAGCGGCTCGGACCCCCGAGCGGCCCTCACCGGGACGTGGCTGTGCCTGACGCCCGCCGACGGCGATGCGCCGGTGCCGCTCCTCGACGCCTTCGCCTCCGACGCCGTCCGGCTGGTCCGGGCACAGGTGCCCGCCGGCGCGAGCCGGGCCGGACTCGCCGAGCAGCTGCGTGAACTGAGCGCCGAAGAGGACGAGTTCACCGGCGTACTGTCCCTGCTCGCGTTCCAGGACGAGGGGCTGCTCGCCACGGCCACCGCCGTCCAGGCCCTCGGCGACGCCGGCCTCGACGCACCTCTGTGGTGCCTGACCCGCGGCGCCGTCCAGGTCGGCCGATCGGACCGGCTCACCGCCCCTGCGCACAGCATGGTGTGGGGCCTCGGCCGCAGCGCCGCCCTGGAGCACCCCGAGCGCTGGGGCGGCCTGATCGACCTGCCGGAGCAGCTCGACGACGGTGCGGTCCGCAGGGTGGCGGGTCTGCTCACCGCCGCATCGGGCGAGGACCAGGCCGCGGTACGGGCCTCGGGCGCCTACGCCCGCAGGCTCACCCGCCACCCCGTGGCGGACCGCCCCGCCGTACGGGACTTCACCCCGACCGGAACGGTCCTGATCACCGGCGGCACCGGGGGCATCGGCTCCCATGTCGCCCGCTGGCTGGCCGCACACGGCGCCGAGCATCTCCTGCTCGTCAGCCGGCGCGGTGAACAGGCCCCGGGCGCACGGGAACTGCGTGACGAACTCACCGCCCAGGGCACCCGGGTCACGCTGGCCGCCTGCGACACGGCGGACCGGGACGCCCTCGCCGCCGTACTCGCGGCCGTTCCCGAGCAGTACCCGCTCACCTCGGTGTTCCACGCGGCGGGCGTCGTCGCCGACGGCGTCCTGGACACGCTGACCCCCGAAGCCTTCGCGGCCGTACTCGGCCCGAAGACCGCATCGGCGCTCAACCTGCACGAGCTGACCCGGGCCGCCGGCCTCACGGCCTTCGTCCTGTTCTCCTCGACCGCGGCGACCCTCGGCTCGGCCGGACAGGCCAACTACGCCGCCGCCAACGCCTTCCTCGACGCCCTCGCCGAACACCGGCGCGGGCAGGGCCTGCCCGCCACGTCCGTGGCCTGGGGCCCCTGGGCCGAAGCGGGCATGGCCGCCGACGGCGCCGGCGTCGAGACCCGGGTACGCCGCGGCGGCTACAGCCCGATGCCGCCCCGGTCGGCCGTCACCGCGCTGCGGCACGCCATCGAGCACGACGACACCACCCTGACCGTGACGGACGTCGACTGGGCCCGCTTCGCCCAGGTGTTCACCACCCTCAGGCCCAACCCGCTCGTCGCCGACCTGCCCGAAGTGCGTGCCGCCTCGGTGCGGGACACCGAGACGGCGCGCGGGGAGTCCGGGCTCCGGGAGCGGCTCGCCACGCTCGCCGAGGCGGCACGCCCGAAGTTCGTCCTGGACTTCGTCCGGGCACAGGTCGCAGCGGTACTCGGCCACTCCGAAGCCTCGGCCGTCGGCACCGACCAGGCCTTCACGGACCTCGGCTTCGACTCCCTGACCATCGTCGAACTGCGCAACACCCTCACCGCGACCACCGGCCTGCGGCTGCCCGCGACTCTCGTCTACGACCACCCGACACCGCTCGCCCTGTCCGCGCACCTGCTCGCCGAACTCGCGGACACCGTCCCCGCGGCCGGACGGGAAGCGGGCGCGGGGATCCCCACGACGCAGGCGGTGGACGACGACCCGATCGCCATCGTCGGCATGAGCTGCCGTTTCCCCGGCGGGGTCGGGTCCCCCGAGGACCTGTGGCGGCTGCTGACCCGCGGCGAGGACGCGATCACCGCGTTCCCCGCCGACCGGGGCTGGGACCTCGACACCCTCGGCCGCGGCACCTCCGGGACTCTGGAAGGCGGCTTCCTCGACGGCGTCGGACTCTTCGACGCGCGCTTCTTCGGCATCTCGCCGCGCGAGGCTCTCGCCATGGACCCGCAGCAGCGCCTGCTGCTGGAGACCTCCTGGGAAGCCCTGGAGCGCGCCGGTATCGCCCCGGACGCGCTGCGCGGCACCGACACCGGCGTGTTCGTCGGCACCAACGGCCAGGACTACATGTCCGTCCTGCGCCGGGGCACCGCCGATGTGCAGGGCCATGTCGCCACCGGCACCACGGCCAGCGTCATGTCGGGCCGGCTCTCCTACACCCTGGGCCTGGAAGGCCCGGCGGTCACCGTGGACACCGCCTGCTCCTCGTCCCTGGTGGCGCTCCACCTCGGGGCCCGTGCGCTGCGGGCCGGGGAGTGCTCACTGGTGCTCGCCGGTGGCGTGTCCGTGATGTCGAGCCCGGACGCGTTCGTCGAGTTCACCGTGCAGGGCGGGCTGGCCCCCGACGGCCGCTGCAAGGCGTTCGCCGACTCGGCGGACGGCACGGCCTGGTCGGAGGGCGCCGGATTCATCGTCCTGGAGCGGCTCTCCGACGCCCGCCGCAACGGCCACGAGGTACTGGCCGTCCTGCGCGGCGCCGCCGTCAACCAGGACGGCGCCAGCAACGGCCTGACCGCCCCCAACGGGCGGGCCCAGCAACGCGTCATCCGTCAGGCCCTGGCCGAGGCAGGTCTGTCCCCTGCCGACGTCGACGCCGTCGAAGCACACGGCACGGGTACGCCGCTGGGCGACCCGATCGAGGCGAACGCCCTGATCGCCGCCTACGGCCACGACCGGCCGGAAGACCGGCCCCTCCTGCTCGGCGCCGTCAAGTCGAACATCGGTCACACGCAGGCCGCGGCGGGTGTCGCGGGTGTGATCAAGATGGTGATGGCGATGCGGCACGGGGTGCTGCCGCGCACCCTGCACGTGGACGCCCCGTCCACGCACGTCGACTGGTCCGACGGCGCCGTCGCCCTCGTACGCGAGGAGCGGGCATGGCCCGAGACCGGGCGTCCGCGCAGGGCCGGCGTCTCCGCCTTCGGTGTGAGCGGCACGAACGCGCACGTCATCGTGGAGCAGGCTCCGCAGGCTCCGCAGGCGCCGGTGGCGGAACCCGTCACAACCGAACCGGCTGCGCGGCCTGACGTGGCCCCTCTGCTGGTGTCGGCCAAGTCCGAGGCTGCGCTGGATGCCCAGCTGGAGCAGCTGGCCGGACTGGACGGGCTACGTCCGGTGGACGTCGGCTATTCGCTGGCGGCGGGGCGTGCGCGTATGGCGCACCGGGCGGTGCTGGTGGAGGGCGTCGAGGTCGCTCGTGGTGTGGCGGTTGAGCGGTCGTTGGCGGTGTTGTTCTCGGGTCAGGGGTCGCAGCGGCTGGGTATGGGGCGTGGGTTGTATGCCCGCTTCCCGGTGTTCGCGGAGGCGTTCGACGGGGTGTGTGCGGCGTTGGACCTGCATCTGGACCGTCCTGTGCGTGATGTGGTGTGGGGCGGTGACGGCGACGTGCTTGACCGGACCGTGTATGCGCAGGCGGGGTTGTTCGCGGTCGAGGTGGCGTTGTTCCGTCTGGTCGAATCGCTGGGTGTGCGGGCGGAGTTCGTGGCCGGGCATTCGGTCGGTGAGGTGGCTGCCGCGCACGTGGCCGGGGTGTTCTCCCTTGAGAACGCCTGCGCGCTGGTGGCTGCCCGCGGCAGGCTGATGGAGGCGCTGCCCGAGGGTGGCGCGATGCTCGCCGTCGAGGCGACCGAGGACGAAGTGCGGCCGGTTCTGGATGAGTTCACGTCTGTTGCTGCAGTCAACGGTCCGTCGTCGGTCGTGGTCTCCGGCGCCCAGGATGCGGTCGAGTCGATCCGCTCCCACTTCGAGGTGCTGGGGCGCAGGGTGACGCCGCTGCGGGTGTCGCATGCCTTCCACTCGCCGTTGATGGACCCGATGCTGGAGGACTTCCGGGCGGTTGTGGCGGGGCTGTCCTTCTCGGCGCCGGAGATTCCGCTGGTGTCGAACGTGACGGGTGAGTTGGCGTCGTCCGAGTTGGTGTGCGACCCGGAGTACTGGGTGCGGCACGTTCGTGAGACGGTCCGCTTCGCCGACGGAGTCAGCACCTTGAGCGAGGCCGGTGCCACCGCCTTCCTGGAACTCGGTCCCGACAGCGTGCTCACGGCACTGACGGCGGTCTGCGTGGACGACAGCGCAGTTGTAGCTGTCCCCGCCCTCCGCAAGGACGGCTCCGAGGAGGCCGCCCTGGTCACCGCTCTGGCGCGGACGCACTGTGCGGGTGTCGACGTGGACTGGGCCCGGCTGTTCGACGGTTCCGGCGCCCAGCGGGTCCAGTTGCCGACGTACCCCTTCCAGCGCGAGCTGTACTGGCCCGAAGCCGCACCCGCGCAGGTACCGGCCGCCTCGGACCCCGTGGACGACTGGCGCTACCGGATCACCTGGAAGCCGCTCACGGGCACGGCCGCGCGAGTCGGCGCCGCTTCCGCGCTCGCCGCGACCTGGCTCGTGCTCGTGCCCTCGCACCGTGCCGAGGACCCGTGGGTCGCCTCCGTCGTCGGCGCCCTCGGCGCACAGGCCGAGCGCCTCGCTGTCGACGTGGCGGACCGCGACGCGTTCGTCGAGCGCGTCGCCGCGCTCGCGGCTGACGGCGGCCCGATCGCCGGTGTGCTGTCCCTGCTCGCCGTGCCAGCGACCGGCGAGGACGGCGCGGACATCCTGCCGGCCGGACTCGGCCGTCCGGATGTCCTCACGCAGGCGCTGGCGGCGGCCGGGGTCGAGGCTTCCGTGTGGTGTGCCACGCGCGGTGCGGTGAGCGTCGGACGTTCCGACACGTCCGCCGACCCCGCCCAGGCCGCGGTCTGGGGACTCGGCAGTGTCACGGGCCTGGAACACCCGGCCCGCTGGGGCGGCCTGATCGACGTACCCGACGTGCTGGACGAGCGCGCGGCGGAGCGGCTGCGCGCGGCGCTGGCGGACTCCGGCGGCGAGGACCAGCTCGCGCTGCGCACCTCGGGCGTCTACGCCAGGCGCCTCGTGCGAGCCCTGCCGCCGTCGGGCGCTGCCGTGGAGGGCTGGCACCCGGAGGGCGCGGTTCTCGTCATCGGCGGCGTACGGGGCTTCGGCGGGCACACCGCCCGCTGGCTCGCCCGCCGCGGTGCCGGGTACGTGCTGCTGGCCGGCGCGGGGGAGACGGGACCCGACGAAGCGGCGGCGCTGGACGCCGAACTGACGGAGCTGGGTACCGGACTCACCGTCGTCAGCGTCGATCCGGCCGACGCCGGCGCGTTGACGGCGGCCCTCGACGGCATCCCGGACTGGTATCCGCTGACCGCCGTGATCCACACCGGCCAGGGCGACGAGCCCGCCACGGACTCCGTCGGTCTCGACCGTGTCCGGGCCGGCGTCGACGCTCTGGAGGCGGCCCTCGGAGACCGGACGCTCGACGCCTTCGTGCTGTTCGCGTCGATCGCCGGGACCTGGGGCGTGCGTGGACAGGAGGAGGGCGCGGCGGCGAGCGCCTACCTCGACGCCGTCGCGCGGCGCCGGAGTGCCCGGGGCGAGACCGCCCTGTGCGTGGCGTGGGGTGCCTGGACGGACCTCGCCGACGGCTCACTCGGCCGGCACCTGCGCGCCAGCGGGCTGCCCCCCATGGCACCCGAACACGCCCTGGGCGTGCTGGGCAGGGCCCTCGGGGAGGACGCCGCGTCCGTCACCGTCGCCGATGTGGTGTGGGAGCGTTTCGCGCCCGCGTTCACGCAGATCCGGTCCACCGCCCTGTTCGCGGAACTGCCCGAGGCGCGTGCCGCCCTCGCCGCGACGACGGGTGCCCCGGACGGCGACCCGGCGGACGGACCGGGCTCGGCGGCCGCCGGCGCGCTGCGTGCCGACCTCCTCGCCCGTCCGGACGACGCGGAACGCGACGCGGTGCTCCTGGCGCTCGTCCGCCGTGAGGTCGCGGACGTCCTCGGATATCCGGACGCGGAGTCCGTCCCGGCCGGCCACGCCTTCCGGGACCTCGGCTTCGACTCGCTGACCGCGGTCGACCTGCGAGGCCGGCTCGGCACCGCCACCGGCCTGAAGCTGCCCGCCACACTCGTCTTCGACCACCCGACCCCGGCGGCCCTCGCGGCACAGCTACGGGCCGAGCTGCTCGGGGAACGGGACACGGAGGACGCGGCGACGGCCGGCCGGGCCGCCGTCGGCGGCCCCGGCGACGACCCGATCGTCATCGTCGGCATGAGCTGCCGCTACCCGGGCGAAGTGCGCTCCCCCGAGGACCTGTGGGAGCTGCTGCGGGCCGGTACCGACGCCATCGGCGGCTTCCCCGCCGACCGCGGCTGGGACCTCGAACGGCTGGCCCGCGGCGACGCGGACGGCCGCGGCCGCAGCGTCACCCGGCACGGCGGCTTCCTCTACGACGTCGCCGACTTCGACGCCGCGTTCTTCGGCATCTCGCCGCGCGAGGCGATGATCGTCGACCCTCAGCAGCGCATCGTGCTGGAGACCGCCTGGGAGGCGCTGGAGCGCGCCGGGGTCGACCCGGCGACGCTGCGCGGCGGCGACACCGGTGTGTTCGTCGGCGGGGGCAGCGGTGACTACCGGCCCGCCATCGACGGGATCGGCCACGTGGAGACCGCCCAGTCGGCCAGCCTCCTGTCCGGGCGGCTGTCCTACACACTCGGCCTCGAAGGACCCTCGGTGACGGTGGACACCGCGTGCTCGTCCTCCCTGGTCGCCCTGCACCTCGCCGCGCAGGCCCTGCGCGCCGGCGAGTGCTCCCTGGCACTGGCCGGCGGTGTGACGGTCATGTCCAGCCCCGTCGGCTTCGTCGAGTTCGGCGAGATGGGCGCCCTGTCCCCGGACGGCCGCTGCCGTGCCTTCTCCGACTCGGCGAACGGCACCGGCTGGTCGGAGGGCGTCGGCGTACTGGTCGTCGAACGCCTCTCCGACGCCCGGCGCCGCGGCCACGAGGTGCTCGCCGTGCTGCGCGGCTCCGCCGTCAACCAGGACGGCGCCTCCAACGGCATCACGGCCCCCAACGGACCGTCCCAGCGGCGCGTCATCCGGCGCGCCCTGGCCAACGCGGGCCTGACGGCAGGCGAGGTCGACGCCGTCGAGGCGCACGGCACCGGCACCACCCTCGGTGACCCGATCGAGGCGCAGGCGCTGCTCGCCACCTACGGCCGCGACCGCGAGCACGGGCGCCCGCTGCTCCTCGGCGCGCTCAAGTCCAACATCGGCCACACCCAGGCGGCCTCGGGCGTCGCCGGTGTCATCAAGATGGTCATGGCGATGCGCCACGGCGTCCTGCCGCGAACCCTGCACCTGGACGCTCCGTCCTCGCACGTCGACTGGTCGGCGGGCACCGTCGAACTCCTCGCGCAGGACACGACCTGGCCGCACACCGGGCAGCCGCGCCGGGCCGGCGTCTCGGCCTTCGGCGCCAGCGGCACCAACGCGCACGTGATCATCGAGCAGGCGCCGGAACTCACGGACACCACCGACGCAGACACGACACGGATCACGGCACCCGTCCTGACCCCGCTCTCGGCGGCCACCCCCGACGCCCTGCGCGCCCAGGCCGGGCGCCTGCTCGCCCACCTGGCCGAGCGGCCCGGCACCACGGTCACCGACCTCGCGTACTCACTCGCCACCACCCGGTCCGCCTTCGAACACCGGGCCACCGTCCTCGCCGCCGACCGGGACGAACTGGTCCAGGGCCTCACCGCCCTGGCCGACGGACGGAACACGCCACAGCTCGTCCACGGCCGCACCACGGGCCGAAGCCGCAGGACGGCCTTCCTCTTCCCGGGGCAGGGCGCCCAGCGCCCGGGCGCCGGCCAGGAGCTGTACGCCCGCTTCCCGGTCTTCGCCGAAGCCCTGGACGAGGTGACGGCCTGCTTCGACACCCTGCTGGACCGCCCGCTGCGCGAGATCCTGTTCGCCGGACCCGACACGGCCGAGGCCGCCCTGCTCGACGACACCGGCTACACACAGCCGGCCCTGTTCGCGACGGGCGTGGCGCTGTACCGCCTCGTCGAGTCCTGGGGCATCCGGCCCGACTTCGTGGCCGGGCACTCGATCGGCGAGATCGCCGCCGCGCACGTGGCCGGAGTCTTCTCGCTGGAGGACGCCTGCACACTGGTGGCGGCCCGGGCCCGGCTGATGGCCGCGCTGCCCGCCTCGGGTGCGATGGTCGCCGTCCAGGCCGCGGAGGACGAGGTACGGGCCCGCCTCACCGACGGCGTCTGCGTCGCGGCGGTGAACGGCCCCCGTGCCGTGGTGATCGCCGGCGACACCGAGGAAGTCCTGCGCATCGCCGAGGGCTTCGACGCCGACGGCCGGAAGACTAGGCGTTTGCGGGTCAGCCATGCATTTCACTCCGTGCACATGGAGGACATGCTCGACGAGTTCGCGCGAGTGGCCCGGGGCATCGGCTACACCGCCCCGCGCCTGCCCCTCGTGTCGAACGTGACCGGCGACGTGGCCGGCGCCGAGCAGGTGTGCGCGCCCGAGTACTGGGTGCGTCACGTCCGGGAGACCGTGCGCTTCGGCGACGGCGTACGCGCCCTCGCCGACCGCGGCGTGACCCGGTTCCTCGAACTCGGCCCCGACGCCGTGCTCGCCCCGATGGCCCTCGACAACGTCGGGGAAGCGGCCGGCGCCGAAACCGGCCAGGACCTCGTCGCCGTACCGGCCCTGCGCCGGGACCGGGACGAAGAGCGGTCGCTGCTCACCGCGCTCGCCCGGCTGCACACCGACGGACTCTCCCCGCACTGGCCCGCCGTCTTCGCCGGTACGGGCATCCGCCGGGTGGACCTGCCGACGTACGCCTTCCAGCGCGAGCGGTACTGGCCGGACACCGTACCCGCCCGGCAGGAGGCGGCCGGTGACGCCGAGTTCTGGACCGCCGTACGCACCGCGTCCTTCGACTCCCTCGCCGACAGCCTCGACGTCGACAGCGATGCCCTCTCCCAGGTGCTGCCCGCCCTCGCCGACTGGCACCGCCGGCGCGAGGAGCGCTCCACCGTCGACGGATGGCGCCAGCGGATCGGCTGGAAGCCGCTGACCGGACTCCGTACCGGTACCCCCAGCGGCACGTGGCTCGCCGTCGTACCGGCCGGACACGGGGACGACCCCTGGACGAGCGCGCTCCTCGGCGCGCTCGGCCCGGACACCGTCCGCATGGAGCTGGACCCCGCCACCGACCGGGAACGCCTCGCCAAGCGACTGCGCGAAAAGGGCGAACCGGCAGCGGGACCGGGTGCGTTCACCGGAGTCGTCTCCCTCCTCGCCCTCGACGAGACCGACGACTTTGACGTCCCGCTGGGCCTGACGCTCACCACGGTGCTCGTCCAGGCCCTGGGCGACGCGGGCTTCACCGCACCCCTGTGGTGCGTGACCCGGGGCGCCGTGGCAGCGACGCCCGACGAGCTCGTGCCCGCGCCGTTCCAGGCAGCCGTCTGGGGCCTCGGCCGCGTCGCGGCGCTGGAGTATCCCGGGCGCTGGGGCGGCCTCGTCGACCTGCCGCGCGTACTCGACGCGGCCGCCGCGGGCCGGTTCGCCGGCTTCCTGTCCGCGCCGGGCGGGGAGGACCAGGTCGCGGTCCGCTCCTCGGCGGTTCTCGGCCGCCGGCTCCTTCCCGTACCGCCGGGCAGTGCCTCGGACCGGGTGTGGGACCCGGCCGGCACCGTCCTGATCACCGGCGGTACGGGAGCCCTCGGCGCCCAGGTGGCACGCCACCTGGCCCGGGCCGGCGCCCGGAACCTCCTCCTGATCAGCCGTGGCGGCCCGGACGCGGCGGGCGCGGCGGAACTGACCGCCGAACTGCGGGCGGCAGGCGCCGAAGTCACCGTCGAGGCCTGCGACGCCGCCGACGCGGACGCCCTCGCCGCCGTCCTGGCCGCGATCCCCGCCGAAGCGCCGCTCACCGCGGTCGTCCACGCCGCAGGAGTCCTGCACGACGGAGTGATCGACGGCCTGACGCCCGAGCGCTGTGCCCCGGTGTTCCGCGCGAAGGTCACCTCCGCACTGAACCTGGACCGGCTCACCCGCCGACTGGGCCCGAACCTCTCGGTGTTCGCCCTGTTCTCGTCCGCCTCCGCGGCCGTGGGCAACCCCGGACAGGGCAGCTACGCCGCGGCCAACGCCGTCCTCGACGCCCTCGCCGAACAGCGCAGGGCCGACGGGCTCGCCGCCACCTCCATCGCCTGGGGCGCCTGGGGCGGCGACGGCATGGCCGCCGACGACCGGGCCGCCGCTGCGGCACACCGCACCGGCGTACGACCCCTCGACCCCGACCTGGCCGTCCTGGCGCTGCGCCGCACCGTCATGGACCCCGGCCCCACGGCCGTGGTCTCCGACGTGGAACCGGAACAGTTCGTCCGCGCCTTCACGGCCGTACGGCCCAGCAGGCTGCTGGCGGAACTGCCCGCACCACAGGCAACGAGCGCACCCGACACCGGCACCGCCGGACCGCTGCTGCGCGACCGGCTGGCCGGGCTGACCGCAGCACGCCGGCGGACCGCCGTACTCGACCTGGTACGCGGCCAGGCCGCCGACGTCCTGGGCCACACCGGCCCGGAACTCGTCGGTGCGGACAAGGCCTTCCGGGACCTCGGCTTCGACTCGCTCGCCGCCGTCGAGCTGCGGAACCGGCTGAACGCCGCGACGGGCCTCAGCCTGTCGTCGACGCTGGTCTTCGACCACCCGACGCCCGCCGAACTGGCCGGGCACATCCTCCGCGAGCTCGACCCGGACGACGCCGGCGACCGGGCGGAGAGCGAGGACGCGCAGGACCGCATCCGGACCCTGCTGTCGTCCGTGTCGCTCGACCAGCTGCGCCGGATCGGCGTACTGGAGCCTCTGCTGAAACTCGCCACCGAGCAACAGGACCAGGACCACCCGGCGCCCGAGCCCGGTGGGTACGACGACGAGTCGATCGACGCGATGGACGTCGAGGCCCTGGTCCAGGCGGCCCTGCAGAACCCTTCCGACGATGAACTCGAACAGCAGGACTGACGGAGCGGACAGACCCATGACCACGGCCCACGACAAGGTTGTTGAAGCTCTCCGGTCCTCGGTGAAGGAGACCGAGAGGCTGCGGCGGCAGAACCGGCAGCTCGTCGCCGCGGCCACCGAACCCATCGCCGTCGTGGCCATGGGCTGCCGGTACCCGGGCGGGGTCGCCTCGCCCGAGGACCTGTGGAAGCTGGTGGCCGCCGGAACCGACGCGATGTCCGGCTACCCCACAGACCGGGGCTGGGACCTCGACGCCCTGCGCGGCGCCGGCACCGACGAACGCGGCATGGGCGTCAGCCGGTGCGGAGGCTTCCTCGACTCCGTCGCGGACTTCGACGCCGACTTCTTCGGCATCTCACCGCGTGAGGCCGTGTCCATGGACCCGCAGCAGCGGCTCCTGTTGGAAACCTCCTGGGAGGCCTTCGAGCGGGCCGGGATCGACCCGGCCCGCCTGCGGGGCACCCGCACCGGCGTCTTCGTCGGCACCAACGGCCAGGACTACGCCTACCTCCTCGTCCGCTCCCTGGACGACGCCACCGGCGACATCGGCACGGGCATCGCCGCCAGCGCCACCTCCGGCCGGCTCTCCTACACCCTCGGCCTGGAGGGCCCCGCGGTCACCGTGGACACGGCCTGCTCCTCCTCGCTGGTGGCCCTGCACTGGGCGGTCCAGTCACTGCGCACGGGCGAGTGCACCCTGGCCCTGGCGGGCGGTGTCAACGTCATGTCGACACCGGGTTCCCTGATGGAGTTCAGTCGTCAGGGTGGTCTGGCCTCGGACGGGCGCTGCAAGGCGTACGCGGACGCGGCGGACGGCACCGGCTGGTCGGAGGGCGTCGGCCTGCTCGTCCTGGAGCGGCTGTCGGACGCCCGCCGCAACGGTCACCCGGTGCTGGCCGTGGTGCGTGGCTCCGCTGTCAATCAGGACGGTGCGAGCAACGGCTTCACCGCGCCGAACGGTCCGTCGCAGCAGCGGGTGATCCGGCAGGCGTTGGCGAGTGCGGGGCTTTCCGCGCGGGATGTGGACGTGGTGGAGGGGCACGGTACGGGTACGCCGTTGGGTGATCCGATCGAGGCCCAGGCGCTCCTGGCGACGTACGGCCGGGAGCGGGACGCCGGGCACCCGCTGTGGCTGGGCTCGGTGAAGTCCAACATCGGTCACACGCAGGCCGCGGCGGGGGTCGCGGGTGTGATCAAGATGGTGATGGCGATGCGGCACGGGGTGCTGCCGCGCACCCTGCACGTGGACGCCCCGTCCACGCACGTCGACTGGGCGGCCGGTGATGTCCGGCTCCTCTCCGAACCGATGTCCTGGCCGGAGCTGGACCGCCCGCGTCGGGTGGGCGTCTCCTCGTTCGGCATCAGCGGGACGAACGCGCACGTGATCGTGGAGCAGGCCCCGCAGGCCCCGCAGGCCCCGCATGCGTCGGTGGCGGAACCCGTCGTCACCGAACCGGTGGTGGCGCCCAGGGTGTTGCCGTGGGTGGTGTCGGCCAAGTCCGAGGCTGCCCTGGATGCCCAGATGGAGCAGCTGGCCGGACTGGACGGGCTACGTCCGGTGGACGTCGGCCATTCGCTGGCGGCGGGGCGTGCGCGTATGGCGCACCGTGCGGTGTTGGTGGAGGGCGTCGAGGTCGCTCGTGGTGTGGCGGTTGAGCGGTCGTTGGCGGTGTTGTTCTCGGGTCAGGGGTCGCAGCGGCTGGGTATGGGGCGTGAGCTGCACATGCGCTTCCCGGTGTTCGCGGAGGCGTTCGACGCGGTGTGTGCGGGCCTGGACGAGCACCTCGACCGTCCCGTGCGTGATGTCGTGTGGGGCGATGACGCTGATCTGTTGAACCGGACGCTGTACACGCAGACCGGTCTGTTCGCGGTCGAGGTGGCGTTGTTCCGTCTGGTCGAATCGCTGGGTGTGCGGGCGGAGTTCGTGGCCGGGCATTCAATCGGTGAGGTGGCTGCCGCGTATGTGGCGGGGGTGTTCTCGCTGGAGGACGCCTGTGCGTTGGTGGCTGCTCGTGGCCGGCTGATGGAGGCGCTGCCCGAGGGTGGCGCGATGCTCGCCGTTGAAGCGGCCGAGGACGAAGTGCGGTCGCTGCTGGGTGAGTTCGTCTCGCTGGCTGCAGTCAACGGTCCGTCGTCGGTGGTGGTCTCGGGTGTGGCGGAGGCGGTGCGGGAGATCTGCTCCCACTTCGAGGTGCTGGGGCGCAGGGTGACGCCGCTGCGGGTGTCGCATGCCTTCCACTCGCCGTTGATGGACCCGATGCTGGAGGACTTCCGGGCGGTCGTGTCGGGGCTGTCCTTCTCGGCGCCGGAGATTCCGCTGGTGTCGAACGTGACGGGTGAGTTGGCGTCGTCCGAGTTGGTGTGCGACCCGGAGTACTGGGTGCGACACGTCCGTGAGACGGTCCGCTTCGCCGACGGAGTCAGCACCTTGAGCGACGCCGGTGCCACCGCCTTCCTGGAACTCGGTCCCGACGGCGTGCTCACGGCGTTGGCATCGGTCTGCCTGGACGACAGGTCTGTTGTCGTCCCTGCCCTGCGCAAGAAGGGGGCCGAGGAGGCCGCCCTGGTCACCGCTCTGGCGCGGACGCACTGTGCGGGTGTCGACGTGGACTGGGCCCGGCTGTTCGACGGTTCCGGCGCCCAGCGGGTCCAGTTGCCGACCTACCCCTTCCAGCACGAGCGTTACTGGCCCGCGCTCACTCCGGCCGCGGGCGATGTGGCCGGCGCCGGACTGATCGCCGCCGAGCATCCGATGCTCGGCGCCGTGGTGCCCCTGGCCCAGAGCGAGGGCGTGTTGTTCACCAGCCGCCTGTCCCTGCTCACACAGCCGTGGCTGGCTGACGACATCGTGAACGGACAGGTGGTCTTCCCGTCTGCGGGCCTCCTCGAACTGGCCATCCGGGTCGGCGACCATGTCGGCTGCGATCACGTCGAGAACCTGACCGTGGCGGCCCCGCTCGTCATCGCCGAGAACGGCGATGTCGTGCTTCAGGTCCGTGTGGGCGACCCCGACGACGCGGGTGTTCGTGCCGTGCGCTTCTTCTCCCGCGCGGACGGCGGGTTGGACGAGCCGTGGACCGAGCACGCTTCGGGTCGGCTGGCTCCCGGGGGCCCTGTTTCCCTCGGTGAGAGCCATTCCGCCGACGAGGAGTTCGCGCTCTCCGGCGAGGCGGCACGCAACGCAAGCAGGTTCGGTCTGCATCCGGCTCTGCTCGGGGAGGTGATGCGGGCAGCGGCCGGTGACGACGATCTCGTACCCGTGTCGTGGAACGGCGCGACGCTGCACGCGTCCGGGGCCGCAGTGGTCCGGGCACGCATCGGGCGCACGGACGGGGAATCTGCCTCGATCACGTTGGTCGACGTCGACGGTGCGCCGGTGCTGTCCGTGGAGTCGGTGACCTTCGGACCGAGGCCGACGGTACTCGGCGGACCGATTGCTGACACAGACCTGAGTGACTCACTGCTGCGGTTGGAGTGGGTGCCTGTTTCGGGTGGTGTGCGGGGGGTTGTTGCTGATGTTGAGGCGTCGGTGGTGGTGCCGTTGGTGGGGGAGGG
>NZ_VISR01000008.1 GCF_007827595.1 Streptomyces sp. BK340
AAGACCTCCGTGTGGTGCGTTCCTAGACAGCTCCACCACACCGGAGGTCTTCGCCATGATCAAGACCCAGTGTCAACAACGCTCGTGATCAATACACCTAGGCCCCGCAGAGCGCGAGGACCAGGGCCCGTGCACCCCTCGGCTGCGGCGGCCACCAGGGCGGGCACGGCCCTCGCCGCGCACCTCTCCGTCCCCTTCCACTCCGCGAGCCCCGGCACGCCGGACGACCAGGCGCCGCGCCCGCGGCCCTGAGCGTCCGCCGTGCCTGACGCCGTACGCCGAGCGGGTGGACCGGCGCGGATGTTCCGGCGCCCCGGGGCGGGCGTGTGGGACGGTCGCCCTCGACGGGCACGGGAAGAGGGGGCGCAGGCATGGGCAGGTTCGGACGGGTCCTCACGGTGCTTCTGCTCGCCGTGCTGCCGGGCACGACGGCGACGGCCGCCGCCCGGCCCACGACACCGGTGTGGACCGGCAGTTGGGAGACGGCCCCCTCCGGAACCACATCGGCGCTGCCCGGGGCCGCCGTCCGCAACGTCGTCCACCTCAGCGTCGGCGGCACGGCCCTGCGGATCCGCCTCAGCAACCGGCTCGGCACCGAGCCCCTGCAACTCGGCGCGGTCACGGTCGCGCTGCGCCGGGGCGCCGGCCCCGACGCCGTTCCGGGCAGCCTGCGCACCGCCACCTTCGGCGGCGCCCCGACGGCCGTCGTCCCGGCGGGACAGGACCTGGTCACCGACCCGGTCCGGCTGCCCGTACCGGATGCCGCCGACCTGCTGGTCACCGTGCTCACCCCGGTCGACTCCGGTCCGGCCACCTACCACCGCACCGCCCTGCAGACCAGCTACCTCGCCCCCACCGGCGCAGGCCACGCGGCCGACGAGAACGGGTCCGCGTACACCACGCCCATCGCCTACTGGTACTACGTCACCGGCGTCGACGTCCTCGGCACCGGCGCCGGCAGCGTCGTCGCCTTCGGTGACTCCCTGACCGACGGCACCGGCTCCACCACCGACACCAACCGGCGCTGGCCCGACGGGCTCGCCCGGCACCTGCGCGGCGACCGGCTCGGCGTCCTCAACGCCGGCCTCGCCGGCAACCGCCTGCTGCTCGACGGCGTCGGACCGAGCGCCCTGGCCCGCCTGGACGCCGACGCCCTGGACCGGGCCGGGGTACGGGCCCTGATCGTGTTCGAGGGCATCAACGACATCAAGGGCACCCCCGAGGCGAACGACCCCGCCGCCTTCGCCGCCGCGTACCGCACCCTCGTCGCCCGCGCCCACGCCCGCGGCGTCCGGACCGTCGGCGTCACCCTCACCCCCTTCGGGGGCTACTCCGCGTACACGCCGGCCCGCGAGGCCGTACGGCAGCAGGTCAACGCGTTCATCCGCACCGGCGGCGCCTTCGACGCGGTCGCCGACGCCGACGCCGCCGTACGCGACCCGGCCGCCCCCGAGCGCATCCTGCCCGGCTACGACCCCGGCGACCACCTGCACTTCAACGACGCGGGCATGAGCGCGGTCGCCGACACCGTGAGCGGCGCCCTGGCCGTCAGCGCAAAGGCCGCCGCCGGCTGACCGGTCAGCCCCACAGCACCGCGCCCAGCCATGCCCCCGCGATCAGCAGACACGCGAACAGTTCGGCGAGCACGCTGGAGCCGCCCGAGCGCATCGTCGTGCGCAGCGCGGCCATCGCCTCGCCGTGCCGCCCGAGCCGCAGCCGCTCGTGCAGGTAGATCCCGGCCATGAAGCCCGGCACCGCGCCCACCACCGGGATCAGGAAGAAGCCCAGGAGCGCGCCGGCACCGGCGTACACCGCCATGCGGGGGGTGGCGCCGCTCGCGCGCAGTCGGCGCGGCGGCAGCGCCCAGCGCACCACCAGCGACAGCAACAGCACTCCGGTGGCCCCCACCAGAACGCCCCAGGCCACCGGCTGCGGGTCCTGCAGCGCCCACCACAGGACGGCGGCCCACACCAGCCACGACCCCGGCACCCCGGGCACCAGCACTCCGCACAGGCCGACCACCAGCACCACGCCGACCAGCAGGAGTTCCCACGCTCCCATCTGCCCAGAGTGCCGGAGGACGGCAGAACCCGCAGGTCACCGGGAGCCTTCGCGGGACACCCAGCCGCGCTCGTAGACCTGCCAGCCCAGCTGCAGCCGGGTCGTCACACCGGTCAGCTCCATCAGCCGCTTCACCCGGCGCTGTACGGTCCTCAGACCCAGGCCGAGCTGTTTGGCCACGCTCGCGTCGGTCAGCCCGGCGAGCAGCAGCGACAGCACCTCCAGGTCGGTGGCGTCCGGGCCGTCCGGCTGCTGCTCGGTCACCCCGGAAGCGCCCAGCCTGAGCGGCAGCGCCTCGCGCCACACCGACTCGAACAGCCCGGCCAGCAGCTCCAGCAGACCGCTCGCGTGCACCACCAGCGCGGCCGGTCCGGCCGTCCGCGAGGTCAGCGGCACCATGGCGAGCGCGCGGTCCGCGATCACCAGCTTGGTCGGCACCCGGTCCACCACCCGGACCTGCTCGTCCCGGCCGAGCGCGGCAGTCAGCTCGGTGAGCCCGTGCGGCAGGTCCAGCACCGCACGCTCCACCACCACCCGGTAGCGGACCCCGCGCCCGGCCGCCTGCTCCTCCGCGTCGTTCTCCGTACCGGAGACCACCACCGGATTGCCGGTCACCAGCGCGCACACCTCCTCGGCGGCGCCCAGCTGGAGCTGCAGGAAGCGCTGGGCGACCGCCGAGGCGCCGGTCACCACCTCCACCAGGTCGTGCACCTCCGGCTCGGCCGCCGCCGCCCGGTACTCCTCGGCCAGCAGCGCCGCCGTCAGCTCCGCCTTCTCCAGCTCGTGCCGCTGCTGGGTGAGCAGGGCCCCCAGCGCCACCCCGGGCGGGGCCGCCACCCAGCGGCCCGGCCGCGCGGGGGACTGGGCCGCGAGGCCGTGCCGCTCCAGCCGGCGCAGCGCGCGCTCGGTGTCCGGCTCGGCCAGCGACAGGCGCCGGGCCAGATCGGCCACCTCGGCGGCGCCCGCGGACACCAGTGCCCGGTACGCCGACTCGTGCGTCTCGTCCAGGCCTATCGCTGCCAGCATCGGCCCACGTCCCTCCCCTGAGAACCAGCCGTCCGCGCCGTACGGCCTGGCGGAAAACGGCCACGGCGCAAACCCGCCGCCGCCCATCATCGCCGTACCTCAGGTGACTCTGCCAAGGTGGGGGCACCGAGGGACGCGGACCCGTGCGCAGTTCACGGCTGCGTCCCAGGAAACCAAGCCACAATCAGGCCATTCGGCCGGCGCGCCCTCGGCGGCCCGGTCGTCCAGGACGGTGATCCGGGCCCGCGCGTGCGCCGGCGCACGAGGGGATGCGGGGCCGGGTCACTTCCGATGTCGCCGGGCGGCCCTCCCGTGGGGGGTGGGGTCGCCCGGCGGCCATCAACCTCCGTTCCTCGCACGGCTGTTCGCCCTGTCCCTCGACATGCCGTTCGAGACGGCCAGGTGCGACGGATTTTCCTGATGCCCCGTTTTCATCCGGCCCGTGCGGTGGACAATCAGGGGCATGAGCCAGCAGGGGGGTAGGCCCACCCGTCACGAGGACGACTGGTGGGGGCAGCTGTACGACGACTCCACGGAGGACACGGGCCCCACGGCCGCACCCGACTCCCTGGACGACCGCTTCGCCTCGGCGAAGGACACGGTGGCGGGGCGGCCGGCCGGGACGACGGGGCACACCGGTGGGACGACACCTCGGACACCGGGGCAGGAGCCGCCGCGCGAGCCCGCGGTGCCACTGCAGCGAGCCGCGTCGCCCCCGACGACCGCGGCACCCCCGGACACCGTCCCGACCGGCGCACCACCCGGACAACGCGCCTCCTGGGAGCCCCCGCCCGCCGATCCCGCGCCACCGGAGACCTTCCCGTCGCTGACGGGTGGCACCGGGAGCCCGGCGGAGACGGGGAGCAGGCGGGCCCGGAAGACCGAACCCGAGGCGCCCGGGACCTGGCCGCCCGTGTCGGGCCGCGCGGACGGAAAGACGGAGGCGGCGCCCGCACCGGCCGACGCGACCGGGCGTGAGGCGTCGGAGGCCTGGTCGTCCTCGGCGGGTGGTACGGGGGGTCGGGGCGAGGCGGCGTCCGCACCGGCCGACGCGACCGGGCGTGAGGCGTCGGAGGCCTGGTCGTCCTCGGCGGGTGGTACGGGGGATCGAGGGAATGCGGCGCGCGCGTCGGGCCGGAGCGCCGGATCCGACGTGCCCGGAGCCACGCCGCCCGGGGCGGGGCGCCCGGGCCGGCGGGCGGAGCAGGCGCCCGCATCCGTTCCCGAACCCCGATCGGCCCTTGGCGGCCGGTCCACCGTTCCGCCCGAGCGGCCCCCCGCCCCCGAGGCGTCCGAGCGATCCGAGGGGGCCCGGGCCCCCGGTGGTGCCTTCGCGAGTCCGCCCCCGGTGGCCACCCAGCTCGACCTCGCCGCCACCTCCGCTCCACCACCACCGCCCTCCGCCCTCGACTACGTCGGATCCGGGCCCCCCACCTACGACCCGGAGCCCACCGCGCTCCCCGCCGCCGAACCGGACGAACTCGGTGACCTGGTCGCCGACACCGTGCTGGACGGTGCCCGGTACGGGGCCTGGACGTTGCGGGCCGTGTCGTTGCGCGGGGACTCGGCGCGGTACCGGGGGGAGCCACGGCGGGACGCGATGCTCACCGCGCGGTTCGGGGCGGGGGAGCAGGCACTGGTGCTGGTCGCGATGGCGACCGGCGCGCGGGCCACGCCGGGTGCGCACCTGGCCGCGGCCGAGGCGTGCTGGCTGATCGGGCGGGCCGTGGGCCGCAGCCATCAGCGGCTGGTCGACGACATCCGGGCCGCCCGCCGCGGCGATCTGAAGTCGGGGCTGCACCGGCTGACCGACCGCAGTCTGGGCAAGCTGCGCGCCAGCGCCGTCGAGCAGGATCTGGACCCCGGGGAGTACGCGGCGAGCATGCGCTGTCTGCTGCTGCCCGCCGACCCCGACTGCCGTACCCGGGTGTTCTTCGGTGCCGGAGAAGGGGGCCTGTTCCGGCTGCGGGACGGCGAGTGGCAGGACATCGAGCCGCGGGTGTCACCCGCCGACACCACCGGCGAACCCGTCCTCGGCTTCGGCTCCCCGCCGGCCGAGACCCCCGAGGGCGACCGTCTCACCATGGACCTCGGCATCCCGACCCCGCCGAGCCCGTACGAGCCGGCGCCCGAGCCGCCGCGCGAACCCTTCCGGTTCCGGGCCTCGGTAGCCCGGCCGGGTGACGTGCTGGTGATGGGTACCGGCGGGCTCGCCGACCCGCTGCGCGGCGAGCCCGCCTTCTGCGCCTACCTGGCCCGCCGCTGGTCCGGCCGCACCCCGCCCGGCCTCGCCGCGTTCCTCGCGGACACCCAGGTGCGGGTGAAGGGCTACTCCGACGACCGCACGGCGGCGGCCGTTTGGGAGGCGTAACCGCGGCCCCTGTGGATTGATGGAACGGGAGGGGCGGATCCCGGGACATCGAAGGGGCTGACGAGAGCCATGGCCAAGCAGAACGTCGCCGAGCAGTTCGTCGACATCCTGGTCCGCGCCGGCGTACGCCGCCTCTACGGCGTCGTCGGCGACAGCCTCAACCCGGTCGTCGACGCCGTCCGCCGCAACTCCGCCATCGACTGGATCCACGTACGCCACGAGGAGACCGCCGCCTTCGCGGCGGGCGCCGAGGCCCAGATCACCGGCAGCCTGGCCGCCTGCGCAGGCTCCTGCGGCCCGGGCAACCTGCACCTCATCAACGGCCTGTACGACGCCCACCGCTCCATGGCCCCGGTGCTCGCCCTCGCCTCGCACATCCCCTCCAGCGAGATCGGCCTCGGCTACTTCCAGGAGACCCACCCGGACCGGCTCTTCCAGGAGTGCAGCCACTACAGCGAACTGATCTCCAACCCCCGGCAGATGCCCCGGCTGCTGCAGACAGCCATCCAGCACGCGATCGGCCGGAGCGGGGTGAGCGTGCTGTCCCTGCCCGGCGACATCGCCGCCGAACCCGCCCCGGACAAGGCCCTGCAGAGCGCCCTCGTCACCTCCCGGCCCACGGTCCGGCCCAGCGACACCGAGATCGACAAGCTCGTGGAGATGATCGACGCGGCCGGCAAGGTCACCCTCTTCTGCGGCAGCGGCACGGCCGGCGCGCACACCGAGGTCATGCGGTTCGCGGAGCGCGTCAAGTCGCCCGTGGGGCACGCCCTGCGAGGCAAGGAGTGGATCCAGTACGACAACCCGTACGACGTCGGCATGAGCGGTCTGCTCGGCTACGGCGCCGCCTACGAGGCCACCCACGAGTGCGACCTGCTGATCCTGCTCGGCACCGACTTCCCGTACAACGCCTTCCTGCCGGACGACGTGCGGATCGCGCAGATCGACGTGCGCCCCGAGGTGCTCGGCCGCCGCTCCCGGCTCGACCTCGCCGTGTGGGGCGATGTCCGCGAGACCCTGCGCTGTCTTCTCCCACGGGTGCGGGAGAAGACCGACCGGCGCTTCCTCGACAAGATGCTGAAGAAGCACGCCGACGCGCTGGAGGGCGTGGTCAAGGCGTACACGCGGAAGGTCGAGAAGCACGTCCCGATCCACCCCGAGTACGTGGCCGCCGTGCTGGACGAAGTCGCCGACGACGACGCCGTGTTCACCGTCGACACGGGCATGTGCAACGTGTGGGCCGCCCGCTACATCTCGCCCAACGGCCGCCGTCGGATCATCGGCTCCTTCTCGCACGGCTCGATGGCGAACGCGCTGCCCATGGCGATCGGCGCCCAGTTCACCGACCGGCGCCGGCAGGTCGTCTCCATGTCCGGGGACGGCGGATTCGCCATGCTGATGGGTGACTTCCTCACGCTCGTGCAGCACGACCTGCCGGTCAAGGTCGTGCTGTTCAACAACTCCTCGCTCTCCATGGTCGAGTTGGAGATGCTGGTCGCGGGCCTGCCCTCGTACGGCACCGGCAACACCAACCCCGACTTCGCCGCGGTGGCCCGCGCCTGCGGTGCCCACGGGGTGCGGGTGGAGAAGCCCAAACAGCTCGCCGGCGCGCTGAAGGACGCTTTCCGCCACAAGGGCCCGGCCCTGGTGGACATCGTCACCGATCCCAACGCCCTGTCGATCCCGCCGAAGATCAGCGCCGAGATGGTCACCGGGTTCGCGCTCTCCGCATCGAAGATCGTGCTCGACGGCGGGGTCGGCCGCATGCTCCAGATGGCCCGCTCCAATCTGCGGAACGTCCCCAGGCCCTGAGCGCCCGTGCGGGCCGACCGGAGCGATGGTTTCCGGCCAGTTTCGTGCCGGGTGACGGCCCGCCGGCCTCCGCTGCCGGACGGCCGGGCCCTGCCGCGATGGGGCGCGCGTGACGCCGTACGGCGGGCTTGGCGGGTCCGGCGCGGGTGCGGGGGTGCCGCAGGGCCGGCCGGGCTGCCGTACGGGGGTGGCCGAACAGACGGCCGTCGGCGGACCGCCATGCGTGCCCACAGGAGCGTTGGGCATGGATTGCCGTGTACGTGTTCGATCAGGAGGGGCAGGTCCGGCAACGTGCAGGCGGGGGTCATGAAGAGGCAGGCACGAGGAGGCGGTCCCGTGGCCATCGGGGCCTCCTCGGCGAAGGCGGGGGAAGAGACCGAGACCGACACCATCACGGAACGGGCGCACCGGCCCCAGCTCAGGCGCAGGCTGGTGCGGGCGGACCTCAGGGCGGTGGCCGAGGCCCGACGGGAGCTGCGCGAGCTGCTGCGGCACTGGGGCAGGCCCGGCCGCACGGAGGTGGCGGAACTGCTGACCAGTGAACTCGTCACCAACGCGCTCGTGCACACCGACGACGACGCCGTGCTGACCGCCGTCGTCTCACCGCGCGGACTGCGCGTCGAGGTAAGGGACTTCGTGGCCCGCAGGCCGCACCTGCGCGCGCCGGACACCGGCGACGACACCCACGGCCGGGGCCTGGTCCTGGTGCAGTCCCTCGCGGACGCCTGGGGCGTACGGCCGCACGCGGTGGGCAAGTCGGTGTGGTTCGAACTCGGCGCCGAGGCCGCCTGAGAGGGACCGGAGACGGGAACGGGACGGGGGGCGTGACCCGCGCGGTCACGCCCCCCGTCCCGTGATGAGCCGAAGCCCTGGAGTCCTAGCCGAACTGCTGCTCGAGGTCCTTCAGCTTGCGTTCGAGCGAGTCCAGGCGCGGCAGGGCCATGGTGTCGTCCTCCGCCGTGAGGTCCACCGTGAGCGGCTCAGTGGCCTTGCGAACCGGCTGAAGGGACGGCCGAGAGCGTACGGGCAGCTGCTCCGGGGTCGATATGGCAGGCTCCGCGGTCGCCGACGCGGGCTCGCGCTCCAGCGCCTGGATCTCCACCTGCCGGCCGGCGGTGCGGCCGACGAAGCCGCGGTGCCCCCGGCTGATCGCCTTGAGCTGGGCGCGCTCCACCCGCTGCTGGTCGCGTCGGCGCTGCCGCGCCTGCTCCTTCTGCCGGGTGTCCTCGCGGACCTCCTCGACGGCCTCGTCAAGACTGCGCACGCCTTCGAGCAGCATGAGCGACCAGGCCTTGTAGGTCTCGCGGGGGGCCCGCAGCCAGCGCACGATGCGGATCTGCGGCAGCGGACGCGGCACCAGGCCCTGCTCGCGCAGCGCGGCCCGGCGGGTCTGCTTCAGCGCGCGGTCGAACAGGACGGCCGCGGACAGCGACATGCCGGAGAAGAACTGCGGCGCGCCGTCGTGCCCCACACCCCGGGGCGCGTGCACCCAGTTGAACCACGCGGCGGCCGCTGCGAACATCCATACGAGTATCCGGGAGCCGAGCGCCGCGTCACCGTGGCTGGCCTCGCGCACCGCGAGGACGGAGCAGAACATCGCCGCACCGTCCAGGCCGAACGGCACCAGGTACTGCCAGCCGCCGGTCAGGCCCAGGTTCTGCTCGCCGAAGCCGACCAGGCCGTGGAAGGAAAGCGCGGCCGCGACCGCCGCACAGCAGAAAAGAAGCACGTAGGAGGCCGTGCCGTAGATGGCCTCCTTGCGCCTGCGGCGCTCCTCGCTGCGCTCCCACGAGTCGTCCGCGCTCGCGTTCTCCCCGGAGGAGCGCTTGCCGCGCGCGAGCACCGCCACAGCCGCCAGCATGCCCAGGAGCAGTACGGCGCCCGGAAGCAGCCAGTTCAGCGATATGTCGGTCAATCTCATCAGGGGTCCCTTGCATTGGGATAGGGCGTAACGCCCGCCATAGTGGCCCACTCCCGACGGCCCTCAGGGGGTTTCGGGGCAAGAGGCCGCCAAGGAAGTGCAAGGGGATGCCAAGGGCGGCGTTCTGCTCGAACTGCCGCTTGAGGGGCGGGAGTTGAGTTCGAATAAGACTACCCGTACGGATGGTTCCCCGGAAAGTTCCCGAGGCGGGTGAGGAAGTTGTGAATTACCTGTCCGGAGGCGGACGGCCGGAGTGCGACGATCCTAGTGGACCTTGGAAGCTGCTCCGGACCTCCTTCGGCGGGGGCCAGGCCGAATAGGCAAGGCTAACCTTATCTGCCCTGGGGGAGTTTGAACTGTCGCCTTGTGCGCCTATGGTGCTTGACGGACAAGTAACAACCCGCCGTTAATGACCCGAGTGCCGACAGCCGGAGGAGGACCCCGTGAAGCAGGGTGTGCAGGGCTCCCCCCGGGTGCCTGCGCAGCAGCGCGCGGTGGACGCGGACGTGGACGTGACCCGGGAACGGGGTGCCACCCTGCCGGGCGCGCGGGGCGAGCACACGCACTGCGAGCGGCCGGTCCCGCAGCCGCGGGCCGTCGTGCAGCGCTCCTCGGTGCGCGGGCAGATCCTGGACGCGCTGCGTACGGCGCTGGTCGCGGGCGAGCTGAAGCCCGGCGAGGTCTACTCCGCACCGGTCCTCGGCGAACGCTTCGGGGTGTCGGCGACGCCCGTACGGGAGGCCATGCAGCAGCTCGCGCTGGAGGGCGCCGTCGAGGTCGTGCCCAACCGTGGCTTCCGGGTCGTCGAGCGGGGTGCGCGCGAGCTGGCCGAGCTGGCCGAGGTGCGGGCGCTGATCGAGGTGCCGGTGATGCTGCGACTGGCCCGCGCCGTCCCGGCCGAGCGGTGGGCCGACCTGCGCCCCCTCGCGGAGGAGACGGTACGCGCGGCGTCCTCCGGCTGCGTGGCGACGTACGCGGAGTCCGACCGGGCCTTTCACCGGGCCGTCCTGTCCCTGGCGGGCAACGAGCAGCTGGTCCAGATCGCGGAGGACCTGCACCGGCGGTCGCAGGTACGGAACGGCAGGGCGGACCTGGTGGCGGACGCGGCGCAGCACGCTGCGCTGCTCGACGCGTTGATCGCTCGGGATCTCGATGTCGTGCGCGTGCTGGTGGGGGAGCACTTCGCCGGCGCGAGCTGAGCGGGGATCCGCCGTCGGTACGGGTCGTCTGCCGGGTGCGGCCCGGTGGGGGCTGTTCGCGCAGTTCCCCGCGCCCCTTGAGCACCTTGCACCGACCTGCCTGAAGGGGCGCGGGGAACCGCGCGGCAAGCCACAACGGACCCGCACCCGGCAGACGACCCGCACGAGCCCGCCGCTAGGCCGTCGCGGCCCCCGGAGCCGGCGGCGTCAGCTGGCGCGCCAGCCACGTGGGTACACCCCCGAGCAGCCGGAACAGTCGCCCGGCCTCCTCCCGCAGCCGTGAGGCCTCCGGCTCGGACTCCGCGTCAGCCAACGACGCCAGCGCAGGGGCCGTACCCACCAGATAGCCCAACTCCTCGCGGATGCGCAGCGATTCGGCGAAGCCGTGCCGAGCCTCCGCCAACTCGCCGTCCCGCAGCGCGAGTCCGGCCAGGTGGCGCCAGGTGAAGGACAGGAGCAGCGGGTCGGCATGCGCCGTCGCGCCCGCGTGGGCCCGGCGGTACGCGGCGCGGGCGGCCTGCGGGGAGCGGGCGAGGTTCTCGGCCAGCAGGCCCCGGCGGAAGTCCAGCAGGGCCCGGCCCACGGCCCCCGGAGGGATCAGCGCGGCCGCCCGGCCCAGCGCGGCCCGGGCCTCGTCCGCCCGGTCCCGTACCCCGTGCAGCGTGGCCGCGTAGGCGAGCTGGCCGCGTTCGCACGCGGCCGCCCCCCGCTCCTCGTCGGTGTGCGCCTGCGCCTCGGCCGTACGGAGGGCGTCCTCCGCCTCCTCCCAGCCCCGCTCGGTGTACAGGCACCGTTCGACCAGCAGCGCGGCCCGCTGGAGGGTCGCGGCCGGTGTGTCCGCCGGGAGCAGTGCCGCCGCATCGGCCCAGCAGGCCCGCGAGCGCAACCGCCATACCGCGGTCTGGAGAGGATCGTCACCGGCGGTCGTTCCGTTACCAGACATGGCGGAATGCGCCACGTTGCCCTCCCCGAGCACGCCATCGAGCTGTTGAGTGGTGGCGGCATTCCAGCACCAATGACGGGGCCGGGCCAAGAGGATGGGTGAAAGATTTCACAAAGTGGCGGGGCATTGGCGTGAGTTGGTTTGACCGCGCCGCGCCCGCCCGACCTCAGCTCATGCGCAGCGCCAGGAAGAAGTCCAGCTTGTCCTCGAGGCGCGACAGGTCCCGTCCCGTCAACTGCTCGATGCGGCCCACCCGGTAGCGCAGCGTGTTGACGTGCAGGTGGAGGCGGGTGGCGCAACGGGTCCAGGAGCCGTCGCACTCCAGGAACGCCTCCAGGGTCGGGATCAGCTCGGCGCGGTGGCGGCGGTCGTAGTCCTTCAGGGGGTCCAGCAGACGTGCCGTGAAGGCGCGGCGGACGTCGTCCGGGACGAACGGGAGGAGGAGCACGTGGGAGGCCAGCTCCTGGTGGCCGGCGGCACAGACCCGGCCGGGGCGGGCCGCGGCCACCCGGCGGGCGTGCCGGGCCTCCTCCAGGGCGCCGCGCAGCCCCTCGGCCGAGTGCACGGCGGCGCTGACGCCGAGCGTGAGCCGCCCGTCGTCGTTCAGACCCGCCGACAGCGGCTCCCGCACCGACTGCAGCAGCGCGTCGGCGAGCAGACCGGTCTCCGAGCCGTCGTGCTCGACGGAGACCGCGGGGAGGGGGACCAGCGCGATCGCCTCGTCGCCGGTGTGCGCGACGGCGATGCGGTCCAGCGGCTCCGGGCCCGTGGCCGTGGGGTCCACCAGGACCTCCTCCAGCAGCGACTGGGCCACCGGGCCGCCCTCGACCGCGTCGTCCGCCCACTCCACACGGGCCACCACGACCTGCCAGTGCGGGGCCGCCCCGAGTCCGGGCAGCAGCACGGGTGCCGCCACCCGCAGGCGCGCGGCGATCTCGGCGGGCGCGGCGCCCGTCTGCACCAGCTCCAGCACCTCCTGGGCGAGCCGGCGCCGGACCGTGCGCGCCGCGTCCCGGCGGTCCCGTTCGACGGCGATCAGCTGGGTGACGCCCTGGAGCAGGTCGAGGCGCTCTTCCGGCCAGTCCCCGGCGTCCGCCTCGACGGCCAGCAGCCAGTCGGACAGGACCGTCTCGCGCACGTCGCGGGCCGCCTGCGGGGAACGCCCGGAGGAGCGGATCGGGAACAGGGAGTAGCGGGTCCCGCCCAGCACCAGCCGGTGCGGTCCGCGGCGGCCGGTGCGGGCGGCGGCCAGGTGCTCGGCGGCCAGCTTGGCGCAGGTCTCCGGCGGCAGCTCCGAGCCCGAGACCTTCGAGCCCGCGATCAGCCGGCCGGTGGGGGAGAGCACCCACGCGCGCAGGTCCAGGTCGGAGCCGAGCAGATCGAGGACCACGTCCGGGCCGCCGCCGGCCGGGCCGGAGGTCATCATCCGGCGGTGCCGGTCGACCACGGCCGCCAGGTCCCCGGCCCGCTCGCCGGAGACCTGCCGCACGACGTGCTCGGTGATCGTCGCGAACGCCACCGACTCGTGCACCGCGAACAGCGGCAGCCGGTGCCGGACGCAGGCCAGCACCAGGTCCTCCGGCACATCGCCGAGCTCCGCCTCGCCGGCCGCGAGGGCCGCCACCCCGGCCTGCACCAGGATGCGCACGAAGGGTTCGGAGTCGTCGGCGTCCCGACGCCAGGCCAGGCCCGTCAGCACCAGCTCGCCGCCGGAGAGGTAGCGGCTCGGGTCGCGCAGGTCGGTGGTCATGACTCCGCGTACCGAGCGGTCCAGCTCGTCCTCGCCGCCGAGCAGCCGCAGGCCCAGCGCATCGGTGTCCAGAAGTGCGCGCAGCCGCATCTCGTCGCCGCCGTTCTTTGTCTCGAAACCTACGATGAATCTTGGATGGGTGACGGGGAGGGGACCCGACGCGGGGCGCGCAGGCCGTTCTCCGGGGTCGTCGGGCCGTGTCCTGCGTTTCCCGAGGAAAACGGAGAGGTTGCCGATGACCTCCGTTCATACGAATCTACAAGATGCCCGCCGTGGCCAGCCAACTCCTTCATGTTTTCGGTGACTGACCGGGTCGGAGTACGGAGCGGTGTACTGAGTCCACTCCGCGTTAACAGGACATGAACGAGCCGGGCCCGCCGCACACGGATTGGCTCAATACGTACGACCCACGAGACGAAGAAGAGAGCCGGTCATGGACTTCCTTCGCCCCGCCAGCTGGGAGGAGGCGCTCGCCGCGAAGGCCGAGCACCCCACCGCTGTGCCGATTGCGGGTGGCACCGATGTGATGGTCGAGATCAACTTCGACCACCGCCGGCCCGAGTACCTGCTCGACCTGAACCGCATCGGCGACCTCACCGAGTGGGAGGCGGGCGAGGGCACCGTACGGCTGGGTGCCTCCGTCCCGTACACCAGGATCATGGAGAACCTCCGTGCCGAGCTGCCGGGCCTCGCGCTCGCCTCGCACACGGTCGCCTCCCCGCAGATCCGCAACCGCGGCGGCGTCGGCGGCAACCTCGGCACGGCCTCGCCCGCCGGTGACGCGCACCCGGCCCTCCTCGCGGCCGGCGCCGACGTCGAGGTCGAATCGGCGGCCCGCGGCACCCGCCTCATCCCGATCGACGAGTTCTACACCGGCGTCAAGCGCAACGCGCTCCAGCCCGACGAGCTGATCCGCGCCGTCCACATCAAGAAGGCGGACGGCCCGCAGCAGTACTCCAAGGTCGGCACCCGCAACGCCATGGTCATCGCGGTGTGCGCCTTCGGTCTCGCCCTGCACCCCGAGACCCGCACGGTCCGGACCGGCATCGGCTCCGCCGCCCCGACCCCCGTGCGGGCCAAGGCCGCCGAGGACTTCCTGAACGCGGCTCTCGAGGAGGGCGGCTTCTGGGACAACGGAAAGATCATCACCCCGTCGGTCGCCAAGCAGTTCGCGGACCTGTGCTCGGCCGCCTGCAACCCGATCGACGACGTCCGGGGCACCGCGAGCTACCGCCGCCACGCGGTCGGCGTCATGGCCCGCCGGACGCTCACCTGGACCTGGGAGTCGTACCGCGGCGCCCGCCGCACCACCGAGGGAGCTGCGTAATGCGCGTCAACTTCACCGTCAACGGACGCCCCCAGGAAGCCGACGACGTCTGGGAGGGCGAGAGCCTGCTCTACGTCCTGCGCGAGCGCCTCGGCCTGCCCGGCTCCAAGAACGCCTGCGAGCAGGGCGAGTGCGGATCCTGCACCGTCCGCCTGGACGGCGTCCCGGTCTGTTCCTGCCTGGTCGCGGCCGGCCAGGCCGAGGGCCGCGAGGTCGTGACCGTCGAGGGCCTCGCGGACTACGCCAAGCAGCGTGCCGAGGGCGGCTGCGCGACCGGCGCCTGCGGCACCTCGCTCGACGCGGCGAAGGGCTGGCAGGCCAGGGGCACCGACTCGCAGACCGGCGAGGGCGCCGAACTGTCCCCGATCCAGCAGGCGTTCATCGACGCCGGCGCCGTCCAGTGCGGCTTCTGCACCCCGGGTCTGCTGGTCGCCGCCGACGAGATGCTGGAGAACAACCCGAACCCGTCCGACGCGGACATCCGCGAGGCGCTGTCGGGCAACCTGTGCCGCTGCACGGGCTACGAGAAGATCATGGACGCGGTCCGTCTGGCGGCTGCCCGCCAGTCCGAGGGGGTCTGACATGCCGACCAACGGCGCTCCTACGAAGATCACGCAGGGCTCCCAGACCAAGGGCGGCATCGGCGAGTCCACGCTCCGCCCGGACGGCACCCTCAAGGTCACCGGCGAGTTCGCGTACTCGTCCGACATGTGGCACGAGGACATGCTGTGGGGCCAGATCCTGCGCTCCACCGTCGCCCACGCCGAGATCGTGTCGATCGACACCGGTGAGGCCCTCGCCACGCCCGGTGTGTACGCGGTCATGACCTACGACGACCTGCCCACCGAGGTGAAGAACTACGGCCTGGAGATCCAGGACACCCCGGTCCTCGCCCACGGCAAGGTGCGCCACCACGGCGAGCCGGTCGCGATCGTCGCCGCCGACCACCCGGAGACGGCCCGCCGCGCCGCCGCCAAGATCAAGGTCGAGTACCGGGAACTCCCGGTCGTCACCGACGAGGCCTCCGCGACCGCCCCGGACGCGATCCTCGTCCACGACAACCGCGACGACCACCACATCGGCCACGTCCCGCACCCGAACATCGTGCACCGTCAGCCGATCGTCCGCGGCGACGCGGACGAGGCCGCGAAGCGGGCGGACGTGATCGTCAAGGGCGAGTACACCTTCGGCATGCAGGACCAGGCCTTCCTCGGCCCCGAGTCCGGCCTCGCCGTGCCCGAGGAGGACGGCGGCGTCCACCTCTACATCGCCACCCAGTGGCTCCACTCCGACCTGCGCCAGATCGCGCCCGTCCTCGGCCTGCCCGAGGACAAGGTGCGCATGACGCTGGCCGGCGTCGGCGGCGCCTTCGGCGGCCGCGAGGACCTGTCGATGCAGATCCACGCCTGCCTGCTGGCGCTGCGCACCGGCAAGCCCGTCAAGATCGTCTACAACCGGTTCGAGTCCTTCTTCGGGCACGTCCACCGGCATCCGGCGAAGCTCCACTACGAGCACGGCGCCACCAAGGACGGCAAGCTCACGCACCTGAAGTGCCGGATCGTCCTGGACGGCGGCGCCTACGCGTCCGCCTCCCCGGCGGTCGTCGGCAACGCGTCCTCGCTGGCGGTCGGCCCGTACGTCGTCGAGGACGTCGACATCGAGGCCATCGCCCTCTACACCAACAACCCGCCCTGCGGCGCCATGCGCGGCTTCGGCGCGGTCCAGGCGTGCTTCGCCTACGAGGCGCAGATGGACAAGCTGGCGAAGAAGCTCGGCATGGACCCGGTGGAGTTCCGGCAGCTGAACGCCATGGAGCAGGGGACCATCATGCCGACCGGGCAGCCGGTCGACTCCCCGGCCCCGGTCGCCGAACTGCTGCGCCGCGTCAAGGCGATGCCGATGCCGCCCGAGCGCCAGTGGGAGTCCAGCGAGGGCGCCGACGTACGGCAGCTGCCCGGCGGTCTGTCCAACACCACGCACGGCGAAGGCGTCGTACGCGGGGTCGGCTACGCGGTCGGCATCAAGAACGTCGGCTTCTCCGAGGGCTTCGACGACTACTCCACCGCCAAGGTGCGCATGGAGGTCATCGGCGGCGAGCCGGTCGCGACCGTGCACACCGCGATGGCGGAGGTCGGCCAGGGCGGTGTCACCGTCCACGCGCAGATCGCCCGCACCGAGCTGGGCGTCGCCCAGGTGACCATCCACCCGGCCGACACCCAGGTGGGCAGCGCCGGCTCGACCTCGGCCTCCCGGCAGACGTACGTCACCGGCGGCGCGGTCAAGCACACCTGCGAACTCGTCCGCGAGAAGGTCCTGGAGATCGGCCGCCGCAAGTTCGGCACCTACCACCCCGCCTGGGCCACCGCCGAACTCCTGCTGGAGGGCGGCAAGGTCGTCACCGACGGCGGCGAGGTCCTCGGCGACCTGGCCGACGTCCTGGAGGGCGAGAGCGTCGAGATCGAGGCGGAGTGGCGGCACCGGCCGACCGAGGCCTTCGACCTGCGCACCGGCCAGGGCAACGGACACGTCCAGTACTCCTTCGCCGCCCACCGCGCGGTCGTCGAGGTCGACACCGAACTCGGCCTGGTCAAGGTCATCGAACTGGCCTGCGCCCAGGACGTCGGCAAGGCCCTCAACCCGCTCTCCGTGGTCGGCCAGATCCAGGGCGGCACCACCCAGGGCCTGGGCGTGGCGGTGATGGAGGAGATCATCGTCGACCCGAAGACGGCGAAGGTCAGGAACCCCTCCTTCACGGACTACCTGATCCCCACGATTCTCGACACGCCGACCATCCCGGTCGACGTGCTCGAACTCGCCGACGACCACGCCCCGTACGGGCTCCGTGGCATCGGTGAGGCCCCGACCCTGTCGTCCACCCCGGCCGTCCTCGCGGCGATCCGGAACGCGACCGGGCTGGAGCTCAACCGCACTCCGGTACGGCCCGAGCACCTGACGGGAACCGCGTAACACCCCAGCTCTCCGGGCGGCGTGAGGGAACGTCACACACTCCGCCGCGCCGCCCGGAGGAACCCCTTTGAGTTCCGCACCGCTCGCGGTCCTTGAAGCACCAGGAAACTCGTTCGTCTCGGGCCGTCCCCCGGGTCGTCCATTCCCAAATCCCGTGACCGTCAGGGCGGTTGCACGGGTGCCCCTGTGAACCTTGGGAGATGGCACCATGACCCAGCAGTCAGTGGAGCCCAGGACCGCAGCCGACGACGCGGGCGAAGGCACGCGCATCGCGGCAGGTCGGTCCTGGCTCGACCGGTACTTCCACATATCGAAGAGAGGGTCCACGGTCTCGACAGAGGTCCGCGGCGGCATCACCACCTTCATGGCGATGGCCTACATCCTCCTGCTCAACCCCCTCATCCTGTCCGGCAAGGACGCGGCGGGGGACACACTCGGCCAGAAGGCGCTGATCACCGCGACCGCGTTCGCGGCGGCCTTCACCACGCTGCTGATGGGATTCGTCGGCAAGGTGCCGCTCGCCCTCGCCGCCGGCCTCTCCGTCTCCGGCGTCCTGTCCTCGCAGGTCGCCCCCAACATGACCTGGCCGCAGGCCATGGGCATGTGCGTGATGTACGGCGTCGTCATCATGCTGCTGGTCGTCACCGGCCTGCGTGAGATGATCATGAACGCGATTCCGCTCGCGCTCAAGCACGGCATCACGATGGGCATCGGCCTCTTCATCGCCCTCATCGGCTTCTACAAGGCCGGCTTCGTGCACCAGGGCGCGCACACCCCCGTCACCCTCGGCCCCGCGGGCGAACTCGCCGGCTGGCCCGTGCTGCTCTTCGCCGGCACCCTGCTGCTGATCTTCATGCTGCAGGCCCGGAACATCCCCGGCGCCATCCTCATCGGCATCGTCTCCGGCACGATCGTCGCCGCGGTCCTCAACGCCGCCGGCGTCATCGCTCCCAAGCAGTGGGCGAACGGCGCCCCCGAACTGCACGGCAGCGCGGTCTCGATGCCCGACTTCTCGCTCTTCGGGCACGTCGAGTTCGGCGGCTGGGGCAAGGTCGGCGCGATGACCGTCGGCATGATCGTCTTCACGCTCGTGCTCGCCGGGTTCTTCGACGCGATGGCCACCATCATCGGCGTCGGCACCGAGGCCAAGCTGGCCGACGACAAGGGCCGCATGCCGGGCCTGTCCAAGGCGCTGTTCATCGACGGCGCCGGCGGTGCGATCGGCGGTGTGGCGGGCGGCTCCGGCCAGACGGTCTTCATCGAGTCGGCGACCGGCGTCGGCGAGGGAGCCCGCACGGGTCTGGCCTCCGTGGTCACGGGCCTGTTCTTCGCGGCCTGTCTCTTCTTCACCCCGGTCACCGCGATCGTCCCGCAGGAGGTCGCCTCCGCCGCCCTGGTCGTCATCGGCGCCATGATGCTGATGAACGCCCGGCACGTGGACTGGGCCGACCGCGCCACCGCGATCCCGGTCTTCCTGACCGTCGTCCTGATGCCGTTCACGTACACCATCACCACCGGTGTCGCCGCGGGCGTCATCTCCTACGTGGGCATCAAGACCGCCCAGGGCAAGGCCCGCGAGATCGGCGCCTTCATGTGGGGTCTGACGGTCGTCTTCCTGATCTACTTCGCACTGCATCCGATCGAGGGCTGGCTCGGCGTGCACTAGCCGGCCCGTCAACGCCCTTCCCGCGCAACCCCGTTAAGGAGACCGAGAGATGCTGGACATCGCCGAGGAGCTGAACCGGTGGGTCGAGCAGGGCCGTGACTTCGCCGTCGCCACCGTGGTGGCCGTCGGCGGCAGCGCCCCGCGCCAGCCCGGCGCCGCCCTCGCGGTGGACGCCGACGGCACGGCGATCGGCTCGGTCTCCGGCGGGTGCGTGGAGGGCGCCGTGTACGACCTGTGCCGACAGGCGCTCGAGGACGGGGAGACCGTGCTGGAGCGCTTCGGGTACAGCGACGAGGACGCCTTCGCCGTCGGCCTGACCTGTGGCGGCATCATCGACATCCTCGTCACACCGGTCCGGGCGGACGGTCCCGCCCGGCCGGTGCTCGCGGCCGCGCTGGCCGCCGCCGCCCAAGGCGAGGCGGCGGCGGTGGCACGTGTCGTCCGGGGACCGGCCGGACTGCTGGGCCGGGCCCTTCTCGTCCGCCCCGACGGCTCCTGCGACGGCGGCTTCGGCGCCCACCCCGAACTGGACCGCACGGTCGCCGCCGAGGCCGGCGCCTTCCTGGACGCGGGCCGCACCGGCACCCTGGAGATCGGCGAACAGGGCTCCCGCTGCGGCGCCCCGCTCACGCTCCTGGTGGAGTCGTCGGTCCCCGCCCCCCGCATGATCGTCTTCGGCGCCATCGACTTCGCCTCCGCCCTGGTGCGCGTCGGCAAGTTCCTGAACTACCGCGTCACGGTGTGCGACGCCCGCCCGGTCTTCGCCACCCGCACCCGTTTCCCGGAGGCGGACGAGATCGTCGTCGAGTGGCCCCACAAGTACCTGGAGCGCACCGAGGTCGACGGCCGCACCGTCCTGTGCGTCCTCACCCACGACGCCAAGTTCGACGTACCGCTGCTCGAACTGGCCCTGCGCCTGCCGGTCGCCTACGTCGGCGCGATGGGTTCCCGCCGCACCCACCTCGACCGCAACGAGCGCCTGCGCGCGGTCGGCGTCACCGAACTCGAACTGGCCCGCCTGCGCTCCCCGATCGGCCTCGACCTCGGCGCCCGCACACCCGAGGAGACGGCAATCTCCATCGCCGCGGAGATCGTCGCCAACCGGCGCGGAGGCAGCGGGATCTCGCTGACCGGAGCGCACACCCCGATCCACCACGACCTGGCGTCACTGCCGGCGGGGCGGATCGGGTCGGTGGCCTGAGCAGCCTCCGCCTTCGTGAGGGAACCTCGAGCGGGCTGTGTCAGCGGAACTCCGACGGGGGAAGCACCGACAGGCTGCCCTTGGTCAGCAGAGGCGCGAGGCAACCGGGTGCCTCGGGCAGCAGTCGGTTGACTGAAGCCTGCACCGCCTCCCAGGCCGCGCTGCCTGTGAGGGCCTGGCGGCCCTCCCCGGCGATGTAGTCCCTGTGGTTCTCCAGGAACGTATTGGCGTCGTATTGGTTCGAGAAAATGTTCGGTGTGGCCTTGTCGGCCACCAGCCCCACCACTCCGCAGAGCGCATCGAGGAAGACGGGCTCGTGTGAACCGCGATGCAGTTCCGTGAGAGCCACTCCCATGTTGAGCAGTCCGCTGACGACAGCGCGCATGCTTCGGGAAATGTGCAGCGCGACGCCGTCGAGCAGGACGTTCATGCCGTATTTCCCGGTCTGACCGGCCGATGTGCCCCATTCCTGGACGAACGTGATGACCGAGTCCGGGTCACTCATCGACTCCAGCTCGCCGCACGTCCCTTCGGCAACCGACAACGCCTCGTCGCGGTTCCCGGTCACACGCAGGGTCGACATCAGCGCCGTACGGAAACTGAGCCGACGCGGAGCGGCCTCGACCGCGGTACGGGCAGCGGCCACCGCCTCGGTCCCCAGCCCGAGGTGCTTGTTGTCCCGGCGGAACAAGCCACGGGCCAGATAGGCCGCGGCGTGTAGGTCGTCGGCGAATGCGTCGGACTCCCGGGACAAGTCGATCGCCGCCGTCACAAGCCGGCGTGAGAGGCCGACCAGCTCGTCCGGGTCCCGCTCGCGGCTGATGGAGAGGGCGGCTTCGGCGATGGTCTGGTGACGGATCCAAAGGCCGTAATCCGGCTGAGTCACCGCGGCCTCGATGCCCAGTGGGTCGGTGACCGCATCCTGCACCAAGTAGTCCTCGTCCAGGCCGACCACCCGTCCGAGGACTCGCAACGTCAGAGGGTACGAGTTCTCCCTCTTCCGGTCGTAGGCGACGTGCAGCAAGGCGATCATCAGGAAGCACTGTGCCAGCGAGGTGCCCTCCACCGCCGGATGCTCCTCCATCCGGTCCAGCAGCTTGCAGACGTGGTCCCGAAGCAACGGGCCGTAGCGCAACTGGAGCATGGTGCCCACCAGCGAGCTGTCCTGCCGTCCGTAGAGGGCCCGGGACAGGGAGACCAGCTTGCTCGCACGCTTGTCTCGGGGAGTTCCTGCCAACTCGCCGAGGACACCCAGCTGTTCCCAAGCCGCGACCAGCAATTCACCATCCGCGTCCTGGAGGCCGAAGTTGCCCACGACGCGCACATGGTCCGCGAGCCGCTGGTATCCGCGGCGCGACCGCCAGTCACGCTCCTGACCCGCAAGCAGGACGAGGATGTCGTCGCGGCCCCTGCTCTCGCAGGCCAGCATCAACTGCCGCAGCTCTTCGATGAACCGTGCGCCCTGGTCGGTGACGAGGACGATTCGGTGTCCCGGCCGCTCAGGGACGGACAGGACGGCCTCGACGTCGATGGGGCTCCTGCGCTCTCGCCAGAAGACCGTGACGTCCTCGCGTCCGCGTACCAGGTCGACGGCTGTCTGCAGCAGCGCGATCGATTTCCCCTCGCCCATGGGGCCCACCGCCGCCACGATGCGCTTGCGTACGTCGCCGTTCAGGCAACGGTGCAGTTCGCCCGTGAGCTTCGTGACCACGGACAGGCGCGGTACCCGCGGGTCGAGCGCTTCCTGCCAGCCGGGTTCTCGCCCGTCGAAGAACAACTCGACGTCTGCGGTGGAGTGTTCCTTGGCCGCCGTGTCATCGAGCATGGCTTGGTCGACGCGAGTCCAACCTGGCGGGCATTCGACGGCCTTGGTGTAATTCGCATGGATTCGCGGAAACAGCCGGTTGGCGTCGATTTCCTCGAAGAAGGTCCACCGGGGTGTCTTCTGCAGTTCACTCAGCAACGGTGCGTCTCTGATGGCAGCGGCGAGGTCCGTGAAGGAGCACCAGATCAGGTCGATACCGTTGTGGTCCTTCGCTCGGACCCGTTCCAGCAGAGAACGCGAGAAGGCGTCGTTCCAACCGCTGTAACCGACGACCACGACGACATGGTCGCGCAGCGCGCTGCGCAGACTGTCGGACAGCTCAGGCCGGTCCGTGGTCAACTGGCCGACCGTGTTGAGAGTGTCCCCCTCGCGCCAGTAGCCGTGGACGTGCACGATGTTGACGGCGTTCTCGTCCTCGCCGTGTCTGATTCTGCCGTCGAAGTCCAGGTACTGCATGTTCGCCACTGCGCCGGCCTTGCGCACGGCGATCTCCAGCAGCGGATCGAAGTTGGTGGTGATCACCGGACCGCGTCGCTCGGCGGGCACCGCACGCAGAAGCAGCCCCAGGTGCTCCACCGCCGAGGTGAGCTTCCACAGGCCGGTGTCGTACTCGACCTTCTTGAGGGCCTTCGAGTCTCCCCGCTCTGCCAGCGTTGCACGCTGCTGGTTGCCGAGTCCCGTGCATGCCTCCAGGACCGCGAGCTGGATGGCCTTGTTGAGTGCGTCCTGGCCGCGGATCTTCAGGAGCGCAGCGGCAGCGCTCTGGTACTTCTCGCCGCCGGCCTGCCGTCTGATCGCCTGCTTGAGGAGGAGTTGATCCTCCGGTCGGCGCAGCACGGCGAGCATCTTCTCCACGATCCCGTCCACATTGGGGATCGCTCCGAAACTGATACCCGATCCGGTGACGAAGGAGACCTTGCGGGTTCCCTCCGTCAGATGACTCGTCAGTCGAGAAACCAGCAGGTCCTCGTCGATGTTCTTCACCCCGCTGCTGTCCACCGAGACGACTCCCACAGGCAGTTCTGAAAGGGCTGTCGGATTCTAGCGGTTTCCGGGACTCTCGTTTCGGCGTGAACGAACTTGCGCTGCACAGCTCTTGCGCTACAAGGTGGGCAGCTGGTCGCGGTGCCGTCGGGACTGCGCACCGCGTCGGGGAAGGCGAGGGGGAGACAGGTGGGCGAGGTGATCGGGGGACACCCCGTGATCGAGCCGCGCGCAGCCGATGAGCCGGGCGCGTCGGCGGCTGTCGGCGCCAGGGCCGCCGGTGCCGGCACTGCACCGACCGAGGGTGGGGGAGGCAGTGGAGTTGCCCCCGCGACGCGGTGTCTGTCCCCCTGGGCGACCACGGCACTGGGCGTCTTCCTTCTGGCTGATGTCATCGCACTGTGTGGGGCGCTGCTGAGCCTGTGGCCGGTGCTGCTCCACGTCGTCCAGGCCGGTGGTGCGGTGCCGGCCGCGGCCTCGCGGTGGTCGCCGTTCGGCCTTGGAATGTGGTCGCTCACCGCCGACACGGCGATGCTTCTCGCGGTGATCTGCTGCAGCGCACTCGGCAGCTTCGTGCATGCGGCCACCTCGTTCGCCACCTACGTCGGCAACCGTCGGCTGTACGCCAGCTGGCTCTGGTGGTATCTGCTGCGGGCAGGCATCGGGGTTGCGCTGGCGCTGCTGGTGTACTTTCTGTTGCGGGGCGGTCTGTTCGCCGGAGGCTCTGGGACCGGGGCCACCAATCCATATGGCTTCTCCGGCATCGCGGGCCTGTGCGGGCTGTTCTCCAAGCAAGCCACGGACAAGCTCCGCGAAGTCTGTGACACGATCCTCAGCACCAGGGGCGACGGCGACGGGGACCGCCGGGACAAGTTGGCAGGGTCCGACGGGGCCGCCCCTTGACCGGGCGGTGCCGAGTCAGCGTCAGCCGCCGTTCAACCGCCGGTGCGGAGCAGCCGGTTCACCGCCCGTCCGAACACCGCACGTGACGTCCGCTCCAGCAAGCCGTCGAAGACGCGGGGGAGGAACCGGACCCGCAGTTCCTCCCGCCACACCACCCGGGCGCGGCCCCCGGGCCCTGGCCGGACCTCGATCTCCGCCCAGCCCAGGACGACCCGGCCGCGCTTCTCCAGCCGGCACAGCCCGGGCTCGTCGTCCACCGGTGGATGCCAGAGCGTCACCTCCATGGGGTCGTCGAAGGAGAGCGGGCCGAGGCCCGAACGGGCCACGAAGCGTGTGCCCTCCCGGGTCGGTGCGGGCGTGACCACGGTGACCCGGGTCAGCGGGGCCACCTCGCCGTGGCGGGGCCACTCCGTGAGCCGGCGCCACGCCTCGTCGAGGGGGAGCGGCACCGTGCGTTCGAAAGAGAAGAAGGGCACGGCACGATCGTAGGGAATCGCCGCCCGCCACCTGCGCGTTCGGCCCCGGGTCACCTCCCTGGCCCAGCGGCGGTGCGGCCGCCGGCGAACGGGTGGGCCCACGAGTGGCCGATGGGGCGTGAGGTGTCCACCCTGGAGGAGTGAGCACCGCGGGCGGCACCGCGGCGGCCTCCGGCTGGAGAGGGTTCCTGGAGAGCCCTGTCGTCGGCATGGCTCCGTGGATCATCTTCTCCCTGCTGGTCGGACCCGGCCGGTTCGAGATCTCGGTCGCGCTGGCGCTGGCCTGCTCGGTCGCCCTGGTCCTCCTCGGCAGGCTGGCCAACCGGGGCAGTTCCTGGAAGCTTCTCGAACTCTGCGACGTGGGATTCTTCGCCGGCCTGGCCGTCGTCGGCGCCCTGGCGAGCGAGGGCACGCTGCACTGGCTGGAGACGTACGCCGGGGAGGTGTCCAACATCGCGCTGACGCTGATCGCTTTCGGCTCGATGGCGTTCCGGACGCCGTTCACCCTGCAGTACGCCCGCGAACAGGTAGACCCGGCCCTCTGGGACACGCCCGCGTTCCTGCGCACCAACTACGTCATCACCGGGGTGTGGGGGCTCGCCTTCCTGGTGGCGGCGCTCGCGGGCGGCTACGGCGACCTCGTCCTGCACAACCCGGACAACCTCTGGACCGGCTGGATCATCCAGATCCTGGCCATCGTCGCGGCTCTCCGTTTCACCGAGTGGTACCCCGAGGTGGTCCGAGCCCGCACCCGGCGTGACACCGGCCGCCCCGGCCCCGACCCGCCCCCGGTGTCCGACCTGCTGCTGCCCCTGGCCGGCCTGCTGGTCCCGATCGGGATCGCCGTCCTGGTCTTCGACAACATGTGGTGGCTGGGCGCCGCCCTCGTCGTGGCCGGCACGCTGCTCACCAAGGCGCTGCGCCGACCCGGAACCGGTGCGGCTCCGAGCGCTTGACGTGGCGGGTAATCGACCCGGTGACCGGCTCCGGGAAGGATCGGGACCGACAGCACGACGGGACGCCCCGTCCCGTCCGATCCCGTCCGGACCATCCCAAGGAGGCCCCATGCCGTACTACGCGAGCCCCGTCGACGGCACCCGGCTGCACTACGTCGACCACGGCCCCGCCCGCGGACCCGTCGTCGTGTTCGTCAGCAGCGCGTACCTGGGTTACGAGCTGTGGGAGTACCAGATGCTGCCGCTCGCCGAGGCCGGCTACCGGTGCGTCGGTCTCGACCGGCGCGGCCACGGACGCTCCGACGACGCCTGGCTCGGCTACGACCTCGACACCCTCGCCGACGACGTGCGCGGACTGCTCGACCACCTCGACCTGCGGGAGGTGACGCTGGTCGGGCACTCCGTCGGCACCGCCGAGGTGGTGCGCTGCCTGACCCGGCACGGCACCGACCGGGTGGCACGGGCCGTGCTCGTCGCCGGCGTCACACCGGGATTCGTCCGTTCGCCAGGGCTCCCCCAGGGCGTGGACCCGACGGTCGTGCGCGCCGACGACGAGATCTTCCGGCGCGACCGCGCGGGGTACTTCACCGCCTCGGCGGACGACTTCTTCGCGGCGAGCCGGCCCGGCAACGAGCTGTCCGCCGCGTATGTCCGCCACCTCGTCGACCGCTGCCTGGCCGCCACGCCCCGTGCCGCGAACGGAGTGCGGGCCGTGGTGGCCGCGCTCGACCTCACCTGCGAGCTGCCCGGCGTGCGGGTTCCCGTGCTCGTCGTGCACGGTACCCACGACACCTCGGCACCCCTCGCACTCACCGGGGAACGCGCCGCGCGGCTGCTGCCGCACGCCACGCTGAAGGTGTACGAGAACGGCGGTCACGGCCTGTTCGCCACCCACGCGCAGCAGCTCACCGCGGACCTGCGGGAGTTCGTCGACGCGGCGGCCGGCGAGTGCCGTGCGGACGCGGCGGGCGAGAGCCTCGCGGCTGCCCGCGTCGGCTGAACCGCCCCGGCTGAACCACCCCGGCCTCAGGGCCGGTACACCTTCCCCGGTTCGGCCTTGCCGGGGGCGAGGAGCTGGGGGACCGTCACGAAGACGTAGCCGCGCTGCTTCAGGGCGTCGATGATGCCGGGCACGGCGGGCACGGTGCCCTGGTAGATGTCGTGCAGCAGGATGATCCCGTCCCGCGACGCCTGATCGAGGACCCGCTTGGTGATCAGCGCGGAGTCGTTGGTCGTGTAGTCCTTCGCGGTGACGCTCCACAGCACCTCGGCGAGGCCCAGCTGTTTGGCGATCTTGTGCACGTTCGCGTCCGTACGGCCCTGCGGCGGGCGCATCAGCGTGGGCTTGTGCCCGGTGAGCCGCTCTATCGCGTCGTCGGGCCGCTTCAGCTCCGCACGTATCTGCGCGTCGGAGATCCGGGTGAGGATCTTGTGGTCCCAGGTGTGGCTCGCCACCTCGTGGCCCTCGGCGGCCATCCGCTCGACCAGCTCCGGGTACTTCTCGATGTGCCGCTTGCCGAGCAGGAAGAACGTCGCCGGGACCTTCTTCTCCTTGAGGATGTCCAGCAGCCGCGCCGAGTTCTCGCTGGGCCCGGCGTCGAAGGTGAGCGCGATGCACTTGGCCTCGCGGCAGTCGACGGACCCGAAGTGGGCCGGCGCCCCGTGCGCCGCCTCGGCCCGCGCCGTGCTCGGCGCGGTCGTGTCGACCTCGGCGCAGCCGGACAGGGTCAGCGCCAGGCAGGCGGCTGCCGACGTGAGCGCGGACAGGCGCAACCTCCGGCCCCCCGCGCGCATCTTGTTGGGCGCGTGCTGCCGGGCCGGGTTCGTCTCGGTCGAAGTCGAAGAAGGCATGCCAGGATTATACGCTCTGTGTATAGTTCACACGTTCGAATTATGCAGTTGTATTCGACGGCACGTCCGGCGCCCGTAGCACCATGGAGGTACGGGGGAGAAGAGGACCCCGGCGAGAGGACGGCCCATGTACTACCGGGACCGCGCCGAGGCCGGACGCGAACTCGCCGGCCTGCTGAGAGACCTGCGCGACAGCGGGCGTCTTCCCGACCCCGTCGTCCTGGCCCTGCCCCGCGGCGGGATCGCGGTCGCCGCGCCCGTGGCCCGCGCCCTCGGCGCCCCGCTCGACGTGCTCGTCGTACGCAAGATCGGCGCCCCGCACCACGCGGAGTTCGCCGTCGGCGCCCTCGCCGCCGACGATCCGCCTCTCTTCGACTCGGACACCCTCGACCGCCTGGGCCTGACCGAGCAGCGCCTCGCCCCGGCCGTCGAGCGGGAACGGGCCGAGCTGGTCCGCCGGGAGCACCGCTACCGCGGCGACCGCCCACCCCCGGAACTCAAGGGCCGTACCGTGATCGTCGTCGACGACGGCCTGGCCACCGGCGCCACCGCCCGCGCCGCCCTGCGCCACGTATGGCGCCGGGGCCCCGCCCGGGTCGTGCTGGCCGTCCCGGTCGGCGCCCCGGACTCCCTCACCCTGCTCGAGGACGAGGCCGACATGATCGTGTGCCCGCACCGGCCGGCCGGGTTCAGCGCCGTCGGTCAGTGGTACGCCGACTTCGGGCAGCTGACCGACGCGGACGTGCTCGACGCATTGCACGCGCGCTGAACGCCTGGGAGCGAGGATGCCCGCACTGGACGCGGCCGAGGCGCGGCGCCGGTTCACCGCCGCCCGGGTCGCCCGGCTGGCCACGGTCGACGCGGCGGGCCGGCCGCACCAGGTGCCGGTGGTCTTCGCCCGGCACACCCTCGAAGGCACCGACCGGCTCGTGACCGCCGTCGACCACAAACCCAAGACCACCGCCCGCCTCAAGCGGCTGCGCAACATCGCCGCACACCCGGCGGTGTGCCTGCTCGCGGACGCCTACGACGAGAACTGGGACCACCTGTGGTGGGTCCGCGCCGACGGCGAGGCCCGCGTCCTGCCGCCCGGCGCGGCCGACCCGGCCGTCCGCGAAGCCCACGAGGCCGCCGTACGGCTGCTGTGCGAGAAGTATCCGCAGTACCGGGACCGTCCGCCGGACGGGCCGGTGATCGCCGTCGGCGTGCGGAGCTGGACCGGGTGGGAGGCCCGTGCACGGTGACCCCGGACCAGGCTCGGCATCCGGCGCGGACGCCCGCATCCCGCCCGTCCGCGACAACCCCGTGCACACCAGTGGTACCGGAGGGGCACGCGGAGTAACCTCTCGTGACATGACGCGCACGGGGGAGCGAGCCGTCAAGTCGCGGTTAAGGACGCCACCTTGGGTGGCTCGCATAGAAGAGCAGGACGGACAGGTGCTCGGCGCGGGGGTGCTCCTCGCCCCTGACCGGGTGCTCACCGCGGCCCATGTCGTCCGGCCCGGCCTGCCCTACGTCGTCCACTTCGTCGGCGTGCCCGGCGTGCCGGGCGTGGCCGCCACGGTCCGGGCGGACGAGCATGTGCCGCAGCGGGAGGACGCCTTCGGCGACCGCATCGGCGACCTGGCCCTGCTGCGGCTGGCTCAGCCGCAGCCTGCCGAACACACCACCCGGCTCTACCGGCTGGCCTCGCCGCACGGGCCGGTGAGCATGTACGGCTTCCCGGCCGGCGACGACGGCGGCCGCTGGCACGGCGCCACCCTGGTCGCCGCCCGCGGCCGGGACCACCAGGTGCAGCTGCGCCCGCAGACCCAGGGCGAGCTGGCCGCCCCCGGCTTCAGCGGCGGGGGAGTGGTCGACCACGAGACCGACGAGGTCATCGGGATCGTCCTCAGCGTCGACGACGGTCCGAACTCCGTCTTCAGCTACATGAGCCCCACCGAGACCATCCTGAGCCATCTGCCGCAGGCCGCCGCCTGGAGCGAGGGTGCCGAAGCCGTCGACCCGACACTGCGCCCCGGCGCGACGGGTACCGCCGGCCGGCTCGACCTGCCCTTCGCCACCGAACTCGCCTCCTGGTTCCGGGGCGAGGGCTGGCCGGTGCTCGTCACCGTCGTCCCCGCCCGCAGCGGCCGCGCCTGGACCCTCACCCGCGCCGTCACCCTGGCCGACCGGGAGCTGCGCACCCAGCAGAACACCAGCGCCTTCAGTCACGACCCGCCCGAGACCGTGCCACCGGCCGGCGGCCACGATCTCGCCCTGGACGTCAAGGGGATGACGGAGAGTCAGGTCATGGACAGGATCGCCGAGCGGCTGGGCATCCGCGGCGACCCGAGGCCCGAACGGCTCGGCGCCCTGCGCGTGCCGCTCGCCGCCGTCCTGGTCGGTGTCGACCAGGCCGCCGAACCCGATGCCCTGCTCGGCCTGCTGGAGCGGCTCGCCCAGCAGGGTGCCCGCCTGCTCCTGGTCTTCCGCCGCCGGGGCGGCCGTGCGGCCCAGGCTGCCGAATCCTTCGTCCGGCTACCGCTGCATGCCCGCTGGACCCGGCTGCACCGCGAACTCGACCACATCGTGGACGAGTTGGGGCCCGCGCTCGACGAACGCCGGGGCCGGGTGGCAGCGGACCCCGGCACCCTGCAGCTGCTGGACCGCGCCGAGGCCGGTGTACGGCGCACCCGGATGCTGCTCGCCTGGGTCGCCCACTCCCCGGAGCGGGAGCGGGAACCCCGCCGCGCCGACGTGCTGTTCACCTTCGAGGACGCGGCCGAGCGCCGCCGCCGGCGCCTGGAGGAGGCGATCTCGCTCCTCGACGAACGGTTGCGCCGCCGCGAGGAACTCCTCGGCCGGGTCACCGCCGAGTGGCCGCTGTGCCGGGAACGGGCCGCGGCCCGGGGCGGCGACCGGGTCATGGAGGCCTACCGGCTCTACGAACTCGCACTGTCGCTGCTGCGGCAGAGCCCCTGCGACGTGGACGAGGCGGAGACCGCCGTCCGGCACTTCGTCGGCTTCTGCTCCGGTACGGCACCCGGAAGGGAGGGCACCCCATGACCTCGTGCATCCGGCCCGGCTGCGCGGGCCACATCATGGGCACCGGTTACTGCGACACCTGTGGACACCGGCACCTGGAGCCACGGGCCGAGTCACGTACCGAGTCGCGGTCCGAGTCACCGCCCCCGCCGCCCGGGCCAGGGGAACCGCCCGGCCCGCAGCCCACCCACGCCGTCGCCGGAGTCGGCGAACTCGACCAGCACGGACTGGTCCTGCTGCCCGACGTCCCCGCCCCCGAGGGCGGGCTCGTCGAGGACCCCCGGCCGCCCACCGGCGGCCGCCGCTGCGGCGCGAACGGCTGCACGATGATCGTCGGCATCGGCTACGGCGGCCAGCCCGCCCCGGCGAAGGGCCGATGTCCCCGCTGCGGCACCCCCTACTCCTTCCTGCCCCTGCTGGACAAGGGCGACCTGGTCGCCGGCCACTACCGCATCCTCGGCTGCCTGGCCCGCGGTGGCCTCGGCTGGATCCACCTCGCCGAGGACACCAGCGCGGACGGCCACCGCGTCGTCCTCAAAGGGCTGATCGACGTCCATGACGCGCTGGCCCGCCGCAACGCCGTCGAGGAGCGCCGCTCGCTCACCGGTCTGCACCACCCCGACATCGTCCGCATCATCACCTACGTCGAGCACCAGGCACCCGCCGGCCCGCCCACCGGCTACCTGGTCATGGACTACATCGGCGGCCGCTCCCTGCAGCAGCTCTTCGACGCCGACGACGCCGAGCGCGTCTTCCAGGGCCGCCCCCGCCTCGACCACGTGCTCACCTACGGCTGCAAGATCCTCGGCGCCCTGCAGTACATGCACGAACGCGGCCTGCTCTACTGCGACATGAAGCCGGCCAACGTCATCCACTTCGGGCGGGCGATCAAGGTCATCGACCTCGGCGCCGTCCGCGCGACCGGCGACCGCGGCTCCGCCTACGTCTACACGGCGAGCTTCGCCCCGCCCAAGGAGGAGGTCGACAGCCGCGGCTGGCACGTCGACAGCGACCTCTACACCGTCGGCATGACCCTGCAGGCCCTGGCCCGGGGCACCGAAGCGGCCCGTGGCCTCGCTCCCGACTCCTTCCGTCTCCTCATCGACCGCGCCACCCACGCCGAACCCCGCGCCCGGTTCCGCTCGGCCGCCGAGATGTCCCGCCAGCTCTGGGAGGTCCTGCGCGAGTTCCGTTCGCTGCAGTTCGGCGAGCAACTGCCGGAGAGCAGCACCCGGTTCCGCGCCACCGAAGCCAGCCTCGACGCCGGACTCGGCGCGATCCCCTCCCTCGGCCACTGGACCGGTCGGCCCGGCGAACACCCCGCCGGTCTCGACGTCTCCCCGCCCGCGGCCGCCGAGGTCGCCGGTGCCCTGCCGGAACCGGTCCCCGACCCCGACGACGGGGCCGCCCTGCTGCTCGACACCTTCCCGCCCGACGCCCCCGACCGGGTCGCCCGGCAGTGGCCCCGCGAATCCCGCCTCGGCACCCCCGAGACCGCGCTGTGGCTGTGCCGCGCCTACCTGAGAAAGGGCGCACAGGGCGAGGCCCAGAGCTGGCTGGCCGAGGCCGAGACCCTGCTCGGCGAGCGCGCCGCCGCCTACGACTGGCGCATCGCCTGGCACCGCGGCGTGCTCCACCTGAGCAAGGCCGAGGTACGGCGGGCCGGCAGCTGCTTCGAGGCCGTCTACCGGGCGCTGCCCGGCGAGTACGTGCCCAAACTGGCCCTCGGGTACTGCGCCGAACACGCCGGTGAGCAGCGTACGGGCCGGGCCATGCGGTTCTACGAGGCCGTGTGGGCCCGGGACTTCGCCCACACCGCCGCCGCGTTCGGCCTGGCCCGCGGCCACCTGGCCACGGGAGACCGGGACGCCGCCGTACGCGTCCTCGACGACGTGCCCGCCACCTCCCGCCACTACGACGCCGCCCGCATCGCGGCCGTCCGTGTCCGCGCCGGTGTGCTGCACGGCCGCGCCCCGTCCGTGGCCGACCTGCGGGACGCGGACCACCGGCTGCCCGAGCTGCACCTGGACGGCGGCGCCGCCGACGGGGAGTCGCGGGCCCGGCTGGTCGCCGAGGTCCGGGAGAACGTCCTGCACTGCCGCCCGAAGTCCGGCTGGGGACCGGAGTTCCCAACCGGTGACCTGCTCGGAGCCGGTGCCGAGGACGCCCTGCGCACGCTGCTGGAGCAGTCCTTCCGGCAACTGGCCGCACAGGCGCGCACCGCGGGCGAGCACGGCCGGCTGCTCGACCTGGCCCATGCCGTACGGCCGATGAGCAGATTCTGAGGACGTGGACGACATCGGGGGAAACGAGGGGGACGAGGCCATGAGCGTGGCCGGGAGAAGCGAGCGCACCGAGGACATCACGGTGACCCTCGCGGTCGGCCAGGAGAAGGAACTGCCCGTCGTGCCGACCGCGGCCGGGCGGTCCCGCGACCGTGAGATGCACGCCATCCTGGAGATCGGGGTCAGCAACAACGGCGCCCCGGGCGTCGTCACCGGGGGTGTCCGCGGGGCCGGGCCCGCCCTTGCCGAGGTGCTGATCGTGGACACCTCCCGCTCCATGCTCCACCCGGACGCCAAACTGCGTGCCGCCAAGGACGCCACGGTCGCCGCCCTGCGACTGCTGCCCGAGGGCACCGCGTTCGCCGTGCTCTCCGGCCGGTTCGACGCCACCGTCGTGCACCCCGGCCCGGACCGTGAGGGCATGGCCGTCGCCGGGACCGCCGAGCGGGAGGCCGCCGAACGCGCCGTACGGATCCTGGACGCGAACGGCGGCACCGCCATCGGCCACTGGCTCGACCTGGCCAGGCGGCTGCTGAGCAAACAGTCCGCGCCCGTCAAACACGTCCTGCTGCTCACCGACGGACACAACGAGCACGACCACCGCGCCGGCATGCGTCTGGACACCGCCCTGGAGGCCTGCGACGGCCGGTTCGTCTGCGATGCGTGGGGCATCGGCGACGACTGGGACGCCGACCTCCTGCTGGGCATCACCCGGCGGCTGCACGGCCGGGCCGGAGCGGTCCGCCGTGAGTCGGAACTGCCCGCCGCGTACGAGGAGTTGGTGAACGGCCTGCTCGGCACGGCGGTCCCCGAGCTGCGCATCAAGATCACCCCGACGCCCGGCACCGTGATCCGCCAGGTCAAGCAGGTCGTGCCGAAAGAACAGGAACTCCTCGCCACCGGAGCCGAGTTGGGCTCGCGCGGCGCAGAGTACGTCACCCGGGCCTGGGGCGAGGAGACCCGGCACTTCCAGGTCGTGCTGACCGCCGACCCGACCGGCCGCGAGACCGACGAGGACCTCCAGCTCGCCGCCGTGGACGTGGTCGTACCCGACTTCGGACCCGCCGTACGGCTGCCCGCGCCGCAGCCCGTCCTGGTGCGCTGGACCGACAACCCGCTCGACGCGTCCCGGCAGCACCCCGGGGTCCGCCGCCACGAGCTGTACCAGCAGGCGAGCGCCGCCGTGGCCCGGGCCTACCGGGCCTGGCTGCGCCGCGCCGAGGGCAGGGCGGAGGCGGACCGGGAACTCGCCCGGGCACTGGCGCTGGCCGGGGAACTGGGCGACGCCCAACTGCTGGGCGCCCTGCGGCGGATCGAGGCCGAGCCGGGCACGGGCCGGGTCCGCGACGGCCTCAAGGACGTCGACTGGCAGCACCTGATCCTCTCCAGCGCCATGACCACCCCGCCGGAACAGCCCGCCGAGGGTCCGCCCGCGGCGGGACCGGCGGCCGTCGGTCCGGAGAACCCGCCCGGTGCCGACGAACTGATCGAGTGCCCGGGCTGCAGCTGGCTCGGCCCGGCGGACTCGGTGTACTGCGGCAGGTGCGGGCGTCTGCTGGGGGGAGCATGGTGAGCGTCGACGCCCGCACCGGACCGGGCCGACGGGCGCACGCCACAGCGAGCCCCCGCGACCGGGCCCCGCTGCCCCGGCACCTCGGCAGCCTCCTCGGCGCCGGGCCGCGACCGCCGGACCCGGGCAGCACGACCGCCTACGAACTCGCCGTGCGCCGCCGCCTGCTGCTGGCCCTGACGGCCCTGCTGACCCTGTCCCTGTTCCTGTCCTACGAGGGTGTGCACGCGGACGCCAACCCGCTGCGCACCTCCAGCGCCCCCGCCGTCGTCGCCATCGACACCGCGCTGTACGCGCTCGGCGAGGCACAGGCGGACGCGACCGGGGGCACCCCCTCGACCAGCGAGTTCCAGAAACAGATCTCGGTGGCCGCGCAGAGCCTCGCCCTGGCCGCCGCCGACGACGTGGGCGGCCCGGGCGGCCGGCAGGCGCTGCAGACGGTCGCCGGACTGATCACCGGATACACCGGCATGGTCGAGAAGGCCCAGCTCCAGTCCCAGGGAAGCGTGTCGCGGGACGCCTATCTGAGCTACGCGACCAGCATGCTGAAGACCGAGAAGACCGGCATCGAGGACCGGCTCAGACGGCTGCAGGACGAACAGCGGGCCGTGGTCGGGCGGCAGACCTCCTTCGGGTGGGCGCTGTGGCTCGGCTGGAGCGCGACCGCGCTGCTCGTCCTCGCGCTGGGCGCGGCCCTGGTGGAGACACAGCTCTTCCTGTGCCACCGCTTCCGGCGCAGGTTCAACCGTCAGCTCATCGCCGCATGCGCCCTGCTGGCCGGGGGGTTCACGACTCTCCTGCTGTTCACGGTGTGGACGCGCCAGGGCATGACGGACACCCGCGGCCTGCTCGACCGGCTGGTGTCCGGGCAGGCCGTCACGGACGCCGGGCAGCAAACCGCCGGGTACCTGGCGCACACCGGTTTCCGGGCGGCGGCCTCGGCGTGGATCGTACTGGGAGGCATCGCGCTCATGGCGCTGACCGAGACGGGTCTGCGACAGCACATCAACGACTACCGGTTCAGGCCCCGGTGAGCGCCCCCGGCAGCGGCCCCGCGGCCGCGACCCGGCGCCGCCCGGTGCGTACGGTCACCGTGCTGGGGATCTGCCTGGCCGTGCTGGCGGCGGCCGTCGGGCTGGGCGTACGGGCCCTCGGAAAGGAACCGACCGTCACCCTGCTGGCCAACTGGACGGGCAAGGACGAGCAGTACTTCCGGCAGGCGGTCATCGACCCCTTCGAGCGCAGGTACCACGTCCACGTCGACTACCAGGGAAGTTCCGCGGAGAGTCAGGTGCTCAGCGCCGACGTCGAGGCCGGCACCCCGCCCGACGTGGTGGTGCTCACCGGACCGGGCGAACTCGCCGCCTACGCGGACCAGAAGCAGCTGCAGCCGATCGAGAAGCTCGTCCCGCAGGGCGACTTCAGCAAGTCCTGGGTAACTCCCAGGAACGGGCACGTGTACTGGTTCCCGCTCAAGGCCGACCTCAAGAGCATGGTCTGGTACCGGCCCGAGGTCGGTGCGCAGCAGCGCCGGAACGCGGCGAAGCGGCCGGACCAGTGGTGCATCGGCATGGGATCGGGCGCCACCAGCGGCTGGCCGGGCACCGACTGGATCGAGGACATCCTGCTGCAGCGGTACGGCCCGGCGGTGTACGAGCGGTGGGCGCGCGGTCTGCTGCCCTGGCAGTCCAAGCAGGTGGAGGGGGCCTGGGTCACCTGGGGGAAAATGGTGGGCGCCGGTGGCCCCCGGGATCTGGTCCTGCGCGCGCTGCGGACCGAGTACCAGGCGGCGTCCGAGCTGGTTACCATGGACCCGCCCCAGTGCACCCTGGAGCATCAGGCCTCCTTCATCCGCAACCTGCAGCCGTGGAAGGAGGCACACGGCCGCTACGAGCACTCGGACCGCCTCGTCCCCGGCGCCACCGCGGACAATGCGTGGGAGGTCTCCGGCGACCTGGTCGCCCTGCTGCACGCCACCCCGCAGGCGCAGGAGCTGATCCGGCACCTCGCCGCTGCCAAAACCCAGCGGGCGTGGAGCGCCAAGGAGGCCGGCCTCTCCGTCAACGCCCACGCACAGCCCACGGCCGGTGACTCCACCCCCTCCTGGCGCCGCTCGCTGGCCCGGACCCTCCTCGACCCCGACGCGGTCCACTGCTTCGACGCCTCCGACGCCATGCCGCCGCCGGTGCGCGACGCCTTCGCCCAGGCGACCATCGACTTCCTCGCCGATCCGCGACGGCTGGACGACCTGCTGAAGAACCTGGACAGCCTCGGCAGCGCGGAGAACCTGAGCTGGCTGACATCCGTGTGCGACCGCACCCGCAGGAGGGGACCTTGAACGACTCCCAGGGCTTGCTGCACCACCCTCAGGGCTCGGTGGCGTCGAGCGCCGCCTGGGCCACCCGTCGTACCACGGTCCTTCGGTCGGCGCTGCGCCAGGCGAGCGCGGTCGAGCAGTGAACGTTCCCGGACAGGGGCACGATGACGACGTTGGCCCGGGCGTAGTGCTCGTCGGTGCTCTCCGAGACCAGTGCGACGCCGCGGCCCACGGAGACGAGTTCGAGGGTCTCCTCGATGGACCGCGACATCACCATGTCCCGCAGGTCGGTGATGCCCACGGCCTGCGGGGTGCGGAACTCGGCCCAGGCGCGGTCCTCGGAGAGGGGAACGACCCAGGTGCGCCCGGCGAGTTCGGACGGCTCGACACGCTCACGGCCGGCCAGCGGATCGTCCAGCGGGAGGGCGACCGCCCGCCGGTCACTGGCCACGGTCAGGCTGCGGATCGTGGGGTCGTCCAGCGGCGGCCACACGATGGCGAGGTCGGACTGACCGGACGTCAGACCGCAGCTCGGGTCGGCGTAGTCGTACCGGCGCAGGGTGATGTCGGCGTTCGTCTCGTCCCGGACGAGCTTCATGAGCCACGAGGTGCGGCGGCCGGCCGCCTCCCCCATGAAGCCGATCGTGAGACGCGGTCCGCGGTCCGCGAGCAGCGCGTCGACCTGGTCGGCAGCGTCCACGGCCGCGAGCGCGTCGCCGAGCAACTGCCGCCCGAAGTCGGTGAGATGGACGCCGTCGCGGGTGCGGCTCAGGAGCGGCCGGCCCGCCTCGGACTCCAGCCGGCGGATCGCGTCGCTCACCGCCGGCTGCCGTACCCGGAGGGCGTCCGCCGCCCGCTGGAACGAACCCGTGCGAGCGACAGCGGCGAAGGCACGCAACATGGCAAGCGTCGTGGGCACCTCCGGAGCATAACCGGCACGCACCCAACCATCGCTTATGGCCATCGACTCTGCTTATGGGGGCACGGGGCGCGAGTGGGCCGATGATCGGGGGCATGTGACGCCGAGATGTCGCCGCACCCGCCCCCCGGAGGAAGGATCGAGCCATCGTCGTGTGCCCGTGAGGATTGTTTTGTGTCATTTAAAGTGCATATATTCCGCTGACTTGGAATGGGTTTGAGTCAGTATTCGGCCCCAGCCTGCCGGCGCTCGAATTTTCGCCCTTGTAACCGGGCCGCCGAGCGTGTTTGACTCAAGCGAAGGCGCCACCAACGGGGGTAGTGAGTGTCAAGGTTTTCTTTTCCCAGGGTTCACCTGTGGTCCCCTTGCAGACCGCCCCTGTCTGACGCATCCCGGATGTTGTCCGGTGGTTTTGCCTGTCAGGCCTGAACGGGCTTCCCTTTCATGTTCCAGCGCATAGACCTGCGCTGCGGCATGTCCATTTCCTTGTCTGGGGGACGTGACCTTGCCTGCTCGAAGTGCGGCAAACGCGAGCGATGAAGAACTGGAAAGTGCAGAAGAGCTGAGCTTAGACTTCAGCAGGCTCGACCGAGGGGTTCGCAAGCGCCTCAAGCAGCTGTGCGAGCTGGACAACCACCATGCGCCACTGGCTCTCCTGTGCGACTACCTGCTGGTCGCCGCCTCGGTCTACCTGTGTGTCGGAGTGTCGTACTGGTTCTACCCGATCGCCGCCATCCTCATCGGGTCGACCCAGCGGGCGTTCGTCAATCTCCTGCATGAATCCTCACACAAAGTTCTCACCAAGAACCAGCGCCTCAACGTAACACTGGGAACCGTCTTCTCGGGATACCTGGTACTGCATCTGTACAACCCGTACCGGAATTCCCACATAGGTTTCCACCACCGTTATCTGGGTGACCCGGAGAAGGATCCCGACTACAACTTCCACGTGGGAGTCGGAATCTACGACCACCGGATCTCCGACAAGAAGTTCTTCCTCAAGAACATCGCGCTCGCGGTGTTCGGCATGAGGACTCTCGAGTACGCGGGTTATGTCATTCGGGACCGCATTTTCTTCAGCCCGAAGGACGTCGCGGTCTCCATGCCCATCCGGCTCACCACGGAGCGCGTCCTCCTGCTGGTGCAGTGGGCCGGCATCATCGGACTGTGCGCCTGGCAGGGCTGGCTGATCGAGCTGGCGCTGTTCTGGTTCGTGCCGCTCTTCACCACGGCCATCGCCGTCGGCTGGCTCTCCGAACTGGCGGAGCACTACCCGCTGCCGGAGAGCGAGAACAAGCAGATCCTCATGACCCGCAACCGCCACGGCTGGGCCATCGAGCGTTTCCTGCTGGGCCGCCACCACGACAACTACCACCTGGTGCACCACCTCAACACCGGCGTGCCGTTCTGGAACATGAAGCGGGCCCATCAGGTCCTCCTGGAGGACACCGCCTACGCCCGCTGGGACGGGCTGTGGGCCGGAGTCCTGACCCGCTCCCGGGGCCGGGAGAACCAGGAGACGCTCATCAGCTACGCCTCGAAGTACCGCGCCTGGCGTCGCAACGGAGGCGACCCGACCCAGGTCGACGGCGGCACCTTCGCCGAGGCCGCAGCCCTCGCCCGGGTCGTCACCGCCGCCTGACCCGGCCCGCCCCGTAGCTTCTGTCGAGAGGAAACCCCCACATGAGCCACGTCGTGGACGCCCAGGCGGCCGCCGCGCTGGACCCCGAACTGCTGCGCCTGGCCACCAACGGCCTCAAGAAGCTGGCCGCGGACACCCGTTGCCGGAACGCCTTCGTGGACAACCCGCTGATGGCCGCCCTGCTCGCGCCGGCCGCGGGCCGCTACATAGTCGCCGCCGACCAGGACGGTCTCTTCGAGCGGCTGCCGGTCCTCGAGGCCAAGGGGTACCGGACCGGCGTCGAGTTCGTCGGCGAGGAGGCCCGCAGCGCCGACGAGGTGCGCGACGTCGTCGACGAGTACCTCAAGCTGATCGAGCGTCACGAGAACGCCGGCCTCGTCACACCGACCCAGCTCGGTTTCGACCTGTCGAACGTCGGCTCCCTCATCTCGCCCCAGACCGGCGCGGACAACACGGCCGCCCTGCTCAAGGCCGCCGCCCCGCAGGGCATCGGCATCCTCATCAGCATGGAGCGCTCGTCCTTCGTCGACGACATCCTCACGGTCTTCAAGGGCCTCGCCGAGGGGCACGAGAACGTCGCCCTGACCCTCCAGGCCCATCTGCACCGCACCGAGGACGACCTCGCCACCGTCCTGCCGCTCGGCCGCAAGATCCGGCTGGTGAAGGGCGTGTACAACGAGGCCCCGGAGGTCGCCCTCCCGCGCGGCCCCGAGCTGAACGACCGCTACGCCCGGCTCCTGGAGCGCATCCTCGACCACGGCAACCCCGTGGCCGTGGCCACCCATGACGCCACGCTCCTCGAACTTCTCGACAGCCGCGGGCTGTTGGAGCGGATCGAGGAGCTGGAGATGCTGCACGGCTGCCGCCCGCCCCTGCTCAAGGCACACAAGGACCGCGGCATCCCGTGCCGCGTGGCCACGGTGTACGGGCAGAACTGGTGGCTGCACTTCCTGCACCGCCTCGCCGAGTACCCGCCGGTCGCCCTGACCGCCCTGGCCGACCTGTACGAACCGGAGCGGGTCCGCTTCGGCTCCGAGTACTGATCCCCGTGCGCTGATCAGCGCGTACTGACCCGCGAGGTCCCCACCCGCGAGCACGACCTGCTCCAACCCGAAAGAAGGTAGTCCGTTGTCATCCACTCCGCCTGTTGCCGCCATTGTCGACGGTTACTCCACAGGGAACTTCCTTCCTGCGGCCTTCACCCGTCTGGGTGCCCAAGTCGTCCATGTCCGCAGCACCCCGGAGTGGATGACTTCGATGCTGCTGCCCAACACCGACGACTACATCGCCGACCTCGTCTTCCAGGACGAGGAGCAGATCGTCAAGGAGCTGCGCTCGCTCGGCGTCAGCGCCGTGCTCGCCGGGCAGGAACCCGGAGTGCCGCTCTCCGACCGGCTCAGCGAGCTGATGGGCACGGCCAGCAACGGCTCGCGCCTGTCGACCGCCCGCCGCGACAAGTACGAGATGATCGAGGTCCTGCGGGCCGCCGGCCTGCACTGCGCCGACCAGTTCAAGAGCGACGACCCGCAGGCCCTGGTCGACTGGGCCGAGGCGCACGGCACCTACCCCGTGGTGATCAAGCCGCTCAGCTCCGCCTCCACCGACGGCGTGTTCATCTGCAACGACGCGGACGAGGTGCGCGCGGCCGCCCAGCAGGTGCTCGCCGCCCGGGACATCTTCGACCTGCCCAACCGCGAGGTGCTCATCCAGTCCTACCTGGACGGCGAGGAGTACATCGTCGACACCGTCAGCCACGACGGCCACCGCTTCGTCTGCGGTGTCTGGAAGTACGAGAAGACCCTGGTCAACGGCAAGAACATCTACGACAAGGATGTGCTGCTGCCGGCCGACGAGTTCCCGGTGCCCGAGCTGATCGCGTACGTGGACCAGGTCCTCGAGGCGATGAACATCCGCTTCGGGCCCACCCACACCGAGGTCAAGATGACCTCGAACGGCCCGGCGCTGGTGGAGATCGGCGCGCGCCTCAACGGCGACATGAACCCGGACTTCCACCAGGTCTGCCTGGGCCACAACCAGGCAGACCTGATCGCCCTGTCCTACATGCGGCCCCAGGAGTTCCTCGACCGCTACGGCGACCGCGTCTACACCCGCCGCCAGCCGGCCGTGGTCTACAACGCGCCCAGCAGCCAGGAGGGCGAGGTGAAGGCGATCGACGAGGCCGTCGTCCGGGAGATCGCCGCCCTGCCCACCGTGTTCCTGCCGAGCGTGAAGGTGCCGGTGGGCGGCCGGGTCCGCCGCACCGTCGACCTCCTCACCAGCCCCCTGCGGATCTTCATGACCGGGGTCACCCAGGAAGCCGTCCTCGACGACTACAAGCGTCTGCAGGAACTGAAGGACAAGGTGTATCTCGTCTGATGCTGCGCAGTACTCTGCACGCGGTCCGCGGGCTCGCGCCCGAACTGCGTACCCTGTTCATCACCACCCTGCTCTTCCGCTCCGGAACCATGGCGTTCCCGTTCCTGTCCGCCTACCTGGTGGCGCAGAACGACTACTCCGCGGGGCAGGTGGGCTCGATCGTCGGCGCCTACGGGCTCGGCGCGCTGGCCGCCGACCTCGCGGCCGGGCCGGTCCTGCGCTTCGTGTCCGCGCGGACCGTGATGATCAGCGGGCTGGTGGGCAACGCGGCGCTGGTGCTGGTCCTTCCGCTCGCGGAAAGCGCCGCGCTGCTCACGGTGGGGACCCTCGTCTGGGGCTTCTTCTACGAGGCGTTCACGCCGGCCGCGTACGCGGAGACTGTGCGGTACTCGCGGGAGAGCGACCGCAAGGTCGCCTTCTCCTGCAACCGGCTCGCCATCAACGTAGGCATGGGCATCGGACCGGCGCTGGGCGGACTCGTGTTCGCCTGGCGGCCGGCCGGCCTGTTCCTCATCAACGCCTGCGTCGTCCTGGCGACCGCCGTGTTCCTCACCCTGCGGACCTCCAACGGGACCGTGGCGGCGGGGGAGAAGACGGTCCGGGGCCGCATGGTGGCGCCGACCCTCAAGGGCGAGACCCGGTTCTGGACGATCTTCCTGCTGGCTCTCCCGATCCATCTCGCGTACGCGCTGCCGCCGACGTTCCTCAGCGCCTACGTGATCCACGAGCGCGGCCTCGACAGCTTCTGGGCCGGCATCATCTTCTTCGTCAACGCCGGTGCCATCGTGCTCTTCGAGGTGCCGCTGAACACGGCGATGCGGAACGTGAGCCACTACGCCTCGCTCCTGGTCGGTTATCTGCTGGCCGGTGCGGGCTTCGCGCTGATGGGCCTGTCCGGTTCGGGGCCCGCGCTGGTGGGCGCGACGCTGCTGTGGACCGCGGCCGAGATGATCGTCTTCCCGGCGCTGCTCCACTACGTCAGCGAGGTCTCCGACCCGTCCGTCACCGGCCGCAACATGGGGCTCTACTCGGCGGGCGTCAACGTGGGCCTGATCGCCGTGCCCCAGCTGAGTCTGACGCTCACGTCGGGCGGCCACCCGGCGAGCCCGTGGTACGTGGTCGGAGCCGCCGTCGGCGTCGCGCTCGTCCTGATCGTCACCGTCCGGCGCAGTTCCTACCTCTGGCTGACCGAGCCCGAGCCGGAACCCGCTCCTGTCTCCTGACCCAACGGAGTTGGCGCATGCCCATCCACTTCAACAACGCGGGCGCGGGCCTCATGCCCGAGACCGTGACGCAGGCCATGACCGGCTACCTGGCCGAAGAGGCACAGGGTGGCGCCTACGAGGCCGAGCAGCGGCACGCGGACACCCTCGAACACGGGGTGTACGAGACGCTCGCGCGCGCACTGGACGCGCCCGCGGACGACATCGCCCTGTTCGACAGCGCCACCCGCGCCTGGTCGTCCGTGGTGTCCCACCTCCCGTTCACCTCCGGCGACCGGGTCTGGGTGACGCCGTACGAGTACGCGGGCAACCTCATCCTGTGGACCGAGCTGCGCCGGCGCTTCGGCCTGCGCATCGAGGTCGTACCGCTGCTGGCCGACGGCGACCTGGACCTGGAGTGGATGAGCGCCCACATCGGTGACGACGTCGCCTTCGTCGCCGTACCCCATGTGCCGTCCGGATGCGGGATCGTCACACCGGTCGAGGAGATCGGGAAGATCCTCGCGCCCTGGCGGTGCATCTACGGCATCGACGCCTGCCAGTCCGTGGGGCAGCTGCCGGTCTCCGTAGCGTCCATCGGCTGCGACCTGCTCACCGGCGCGGGCCGCAAGTTCCTGCGCGGGCCGCGCGGCACCGGATTCGCCGCGATCGGGTCCCGGCTGCGGGACCAGGTCTCCCTGCCCTTCCACGACCTGCACATCGCCGACATGGTCGCGGACGACGACTACGAGGTGCGCACCACCGGCGCCCGCCGGTTCGAGTACGCCGAGCGCGGCAGCGCCGGCGTCATGGGCCTCGACGCCGCGGTCCGCCACCACCTCGCCCGCACCGACAGCGGCTCCGGCCCGCTGCGCGACGCCGTGCGCGCGGTGATCGAGGAGCTGCCGGGGACACGGCTGGTCGACCCCGGCTCCCGGCACGCCGCCATCGTCACGTTCACCCACGACCGGGTTCCGCCCGAGCGGATCCGGGCCGAGCTGCGAGCACGCGGTGTCAACGTGTGGATCGCGCAGGGCAGTCACACACCCCTGTACATGCGCACCGCGGAGGTCGATTTCGCCGTGCGTGTTTCCCCGCATTACTACAACTCCACGGCCGACGTGGAGACGTTCGCCGACGCGCTGCGCGACGTCCTGCGCTGACCAAGCGGTTCTCACATCCGTCTCATCGAGTCGAAGGAGGGGCAGAAATGCCCGTAGAAAGCCAGGAAGCAGAGAGGCAAGAAATTCTCGCACTCGTCACCCACATCATGGAGGACACCGTCGGCCTCGAACTGGACGACGACGTCGACCTGAACACGTCGATCGGCCCGGAGGGTCTCGGACTCGAGTCGATCGGCATTCTCGAGGTGACGGTTCACCTCGAACGGGAGTACAACATCGAGTTCTCCGACGAGGCGCTGGAGCTGCTGCTGAGCGGAACGCTCGGGGAGTTCATCGACGAGGTCGTCAGGCAGCGTTCGGCCGTGGCCGCCGGCGCGAACACGGAGAACAGTGGTTCCCGGTGATCACATCGACCGACATCAGGAGGATCCTCGTCGACGGCAAGACGCTGGCCGGCGTGGAGGACGTCGAGGACGACTCGGAGATCCTGGTCGACTCCTTCTCACTCGCCTGGCTCGACCACAGTCTGCGCACCGACTTCGGCGTCGAACTCGACCTGCGGGAAGTCCGGGCCGAGGATTTCTCCAGCATCAACCGCATCGCCGACTATGTCAACGCGTTGACCGAAGGGGCCGTCGCGACGTCAGGAGACGGCCGATGACGGAATCCCAGCGCGTCGTCGTCACGGGTTTCGGCGTCTTCACCGCATTCGGTTTCGGGGAGAAGGCACTGCTCGACGGGGTGTTCTCGGGCCGTCCCGCATTCCGCGAAGTGGAACGGTTCGACATTTCGCCGTTCCGCTGCAGGTCCGCTGCCGTGTACGACGGCAGCGGACCGGAAATCCCCGAGGTGAGCTTCGCGGGCGACCCGCCGCCGCGTCAGCACGACGTCCTGGCCGCCTGCTCACGCGCCGCGATCGACATGGCCGGCATCGACCCGTCGAAGATCTCCGGCGTGCTCGTCGGCAGCCAGGGCGACTACCGCCCGATCACCCGGTACTGGGGCTCGGTGGCCGCGGGAGCGGACACCGCCGACACGGCGTTCCTGAAGGACAGCGTGCCCGGCCAGCTCTCCCACGGCCTGGGCGAGGCCCTCGGCGTGGGGCCGCTGCGCATGACCTTCATCAACGCCTGTGTGGCCTCCGCCGACAGCATCATCCACGCCAGCCGCCTCATCAGCCGGGGGCGGGCCGACGCGATGCTGTGCGGCGGGTCCTACCTGGTCGAGCGAGAGCTGTTCGCCAAGTTCGACTCGGCGCGCGCGTTCGCCAAGGACGGCCACGTCCGGCCGTTCTCCAAGGACCGGACCGGGCTGCTGCTCGGCGACGGAGCGGCGTGCCTGATGCTGGAGTCCGAGGCCGGCGCGCGGGCGCGGGGCGCCAACGTGCTCGCCCGGGTGGCCGGCTGGGGTATCTCCTCCGACGCCTACCACGCCAGCCGGCCGCACCCCGAAGGCCGCGGCACCGCGACCGCGATGGAGTCCGCGCTCCGCGTCGCGGGCCTCGGCCCCGACGCCGTGGACTACGTCAATGTGCACGGCACGGGCACCGCCTCCAACGACACCTCCGAAACCGCCGCGCTGCGCCGGGTGTTCGGGGAGCGGGCCGCGCACCTGCCCGCCAGCTCGACCAAGAGCACGACGGGACACACCCTCGAGGGCGCCGGGGCCGTGGAGGCCGTGATCACGCTGCTGGCCCTCAACCACGGACTCGTCCCGCCCACGGCCAACTTCACCACGCCCGATCCCGCGCTCGACCTGGACTACGTCACCGACGGTCCCCGCCGCCGGAGTCTGCGACGCGCGATCTCGACCAACTCCGCCTTCGGCGGGGCCAACACGGCGCTGCTCCTGGAGCGAGCATGATCGACACGCTTACCGAACGACTGCTGGTCTCCGAGGCGCTCGTCGTGCCGTCCGGCTTCACGGCCGGCGCCACCACGGTCGAGCCCGCCGAACCGGGCCGTGTGCCCGGCTTCGTGGAGTCGGCCTTCAGCCCGCTGATCAAGGCCGTCGTCGACCGCTGCCTGGCCGATGTCACGGGCGGCGAGACCTTCGGCGAGGAGGGCGCGCGCACCGGCCTGGTGCTGGCGACCCTCTTCGGCGACACGGTCACCGCCGATCTCGGGAGCAAGCTGCTGACGTCCGGGCGGGTGGCCAACCCGCTGCTGTTCTACCAATCGGTACCGACGACGATCCTCGGCGTGGTCGCCCGCGACTACGCGATCACAGGACCGACGACCTGCGTCGCCCTCCGCGGTGACCTGCGCGGCGAGGCCCTCGACCTCGTCGACATGATCCTCGACGACGGCATGGACCAGGTGCTCCTCATCGGCATCGACCTGGCGACCGAGTCCCGGCCGCTCAGCGCCCACGCACAGCTGACGGACGCCGGGCCGCACACCGACGTGGTACGGGTCGACACCGCCGTCGCGTTCCTGATACGCCGGGCCGACTCCTCGCCCGGGACGGAACCGGCCGCCGTCGCCCCCGTCGCCGATCAGCACCTGGCGGACTTCGGGAGCCTCGCCGGTCTCGTACAGCTCTACTTCACCGTGCGCGCGGAGCGTGCGGCGGCCGCCGCGGGGGCGGTCGCCGTGAACGTCGGTTCCGCACTGGGCGAGCGCGAGCTGCGCCTGCTGTTGAGGGAGCCCTGATGACCGCAACAGCCGAGTCCACGACGACACACGCGGAAGAACGGCTGGACGGGCTGCTCGCCCGCGCCGCCCGGACGTACCCGGACCGGCCCGCCCTCGTGGACGGCGACCGCGCCTGGACGTACGCGGAACTCGACGACGCCGTGGCCCGCGTCGCCGGACGGCTCGCCGACGAGGGAGTGAAGCCCGGCGAGAGGATCGGCGTCTTCATCGCCAAGTCGGCCGAGGCCGTCATCGCCATCCATGCGGGGCTGCGCGCCAAGGCGGTCGTGGCACCACTGGACGTCCGCAACCCCGTCGTCCGCACCGGCCGCATGCTGCGTCAGGGCGCCCTGACCCGGCTGCTCACCGTCGGCGCGTCCGAGAACATCGCCCGCAAGGCGGTGGCCGGCGACGAGATTCCCGGGACCGACGACCTCGGGGACGGCATCGGACTGCTGCGCACACGGGAGCGGACGCCGGCGGAGCCGCTTCCCGAGCCCGCGCGTGACGGCGGATACGTGCTCTTCACCTCGGGCAGCACCGGGGTCCCGAAGGGCGTGCTGCTGTCGCACGCCAACGTCGCGCACTTCGCCGTCTGGGCCGCCGCGGAGACGGGGCTGCGCCCCACCGACCGCATCGGGTCACAGGCCGCCCTGACCTTCGACCTGAGCACGTTCGACCTGTTCTCCGCCGCCGCGGTCGGCGCGTGCACCGTACTGATGCCGGAACGGCTGAAGGCGTTCCCCGCCGATGTCGTCAACTGGCTCACCGAGCACCGGATCAGCGTGCTCTACGCGGTGCCGTCCCTGTACGTCAACATGCTCGAACGGGGCGGCCTCGGCGACGCCTTCCCGGCCGGCCTGCGGACCCTGCTCTACGCGGGCGAGCCCTTCCCGCCACGCTCGCTGGAGGCGTGTCTGCGCCTCGCCGCCGACCGGCCCGTCTACAACTTCTACGGGCCGACGGAGACCAACGTCTGCACCTTCCTCCGGGTCCCGGCGACATGGACGGCGGAGCAGGAGGCCACCATAGGTTCGGCCGTTCCCGGCGACGTCGTGGACGTCTTCGACGAGACCGGGGAGCCCACGGCCGACCGGGGCGAGATCCACGTCGCCGGCGCGACGGTCTTCCTGGGCTACCTGGTGGACGGCGCACTGAACGATCCGACCCGGCAGGTCCGCTTCGCCGACGGGGCCGTCCGCCGCGCCTATGCGACCGGAGACCTCGGCAGACGCACGAACGGCGGCGGACTCGTGCTGTGCGGCCGGAAGGACTCCCAGATCAAACGGCACGGCTACCGCATCGACATCGGCGAGATCGAGAGCGTGCTGCTCGACTCTCCCGGAATCCGGGCCGCCGCCGTCGTCGCCAAGACGGGCGAGAACGAGGGCGAGGTCTGGGCGTACGCGCAGGGCACGGTGTCCGAACGGGACGTCCTCGGGCTGCTGCGCACCCAACTCCCGCTGTACATGGTCCCCGACCGGGCCGTCGTGGTCGACACGCTCCCGCTCAACGCCCGCGGGAAGACCGACCGTCTGACGCTCGCGGCCGAGGCGCTGCCGCACCCCTCGCCGCAGAAGGAGACACGATGACGCTCCCCGACGACTTCGACAAGATCCTCGAGGCCGCCCACCAGGTCGGGCGGAAGCTGGAGCCGCTGGCTGCCGGCGTGGACGCCCGGACCGGCGACCTCCAGGAGCCCTACCGCCTCCTCGCCGAGGCCGGGTTCCTGACCCTGCTGGTGCCGCGCCGGGCGGGCGGTGCCGGGCTCGGGTTCGCCGACTACTGGCGGGTGCTGTCCGCCGTCGGCTTCCACAACGGCGCGGCCGCACTCGGGCTGAACATGCACAACGCGGTCATCGGCCCGCTGTGCGAGTCGGCGGACACCCCTCTTCCGCCGATGGCCGAGGAGTTCCGCACCTGGCTCTTCGACGAGGTGGTGGGCGGCCGCAAGATCTTCGCGTCCGCCGCGTCCGAGCCCGCCGGCGGAGCGAAGCTGCGCGGACTGCAGACCCGTTACCGGCGGACCGACGACGGCGAGGGGTTCGTGATCACGGGCGAGAAGTCGTTCGTGTCGCTGGCCGGCATCGCCGACTACTACGCGGTCCCCGCCCGGCCCGAGGACTCCGACGACCCGGGACGGATCTCGCACTTCCTGGTGAGCAAGGACGATCCCGGGGTCAGGTTCGGCGAGATCCACAACCTGACGGCGATGTACGGGACCAGCACCGCCAACATGACCCTGGACTCCGTCACCGTGCCCCGGTTCCGGCTGTTCCTCGGCATCGAGGGCCTGTCGCTGCCCAAGGTGATCCGCGAACCGCACTGGATGGTGGCCGGCTACACCGGTGCGTACCTGGGCATCGCCGAGGCCGTGCAGCAGGCCGTCGTCGACCACGTGGCCGCCTCGCCCAAGAAGGCGCAGTCCGCCGTCGTCCAGCGCAGCATCGGGCTGAACGCCGCCCGCCTGCTCGCGGCCCGCACACTGGTCGAACGCGCCGGTGAGGCCGTCGACCTCGGCCGCGGCGGCGCCACGGCCAACACCCTGGTCCACGCCGCCAAGTACGCCGTGGCCGACCTCGGCCCGGAGCTGGCCCGCACCGCCGTCTCGCTGTGCGGCTCGGCCGCCGTGAGCCGCGCCAAGCCGATCGAGCGGCTGCTGCGCGAGCTCCAGTACGGGGCGGTGATGCCCGCCAAGCCGGAGGAGTGTCTGGAATACCTCGGCAAGGGCGCGCTGGGCGTCGACCTCCGCGACGAGAACTCGTTCTCCTGGTGAACCGAACGATTGGAGAGACCCCATGACCGAGGACGGCCCGGTGTTCGAGCATCCCGTCCTGCCCCGCTTCTTCGAGATCGACCGCCAGGGCGTCATGTTCAACATGTGGTACCTGGCCCACGTCGACGAGGCGGTGGACGGCTTCTTCCTCGCGCGTGACCTGCCGTACTCCTCCTGGTCCGAGCTGGGCGTCGACGTGCACGTCGCCCACGTCGAGATCGACTGGAAGGCGGCCATCACCCTCACCGACCGGCCCAAGGTGCTGATGAGCACCGCACGGATCGGCAAGAAGAGCTTCACCCTGGACTTCGCCTTCACCCGCGACGACGAGATCACCGCCACCGGCTGCATCGTCTATGTCGCGGTGGCCACCGACGGATCGGGCAGCACGCTGCTGCCCCCTCGGCTGGTCGAGGCGCTGGGCGAGGCCGCACCGCTGCGGACCGCATGACAACCATCCTGATTCGGGGGCAATGATGACGAGATCGGTATTGGTGACCGGCGGAAACCGGGGGATCGGCCTGGCCATCGCCCGGGAGATGGCCGCCGCCGGCGACGCCGTGGCCGTGACCTGTCGGTCGGGCGAGGCGCCGGACGGACTGTTCGGCGTGAAGTGCGACGTGACGAACGCCGAGGACGTGGACAGCGCCTTCGCCAAGGTCGAGGCGGAACACGGCCCCGTCGAGGTACTGGTGTCCAACGCCGGGATCACCCGGGACAAGATCCTCGCGGTGATGCGCGAAGAGGACTTCGACGCGGTGCTCGACGCCAACCTGAGGGGCGCGTACCGGGTCGCGAAGCGCGCGGTGAAGAACATGATCCGGGCACGCTCCGGCAGGCTCGTCTTCGTCTCCTCGGTGGTCGCGTTCAACGGCCAGAGCGGCCAGTCCAACTACGCCGCCTCGAAGGCGGGACTGGTCGGATTCGCCCGCTCGCTCGCCCGGGAACTCGGCCGGCGGAACATCACCGTGAACGTGGTCGCGCCCGGGTTCGTCGACACCGACATGACCGCGGGACTCAGCGAGCAGATCAAGTCGGCCGCGAAGGAGCGCATCCCGCTCGGCCGCACCGCCTCGCCCGAGGAGGTCGCCAAGGTCGTGCGCTTCCTGGCCAGTGCGGACGCCGGCTACGTCACCGGAGCCGTCCTGCCGGTCGACGGCGGCCTGGCCATGGGACTCTGAGAGGGGAAGCCGTTCATGGGAATCCTAGAGGGCAAGAGCATCCTGGTCACCGGGGTGCTCACCCAGGACTCCATAGCATTCCACGTAGCGAAGATCGCGCAGGAACAAGGGGCGCAGGTCCTCCTCACCGCCTATCCCCGCCGCGGGCTGACCGAACGCATCGCCAGGCGTCTGCCCTCCGGGCCGGACGCCACGCCTCCCGTCATCGAACTCGACGTCACGAACGCGACGCAGATGACGGAACTGCCGGACCGCGTACTCGAACACGTGCCCACGCTCGACGGTGTCGTGCACGCGATCGGAGCCGCTCCGCAGACGGCACTCGGCGGCAACTTCCTCAACACCTCCTGGGACGACGTGGGAGCGGCGATGCACGCCTCCACCTACTCCCTGAAGTCCCTGACCGTGGCCTGCCTCCCGCTGATGAAGAACGGCGGCTCGGTCGTGGGCCTGGACTTCGACGCCTCCCAGGCCTGGCCGCTCTACGACTGGATGGGCGTCGCCAAGGCGGGACTCGAGGCGTGCTCCCGCTACCTCGCGAGGTACGTCGGACCGCAGGGCGTACGCGTCAACCTGGTCGCGGCCGGGCCGCTGGACACCCCGGCCGCCAAGGGCATCCCCGGATTCCAGGAGGTGGCCGGCGTCTGGGGCGAGCGTGCCCCGCTGGGCTGGAACACCGCCGACCCCGTCCCGGCGGCCAAGGCCTGCGTGGCGCTGCTGTCGGACTGGTTCCCCTCGACCACCGGGGAGATCGTGCACGTCGACGGCGGCGTCAACATCATCGGCGTCTGACCGGCCGGCACGCCCCACGCACTGCGTACCACCGACAACGCTCTACGGACAAGGAGACCGACATGGCAGAGATCACCGACGACATCCGGGAACGCGTGAAGAAGATCGTCTGCGACATCCTCGAGGTCGAGCCCGCCGAACTGACCGAAACGACGGTGTACACCGAGGAGTTCGGCGCCGACTCGCTGGCGGTCATCGAGATCCTGACGGCCCTCGAGGACACCCTCGACGTCAGCATCGACCAGGCCGAGGCCCCGCGCATGGTGAGCCTGGCCGGCATCTACGACGTCCTGGCCGAGGCATGACCGGTACGCCGGAGCGGGTCGTCGTCACGGGCCGCGGCGTGGTGTCGAGCATCGGCTTCGGCGTGGCGGAGTTCGCCGAGGGGCTGCGGGCCGGCCGCAACGAGGTCGCGCCCCTCACCGCGTTCGACACGACGGGATTCGCCTACGCCAACGGATCCGAGGTCACGGGGTTCGAGCCGGCCGACTGGCTCACCCGGACCCCGGTGGACCAGCTCGGCCGGGCGAGCGCCTTCGCCGTCGCCGCCGCCCGAATGGCTCTGGCCGAGGCGGGACTTGACGCCGCGGAGCTGCGGGACCGGCCGGGGCACATCTCGGTCGGCACCGCCGACGGCGAGGCGCGGGACCTCGACGCGCTGGCCGCCGACACGGTCGCGCGCGGAGCCGAAACGGTCGACCCGGCGCTCGTCGAACGCGCCGCGACCCATCGGCTGTCCGCCTCCATCGCCTGGGAGTTCGGGCTGGAGGACGTGACGCCGATGACCTTCCCGACCGCCTGCTCCGCGGGCAACTACGCGATCGGGGACGGGCTGGACGCCATCCGCGTCAAAGACGCCGACTACGCCCTGGTCGGTGGCGTCGACGCCACCTGCCGGCGGTCGTTCGCCTCGTTCTACCGGCTGGGCATCATGTCCCCCGACCGGTGCCGCCCGTTCGACGCCGACCGCCAGGGCATCCTCAGCGGCGAAGGAGCGGGGATCCTGCTCCTGGAGAGCCTGACCTCGGCGCGGGCGCGGGGAGCGGCCATCCACGCGGAGGTGCTCGGCTACGGGCTCAACTGCGACGCCCACCACGCCTTCGCACCCGAGGAGAAGAGCATCCAGCGGTGCATGGAGGCGGCACTGCGCGACGCCGGGGTGCGGCCCGACGACGTGGACCTGATCTCGGCACACGGAACCGGCACCAAGTCCAACGACGTGACGGAGATCCGTGCGATCAAGTCCGTCTACGGCGACCGGACGCCCCCCGTCATCTCGCTGAAGTCGATGCTCGGCCACACGATGGGCGCCTCCGCCGCGCTCGGCGCGATCGCCTCGTCGATCGCGATCAACGAGGGCTTCGTACCGCCGACGGTCAACCACCGGACGCCGGACCCGGAACTCGGCATCGACTGCGTCCCCAACCGGTCGGTCGCCGCCGACGTGCGGATCGTGCAGAACAACGGCTTCGCCTTCGGCGGCAACAACGCCATCGTCCTGCTGGGCCGTTACGAGGAATCCCGATGATCATCACCGCTTGGTCGGCCCTGTCCCCGTACGGCACCGACGACCAGGACTTCGCGCAGGGCACCGTGACGGGCCGGCCGCTTCCCGACGGCACCCGGCCGGTGCCGGACTTCGAACCGCGCGAGTTCCTCGGGCAGCAGGGCACCCGTGCCATGAGCCGCGCCACGGCCCTGTCCGTCGCGACCTCCGCCCGGCTGCTCACCGAGGACGACGACCGTGAGCGCACCGGGCTGGTGCTGGGCACGACGAACGGCAGCGCGCAGAACATCCTGGACGTCAACCGCGCCTCGCTGCTGCGCGGCAAGCCGTACCACATCCAGCCGTCGGTCATCCAGAACGCTGCCATGAACAGCGTCGCGAGCCAGACCGCGATCTGGCACGGGCTCAGAGGACCCAACGCCACGCTCGCCGGGGGCCGGTCCACCGGGTTGTCGGCCCTCGGCTACTGCCGGCGGCTGCTGCTGACGGGCCGTGCCGACACCCTCCTCGCGGGCGCCGCCGAGGAACTCACCGAAGCGCGCACGTGGGTCGGTGACGGCACCGCCCCGCTGGCGGAGGGCTGCGCCATGGTCCGTCTGGAGCGCAGCGCCCCCGACGGCCTGGCAGAGGTGCTCGCCGTCGCCTCGGTGGTGGCCATGGACGGCGACATCGGCTCGGCCGTGGTCAAGGCCGCGAACCGGGTACTGACCCGTACCTCGCCCGACCGGGTGTGGGCCGTCGTCGGTTCGGGAACGACGGACGACGCGGAGGCCAAGGCCCTGGCCACGGTGTGCCCCGAGGCGACGGTCCTGCCGCCGCTGACGGAAACCCTCGGCCAGGTCCATGCCGCCTCAGGTCCCTTCCAGCTGGCGGCCGTTCTGAGCCACGCCGCCGCCTCGGCGCCGGCCGACCGGTTCGCACTGCTGACCTCGGCCGAACCCCAGGGCATCGTGGCCGCCGCCGTCCTCCGATTCAAGGGAGAAACCGTTGTCGTTTGAGACCGCCTTCGCCGTCACCCCGTCGAGCTCGGGCTTCCGGGGCACGGTCGGCGAGGAATGGATGTTCGCGGGCCGTGTCTTCGGCGGCTGTGTGGCGGCGTTCGCCAGCGAGGTCGCCCGGGCCGCCGCACCGCATCTCGTCCTCGGCGGAATCCAGGGCTCCTATCCGCGGGCGGCCTCGCCCGGCCCCATCGAAGGCCGCGTCGAGACCATCCGGAAGGGCCGGAGCACGGAGTTGGTCCGCGTCGACCTGACCCAGGGCGACGAACTCGTCTTCACCGCCCAGGCCTGGCTGCTCGATGGCGCCCTGGTGCCGGCCGACCGGTCGGCCACCGACGTCGAACCCCCGGAATCGGCCGCCCCGGTGACGTGGCTGGAGGACGAGGTCACCTTCTTCAAGAACCTCGAGGTCCGGGCGATCGACTACCCGCTCACCCCGGCCGGGCTCGGCGACGGCGTCCCCCGGTGCGAGGTCTGGGTCAGGGGCCGCCCGGACCTGATCGGCGAGGCGACCCACGGGGCGGCCGTCGACCTGCTGCTCTTCGACAGCTTCCTGCTGGAGTGCGTGTTCCGCAGCGAGGGAGTCGGCACCGTCCAGCCGATCACCCTGGACCTGGGCGTCCGCTGGACCCGGCACGTCCCCATCCAGGCGTGGCGCCGCCTCACCACGGAGGCGACCATCACCGACGGCATCGCGCTGGCCGAGGGCACCAACCGGACCGCGGAGGGGGCCGTCCTGTCCACGGCCACCACGCTCGGCAGGCTGCTCCGGCGCGCCGGCACCGAGGCAGGGAAGTGACGGCCGGCGGGAAAGGCGATCTGATACCGGTATGAAGGTGCGCATCGGCGTGGGGAACGTCCCCGAGCGCGGTACGCCGCCCGGCGATCCCGACCTGGCCCGTCTGGTGACCGAGCTGGAGTCGCACGGGGTCGACTCGGTGTGGCTGTCCGACCTGGTCTCCGCGCCGGGCGTGGTCGATCCGCTGGTCGGCGTCGGCTACGCCGCGGGTCTCACCGAGCGGCTGAAGCTGGGCATGAGCGTGGTCGTCCTGCCCGGCCGCAACCCGGCGGTGCTCGCGGCGCAGCTGGCGAGCCTGGCCGCGCTCGCCCCGCGCCGCGTCCTGCCCGTCTTCGGCGTCCGCCCCGCCCGGCGTGCCGACCGGACGGTGTTCCCCGTGCCGGACGGGCGGCGCGCCGAGGTGTTCGAGGAGGCACTGGGCGTGGTGCGAGCCCTGCTGACCGAGCCGGTCGTCACCCACCACGGCCGGTACTTCCACCTGGACGGGGCCTCGGTCGCCCCGCTGCCCGTACGCCCGCTGGACCTGTGGCTCAGCGGCCGGGTCCCGGCCGCCCTGGACCGGGTCGGCCGGCTCGGTGACGGCTGGCTCGGCAGCAACATCACCCCGGCCGAGGCCGAAGGCTGCCGGGCCCGGATCGTGCGCGCCGCCGGCCGCGCGGACCGCACGATCGAGGAGGACCACTACGGCACCTACCTGACGATCGTTCAGGACGACGCCGACGAGCACGACGTGGACGCACTGCTGGCCCGGCTGCGCCAGGACCGCCCCGACGTCGCCGACCCGCGCACCCTGCTGTGCTGGGGCTGGGCCGACGCCCGCGAGCACCTGCGCCGGCTCACCGACGCCGGCCTGTCGAAGTTCGTGGTGCGCCCCGCGGGCCCGGTGGCCTCGCGCCGCGCCTTCGTCGAGGCGTTCACCACCGAGCTGATGCCCCTCGAGAACCGCTGACCGCAGCCGCCCGCCGGGCTTCAGGCAGAGGCCCCGGAGGCGGCTGCGCGCAGCGGGCCGAGCGCTCCCGCCCAGGCCGGCAACTCGTCGACCAGGCCGTGCAGTTCCGCCGTCCGCAGCTCCCGCGGCCCGAACTCGGTGAAGTTCACGAAGTCCTCGCGCAGCGACAGCGCCACCTGCGGCCCGATGTCCGCCATCCGCAGCGCCCCCGCCTGCGCGCGCAGCTTCTGCACCGCCATGACCGCGCCGTAAAGGCCGTAGCCGACCTTCTGGTGAGTGGTGGACTCGTTCACGATCCAGCTCCTGTCCGGGTGAGACTGTGTCCGCTACCCGTGACGAGACAGCCGGTCCGTCTGTGACATGGCGGACGGCGCCGAGCGAGGACCGGGGGCTCTAGAGCCAGTCCCGCCGCTTGAAGATGACGTACAGGCTGACGCAGACGACCCCCATCAACCCGATCGCGAAGGGGTATCCGAACGCCCAGTGCAGCTCCGGCATGCGGGAGAAGTTCATCCCGTAGATCGTCCCGACCAGCGTCGGAGCGAACAGAATGGCCGCCCACGACGAGATCTTCTTGACCTCTTCGTTCTGCTCGAACCCCGCCTCCGCCAGCGCTCGCATCTCCGCGTTCTGCTGCTGGGTCACCAGGGTCGCGTTGACGGTCAGGATCTCGGTGAGGGCCTGGCGGAAGCCGTCGACGCGTTCGCTGGTGTGGGTGACGTGGTCGGCGACGTCACGGAGGTAGCGCTGGAGTTCCTCGTCCGTCTCGTACTTGGCGAAACCCGCCATCAGACCGTGCAGCATGCCGACCAGCGGGCGGGTGGCGCGCTGGAACTCGACCATCTCGCGGGAGAGTTCGTAGATGCGGCGGGAGACCTCGGGGTCGCCGCGGAACACCTCCGTCTCGATCTCGTCGATGTCGTTCTGGACGCCGGAGACGACCGGCGCGTAGCCGTCGACCACCGCGTCGAGGATCGCGTACAGGACCGCCTCGGGGCCCAGCTTCAGCAGCTCGGGGGAGTCCTCCATGCGGCGGCGGACCGCGGACAGGTCGGGGGCCGCGCCGTGCCGGACGGTGATGACGAAGTCGGGGCCGACGAACACGTGCAGCTCGCCGAAGTCGACCTCCTCCGGCGCGTCCAGGTAGCGGGCGGCACGCAGGACGACGAAGAGTGTGTCGCCGTAGCGCTCCAGCTTCGGGCGCTGGTGGGCCTCCATCGCGTCCTCGACGGCGAGCGGGTGCAGATCGAACTCGGCGGCCAGGGAGAGGAGTTCTTTCGCCGTGGGCCGGGCGAGTCCGATCCAGGCCATGCCCGCGGGCTGTTCGCGCAGCTCGCGGAAGGTCTCGGCGAGCGTGGCGGGGGAGGAGACCCGTACGCCGTCCCGGTACAGCGCCGCCTGGACGACACTGACCGGCTCGGCCGGCTCCGAGGGCTCCGGGGCGGCCGTCGTGGTCTCGGCGGAGGGGGCCGCGGTGACGGCACGGCGCCAGACGGACCTGCGGCCGCCGTTCTTGCCGCCTGGGCGCTCGGACATCGGCCGGCCTCTCCGTCGAGCCTGCGTACGGCGTGATCACGAAGTGGAATACGGGCAGGATAGCCGCGGTCTCCGGGTCCGGGTGCCCGGATCCGGTCCAGGGTTCGGTGAGAGTCGCGGACAGAAGGTGTCCGCAACCGGCGCTAGCGTGCGGGCATGACGAAGAGCAGCGCGGCGCCGGCTCCCCTCCTGGACGCCCGGGCCCTGAACCGTGCCACCCTCGGCCGGCAGCTCCTGCTGCGCCGCTCCCCGCTGTCCGCCGCGGACGCCGTACGGCACCTCGTCGGCCTGCAGGCGCAGAACGTCGGGCCCCCGTACTACGCCCTCGCCGCCCGCCTCGAAGGATTCGCCCCCGAGCAGCTGTCCGCGCTCCTCGCCGACCGCGAGGCCGTCCGGATCGTCACCCTGCGGTCCACCATCCACACCCACACCGCCGAGGACTGCCTGACCCTCCGCCCGCTCGTCCAGCCCGCCCGGGACCGGGAGCTGACGAACTTCCGCAAGGGCCTCGCCGGAGTCGACCTCGACCGGCTGGCCGCCCTCGCCCGGGAGCTGGTCGAGACCGAGCCGCGGACCATGGCCCAGCTGCGCGAGGCGCTCGGCGCCGAGTGGCCGGAGGCCGACCCGCAGTCCCTCGGTGTCGCCGCCCGCTGCCGGCTGCCCCTGGTCCAGGTGACCCCGCGCGGTCTGTGGGGCCGCAGCGGACAGGTGGCGCTGACGACGGCCGAGCACTGGCTGGGCCGCCCGGCCGAGCCGGCCCCCGCCGCCGACACCGTGGTCCTGCGCTACCTCGCCGCGTTCGGCCCCGCCTCCGTCAAGGACATGCAGACCTGGGCCGGACTCACCCGGCTCAAGGACGTCTTCGCACGCCTGCGCCCGAGGCTCCTCACCTTCCGGGACCCCAACGGAGTCGAACTGTTCGACCTGCCCGACGCGCCCCGCCCCGACCCCGACACCCCGGCCCCGCCCCGCTTCCTGCCCGAGTTCGACAACCTGCTCCTCTCCCACGCGGACCGCACCCGTGTCATACCCCCCGAGTACTGGGGCCGCAGCTGGCAGGGCAACCGGGCCTGCCGCACCCTCCTCGTCGACGGCTTCCTGGCCGGCCTGTGGAAGACGGACGGCGACGCCCTGGTCATCGAGCCCTTCGGTGAGCTGACGAAGGCCCAGCGGGAGGACGTGACCGCGGAGGGTGCCCGGATGCTGGCGACGATGCACCCCGGGACGTCGTACGACATCCGGTTCGGCACCGTCGTACGACGCTGAATCGCCCCCCGGACGTCTCAGCGCCGTACGCGCGTGGAGAGGGGGCGTTGCGGGCCGCTCGTGGTGGCCCGCAACGCCCCCTGGTATCTACCTGAGGGATGCTCAGGTGTGCTGCTTCCGGGTCACGAGTTGACCTGCGTGGTCACGAGGTTCGAGAAGGTGGTCAGCCGGGTGTACACACCCGGGTAACCCGCCTCCGCGCACCCCTCGCCCCAGGAAGTGATCCCTGCCAGGACGCCCCCGATGAGCAGGGGACCGCCGCTGTCGCCCTGGCAGGTGTCTACGCCACCGGACGTGTATCCGGCGCAAACCATGTCGGACTGGACGAAGTCCGAACCGTAGGAGCTCTTGCAGCTGGAGTCGGACACGATCGGGACGGTCGCGGTCCGCAGCTGGTTGGAGGAGCTGCCGTTCTCCGAGGTGGTGCCCCAGCCGAGGATGCGGGCCGTGGTGCCGGCCGCGTACACGCTCGTCTGGGACGAGGAGACGTACTTCGCCGCGGTGTACGGCATCGACGTCGAGAGGGTCAGGACGGCCACGTCGTCGCCGTTGGTGGCGTCGCTGTAGTCCGGGTTGATCCAGATCTTGCTCACCCGGCTGACCGTGCCGTTGGTGCCGTTCAGGTAGGTCCGGCCGCCGACCACACGGACACTGCTGGTCGACTCGCCGACCATGCAGTGCGCGGCCGTCACGACCTTCTTGGCGGCCACCAGGGTGCCGCCGCAGAACTGGTTGCCGGACGCGTCCGTGATCTGCATCGTGAAGGGGTACGCCGTGGTGGTGGTGGTCGTACCGCCCACGATGGGCTGGGGTGCGGCGCTCGCCGTGGGGGAGGCGATCAGCGCGGTCACCGCGGCGGCGGCGGTGGCCACCAGGCTCGCGGCGGTCTGTCTGGCACGTCTTGACCCGAACATGAGTCTCCTCAGTGGGGGTTGCCGGTGGGGGGTCGCGCGGGTGGGGGTTATGCACGGGGGTCGCGGGACCGACCCCCGTGTGCCCGGGCGAGCGGCACGCCCTTTACGCTAGGACCCGGAGCCCTCGGCTCCCAATGAGGGAACCCCCTAGGGGGTTGGGTGAGGGAAAACCCTCGGTCCGGATCAGTTAACCTGGCGAGCCGTCACTTCGCGCGCCGCGCCGCCGCCAAACGGACGATGTCCACCCGAGAGCGGATCCCCAGCTTGCGGTAGACCCGGGTCAGCGTCGCCTCGACCGTCTTCACACTGACGAACAGCCGGGACGCGATCTCCCTGTTCGTGGCGCCCTCCATGACGAGCGCCGCGACCTGACGCTCCATCGCGGCCAGACCTGCCAGTGCGTCGAGCCCGTCCGTCGTGTCCGGCACGGTGAGGGCCGGCTCGGGCTCCGGGGCGGTGAGGGCCTCGTCCACCTGGCGCAGCCACGGTAGCGCGAGGCAGCGGCGGAAGAGCCGGGTGGCCTCGTCGTACACCGTCGGCCTGCGCGGGCCGCCCTCCGGGCGCCGGGCGCGCAGCTGGGCCAGCGCGAACGCGGCCCGGGCCTCCTCCAGACCGTAACCGAGCTTCGCGAGCCGGTCCTGAGCGGACGTCAGCTGGGCGACGGCCGCCTCGTGGTCCCCGTGCGCGGCCCGCACCAGCGCCTCCGCACGGTCGAGCACGGCGATGACGCTCTCCCGGCCGAGCCGGAGGGCGTGTTCGCGGCTGGCGTCGATGACGTCCTGCGCCTCGGCCGGCTCGCCGATGCGGACCAGCGCCTCGGCGAGGTCCCCGTGCCAGCGGCCGCGCGCCGGGTCGGTGATGCCGAGGCCCAGTTCCAGGCGGCGCACCCGGCGCAGCGAGCGCACCGTGCCGGCCGGGTCGCCGGCCACCAACTGGGCGTATCCGAGCGCGCCCAGCGCCCGGGACAGGTACATCTGGTCGCCGTCCTCCTCGGCGTGCCCCACCGCCTCCCGGGCCAGGGCCAGCGCGCGGTCCACGTCCCCGCCGGAGGCCTCCGCGAGTGAGGTGAGCATCGCCGAGGCGGTCTCGCCGATACCGGAGTCCCGGGCGAGCCGCAGACTGTCGCGGGCCAGCTCCAGGGCGCGGCCGCAGTGCCCGGCGCGCAGTTCCGTCTCCGCGAGGCCGCGCAGGAAGTGCACCTCGCTCTCCACCGAGCCGCGCCGGCGCACCTCACGCAGCAGCGCGGTGACCGTCGCCCGGGCCTCGGCCAGCTGGTCGCCCATGACCAGCCAGCGGAACCGGGCACTGCCCGCGCCGTTGTGATGACAGGCCACCCTCGGGTCCTGGGGCTCCTTCAGGGCGCGCTTGATGGTCCGGGGGGCCTCCGGATGGCCCATCAGGGTCTCGGTCTGCGCCTGGAAGGCGAGGGCGAGCAGCTCGGTGCGCCGGTCGCCGCCGCGCTCGGCCAGCTCGGCGGCGTGCGCGGCCGCCTCCCGGGCCTCGGTGAAGTCGCCCTCCACGAGCAGCGCCCGCCAGGCCAGCTGGTAGTGGACCTGGGCCAGCAGCCGCGGGTCGTCGCCGGCGTCGGCGAGCGCCTGCGGGAAGACGGCGTCGACATCCGCCATGGTGTGGCCGGCGGTGTCGATGACGTAGATCCAGGCCCGCACCCGTTCGGCGGGCACGGTCGCCCGGGTGAGCACCTCGCGGGCGATGTCCCGGGCCAGGTCGACCTCGCCGGCGGTGATCGCGTCCTCGGCGGCCTGCAGGCGTCTCTCGTCGGGGCCGGGCGCGCCGTCGGCGGGGGTGTGCCGGGCGGCGAGCAGCCCCAGCTGGGCGGCGACCGACGGGGCGCCCCGGTCCCGGGCGAGGGCCGCGGCCTCGGCGAGCCGGGCGGCGACCTCCGGGTCGGTGCCGGTGGTGGCGAGGGCGAGGTGCCGGGCCCGCTCGATCGGGTCGGAGGCGGCGGTGGACAGGGCCGCGTGAGCGGCCCGCCGCTCCTGGGCGGGTGCCTCCGCGTACAGCGCGGCGGAGATGAGCGGGTGCGCGAACCGCACGGCCGGCGCGTCCGGCTCGGTGGCGAGCAGGCCGAGTTCGGCGGCCTGGGCGCACTCGGCCTCGGCGTTCTCCCGGCCGGCCGCGTGCAGCAGTGCCGGGGTGGGGCGGGCGCCGGCGCTGGCCACCAGCAGGGTGCGGCGGGCCTCGACCGAGAGCATGTCCAGGCGGCTGAGCACCAGGGCGCGCAGCGAGGTCGGCACCGGCAGCGGCTCGCCGGGCCGGGGCGGGGTGGGGCTCTCGGCGAGGGCGCGGCCCAGCTCCAGGGCGAACAGCGGGTTGCCGCCGCTGGTCCGGTGGATCTCGCGCACCGTGGAGCGGGACAGGCTGCCGTGACCGCGGTGGTCGATCAGCTGTGCCACCTGGGCGCGGGTGAGCGGGCCGAGCCGGACGGCGAGCGTGTCCGGCGGGCAGGCGCGCAGATGGCGGTCGTACTCCTGGCTGTCCTGGCCCTCCGTGCGCACCGCGCACAGCAGCTGCACCGGGGTGCCCTCGAGACGGCGGGCGGCGAAGCCGAGCAGTTCGGCGCTGGCCGGATCCAGCCACTGCAGGTCGTCGGCCACGATCAGGACCGGTCCCTGGGCGGCGAGCGCGCGCAGCGCGGAGAGCACCGCGAGGCGCAGGGCGAGGCCGTCGCGCTGGAGGCTGGACTCGCCGCGTCCGGTGAGCGCCGACTCCAGGGCGGTGCGCTGGGCTGCGGGCAGCCGCGGGGAGACGTCGTCGAGGACCAGACCGAGGAGGTCGGCGAGGGCCAGGAAGGGGAGGTGGGATTCGGACTCCGTGGCGGAGCAGCGCAAGACGGTGCGCGCGCTGGCGCCGTATTCCTCGGCCAATGCCCGCAGGACAGTGGATTTCCCTATTCCGGCGGGGCCGTGCAGGAGCACACTGCCGCCCGAGCCGAGTTGGTCACGGGCCGCGGCGAACAGCTCCTCGCGGCCGATGAGCAGGTCGGGGCGGCATCGGGCAGGCTCCTGGAAGTCCCGTCGCACGGTCACCGCTCCCCTCCTGTGTCGTGTCCGGGCCAAATTCTAAGCAACGATCCTTTAAATTCGGACGGAAGCCGTGGTGAGGGAAATAACAAACGGTCACGCATAGGTAAATTCAATGCGACGTCGCTTGAATGGGCAAGGTTCCTCACGGCTGCCGCCGAGAACCCCACGGGTCCGCCTACGGCAGCAGTCCGGCCCGCCTCGCCGCGGTCACCGCCTCCCCTCGTGTGTGCGCGCCCAGCTTCCGCATCGCCGAGCGCAGATACCCTTTCACCGTCTCCGGGCGCAGGCCCAGCCGTTCGGCCACGGCCGCGTTCGTCGCGCCCGCCGCCACCCAGGACAGCACGTCCAGCTCGCGTGGCGCCAGGCTCGCGCCCCCGGCGGGGCGAGGTACGGCCAGCAGCCCGCAGGCGGCGAGCAGTTCGGCGCGCAGACCCGGGTCGGCGATCCGGGGCGCCAGCGCGCGCAGCGCCGCATGGGCCTCGCGCACCTGCTCCCAGGCGGCACCCTGCCCGTCGGGCCCGTCGGCGGGCTCCGGCAGGGCGGCCGCCAGCAGTACCCGCGCCTCGTCCCGGACCACCAGCGCCTGTTCCACGTCCCGTGCCACGGCCACCGCCTCGCCCAGCGTGCGGTCGCCCAGCGGCTGGGCCGACCGCAGCGCGCCGTACAGCACCCCGCGCACCCGCCGCCGTACCACGACCGGCACCGCGAGCACCGAGCGGATGCCCTCGGCGGCCACCGGGACGTCGTACTCGTGGCTGATCTGCCGGGAGCTGGAGTAGTCCGTGACGGCGCACGGCCGGGCCAGCGCGACCGCCTTGCCGCCCAGCCCGTTGCCGGACGTCACCGCGAGCGAGCTGAGGGCGGCGGTGGCCGTGCCGCTCAGCTCGCTGATGCGGATCTGCGGCCGCCCGTACTCGACCAGGCCGCCGAAGGCGACCGGAAGCCCGGTGGTGCGCCGCAGCCGGACCAGCGCACCGCGTATCTCCACCGCCGCCACGGCCTGTGCTGACACCTCTTCTTCACTCCTTCGGAGCGGTCACGTGGGGGGACCACACCCCCGTTCGGGGGTAGTGAGACCTGCATCACGGATTAGACGATGCCAGAGAGCCGCCCGGCAATGGTCCGGAACACGGGAGTGAGCCGCCCGGCCGCGCCCGGAGAGCTAGGAGGAACCGATGACGACGGCGACCGAGGTCTTCAGGAGTGCCCGGGACTTCCTGCTGGAGCACCGCGAGGACTACGCAGCCGCCCACGAGGGCTTCGCCTGGCCAAGGCCCGAGCACTTCAACTGGGCACTGGACTGGTTCGACGTGATCGCCGACGGCAACGACCGGACCGCCCTGCACATCGTCGAGGAGGACGGCACCGAGATCCGCCGCTCCTTCGCCGAGATGGCCGGGCGCTCGAACCGGGTCGCGAACCACCTGCGCGCGCGGGGCGTCGCCGCCGAGGACCGCATCCTGGTCATGCTCGGAAACCAGGCCGAGCTGTGGGAGACCGCGCTGGCCGCGATGAAGCTGCGCGCCGTCGTCATCCCGGCCACCCCGCTGCTCGGCCCCGCGGACCTGCGCGACCGGGTCGAGCGCGGCCGGGTGAAGCACGTGCTGGTACGGGCCGAGGACGCCGCCAAGTTCGCGGACGTGCCCGGCGCCTACACCCGGATCGCGGTCGGCGGGGTGCCGCAGGGCTGGGAGGCGTACGAGGACGCGTACACCGCCCCCGCCGAGTTCACCCCGGACGGGCCCACGCTGGCCGACGACCCGCTGATGCTGTACTTCACCTCCGGTACGACCGCCCGCCCCAAGCTGGTCGAGCACACCCACACCTCGTACCCCATCGGGCACCTGGCCACCATGTACTGGATCGGCCTCAGGCCCGGTGACGTGCACCTGAACATCTCCTCGCCCGGCTGGGCCAAGCACGCCTGGTCCAACCTGTTCGCCCCCTGGAACGCCGAGGCGACCGTCTTCATCCACAACTACGCGCGCTTCGACGCGGGCCGGCTGATGGCCGAGATGGACCGGGCCGGGGTGACCACCTTCTGCGCCCCGCCGACCGTGTGGCGCATGCTCATCCAGGCCGACCTGAGCCAGCTCGCCACTCCGCCGCGCGAGGTCGTCGCGGCGGGCGAACCGCTCAACCCCGAGGTGATCGAGCAGGTCCGCCGGGCCTGGGACGTCACCATCAGGGACGGCTTCGGGCAGACCGAGACCGCCGTCCAGGTCTCCAACAGCCCCGGCCAGCTCCTGAAGACCGGCTCCATGGGCCGGCCCAGCCCCGGCTACCGCGTCGAACTCCTCGACCCGGTCTCCGGCGCGCCCGGCGCCACCGAGGGCGAGATCGCCCTCGACCTGTCCGAGCGCCCGGTGGGCCTGATGACCGGCTACCACGGCGACCCCGACCGCACCGCCGAGGCCATGGCCGGCGGCTACTACCGCACCGGCGACATCGCCTCCCGGGACGAGGACGGCTACCTGACGTACATCGGCCGCGCGGACGACGTCTTCAAGGCCTCGGACTACAAGATCAGCCCGTTCGAGCTGGAGAGCGCACTGCTGGAGCACGAGGCGGTCGCCGAGGCCGCGGTCGTGCCCGCACCGGACGAGCTGCGCCTGGCCGTGCCCAAGGCGTACGTCGTCCTCACCGAGGGCTGGCAGCCCGGACCCGACACCGCGAAGGTGCTGTTCGAGCACTCCCGTGAGGTCCTCGCCCCCTACAAGCGCATCCGCCGCCTGGAGTTCGGCGCCCTGCCCAAGACCGTCTCCGGCAAGATCCGCCGGATCGAGCTGCGCGAGGCCACGGCCGCGGGCTCGCAGGACGAGTACCGCGAGGAGGACTTCCGGTGACCTCGGAATCGTCGTACACGCACGGCACGAGCGGGACGGCCCTGCTCGGCGACACGATCGGCGCCAACCTGGACCGGGCCGTCGCCGCCTGGCCGGACCGCGAGGCACTCGTCGACGTGCCGTCGGGGCGGCGCTGGACGTACGCCCGGTTCGGCGCGGACGTCGACGCGCTGGCCCGCGCGCTGCTCGCGAGCGGGGTCGCCAAGGGCGACCGGGTGGGCATCTGGGCCGTCAACTGCCCCGAGTGGGTGCTGGTCCAGTACGCCACCGCCCGCATCGGCGCGATCATGGTGAACATCAACCCGGCCTACCGCACCCACGAGGTCGAGTACGTCCTCAACCAGGCCGGCATCTCGCTGCTCTTCGCCTCCCTCAGCCACAAGAGCAGCGACTACCGCGCGATGGTCGAGGAGGTGCGGGGCGGGTGCCCGCAGCTGCGGGAGACCGTCTACTTCGGCGACCCGACCTGGGAGGCGCTGCTCGGCCGGGCCACCCCGGACGTCCGGTTCGAGGCCCTGTCCTGCGACGACCCCATCAACATCCAGTACACCTCGGGCACGACGGGCTTCCCCAAGGGGGCCACCCTCTCCCACCACAACATCCTCAACAACGGCTACTTCGTGGGGGAGTCGGTCGCCTACACCGAGCAGGACCGGATCTGCATCCCGGTGCCCTTCTACCACTGCTTCGGCATGGTGATGGGCAACCTCGCCGCCACCTCGCACGGCGCCTGCATGGTCATCCCGGCGCCGTCCTTCGACCCGAAGGCCACGCTGGACGCGGTCCAGCAGGAGCGCTGCACGTCCCTGTACGGCGTCCCGACCATGTTCATCGCGGAGCTGAACCTGCCCGACTTCGCGTCGTACGACCTCTCGTCCCTGCGCACCGGCATCATGGCGGGCTCGCCCTGCCCGGTCGAGGTGATGAAGCGGGTGGTCGCCGAGATGCACATGGCGGAGGTGTCCATCTGCTACGGGATGACCGAGACCTCCCCGGTCTCCCTGCAGACCCGCATCGAGGACGACCTGGAGCACCGCACCGGCACCGTCGGCCGGGTCCTGCCGCACCTGGAGGTCAAGGTCGTCGACCCGGCCACCGGGGTCACCCTGCCGCGCGGCACGGCGGGTGAGCTGTGCACCCGTGGCTACAGCGTGATGCTCGGCTACTGGAACGAGCCCGAGAAGACCGCCGAGGCCGTCGACGCGGGCCGCTGGATGCACACCGGGGACCTCGCGGTGATGCGCGAGGACGGGTACGTGGAGATCGTCGGCCGGATCAAGGACATGATCATCCGGGGCGGCGAGAACATCTACCCGCGTGAGATCGAGGAGTTCCTCTACGCCCACCCGAAGATCCGGGACGTGCAGATCGTCGGGGTGCCGCACGAGAAGTACGGCGAGGAGGTCCTCGCCTGCGTGATCCCGCACGATGCGGCCGACCCGGTCACCCTGGAGGACCTGCGCGCCTTCTGCCGGGGCCGGCTCGCCCACTACAAGATCCCGAGCCGGCTGCAGATCCTCGGCTCCTTCCCGATGACGGTGTCCGGGAAGGTGCGCAAGGTGGAGCTGCGGGAGAAGTACGGGGTCTAGGTCAGACCACGCCCGACCTGGCGAGTTTCCGGCCCGGGCCGTTCACCGGGGTCGGGGTGCCCGTGAGGTCGAGGACGAACAGGGGGACGCCCAGCGTGTCGGCGCGAGCGCGGGCGTCCTCGGCGTATCCGGCCAGGGAGAAGTAGACACAGCCGGCCGACTCCGTCATGGCCGTCAGCCACAGGCACTCCACGTCCCGCAGCGAGGCCGGGCGCACGGCGGGGTCCACCTGGGCGACCAGGCCGGGCGCGGCCAGGCCTATGCCGGACGGGGGCCGCTGGTCGGCGCGGCGGATGTCCCGGTAGCCGAGCCAGCGTAAGTACAGCGCGGTGGCGGTGACGGCGTCCCGTGCGGTGCGGATGGTGACGGGCTGGAACGGGATCCGTCCGCCGCAGCGCGGGGCGGCCGCTCCCGGCCGTGCGGCCGGCGCCGGGGTGTCACCCGGCACGGCCGCCCCGGGACGCGCCCCCGGTGCCGGGGCGTCGCTCACCGGAATGCGCAGGACCGTGCCGCACGGGCAGCCCAGCTCCGGGTGCGGCAGCTGATTGGCGCGCCCGCAGGCGGTGCAGCGCACGGTGACCCAGTCCTCGTCCCAGGTGCGGTGCGCGAGTACGGCCGGCGCGCCCGCCGGGTCCAGCCGCGGGGCGCACGGCCTGCCGCAGGCGCAGGGATAGGGCGGCGCGGTGTAGACGTGCTCGCGCCGACAGGCCGGACAGCGCACCGGCACGCTCTCGGGCATGGCCACTCCAGGCGTCGCATCGGGACTGCACCCCCCATCGTGCTCCTGCCCGACCCTCCTTGTCCCTCTCTTGACGCCCTTCGGTGACCCCCCTACATTGATTTCAGATAGTAGAAATTACTTTCCGCAATACGGAAGTACTCGCCGCGGGGCGCGACGGGAGTACGCATCCGACAGCCGAAGCAGGAGTACTCGATGGCTCGTATGACCGCTGCCCGCGCGGCAGTTGAGATCCTCAAGCGCGAGGGCGTCACGGACGCCTTCGGTGTGCCGGGCGCGGCGATCAACCCCTTCTACAAGGCGCTGAAGGAGGGCGGCGGGATCAACCACACGCTCGCCCGCCACGTCGAGGGCGCCTCGCACATGGCCGAGGGGTACACCCGCACCGTGCCGGGCAACATCGGCGTCTGCATCGGAACCTCGGGCCCCGCCGGCACCGACATGATCACCGGCCTGTACTCGGCCATCGGCGACTCCATCCCGATCCTGTGCATCACGGGCCAGGCGCCCACGAGCGTGATCCACAAGGAGGACTTCCAGGCCGTCGACATCGCCTCGATCGCCAAGCCGGTCACCAAAATGGCGGTCACCGTCCTGGAGGCCGCGCAGGTCCCCGGTGTCTTCCAGCAGGCCTTCCACCTGATGCGCTCCGGCCGTCCGGGCCCGGTCCTGATCGACCTGCCGATCGACGTCCAGCTCACCGAGATCGAGTTCGACCCGGAGACGTACGAGCCGCTCCCGGTCTACAAGCCGGCCGCGACCCGCGCCCAGATCGAGAAGGCCCTCTCCTTCCTCCTGGCGTCCGAGCGCCCGGTCCTCGTCGCCGGCGGCGGCGTCATCGGCGCCGACGCCGTCGACCTGCTGGTCGAGTTCGCCGAGCTGACCCAGACCCCGGTCATCCCGACCCTGATGGGCTGGGGCACCCTGCCCGACGACCACGAGCTGAACGCAGGCATGGTCGGCGTCCAGACCTCGCACCGCTACGGCAACGCGAACTTCCTGGAGTCCGACTTCGTCCTCGGCATCGGCAACCGCTGGGCCAACCGCCACACCGGCTACAAGCTCGACGTCTACCGCCAGGGCCGCAAGTTCGTCCACGTCGACATCGAGCCCACCCAGATCGGCAAGATCTTCCCGCCGGACTACGGTGTCGTCTCCGACGCCAAGGCCGCGCTGCAGCTGTTCGTCGAGGTCGCCAAGGAGCTGAAGGCCGAGGGCAGGCTGCCCGACCGCGCGGAGTGGGTCGCCTCCACCCAGGAGCGCAAGGCCACCCTGCTGCGCCGCACCCACTTCGACAACGTGCCGATGAAGCCGCAGCGCGTGTACGAGGAGATGAACAAGGCCTTCGGGCCTCAGACCCGGTACGTCACCACGATCGGCCTCTCCCAGATCGCCGGCGCCCAGATGCTGCACGTCTACAAGCCGCGCCACTGGATCAACTGCGGCCAGGCCGGCCCGCTCGGCTGGACCATCCCGGCCGCGATCGGCGTCGCCAAGGCCGACCCGGAGTCCCCGGTCGTCGCCCTCTCCGGCGACTACGACTTCCAGTTCCTGATCGAGGAGCTGGCGGTCGCCGCCCAGCACAGGATCCCCTACGTCCACGTTCTCGTGAACAACGCGTACCTGGGCCTGATCCGGCAGGCGCAGATCGGCCTGGACATCAACTTCCAGGTCAACCTGGAGTTCGAGAACATCAACACTCCGGAGATCGGCGTCTACGGCGTCGACCACGTCAAGGTCGCCGAGGGACTGGGCTGCAAGGCGATCCGGGTCACCGAGCCGGACCAGCTGGGCGCCGCCTTCGAGCAGGCGAAGAAGCTGGCCGCCGAGTACCGGGTGCCGGTCGTCGTCGAGGCGATCCTGGAGCGCATCACCAACATCTCGATGAGCCGGACGATGGACATCAGCGACATCTCCGAGTTCGAGGACCTGGCCACCGAGCCCGGCCACGCGCCGACGTCGATCAAACCGCTGAAGGTCTGATCCGGCGCACGCGCGCGAGAACACGCCGGGGGCGGTCCGTCCGAGGGGGACGGGCCGCCCCTGAGGCATGTGCGGGTGCACGGATCTGCGGCCGCCGGGTGGACGAATCCGCGATCACACCGCCCCGCAGCTGAAGCCCCCACCGCCCGAGCTCCCCCAGGACCGGGGCAGCTCGCGTTCCGTGGTGCCGCCGCGGCCCGTCAGGCCCGCGTCCCGGGTGAAGCGCGGGGCCAGCGCGGTCAGCGCCGCGTCGCCGTGCAGGGCCACCAGGAGCAGCTTGTCCTCGGGGGACGGAGCCGGGCCGTGGAGGGGCAGCGGGTTCCGGGCGCGCAGGTTCCTCAGGACCCTGCGGCCGGCGCGGGTACGGCCCGGGAGGACGGCCCGCAGCAGACCCGCCGCGACCAGCTCCGCGCGCAGCTCGCCGAGCGCCGCCCGCACCGGCCGCCGGTCCAGCAACTGCCGCATGCCGGCGGGGCGGTAGAGACCGGCGTGCACCGCCTTCGCGAGCGCCGTCAGGGCCGCTGCGGGCACCGGACCCGAGGCCCGCATCGTGCCGGCCCGCCCGGCCTTCACCGCACCCCGCAGATGCAGGTCCAGCACCGCCACCGTCACGGCGGCCCGGGCGCCTCCCCGCAGCAGGGCGAGCTCCTGCGGTTCCGTCGGGATCCTCGTCGTACCAGCCATCACGCACCCCCGTCCGGGACCCGCCGCCCCCGTGCCGGCGGGCCCCGTCTGCCGGTGTTGTGCCCGCCGGTCCCGGGTGCCGAAGCCTCTCTCGCGGTGTTCAGAGGTTGATTTGAGGGTTGCGCAGGCCGGCTACGGCCGCTGGTGTACTCGTCTTTCCTAGACCTCGTGCTCGGACAGGCCCGGCCAGTCGTCGGGCCCGCCGCCCTGCCACTCGATGAGGTCGCTCTCCTCGACCTCGATGCGGTCCAGGTCGGCCAGCCGCAGGATCTCGACGACGTCGTCCAGGTGGGAGGCGAGCCCCAGGGTCACCTCCCCCTCGGTGACCCGTCGGGAGCCGTCGAGGGCCGGAGCGTGGACCACGATGTGCGGGTACTGCGTCGGATTGCCCATGGGATCAGCGTCCTGCGGAAGCGGCAGGAGCGCACCCCCGGAGCCCCGGACAGCACGGAAGCGCCCCCTGTGACCAGGGGGCGCTTCCGATGCCGTGTGATGGCCGTCCGACGGCGCGAGGCTGGGCGCGACAGGACATTCGCGCCGCCGGACGGGGACGGGGACCTCGCACCGAGGTCGTGGCTGGGGACCGCGGCGGATGCGACGGAGCCGGGGCCCCTTCCCTCTGGTCGAGAAGGGTGCTCGGATCCTTCACCACCGCACTGGCTCGCACACCGCCGCGGTCCTCGCCCTGCCCGCCGTACCGAGTGGTCACCCCTCATCCGGACCGCTCGGTTGCGGGTCGTCCGCGTCCGGGCCCGACCTCCCCGTCGGAACCCGGACGCTGTCAGTGGCCTCAGTCCTCGCGCAGGGCGCGGACCGCCTCCTCGACGCGCTTGCCGTACTCCGGGTCGGCGGCGTGGAAGTGGGCCAGGTTCTTCTCGATCACGTCGTCGCGGGAGACCTGCGAGAGGCCGCCGGCGATGTTCGCGACCAGACGCTGCTTCTCCTCCGCGGACATCAGGCGGTAAAGCTCGCCGGCCTGGTAGAAGTCGTCGTCCTTGGTGTGCAGCGGGGCCTCGTGGGTGCCGGTGTGGCCGGAGACCGCCAGCGGGGCCGACAGCGGGCGGCCGGTCTCCACCGGGCCGTCGTACGAGTTCGGCTCGTAGTTCCTGGCGTGGCGGCCCTGGGCGTTGGACGCCATGAAGCCGTCGCGGCCGTAGTTCTGCGCGGTCGTCGCCTTCGGGGCGTTGACGGCGAGCTGGGTGTGGTTGACGCCCAGGCGGTAGCGGTGGGCGTCCGCGTAGGCGAACAGCCGGCCCTGGAGCATCTTGTCGGGCGAGGGTCCGATGCCCGGAACGAAGTTGTTCGGGGAGAAGGCGGCCTGCTCGACCTCGGCGAACACGTTGTCCGGGTTGCGGTCCAGCACCAGCCGGCCGACCCGCTGCAGCGGGTAGTCCCGGTGCGGCCACACCTTGGTCAGGTCGAACGGGTTGAAGCGGTACTCGGCAGCCTCGGCCGCCGGCATGATCTGGACGTACAGGGTCCAGGACGGGTGCACCCCGCGCTCGATGGCCTGGAGCAGGTCCGTCTGGTGCGAGTTGGGGTCCTTGCCGGCCTGCTCGGCGCCCTGCTCGGCGGAGAGGCAGCGGATGCCCTGGTTCGTCTTGAAGTGGTACTTGACGAAGAAGGCCTCGCCCTCGGCGTTCGTCCACTGGTAGGTGTGCGAGCCGTAGCCGTTCATGTGGCGGTACGACGCCGGGATGCCGCGGTCGCCCATCAGCCAGGTCACCTGGTGCGTGGCCTCGGGGGCGTGTGCCCAGAAGTCCCAGACGTTGTCCGGCTCCTGCCGGCCGGTGAACGGGTCCCGCTTCTGCGAGTGGATGAAGTCGGGGAACTTGATCGGGTCCTTGATGAAGAACACCGGGGTGTTGTTCCCGACGAGGTCGTAGTTGCCCTCCTCGGTGTAGAACTTCACCGCGAAACCGCGCGGGTCACGGACCGCGTCCGCGCCGCCGAGGGAGTCGGCGACCGTCGAGAAGCGCAGGAACACCTCGGTGCGCTTGCCGATCGCGCTCAGGAAGTCGGCGTGGGTGAAGCCGGTGACGTCGTCCGTCACCTCGAAGTGGCCGTACGCGCCGGAGCCACGGGCGTGCACCACACGCTCCGGGATGCGCTCGCGGTTGAAGCGCGCCAGCTTCTCCAGGAGGTGCTGGTCCTGGAGCAGCAGCGGGCCGCCGACGCCCGCCGAGGCTGAGTTCTGGTTGTCGGCGACCGGGGCGCCGGACTCTGTCGTGAGCACGCGCTTCGACATCGTGGACCTTCCGTGCGAGAGGGCAGCGGGAATCTTCGGAACCTTCGGAAAGAGACTTCCGCTTTGTGGAGCTTCCGCTGGCGTGAGCCTAGATTTGGGTGGACGAGACGTCAACAGTTTGTTGAAGTAGATTCCGGGCCGCGGCGCCGCCTGGGCGCGACAGGACAGGTGTCAGCGGCGCCGCGGCCCGGAAGTCTCAGGGGGGTCGTCAGACCTGGGCGCCGGACAGGCGCTCCACGGCCCGCAGCAGGGCCGAGTGGTCCAGGCCGCCGTCGCCCTGGGCGCGCAGCGAGGCGACCAGCTGGGCGACCACGGCACCGACCGGAAGGGCGGCGCCGACGTTGCGGGCGGCGTCGGTGACGATGCCCATGTCCTTGTGGTGCAGGTCGATGCGGAAGCCCGGCTTGAAGTCGCGGCTCAGGAAGTTGTCCTTCTTGCGCGTCAGCACGGTCGAGCCCGCGAGGCCGCCGTTGAGGACGTCCAGCGCGGCCTGCAGGTCCACGCCGGACTTCTCCAGGAAGACCACGGCCTCGGCGCAGGCCTGGATGTTCACGGCCACGATCAGCTGGTTGGCGGCCTTCACGGTCTGGCCGGAGCCGTGCGGGCCGCACAGCACGATGGTCCTGCCCAGCGCGTCGAAGATCGGCTTGGCCTGGTCGAAGTCGGCCTGCTCGCCGCCGACCATGATCGACAGTACGGCCTCCACGGCACCGGCCTCACCGCCGGAGACGGGGGCGTCGAGGACCCGGATGCCCTTGTCCTTGGCGTTCTTCGCGAGGTCCACCGAGGTCTGCGGGGTGATCGAGGACATGTCGATCAGCAGGGCGCCCTGCTTGGCGTTCTCCAGGATGCCGTCGGGGCCGTAGGAGATGGCCTCGACGTGCGGAGAGGCGGGCACCATCGTGATCACCACGTCGGCGTCGCGCACGGCCTCGGCGATCGAGCCGGCCACGGTACCGCCGGCGGCGGCCAGGCGGTCCAGCTTGTCCTGCTCCAGGGTGAAGCCGGTGACGTCGTAACCCGCCTTGATCAGGTTCTCGGACATGGGCGAGCCCATGATGCCGAGGCCGATCCAGGCGATCTTGGGAAGGTTGCTCATGATTGGGGGTGCCTCTCTCAACTGCCTTGCAAAGTCAGGGGGGTTCAGCGCGCTGCGCGCGGGAGCCACTCGAAGGCCTTGGCGCTCGGGCGGTCGCCGGCCTTGTACTCCAGGCCGACCCAGCCGCCGTAACCGGCCTTCCTCAGCCGGCCGAGCAGCTCCTCCAGCGGGAGTGAACCCGTCCCGGGGGCGCCGCGGCCCGGGTTGTCGGCGATCTGGACGTGGCCGGTCTTCGCCGTGTACCGCTCGATGACCGAGGGCAGGTCCTCGCCGTTCATGGACAGGTGGTAGAGGTCCATCAGGAACTTCGCGTTCCCGAGGCCCGTCGCCGCGTTGACCTTGTCCACGACCTCGATCGCGGCCGGCGCCGACACCAGCGGGTACAGCGGCGACTCGGGCTGGTTCAGCGCCTCGACCAGCAGGATCGCGCCGATCCGGTCGGCGGCCCGGGCCGCGAGGGCGAGGTTCTCCAGGGCGAGCGCGTCCTGCTCGGCCGGATCCACGCCCTCGACCCGGTTGCCGTACAGCGCGTTGAGCGCCCCGCAGCCGAGGGAGGCCGCGAAGTCCGCCGCCACGTCGATGTTGGCGCGGAACTTCTCCGACTCCTCGCCCGGGATCGACAGGGCGCCGCGGTCCGGGCCCGGCAGCTGTCCGGCGTAGAAGTTCAGCCCCGTGAGCTGGACGCCCGCGTCCTCGATCGCCTTCTTCAGGGCGTCGAGCTCGGACTGCTCGGGGGTGGGGGAGTCGACCCAGGGCCACCACAGCTCGACCGCCGTGAAGCCCGCCGCGGCGGCGGCCGCGGGGCGCTCCAGGAGCGGGAGTTCCGTGAAGAGGATCGACAGGTTGACGTTGAAGCGCTGGTCTGCGGCTGTGTTCGATCCAAAAACCGGCATTCGGGCCGCGCTCCCTTCCGTTAGGAATTCCGTATTGCGGAAGTTCGTTTCTGCTTAATGGAAGATTGCCTGTGGCGGGGGGTAACTGTCAAGAGCGGGCACGAAAAAGTGCCCCCGCGCGGGCTGCGCGGGGGCACTTGCTGTGCCTGGTCAGAGGGCGTCGACGGCACTCACCTTCCAGCCGTCGGCGGTGCGGGCGAGCGTCATCCGTACGCGGTTGAGGTCCAGGCGGGCGCCCGACACCTGGGTGCTCTGCGTGATCTGGTTGACGAAGAGCAGCACGACCGCCCTGTCCGGTGCGGCGGACACGACGGAGACCGCCGGGGCGCCGCCGTCCGTGGGCGCCGCCACCGTCGCCTTCACCACGCCGTGGTACTTCTTCGCGGTCGGCCCGACCACCGTCTTCGTGGTCCTGCCGTACTGGTCGCGGAACGCGCCGGTCAGCAGGGCACGTGCGCGGGCGAAGTCGCGGTCCAGGTGGCGGTAGTCGTACGACAGCACGACCGGGGCGGCCTTCCGGGCGGCGGCGAGGGCCTCGGTGCGGGCCTTTGCCGTCTGCTGTCCCTGCCGGTACTGCCACCCGAGGACGGCGGCCGCGGCCAGGGCCGCCACGAGCGCGAGGCAGAGTGCCGCGGTGAGCACCCTCGGGAGGCGGGGCGGGGGCGCGGGCGCGCTCTCCTGCTCGTCGGTCTCCTGCTCGTCGGTCTCCGGCGTCGGCTGCGGCTCCGGCGGGTCGTCCCAGCCGCACGGGGGCTCGATGAGCACGGTGCGTCCCGTGAGCCGGTCCTCGACCCGCTGGGTGGTCTCGTCCTGCTCCGGCCGCCTGGCGCGCTTGGCCGCCGCGCGGGCGGCCGCGGTCAGGGTGCGCCGGGCCGGGGAACCGGTGCCGCGGGTTCGGGTGGTCGGGTTCGCCACGCTGTCTCTCCTCACTGCAGGCCTCATCGGCTCAGCCCACGAACTCGACGTCGGAGGTCAGCCAGCGGCCGGCCACGCGCACCAGGTCGAGCTGGAGCCGGTAGGTGCGCGCCTGTCCCTCGGGCGCGGCGGTGTTGGTCACCTTGCTGTCGGCCACCACCAGGACCCGGGCCGAGCGCTCGTCGGACCGCACGACGCCCGCTTCCAGGACCTGCCCCTCGGACACCGACTTGTTCTGGGCGACGAGCTTCGTCAACTGGGCGGTCTGTGCGGTGAACTGCTTCTTGAAGTCGCCGGTGGCGCCCTTGAGCACGTTGCCGCTGTCCCGGCCGTAGTGCCGGTAGTCCAGCGAGGTGAAGTTCAGCGCCGACTGGCGGGCCGCCGCCAGCACGTCCTGGCGGCGTTGGTCCGCCGCGCGCTGGTCGGCCAGCCGCAGCCCCAGCCAGACGGACAGTGCGGTCGCCAGGACGGTCGCGGCGACGAGACCCACCCCCAGCGCCCTCATGCGCCTGATGCCATCGGTCCAACGAGCAGCCATTGCCACGACTCCTTTCCGAACACGGTCTGTTCGCCGCCCGTCGAGCCGATGTCGACGGGCGTTCCGTCCGGGCCGGCGGCGGTGCCGGTCTCCGGGTCGTACGGGGTGACGTACGCGGTCCGGTCGGCGCCGTACGTATCGGCCGAAGCGCCGGGGGCGTTCTGCGCGCCGCGCACCGAGGTCTTGCCGCCGCGCGGTGCCGTGCAGTGCGCGCCGGTGTTCGCCGGGCGCGTGCCGGTGTCGGCGGGGTCGCGTCGCCGCGTGCCGTAGCCCTGGGTGCACGGCGGCGGGTCGTCGGCATTGAGGACCAGCCCGAAGTGGGTGGTGCCGTCGCCGGGGACGACGGTGTAGCTGCCCGCGACGGTGAGCGGGAGGGTGACCAGGGCCTGCTCCACGCCGGGCAGCCGCGCCACGGTGACCTGGCCGCCGCTGATGAGGTTGGCCAGCAGGACCGACAGGTCGGGCCCCGTGGACCTCAGCAGCGAGTTGACCTCCTGTGCGGCGGGCGCCGTGTTGCCGATCAGCCTGCGCAGGTCCCCGTCGCTCGACTTCAGCTGCGCGGTCAACGTGGCCAGATCGCGGGAGAACGACTTGATCGCCGAGCCCTGGTCGGCCTGCGTCTTGAGCACCTTCCGTGAGTCCTCGATCAGCGAGACCGTCTCCGGGAGCGACTCGGACGCCGACTCGACCAGATCGTTGCCGGAGTCCACCAGGCGGCTCAGGTTCGGTCCGGTGCCGGCGAAGGCCTTCCCCAGCTCGTCGACGGTGGTGCGCAGATCGCCCTTGCCGACGGAGTTGACCAGCCGGTCGAGGCTGAGGACGAGGTCGGTGACCGGCAGCGGGGTCCGGGTGCGGCTGCGCGGGATCGGGCTGCCGTCCATCAGGTACGGGCCGCCCGAGCGGCGCGGCTGGAGATCGACGTACTGCTCACCCACCGCCGAGCGGTTGGCGGCCACCGCCAGCGTGTCGGCCGGGATCCGCGGCGCGCCGTCCTCGATCTTCAGGGCCACCGAGACCCCGGAACCGGTCAGCTTCAGTTCTCCCACCCGGCCCACCGGCACCCCCCGGTAGGTGACCTCGGAGCCGGGGAAGACGCCCCCGGACTCGGCGAAGTCGGCGTGCACGGTGTAGCCGCGGTCCAGGACGTCGTCCACCAGGCCCGTGTACTCGGCGCCGACGTACGACACCCCGACGGCGGTGACGGTCGCGAAGGCGAGCAGCTGGGCCCTGACCGTACGTGTGATCACGGCAGTATCCCCTTCAACATGAGCTCGGCGAGGCCGAGGTCGATCCCCTGCGGGAGGCGGTGCGAGCCGTCCTCGGTGCCGTAGGCCGCGGTGCACACCGGCGGGCACAGCAAGGTGCTGCCGTCGGAGGGCGTCGAGGGGACGGCGGGCACCGACGGGGTGGCCGGCAGGGACGGGGTGGACGGGAGGGGCGTGGGAGTGGGGACGCTCGGAAGGTCCGGGATCCCGGGCGCCGGGGTGCTCCTGCCCTTGCCCGGTTTGTCGGTGACGTTGCCGTACATGCCCGCCAGGTCCAGGTCGGCGGTGATCTTCAGGTTGACGTAGTCGCCCTTGACTGCGTCCACCACGTTGCGCGGGAACGGATAAGTGGTGAGCAGCTCAAGGGAGTTGGGCAGGTCGTCGCCCGCCTTGTTCAGCTGCTGCAGGATGGGCCGCAGCTTCCTGAGGTTGGCGACGGTGTCGTCCCGCGAGGCGTTGACGACCCTGGTGCCGGTCTTTCCGAGCCTGGACAGGCCGGTGAGCATCTTCGTCAGGTCCCGGCGCTGGTCGGCGAGGACCTTCAGGGCGGGCGGCATGGTGTCGACGGCCTCGGCGATCGTCTTCTTCTCCCTCTTCAGCCGCTCGGCCAGCCGGTCGACGCCCTTGAGCGCGCGGACGATGTCGGCCCGCTGGTCGTCGAGGCCGCCGAGGAACGTGTCGAGCTCCTTGAGCAGGGACCTGACCCGGTCCTCGCGACCGTTCAGGGCCTTGTTCAGCTCGACGGTGATCGTCTTGAGCTCGGCCACCCCGCCGCCGTTCAGCAGCGCGGACAGGGCGGACAGCACCTCCTCGACGTCCGGGTTGCGGCCGCTGCGGGACAGCGGGATGCGGTCGCCGTCGCGGAGCCGGCCGACCGGCGTGGTGCCGGCCGGGGCGGACAGCGCCACGTACTTCTCGCCGAGCATGCTGGTCTGCCGCAGCTCGGCGACCGCGTTGCCGGGAAGCTTCACCGAGTCGGCGATCCGCAGCCGCACGCGCGCGTGCCAGCCGTCCAGTTCCACCTTCTCGACCCCGCCCACGGTGACGTTGTCGACCTTGACCGCAGACTGCGGCACCAGATCCATGACGTCCCTGAAGTCGACGGTGACGTGGTATGCGTGGCCGTCCGCGGCGGCGCCTCCGGGGAGCGGGACGTCGTACCAGCCGTTGAACTCGCAGCCGGTCAGCAGCAGCGAACCGACCGCCGTCCAGGCGGCCATCCGGCCCTTGCGCAGCGCACTCATGCCCGGGCCCCCAGGATTCCGCCGAGGGTCTTGTCGACCGTGCCCGTGGCCGCCGGGGCCGTCGGCACCTTGGGCAGCGAGTCGAAGAGCTTCTTCAGCTCCGCGCAGTCGGGGCTCTTGCCACCCTCGTCCCCGGTCGTCCTCAGGAGCGAACAGAGCAGGGACGCCGGGTCCTGCGGTGTCTGCGCGTTGTTGCGGGTGTCGAGGGTGCCGGCGGCCGGGTTGTAGGCGTTCTGCAGGTTCGACAGGCCCGTGGGGGCGACGTCCAACAGCTCCTCCAGTGCGGCCCGTTGGGTGACGAGGACCTTGGTGACCTTGCTGAGCCCCCGCACGTCCGAGGTCAGTGCCTTCTTGTTGTGCTTCACGAAGTCGGACACGTCACCGAGGGCCGCGCCGAGGTTCTGCAGTGCCGCCGCGAGGTCCCCCCGCTCCCCGGCCAGCTGCGCGGCCACCTCGGCCAGACTGGTGTTGAACGACCGCACACTCTTGTCGTCCGCCGCCAGCGCGGCCGTGAACACCTGGAGGTTGCGCACGGTGCCGAACAGGTCACCGCGGCCGTCGGACAGCGTGGTGACCGCCCGCGAGAGGTCCTCGACCGTCTGGTTGAGGTTCTCGCCCTGGCCCTGGAGGTTGTCCGCGCTCACCCCGAGCAGCCGCGACAGCGACCCCTTCTTGTTGGCGCCGTTCGGGCCGAGCGCCTCTGCGGTGGTGTGGAGGCTGTCGAAGATCCGGTCCAGCTCGACGGGGACGGCCGTACGGGACTCGGGGATGACGTCGCCGTCCCGCAGTACCGGGCCCTTCCGGTACACCGGCAGCAGCTGTACATAACGGTCGCTGACCACCGAGGAGTTGACGATGGCGGCCTGCGCGTCCGCCGGGACCCTGCGCCCCTGGTCGTACTCCAGCTCCACCCGCACCCGGCCGCCCTCCGGCGTGATCCGCTTGACCTCGCCGATGCGGACGCCGAGCACGCGGACGTCGGAACCGGGGTAGATACCGACGGTGCGCGGGAAGTACGCCGTGACGCGGACGGGATCGGGGTGTGGCCAAAGGAGGACGGCGAGTGTCACGAGGACCGCGAGCGCGGTGAACAGCGCCAGGAGTCTGCGGGTCATCGGGTGCCTCCCGTCCGTGGCGTGACCGGGGCGACGACCAGGTTCTGGACGTACGAGTCGAACCAGCGGCCGTTGCCCAGGGTGTTGGTGAAGAGCCGCACGTAGGGCGCGAGCAGCCGGACGCTCCGGTCGAGGCTCGCCTGGTTGCGTTCGAGCATCTTCACGAAGGTGTTGAGGTTCTTGAGGGCCGGACCGATCTCCTTCCGGTTGTCCTCGACCAGGCCGGAGAGTTCGATGCCGAGCAGGGCGCTGCTCTTGAGGAGGTTGTGGATCGCCGTGCGCCGCTTGCTGATCTCCTTGAACAGCGCGTTCCCGTCCGTCACCAGCGCGGAGAAGTCCTTCGTACGGCCGGCGAGCACCTTGGTGACTCCGTTCGCGTGGTCGAGGAGCTCGCGCAGCGCCTTGTCACGGGATGCGACGGTCCTGGAGATCCTCGACAGTCCCTTGATCGACGCACGCACCTCCTCGGGCGAGTCCTGGAAGGTGACGGAGATCGTGTCCAGCGCCTTGGCGAGGCGGGCTGTGTCGACCTCCTCGGTGGTGGTCGTGAGATCGCTGAAGGCCTGGACGACGTCGTACGCCGACACGGTCCGCCGGAGCGGAATCTCACTACCGGGCTTCAACCGGCCGGGCCCCTTCGGATACAGGGCCAGGTACTTCGCGCCGAGGATGGTCCTGACCCGGATCGACGCGCCGGTGTCGGTGCCGAACGCCGGGTCGCCCTTGACCTTGAAGGTCACCTCGACGTGGTCGCCGGCCAGGTCGACGTCCTCGACCTTGCCGACCTTGACCCCGGCGATCCGCACCTCGTCGCCCGGCTTGAGCCCGCCCGCCTCCGAGAAGTCCGCGCTGTACGTGTCGCCGCCGCCGATCAGCGGCAGGCTGTCGGCGTTGAACGCGGCGACGGTCAGCAGCGCGAGGACGGTGAGGCCGACGGCGCCCACGACGACGGGGTTTCGCTCACGGAACGGCTTCACACGCGGCCGCTTCAGCCGGATCCGCGGCAGCTTCGGCGGCAGGACGCGGACCTTTACGAGGGGTTCGGGTCGGCGGGGCCTGCGCTTGGGCAGCTTCGGCAGCTTCGGGAGTTTCGGCGGCAGGACGCGGACCTTCACGAGGGGTTCGGGTCGGCGGAGCCTGCGCTTGGGCAGCTTCGGCAGCTTCGGGAGTTTCGGCGGCAGGACGCGGACCTTCACCAGGGGCTCGGGTCGGCGGCGACGGCGCCGCGCGATGCGCAGGCTCATCCTCCGCACCTCGCCCGTGCCACGTGCAGCTCCGGAGTGAGCACCTGCTTCGTCTTCGGCAGCACGATCCGGCCGTCGAAGTCGCAGAGGTAGAAGTTGAACCACGAGCCGTAGGACGCTGTCCCGGTCAGCTCGTCGAGCTTGTTCGGCAGCCGCTTCAGCACGCCCTCCACGGTCTTCTCGTTGTCGTTCAGTGTTCCGGTCAGGTCGGTCAGCCCGGCGATGTCGTCCTTCAGCGGCGGGCGTGTGTCCTTCAGCAGCCCGGAGGTGGCGTCGGCGAGGGCGCCGATGTTCACCAGGGAGTCCCCGATGGGCTTGCGGTCGGCGGACAGCCCGGAGATGACCCGCCGCAACTGCTTGAGCAGCCCGGAGAAGCGGGCGCCCCGCTTGTCGAGCGTCCCCAGCACGGTGTTGAGGTTGTCGATCACCGAGCCGATCAGCTGGTCGCGGTCGGCGAGGGTCGTGGTGAGCGAGGCCGTGTGCGCGAGCAGGCTGTTGACCGTGCCGCCCTCGCCCTGCAGGGTCTGGATGATCTCGGTGGCCAGCTGGTTGACGTCGTTCGGGCTGAGCGCTGCGAACAGCGGCTTGAAGCCGTTCAGCAGCGCGTTGAGGTCGAGCGCGGGCTGGGTCCGGGACAGCGGGATGGTGCCGCCCGGCCGCAGCCGGAGGGTGGCGTCGCCCACGCCCTCGGTCAGCGCGATGTACCGCTGCCCGACCAGGTTCCGGTAGCGGACGACGGCACGGGTTCCGGCCGGCAGCGGGCGGTCCGCGGCGACGGTGAAGGTGACCTCGGCCAGCGTCCGGTCCTTGATCCGGATGCCCTCGACCTCCCCGACCCGCACCCCGGCCACCCGGATGTCGTCGCCGGTCTCCAGCCCTGTGACGTCGCTGAAGACCGCGTGATACGTGTCCTTCGGAGTGAAGGAGACGTTGACGATGGTCGCGGCCAGCAGGGCCGTCGCCGCGATCGTGACCAGCGCGAAGAGGCTGAACTTGATGACCGGGGCGGCGGTCTGCCGGGCTCCTGTGGTCCTCATGCGACGCTCACCGCCGTCCCGCGGGCCAGCGGTCCGAACAGCAGGGTCGTGACGGGCGGCACCTCATCCGCGGGGACGCCCATGACGGGGGCCACGAGCGAGCCGACGGCCCGCTGCTCGGCCTCGGTGGCGGACACGGTGACACCTCCGGGGAGCGCGCCGCCGGGACTCCCGGCCGACGTGCCGTCGTTGAGACGGGGTTTCGGGCCGGGCACCTGCGGATGGGGCAGGCCCCGGCAGTTCGGCCCGGACCGCTCGCCGTAGCGCGGCTCCTCACCGGGCCGGTACGCGGCTTGCGGCTGTACGACCTCCAGGGTGATCCGCATCTCGCCGCCCCGGAACGCGTCCTCCGACGCCTTCTCCTGCCGGACCAGGCCCTGGAACAGACACGGGTACTCGGGGGAGTAGCGGGCGAACAGCTCCAGGGTGGGGCGGGAGACCCGGCCGAGGGCGATCAGCCGGTCGCCGTTCTCGGCGAGGAAGTCGTCCGCGGTGCCCGCGACCGTGGCGGTCGTGCGGAGCGCGGAGGCCAGCTGGTCCTTCTGCTCGACGATCGTGCGGCTGGTGGTGACCGTGTTGTGCAGGATCCGCATCAGGTCGGGCGCGGCGTCGCCGTACACCTCGGCGACGTCCGCGAAGCGCGCGATGTCCTCCTGCAGGGACGGCAGGTGCGGGTTGAGGCGGCGGAGATAGCCCTCGACGCGGGTCAGGTTGTCGCCGATCCGGTCGCCGCGGCCCTCCAGCGCGGTGGCGAACGCCGAGAGCGTGGCGTTGAGTTCGCCCGGCCGGACGGTCCGCAGCAGCGGCAGCAGGTCGTTCATCAGCTGCTGCACCTCGATGCCGACCTTCGTACGGTCCTGGGTGATGACGTCCCCGGCGCGGATCGGCCGAACCGACGACCGCGCAGAGCGGGCAGGCGCCACCAGGTCCACGTACTTCTCGCCGAACAGCGTCTTGGGCAGCAGCCGCGCGTGCACGTCCGAGGGGATGTACGCGACGTACTGGGGCTTGAGCGCGATGTCGAGCGTGGCCTTCGTGCCGTCCGCGTGCACCTCGCGCACCTCGCCGACCAGCAGTCCGCGCAGTTTGACGTCGGCGCGCGGGTCGAGCTGGTTGCCGAGGGTGCCGGCCTCCAGGGTGATGGGCACGACGGAGGAGAACGCCTGCTGGTAGACGGCCACCGCGAGCGACAGCAACAGCGCGAGTACGACGATGAACGCGATGCCGTACAACCTGAGTCTCAGCACTCTCATCGGCCTCACCCCGCTATCCGTACCGTCGTGTTGGCGCCCCAGATCGCGAGGCTCAGGAAGAAGTCCAGGACGTTGATGGCGACGATCGACGTCCGCACCGCACGCCCCACCGCGACGCCGACCCCCGCCGGACCGCCGCTCGCGTAGTAGCCGTAGTAGCAGTGCACCAGGATGATCAGGACGGCGAAGACGATCACCTTGCCGAAGGACCAGAGCACGTCGACGGGCGGCAGGTACTGGTGGAAGTAGTGGTCGTAGGTGCCGGTCGACTGCCCGTAGTAGCGGGTGGTGATGGTGCGGGCGGCCAGGTACGAGGACAGCAGCCCGACCACGTACAGCGGGATCACCGCGACGAAGCCGGCGATCATCCGCGTCGTCACCAGGAACGGCAGCGAGGGGACGCCCATCACCTCCAGCGCGTCGGTCTCCTCGCTGATCCGCATCGCGCCGAGCTGGGCGGTGAACCCGGCGCCGACCGTCGCGGACAGGGCGAGCCCGGCCACCAGCGGGGCGATCTCCCGGGTGTTGAAGTACGCCGACAGGAACGCGACGAAGTTGGAGGTGCCGAGCTGGTTGAGGGCCGCGTAACCCTGGAGGCCGACCTCGGTGCCGGTGAAGAAGGACAGGAAGGCGATGACGCCGACCGTGCCGCCCACGACGGCCAGCGCACCGCGTCCGAAGCTGACCTCGGCCAGCAGCCGCAGGATCTCCTTCTTGTAGCGACGCAGGGTGCGGCCCGTCCATGCCAACGAGCGTCCGTAGAAGGAGAGTTGGGTGCCCAGCTCTTCGAGGGAGCGCAGCGGGCGTTCGAGGAGTCTCTGTGGTCGCATCGGCTAACCCCTCTGCGGGACGACCTGGAAGTACACCGCGGTCATCACGAAGTTCGTCACGAACAGCAACATGAAGGTGATCACCACGGACTGGTTGACCGCGTCGCCCACGCCCTTCGGGCCGCCCTTCGCGGTCAGCCCCTTGTACGAGGCGACGATCGCCGCGATGGCTCCGAACACCAGCGCCTTGATCTCGGCAGCCCACAGGTCGGACAGCTGGGCGAGGGTGGTGAAGGAGGCCAGGTACGCGCCGGGGGTGCCGTTCTGGAGAACGACGTTGAAGAAATAGCCGCCGGCCACTCCGACCACGGACACCAGGCCGTTGAGCAGCACGGCAACCACCATGGACGCCAGCACGCGCGGGACGACGAGCCGGTGGATCGGGTCGATGCCCAGCACCTGCATCGCGTCGATCTCGTCCCGGATCTTCCGGGCCCCCAGGTCCGCGCAGATCGCGGTGCCGCCCGCGCCCGCGATGAGCAGCGCGGTGACGATCGGCGAGGCCTCGCGCAGGACGGCGAGAACGGATGCCGCACCGGAGAAGGACTGCGCGCCCAACTGCCTCGTCAGGCTGCCGATCTGGAGTGCGATGACGGCCCCGAAGGGGATCGAGACCAGAGCCGTCGGCAGGATCGTCACGCTGGCGACGAACCACGCCTGTTGGATGAACTCCCTTGCCTGGAAGGGCCGTCGGGGCAGGGTCCGGACGACGTCCAGCGCCATCGCGAACAGGTTGCCCGAGTGCCGCAGCGCACCCGTCGGGGAGAGACTCATGCGCCGCTCACCTCCTCCCAGCGCAGCTCGGCCTCCCGTCTCGCGATCGCCTCCCAGCGGGGCGGGCGGGTGATGCCGGGGCTCGGCAGCAGGCGAGGGGGAAGGCCCTCGACGGCGCCGCGCTCGTCGATCTGCGCCAGTTCCTGCTCGACCTGTGCCGCGTCCTTCTCCTCCGCCATGCCGATCGGCCCCTGCATCCGACCGTTCAGGAACTGCCGTACGACGGGCTCGTCGCTGGTCAGCAGCTCCTCGCGGGGCCCGAACATCACCAGCTCACGGCGGAACAGCAGGCCGATGTTGTCCGGGACCTGGCGGGCCGAGGCGATGTCGTGCGTGACGATCAGGAAGGTCGCGTCGATCTGTGCGTTGAGGTCGACGATGAGCTGGTTGAGGTAGGCCACGCGCACCGGGTCGAGACCCGAGTCCGGCTCGTCGAAGAGGATGATCTCCGGGTCGAGCACCAGGGCGCGGGCCAGACCGGCCCGCTTGCGCATGCCGCCGGAGATCTCGCCGGGCAGCTTCCCCTCGGCACCGATCAGCCCGACCATGTCCATCTTCTCCAGCACGATCCGCCGGATCTCGCTCTCGGACTTGCGGGTGTGCTCGCGCAGCGGGAAGGCGATGTTGTCGTACAGGTTCATCGAGCCGAACAGCGCGCCGTCCTGGAACAGCACGCCGAACAGCTTCCGCACCTCGTAGAGGTCGTGCTCGCGCAGCCGGGTGATGTCCCGGCCCGCGACCTTGACCGACCCGCGCTCCGGCTTGAGGAGCCCGACGAGCGTCTTGAGGAACACCGACTTGCCCGTCCCCGAGGGGCCGAGCATCACCGACACCTCGCCGGCGGGCAGCGTCAGCGACACGTCCTGCCAGATGACCTGGTGGCCGAAGGACTTGGTCAGCCCTTCCACACAGATCTCGACACCCATCCGGTCCCACCCTTCGCCCGTGGACAGCTCCGACATCTGCTCTACGGGGAGGGGCGGGGCGTCCGTCGCGGCGAAGGCAAGATTTTTTTCGGACGCGTTGACGGGGGGTTACGGCAGCTTGGCTACGGCAGCTTCGGCAGCTTCAGGGAAGGCGTGGGTACGGCGACGGGAACGGACGGTACGGCGGGAACGCCCGCGACCGACGGGAGCGTCACCGACGGCACCGCCGACTTCACCGGCAGCTCCGGAAGCGGGGGCGACGAGACCCCCGGCAGAGGCGGCACGGAGAGAGGCACGACAGACCGGTCAGTGCGTGACCGAGTCGCCGCCCGACGCGGGGCCGCCGTCGCCGGGGGGCTGGGCGTCTGCGGAGCGCGCACCTGCCGGGTGCTGTCCGTCCGGAGCACCTGTGCCCCGCTGGAGACCGCCGGCCGCGGAGCCGGAGCACCCGTGCCGCCGCCCCCGCCGAGCGCGTACGGCAGCACGAACCCCGCCACCGCGAGAGTCGCCGCGGTCGAGGTGACCGCCGCGGCCTGGGCCTTCCCCGCCCCGCGCGGCCGCCCGCGTCGGAGCAGGAACAGCACCACCCCGAGCGTCCCGGCCAGCGAGGCGCGCAGCGTCCGCCGGGCCCGGGCCAGCAGCGACTCGACCGTCCGGTAGCTGAGCCCCATTTGTACGGCGACCTGGCTCACGTCCAGATCCTCGGACTTCAGCCGCAGGGCCTCCGCCTGCCGGCCGGGCAGCTCCCCGCTGCGGACGGCCACCCACTTCGCCTCGGCCCGGTCGCACACCGCCTCGTCGACCGGCACGGGGCCCGGCGCGTGGAGCGTGGGGCTGCCACTGACCTCGGATTCCCGGTGGACCTGCCGGTGCCGGTCGACGCACAGCCGCATCGTCACGGTGGTCAGCCAGGCGCCGAGGCGCTCGTCGTCGAGTTCGGGGCGCTCCGCGGCGCGCAGCATCGCCTCGTGGACGGCGTCCTCGGCGTCCTCCAGGCTCATCGACCGGCGCCGGGCCACCTTGAGCAACTGCTCGCGGTGGCTCCACATGCGCTGCCAACGCTCGTCGGCGGCCTGTGCGTCCGCAGGCGTGTTTGTCGCCATGAGGGCCCCTTTGCGCTCACCCACCGGTCGGTGCTTCCGGCGGGTGGCGACATTACCGCCGAGTATCCGCGGTTGTGGAGGGGAGGGGGCGCATCGTGTTCCAGCCGTTGCTGGTCAGTGGGCCGGGGTCGGGCAGTACGCCGCCGCCGGGCAGCGTGAGGGTCGGTTCGGGGAGAGGGACGAGTGGTGTCTCCGACGCCTTCGGGACGTCGGGCGTACGGGACGGGGAGGGGGAGGGCGCGGCGGGCGGTGTCGACGGGGTGCGTGAGGGGCCCGGGCCCTGCTTCCGGTCGTCCGACGGCTTCGGCGAGGGCTTCGGGGTCTTCGGGCGGGACGGCTCCGGCCGGTCCCGAGGCGTGCCGGACGCGTCCGGCACCACCCGGTGTCCGGTCAGGTAGTACGCGTACCAGGCCCTGACCGTGCGCAGATAGGCCTCCGAGCGGTTGTAGCCGAGGATCGCCCGGTCCAGCTCGGCGGGATCCGACAGGTCCCGGCCGCCGGCGCACAGATAGCGCCCGGCGGCGAGCGCCGCGTCGTAGACGTTGTCCGGGTCCGTGCGCCCGTCGCCGTTGCCGTCCGCGCCCCAGTGGACCCAGGTCGACGGGATGAACTGCATCGGGCCGACCGCGCGGTCGTACACCGCGTCCCCGTCGTAGGCGCCGCCGTCGGTGTCCCGGACGACGGCGAAGTCGCCGCCGGTCAGGCGGGGCCCGAGAATCGGCGTCACCGTCGTACCGTCCGGGGTCACCCGGCCGCCTCGCGCCTGCCCGGACTCCACCTGGCCGATCGCGGCCAGCAGCTGCCAGCGCAGCCGGCAGCCGGGCGCGGTGCGAGCCAGCTCCGACTCGGCGCGCCGGTACGCGGCGAACACGGTCGCGGGCAGGGCCCCGCCCGGCACCCCAGATGTCGAGCGGGGCTTCGGTGTACCGGTCCGGAGCGGCGGGAGATCGGTGCGGTACGGGGTGTCGCCGGACACGCTCGGCGAGTGTTCCGCGGGTGCCGGCTTCCGAGCGGGTTCCGAGGCCCGCGCCGGCACCGCCCCCGGCGCCTGGGACGCGGTCAGCGCGGCCATGGCCGCCGCCGCGATCGCCGTACCCCTGACGCCTCTGAACACGCCTGTCCCGAATGTGCGCACCTCGTGGTCCCTCCCTGTACGGATTCCGTCCTCTGCTCTACGCGGGCGGGTGGTCCGTCCGTCGCGGAAGGCCGCAGAAAGTCGCAGAAGGACGCAGAAGGTCGCGGGAAAGCCGGATCTTCTCGGGAGGCCGGGTCGGCACGCACGTCCGTTAAGGTCTCCCCAAGCGGCCGGGGCGGTCCGAGACCCCCGTCGCCGCGGACCTGGCGGCACGCGCGGGTCGGAGCAGATGCCATGGGGGCACAGTGCGACTGAGAGTGGAGTTCACGACCGAGCCCTTCGACCTGGACGAGGCGCCCGCGCACGCGATGGCGGCCCGCGAGGTGATCGAGGCGGCGGAGCTGGACGCGGTGGACGTCGGCCCGTTCGGCAACACGGCGGAAGGCGGCGCGGACGCGGTGCTGACCGCCGTGGACGCGCTGCTGCGCAAGACCCTGGAAGCCGGTGCCACCCGGATCTCGCTGCAGGTCAACGTGATCGGAGCGGGCGAATGACCGGCAACGGGGACGAGTCCTTCATCACGGCCGTGAAGCCGCTGGTCGATGCCATGGGCGGGGAGATCCTCCCGCCCGACGAGGCCGGCCCCGAGGACGTCGTCCTCGCCTGGCAGGGCGTCGACGTCGTCGCCGTACGCCTGCCCCAGCTGGCCGACTCCCTCGACCACATCCTCGCCGCCATGGAGCGCAAGCAGGGCAGGCCCCTGGCCGACCTGGACCGCAAGTCCAAGCAGGAGGTCGTGCGCATACTGGAGGCGCGCGGCGCCTTCGCCGTGCGGCACGGCGTGGAGACCGTGGCCAGCGCGCTGGGCGTCAGCCGCTTCACGGTCTACAACTACCTCAACCGGGAGAAGGGCGCCTGACGGCCCCCGGGTGCCTCCCGGCTTGTTACGCGGAATTTTCAACAAAGTGTTGACGTCGTGTTTCGGAGGGCGTTAGCTGTTCGCAGCCCGATCAGCACGAAGGCCGTTTCCGGCCACGGAGGCTCCCGTGACTACGACTTCCACGCCCCCGGGCCTGGCCCGGTTCAACGTCCTGGAGGAGCACGCGGCCCTCGCCGCCCTCCATGAGGCGTGCGCCTCCACCGAGTGGGGCCGGCGGCTGCTCGCCGCCCGGCCGTACGCCGCCGCCGACGCCCTCTACGCCGCCAGCGACGCCGCCATGGCCGAGCTGAGCACCGCGGACCTGCAAGAGGCGATGGCCGGTCACCCGCCGATCGGCCGCCCCAAGCCCGGTGACCCGACCTCCGCGCGCGAGCAGCGCGGCATGGCCGGCGCGACCGAGGCGCTCAAGGCGGAGATGCTCGAACTGAACCTGGCCTACCAGGAGAAGTTCGGCCACGTCTTCCTGATCTGCGCAACCGGCCGCACCGGCGAGCAGATGCGCGACGCGGTCAAGGAGCGGATCGGCAACTCGCCGGAGCAGGAGCGGGAGATCGTCCGCACCGAGCTGGGCAAGATCAACCGCATCCGACTGGCCCGACTCGTCGAAGAGGACGCCTGAGACCATGAGCACCAGCACCACCGCCTCCGTGTCCACGCACATCCTGGACACCTCCGTCGGCCGCCCCGCCGAGGGCGTCGCCGTCCAGCTCTCCGCCCGCGCGGGGCGCGGTGCGGACTGGCGGGCGCTCGGTGGCTCCGCGACCGACGCCGACGGCCGGTGCAAGGACCTTCCGGACCTGCCGGAAGGCACGACACACGTACGGCTCGACTTCGCGGTCGAGGTGTATTTCGAGAAGAAGCAAGCCGATGCGCAGCAGGACGCCCCCGCGAATCGGGACAGCGGTGCCGTGTTCTTCCCCGAGGTGGCGATCACTTTCGCCGTGAACCCCGGGGAGCACTACCACGTACCGCTGCTGCTCAACCCGTTCGGCTACTCCGTTTACCGAGGGAGCTAGCAGACACATGCCCACGATCCTGGGACAGAACCAGTACGGCAAGGCCGAGAACCGAGTCGTAAAGATCACGCGGGACGGCGCCACCCACCACATCAAGGACCTCAACGTCTCCGTGGCGCTGAGCGGAGACATGGACGAGGTCCACTACTCCGGCTCCAACGCCAACGTCCTGCCGACCGACACCACCAAGAACACGGTGTACGCGTTCGCCAAGGAACACGGCATCGAGTCCGCCGAGCAGTTCGGCATCCACCTCGCCCGGCACTTCGTCACCTCGCAGGAGCCGATCCAGATCGCCCGGATCCGCATCGAGGAGTACGCCTGGGAGCGGATCGAGACCTCCGACGCAAACTCCAAGTTCATCGGCGCGGACGAGGTCAAGCACTCGTTCGTACGCAAGGGCCAGGAGACCCGCGTCACCCAGATCACCTACGACGGTGAGAAGTGGGAGGTCATCTCCGGCCTGAAGGACCTGGTCGTGATGAACTCGACCAACTCCGAGTTCTGGGGTTACGTCAAGGACAAGTACACGACCCTGCAGGAGGCGTACGACCGCATCCTGGCCACCCAGGTCTCCGGCCGCTGGCGGTTCAACTGGACCGACGACGAGCAGAAGATGCCCAACTGGGAGAAGTCCTACGAGCAGGTCAAGAAGCACATGCTCCAGGCCTTCGCCGAGACGTACTCCCTCTCCCTGCAGCAGACGCTGTACCAGATGGGCTCGCGCATCATCAACAACCGCAGCGAGATCGACGAGGTCCGCTTCTCCCTGCCGAACAAGCACCACTTCCTGGTGGACCTCGAGCCCTTCGGCCTCAAGAACGACAACGAGGTCTACTACGCCGCCGACCGGCCCTACGGTCTGATCGAGGCGACCATCCTCCGGGACGGCTGCGAGCCGAAGATCCCGGTGGACCTCACCAACCTCTGACCCCCCACCTTTTTCGGCACCCGTGACCGGGGGGCGCCTCCCCGGTCACGGCACTCAAAACTCCTAGGGTCCTGCCGTGCCCTCCCTCTTCAGTCCGCTGAGCGAAAAGGACGAATCATGGCAGCAGCCCAGCGCATCGTCATCGAGAACTGTTCGATCGCGACCGTCGACGCCGACGACACCGAGTACGCCTCCGGGTACGTGGTCATCGCCGGCAACCGCATCGAGGCGGTCGGCGCGGGCAAGGCCCCCGAGGGCCTGGAGAACGTCGTACGCCGTATCGACGCCACCGGGCATCTCGTGACCCCCGGCCTGATCAACACCCACCACCACTTCTACCAGTGGATCACCCGGGGTCTGGCCACCGACCACAACCTCTTCAACTGGCTGGTTGCGCTCTACCCCACCTGGGCGCGCATCGACGAGCCGATGGCGTACGCGGCGGCCCAGGGCTCGCTCGCGATGATGGCCCGCGGCGGCGTCACCACCGCCATGGACCACCACTACGTCTACCCGCAGGGCTCCGGCGACCTGTCCGGCGCGATCATCCGCGCCGCCCGCGAAATGGGTGTCCGCTTCACCCTGGCCCGCGGCTCCATGGACCGCAGCGAGAAGGACGGCGGCCTGCCCCCGGACTTCGCCGTCGAGACCCTCGAAGGCGCCCTCACCGCGACCGAGGCGACCGTCAAGGAGCACCACGACGCCTCCTTCGACGCGATGACCCAGGTGGCCGTGGCCCCCTGCTCGCCGTTCTCCGTCTCCACCGAACTCCTGCGTCAGGGCGCCGAACTGGCCCGCCGCCTCGGCGTGCGCCTGCACACCCACGGCTCGGAGACGGTCGAGGAGGAGAAGTTCTGCCACGAGCTGTTCGGCATGGGCCCGACCGACTACTTCGAGTCCACCGGCTGGCTCGGCGAGGACGTGTGGATGGCGCACTGCGTCCACATGAACGACTCCGACATCACCGCCTTCGCCCGCACCAGGACGGGTGTCGCGCACTGCCCCTCCTCCAACGCCCGCCTCGCGGCCGGCATCGCCCGGGTCCCCGACATGCTGAGGGCGGGCGTCCCGGTCGGCCTCGGCGTCGACGGCACCGCCTCCAACGAGTCCGGTGAACTCCACACCGAACTGCGCAACGCCCTGCTGATCAACCGCCTCGGCAGCCACCGCGAGGCCGCGCTCAACGCCCGCCAGGCGCTGCGCCTCGGCACCCACGGCGGCGCCCAGGTGCTCGGCCGCGCGGCCGAGACCGGCTCGCTGGAGGCCGGCAAGCTGGCCGACCTGGTGCTGTGGAAGCTGGACACCCTCGCCCACTCCTCCATCGCCGACCCGGTGACCGCGCTGGTCTTCGGAGCGGCGGCCCCGGTCACCGCCTCCTTCGTGAACGGACGCCAGATCGTCGAGGACGGCCGCCTGCTGACCGTCGACGAGGACGCCATCGCCCGCTCCACGCGGGACGAGGCCCAGCGCCTGGCGCGCATCGCCGCCCAGGGCTGAGCCACTACAGGACACCGGCCGGGAGGGACGGCTCCCGGTCGGCAGCCGTGGACCCGAGCGGGGTCCATGGCGGCCGTCTCCGGGGCGCGCGTTCACGCGCGCGCCCCGGAACGGTCACCGTCCGCAGGCCCCACGAAGGGCCTCCGGTCCCGCACGACCGTCGCGCACCACCTCCTTGAAACCCACGTCAGAGCCGACGTGTCTAACCGCGACCGGAGGAGCCGCCGTGTCCGCTCAGATCGTTGACCCCGTCGACGAGACCCACCCAGTCGACGAGAAACTCCCCGCACTCAAGATGGCGACGAGTGGCCTGCAGCACGTGGCCGCCATGTACGCCGGAGTCGTCGCCCCACCCCTGATCGTCGGCGCGGCCGTAGGCCTGACCGGCACCGAACTCACCTTCCTCACCGGCGCCTGCCTGTTCACCGCGGGCCTCGCCACCTTCCTGCAGACGCTCGGCATCTGGAAGATCGGCGCCCGGCTGCCCTTCGTCAACGGCGTCACCTTCGCCGGGGTGGCCCCCATGACGGCGATCGTCGCCTCCGCGCACGACAAGTCGGACGCGCTGCCGGTCATCTTCGGCGCCGTGATCGTCGCAGGCCTCCTCGGCTTCCTCGCGGCCCCCTTCTTCAGCAAGGCGGTCCGCTTCTTCCCGCCGGTCGTCACCGGCACGGTCATCACCCTGATCGGCGTCTCCCTCCTGCCGGTCGCCTTCAACTGGGCCCAGGGCCCCAACCCCGCCGCACACGACTACGGTTCGGCCACCAACCTCGGCCTGGCCGGCATCACCCTGCTGATCGTCCTGGCCCTGCGCCGCTTCACCCGGGGCTTCGTGAAGCAGATCGCGGTCCTGCTGGGCCTGATCGTGGGCACCCTGGTGGCGATACCCTTCGGGGTCACCGACTTCGGCCCGGTGGCGGACGCCGACGTGATCGGCTTCCCGGCCCCGTTCCACTTCGGCGCACCGCAGTTCCACCTCGCCGCGATCCTGTCGATGTGCGTGGTGATGGTGGTCTCGATGACCGAGTCCACGGCCGACATGCTGGCGCTCGGTGAGATCGTCGAACGCCCGGCGGACGAGAGGACCATCGCGGCGGGCCTGCGCGCCGACACCCTCGGCTCGGCCCTCAGCCCCCTCTTCAACGGCTTCATGTGCAGCGCCTTCGCGCAGAACATCGGGCTGGTCGCCATGACCCGCATCCGCAGCCGCTTCGTCGTCGCCGTCGGCGGCGGCTTCCTGGTCCTGATGGGCCTGTGCCCGATGGCCGCCTCCCTGATCGCGGTCGTCCCGCGTCCCGTCCTCGGCGGAGCCGGCGTCGTCCTCTTCGGCTCGGTGGCGGCCAGCGGCATCCAGACCCTGGTCCGGGCCGGCCTGGAGAAGGACAACAACGTCCTGATCGTCGCGGTGTCCCTGGCGGTGGGCCTGATCCCCATCACCGCACCGGGCTTCTACCACGCCTTCCCGGAGACGGCGAGGATCGTCCTCGACTCGGGCATCTCGACGGGCTGCGTGGCGGCGGTCCTGCTCAACCTGGTCTTCAACCACCTGGGCAGGGGCAGTGAGGCGCAGGACGTGACCCACCCGATGGAATCCGGGGAGGAACTCGCCCCGGCGCACTGACCGGGCCCACCGATCCGGCACGGGGTACGGCTGCTGCCGTACCCCGTGCCCGTCGTTGTGAGGCAGGCTTGGGCGCATGAACGAGTCCGGCCGTGTCGAGGCCTTCAGCGACGGCGTGTTCGCCATCGCCATCACCCTGCTCATCCTGGAAATCAAGGTCCCCGAGGCCGGCGAACACGGCGGCCTGTGGCACGCGCTGGGCACCCAGTGGCCCTCCTACGCCGCCTACGTGGTCAGCTTCCTGGTCATCGGCATCATGTGGATCAACCACCACCAGGTGTTCAGCTACGTCGCCCGTGTCGACCGCACGCTGATGTTCCTCAACCTGCTGGTGCTGATGGTGGTCTCCGCGGTGCCGTGGCCGACGGCGATGCTCGCGGAGTACCTGCGCGAGGACAAGGCCTCGCATGCGGCCGCCGCCGTCTACAGCCTGGTGATGGTGGCGATGGCCCTCACCTTCCAGGCCCTGTGGTGGCACCTCACCCGCACCGGCCACCTCTTCGACTCCCGCGTGGACGTCCCCGCGGCCAGAGCCACCCGCGCCCGCTTCGCCCTGGGCTCCCTGGCCTACCCGCTGGCAGTGGGCCTGTCCTTCGTCTCGGCCCCCCTCACCCTCGCCGCCCACGGCCTGATAGCCCTCTACTACGGCTTCAACCAGGTCCCGGTGCCCACCCGGCAGGACCCGGTGCCTGCGCCGGACCCGGCCACGCCATGAGGTTGGCCAGCAGTTCGGCCTGCTCCACGGCGTCGTCGAGGGCGTGGTGCGTGTGACGGCGGCGGGACAGCAGATGCCTCGGCATCGTCCCCTTGGCCACCGCCCGCAACGGCAGCCCCGCCTTGGTCGCGTACAGCGTCTTCATGTCCAGGCAGCCCGAGTGACCGAAGGGGCTCTCACCGGTGAAGCGGATCAGGTACCAGTACAGGAACGTCCAGTCGTACGACGCCGGGTAGCCGCACATCACCGGCTGCGCGCCCGCACTCACCTCGCGGACCCAGGCGCTGAACTCGGCGAGGGCCGCGCCCGGTTCCGCGCCCTCGGTCCGCAGCCGCGCCCGGTCAAGGCCGCTGACCGCCAGTGCTTCGGGGACGAACTCGTCGGAGATGGGGCGGAGTTCCCGGTAGAAGGTCTGCTGCTCGGGATCGGCCGGGCAGAAGCCGTCGGCGTCCTGGGTGCCGGCTACGGCCGCGCCGAGGCTCAGCATGGAGTAGGGACCCGGGACAGGGCCGTCGGCCTCGATGTCGACGGAGATGTAGCGGCTGGGTTTGACGCGTCGTGCGGGCATGGGACCGGAGCATGGCAGCCGGGGGCCGCTCCGCGCATCCGGATTCAGCGGCCGGGCACCGCCTGGCACGGCGAGGTCGCGGGCAGGCGGCCGGTGAAGTACGAGCGGGGCGGGACGCCCATCAGTGCACGGAAGTCGGATGTCATGTGGGACTGGTCGTAGTAGCCGGTGGCGGCGGCGACTTCGGACCAGGGGGCGGTCGTGGCGCGGTCGATGACCGTGCGGACGCGGTTGATGCGGGCGTAGTGCTTGGGGGAGACACCGACCCCTTCGGTGAACAGGTTGCGCAACTGGCGTTCGCTGACGGCCAGTTCGCGGGCGACGTCACGGACCTGCGCGGGGGTCCGGTCCGTCCGGACCGACAGCGCGTCGACCCCGGCCCGCAGGAGGGCCGTCCGGGCGGGGTCCGTTCCGGCGGACAGCAGCTCGGGCAGCACCTGGGCGAGGTGCGGCACCGCCTCCCGCGGATCCAGCCACCGCACCTCGTCCGCGAGCCGGCGTGCCGCCCGGCCCGGCAGCCGGTCCAGCGGTACGACCCGGCCGGCCAGCTCGGCCGCCGGGACACCCAGCAGGGGACGGGCCGTGCCGGGCCCGAGGCGCAGCTCCACACAGGAGACATGGGCCTTGCCCTCGTAGTACCCGGCGCGCACTCGCGGTCCCACGGCCAGGACGTCGCGGTGTCCGTCCGGCCCCACGCGGAGCACCACCTTGGTGACCGCGTCGGGAAGGTGGACGAAGGCCTCGACGGGCGGGTCGGTGACGGACACGGTCCGCACCCCCGTGATCCAGGGGCGCAGGGCCTCGGGCGTGGTCAGGGCCTGCTCGGCGGTTGCGTTCGGCACCCCTCCACCGTACGTGCGGCGCACCGCCTCGCGGGCGGGCCGGCCGTGCCGGAATTTCCAAGAGACGGGCACCCCGTTCGGCCCATCGTGGACCTCATGATTCTGGTGACGGGTGCCACGGGCACCATCGGAAGTGACGTGGTACGACAGCTCGCGGCGCGCGGCGAGAAGGTGCGTGCCGTGACCCGCGACCCGGCGAAGGCCCGGGTGCCCGCCGGGGTCGAGGTGGTGCGCGGGGACTACCTCGACCCCGGCTCCCTGGCCGGTGCGATGGCGGGGGTGACGGCCGTGTTCCTCCTCCGTCCTCCGGGTCCGGAGGAGGGGCAGGACCCGGCGCTGGTGGAGGCGGCGCGGGCGGCGGGGGTACGCAGGCTGGTGAAGCTCTCCGCCATCGGGACCGGCGACCCCGAGGTCGGGCCGGCCGGCCGGTGGCACGTGGCGGGAGAGCGGGCCGTGCGGGACAGCGGGACCGAGTGGACCGTCCTGCGGCCCTCGTCGTTCGCCTCCAACACGCTCAGCTGGGTGGAGGCGCTCGGGCGGGGCGAACCGGTACCGAACATGACCGGCGACGGGGAGTCGGGTGTGATCGACCCGCGGGACGTGGCCGAGGCCGCGGTGCGGGCGCTGCTCGAGGACGGGCATGCGGGGCGGACCTACACGCTGACCGGGCCCGAGGCGATCGGCGTCCCCGGCCAGGCCTCCGTTCTCGCCTCCGTCCTCGGCCGCCCGGTCGCCACCCGGGACCTCTCGCCGGAGGAGACACGCGAACATCTGCTCACCGCCTGGGGTTTCGACGAGGCGCAGGCGGAGGGGGTCCTGACCGGCACCGCCTTCGTCCGCGGCGGGGGCAACGCGATCGTCACCGAGGACCTGCCGCAGATGCTGGGCAGGCCGGCCAGGACGTACCGGGAGTGGGCGCAGGACCACAAGGAGGCGTTCAGCGGGGAGTGACAGGGGATTCGGTGCCCGGGCGCAGCACCGCTGCCGCCAGTGCCAGCGCCGCCAGCGCGAAGCCCGTCGCGACGCGGAACGCCAGCCGGTATCCCTCCGCCGTGGCCGGGATCAGCTCCGCACCCTGGCCGAGCAGGGTGTCGGTGCGGCTCGCGGCCAGTGTGGTCAGGGCCGCCAGGCCCAGCGAACCGCCCACCACCTGTGTGGTGTTGAACAGCCCGGACGCCAGTCCCGCGTCCTCGTCCCGCGCCCCGGACATCGCCAGACCGGTCAGCGCGGGCATCGCCGCCGCGAACCCGGCGGACAGCAACAGCAGCGGCGGCAGTACGTCGGTGGGGTACGAGCCGTCGGCCGGGGCGCGGCCCAGCAGGGCCGTCCCGGCGGTGATCAGCACCAGCCCGGCCAGCAGTACCCGGTAGCCGCCGAAACGGGCCACGGTCCGAGCCGACAGACCCAGCATCAGCAGACCGATGGCGACCGGGGCCGGGAGGAAGGCGGTCCCGGTCGCCAACTCGTGGTATCCGAGGACGCGTTGCAGATACAGCGCGCCGATGAACTGGAAACCGTACATCGTGCCGATCATCAGCACCTGGACCGCGTTCGCGCCGGTCAGCAGACGGGAGCGGAACAGGCGCAGGCGCAGGAGGGGGCGGGCCGCCCGGGCCTGGCGCACGGTGAACGCCGTGAACAGGGCGAGCGCCAGGGCCGCCAGGACCAGGGTGCCGGTCAGGGAGCGCGTCCCGGCACCGACGATGACGTACACCGTCAGCATCAGCGCACCCGTGACCAGCCCGGCCCCCGGATAGTCGGCACCCCTGCCGAGTCCGGCGCCGCGCTCGGGGGTGAGGACGCGCACCGCCGCCAGCCAGGCGGCCGCGCCGATCGGCAGGTTGATCAGGAAGATCCAGTGCCAGTTCAGGGCCTGGGTCAGGGCGCCGCCGAGGAAGGTGCCGAGCGCCCCGCCCGCCGCGCCGACCGCGCTGAACACGGCGATGGCACGGGCCTGTTCCCGCGGCTCGGAGAAGAGGTTGACCAGCATGCCGAGGACCACGGCCGAGGCCATCGCCCCGCCGACGCCCTGCAGCGCCCGGGCCGCGATCAGCACGCCCTGCCCGGTCGCCGTCCCGCACAGCACCGAGGCCGCGGTGAACACGGCGAGCCCCGAGGTGAACATCCGCTTGCGGCCCACCAGGTCACCCAATCGGCCCACCAGCAGAAGCAGCCCGCCGAAGGCGATCAGGTACGCGTTGACGACCCAGGCGAGGCCCGGACCGCTGAAACCGAGGTCGCTCTGGATGGCGGGCATCGCCACCGTGACGATGTTGCCGTCCAGGACCGTCATCAGCGTGCCCGCGCACAGAACTGCGAGGGACGTCCAGCGGGAGTAGGTTCGTGAAGGTGCCACCGTTGCCGGTGACGGGCTGTTCTCGATCGCGGCTGACATGGCTCCCCGTTCCTGGTACGCGCCTTGGTGCACGACTTGTGACGGGGTACATCGTGGGTGACCATGGAGGCCGGCGTAAGGAGGCAGTCCGATGTCCCAGAGGAACACCGCTGTTACCGTCCAGGCAGTGAACGCGCAGGCGTGCCCCGTACGCGAAGTTCTTGACAGGGTGGCCGGCAAGTGGAGCGTGCAGATCCTGGTCGCCGCCGCCCAGGGGCCCATCCGGTTCACGGAGTTGGAGCGCGGTATCGAGGGCATCAGCCGCCGCATGCTCACCCTGACCCTGCGCAACCTGGAGCGCGACGGCCTGGTCACCCGTACGGTGCATCCGACGGTGCCGCCGAAGGTGGAGTACGAACTCACGCCGGTCGCCCTCGAGTTGCACGAGACGCTGCAGCGGCTGACCGACTGGGCCGAGCACAACCGCGTGTACATCGCCGAGGCTCGGGCCGCCTACGACGCCGAGCACCAGCCTGAGTTGCTCGACGCGTAGGCGCAGGACGGCTAGAGACCGAACGGGCTCGGATCCGCCGCCAGCTCCTTGAACACCGTGTCGGGTTCGGCGATCAGCTTGCGCTCCCTGAGGTTCAGCAGGCCGCCCACCGCGGTGATCTCGGCCGCCACCGTGCCGTCGGCCTTGCGGATCTCCTGCCGGATCCGGAACGTCTTGCCGCCGCCCCACTCGAACTCGCAGGTCACATCGACCTCGTCACCCGCGAGCAGCTCGCGTTTGTAGCGGATCGTCGTCTCCAGGGCCACCGGGCCGACGCCGCGGCCGACGAGCCCCGCCTGGGTGATCCCCGCGGCCTGGAGCAGCGACCAGCGGGCGTGCTCCGCGTAGTTGATGTACACCGCCTGGTTGAGGTGTCCCTGTACATCGGTCTCGTAGCCGCGGACGGTCACACGGACGGAATACGGTTCGGCCACTGCCTTGCCCTTCTCGTGTTCGAATATCCGGTCGACCGATCTTGGCACGCCGCTCACACCCGGCGCGGGGAGGCCAGCAGATAGCGCACCCGCGTACGTGGCTCGGTGTACTCGCCGGCCTGCCAGCCCGCCCGCTCCAGCGTGGCCGCACACGCCCGCAGCAGCTCCTCGTCCGGTGCGTACACGGCGACCGCCTCCGGCTGCGGGGTCGCGCGCACCCGGTAGCCCTCGCCGTCCGGCCCCGCCGGCCGGTGCCCGGCCGCCTCCAGGGCGAGCGCGGCGGCCCGCACCAGATGCGTCCGCTCCCAGCCGCAGGGGCGGTCCGTCGCACCGCCCGGGTTGGTCATCCGGCGCAGCTCCAGCAGCCCCTGCCAGGCGCTGCGCACCTCCCGCAGCCGGGCCGCGCCGGACGCGGGCGCCTCCTCCTCACCGCCGACCCGCGCCGCGAAGACACCCGCGGACGGTGCCGGCTCCTCCGGGGCGGCCGCCGGCACCGTCTCGCGTATGCGGTGGCCCGCGGGGGTGAGGAAGTGATCGTGCGGCGGCCGCGGGTGCCGGAAGGCGAGCCCCCGCTTCACCAGCGCGGCCAGCTGTGCCTCCGTCCCGCGCAGCCGCCCAGTGACCGCGTCGGCACCCTCGATCACCCGCCGCTGCGCAGCGGTCGGCGGTCGGCTCACCGCGTCCTCCCTCGTCGGCGTCCCGGAACCGCCAGGTGAGCGGCTCGTTCGAAGCGTACGACCGGGGTCTGACAACGGGCAGGGGCCGTCGTGATCCGCGGGCTGGGCCGGCGTGTACGACCGTGGGTGACGGTGACGACGGTGACGGGGCTCTGGCGCCCGTCGGGTGGATCAGTCGTGCGGTCGCATGTTCCAGCCCGCCACCACGGGCCGCTCGTGCTCCGTGCCGAGGCGGCACAGTGTGCCCGTCGCCAGTTGGAAGAGGGCCCCGTGCTGGGGGCGCAGGCCGAGGCGGCGGGCGGTGAGGACGCGCAGGAAGTGGCCGTGGGCGACCAGGATGACGGCCCCGTCGGTGTCGGCGAGCGCGGCGTCCACCTTGCCCAGCACCCGGTCGGCGCGCTCCCCGACCTGTTCCGGAGTCTCCCCGGGGTGCTCGGGCGGCCCCGGCGCGACGCCGTCCGTGAACAGGAACCAGTCGGGCCGGGTGCGCCGGATCTCCGCGGTGGTGATGCCCTCGTACCCGCCGTAGTCCCATTCGCGCAGGTCGGCGTCGACCTGGACGTCGTGGACGCCGATCAGTTCGGCGGTCTCCCTGGCTCGCTGCAGGGGGCTGACGAAGGCGGCGCCGATGCGCTGAGCGCGGATCAGCGGCACCAGCCGGCGCGCCTCCTCCCGCCCGTGCTCGGTGAGGGGCAGGTCGGTCCAGCCGGTGTGCCGTCCGGACCGCGACCACTCGGTCTCACCGTGCCGGACGAGAAGGAGGTCACCCACGTCAGCCCTTCCCGCTCGCTTCCCAGCACCGTGTCACACGCGGCTGGCGGTCCGCAGGACGGACTGGGCCAGACGGGCCGCCGCGCTCAGTTCCCCGCCGGTGCGTGGCGCGGTGGCGCCATGGACAGGGTCTCGCCGCAGGCGTCGATGACGGTGGCCTTCCGGTGCCGGTCCAGGACCGGGACGACGGTGCGGTCGGAGTCGCGCGGGGCCCAGACCACCGCCTCGCCCTGCCGCACGCACCAGTCGCCGGCTCCCTTCGTGCCGCGGGGCGTGTAGTGCACGTCGACCGTGGCCGCCGCCTTCGGGGCCAGCGGGAAGGAGGCGGCGTGCCCGTGCCCGGCGCCGTCGATGCTCTCCGCCTTCCCGTAGTGGATCTCGATGCCCGGGTAGCCGTTGAACACACAGGCGTCCAAGCCCTTGTTGACGGCGGTCAGCCGCGCGTCGCCCCGGCTGCCGCCCTTCTCCTTGCCGAGCAGGACCAGCGTCCACTTCAGGGAAGCGGTCCGGCAGTTGCTCAGCTTCGTGTCGTCCTGCGCTTCGGTGGTGGACGTGCCGCAGGCCGTCAGGGCCAGTCCGGCCATGAGGACGGCCAGGCCGCCGGTCAGACGAGTCGTGGTTCGCATGGTTCCCCCTGAACCTTCGGGTGGGTGAGTGGTCAAGTGCCGGGGTAGACCAGCGTGTTCTCCGCGCCGATCGTTTTTGCGCCGGTGTCGGCGTACAGGGTCGTCTCGCCGTCGGACCAGCGGACGATCACGTCGTCACTGGTGTGGTTGGCGGTGTAGTCGCCCGCCGTCATGACCAGGTCGTGCTTCCAGAGGGCGTTCGGGCCGCGCAGGCGCGACTCGGTGCCCAGTCCCGCGGCCGAGGTTCCCGCATAGGTGTCGAGTTCGCCGTCCACCCAGCGGACGAGGACGTCCCAGGTGGCCTTGCCGCTGAAGTTCCCGCTGGTGAGCAGAGTGGCGTTCTTCCAGGTGCCGTTCGGTGCCAGCAGGCGCTTCTCGGTGCCGAAACCGCCGGCGCCGACGGAGGTGTAGAGGGTCAGTTCGCCGTCGCTCCAGCGGACCAGCAGATCATTGACGCGCGTGCCGCGGTGGAACCGCCCGGCCGAGATCTGGGCGGCGTTCTTCCACACCGAGCCGGACTTGGCCATCCGGACCTCCCGGCCCAGCCCCGAGGCGCTGACGTCCGGGTAGAGGGTGACCTCCCCGTCGGACCAGCGCACCAGCAGGTCGGACAGGTCGCTGCCGGCGAAGTCCCCGCCGGTGATCGTCCGGGCGTGCGTCCAGGTGGAGTTGGCCGGCCGCAGCCGCTTCTCGGGCCGGAACCCGCCCTTGCCGTCCCCGGGATACAGCGTGGTCTCCCCGTCCGACCAGACCACGACCAGGTCACTGTGCCGATCGCCCGTGTAGTCACCGGAGGCCGTCAGCCTCGCGTGCTGCCACTGGCGCGCTCCGCCGGGGAGCTTGGCCTCGATCCCCTTGTACGGGGGCAGGTCGGAGGGCGGGTCCTGCCCCGCGACGGCGTAGGCGAGGAGGTTGGCTGCGTCGGCGCCGAACGCCGGTGCGTAGCTGATGTAGTCGACGTTCGCGTCGTTGCCGCCGCCGTTGTAGCCACCGAGGTTGCCGATGACGTGACCGCTGGTGGCGCCGTCCTTGTAGTCGGTGATCCAGGGGCTGCCGGAGACACCGCCGTAGTAGCCGCCGCAGGTCATGGACATCTGGCGGTACCCGGGGAGTTGCTTCGTCGGCACGGTGCACTTGAGGGCGCGTCCGGCGCCGTTGTGCGCGTGCGACGGGTACCCGACCACCGTGACGCCCCGCTGCGTGTAGCCGGTCGGCCGGGTGAAGGTCAGCCCGCCGCCCACGGCGTCCTGGAGCTGCTTGCCCTGCTGGTTCGCCGAGACGCGGGCGAACGCGGTGTCCAGGTCCGACCAGGGCTTCTTGGTGGTCGTGGAGCCGTGGTCGGGGACGTAGCGCGGGTCGATGAAGATGTGCTGGATGTGGAAGATGCCGTAGGGCTGCCGGTCGGGGCTCGCTCCCTTGACGAACTTCGGGACGAAGATGTAGTCGCTCTTCATGCTCAACCCGCAGTGCGCGGCGGTGAGCACGATGTTCTTGGACGCGGTGGCGATCACACTGCCGGTGCAGTGCCAGGCGGTGCCGCTCGGCCCGTCGGAGCCGAAGAACGTTCCCACGAGCCGGGTCCCGCCGAACGGGGTGCCCGTGGGCCGGGCCGCGGCCGCCGCACCGGGCCTGCCGGACGTGGACGGCGCCGACCGGATCTCGTCCAGCGGCCGGGCGCCCGCCATGCGCCGCGCGGTCCAGAACCGGGCGGCTTCCTGGGCTTCCTTTCCTGTGTCCGCTCCTGTGTCCGCCTTCAGGGGCGAGGCGGGAGGCAGTGAGGCAGGTGAGGCCGGAGACGGTGAAGGCGATGCGGCCTTCGCGGCGGCCGGAGCCGCGAGCGCGAGTATCGCCGCGGACAGGACGCCGACGACCGCCCTGCCTCTTCGGTATGACAACAAGTACTTCCCCCTGGTTCACGAAAGCCGGACCAGGGGGACGAGTGGTCGCCGCTGCGGCGCTGGTCAGGCGCACGCACTCGGACGGCTTCGCCGCGAACTCCCGTGGATCCCCCCGGTCGTGCCGCCGCCGGACGGCGACGGGAACCACGTGATCTTCGCATACGTCAGTACGAAGCCCCCTGTCGGTGATCACCTACGGTGTTCACCGACAGGGGGCAGTGGCCTGGGACTGTCTTTGCTCACCGTCTCCGTTCCGCGTACTCCTTGAACTGCTCCAGGTCGCTGCGGACGAGCCGTTCGATCGCGGTCGCCTGGGCGAAGCCCTTCGGCCCGCCGAACGTGGCCCGGACGGTGTCGGGGTCGTACTCCACCCTGGCCTGGACCCGGGTGTGGCCCCGGTCGATCGGCTGCAGGGAGAAGGAACCTCTCAGCTGCGGGGAGCCGGTGGTGCGCCACTCCAGCACGCGTTCCCCCGTACGGTCGGAGAGCTCGGCGTCGACCTCCCGGGTTCCGCCGCCCGCCTCGACGTTCAGGTGCGTACGGCCTCCTCCCTCCGTATGGGCGTCGCGCACGCCGGCCACGAAGCGCGAGTAGTCCTCCACCCGGTGGAGGCTGTCCCAGGCCCTGTCGATCGTCACCCCGACATCGACGTGTTCTTCCAGGGTGCTCATGGCTCACCTCCAGGGTCGGATCATGGCCCGTACCTTCTGCTTCCAGTGTGCGCCCGGCACGGAAGCGCAAGCCGTCACTGTCGGTAGCCGCTCAGGAACCTTCCGATCCGCCCGATCGCCGCCTCCAGGTCCTCCGCGTGGGGGAGGGTCAGGATGCGGAAGTGATCGGGGCTCGGCCAGTTGAAGCCGGTGCCCTGGACCACCTGGATCTTCTCCCGCAGCAGCAGGTCCAGGACGAACCTCTCGTCGTCGTGGATCTTGTGGACCTTCGGGTCCAGGCGCGGGAAGGCGTACAGCGCGCCCTTCGGCTTCACGCAGGAGACGCCCGGGATCTCGTTGAGCCTCTCCCAGGCCACGTTCCGCTGCTCGTACAACCTCCCGCCCGGGGCGGCGAGTTCGCGGATGGACTGGCGGCCGCCGAGTGCGGCCTGGATGGCGTACTGGGCGGGGGCGTTGGCGCACAGACGCATGGAGGCCAGCATGGTCAGGCCCTCCAGATAGTCCTTCGCGTGCTGCCTGGGGCCCGTCACCACCAGCCAGCCGGAGCGGAAGCCCGCCACCCGGTACGTCTTCGACAGGCCGCAGAAGGTCAGGACGACCAGGTCGGGGGCGAGGGCCGCGGCCGAGTGGTGGACGGCGTCGTCGTAGAGGATCTGGTCGTAGATCTCGTCGGCGAAGACCATCAGGCCGTGCCGGCGGGCCAGGTCGAGGATGCCTTCCACGACCTCCTTGGGGTACACCGCGCCCGTCGGGTTGTTCGGGTTGATGATGACCACGGCCTTGGTGCGGTCGGTGATCTTCGACGCCATGTCGGCCAGGTCCGGGTTCCAGTCGGCCTGCTCGTCGCACAGGTAGTGGACCGCCTTGCCGCCCGCCAGGGTCGTCACCGCCGTCCAGAGCGGGAAGTCCGGTGCCGGGATGAGGATCTCGTCGCCGTCCTCGACCAGCGCCTGTACGGCCATGGACACCAGTTCCGAGACGCCGTTGCCGAGGAACACGTCGTCGACGCCGACCTCCAGGCCCAGGGTCTGGTAGCGCTGGGCGACCGCCCGGCGGGCCGAGAGGATGCCGCGCGAGTCGGTGTAGCCGTGCGCCTGGGGCAGCATGCGGATCATGTCCTGGAGGATCTCCTCCGGCGCCTCGAAGCCGAACGCCGCGGGGTTGCCGGTGTTCAGGCGCAGCACGCTGTGGCCCGCCTCCTCCAGCGCGTTGGCGTGCTCTATCACCGGGCCGCGGATCTCGTAACAGACCTCGCTGAGCTTGTTCGACTGCCGGAACTCCATGCGCCCCTCCGGAAACTCGTGTTGCTTGGTTTTACCAAGTAGGAGCTTGGAAAGTCCAACAACCCGTCTAGACTCGCCGCATGTCTCCTCGCCGAAGCTACGACCAGTACTGCTCCGCAGCCCGCGCACTCGACCTCGTCGGCGACCGCTGGACCCTGCTGATCGTCCGGGAACTGCTCGCCGGCCCCCGCCGCTACACGGACCTGCACGCGGACCTGCCCGGCGTGAGCACGGACGTACTCGCCTCACGGCTGAAGGACATGGAACGCGACGGGCTCACCACCCGACGGCGACTGCCGCCGCCGGGAGCGGCCTACGTGTACGAACTCACCTCCCGTGGAGAGCAGTTGCTGCCGGTGCTGCAGGCGCTCGGGGAGTGGGGGCAGGCCGAACTGGGCGAGCGCCGGCCGACGGACGCGGTGCGCGCCCACTGGTTCGCGCTGCCCCTGCTGCGGGCCCTCGAAGGGGAGGGGCTCGTGGAAGTCCGGCTGGACGAGGGGGACTTTCATCTGCGCGTCGGCGCCGAGGAGGGGCCGGTGTACGGCGACGGTCCCGCGCCCCGCGAGGCGGACGCGCGGCTCCGGCTGGACACCGAGACCTGCACGGCCGTGGCCGGCGGGGAGTTGGCGCTGCTGGACGCCGTCCGGGCCGGGCGGGTCACGGTGACCGGAGAGGGCACGCTCGCGAAGGCGCTGCGGGAGGCGTGAGGCGGGGAGGCCAGCTCGGGGCGTGCGCAGTGGTCCGCGGAGCCGGCAGTCCGCTGCACTCTCCGGCTGCGCGCCGGGCGGCGGAGGGGCGGGTGGAAGACGTGCGGCTTCGGGCTGGACGTGAGACCTGTGCGGCTGCCGGTGGGGAGCCGGGGTCGCGGGAGGCTGTCCGGGCCGGGGTACTGGTCGGCCTGGGCCGGAGCCGGTCGCCTGCGGCGCTCAGGCGGTCCGCGGTGCTTCGGCCGGGCGGTGGCGGGCCGGGCGGCGGAAGGCGTGGATCGTGCCGCCGCCCCGGAGCACGGCTCTTCGGGCGGCTCTTCGGTCGAGCGAGTCGGGTGGGCGGTCGGGAGAAGCTGAAGGCCCGCCGACCGGCGGGCCTTCAGCCGTTGCGCCTATGTCACCTCAGGCACTCGGCGGCACCCGGGACGGTCGGCCCGAGCCGCGCGTGAGCGTGTATCCCCCGATGCCCGCGAGCGCGGCGAGCAGCCCGCCCACCGCGGTCCACACCCAGCGGTCGGACCACCAGCCGGAGGACCAGCCGTCGTCGGGTTCGAGGCTCGACAGCACCGCTGCCTTCGAGTCGTCCTTCTCCGCCCGGGACTTGACGGCCACGCCCGGCACGAGCGGCTCGGCCAGTGAACCGTCCACGGCCGCCGCGCCGCCGATGTCCTTGGAGTCGACGCGCACCTCGGCGCTCACCGGCTGACCCAGGTCGGAGGCCGCGAGGTTCACCACGGTGAGCCGGACGTAGTACGTGCCCGGCAGCGGGTCGTTGGCCCACGGCTCGGACCAGGCACGCACCGTGCGCAGCACGCAGGCCAGCTGGACCGAGGACGCGCCCTGCTCGGCGGTACGGGTCGCCGCACCGTACTGGCAGGACTGGCGCCGCCGCAGACCGTCGTACACGTCGATCTGCCAGCTCTGCGCCCCGTGCGTCCGGGGCAGCTTCACGGTCGCCCTGACGGTCGGGCGCTGCCCGGCGTCCGCGGGGAACGACCAGTACAGGTAGTCGCCGGTGGAAGCGGACGCGGTGGCCTGCTGCCCCTGCTCGATCTCGGTCGCCGTACGGAACGACGTGCCCGCCTGGGTGGGTGCCTTGCCGTCGTCCGTGGCGCTCGGCGACGGGGAGGAGTCGGCGGCCGCAGGCCCGGCGGCCAGCCCGAGCGCCAGCAGCGCGGCGCCCAGTACTCGCGTGATACGCATCAGTTCGTCCTCCAGACCGCGACCCGCCAGCGCGACAGCCAGCCCCACAGCAGACCGGCCAGGAAGCCGGCCAGTACCAGCGCGCCGAGCAGCCACCAGCCGCGCCCGAGGCCGAAGGAGGCCACGTCGCTCGCCTTGCTCGGACCGTCCACGACGTCGACGGTCAGCTCCAGCGGCAGACCCGGGGAGGTCTTGACGCCCGCGGCGGCCGAGAAGGAGTTGGTGACCTGGAGGCACACGGTCTCGGCGGTGGCGGTGTCATCGTCGTCGCTCTCCGGCCTCGGATAGCGCAGACCGGTCGAGATCACGTCCGTACGGCCGGTGCCCGCGGCCTCACCGCGTACGATCTCCCGGTCGTGCACGGTCACCGCCCGCAGCAGCACCCCGTAGTTCGGGTCGACGGCCCGGTCGTCCGCCACGCTCACCGAGGCGCGCAGCTCCTGGCCGGGGTTGACGTCCACCTTGTACCAGCGCTGCTGGCCGAACTCCGCACGGTCCGTGTACAGCCCGGACTTGAGCGACGGCGCCTTCGCGCACTCGTTCGCACCCTCGGTCGCCACCGGCGTCACCACCGGATCGGCGGCACGGTCGACCAACTGCCCGACACGGTCGCTGAGTTCTTCCTTGTGCCGCACGTCGGTGTACGTGCCGCCCGTCGCGTCCGCGATGCAGCTGAGCTGTTCGCGGGTCTTGGCGTCCGGCACCAGGCCGAGGGTGTCGATGGTCAGCCCGATGCCCTTGGCGGCGATCTCGCGGGCCACCTCGCACGGGTCGAGCGGCTGGCAGGTGTCCTCGCCGTCGCTGATCAGGACGATACGGCGGGTGCCGTCACCGCCGTCGAGGTCGGCGGCCGCCTTCTGCAGCGCCGGGCCGATCGGTGTCCACCCGGTCGGCGCCAGCGTGGCCACCGCGGTCTTCGCCTCGGTCCGGTTCAGCGGGCCGACCGGGTAGAGCTGCTCGGTGTCCTTGCAGCCCGTTATGCGGTCGTTGCCGCGGTAGTTGGCGCCCAGCGTGCGGATGCCGAGCTGGACCTCCTCGGGCGTCGCGTCGAGCACCTCGTTGAACGCCTGCTTCGCGGCGGCCATCCGGGAGCCGCCGTCGATGTCCCGCGTCCGCATGGAACCGCTGACGTCCAGTACGAGTTCGACCTTCGGAGCGGCTTGTTCCGTCTCGTCGGCCACAGCCGTGGACGGGACCGCGAGCCCGGCCGTCAGGGCGGCGAGCAGAGCGCAGACGCCCGCCGCCAGCCGTTGTCTTCTGATCATCGGCGGATCTTATTGATCAGAGGCGCCGGGCTCCAAAACGAGCGGGTTCGGCAGCGAGGTCCACTGGTCGCCCGGGGTGTCAGGGGACAGCCGCATCAGTGTCAACGCCTTCGTGGGCAACGGGCCTTCGCGCAGGGCCGCCAGGTCGGGGGTGCGGGGCAGGTCCGGCAGGGCGGCCGCCAGGGCCGTGGCCAGGGCGCGCCCCGAGCCGGCCGTGCCGGCCAGCGCGCCCGCCACCAGCGAGCCGAACAGCTTGCGGCGCAGGGTCGTCACATCGTCCGTGATCAGCCGGCCCGTCAGTGGCGGCGCGGCGATACCGTGACCGGCCAGCCGGGCCGGGCTGATACGGATGTCGGCGAGGTCGCGGTAGACGAGACGGAGCGGCGAGTTGTCCGCTGCGAGCACCACGAGCAGATTCTGCCCGTGGGCCTCCAGCGCCACCCCCAGGTCCAGCAGCCGCAGGCCGACCGTGAGGGCCAGGCGGGCGAACCCGGCCAGCCAGGCCGGGGAGTCCGGAAGGCCGGTGGTGGGCAGCGCCGCCACCGGCAGCACCCGCTCGCCCGGACCCGCGTACACCTCCGGCGACTCCCGCAGCAGCGCGGCCAGATCGGGCGAGTGGGCCGTCGCCGCGCCGAGGGTGCGCGTCACGTGCAGCAGCCCGTCCGTGCGCGCGGCCAGATCCGTCGCGAAGGCCGACAGGGCCGCGGACGCCCCGACGGAGTACGTGGAGATGTCCCGCACCGAGGAGGTCAGCCGGGCGCTCAGCGCGGTCTTCACATGCGGACCGCCGGGCAGCGCGAGCGTGCGCAGGGACATCAGCGGATGCGCGGGACGCCACGGGTCGTACGACCGCTTCAGCACATGGGCCGCCTGCCAGGGGTGCACCGGCAGCAACACGCGCTCCGGGTCCCGCAGTTCCTCCGGCCAGTCCCCGGACACCAGGCACTCGGCGGCCGGTACGGCGACCGTGCCGAGGCCGACCACCGGCCGGTGCTCCGGACCGTACGCCAGCTGGTCGGCCACCGAGAAACCCGGCCGGGAACGGCAGTTGGGATGGAACGGATGCCCGTCCACCACCCGCTGCTCCCACTCCCAGTCCCGCTCGGGCCACTCCTTCGAGCGATCGGCCCCTGCCCGGGAGAGCGCGAGCGAGGCCACACTGTGCCCGAGCTCCACCGCGAAGCCCGCCGCGTGCGGCACCGCGAGGTCGCTCATCAGGCGCGCCGGATCGTCGTACCGCTCCCGGTCCAGCCGGACAGCGGTGACGTACCCGCCGGTCGCGTACGGGTCCGCGTGCGGGCCGTGCAGGGTCCGCCCGTCGGCCAGCCGCAGAGCAAGGCTGTGCACCCCCCGGATCCGCCCGGTGACCCACGGCAGCGGCTCATGGGCGAGCCCCCGCCACAGCCGCGTCAGCACCGCCGCGCGGGCACCCGGCAGCTCGGCCCGGTACCGAGGCAGCAGGCCGGGCCGGACGACGCCCAGCTCCTCGGCGACGTCGGCCTCGGCGGTGGGGGAGTGGTACACGGGGGCTCCTCGGGTACGGGCAGCTCAGGGCACGATTGTCAGGGACGGCATTCATACTGGTCGCTCGGGCCCCGGACGAAGGAACAGCCGCACGGACACCAGCCGCCCGGTGTCCGGCGCCGACGGCGGTGCGCCGGCACGAGCGATCTGCGAACGCCTGCGTCCGGGGGCGATTTGTGCGATTGGCCGGACGTCGGGCTCGCCGGTCTGATACTCAGGGAGGCCGGGGGCGTGGCCATTGCCCCGGGCACAGGCCGCAGGCCGGGCGGACCCTGCGACGAGCGGCGGGACCTTTCAGGGGGAGCAGTGCGGCGTGAGCCGGTCGAGGACTTAGCAGTCGTTGTCCCGGGGATCACGGGCAGCCGTCTGGCGGTGGACGGCAAGGAGGTGTGGGGCCCCTCTCCGGGAGCGCTCCGGCGGGGAATCACCACGTTCCTCGGCTCCGTCAAGGACCTTCGGCTCCCGACGGACATCGGCGACGGACACCCCGGCGACGGGGTCGCCCCCACCGGGCTCGCCCCTTCCCTGCACGCGATTCCCGGCGTACGCCCGCTCGTCGACGGCTACGGCGACCTGCTCGGCTGGCTGGAACGCACCTTCACACTGCGCCGCGCGCTGCCCGGCGACCGGCCGGACGCACCCGTGAACCTGGTCGAGTTCGCCTACGACTGGCGCCTGTCCTGCCGCTACAACGCGCGCCTGCTGGCCGCCCGGGTCGACGAGGCGCTCGGGCGCTGGCGGGCCACCGCCCCGCACCGGGCGGAGGCGAAGGTGCGTCTCATCTGCCACTCCATGGGCGGACTGGTGGGCCGCTACTGGGTGGAGTGCCTGGGCGGCGCGGAGGTCACCCGACAGCTCATCACCCTGGGCACCCCGCACCGCGGTTCGATCGGCGCACTGGAGTCCCTGGTCAACGGGCACCGCATCGGCCTGGGCCCGCTGGCCGCGGACCTGACCGCCTTCAGCCGCAGCCTGCCCTCCGTCCATCAGCTCACACCGGCCTACGCCTGCATCGAGAGTCCCGAGGGCCTCCGCTATCCCAGGGAGCTGACCACCGCACTCGAAGGAGTCGACCGGAATCTGCTCACGGACGCCTGCTGCTTCCACGAGGAGATCCGGACCGCCGCCCTCGAGCGCGTACGACGGGGCGGCTCGGACCGGCTCTGCCTCCCGGTCGTCGGTGTCCGCCAGCCCACACCCACCACGGCCGCCGTGCAGGACGGCCGGTTGCGGCTCATCGAGACGATCAAGGGCAAGGACGAGGGCGGCGACGGAAGGGTGCCGCGATTCGCCGCCTACCCCGCCGAACTCACCCTCGACGACAACGCGACCGTCCGCTCCTCCTTCGCCAACCACGGCGCGATCAAAGGCCACGCCAGAGTCCGCGATGACCTGTACGACTGGCTCGCCCCCGCCCCGGCCGTGTACCGGGGATCGCTGCCCGCCTATCCGCTCAGCGTCCGTGTCCCCGAATACCTGGCCTCGGGCGAGCCCCTGCGCGTGGAGGCCGAGGCCGCCACCACCCGGGAGGGAGCGGACGCGCTCGCCGTCCGGGCCACCGCCACCGCCGAGGACGGCACGGTTGTCGCGACCCGCACCCTGCGCAACCTCGGCGGCGGCCGGTACGAGGGTGCCTTCGGCGGCCTCGGCCCGGGCGCCTACACGGTCTCCCTGCACGCTTCACTCGACGACGCGGGCACGGCGGTGACCGCGCTGACCCTGATCCTCGAAGGCGACGTATGAGCGACCAGACCGCGGCCCCGGAAGACCTGGCCGGTACCGATACGCAGGACCCCGCCCACCACGGTGCGGACGCCGAGGGCACGTTCCTGGCGGTCGTCTTCGACTCCTACCAGGACCCGGCCTTCCGACCGCTCCCCGGCGCGGTCGAACAGGTCGACGAGCTGGCCGCCGCCATGGCCCGGTTCGGCTACCGCGGGACCATCCTGAAGAACCCCGGACAGGGCAGCCTGGTCGACGCGCTCAACCAGTGGTCCGACACCTGGTCGGAACGCGGCGGCAACGGCCCGGCCGTCGTCGCCTGGTCCGGGCACGCCGAGATCGACAACGTACGGGACCTTCAGCTCGTCACCCATGCCACCCGCAGGGGCCTCGGCAACCGGGACAGGTTCTACTCCCCGGAGAACCTCGCGAGCCAGGCCCTGACGAGCCGCGCCGACCAGGTCCTGATCCTCCTCGACACCTGCCACTCCGGCGCCGGCGCCCTCCCCGCCCTCGACCATGCGCTCAGCGCCTGGGAGGACCGCAGCCTGCCCGAACCCCGCACCGCTTGGATCGGCGTGCTCGCAGCCTGTCAGGCCCACGAGAAGGCCGCCGGGGCTCGGGGGCTGCTCCTGGAAATGGTGCTAAGGCTGCTGAAGGACGGTCCGTACCGTTCCACCGGCACCCATGGCCAGGAGCGGCGGGGCGGCCGCTACCGCCATGAGTGGAGCGTGCGCAACGAAGGCATCACCGGGGAGACGCTCGCGCTCGCCGTGCTGGAGGACTGGCCCGACAGCGGCCAGCTCCCCGTGCGGGCCTCCGCCGGCCGTCCTGCTCCGATCTTCCGCAACCCGCTCTGGCTCCCCGAGTCCGTCGAACGCGAAGCTCTCGTCGAACACCTGGTGCTCGCCGCCAGGGGCATCGACCCGACCGAGGAGGGCTGGTTCTTCACCGGCCGCCGACGCGCGCTGCGGGAGATCACCGACTGGCTCGCCACCGGGGCGGCGGGGATGTTCCTGCTGACCGGGAGCGCCGGGGTCGGGAAGTCCGCTGTCGCGGGCCGCATCGCGGCTCTCTCGGACCCGAGTGAGCGCGCCGCTCTGATGGCGCATGCCCCTCTCACGGAGGATGACCCGGATCCCGGCGAGCGCAGCGTGGACGCGGCCGTTCACCTGCGTGGCATGGGCGTACAGGATCTCGCCCACGCCCTGGCCTACCGACTGGGCCTGCCCGAGCCGAAGACCCCCGCTGACCTGATCGCCCACGTCGAACGCTCGAAGACCCCTCCCGGGCGGTGCCACGTTCTGGTCCTCGACGGCCTCGACGAGGCATCCCCGGGCCAGGCCGCTTCCATCGCCGAGCAACTCCTCGTCCCCCTCAGCCGCCTGTGCACCGTACTTCTCGCCTCCCGCGACCGTCCCTTTCAACCACACCAGGAACCGGGCGATCCGCTGGAGGCCGCCCTCACACGTACTGTCCGCATCCTCGACCTGGACCAGGATCACGACACCACCGTTGACATCACCGACTACGTGCGGCACCGCCTCCGGGCCGACGGCATCGCGGAGCAGACCGCCGACGACATCGCGCCCGTCCTGGCCGAACGGGCCGGCACCGCCGGCGGCGGGTTCCTCTTCGCCCGTATCGTCGCCTCCCACCTCGCCCGCACCCTCGCCGACGATCCCGACCGGCCCTGGCGAGACTTGGTCCCCGCCGGTATCACCGACGCACTCGCCCGCGACCTCGCCACCGCCCACACCAGGGTCCGCGACGGCCATGAGCTTCCCGACGCCGCCACGGACCTGCTCACGGCCCTTGCCTGGGCCGCCGGCAATGGCATGCCCGCGCATGGCGTCTGGCAGACGGCAGCGCAGGCTGTCGGTAACCGCGACACGGCGTATGGGCCGGAGGACATCGACTGGCTTCTCCAGCACTACGGGCGCTACATCGTCGAGGACAGTGACGGGCATCAGGCCGTTTATCGGCTCTACCACCGTGAGCTCATCAGCTACCTGCGTGGCGCGGCAGGTGTTGGGCACGCTGATGCGGTTGCTCTCGCGATCGTGCGCGCCCTTGTCGGTCTCAGCCTTGGTCAGACTGCGAACGGTGCCAGCCCGGAACTGGCCAACCTCTATCTGCGACGGCATCTGCCCGATCATGCCCTTGCCGCGGGCGGACCCGGCGTCACCGCCTTGCGGCCGCTTGTCGAGGCCAACCGGGATGCCTATCTCCCCGGCCTGGCCGGTGCGTTGAACAACCTGGCCATCCGGTTGTCGGAGGTGGGGAGGCGTCAGGAGGCTCTGGCCCCGGCGGAAGAGGCGGTCGGTATCTATCGCGCGCTTGCTGAGTCCAATTCCGAGACTTATCTCCCGTACCTGGCCAGCGCGTTGAACACCCTCGCCAACCGATTGTCGGAGGTGGGGCGGCGTCAGGAGGCTCTGGCCCCGGCCGAAGAAGCTGCCGGCACCTATCGCGTGCTTGCTGAGGCCGAACCCGCTGCCTACCGGCCTGACCTGGCCGGCGCGTTGAACACCCTCGCCAATCGGATGTCGGAGGTGGGGCGGCGTCAGGAGGCTCTGGCCCTGGCAGAAGAAGCTGCCGGCATCAATCGTGTGCTTGCTGAGGCCAATCCCGATGCTTATCTCCCTGACCTGGCCGGCGTATTGAACAACCTTGCCATCGGGTTGTCGCAGGTGGGGCGGCGTCAGGAGGCTCTGGCCCTGGCGGAAGAAGCTGTCAGGCTGCGTCGTGTGCTTGCCGAGGCCAATCCCGATGCTTATCTCGCTGACTTGGCCGGTGCGTTGAACAATCTTGCCATCGGGTTGTCGGAGGTGGGGAGGCGTCAGGAGGCTCTGGCTCCGGCCGAGGAGTCTGCTGGGATCTACCGCGTGCTTGCCGAGGCCGTTCCCGATGTCTATCTCCCCGACCTTGCCGGCGCGTTGAGCACTCTCGCCATCCGGTTGTCGGAGGTGGGGCGGCGTCAGGAGGCTCTGGCTCCAGCTGAGGAATCCGTCAGGCTGCGTCGCGTGCTCGCCGAGATCAACCAAGAAGCCAACCTCCCCGACCTGGCGATGGCGGTGAACAACCTCGCCAACCGGTTGTCGGAGGTGGGGCGGCGTCAGGAGGCTCTGGCCCTGGCGGAAGAAGCTGTCAGGCTGCGTCGTGTGCTTGCCGAGACCATTCCCGATGCCTATCTCCCTGACTTGGCCGGTGCGTTGAACAACCTGGCCATCCGGTTGTCGGAGGTGGGGAGGCGTCAGGAGGCTCTGGCTCCGGCGGAAGAGGCGGTCGGCATCTATCGTGTGCTTGCTGAGGCCATTCCCGATGCTTATCTCCCCGATCTGACCAGTGCGTTGAACACCCTTGCCGTCGGGTTGTCGGAGGTGGGGCGGCGTCAGGAGGCTCTGGTCCTGGCCGAGGAAGCTGCTGGGATCTGTCGCGTGCTTGCTGAGTCCAATTCCGAGGCTTATCTCCCGTACCTGGCCAACGTGTTGAACACCCTCGCCAACCGGCTGTCGGAGGTGGGGTGGCGTCAGGAGGCTCTGGCCCCGGTGGAGGAGGCGGTCGGCATCTATCGTGTGCTTGCTGAGGCCAATTCCGATGCTTATCTACCTGACTTGGCCGGTGCGTTGAACAACCTGGCCATCCGGTTGTCGGAGGTGGGGAGGCGTCAGGAGGTCCTGGCCCCGGTGGAGGAGGCGGTCGGCATCTATCGTGTGCTTGCTGAGGCCAATTCCGATGCTTATCTACCTGACTTGGCCGGTGCGTTGAACAACCTGGCCATCCGGTTGTCGGAGGTGGGGAGGCGTCAGGAGGTCCTGGCCCCGGTGGAGGAGGCGGTCGGCATCTATCGTGTGCTTGCTGAGGCCAATTCCGATGCTTATCTCCCGTACCTGGCCAACGTGTTGAACAACCTTGCCGTCGGGTCGTGGGAGGTGGGGAGGCGTCAGGAGGCTCTGGCCCTGGCCGAGGAAGCTGCTGGTATCAGTCGCGTGCTCGCTGAGGCCAATCCCGATCCTCATCTCCCTGACCTGGTCATCGCACTGAACAACCTCGCCAACCGGCTGTCGGAGACGGGACGGCTCCAGGATGCCCTTCAGCGTTACGAGGAGATCATCGCCGAGTGGTCCGGTCCGCCGCAGGCTGCAACAGAACTCGCCTACCATCGGGCCCTGTTCCTTCTGAGGAACGGCGAGACGGGCGACGGCACCGAGGCGCTGTGCGGCCTACTCGCCCCGGACATCGTCACCAACGACGAAATGGTCTTCCGAATCCACCAGAGTCTGCGGGACGCCGCCGCATCCGATCCTGAAGTGCGTGAAAGCGTCGCACGGCTGTACGCGGACCGGAGTGTCGTCTTCGAGTCGCCGTCCTGGCTGGAACTCACGGAACAAGCCCTCCGGTTGACCGCAGACTGGCTCAACACGAGGACATGGGCCGAGTCACGGGACTTCGTCACCACGCACCCTGCCCTGCTCGACGCCGACTCCCGTGCCGCCATGCGGGAGTGGTCGCTGTTGGGCGGACCCGCTGACTTCCACATCGAAATGCTGGAGCAGCTGCTGTCCGGCGTTCCGGTGGACACGGTGTACCGGCCACTCGTGCTGCCAGAGATCCTGACCGCCTGGATTCGGACGACCACCGACGACGAGGGCTGGTCGGCCTCAGCGGCGTACCTGGCCGACCACGCAGCCGACCTGCTCGCCCCCGACGCGGATGCGGCGCTGGCCGTCATGGGCGAGAACCTTGAGGGCGCGGACCAAGTGGTCGCCGTCCATCGGGCCATCGCTGCGATGGCCGCAGTCGACGGCATCGACGACGCCTACCGGCTCCTGGAAGACCGACAAGCCCTGCACACCCGTGTCCAGAAGGCCTTGGCAGCCGCAGACGGACCGGCGCTCGGCTGGCTCGCGCTCATCGAGGACGGTGTGTACGACGATCCATGGGCAGCCGCGGTGCACTGGCTGGCAGCCCAGGCCCTCGACGACAGCCCCGACGCCGACGGCAGGTCGGGTGCCCCTATCGCAGCCGTCCGAGCGGCGGTGCAGGTCACCGATTCCGCACCCGCGCACGTCCTGAGCGCCGCGGCACACGTAAAGACCCCCGACGCGGACGAACGCAACCGAGCAGTGGCCGAACTCGCAGCCCTGATGGCCGCGCGCCCCACCCGGGCCGCCCCGCTCGGCGAAATCCTCCAGGCGGTGGTCGCCCCACCGCTTCGGGCGCCCGAGGAGTGACCGGACCACAGCCGACGGGCGTCCTGATGCTGTCCGCGGTCGCCGCCCGGCTCGGCGGCCCGGACACCGGCGAGGAGCAGCGGCAGGTCGACCGCGTCATCCGTGAGGCCCGCTACCGCGACGGGCTGACCCTGCGCACCGCCCAGGCTGTACAGGGCGAGGACATCCTCGGCCACTTGCTGGACCACGAGCCGACGGTGCTGCACTTCTCCGGGCACGCGAGTGACACCGGCCTGCGCGTCCTGACCTCGGACGGCGGCGACGCACCCCTGGTCACCCAAGGACTGGGCGACCTCCTGGCCGCTGCAGGCAAGAAGGTGCGGCTCGTCGTGCTCAACGCCTGCGGCACCGATCTCATCGCCCAGGACCTGGCCGAGGTCACCGGCTGCGCGATCGGCTACCCCGCGAAGGTGAGCGACCGCATGGCCATCACCTTCGCCACCCAGTTCTACCGCTGCGTGGGCGCAGGCATCCCCGTGGGCCCCGCCCACGAGGCCGCACGGGCGGTGATCCGGATGTACGGGGCCGACGAGAACGAACTACCGATCCTTCGCCACAGCCCTGCGGTGAACATGGACGCCCTTCACCTCCTGCACCCCGCCTTCCTCCCGCCCCCACCCGCACAGGGGCGAATTCCCGACGCCACCGCCTTCCTCGCGCGCGGCGCCGGGACCAAGCGCTACACCCTCCTGGCCACCGGCACGACGGACTCCGAGACAAATCTGCGAGCCGAACTCGCCGGCAGAGACATGAACGTTCAGTGGATCCAGCTGGAGGAAACCACCGAGCGCGGATAGCCCGCCCCGGTATCGGCCGGCTGGAGGCTCCTCGGGTACGGACAGCTCAGGGCACGATGGTCGGGGAAGCCATTCATACTGATCGCTCGGGCCCAGGACGAAGAACGAATGGATCGCGTGGACCTCAACCCCCCCGCCGACACCGTCGGACACCGCGCCGACGCCTACGCGGCCGCCCCCCTCCTCAACTGCCTGCTGCGAGAGGTCGCCGAGCCGTATCCGGCCGCCGGGCCACGGCCGGTCTTCCGGCTGCCCGGGACCGGCCGGCTGCTGCGGGTGCGGCCCGGGCGGCGGCCCGCCGACCCCGAGGTGCAGGCCGCGGGGGACTGGCACCGGCTCGGCCACTCCGAACTGGTCAAACTCGTCGCCGAGGAGCTGCGCCGGCACACCGGGCTGTCCAACGGCGACCTGCCCACCGAGATGATCGACAGCCGGGACGCGGTCGCCGCCCTGCTCACCGCCCGCGCCGGGGCGACGGCTCCCGAGGACCCGTACCTGCGCTCCGAGCAGTCCCTGATCACCGGTCACCCCTACCACCCGGCTCCCAAGGCGCGCGGCGGCGGCCCGGTCGCGGCCTGGCTGCCGTACGCACCCGAGGCCCATGCGCACTTCCCGCTGGTGCTGCTCGGCGTCCGTGAGGACCAGATGGTCGAGGAGGGCGACACGCGCGCCCTGGACGCCCTCGGCACGGCCCCGCCCGGGTACCGGCTGCTGCCCGCCCACCCCTGGCAGCTCGACCTCGTCGCCCGCGACCTCGCCCCGGCCTTCGCCGACGGCCGCCTGGTCCGGCTCGGCACGACCGCCTTCGACGTCTGGCCCACGGCGGCGATCCGTACGGTGTACGAGCCCCGGCGCGATCTGTTCCTGAAGTTCAGCCTGGATGTGCGGATCACCAACGACATCCGTCGGCTGTGGCGACATGACCTGCTGAAACTGCGCCGCACCGATTCGGCCGCCACCGCCGCCTTCGCCGCCATGGGCCCGCCCGCGGCCTGGCTGAGCGACCGCGGCTACCGCACCGCCGACTTCGCCTTCGAGGAGCTGGCCGTGCTCGTGCGGGACGGGCTGCGCGGCCACCTGCTGCCAAGTGCGACCCCGCTGCTCGCGGCCGGGCTCGCGGAGGGTTTCGAGGGCAGCCCCCTGGCCACCACGGCCGGTCCGGACGCCTGGTGGGAGGCGTACCTGCGGCAGGTGGTCCCGCCCGCCCTCACGGCGTTCGACGCCCACGGGGTCGTGATCGAGGCGCACCTGCAGAACACGCTGGTCGCCGTGGACGCGGCCGGCACGCCCGTGCAGGCGCTGTTCCGGGACGCCGAGGGTGCCAAGGTCCTGCCGGACGTGCCCCGGGCCGCGGGCTGGGAGCGGCTCGTCTACTGCCTGGTCGTCAACCACCTCAGCGAGATCGCCGCCGCCCTCGCCGAACACCACCCCGGCTTCGACCCCTGGCCCACCGCCCGCCGCGAACTCGCCCGGCACGACCTTCCCGAGATCCCGGCCTTGCTCGCCTCGCCGACCCTGCCGGGCAAGACCAACCTGCTGCTGCGCTGGACGGGAGCGGACGGCGCGGACGCCCGCTACCTGCCGCTGCCGAACCCGTTGGGCGACAGGGGCTAGCCAGGACCGTCCCGCGGGTCCTGCCGGAGACGCGGGACACTCCTAGGCCCTGTCGTCAAATTCCCGTCTGCCCCACGACGCCTGGCACGCACTCTCGCCGCACCGGGCGAAAGCCCAAGTACGTCCAGTACGAGGACTTCCGCCCGGCAGGCCGAGAGCACGCACCAGACGCCGCGAGGCCGCCCTTCGGGCGACGACGGGAATTTGACGACAGGACCTAGCCCTTCAGCTCCCGCCCCCCGAACGCCCCCGTCCCGTCCGCCTGCTTCCACCACGTCTCCAGGCCGGTCTGGTCCAGCGTCCGCCAGCTCGGGGTCTCCTGGACCAGGGCCCGGCCGAGCCGTCGCCCCAGGTCGACCATGACCCGGCCGGCGGGCGCGCGATCGGCGTCGTACGCGGCCAGGGCCTCGGACCAGGTGGTCGTCGACGTCAGGGCCGACTGGAGGATCGTGGCGTCCTGCAGCGCCTTGACGGCACCCGCGCCGGTGTGCGGTCGTGCCACCGCGGCCGCGTCGCCCATGAGCAGCGCACGGCCCACGGCGTAGCGGGGCGCCGTGAAGTCGTACATGGGCTGCAGGAACAGCTCGTCGTGGGTCGTCCCCCGTACCAGGTCGCCCCAGTAGGGAGGCAGCAAATCGGCGGCGACGTAGGCCAGATGGGCGCGCAGTCCGTCGCCCGCAGTGCCCGGAGGCAGGCTCGTGGGGGTCTCCAGGCCCTGGTCCAGGCCCGGCGGCGGGGCCGTGTACAGGACCCAGTTGACCCGGTGGCCGCCGTCCGCCCCGTCCGGGATCCGGTACACGATGAGATGGCCGCCCTCGAAGACGACGTACGCGCACTCGTCCTCGGCCCACAGCTGCGGGTCGCGCAGCCGGGCCGACGGGTAGGCGCCGCGCCAGGCGAGGTATCCGGCGTACCCGGGGCGGACGTCGGCGTACACGGCCGCACGCACCGTGGAGCGGTAGCCGTCCGCGCCGATCACCACGTCGTATCGCTCGGTGCGCCCGTTCGCGTGCACCTCGGCGCCGTCCGGTGTCACCTCGACCGCTTCGACGGCCGAGCCGGGCCGGAAGTCCGCCGACCCGGGCACCCGGCGGCGCAGCTCGTGCCAGAGCGGGCCCCAGGTGTAGGTGCGGAACGGGAAGGGCATCGTGGCGATCACGCGGCCCAGCGGGCCGTTCGCCGCCACGTCGTCGCGGACGTACCAGCGGCGGCGGACCATCCGCACCCACGGCATCGATGCGTCGAGATGGCCGGCGGCCTCCAGCTCCGCGTAGCGGGCGTTGTGTACGGCGAGTCCGACCCCGCGGTCGGCCAGGCGACCCGACGCGCGCTCGTACACCGTGATCGTCTCGGTCCCGCCCCGCGCCAGCGCGAGTGCCGCCGCGCAGCCCGCGATGCTCCCGCCCACGACCGCGACCCTGCCACCACGCATTCGGCGTCCCCTTCGTCGTCCGTGGCGCCGGTCCGGTGCGCCGCGCCTGACCATGCTGCCAGCCCGGCCATCACGCGGGCCGGGAATCCACGCCGACGGCTGGATCCCGCCCTGCCTTACCCTGGCCGGTGTGCTGCGCGATGTGACTGCCGTTCGCTATGTGACCCCCCTGAGGTCCGGCGGCTCCGTGCCCGGAGTCTTCGAGGCCGACGACCTCGGCACGTACGTCGTGAAGTTCACCGGCTCTGCACAGGGCCACAAGGCGCTGGTCGCCGAGGTGATCGTCGGTGAGCTCGCCCGGGCGCTCGGCCTGCGCTTCCCCGAACTGGTCCTCGTGCACTTCGACCCGGGCATCGCCGCCGACGAGCCGCACCAGGAGGTGCGCGATCTGCACGGGGCCAGCGCGGGCGTGAATCTGGGGATGGACTACCTGCCGGGGGCGAAGGACTTCACCCCGGAGATCGCGAAGAGCTTCCCCGTGGACGCCCTTGAGGCCGGCCGGATCGTCTGGCTCGACGCCCTGACCGCCAACGTGGACCGTACGGTGCACAGCTCCAACCTGATGGTCTGGCCGACGTTCGGCACCGCGCCCGCCCGCCTGTGGCTCATCGACCACGGTGCCGCCCTCGTCTTCCATCACCGCTGGGACACCACGACCCCGGGCAAGAAGTACGACTTCCGTCACCACGCCCTCGGGCACTACGGCCCCGACGTCCGGGCCGCCGACGCCGAACTGGCCCCTCGCGTGACCGAGGAGCTGCTGCGGGCCGTCGTCGCCGAGGTGCCGGACCCCTGGCTGGCCGAGGACGCCGGATTCGCCACGCCCGACGACGTCCGCGCCGCCTACGTCGACTACCTCCTCGCGCGCGTACGGCTGTCCCAGGAGTGGCTGCCCACCGACTTCCCGAGCCGTGCTGAACTCGCGGCCGAGGAGGCCGCCCGCGCGGCGAAGTCCCAGCAGGGCCGCCCGGACTGGCTCAAGCGGGTCCCCGACCTGCACGGCAAGCCGGCGGCGGAACAGGATTGGTCGGTGCACCTCGGATGACCCACCGCGTCCAGATCGAGTACTGCACCCAGTGCCGCTGGCTGCCGCGTGCCGCCTGGCTGGCACAGGAGCTGCTCACCACCTTCGAGACCGAGCTGACCGAGCTGTCGCTCAAGCCCGGCACCGGGGGCGTCTTCGTCGTCCGGGTGGACGACGAGGTCGTCTGGGACCGGCGCGAACAGGGCTTCCCGGAGCCCACAGCGGTCAAGCGCCTCGTCCGCGACCTCGTGGCCCCGGGGAAGCCGCTGGGCCACTCGGACAGGGCCGCCGAGTGACGGCGGCCGGGCCGGTGACCGGCGTATCGGTCCGTCCGGGGAGCCGTGAATCGGACTGTCCGGGGAGCGGTGCATCGGCTCGGCCGGTGACCGGCTTATCGGCCCTTCCGGCGTCCGGCGTCCGGTGAAGGGCACCCGGAGGACGAGCCTCGATCTCACGTCGCTGCTGCTCGGACTGGTCTTCGGTGTCGGCACCAACCTCCTCACGGCGGACCCGGACGGCTGGTGGGGACCGTTGCGCGCGGTGAACCGCTACGCCGTCGTATGGCTTCCGGTCGGCGTGGCGGCGGTGATCGCCTGGGAGGTCGGGCTGCGGTGGCGGGAGCGGCGCCGGGTGCCCTGGACGCGGGACGAGAGCCCTTACCCCGGCCTGGAGGCCTTCGCCGAGGACCGTACGGACGTCTTCTTCGGGCGTGAGGACGAGACCCGGGACGCGGTGCGCGCGCTGACCGCCGGCCGCTCGCCCGCGCAGCGCGTGCTCACCGTGGTCGGCCCGTCCGGCTGCGGAAAGTCCTCCTTCGTCGCGGCGGGCCTCCTGCCGGAAATGCGGCGCCGCCGCTGGGCGGTCCTCGGCCCGCTCCGACTCGGCTCCAGCCCCTTCCTCGCGCTGGCGCAGGTCCTGACACCGCGCGCGGCGGAACGACAGGACGACACGGTCGTACGCCTCGCGGGCGAGATGCGTCAGGAGGCCGCGGACGGAGCCGGTCTGACGGCATGTCCGGCCGCGCTGCGAGCGGCGCAGGGGCACCGGACGCGGATCGTTCTCGCGATCGACCAGTTCGAGGACGTCGTCCGCATGACCTCGCCCACCGAACGCGAGCTGTTCCTGGGGGCGTTACGGACGCTGGTGCACGCACACCCGCAGCTGCACCTCGTCCTCACCCTGCCGTCCGGCTTCCTGCGCGACCCCGCGCTGGAGCGGTACGGCGACCTGCTGCGCACCCGGTTCCCGCTCGGTACGCTCACCTCGCGGCAGACCCGGGCCGTCATCGCGGGACCCGCGCGGGCCGCGGGCGCGGACATCGCCGAGGACGTGGTGGACGACCTGGTGGTCGAGGCCACCGAGGGCGACGCCCTGCCCCTGCTCGGCCAGTTGCTGCGCGACCTGTACGAGGCGGCGGGCCCGGACCATGTCATCGGGCGGGAGCTGCTGACGCGGACCGGCCCGCTGTCCCAGGCCATCGCCCGGTACGCGGAAGGCGCCTACGCACGGCTCGTCGCCGAACACCCCGAGGAGCAGGTGGAGTCGGTGCTCCTGAGGTTCGTCGCCTGGGACGAGCGGGGCTTCTCCCGGCAGTCCGTGCGCCGGCCGTTCCTGGACGCGGCCGGGCTGGCGGTCGTCGAGGACCTGCGCCAGGCCCGACTGGTGACGGACGTCGACGAGGGCGAGGCCTACGACCTCGTCCACGAGGCGCTGCTGCGGCACTGGCCCCGGCTGCGCGAACTGACGGAGCGTCACCGGGACGTACTGCGCCGCAGCACGGAGCTCGAGCGCCGGGCCGCGGCCTGGCTGGCGAACGACCGGTCGGCGGACGACCTGCTGCACGGGCAGCGGCTCGCCCAGGCACGGGAACTGGCCGGGTCGCACGGCGTCTCCGCGGCGCTCGCCGAGCTGGTGGCCGCCTCCCGGGCGAGGCAGGAGGCGACGACCGAGGAGCGCGCCGACGATCTCGCCGAGCGAGCGCAGCAGTCCTACGCGCTCCGTGGGGAACGGCAGTTGGCGCTGGCGCTCACGGCTGCCGCCGTACGGGAGTTCGCTGCGACGGAGAAGGCCGTGCTGACCCTGTGGGGGATCGGGCGGGGGCCGGTGGTCGACAACCTCGGACTCGGGCATGCGGGCAAGGTGCTCGCGCTCGGCTGGGATCCGGCGAGCGGCCGACTGCGGACGATAGGGGCGGAGGGCGACCTGTGCACCTGGACGGCTCGCGGTGACCTGGTCGGTCAGGAGTCCTTGGGATCGGGGGAGTTGCGAGGAGCCGGCATCGGCGGGGACGCCTACTGGGTGGACACCCCTGAGACGCTCGCCGTAAGACGCTTCGACGCTCCCGGGTTCTGGTCCGCCACGGGCGCGGCCGGTCCCTTCGGAGACCGGGTGTTCGGGCTGTCACCGGACGGCTGGCGCGCCGCCGCCCAGCTGACCGGCACAGGCGTCGACATCATCGACTTCACGCCCGTGCCGCAGGGACGGCTCGCGCAGGTGCGTCACTCCTGCGAGGCGCCGCCGGTCATGGCGCTGGCCTGGTCGCCCGACGGCTCCCTCCTCGCGCTGTTCTCCTGGAACGAGCTGCACGTCGTGAGGCTGCCGGACGGGCAGACGACCTGGCGGATCGCCAGGGGGGACGGCGAACTCCCAGGCACCACCTCGTGGTTCGCCTGGGCCCCGGACGGCGGCAGAGCCGCGGAGGTGTCCGGCCGTACCGTACGGATCAGGGCCGCCCGGGACGGCACCGTCCTGGACGAGTGGGACGCAGGCGTGGAAGCCGGCGGTGTCTTCTGGTCTCCGGACGGAGAGATGGTGGCCGTGGCGGTGCCCGACGCCGGCCGGGGGGCGAGCGCGGCGATCACGGTGTGGCGGGTCGACGGCCACACGCTGCTGCGCCGCCTGCGCGTCCCCTGGGGTGCCGAGGAGATCGCCTGGCGCGCCGACAGCACCTGCTTCGCCTGGCGGTCGCCATTCAGCGGCGTGTGGATCGGTGATCCCGGCTCATGGCGCCCCCGGCCACTGCCGAACGGCATCCTGCGCAGCGCCTCCTCGGACGGCGGGCGCGTGGCGGCCGTCGTGGAGGGAGGCGACGCCGTGTACCTCACGGAGCCCGGCGCCGCATCGAGAAGGGCCGTGGCGGCCCGGGACCCGAAGCCCGTGTCGGTCGCCTGGCAGCCCGGCGGGGGGCGGCTGGCCGTGTCCTTCCCCGGCGGCCGCGTGGAGATCGTGGACCCCGCCTCGGGCCGCGGTACCGCCGTGATGTCCACGGCGTACGGCATGGTGGACCGGGTCCTGTGGTCCCCGGACGGTTCGCTCCTCGCCACGGTCAGCCATGACTTCGTCACGGTCACCTACCGCGTCGAGGTCTGGGATCCCGCGACCGGGAGCCGCGTCGCGGTGACCGAGGAGATCGAGCGCGGGACCGGCGTGCTGGCCTGGAGCGCCGACGGCCGGCATCTGGTCACCGCCGAGAAGGAGGGCCCCCTGGTGGTCCGGGACGCCTCGACCGGCCGTCGGCTGCTCGGCATCCCCGTGGGCGAGGGGGGCACCGCCGGCGCGGCCTGCTGGTCGCCCGACGGGCGTCGGCTCGCCTTCCTCGACGGGGAGTCGGCCGTACGGATCTGCGGAGCCGACGACGGCGCACCCCTGGTGCGCTCCGCCGCCACCTACGGGAAGGCCGCCGTACTGCTGTGGTCCCCCGACGGACGCCTGCTCGCGACCGCGGGGGACGGGTGGGTCGCCTTCTGGCGGGCGGAGACGGGGGAGTGCCAGGCGGTGTCCCGGCTGGAGTGCCGGGTGCCGCTGGACGCGCGCTGGTCCGGCGACGGCCGCTCGTTCGCCGTCATCGGCGAGAACCACCGCCGCTACACCTGGTCGCTGCCCGACGGCACGGACGCCCGGCGGTGCGAAGCGCTCCTGGAGCGGTCGGCGGACGAGCTGCGCGCGCTGACCGCCGAGGAGCGCCGACGGTACGGGCTGTCCACGTGAACGCCCCCGGCACCGGGTGGCGCCGGGGGCGTGGGCGGGGTCAGCCGCGCAGCTGCTCGTACGCCGGCAGGGTGAGGAAGTCGGCGTAGTCGTCGTCGAGGGACACCTGGAGCAGCAGGTCGTGGGCCTGCTGCCAGTGTCCGGCCGCGAAGGCCTCCTCGCCGATCTCCTTGCGGATGGAGTCCAGTTCCTCGCCGGCGACCTTGCGGGCCAGCTCCGGGGTGGCCCTGTCGCCGTTCTCGAACTCGACGCCCGCGTTGATCCACTGCCAGATCTGGGAGCGGGAGATCTCCGCGGTGGCCGCGTCCTCCATCAGGTTGAAGATGGCGACCGCGCCGAGCCCGCGCAGCCAGGCCTCGATGTACCGGATGCCGACCTGGACGGCGTTGACGAGCCCGTGGTAGGTCGGCTTCGCGGCCAGCGAGTCGATCGCGATGAGGTCGGCCGCCTCGACGTGGACGTCCTCGCGCAGGCGGTCCTTCTGGTTCGGCCGGTCGCCGAGGACCCGGTCGAAGGACTCCATGGCGATCGGGACGAGGTCCGGGTGGGCGACCCAGGAGCCGTCGAAGCCGTCGTTCGCCTCGCGGTCCTTGTCGGCGCGGACCTTCTCGAAGGCCACCTTGTTGACCTCGGCGTCCTTGCGGGAGGGGATGAAGGCCGCCATGCCGCCGATGGCGTGCGCACCGCGCTTGTGGCAGGTGCGGACGAGGAGTTCGGTGTACGCCCGCATGAACGGGGCGGTCATCGTCACGGCGTTGCGGTCCGGCAGGACGAACTTCGGCCCGCCGTCGCGGAAGTTCTTCACGATGGAGAACAGGTAGTCCCAGCGGCCGGCGTTCAGCCCGGAGGCGTGGTCGCGCAGTTCGTAGAGGATCTCCTCCATCTCGTACGCCGCCGTGATCGTCTCGATCAGGACGGTGGCGCGGACGGTGCCCTGCGGGATGCCGAGGTAGTCCTGCGCGAAGACGAACACCTCGTTCCACAGGCGGGCCTCGAGGTGCGACTCGGTCTTGGGCAGGTAGAAGTACGGGCCCTTGCCGAGGTCCAGCAGACGCCGGGCGTTGTGGAAGAAGTACAGGCCGAAGTCGACGAAGGCGCCGGGGACCGGCTTGCCGTCGGCGTCGACGAGGTGGCGCTCGTTCAGGTGCCAGCCGCGCGGGCGCATGACGACGGTCGCCAGCTCCTCGTTCGGGCGCAGGGCGTACGACTTGCCGGTGCGCTCGTCCGTGAAGTCGATGTGGCGGGTGTAGGCGTCGCTCAGGTTGACCTGGCCGAGGATCACGTTCTCCCAGGTGGGCGCGGAGGCGTCCTCGAAGTCGGCGAGCCAGATCCGCGCGCCGGAGTTGAGCGCGTTGATGGTCATCTTGCGGTCGGTGGGGCCGGTGATCTCGACGCGCCGGTCGTTCAGTGCGGCCGGGGCCGGGGCGACCCGCCAGGAGTCGTCCGCGCGGACGGCGGCCGTCTCCGGGAGGAAGTCGAGCGTGGAGGTGCGGGCGATCTCGGCGCGGCGCTCCGCACGGCGGGCGAGGAGTTCGTCACGGCGCGGGGTGAACCGCTGGTGCAGCTCCGCCACGAAGGCGAGCGCCGCGTCGGTGAGGACCTCCTCCTGCCGGGGCAGGGGCTCGGCGTCGACGATGGCCAGCGGGGACGGCGCTGGTGCGGACATGAGCTGTCACTTCCTTCAGCGGTGGCACCGGGTGCCTAGTGGCACGAATAGGACAGTGAGCGCCCACTGTGCGGTCGGACGCTTCTGAGCAGTGGATAGTAGTTTCCTCATCGTGGAACTTCAATGGTTTGTTGATATCGAGATTCTCTGAGTCGAGGCAAGGTGGCGCTCGGTGCCACCCCGTTCACTCAAGGTGGCTCAGGTCGGCCTCCGTGTCGATGTCGTACGGCTCGGCCACGTCCGCGCACTCCACGAGGCGGACCGCCGAAGCGTGTTCCTTCAGGTAGGCGCGCGCGCCGCGGTCGCCGGTGGCGGCCGCCGAGATGCCCGTCCAGTGGGCCGCGCCGAAGAGCACCGGATGCCCGCGTACGCCGTCGTAGGCGGCCGAGACCAGCGAGGTGTCGCCCTCGTACGCGCCGAGTACCCGGGCCACCGCGTCCGGCCCGATCCCCGGCTGGTCGACCAGGCTCACCAGGGCCGCGCGCACGCCCGTACCGGCGAGCGAGCCGAGTCCGGCGCGCAGGGAGGAGCCCATGCCCTCGGCCCAGTCGGGGTTGTCGACCAGCACGCAGCCGCTCAGCTCGGCCCGCTCCCGGACGTCGTCCGCCCGCGCACCGAGGACGACGTGGATCCGGTCGCATCCGGCCGCACGCAGCACCCCGGCCGCGTGTTCGACCAGGGGGCGCCCCCGGTGCTCCAGCAGCGCCTTGGGCCGCCCGCCGAGCCGTCTGCCGCCACCCGCCGCGAGCAGCAGTCCGGCGATCTCCTCACGATGGTCCCGCTTGTCCGTCATGCGTCCTGCATACCTGACGCGGACCGCGGCAGCCGGTTCCCTTGGGCTGAATTTCGGTCCGCGCTGTGGCGCCGCGGGACGGCGTGGCGTTTACTGACCCGCGCACGACGGCGTGCCAGGGGGGAGGGCTGTGTTGCAGAGCTTGGGGCAGAGGTCAGTGACCGGCAGCGACGAGGATCCGAGGGTGGCGGAACTGCGGACCGCGGTGTCCCGGCTGCGCCGCGAACTCGCCGCGCTCCCGTCCGAGTTCCCCGACCGGGGCATAGCCGAGGACGAGCTGGCCACCCTGGCCGCGATGGCCGGCGGCGGCATGCCGGAGATACCGCGCCTGCGCAGATCCCTGTTACTGATCGCCGGTGCGATCGGCTCGGTCAGCGCCCTGGCGCGCGGACTGTCGGGAGTGCGGTACGCGGTGGACCTGTTCGGGGAGCCGCCGCGCGACCGGCAGGGAGACTGAACCGGCCCTCGGCCGAGCCTCGTCGACAACTGCCACGAAAGACGGCCGCAGCCTCCTCCGGCCCGCCACGGCGCGGGCACCGGTACCGTCGCGGCCGTGGGCACGCGGACCGGCACGGCCGGGGGCCGGACCCTGGCCGGATCGCAGCCTCTCTCAGGCGCCCGAGCTGGCCAGCGCCTCGGAAAGCTCCACGGCGATGCCCTGCAGCACAGGCACGATCCTGTCCGTCGCCGCCTCCGTGACCCGCCCCGCAGGCCCGGAGATGGAGATCGCGGCCGCGGTGGGGGAGTCCGGCACGGGCACCGCGAGGCAGCGGACGCCGATCTCCTGCTCGTTGTCGTCCACGGCGTACCCCAGCCGCCGCACGTCCTCCAGCGCGGCCAGGAAACCGTCCGGCGTGGTGATGGTCTTCTCCGTCGCGGCCGGCATACCCGTGCGGGCGAGAAGCGCGCGCACCTCGTCGTCCGGCACGCCGGCCAGCAGCGCCTTGCCCACGCCCGTCGAGTGCGGCAGGACCCGCCGCCCCACCTCGGTGAACATCCGCATCGAGTGCTTGGACGGCACCTGCGCCACGTACACGATCTCGTCGCCGTCCAGCAGCGCCATGTTCGCCGTCTCGCCGGTCTCCTCGACCAGCCGGGCGAGGTACGGCCGCGCCCAGGTGCCGAGCAGTCGGGACGCGGACTCGCCGAGCCGGATCAGCCGCGGGCCGAGCGCGTACCGCCGGTTCGGCTGCTGGCGTACGTAGCCGCAGGCCACCAGGGTGCGCATCAGGCGGTGGATGGTGGGCAGGGGCAGCCCGCTGGTGGCGGACAGCTCGCTGAGGCCGACCTCGCCGCCGGCGTCCGCCATCCGCTCGAGCAGATCGAAGGCACGCTCCAGTGACTGGACCCCGCCGCTGGCGGAGGACTTGGCGGAGTCGTTGGTGCTGGCGCTGGACGTCGGCACGGCGCGTTCCTTTCGGGACTGGCAGGAAGGGCAGAAGCCTACCCGGCAGTCGGTTGACTCCCTGCTCGTACGTAGCTACGTTCTGCTTGCTGGAATTCTAATTCCGCTTTGTGGAAATGTCCAGAGTGGGCACTCGTGCGGTGCTGCCCAGGAGTGTGCCTCTTGACGGCGGGGTGGCGGGAGTGAAGACTCCTTCAACAGAACGTTGAATTCCGTTACGTGGGTGTAAATCCCGTTTCCTGGAAGTAAAACGGCGGCAGAGAGAGGGGTTCGGGTGTCCGACGCTGAACTGGTGCTGCGCTCGACGCGTGTCATCACTCCGGAAGGGGCACGGGCCGCCACGGTCACCGTGTCCGCAGGCAGGATCACGGCCGTACTGCCGTACGACGCCGAGGTCCCGGCCACCGCACGCCTGGAGGACTTCGGCGACCACGTCCTGCTGCCCGGCCTGGTGGACACCCACGTACACGTCAACGACCCGGGCCGCACCGAGTGGGAGGGCTTCTGGACCGCCACGCGCGCGGCGGCGGCCGGCGGCATCACCACCCTCGTCGACATGCCCCTCAATTCCCTCCCGCCGACCACCACGGTCGAGAACCTGCGGGTCAAGCAGAAGGTGGCCGTCGACAAGGCGCACATCGACGTCGGTTTCTGGGGCGGCGCCCTGCCCGGCAACGTCAAGGACCTTCGCCCGCTGCACGACGCGGGGGTCTTCGGCTTCAAGGCGTTCCTGTCGCCGTCGGGTGTGGACGAGTTCCCGCACCTCGACCAGGAACAGCTCGCCCGGTCCCTGGCGGAGATCGCCGGTTTCGACGGCCTCCTGATCGTCCACGCGGAGGACCCGCACCACCTCGCCGCCGCCCCGCAGCACGGCGGCCCCAAGTACGCCGACTTCCTCGCCTCCCGGCCGCGCGACGCCGAGGACACGGCCATCGCGAACCTCGTCGCGCAGGCCAAGCGGCTGAACGCACGCGTGCACATCCTGCACCTGTCCTCCAGCGACGCCCTGCCGCTGATCGCCGCCGCCCGGGCCGAGGGCATCCGGGTCACGGTCGAGACCTGCCCGCACTACCTGACGCTCACCGCCGAGGAAGTCCCCGACGGCGCCAGTGAGTTCAAGTGCTGCCCGCCCATCCGTGAGTCCGCCAACCAGGACCTGCTCTGGCAGGCGCTGGCCGACGGCACCATCGACTGCGTCGTCACCGACCACTCGCCCTCGACGGCCGACCTGAAGACCGACGACTTCGCCACCGCCTGGGGCGGCATCTCCGGGCTCCAGCTGAGCCTGTCGGCCGTGTGGACCGAGGCCCGCAGGCGCGGCCACGGCCTGGAGGACGTGGTCCGCTGGATGTCCACGCGCACGGCAGCCCTGGTCGGCCTGCGCGACAAGGGCGCCATCGAGGCCGGACGCGACGCCGACTTCGCCGTCCTCGCCCCCGACGAGACCTTCACCGTCGACCCGGCCGGCCTCCAGCACCGCAACCGGGTCACCGCGTACGCAGGCAAGACCCTGTACGGCGTCGTGAAGTCCACCTGGCTGCGCGGCGAGCGCATCGTCGCGGAAGGCGAGTTCACCGAGCCGAAGGGCCGACTCCTCTCCCGCCCCCAGTAAGCCACCCTCCGCACCCGCATCCCGCCGACTCCCGAAAGGAACCCCTGATCACCGTGACGGCGATACTCAGCTTCACCGGCGACGCGAACCCCTACGGAGGAGGCGACCCGTACGCGGACTACCGCACCGCCGACTTCCCCTTCACCCAGTACGCCAACCTCGCCGACCGGCAGCTCGGCGCCGGAGTCATCGCCGCCAACGACGAGTTCTTCGCCCAGCGGGAGAACCTCCTGCTGCCCGGGGCGGCCGAGTTCGACCCCGAGCACTTCGGCCACAAGGGCAAGATCATGGACGGCTGGGAGACCCGGCGCCGGCGCGGCGTCTCCGCCGAGCACCCCTGGCCCACGGCCGAGGACCACGACTGGGCGCTGGTCCGCCTCGGCGCGCCGGGTGTCGTGCGCGGCATCGTCGTCGACACGGCCCACTTCCGCGGCAACTACCCGCAGGCGGTGTCGGTCGAGGGTGCCTCGGTCCCCGGTTCCCCGTCGCCCGAGGAGCTGCTGTCCGACGACGTGAAGTGGACGACGCTGGTGCCGCGCACGGCGGTGGGCGGCCACGCGGCGAACGGCTTCGCCGTCTCGGTCGAACAGCGCTTCACCCACCTGCGCGTCAACCAGCACCCCGACGGCGGCATCGCGCGCCTGCGCGTGTACGGCGAGGTCGTGCCCGACCCCGAGTGGCTGTCGGTCCTGGGCACCTTCGACGTGGTCGCGCTGGAGAACGGCGGCCAGGTCGAGGACGCCTCGAACCTCTTCTACTCCCCGGCCACCAACACCATCCAGCCGGGCCGTTCGCGCAAGATGGACGACGGCTGGGAGACGCGCCGCCGCCGCGACCAGGGCAACGACTGGATCCGCTACCGGCTGGCCGCCCAGTCCCAGATCCGCGCGATCGAGATCGACACGGCCTACCTGAAGGGCAACAGCGCCGGCTGGGCGTCGGTCTCCGTCAAGGACGGCGAGGACGGCGACTGGACCGAGATCCTCCCGCGCACCCGCCTCCAGCCCGACACCGACCACCGCTTCGTCCTCCCGCAGCCGGCCGTCGGCACGCACGCGCGCGTGGACATCTTCCCCGACGGCGGTATCTCCCGCCTGCGGCTGTACGGCACCCTGACGGAGCAGGGCACGACAGCCCTGTCGACACGCCACCAGGAGCTGGGCGGCTGATCGGCGCCCGCGCGCGCGTGGGGCGCACCGGCCGGGACAGCACCGGTGCGCCCCACGTCTCCTCTCAGGACGGGCGTGGTCCGCTAAGGCTCACGCCGCGTGCCCTCCGTCCACCGCGAACTCGGCCCCGGTGACGTACGCCGCTTCCGGTCCCGCCAAGAACGCCACCATGGACGCCACTTCCTCCGCCGTCCCGAACCGCCCGAGCGCCGTCAGCGCCGCCTGCGCGGACGCGTACGGCCCGGACGCCGGGTTCATGTCCGTGTCCGTCGGCCCGGGGTGGACGATGTTCGCGGTGATGCCGCGTTCCCCCAGCTCCCGCGCGAGCGCCTTCGTCAGGCCCACCAGCGCCGCCTTGCTCGTCGCGTACAGCGTCCCGCCCGGTCCCGGCACCCGCTGCGTCATGCATGTACCGACCGTGACGATCCGGCCGCCGACCGGCATCCGCGCGGCCGCCGCCTGGGAGGCCAGGAACACTCCGCGCACGTTCACCGCGAGCACCAGGTCGACCTCCTCCAGCGTGAGCGTGTGCAGCGGGCCCAGCACCCCCACGCCCACGTTGTTCACGAGCACGTCGAGCCCGCCGTACACCTCCGCCGTGCGCTCCACCGCGCCCGCCGCCTCGTCGGCGTCCGCCGAGTCGGCGCGCAGGGCCACCGCCCGGCGCCCCAGCGCCTCCACGGCCCGTACGACGTCCTCGGCCGCCTCCTTGCCGTTCACATAGGTCACCGCCACGTCCGCACCCGCGCGCGCGAGCCGCAGCGCGACCGCCGCCCCGATGCCCCGGCTGCCGCCGGTCACCAGAGCCACCTTGCCGTTCAGAGTTCCGTGAGCTGTCATGCCTCCATCCCAGCGGCCGCCAGGGCCGTCCGCTGGCGGCGAACGGACAGCGAATCCGGCCACCGCCGGAACTCTTCGCTCCATGTCCCGCGTTGTCCCCCCGTGACCCTTCAGCAAGAGATCGTCGGCAACGCCATGCAGATGGCGGTCGTCAACCTGCACCCCGGCCAGACCGTGTACTGCGAGGCGGGGAAGTTCCTGTTCAAGACGACGAACGTGACCATGGAGACCCGCCTGTCCAGCCCGTCGGCGGGCGGCAACGGCAACGGCAACGGCGGTCAGCAGAGCGGCTCGGGCGGCATGGGCGGCATGCTGCGCCAGGCCATGGGCACCGCCATGCAGGTCGGCCAGCGCATGCTGGCCGGGGAGTCGCTGGCGTTCCAGTACTTCACCGCCCAGGGCGGCGAGGGCACGGTCGGCTTCGCGGGCGTGCTGCCCGGCGAGATGCGCGCCCTGGAGCTGGACGGCGCGCGCGCGTGGTTCGCCGAGAAGGACGCCTTCGTGGCCGCCGAGTCCACCGTCCAGTTCGGCATCGCCTTCCAGGGCGGCCGTACGGGCATGAGCGGCGGCGAGGGCTTCGTCCTGGAGAAGTTCACCGGGCACGGCACGGTGATCATCGCGGGCGCGGGCAACTTCATCGACCTGAACCCGGCGGACTTCGGCGGCCGGATCGAGGTGGACACCGGCTGTGTGGTCGCCTTCGAGGAGGGCATCCAGTACGGCGTCCAGCGCGTCGGCGGCCTCAACCGCCAGGGCATCATGAACGCCGTCTTCGGCGGCGAGGGCCTGTCCCTGGCCACGCTGGAGGGCAACGGCAGGGTGATCCTGCAGTCCCTCACCATCGAGAGCCTCGCCAACGCCCTGAAGAAGGCCCAGGGCGGCGACAAGCAGGGCCCGACCGGCGGACTGTTCTCGACGAACGCGGGCTGAGCCGATGAGTTGCGGGTGTGTGCGGGGTCTGAAGTGAGGACAGCAGATCCCGCACCCGGAAGAAGGCACCCGCCATGGGCAAGCTCGTCTCCACCGTCTTCGTCACGCTCGACGGTGTCCACCAGGCGCCCGGCGGCCCCCAGGAGGACCCCAGCGGCGGCTTCGACCAGGGCGGCTGGAGCTTTCCGTACGGCGACGACGACTTCGGCGGGTTCGTCACCGAGGTCTTCGACCGCGTGGGCGGCTTCCTGCTCGGCCGCCGTACGTACGACATCTTCGCCTCCTACTGGCCGAAGACGACCGACCCGGCCGACCCGATCGCCACGAAGCTGAACGCCCTGCCGAAGTACGTCGTCTCGTCCACGCTGACGGCGCCGGATTGGTCCGGCACCACCGTGGTCGGCGGCGACCTCGCCAAGGAGGTCGCGGCCCTCAAGGAGCGCACGGACGGCGAACTGCAGATCCACGGCAGCAGCGCCCTGGTCCGCTCCCTGCTGGACCTGCGGCTCGTCGACACCCTGCACGTGCTGACCTTCCCGGTCGTCCTCGGCGCCGGCCGCCGCCTGTTCACGGAGGGCGCGGTCCCCACCCGCTTCCGGCACACCGGCGGCCGCGTCACCGGCAAGGGCGTGTCCATCCAGTCGTACGACCTGCTGGGCGCCCCGGAGTACGGCTCCTACGCCCTCCCCGAAGACACCCGGGCCTGAGGCCAGGGCCCGCTCGAGGACCGTCACCGCCGCCCGGCGCCGGCCCCTGTGGGGACCGAGTGGGGGTGGCGGTCGGCAGGTTAACTTCCCGAAAACTCATCGGACTTGACGGGAAAATCTTCAACTTTGTCGTTGACATGCCAACGTCTACGCGCGTCATCATGGAGCCATGAGATTCCCCCCACGCGCAACACGCATCGGCGCTGCAGCCGCCCTCCTGTCCGCCCTTCTCGTGGGCGGCACCGTCTCCGCCACCACGGCGGACGCCGCTGCCTCCGTCGGCAGCATCTGCTACAGCGACCTGCCGTCGCAGGCGTACGACACCCTGGACCTCATCGACCAGGGCGGTCCCTTCCCGTACTCGCAGGACGGCGTCGTCTTCTCGAACCGTGAAGGCGTCCTGCCCAAGCACTCGTCCGGCTACTACCACGAGTACACGGTGAAGACCCCCGGCTCCTCCACCCGCGGTGCCCGGCGCATCGTGACCGGCAAGGCGGACCAGGAGGACTACTACACCTCGGACCACTACGCCACGTTCGACCTGATCGACTTCGGCTGCTGAGCCGAACCGTCCGATCCCGGGGAACGGTGCGCCCGGCCGGCGGTCCGGTCCGTGCTCAGCCGGACCTCCGGCCGTCCGCGACGGCGAACAGCGCGAACGCGAGCAGCAGGAGCGCCACGCTCGCGTAGACCCCGTAGCCGTCGAGGAAGCCGATCCGCTGCACGAGACCCACGTGCCAGTCGGTGAACTCGTGCACCAGGCCCATGACGCCCTGTGCCAGGGCGATGAATCCGAGAAATTCCAGCACCTGTCTCATGGCATGACTCTCGCCCCGCGGTTTCCCCCCACGCATCGGCCGCGGGGCGAGGCATGTGTGCCGGAGGAACGACGTCCTGCCCGGGCGGCACCACCCAAAGTCCACGCCGGTGCGACTTTGGTCGGCGATCCGCGGCACGGGGCAGTCGGCCGAGCCGATCCTGCGTAGATTTGCCGACCGTGAGCGAAGACGAACCGGCGCGCGCGCCCCAGGAGTTCGCGGGCCGCCGGTGGCTGTTCCCGTCCGCCCTGATGCACGAACTGGACCCGGACGCCGGGGCCCCGGGCCGACGGCCGCGGCGCACCGCGCGCGACTGGGTCGTCGACTTCTCGTGTTTCCTGCTGGCCGTCGTCCTCGGCCTGGCGACCGCGCAGTCCCTGCCCCAGGAATCCGGGCTGCCGCACTCCCTCGCCGTGCTCGACCAGGTGCTGGGCGCTCTCGCCTGCGGGGCGCTCTGGCTGCGCCGCCGGTGGCCGGTCGGGCTCGCGGCCGCGATGATCCCGGTCGGATTCCTGTCCAACACCGCGGGCGGCGCCGGGATGGTCGTCATCTTCACCCTCGCGGTGCACCGGCCCTTCCGCCATGTCGCCTGGATCGGCGGTATCGAACTCGCCCTGCTCCCGCTCTTCTACTGGCTGCGCCCCGACCCCGAACTGCCCTACGCCGCCGTCGTCGCGTTCACCGTGCTGCTCACCGTCTCCCTCATCGGCTGGGGCAAGTTCGTCCGCTCCAAGCGGCAGCTCATGCTGAGCCTGCGCGACCGGGCCCGGCGCGCGGAGACCGAGGCGCGGCTGCGCGCCGAGCAGGCGCAGCGGCTGGCCCGCGAGGCCATCGCGCGCGAGATGCACGACGTGCTGGCGCACCGGCTCACCCTGCTCAGCGTGCATGCCGGAGCCCTGGAGTTCCGGCCGGACGCGCCCCGGGACGAGATAGCGCGGGCGGCCGGGGTCATCCGGGAGAGCGCCCACGAGGCGTTGCAGGACCTCCGGGAGATCATCGGCGTGCTACGGGCGGGGGAGTCCGACGACGCGGCCGGGAGCCGCCCGCAGCCGACGCTGGCCGCGCTGGACGCCCTGGTCGCCGAGTGTCGTGAGGCGGGCATGAAGGTCACCCTGGAGAGTTGCGTCACCGATCCGGCCGCCGTCCCCGCCTCGGTCGGCCGCACCGCCTACCGCATCGCCCAGGAGGCCCTCACCAACGCCCGCAAGCACGCCCCCGGCACCGACGTCACCGTCCAGGTCACCGGCGGCCCCGGGGCCGGCCTGACGGTCACGGTGCGCAACCCCGCCCCCGCATCCGACGTCCCGCCGGTCCCCGGCTCCGGACAGGGCCTCATCGGCCTGACCGAACGCGCCACGCTGACCGGCGGCAGCCTGGAGCACGGGGCGACGGCGGACGGGGGCTTCGAGGTGCGCGGGTGGCTGCCGTGCGGCGGGGACTGAGCCGCGGCGGGCGGCCGCCGTTGGCCGGGACCTGCCCATCACCGCGCGTTCCCGTGATTACGTGACCCCCATGAGTGCGACTCCGATCAGACTCCTCCTCGTCGACGACGACCCCTTGGTGCGCGCCGGACTCGCGCTGATGATGGGCGGGTCCGGGGACATCGAGATCGTCGGGGAGGCCGCCGACGGCGACCAGGTCGAGGACGCGGTCCGGCGGACCCGGCCGGACGTCGTGCTCATGGACATCCGGATGCCGTCGGTGGACGGGCTCACGGCCACCCGGAGTCTGCGGGAGCGGGCGGACGCACCCGAGGTCGTGGTGCTCACCACCTTCCACGCCGACGAGCAGGTGCTGCACGCCCTGCGCGCGGGCGCCGCCGGGTTCGTGCTCAAGGACACCCCGCCCGCCGAGATCGTCGACGCGGTGCGCCGGGTCGCGGCCGGGGAGCCGGTGCTGTCGCCCGCCGTCACCCGCCAGTTGATGCGGCACGCGGCCGGCACCGCAGCGGACTCCCGGCAGGAGCGCGCGCGGGAGCGGCTCGCCGCGCTGGGCGACCGCGAGCGGGAGGTCGCCGTCGCCGTCGGCCGGGGCCTGGCCAACGCCCAGATCGCCGCCGCACTGTTCATGAGCGTGGCCACCGTGAAGACCCACGTCTCGCGCATCCTGGCCAAGCTCGGCCTCAACAACCGGGTCCAGATCGCCCTGCTGGCCTACGACGCGGGACTTCTCGACGAGGACGGGCACTAAGCAGGCACCCCGCGCGTTGTCCGTGCACCGGGAGGTGCCCGGGAGGCCTCGGGGGAGTCCGGAAGGGGAGCGATGGACAGGCAACACGTGGTCGATCTGGGGGAGTTCGGGGACGCCTTCCGCCAGGATCCGCACCCGGTGTACGCGCGCCTGCGTGAGCAGGGCCCCGTGCACCGCGTCCGGCTGCCGGGCGCGGACGAGGGGTACGAGGCCTGGCTGGTGGTGGGGTACGAAGAGGCGCGGGCGGCGCTCGCCGACTCCCGGCTGGCCAAGGACGGCTCCAAGATCGGCACGACCTTCCTGGACGAGGACATGGTCGGCAAGCACCTGCTGGCCACCGACCCGCCTCAGCACACCCGCCTGCGCGGCCTGGTCACCCGCGCGTTCACGATGCGCCGGGTGGAGCGGCTGCGCCCGCGGATCCAGCAGATCACCGACGACCTGCTGGACGAGATGATTCCGCGCGGCCACGCCGACCTCATCGACGCGCTCGCCTTCCCGCTGCCCATCACCGTCATCTGCGAACTCCTCGGCGTCCCGGACATGGACCGCGCGCAGTTCCGGAAGATGTCCACCGAGGTGGTCGCGCCGACCAACGGGGACACGGAGTACGAGGCGATGATCCGTCTCGGCGAGTACCTGACCGAGCTGATCGAGGACAAGCGGTCCGCCGGACCCACCGACGACCTGCTCAGCGACCTGATCCGCACCACCGCCGAGGACGGCGACCGGCTCTCCCCGCGGGAACTGCGCGGCATGGCCTTCCTGCTGCTCATCGCAGGCCACGAGACCACCGTCAACCTGATCGGCAACGGCGTCCTCGCCCTTCTCACCCACCCCGACCAACTCGCCGCCCTGCGCGCCGACATGAGCCTCCTGGACGGCGCCGTCGAGGAGATGCTGCGCTACGAGGGCCCGGTGCAGAGCGCCACGTTCCGGTACGCCGCCGAGCGCCTGGAGATCGCCGGCACGACGATCGAGCAGGGCGATCACGTGATAGTCGGGCTCACCGCCGCCCAGCGTGACGGCGACCGCTACAGCGACCCGCAGCGCTTCGACATCCGCCGCGACACCCGCGGTCACCTCGCCTTCGGCCACGGCATCCACTACTGCCTGGGCGCGCCTCTGGCCCGTCTGGAGGGCCGCACCGCCGTCGGAACCCTCCTGGAGCGCGCCCCCGGACTCGTGCTCGACGGCTCTCCCGGAGAGTGGCTGCCGGGCCTGCTGATGAGAGGGATGCGCACGCTGCCGGTGCGCTGGTGAGCGCAGCGGCTTCAGCCGTACGACGGCTGCGCCCGGTCCTGGATCTCCGTCAGGCGCACCGGGCGGCGCTCCCGCCGGGACACCTCGCAGGCCTCGGCGATCCGCAGTGCCTGCAGGGCCTCGCGGCCGTCGCACGGGTTGGGCCGCTGACCGTGCAGCAGATCGACGAAGGCGCACAGCTCGGCCTCGTAGGCGGGACCGAACCGCTCCAGGAAGCCGGCCCACGGCTTGTCCGCGGGCGGCGGCCCGGTCGGCTCGGTGGACGCGACCGGCGTGCGGTCGTCCAGGCCCACCACGACCGTGTCCCGTTCCCCGGCCAGCTCCATGCGGACGTCGTAGCCGGCGCCGTTGAGCCGGGTCGCCGTCGCCGTCGCCAGTGTGCCGTCGTCCAGCGTGAGCAGGGCCGCCCCGGTGTCGACGTCACCGGCCTCGCGGAACATCGCGGGGCCCGAGTCCGACCCCGTCGCGTACACGTCCACGACCTCACGGCCCGTCACCCAGCGCAGTACGTCGAAGTCGTGGATCAGCGTGTCCCGGAACAGCCCGCCCGACAGCGGCAGCCACTCCGGCGGGGGAGGGGACTGGTCGGAGGTCATCGCCCGTACGGTGTGCAGCCGTCCGAGCCGTCCCGAGCGCACCGCCTCCCGGGCGCCCGCGTACCCCGCGTCGAAGCGTCGCTGGAAGCCCATCTGCAGCACCGTGCCGGCCGTCTCGACCTCGGCGAGCGCGGCCAGCGTGCCCGGCAGGTCCAGGGCGATCGGTTTCTCGCAGAAGACCGGCAGGCCCGAGCGGGCTGCCCGACCGATCAGTTCGGCGTGCGCGGCCGTGGCTGTGGTGATCACCACCGCGTCCACGCCCCACCTGAAGATCTCGTCCACCCCCGGCGCCGCCGTCTCGCCCAGGCGCTGCGCCAGCCCCTGTGCCCGCGCCGGGTCCGCGTCCGTCAGGATCAGCGATCCGACCTCACGGTGGCGGCTCAGCGTGTTCGCATGAATGGTGCCGATGCGGCCCGTACCGATGACCCCGATGCGCATGGAAACAAAGTGAGGGCGGACCCCGTACGCTGTCAATGCTAATGTCCGAACAACTGGACAATCTGTCTACACAACTTCCCGTCAACCGGGCACGGGACTACGCTCGGGCCCGTGCCGAAACCAGATGTTGACCCCACCGTGTCACTCGACCTCCGCGTGGACCGTAGTTCGCCGGTGCCGTTGTACTTCCAGCTCTCCCAGCAGCTGGAGGCCGCCATCGAGCAGGGCGACCTCACGCCCGGCAGTCTCCTGGGCAACGAGATCGAGCTGGCCGCCCGGCTCGGCCTGTCCCGGCCCACCGTCCGCCAGGCCATCCAGTCCCTCGTGGACAAGGGCCTGCTGGTCCGCCGCCGGGGTGTGGGCACTCAGGTCGTGCACAGCCAGGTCAAGCGCCCCCTGGAACTGAGCAGCCTCTACGACGATCTGGAGGCGGCCGGCCAGCGGCCCGCGACCAAGGTTCTGGTCAACGCCGTCGTCCCCGCCTCCGCCGAGGTCGCGGCCGCGCTCGCCGTCGCCGAGGGAAGTGACGTCCATCGCATCGAACGCCTGCGCCTCGCCCACGGCGAACCGATGGCCTACCTGATCAACTTCCTGCCGCCCGGCCTGCTCGACCTGGACACCGGCCAGCTGGAGGCCACCGGCCTGTACCGGCTGATGCGCTCCGCCGGGATCACCCTGCACAGCGCCCGCCAGTCCATCGGCGCCCGCGGCGCCACGGCCGCCGAGGCCGAGCGGCTCGTCGAGGCGGAGGGTGCCCCGCTGCTCACCATGCAGCGCACCACGTTCGACGACACCGGCCGGGCGGTCGAGTTCGGCGACCACACCTACCGCCCCACCCGGTACTCCTTCGAGTTCCAGCTGCTCGTGCGCCCCTGAAAGCCGGACGGCCGTTCGTCCCGATGTCCGGACAATGCGAAGGGGCGGCGCTCCCCGGTCGCATGAGCAGTGTTCCCCGTGTCCGATACTGGAGTGTTTGGGGCCGCTGAGGGATCACCGGCCCCTTGCACACGTACGGACACGGCAAGAAGGGCACGGCCTCGTGGCACGGTTTAGGACCTTGGTGGGCATAGCGCTGGCAGGGGCACTCTCCGTGTCCCTGTCGGGGTGCAGCAGCACCGGCGGCAAGCGGGCCGAGGACGCCCGCAAGGCCGCCGCCGCCCAGGGGAGGGCAGCGGTGAACACCCCCCGCTGGACCTTCGCGATGATCACCCACTCCGGGGACGGCGACACCTTCTGGGACATCGTGCAGAGCGGTGCCAAGCAGGCCGCGGTCAAGGACAACATCAACTTCCTGTACTCGCACGACGACGAGGCACAGCAGCAGGCCCAGCTGGTGGACGCGGCGGTCGACAAGAAGGTCGACGGCATCATCGTCACCCTCGCCAAGCCCGACGCCCTCAAGGCCGCCGTGGCCCGCGCCGAGAAGGCCGGCATCCCGGTGATCACGGTGAACTCCGGCTCCGAGGAGTCCAAGGCCTTCGGTGCCCTCACCCACATCGGCCAGGACGAGTACATCGCCGGCCAGTCCGTCGGCGAGGAGCTGAACAAGCGCGGCCGCAAGAAGGCCCTGTGCATCCTGCACGAGCAGGGCAACGTCGGTCACGAGCAGCGCTGCGACGGTGTCGCGAAGACCTTCCACGGCAAGGTCGAGAAGCTCTACGTCAACGGCACCAACATGCCCGACGTGCAGTCCGCGATCGGGGCCAAGCTCCAGGCGGACAAGTCCGTCGACGCCGTCGTCACCCTCGGCGCCCCCTACGCCGACACCGCGGTGAAGGCGAAGGCCGACGCGGGCAGCAAGGCCGAGATCGACACCTTCGACCTCAACGCGAAGGTCGCCGCCGAACTGAAGGACGGCACCCTCGGCTTCGCCGTGGACCAGCAGCCGTACCTGCAGGGCTACCAGGCCGTCGACCTGCTGTGGCTGTACAAGTACAACGGCGACGTCCTCGGCGGCGGCCAGCCGGTCCTCACCGGTCCGCAGATCATCACCAAGGACCAGGCGGCCGCCCTCGCGGAGTACACCGAGCGGGGCACCCGATGACCGCCACCGTGGAACGCACGACCGACGAAAGGATTCTGCAGACCTCGCCGCTGCGGAAGCTGCTCTCCCGCCCCGAACTGGGCTCGGTCGTCGGCGCGCTCGCCGTCTTCGCCGTCTTCGCCTTCTCGGCCGACGGCTTCCTGCGCGCCGCCAGCCTCAGCACGGTCCTGTACGCCTCCTCGACCATCGGCATCATGGCCGTACCGGTGGCCCTGCTGATGATCGGCGGCGAGTTCGACCTGTCGGCGGGCGTCCTGGTGACGTCCTCCGCGCTGATCTCCTCGATGTTCAGCTACCAGATGACGGCGAACACCTGGGTCGGCGTAGGTGTCTCGCTCCTGGTCACGCTCGCCGTCGGTGCCTTCAACGGCTTCGTGCTCACCCGCACCAAGCTGCCCAGCTTCATCGTCACGCTGGGCACCTTCCTGATGCTGACCGGCATGAACCTCGGCTTCACGAAGCTGATCGACGGCACGGTCTCCACCAAGACCGTCGCCGACATGGAGGGCTTCCCGAGCGCCCGCGCCGTCTTCGCCTCGACCCTCACGCTCGGCGGCGTCGACTTCAAGGTCACCATCCTGTGGTGGCTCGGCCTGGTCGCCCTCGCCTCCTGGATCCTGCTGCGCACCCGCGCCGGCAACTGGATCTTCGCGGCCGGCGGCAACCAGGACGCGGCCCGCGCGGTCGGTGTCCCGGTCGCCAGGACCAAGATCGGCCTCTACATGGGCGTCGCGTTCGGCGCCTGGATCTCCGGCCAGCACCTGCTCTTCTCCTTCGACGCCGTCCAGTCGGGCGAGGGCGTCGGCAACGAGCTGATCTACATCATCGCGGCCGTCATCGGCGGCTGCCTGATCACCGGCGGCTACGGCAGCGCGATCGGCTCCGCCGTGGGCGCCCTCCTCTTCGGCATGACGAGCAAGGGCATCGTCTTCGCCGAGTGGAACCCCGACTGGTTCAAGTTCTTCCTGGGAGCGATGCTGCTCCTCGCGACCCTGCTCAACGCCTGGGTCCGCAAGCGCGCGGAGGCCGACAAGTGACCCTCGTCCAGCTGGCCGACGTCAGCAAGCACTACGGCACCGTCCGTGCCCTCGAAGGCGTCTCGCTGGAGGTCAATCCCGGCGAGATCACCTGCGTCCTCGGCGACAACGGGGCCGGCAAGTCCACCCTGATCAAGATCATCTCGGGCCTGCACCGGCACGACGGCGGCACGCTGACCATCGAGGGCGAGGAGACGACCCTCTCCTCCCCGCGCGAGGCCCTCGACCGCGGCATCGCCACGGTCTACCAGGACCTGGCGGTCGTCCCCCTCATGCCGGTGTGGCGCAACTTCTTCCTCGGCTCCGAGCCCCGCAAGGGCAAGGGCCCCTTCAAGCGCCTGGACATCGACCTCATGCGCGAGACGACCCGGGCCGAACTCCTTCGCATGGGCATCGACCTCCGCGACGTCGACCAGCCCATCGGCACGCTCTCCGGCGGCGAACGCCAGTGCGTGGCGATCGCCAGGGCCGTCCACTTCGGCGCGAAGGTCCTGGTCCTGGACGAGCCGACGGCGGCCCTGGGCGTCAAGCAGTCCGGCGTGGTCCTGAAGTACGTGGCGGCAGCGCGCGACGAGGGCCTGGGTGTCGTCCTGATCACCCACAACCCGCATCACGCGTACCTCGTCGGAGACCGCTTCGTACTGCTCCGGCGCGGCACGATGGTGGGCAACCACACACGCGACGACATCACGCTGGACGAGCTGACCCAGCAGATGGCAGGCGGATCCGACCTCGACGCTCTACGCCACGAACTGCAGCGAGGTTAGGGGGCGCGGGGCCGTGCCGATATGCGGCTCCGCCGCGGGGCGTGACCAGCCGCGACGCACCCGCAGCCGGCACCGGACGCGCACCCCCCTCACCCGCCCCGCGCAGCACTCAGCGTGAGCGTGCGGCAGAATCGAGCCCGATGAGCACCTACCGCGACCTCACCGCCCCCATCGGCTCCCGCCGGGCCCCCGTGCTCCGAACGGTCGGCACCAGGGAACGCCGGTCACACCTGACCGCCCCCCGTGTCCCCACCGTCGGCATCGACATCGGCGGCACCAAGGTCATGGCCGGTGTGGTGGACGCGGACGGCAACATCCTGGAGAAACTCCGCGCGGAGACCCCGGACAAGTCCAAGAGCCCCAAGGTCGTCGAGGACACCATCGTCGAACTGGTCCTGGACCTGTCCGACCGCCACGACGTGCACGCGGTCGGCATCGGCGCCGCCGGCTGGGTCGACGCCGACCGCAACCGCGTCCTGTTCGCGCCCCACCTGTCCTGGCGCAACGAGCCGCTGCGGGACCGCCTCGCCGGCCGCCTCTCCGTCCCGGTCCTCGTGGACAACGACGCCAACACCGCCGCCTGGGCGGAGTGGCGCTTCGGCGCCGGCCGTGGCGAGGACCACCTCGTGATGATCACGCTCGGCACCGGCATCGGCGGCGCCATCCTGGAGGACGGCCAGGTCAAGCGCGGCAAGTACGGCGTCGCGGGTGAGTTCGGCCATATGCAGGTCGTCCCCGGCGGCCACCGCTGCCCGTGCGGCAACCGCGGCTGCTGGGAGCAGTACAGCTCCGGCAACGCGCTCGTCCGCGAGGCCAAGGAGCTGGCCGCGGCGGACTCCCCGGTGGCCTACGGGATCATCGAGCACGTCAAGGGCAACATCGCCGACATCACCGGCCCGATGATCACCGAGCTGGCCCGCGAGGGCGACGCCATGTGCGTCGAGCTGCTCCAGGACATCGGCCAGTGGCTCGGCGTCGGCATCGCCAACCTCGCCGCCGCCCTCGACCCGTCCTGCTTCGTGATCGGCGGAGGCGTCAGCGCCGCCGACGACCTGCTCATCGGCCCGGCCCGGGACGCCTTCAAGCGCCACCTCACCGGCCGCGGCTACCGCCCGGAGGCCCGGATCACCCGCGCCCAGCTCGGCCCCGAGGCCGGCATGGTCGGCGCCGCCGACCTGGCCCGGCTGGTCGCCCGGCGGTTCCGGCGGGCCAAGCGGCGCCGGGTGGAGCGGTACGAGCGCTACGAGCGGTACACCCAGGCCCGCCGCGACCGGGACACCGCATGATCGCCTCGCTGCCCCATCAGTCCGCGCCCCCGGACGAACCGCGCAGGCCCGCAGAGAACCCGCGGCACAAGGCCAAGCGCAGGGCGCTGACCCTGCTGATCATCGGGCTGCTCATCGGTGTCCCGGCGGGCTACCTGGTGATCTCCGCCAACCAGAGCCGCAACAGCGGCAAGGACAAGGAGGCGAAGTACTCGGCGACCGGCCTCACCCCGGGCTGGCCCTCGAAGGTGCAGCGCCGCCTCTACCAGGTGGCCGTCCCGCACCCCGCCGACTACATCGCCTACTACGAGACCAACAACTGGAAGACCAGCCGCCTGTACGTGCAGTTCCGCACCAACAGCGCCGGCCTGGACAGCTTCCTGGGGACCATGGGCGTACGCCGGGACCAGCTGGAGAAGGACCACATCACCATCGGCTCCCGCGACCAGAAGATCTCCGGCTGGAACTTCACCGGCCCCGGCCCCTGGTCGGGGCTGACCCGCAAACAGAAGAACCCTGCACCCACCCAGGACGTGGTCGTCAACATGTCCGACCCGAACTATCCGATGGTGTACGTCGTCTCCCGCACGGTCCCGTAAACCGGGGCCTGGGCAGGCCGCCGGAGCCGGTTGTCAGACCCCGCCCGTAGAGTCGAGGACGTCTGATCCGGGACGCGGACGGGAGGTGGCAGGACGTATGGGCCGAGGCACGGCTGCGGTGGCCGAGCGCACGGGAGGTGCCCGGGAGACCGGGGACCCCGTTCCGGTGCGCCTCGCGTCCGTCTACCTGCCCGCGCCGCTCCCGCGCGAGGGCCGCGTCGCCTTCTGGGACCCCGCCGGCGGCCCGCTGCCCGGCGACCGCGACACCGACGAGCTGACCGTCGTACGACGCCATGGGGCGAGCGTGCGCCGCAGGCAGGTGCCCGCGCTGACCCTGCCGCTCGCCGAGGCCCTGCCGCTGCTGGTCCGAGCCCGCCGCGACCCGGCCGCCCACCCCGCCACGGCCTGCTGGGGAGCGGCCGCCCTGCACGCGCTGCGGCTGGTCGCCCGTGGCCGCCTGCTGCCCGGCCTGACCCCGAGCGGCCACGACGCCTGGCGGGCCGGCCCGCTGGAGCCCGACGACATCGCCCACCTGCGCGCAGTCGCCGCGGCCCTGCCTCCGGAGGGCCACGCCGTGCCGCTGCCGGACCCCGGACCGCTCCGGCTGCCCGAGCCCGAGGCCCTGATCCGCTCCTTCCTGGACGCGGTCGCCGACACCCTGCCCCGCACCCCGGCCGCCCCCCACACCGCCGGCCGCCCCTTCGCCGCCCGCGAGCCGCAGGCACTGCCCGCCGCCCACGACTGGGCCGCGGAGGTCGCCGCCGGAATGGACGCGGGCGTAAGGATCTCGCTGCGCCTGGACATGTCCGCGTACGACGTCTTCGACGCCGGTGCAGTCGAGGGCACCCGCGCGGCCGGCGCGGCGATCGTCCAGGTGCACAGCCTCGCCGACCCGACCCTGGTGGCCGACGCTGCGGCCCTGTGGGCGGGGGAGGCCGACGCGGCCTTCGGGCCACGCGCGCGCGTGGACGCCGCCCTCGCCGTGCGGCGCGCCGCCCGCGTGTGGCCGCCCCTGGACCGGCTCGCCGAGCAGGAGACCCCCGACGTCCTCGCGCTGTCCGAGGAGGAGCTGGGCGAGCTGCTGGGCGTGGCGGCCTCCCGGCTCGCCGCCGCCGGGGTCGCCGTGCACTGGCCCCGGGATTTCGCCCGCGACCTCACCGCCGCCGCCGTGGTCCGGCCCGCGCCCGGCTCGGCGACCGACGGCACCGGATTCTTCGAGAGCGAGGACCTGCTCCAGTTCCGCTGGCAGCTGGCGCTCGGCGGGGATCCGCTCAGCGAGTCCGAGATGGACGCGCTCGCCGAGGCCCACCGGCCGGTCGTACGGCTCCGGGACCAGTGGGTGCTGGTCGACCCGGCCCTGGTCCGCAAGGCCCGCAAACGCGAACTGGGCCTGCTCGACCCGGTGGACGCCCTGTCCGTCGCGCTCACCGGTACCGCCGACGTCGACGGCGAGACCGTCGAGGCGGTCCCCGTCGGCGCACTGGCCACCCTGCGCGACCGCCTCACCGCGGGCCTCGGACCGGCCGAGCCGCCCGCCGGGCTCGCCGCCACCCTCCGCGACTACCAGCTCCGCGGCCTGGCCTGGCTCGACCTCATGACCGCCCTGGGGCTCGGCGGCTGCCTCGCCGACGACATGGGCCTCGGCAAGACCGTCACGCTCATCGCCCTGCACCTGAAGCGGGCCCGCACCGAGCCGACCCTCGTGGTCTGTCCCGCCTCCCTGCTGGGCAACTGGCAGCGGGAGATCACCCGGTTCGCGCCCGGCGTCCCCGTCCGCCGCTTCCACGGCCCCGACCGCACCCTGGAGGGCCTCGGCGGCGGCTTCGTCCTCACCACCTACGGCACGATGCGCTCCACGGCGGCCCAACTCGCCGGGCAGCCCTGGGGCATGGTCGTCGCCGACGAGGCCCAGCACGTGAAGAACCCGTACTCCGCGACCGCCAAGGCGCTGCGCACGATCCCGGCCCCCGCGCGCGTGGCCCTCACCGGCACCCCCGTGGAGAACAACCTCTCCGAACTGTGGGCCCTGCTCGACTGGACGACCCCCGGCCTCCTCGGCCCCCTGAAGTCCTTCCGCGCACGGCACGCGCGCGCGGTGGAGAACGCCGGGGCCGACGAGAACGGGGCGGCGGTGGACCGGCTGGCCCGCCTGGTGCGTCCCTTCCTCCTGCGCCGCAAGAAGTCGGACCCCGGCATCGTCCCCGAGCTGCCGCCCAAGACCGAGACGGACCACCCGGTGCCGCTCACCCGGGAACAGGCCTCGCTGTACGAGGCGGTGGTGCGTGAGTCGATGCTGGCCATCGAGACCGCGGAGGGAATCGCCCGCCGGGGCCTGGTCCTGAAGCTGCTCGGCGCCCTGAAACAGATCTGCGACCACCCGGCGCTGTACCTGAAGGAGGACGCACACGCCGGCCTGCCCCACGCCCGGCTGCGCTCCGGCAAACTCGCCCTTCTGGACGAGCTGTTGGACACCGTGCTCGCCGAGGACGGCTCCGTACTGATCTTCACGCAGTACGTCGGCATGGCCCGCCTCATCGCCGCCCACCTGTCCGCCCGCGCGGTCCCCGTGGACCTTCTGCACGGCGGCACCCCGGTGCCCGAACGCGAGCGCATGGTCGACCGCTTCCAGGACGGCGAGACCCCCGTCCTCGTCCTCTCCCTCAAGGCCGCCGGCACGGGCCTGAACCTCACCCGCGCCGGTCACGTCGTCCACTTCGACCGCTGGTGGAACCCGGCCGTCGAGGAACAGGCCACCGACCGCGCCTACCGCATCGGCCAGACCCAGCCCGTCCAGGTCCACCGCCTGGTCACCGAGGGCACGGTCGAGGACCGCATCGCCGAGATGCTGGAGTCCAAGCGTGCCCTGGCCGACGCGATCCTCGGCTCCGGCGAGTCGGCCCTGACCGAACTGACGGACCGCGAGCTGTCCGACCTGGTCTCCCTGCGGAGGTCCTCATGACGACCGGGGAACAGCACCCCGGTGACGCGTCCCGCCCCGGTGACGCGTCCCGCCCCGGCGGCGTGCCCCGTCCCGGCGACGCGGCCCGCCGGGCCCTCCGGGCTGCACGGGAGCGGGCGGAGGCCGAGCGGGGCGACACCGCGGAGACGAAGCGGCCGGACCACCCTGCCCAGGCGGAGTCCCGTGACCGGGACGAGTCCGGTGCCGCCGTGGAGTCCGGTGACCGGGGAGAGTCCGATGGCACGGTGCCGTACGGTCACGCGGGCGACATGAACGCGCCGCAGGCCGCCGCCTCCTCATCCACCCCACGCCCTGCGGGGCGCCCCGCCGACGCCGCCAGGGAAGCGCTTCGGGCCGCTCGTCGGGAGGCGCTGCGCGCGGAGGCGGAGGCGGAGGCGGCAGGGGCCCGGCGGGGGAGGCGTGCGTCGGCGCGGCCCGTCGGCTCCTCACCCGTGTCCGCTCGCCCGGCCGGCGAATCCCGGACCCCTGCCCGCGTCCAAGCCGCCCACGACATGCGCCAGTTCCTGGCGAACGCCTTCCGCATGCCGTCCGTTGCCGACTCGGCGGACGCAGCGGACGCAGCGGACGCAGCGGACGCCGGGGACGCAGCGGCCGTGGCGGACACGGTCGACGCGTCCGAGGCGGCGGACGACGACACCGGTACGCACACCACCGCCCGCGGAGCCGACCGCGCCGAACCCCGCCCCCCGGCCCCCGCGTCCCCACAGATCCCCGCCACCATGGCCACCCCGCACCGCGACACCGAACTCCGCCGCACCTTCCCCGCGTTCCCGCCCCGGGAGGGTTCCGCCGCGGACTCCGCGTTCGCCGAGACCTGGTGGGGGAACGCCTGGGTCGACGCGCTCGAACAGGGTGCGCTGGACGTGAAGCGGCTGGGCCGCGGCCGGGGTTACGCGGACCAGGGCCACGTGGACGCCATCACCGTGACGCCGGGCCTGGTGCTTGCGTACGTGCGCGGGAGCCGTCCGCGTCCGTACCGGGTGCAGGTGCGGCTGCGCACGCTGGAGGACGCGGAGTGGGAGCGGTTCCTGGACGCGGCCGCCGACCGCCCCGGGCACATCGCGGCCCTGCTGGACAAGGAGCTGCCCCAGTCCCTCGCCGACTGCGGCGTGCCCCTGCTGCCCGGCCCCCGCGACCTCGCCCCGCAGTGCAGCTGCCCCGACTCCGGCCACCCCTGCAAGCACGCGGCCGCCCTCTGCTACCAGACGGCACGCCTGCTCGACGCCGACCCCTTCGTGCTGCTCCTGGTGCGCGGCCGGGGGGAGAAGGGCCTCCTCGACGCGCTGTCCCGCCGCAGCGCCGCCCGTGCGGCCCGCGCCGCGCAGGAGGGATCACCGAGGTCCTTGCCCGGTGTGCGTGCGGCCGAGGCCCTCGCCCCGCGTCGACTCCCACCGCTGCCCATGCCGTTGCCCGTGCCGCCACACCCCGAGCAGCCCCCGGTCTACCCGGCGGCGCCCGGCGGACCCGACCCCTTCGCGCTGGACCAGCTGGCGACCGACGCCGCAGCCCGTGCGCACGCGCTGCTCGCCACCGGCCGCGACCCGGTCGGCGAACTGACCCTCTGGCAGGACGCCGTACGCCTCGCCGCCGCCCGCCCGGGCTCCGGCCTGACCGCCACCACCCGCACCCTCTACGCCACGCTCGCCGCGGCCACCGACCGCGGCACGGCCGATCTGGCCCGCGCGGTCGCCGCCTGGCGGCAGGGCGGACCGGAGGGGCTGGCCGTCCTGGAGGAGCCGTGGGATCCGCCGGCCGGCCGCTTCGACCGGGCCCGCCCGCTGCTGCTCGCCGCCGACCTCCCGGCGTTCCGTCCCTGGCGCAACCGCCTCACCCACCCCCGCGGCCATGTCCAGCTCCGCCTGGGCCGCGACGGCCTCTGGTACGCCTACGAGTCGGAGCCGGACCAGGACGACTGGTGGCCCCGCGGCACACCCGACCTGGACCCGGTCGGCGCCCTCACCGGCCTGGGCACGCCGGACGACTTCTGAGAACACGACCGGAAGGAGCTTCCGGGGCGGACGACGACGTGCGGAGTGACCCCGGCGCGTGCCACGGGGACGGGCCCGTGAAGGGCCCGGTCGGCACGGCCGCGGGACGCCGCACGAGCGGCGTTGCCGCAGACGCCATCCCTCACTCGTCCCCGATGCTTGACGTACAGGGACGGGAAACTTAACTTCTGGGGACCTTCCGCCCCTGGAGCGTGCCCATGAGGCCCCTTGCCCGCACCGCCGCGCTGAACGGTTACGTCGAGCTGAGCCGTTCCCTCGGCCTCGACCCCCGTGCGCTGATGAAGAGCGTCGGTCTGGACACCGCGGACCTGGCGGTGCAGGACCGGTGGATCTCGGGCACGGCGGTGGTCGGACTGCTGGAGCTGTCGGCCGCCGCCTCCGGACGGGAGGACTTCGGCCTGCTCCTGGCGGACCTGCGACGCTTCTCCAACCTCGGCCCCATCAGCCTGCTCGTCCGTGAAGAGCCCGACGTGCGCAGCGCGCTGGCCCTGCTGATCCGCCATCAACACTCGTACAACGAGGTCCTGCACGCCCGGCTCTCGGAAGGCAACGGGGTCGCCACGCTCAAGGTGGACCTCCGGCTCGGGGAGCCGCAGCCGGCCCGGCAGGGCACGGAGCTCGCGGTGGGTGCGTTCCACCGCGTGCTGTGCGGCTTCCTCGGCCCGCACTGGCGCCCGTCGTCGGTCTGCTTCGCCCACCGGGCGCCGCGGGACACCGCGGGCCACCGTCGCCTGTTCGGGCCCATGGTGGAGTTCGACCGCGACTTCAACGGCATCGTCTTCTACGCCGAGGACCTGGACGCCCCCAACGCCATGGCCGACGCCCAGCTGCGCAGTTACACCCGGCGGTACTTCGAGCCCGTCGCGGCCCCCAGGCAGGCATCCGAGGCCGACCGGGTGCGCGACCTCATCGAGGCGCTGCTGCCGACCGGGCGCTGTTCCATCGAGCAGGTCGCACGCAGCCTCGGCGTCGACCGACGCACGGTCCACCGTCATCTGGCCCGTTGCGGGGAGACGTTCTCCTCCCTGCTCCATTCGACCCGTACCGCGCTCGCGGAGCGGTTCGTCGCCAATCCCAGCCGTTCCCTGACCGAGGTCTCCACGCTGCTGGGATTTTCGTCGCTGAGCGCGTTCTCCCGCTGGTTCCACGAGCAGTTCGGCACCAGTCCCCGGGAGTGGCGCACGAGCCGGGGCGGCTCGGCGACGCACGGCAGCAGCTGAGGCCGCGGGACCCATGCGGGCGGCGGGGCCGCCGCACCCGCAGGTGTGTCCCCGATTGGCAAATCACCTGTCACCTCAAGCAAAGCGGGCGGGTGCCGTCCGCCCTACCGTGGCAGCACCGCGCAGGCGGTCGGCCTCCGGAGGGAGCGCACTGCCACTCCCCTGAGGGCACTCCCTCCGGACCCGTCCGCACACACCCGGGCCATCTGCCGCTCACCGGCCCGGACGTCCGCCGGCGCAGGCCCTGTCGTCGCGTCCGTCGCTGCTCCGTGACGCGATCACCCTTTCGACAAGGAGAAGCCCCGTGCACTTCCACGACGACTCCCTCTTCCCCGAGAACCAGGAAAGGCTGGTGATCCAGGCCGCGCCGTACGGCCCCGAATGGCTTCCCGGGGACGCGGACGACCTGCCGTTGACCATGGACGAGCACGTGCAGGCGGCTGTCGACTGCCACAACGCCGGTGCGACGGTGCTCCACATCCATGTGCGCGAGCTCGACGGCAAGGGCTCCAAGCGGATGTCCATGTTCAACGAACTGCTCGGGCGGCTGCGCGAGGCCGTGCCCGACATGGTGCTCCAGATCGGTGGCTCCATCTCCTTCGCCCCCGAGGGCGAGGGCGGCGACGCCAAGTGGCTCGCCTACGACACCCGCCACCTGCTGGCCGAACTCACCCCGGCGCCGGACCAGGTGACGATCGCCGTCAACACCAGCCAGATGAACATCGTCGAGATCATGAACGACGACGACCTGCAGGGCACGTCGATCGCGAAGCCGGACTACTACCGGGCCTACCGCGACATGGTGGTCGAGGCCGGTCCGGAGTTCTACCTGGAGCATCTCGAGCGCCTGCACGCGAACGGCATCCAGCCCCACTTCCAACTCGCCCACCTGGCCCAGCTGGAGACCGTGGAGCGGCTGATCCGCTCCGGCGCCTACACCGGGCCGCTGATCCTCAACTACGTGGCCATCGGCGGCGGTTTCGCCGGCCGGCACCCTGCCGACCTGGTCGAGTTCATCCGCCGTGTCCCGGACGGCGCCGTTCTCACCATCGAGAGCTCCATGCGCGCCGTGGCCCCGATGAACGCCGTCGCCATCGCCCTCGGCCAGCACGTGCGCGTCGGCAACGAGGACAACCTCTGGCGCGCAAAGGGCGAGCGGATGTCCTCCGTTGCCCAGGTCGAGCAGATGGTGCGGATCTCCGAGGCACTCGGCCGCGAGATCGCCACCGGAGCGGACGCCAGGCGGATCTACAAGCTGGGCGAGTACTACGCGGACGCCGACGAGACCCTCGCCCGGCTCGGCATGGTGCCCAACCGCCGCCCGGGACAGCGCGGCTTCATGCTGCGCGACGTCCAGGCCTGACACCCGGTCCCGTCCCCACCCTCACGAACGCTCCGGGAGCTCTCCGTGCCACACGCCGTCCGCTTCTACGAAACCGGTGGTCCTGACGTCCTCACCTGGGAGGAGGTGTCCGTCGGCGACCCCGGGCCGGGCCAGGTGCGCATCCGGCATGAAGCCGTCGGACTGAACTTCGCCGACACGTATTTCCGCACCGGTCTCTACCCGGTACGGCTGCCCGACGGCATCGGTGTCGAGGCCGCCGGCGTCGTCGAGGCGGTCGGTGCGGGCGTCACCCACGTCACCGCGGGGGACCGGGTGACGTACACCGGAAGCCCGCTCGGTGCCTACAGCACCGAACGGGTCATGGACGCCTCGCACCTGATCCCGTTGCCCCAGGGGATCAGCTGCGAGACGGCGGCCGCGATGACCATGCGCGGCCTGACGGCGGCCTACCTGCTGCGCAGGATCCACCCGCTGCGGGAGGGGGACGCGGTGCTGCTGCACGCCGCGGCGGGCGGCGTCGGTCTGATCGTCTCCCAGTGGGCCGCACTGCTCGGCATCCGTGTGATCGGAACGGTCTCCAGCGAGGAGAAGGCGGAGATCGCCCGCGCACACGGATGCGAGCACGTCATCCGCTACCGGCACGAGGACGTGGCCGAGCGGGTGCGGGAACTGACCGACGGCGCCGGTGTACCGCTGGTGCTCGACAGTGTCGGCAAGGACACCTTCGCGGGCTCGCTGGCCTCGCTGGCACGCCGTGGACTGCTCGTCTGCTTCGGCACCGCCTCCGGACCCGTGCCACCGATCGACGTCGTGCAACTGGCCGTCCGGGGCTCGCTGTTCGTCACCCGTCCCGCCCTCGCCGACTACATCGCCGACCCCGCCGAACGCGGTGCCCTGGCCGGCGAACTGTTCGACCACGTCTCCTCGGGACGCATCGCCGTCGAGATCAACCAGCGCTACCGGCTGGAGGACGCCGTCCAGGCCCATCGCGGCCTGGAAGCCGGGCGGACCACCGGGTCCTCCGTCTTCGTCCTGTGAGCCCGCCACCCTCGACCCACCTCTCATGGAGTGAGCACCCATGCCCGACACCCTGCCGTCCGCGGTGAACTCAGGCGCGCGCCGCGCCTCGATCCAGGCCGAACCGCTGACCTGCACCATCGGCGCAGAACTCACTGGTGTGAACCTCGCCGACGCGGCCCGTGACGACGACCTCTTCGCCCAGGTCAAGAACCTGCTGCTGCGGTACAAGGTCCTCTTCCTGCGGGACCAGGACATCTCGCGTGCCGACCACGTCGCGTTCGCCTCGCGCTTCGGCCCGCTGGAGGACCACCCCGTCGCCGGCAGCGATCCCGACCACCCCGGACTGGTCCGGATCTACAAGGACCTGGACAGCCCCCCGGAGCACTACGAGAACGCCCTGCACACGGACGGCACCTGGCGGACGAACCCGTCGATGGGCGCGGTACTGCGCTGCGTCGAATCGCCCCCGGTCGGCGGCGACACGATCTGGGTCGACATGGCCGAGGCCCACCGACGGCTCCCCGAGCACGTCAAGAGCCGGATCGAGGGGCTGCGCGCCCGGCACAGCATCGAGGCCACCTTCGGCGCGGTCCTGCCCGAGGACCGGCGCCACGCCCTGAAGGAGCGGTTCCCGGACGCCGAGCACCCGGTCGTGCGCACTCATCCCGAGACGGGCGAGAAGATCCTCTTCGTCAACGCGTTCGCGACGCACTTCGTCAACTACCACACGCCCGAGAACGTGCGTTTCGGCCAGGACTACGCGCCGGGCGCGAGCCAGCTCCTCAGCTATCTGATCAGCCAGGCCGCCATCCCCGAGTACCAGGTGCGCTGGCGCTGGAGCCCGGGCAGCGTGGCCATCTGGGACAACCGCTCCACCCAGCACTACGCCGTCCAGGACTACTGGCCCGCCGTCCGCAAGATGGAGCGCGCCGGGATCGTCGGCGACAGACCGTTCTGACCTGCCATTTCCCAAGCAGTCGAGGTGATGACAATGGAGTTTCACACCACTGCGCCGTCCACGGCCCCGACCGCGTCCGCGTCGGAATGGCCCGTGTCCAGAGGCTATGCCTGGACGGTCTTCGCGCTCGGTTTCGGCCTGCTGCTGTCCGACTACATGTCCCGCCAGGTCCTCAACGCCGTCTTCCCGATGCTGAAGGCCGAGTGGCTGCTGTCCGACGGCGCCCTCGGCTCGCTGAGCGGCATCGTGGCCCTGGCGGTCGGCGTGCTCACCTTCCCGATGTCCCTCCTGGCCGACCGCTGGGGGAGGGTGCGCAGCCTGCTGCTCGCCGCCACGATGTGGAGCCTGGCCACTCTCGGGTGCGCCGTGTCGGCGAACTACGGCGAGATGTTCGTCGGCCGGCTCTTCGTCGGCATCGGCGAGGCGGCGTACGGCAGCGTGGGGATCGCCGTGGTCCTCAGCATCTTCCCGGCCGCCCTGCGGGCCACCCTCTCCGGTGCCTTCATCGCGGGCGGCGCCTTCGGCTCGGTGCTCGGCGTCGCCGTCGGCGGCGCCGTGGCCCAGGCGGCCGGCTGGCGCTGGGCGTTCGCCGCGATGGGGGTCTTCGGCCTGGTGCTCGCCGCGGTGTTCGGCACCGTGGTCAAGGAGAGCCGGCTGGCACCGCGCGGACGGCCCGCCGGCGACGCGGACGGCGCACCGGCACGCGGACGACTGCGTACCCACCTGCCCCGCCTGTTCTCCTCCGTCTCCGTCATCAGCGCCTACGTCGGCAGCGGACTGCAACTGTTCATCGCGGGTGCGCTCCTGGCCTGGCTGCCCAGCTTCTTCAACCGCTACTACCACATGACACCGGCCAGGGCCGGCGGGGTCGCCGGCGGCTTCGCGATGGTCATCGGCATCGGGATGGTCCTCGGGGGCGTCGTCTCCGACCGCATCAGCTCCACCGCCCCGATCCGCAAGTGGGCCGTCGCCGTCGGCTGCAGCCTCGGCTCGCTCCTCCTGCTCACCCTGGCCTTCCAACTGCCCACCGGAACGGTCCAGTTGCTGGCTCTGGTCGTCGGCTCCCTGCTGGCGGCCGGCTCCGCCGGACCAGCGGCCGCCATGGTCGCGAACCTGACCCCGGCCGCTGTCGCCGCGACCGCCTTCGCCACCCTCACCCTGGCCAACAGCCTGCTCGGGCTGGCCCCGGGGCCGGCGGTCACGGGCGCGCTCGCGGACCGCCTCGGCCTGCTGGGCGCCCTGCGCGTCGTGCCCCTCGTCGCGGTCGCCGCCACGGTGGCCTTCCTGGTCGGCAGGCACTGGTACGAACGCGACCTCCTCCGCCTCGACGCCCCCGCCACGAAGGCGGAGCCCAAGCACCCGTCGGAGATCGCCTCATGAGACCCACCGCGGAACCCACCGTGGTCATCGTCCCCGGTCTGCGCGACCACGTCGCGGACCACTGGCAGACACTCCTGGCCGAACGGCTCGCCGAGGCCGGCCGCACCGTCCGTACCGTTCCCCCGGTGGAGGGGAACCGACTCCGCCTGGACGCCCAGGTCGGCAACCTGGGTGCGACGCTGGCACCCCTGGCCGGTCCGGTTCTGCTGGTCGCCCACAGCGCCGGAGTCATCACCACCGTCCACTGGGCCCGGCGCCACCGCGCCGACGTGTGCGGCGCGCTGCTCGCCACGCCACCGGACTTCGAGGCACCGCTGCCGGACGGATACCCCACCCCTGCCGAACTCGCGGACCACGGCTGGACCCCCGTGCCCCGGGCACCGCTGCCCTTCCCCAGCGTCGTGGCCGCCAGCGCCGACGACCCGCTCGGTGCGCCGGAGCGTGTCGCCGCACTGGCCCGGAGGCGCAGGGCCCGTACCGTCCCGGTACGGGCCCTGCGGGCGTGATTGGTGATCAGGTCACCATCGATACCAGCGGCCGCGACCACCACCGGCACTGGTGGATCGCATGACGAAACCGAGCAGCCACACGACCAGGACGGCGAGGGCCACCCACCAAAGGATCTTCACAGCGAAACCGGCACCGAAAAGGATGACCGCGAGAAGCAGGACCAGAAGCAGGGGAACCATAGTTATCGACCTCCTGCCCGCCCGTCTTCCCTGCCTTTTCTTCAATATTCGAGATCGGCACCTTGTTTATCAAGGGGAGGCAGGGGCACAAGCGGGCTACCGCGACTGCGGTCCCGAAGCTACGAGGAGGCGTTGTTCCTATGACTGCCCACGAGAAGGCGAAGGCGAAGACCGAGCAGGCCAAGGGCAAGGCCAAGGAGGCTCTGGGAAGCGCCATCGGCAACGACCGTATGGCCGCCGAAGGTCAGGCAGAGAAGAGCACCGGGGACGCCCGCGAAGCCAAGGAAAAGGCCAAGGACGCCTTCAAGCACTGACCTCCGCGAACCGGAAAGAGGCCCCTTGTGAGGGGCCTCTTTCCGGTTCGGCGGGGCCGCGCGTTGATCCGGCACCGTCGATTCCCTGCTCCGGCTGTCTGCGGCTGGCCCGAGAAGGTGGCTTGCAGGTCTCCGCCGGAATCGTCTCGCTCGCGCGCCGATGGTCTCGACAGGTCTTTCGTGACTGCTTCGGTACGAGCGAGGCCCTGCCCAAGCCCTCAGATCAGCTGGGGCCCGAAGCCTGGGCCTGCATCGAGTGCTGCCCGTCGCCCTTCCCCGGGCTCATGCCGCCGGAACAACGCTCGCCCGAGCACAGCCGGCCGCATCAGCTTCGACGGCGGATCAAGTAGGGCCAAGACCCGGATGAGCTGGGCCGCGACCGTACCGTCGGTAGCCGCGGCGGCCATCAGCCGGCTCATCATGGCGCCCTGCAACTTCTGCGTCGGATTCGCAGGTTGCCCCGGCTCGCCGGCCATCCCCCACGGCGCGGTCAGAATACGCGTCGCCCGGGCGATGATGATCGTCACAACGGTGGGCGGGTCAGTCGTTGAACGCCGTGGCCACGGCATCTCCGAGCTGATTCAAGACGTCCCGTGAAAGCTGCACCGACCCGGTGAACGAGAAGAAGGCGTGGGTGGCACCCTTGACCGGGAGGTGCGTGACCGCCACGCCGGCGTCGGCGAGCTTCTGCGCGTACCGGTCGCCCTGGTCCCGCAACGGATCGTGTTCGGCGGTGACGACGACGGCGGGAGGAAGCCCGGCCAGCTCGTCGGAGCGCGCCGGCGAGACGCGCGGGTCGGCGCCTTCGTCGGGCGTGTTGAGGTAGAGGCCCCAGAACCATTCGAGCCAGCTGCGGCTCAGCACCGGTCCGGCCATGTTCTGATACATGGAGGGGCTGTCGTCGAACCGGTCGACCGCTGGGTACGCCAGTACCTGCAGTGCGATGTGAGGTCCTCCGCGCCGCTGCGCTTCCTGCACGAGGGCTGCGGCGAGGTTGCCGCCGGCGCTCTCGCCGAACACCGCGATGCTTCGCCCGTCGCCGCCGAAACTTCCGGCGTTGGCCGCGACCCATGTCAGGGCGGCGTAGGCGTCTTCGATCCCTGCCGGGAAGCGGTGTTCGGGCGCGAGCCGGTAGTCGACGGAGACCACGATCGTGCCGGAGCGGTTGGCCATGATGCGGGCGATGTGGTCCTGGCTGTCCAGGTCTCCGAGCACCCATCCGCCGCCGTGGAGGAAGACCGTCACGGGCCGCGGCCCGGAGCGCGGGAAGGTGGCGGGGGCGTAGATGCGGATGGGGACCTGGAGTCCTTCGGCGGTGGCCACTGCATCGTGCACGCTGCCGACGGGCTCGACGTCGCCCGCGAGGGCGGAGAAGCTGCTCACGAGGTCGCGGTTCTCCGCGACCGTTCGACTCTCCGGTGCCGGTTCGCCTCCGTCGGCCAACTTCTCGAGCAGGGCATCGAGTTGGGGGTCGAGGGACATGATGAGGACCTTCCTGGAGCTGGCGAAACGACACGGATTGGAATGACTGTTCCAATCTCCACAGGTCGCAGGAGTGGAGCAGCGGCAGCGTGATGCCGTCCGGCGCTGAATCGCCGGCCCTGGCTGCGCTGTCGTATCCGTTCCGGATGTGGGCCCGCGGGGAGCGGTGCACTGTGTGTGGATCAGCGGGCGATTGAGATCGCGAAAGGCACGAATCCGCTGGACCGAATCACGTGCGGGACGAAAAGTATCGCGGCCTCGGTGGCGCGGGCGGTCTGGATTCCGCCGAGGTCGATGACCCACTTGTTGTGCCAGCCGAGGTCGGTGAGCAGTTCACGGACGGTCTGCTTGGCCTGCGGGTCGTCACCGGAGAGGAACGCGGTCGGTGTCTGGGTGAGCGTGGCCGGCGCGGTCATCACCGGGAAGAGCATGGTGTTGAGAGTCTTGACGATGCGGGTTTCGGGGAGGGCGTCCTGGAGTTGCTCGGCAAGGCTTGAGCCGGGGTAGATCAGGTCGACGGGCAGTCCGTCCGGTCCGTCGACGGTGGCGTTGGAGACGTCGACGAGGATCTTGCCGCGTAGTTCCTCCCGTAGGGCGGCGAGCCGGTCCAGCGAGCCGGCTCCCGGGGTGGCGTTGATGACGATCCGGGCTGTCCGGGCAGCGTCGGCGGCGGCGCCCGGCGTGCGGTCCGCGACGGTCACCTCATGCCCTGCCCGGGTGAGGGCTGTGGCCAGGTTGCCGCCGACGCGGCCGTTTCCGAGTACTGCGATCGTGGTCATGGTGATGTGGTCCTTTTCGTGGGTGCGGGTTGTGGTGCGCGGTCAGCGTGAGAGCGTGGCGACGGCCTGGGCGTGGATGCCGGGGGCAGCGGCCAGGAGGCTTTCGCTCTGTGGGGTCCAGGGGCGGCCCTGGGCGTCGGAGATCTGTCCGCCGGCCTCGGTGACGAGCAGCGCGCCGGGGAGCAGGTCCGCGCGGGCGCCGGCGAACTGCCAGAAGGCGTCGATGCGGCCGGCGGCCACATTGGTCAGGTGCAGGGTCGCGGGCACGGCGGTGCGCACGACGAGCGCGTCGAAGAGCATCGCGGTGATCGAGGAGCCGACGCGCCGCACGACCTTCTCGTCCTCGTCCGGCCGGGCCTGGCTGGTGGCCACGATGCTCAGGCCGAGGTCCGTGCTCTGGGAGACGTGCAGCGGCCGGCCGTCGAGGTGGGCGCCCGCTCCGGTGAGCGCGGTGTAGGTCTCGCCGGTCAACGGCAGGTGGACCGCGGTGAGCACGGGCTGGTTGTCGCGCACGAGGGTGGCGGTCACCGCCCACTCCGGCAGGGCGTGCAGGTGGTTGACGTTGCCTTCGGCCGGATCCACGACCCACCATTCGCCGGGCGGCAGCGCCCCGCCGTCCAGCTCGTCCTCCACCCAGCCGGCGTCCGGGCGCAGGCCCGTGAGACGGGGGCGCAGGATGTCGAGGGCCCTGTCGTCGTTGACGGCGAGGGCGCGCATCAGCTCTTCGCGGGTCTGGTAGCGGACCACCTCGCCGAAGCGCTCGCGCAGCGCCGAACCGGCCGCGCGCACGGCGATCGCGGTCTGGGCGAGCAGGTCGGCGTCGGAGGCGGCGGCGTCAGTGGTCTGAAGCGTTTCGGACATGGTGAACTCCCTTGTGAGTAGAAGGTGATGAGGCCGTTCGAGTCGAACTGTGCGCTCCTTCAGCGCTCTGGTCCCGAAGGTATACAGGCCCCTGATTAACTTCAAATGCATGTAAAGCACGGCTAGGATTACTCGCATGCAATTGGATCTGAACCTGCTGGCCGCGCTCGACGCGCTGCTGGAGGAGGGAAGTGTGGCCGGGGCGGCCGCACGCCTCCATGTCACCGCCCCCGCGATGAGCCGGAGTCTGGGCCGCATCCGGCGCACGACCGGGGACCAGATCCTGGTGCGCACCGGCCGCAGGATGACCCCGACCCCGTATGCGATCGCCGTCCGGGAACAGGTGCACGAGCTGCTGCACCAGGTCCAGGGGGTGCTGGCACCGAGCCGTGAACTCGATCTGGCAACGTTGGAGCGCACTTTCGCACTCCGCTGGCATGATTCCCTGGTCGCCCTGAGCGGCCCCTCACTGCTCTCGGCCGTGCGTGAAGAGGCGCCGGGCGTGCGATTGCGCTTCGTCGCGGAATCGAGCGTCGACACCCCGGAGTTGCGGCGCGGCGAGGTCGACCTGGAGGCGAACGCCACCCGCCCGAGCGCACCGGACATCCGCGCCGAGAAGGTGGGCGAGACCCGCCTCGTCATCGTCGTGAGGCAGGGGCACCCGCTCACCCGGGTCAGGACCGTCACCGCGAAGCGGTACGCCGCCGCTGAGCACGTCACCGTCTCGCGACGGGGAAACCTCAGCAATGTCCTCGACGACGCCCTCGCGCGCCTCGGCCTCACCCGCCGCGTGGTGGCGACCGCGCCCACGGAAGCGGCCGCACTGGAGTTCGCGCGCGGTTCCGATCTCCTGGTCAGCGTCCCCGAAGCCACCACGCGGTCAGCGGTCGCCGACCTCGGCCTGGTCGTGCTCCCCCTCCCACTCGAACTGCCGTCGGCACCGATATACCTGTCATGGCATCAGCGCTACGACACCGACCACGCCCACGCCTGGCTGCGCGGGCTGGCGCGAACCGCGTTGACCATGGGCGGAGCGTCGTCGTAGCCGGCGCCGTCCGACTGCTTCACCCATACGTCCAGGCGACCACCTCGATGCCGCACGGCCGGCCGCTGTCCGCACCGGCATCAGAGCACCAACCCCCGCCGGTAGGCGTACACGACCGAGCTGAACGGGGCCGCGAAGCCCGAGCTTGCCGAGAAGGCAGGACACGAACGACTCGACAGACTCCTGGCCGCCTACCCCCATGCTGCGCCGGCCGTGGGGCGGCCGGGGCGACGCCTGCGGCTCACGATCGCGGACCTGTTTGCCCTGCTCAGTCAGTCGGTCGGATACAAGTCGCTTCAGGGGGCCGTCGCGGGAACGAGGTTGTCGAGTCCCTTGGCACTCCCCGTCGCGGCCTCGATCGAGCGCGGCAGCATGATGCTCTCGTAGGCGCGGACGGCGTCGTCGACGCCGGACTCGGTGACCAGTGCGTGGGCGAGGTCGGCGGCGTCGAGCATGGCGAGGTTGGCGCCCAGCCCGACGGGTGGCATCAGGTGCGCGGCGTCGCCGAGCAGTGTGACGCCGGGAACGTGGTCCCAGGTGTGCGGGGCGGGCAGGACGAACAGGGACCGGTGGATGAACCCGTGGTCGCTGTTGCGCAGGATGTAGCGCAGGTTCTCGTCCCAGTCGTCGAACAACCTCAACAGATATGTCCGCACGGCCCGCTGGTCGCCGAGGTCGACACCGGCGGCCTCATGCCAGTCCTTGGGCGCGCGGAGCGCGATGTAGGCGCGGATGTGGCCGTTGCTGTTGCGCTGGGCGACCAAGGTCCTGCCGGCGCCCTTCGCCAGCATCGATCCGTTGCCGACCAGCCGGGCGAGGTCGGGATGTCGGGTGTCGCAGTCGTCGAACCCGGTCTCGACGAAGGTGACACCGGTGTAGCCGGGTACGGCGGGCGACAGAGCCGGGCGCACGCGTGACCAGGCGCCGTCGGCACCGACCACCAGGTCGAAGTCCTCGGCGGTGCCGTCACCGAAGAGCAGCCGGCAGGTGCCGTCCGCCCGCGGGGTGACGCCGGTGACGGTGCGATCCCACCGCACCGTGCCCTCGGTGAGCGAGTCCAGGAGCAGACCTCGCAGCTGGCCTCGGTCGATCTCCGGCCGGCCACCGTCGGCGGACGGCCCCTGCCGCGCCAGGAGGGCGGCGGTGGCGAAGTCGAGCACGCGCCACTCGTCTCCTTCGGGGCGGGCGAGGGCGTGGAATCGGTCGAGGAGCCCCGCCGCACCGAGCGCGGCCTGGCCGGTGTCGGGATGCATGTCGAGGGAGCCGCCCTGCGGGCGGGATTCGGCGGATGCCTCGCGTTCGAAGACGGTGACGGAGCGGCCGTGTTGCTGGAGGACTCGGGCGCAGGTGAGGCCGCCGAGGCCGGCGCCGGCAATTGCGATGCGGGGATCACGAGCAGAGTTCATGGAAATGTCCCTCGGAAAGTGGGTCAGCCGCCGGGAGACCCGGCACCGCCAAGAAACCACACTCGCTCAAAAAGAGCAATGACTACACTTTCACAGTGGATGCACTTCGAGGTACGGTGGGCGGGTGACCGAACCGACCGGGCGCCGCGAGCGCAAGAAGGCCCAGACCCGCCAGTCCCTGGCCGACGCCGCGCTTGAGCTCTTCCTCGAGCGCGGCTACGACCAGGTCGGCGTCAAGGACGTCGCCGACCGCGCCGACGTCTCGGTGACCACCCTGTTCAAACACTTCTCCGGCAAGGAAGCCCTGGTCTTCGATCAGGACGACGAACTGGAAGCAGAACTCGTCGCCGCCGTGCGCGAACGCACCCCGGGCCAGTCGATCCCCCAGGCGCTGCGCGAGCACCTCCTGCTGAAACAGACCCAACTCGCCGTCCACGCCACCGACCCGCGGTTTGCCGACTTCACGCGCCTGGTACAGGAAACTCCTGCGCTGAGCGACTACGCCCACCGCATGTGGACGCGCCACGAAGCGGCCCTGGCCAGGGCCGTCGCCGAGGCGGTGGGTGCGCCCGAGGACGACGTCAGCTGCGCCGCCCTGGCTCGTTTCGCCCTTGAGGCCCGCAGCCTCATCCAGCGGCACGCCGAACCACGCCGAGCCGCCGACGAGGCCTTCGCGCTGCTCGAACACGGCTGGGCAGCCTCCCATCCGGGCAACTGACCGGGCTGCAGCCGGCGTGACCGGCGCCGCTCCTCGCGAAGCGGGCGCAGTCTGTCCTCAGGATGCCCATGAACCCCACCGTGACACGGACGATGTCGGCCGAGCACGCCGTTCTCACGGACGGCGTCTCCTTGCATCATTCGCACTGTTGTGCGCAGTCGGTCGGAGACCACCCGCGCAGGCGATCCGTAGTGGCGGCGCCGAGTCGCCGCATCAGCGATGTGGCGGGTACCGGCGGGGCTCGCCCGAACTGGCTGTGTCCAGGTCGAGTGGTGCAGGGGGTGACGTGCCGGCGGCTCGCTGGGGTGGGGTTGGGACCAACGGCCCTTATGGTGCCTTTCGTCGCCGCGGCTACGAAAGGCACTGTGCATGGTGGCCGGTGTGGCGGTCCCGTTGTCCGCGCGGGTCAGGCTGTCAGGGCGTCACGGAGTTGGTTGGTCTGAAGGTCTGTCTCTCCCCTCACGGTGATCATGGTGCGGTCGGGGTGCTGCTGTGTCGTCACGGTGAAGTGGTTCATCGGTTCGCCCCCCGATCCGGGGGTCGAGCCCATCACGCCCTCCGGCGAGGACGGCGTCGAGCACGCCGTAGGGCCGCGTAGAGCCGAGCGAGACAACCCGTACCGCGCCCCGGCCACCGGCATGACCTCCGCGGCGCGAGGGCAGGACGGGCCGACTCCGGAACGCCGGCCGGACACTCCGGTCGGTCGGGTCTGTGGCTTCTCGGAGGGGAGGCGTCCCAGCTCACGCCTGCCCCTGATCGTGTAGCGGCAGGCATGGATGGAAGGTGAGGGGGTAAGCGGAGCGTCATCGGCCGCTTCATGGCAGGCCGTGGAACGAGCTCGCATCGGGAGGGGACCTACATGGCGCTCATGAGCACGCTGGACACGCAGACCACCGAGCTGCCCGAAGTCGCCGACCCCTCCCGGGTGGCGCCCAAGGATGCCCGCGAACTCTCCCGGTTGTTCTTCGAACAGCTGGCAGCGCTGGAGGAGGGCACGCCCGAGTACAGCTACGCGCGCAACACGTTGATCGAGATGAACATGTCCTTGGTCCGCTACGCGGCCGGCCGCTTCCGCAGCCGCGGGCCGGAGGAGATGGAGGACATCGTCCAGGTCGGGATGATCGGCCTGATCAAGGCGATCGACCGGTTCGAGCTGTCCCGCGAGGTGGAGTTCACCTCCTTCGCGATCCCCTACGTCGTCGGGGAGATCAAGCGGTTCTTCCGCGACACCACCTGGGCCGTGCACGTTCCCCGGCGGCTGCAGGAGGCCCGCGTCCAGCTCGCCAGGGCCACCGAGGAACTGCGAAGCCGGTTGGGCCGCACGCCGACGGTCAAGGAACTGTCGGAGCTGATGAGCCTGCCCGAGGACGAGGTGATGGAGGCCCGTCTGGCCGCGAACGGCTACAACTCCTCCTCCCTGGACGCTGCCATCGGCAGCAGCGAGGACGGCGAGAGCGTCCTCCAGGACTTCATCGGCGTCGAAGACACCGACCTGGAGTTGGTGGAGGACTTCCACTCCCTGGCCCCGCTGATCGCCGACCTGGATGAGCGGGACCGGCAGATCATCCACATGCGCTTCGTGGAAGAGCTCACCCAGGCCCAGATCGGCGAACGCCTCGGCGTCTCCCAGATGCACGTCTCCCGACTCCTGTCCCGCTGCCTCGCCCGCCTGCGCGAGGGCCTGATCACTACCGGCTGACAGCCGGCTGTCCGTGCTCCGCTGATGCCCGCCACAGCCGTGGCGGGCATCAGCCGCATCAGGCGCCACGGCCCTGAGGTCAGCGCTTGCGAGGTGTCCGGAACGGCCGGGCGACAGGCGGTGACGTCGTCGAGGCGCCGACCGGGCTGGGTCAGCCCACGATCCGAGCACTGGGCCGGTCTCACCGAGGACTGCTGTGCCCCAAGAAGGGGACCGCCATTCGAGTGGCCCGCTCCCTGAAGTGCCTGCGATAGAAGCTCGCGTGTACTCCGCAGAGAAAAACTGTCATGGTGGGAGTAGACATTCCGGCGTCGCATGGTTAGCGTTACTACGTACCCAGAAGTCGAAGTGGGCACAGCAGACATGAACTGCTGTGCAGGTAGACCAGAAGGACACGGCCCCAGCGGGGCTGTGAGCAGCATTTGTGGTATCCGCGCAATCGAGAGGTAAGGAGCAGAACGCCATCAGGATCGCCCGGGCGAGGAAGCAGTCCGCCCGGGTACCGCAAGGCCCCGGATTGGAAGGTGGTCCCCGGTCACGCATTCACGATCCCCGCAGCCCCGCCCTCCCAGGCGGTCCCTGCGGAACAAGAAGGCCGGCGCAGTGCGCCGGTAGATGGTGTTGAAAGCTCGGGGCCCGGGTGCCGGTACTGGCACCCGGGCCCCCCGACGCGTCCCCGAAAGAAGAGGTCTATGCCGCCTGCCGGTTCCCGTCCCGTCGCCCCTCTCGACGATGACGACTACCCCGCCTACACCATGGGCCGGGCCGCCGAGATGCTCGGCACCACACCCGCCTTCCTCCGAGCCCTCGGCGAACACCGCCTGATCGCCCCGCTGCGCTCCGAGGGCGGACATCGCCGCTACTCCCGTTACCAGCTGCGCATCGCCGCCCGCGCCCGCGAACTCGTCGACCAGGGCACCGCCATAGAAGCCGCCTGCCGCATCGTCATCCTCGAAGACCAGCTCGCAGAGGCCCAGCGCATCAACGAGCAACTGCGCGCCGAAGGCGGCTAGCGTCAGGCCACGAGATCAGCCTGATCAGAACACCTGAACCCGAGGCAACCGATGTCCCGCCGGCGGACGAGGCGGCCGGGCATCCCACCGCCGGTCCACAGCCCAGGCTGGCTCAACGCGTCAACCAGATCCTGACGGAAGAGAAAACCGCGAGCGGGCGCGATTGATGTACTGGGTGAGACGGGGGAAGCCCGGCGCGAGCCGGTCGGCAAACGCGTCACCGCCCGCGTAGTGGCCACGTCGGTCGATCATGAGCAATCGGGCCCGCTTCGAGCGCAGGCGAAAGTCGATTGGGCCGATTCCGATCGGTGCCGTACAGTTCACCGTACCGACGCGGGGTGGAGCAGCTCGGTAGCTCGCTGGGCTCATAACCCAGAGGTCGCAGGTTCAAATCCTGTCCCCGCTACTCAAATGTGAAGGCCCGGTATCCACCGGGCCTTCACTGCGTGTGTGCCGGTCAGGACCTGGCTCTCGGCGAACAGGGAACCGCGGTCGCAATAGGCGTCAACGCACTGGGCTGCACCGACGCCGTACGCCGCCTCAGCCACCGTGCTTGTCGACCACGACAACGTGGCGGGCCCCGCTCACTCACTCATGCGTTTCGCCTCCGGCGACGTGTGTGCGATGGCTCCTCATGTGAAGTGCGTTGCCACCCCGGTCTGCTGGGGTGGCTGCCGACCCCGTGCCCGACCTCGATGCCGGCGGCGCCGCGGCCGGAACGGGACATTGCTGCCGGGCTGTGGCTCAGGCGTCGATGATGACGGGGATGATGAGGGGCTTGCGGCGGTAGGTGCGGAACGCCCAGTTCGCCACGGCGCGGGCGAGGAGTTGTTCGAGTTGGCGCGCGTCCCCGACGCCTTCCTCGGCCGCGGTGGCCAGCGTCTTCTCGATGACAGGGATGACCGGCTCGAAGGTGGTGTCGTCGTGGACGAAGCCGCGGGCCAGGAAGTCGGGGGCCTCGGCGAGGGCGCCGGTGTCCGCGTCGACGATCGCCACCACCGTGAGCACGCCTTCGGATGCGAGGGTGAGGCGGTCCTTGAGGGACGCCTCGGTGGCGCCGCCGACTTCCATGCCGTCCACGTAGACGTTGCCGGCGGGGACCTTGCCGGTGATGGATGCGCGCCCGTCGACCAGGTCGACGACTACGCCGTCCTCGGCGATGACGACCCGTTCGGGGTCGACACCGGTACGGATGGCGAGGTCGGCGTTGGCCCGCAGGTGGCGCCATTCGCCGTGCACGGGCATGACGTTGCGGGGTTTGACGATGTTGTAGCAGTAGACGAGTTCGCCGGCGCTGGCGTGCCCGGAGACGTGCACCTTGGCGTTGCCCTTGTGGACCACGTGGGCGCCCCACCGGGTGAGTCCGTTGATCACCCGGTAGATGGCGTTCTCGTTGCCGGGGATGAGGGAGCTGGCGAGCAGGACGGTGTCGTCCTTGCCGATGCGGATCATGTGGTCGCGGTTGGCCATCCGCGACAGCGCGGCCATCGGTTCGCCCTGGGAGCCGGTGCACACCAGAGTGATCTTGTGGTCCGGGAGCTTCTCCAGCTCCTTCGTGCTCACGACCAGACCGGAGGGGACCTTCAGATAGCCCAGGTCACGGGCGATGCCCATGTTGCGGACCATCGACCGGCCGACGAAGGCGACCTTGCGGCCGTGCTGGTGGGCGGCGTCCAGGACCTGCTGGATGCGGTGCACGTGGCTGGCGAAGCTGGAGACGATGACCCGGCGCGGCGCGGTGCGCATCACCTGCTCGATCGCCGGGTTCAGCTCACGCTCGGAGGTGGTGAAGCCGGGTACCTCGGCGTTGGTGGAGTCGGTGAGGAACAGGTCCACGCCCTCCTCGCCGAGGCGGGCGAAGGCGCGCAGATCGGTGATGCGATCGTCGAGAGGGAACTGGTCCATCTTGAAGTCGCCGGTGTGCAGCACCATCCCGGCCCGGGTGCGGATCGCGACCGCGAGGCTGTCGGGGATGGAGTGGTTGACCGCCACGAACTCGCAGTCGAAGGGCCCGAAGCCACGCCGGTCGCCCTCCCGCACCCGCACCGTGCGCGGCCGGATGCCGTGTTCCTTGAGCTTGGCCTCCAGGAACGCCAGCGTCAGCTTGGAGCCGACGACGGGAATGTCGGACCGCTCCCGCAGCAGGTACGGCACGCCGCCGATGTGGTCCTCGTGGCCGTGAGTGAGGACCACGGCCACGATGTCGTCCAGCCGGTCCCGGATCGAGGTGAAGTCCGGCAGGATCACGTCCACGCCGGGCTGGGTCTCCTCGGGGAACAACACGCCGCAGTCGACGATCAGCAGCTTGCCCGCGTGCTCGAAGACGGTCATGTTGCGGCCGATCTCACCCAGGCCGCCCAGGGCGATGACCCGCAGCCCTCCTTCGGGAAGGGGCGGGGCGGCTTTCAGCTCGGGATGCGGATGACTCATACCCTGACGGTACCCGGAGAACGGGACAGGGTGATCCATTGCCTGCGGGATCTGAGCGCTCGATACGACCCGCCGCCGACGACGGACTGTCGCTCGTCGACCGCTGGCCGGGGATGGTGCGTTGCTGATGCCGAGGGGTCTGTCTCGACAGGGGCGTGCCGACCATGTGCCGTCACTGTTCTGACCGCCCGAGCGGGCCGGTGCCAACCACGTGATGAGCCGTCGGGCCGGAAGGTGGACGAGCGTGACCGGTACGTCCCTCGCCCCGTGTACCCGCCGACGTCGGCCGACGGGGGAGGTGGTCCTTGGAGTGGACACGCACCGGGACGCTCATGGGGCTGCCGCGCTCTTCGTCACCCTGCTGATCACCATGGGGGACAACCCCGAGCGGCCGAATGATGTCGTTCTTCAGGACGAGCTGCCCGTCGCCGGCCCCCGGCACGCCGGCCTTCCTCGCCTCGGCCGCGGCAGTGTGTGGCCAGCCGGCGCACGCGCCAGGACGCGGTCGGGTTGGCCGGACAGCGGGACGGCGGCCGGAGCGGGACCTGGTGATCGGTGGCTTCACCGGCCCGGAGATCGCCTCAGCCCGGGCAGTGAGGGCTCGAAGTCACGGATGCATCCAGTTCGCCGCAGTGGCGGGTTTGCGATCGCCGGAAGGCGGGACGAGTATTTTTTTAGGGCGTGATGACCGGGGCACCCCTGATGCCGACACCGTCGATGCAGCGCCCCCTCCTGGTCACGCCCACGCTCACAGCCGACAAGCGTCACCGTGAAGGAAGCGGCGCAGCGAACAGGACCGAACCTGCTCATTCGGTGGCCTGGCCGGGGCGGCGGGTGGGGCATCCAGCCCCGGCGCCTTGACGGGACTTCAGAAATCGGCCGATGGCTTCATGACCGAGGCTGCATGACCGGGTCGATGGCCGCCGTGGGGCGGAGGCAGAGCGGAAGGAGTCTGCCCATGCGGATCGTCGTGGACCTGAATCGGTGCCAGGGATACGCGCAGTGCGTGTATCTGGCGCACGAGGTCTTCAGGTTGAACGGCCAGGAGGCGCTCACCTATGAGCCGAACCCCGACGACGAGCGGCGCCTGCAGGTCGAGCGAGCGGCTGCGGCGTGCCCGGTGCAGGCGATCGTGATCGACCGCTTGGACGGCGCGAAGCGGGGCGAGACGCCATGACTCTGCGGGCAACGGTCGGAGAGCTGGTGCGGGAGTTCCGGGCCAGCGGCAGGATCGTCATCGTGGGCGCTTCTCTGGCCGGGCTGCGGGCCGCGGAGACGCTGCGCGAGGAAGGCTTCACCGGTTCCCTGACCATCATCGGGGACGAGCCGTACGAGCCCTACGACCGTCCGCCGCTGTCCAAACAGGTACTCAAGGGCTGGGTGCCGGCCGACCACACCAAACTGCCCCGCATGCGAGAAGTGGACGCGGAATGGCGGCTCGGGGTGGCCGCCGTCGGGCTGGACCGCGTGACCAAGCTGGTGCAGCTGGCCGACGGGGAGCAGGTTCCGTACGACCGGTTGCTGATCGCCACGGGCACCCGCGCGCGACAGTGGCCGAACCCGGCCGAGGCAGCCCTGCACGGGGTGCACACGATTCGCTCGCGTGATGATGCCGCGCAGCTGCAGAAGGAGCTGGCCGAGCCGCCGTCGCGGGTCCTGGTCATCGGCGCCGGGTTCATCGGCTCGGAAGTGGCCTCCGTCTGCCGGGAGCTCGGCATCCCGGTGACCGTCGCCGAGCGGGGTTCGGCGCCGCTGGTCGGCGCGCTGGGCGGGGTGATCGGGGAGATCTCCGCGCAGATGCAGCGTGATCATGGCGTTGACCTGCGCTGCGGGCTGGGCGTGTCGTCGCTGGAGGGCGACTCCGAAGGGCATGTGCGGCGGGCGCACCTGTCCGACGGAGCCACTGTCGACGCCGATGTGGTGGTGGCCTCGCTGGGGTCGATCCGGAACGTGGAATGGCTGGAGGGCTCCGGGCTGGCGGCCGGCTTCTGGGGTGTCGGCTGCGATGCCGGTGGCCGCGCCTTCGACATCAACGGTGTGGTCACCGACAGCATCTACGTGGCAGGTGACGTGGCGCGTGCGCCACACGTGCTGTACGAGTACCAGTTCCTGGCGATGGAACACTGGGACAACGCTGTTTTCGGCGCCGAGGTAGCGGCGCACAACATGGTGAACCTGGAGCCCCACTATCGTCCGCATCTGCTGCTGCCCGGCTTCTGGTCCGGCCAGTTCGGCGTGAACATCAAGTCTGTCGGGGTACCGCCTTTCGGCGACGAGATCGTCTTCACCCAGGGGTCCGTCGAGGAGCGCCGTTTCGCCGCCGCCTACGGCCACCGGGGCCGCATCGTCGCGGCCGTCACCTTCGATCACGGCAAGTGGCTCGAGTACTACGGGAAGCTGATCGAGCAATCAGGTCCGTTCCCGCCTCCGCCGCCGGGCTGGGACCAGCCGCCCGACATGAAGCCGGTGCCGGCCGAGTTCCCCGACCCGAGGGTCCCGACCGCGGCCCCGGACGTCGTTCTGACCGGACATGCCCCGAGCGAGCGGACGGCCGAGTTCAGGCCCCGCCGTCACTGACGCGCTCGCCGGGCCGACCTGTAGGCGGACAGCATCGACAGGAAGAAGGAGGGGAGCCTCGTGGTCGAGGAAACCCCCTGGCAGCAGGCGCTTCGCTACGCCAACCGCGCCAATCCGTACCCGTTCTACGAGGAACTGCGCAAGACACCCGTGGCGCGGCAGCCGGACGGGACCTTTGTCGTCAGCACCTACCGGGAGATCGTCACGCTGCTCCACGACCCCCGGGTCAGCTCGGATCCCCGCAAGTGCCCCGTCCCGGCCGCAGCCCCGGCCGAGGGAGCGGCGGAGGAGGAGGCCGAGCCGATCACGGAGGCGGTCATCTCATTGGAGCCGAACATCATCACCCAGGATCCACCCGAGCACGATAGGGACCGCCGGACGCTGACGCCGCAATTCGTCGGCCCTCCCCATTCCCCTCACCTGATCTCCGACCTGGAGCCCGAGATCCATCGCATCGTGGCCGGGCTCCTGGACGACATGGAGGGCAAGAGCAGGATCGATGCCGTCGACGACTTCGCCTACCCCCTGCCGGTGACGGTGATCTGCAAGGTGCTGGGCGTGCCGCTGGAGGACGAGTCACGCTTCCACCAGTGGATCGAAACGGCTCTGGACGCCTTGGACTTCGGCCCCGAGGCCGCCTCCGAAGAGATGCAGAGCCGGCTGGCAGGGGGGCGCCAAGCCGTGCAGGAGTTCGGGCAGTTCGCAGCCGAGCTGCTCGACGCGTATGCCCGAAGGCCCGGCCCGGGCATGCTTTCGGCCATGGTGAACGAGGACGGCCCGGAGGGACAGATGTCCAAGGGTGTGCTCGCCAGCAACGCCCTGCTCCTGATCTTCGCGGGACACGAAACCACGGTCAACCTCATCGCCCACAGCGTGCTCACCCTGCTGCGCCACCCCGACGCGCTGGAGGAACTGCGCCGCCGTCCGGAGCTGATCGTGCCCGCGGTGGAGGAACTGCTGCGCTTCGAGTCGTCCGTGCAGTTCTGGCACACCCGCTCCGCCGTGGAGGACATCGACATCGCCGGCACCACCATCCCGAAGGGGGCGCCGATCTTCCTGGCGTACGGCTCGGCCAACCGCGACCCGGAACGGTTCACCGACCCCGACGAACTCGACCTCGAACGCCGCGACAACCAGCACCTCGGATTCAGCCAGGGCATCCACTTCTGCTTCGGCGCCCCGCTCGCGCGACTCGAGGTCCAGATTGCGGTCGGCGAGTTCGTCCGCCGGGTGCGGAATCCCCGGCTCCTCGAGGACCCGCCGCCGTACCGGCACAACCAGATATTCCGCGGCCCGCGTCACGTCCTGGTCGACATCGACGGCATCCGGGACTGACCCGGTGTGCGTGAGGGATCGCTATGCGGGCTTTTCAACTCGTCGGTTGGCGGCAGCCGCCCGAGCTGCGCGAGGTGCCGGTGCCCGAGCCCGGCGCGGGCCAGGTCCTGGTGAAGGTCGCAGGTGCCGGTGCCTGTCACTCCGATCTGCACATCATGCAGGCGCCTGCACCGCTACCCGGCTTCACGAATCCGCCCTTCACGCTCGGCCATGAGAACGCGGGATGGGTGGAGCGGCTGGGACCGGGCGTCACCGGGTTCCAGCCCGGGGACCCTGTGATCGTCTACGGCTCCTGGGGTTGTGGCATCTGCCCATGCTGCCGTCAAGGTCAGGAGAACTACTGCCAGAAGCGCGCGGGTGAGGGACCGGGCCTGCGCGGTGGACACGACGGCGGCATGGCCGAGTACCTGCTGGTCCCGGCGGCGCGCTACCTGATTCCGCTCGGCACCCTCGATCCCCGCCAGGCCGCCCCGCTCAGCGACGCCGGACTGACCGGCTATCACGCTGTGAAGCGGTCGCTGCACCTGCTGGGACCGGGCTCGACCGCGGTCGTGATCGGGGCCGGCGGTCTGGGCCAGATGACCATTCAGATCCTGCGCGCGCTCAGCGCGGCGACCACCGTCGTCGCCGTGGACACCGACGCCGGCAAGCTGGAGACCGCCCAGCGCTTGGGTGCCGAGGAGGCTCTGCTCTCGGGCGACGAGGCGATCGCGCGCATCAGGGACATGACGGCGCAGCAGGGCGCTCAGCTCGTGCTGGACATGGTGGGCGTGGACGCGACCCTGCGGATGGCTGCCCGGGTGGCCAGGGTGCTCGGGCACCTGACCATTGTCGGACTCGGCGGCGGAGCCCTGCCCGTCGACTTCTCCAGCCCGCCGCACGAGTGCTCGGTCGCCTCGCCCTACTGGGGCTCCCTCACCGAACTGATGGATGTGATCACGCTCGCCCAGCAGGAAAAGATCAAGGTGCTGGTCGAGCACTTCCCCCTGCAACGCGCGAACGAGGCTTACCAGCTCCTGCACGACGGCAGGATCCAAGGACGTGCCGTCATCACTCCCCACGCGTGAATGCCGTCGTTCACCCGAACGGGACACCGCGACTGCGCCTGGCCGTCGGCATCGGACGGTCCGGCGGATACGCACCCCGGCTCCCGCAGGACGGAGGAGTTTGCCCGGAACACCTCATGCGCCACACGGTCCCCTGCCCTTTCCGCCGAGCGACATGAGGCTGATCGGGTGACGATGGAGATGTAGTGACGTGACCACGGTGCTCACAGAAGGAGGTAGGTGCCATGACATCTCCTTCCGATTCCCCCGGTTCCGTTCCGCCACGTGGCACCGAACCACAAGAAGATCCTGCGGTCGAAGGCATCACCGTTCTGGCGAACATGGGCTGGCAGATCCTGCTCACCATGGGCCTCGCCACCATCGCCCTGGGCGTCATCGCCCTGGTCTGGCCGGGCGAGACGCTCCGCGTCGTCGGCGTGCTCTTCGGCGTCTACCTGCTGGCCACCGGTGCCTTCCAACTCGCCGCCGCCTTCGGCACCCACGTCCCCCGGCATCTTCGCGTACTGCACTTCATCACCGGCGCGGCCTCCGTCCTGTTGGGACTGATCTGCTTCCGGGGCCCCCTCGAGTCGGTCTTCCTGCTCGCCCTGTGGATCGGCTTCAGCTGGCTGCTTCGGGGCACCTTGGAGACGGTCGCGGCGGCCTCCGATCAGACCATGCCGGCGCGCGGCTGGCACGTGGCCTTCGGCATCATCGGCACCATGGCCGGCATCGTGATGATCGTCATGCCGTTCGCCTCCATCGCGACACTCACGCTGGTAGTGGGCGTCATGGCCATAGTTCTGGGCCTGACCGAAGTGGTCCGTGCCATCAGGACACGCGTCGAGATCGGCCGTCTGGCTGCCGGAACGGCCCCTCAGCGGCGCCCCCTGTTCCACGCACGTCCGCACCCCCAGCACTGACCGGCGAAGCCGGATCGACCGGACGCCGGCGAGCGGCGACATCACACCACCTCCGCGGGCCGTCGGCCGGCGAGCGGTCTTTCACGCTCATCTCGGCGCGGCTGTGATGTGGCGACGCCGGCGTCGTGCGGCGCGCTCAACTGGGCGGGCGATCTCGGACATCGGCTCATTCATCAGGGCGGCAGGCGGCAGCCGAGGTATTCGGTCAGTCCGACGTCCAGGTCCCGCTCGAACACTGACCGGGTGAGGGCGATCAACAACCCGCTCTCACCCCGGGTCCTCGCTGTCTGCCAGGTCCGTCCGTTCAAGCTGTGCCCTGCAACACCGACCGGCCTGTCAACGATCTTTCGCCTGACGAGGAAAGGCGCAGCGGTCGAGCCGGGCGAACTCCTCGCTGCGCTTGTGGCGGCCGGATTCCACGGGGCCGTCATCCGGGGGCGTCGGACCGGTCGGCCTTCTCGGGGCCGTTGTCTGCCCGTGTCGGCAGGCCCAGTGGCCGACCGCCGCGGTGAGCCCAGATGTCACCGAGGACGACCTGGATGATGCCGGTGACGGGAATCGCCAGCAGGGCACCGAGGATCCCGGCGACTTCGGCGGCGATCAGGGTGGCCAGCAGCACGGTGAGGGGGTTGAGTTTCACCGTCCGAGACAGGATGACCGGTTGCAGGAGATGGTTTTCGGCCTGCTGATAGACGATGAAGAAGATGATGGCCCCGATGCCGGCCGGCAGGGAGTGGACGAACGCCACTGCGGAGGCGACGACAGCTCCTATGGTGGCTCCCACCAGGGGAATGAGGTCGGTCACGGCGACGAAGAGGGCCAGCAGGCCGGCGAACGGCACTCCGGAAACCAGCAGCACGATGTAGGTCAGAAGCCCGCAGATGACGCTGATCAGCAAGTTCCCGGTCAGATAGCCGTTGACGGTACGGGCGCACGCGGCTCCGACGCGGCGTATGCGGACGGCGGGCGCCTCGTCCACGAGGGCCAGGGACCGGTCTATGGCCTTGGGGCCCTCCAGCACCATCAGATAGGCCAGCACGAAGATCGTGAGAGCTCCCGCCGCGGTGCTCGCTGCACCGCGGAGGAACTTCGCGACGGGCGTGCTCAGTCCGGTGGCGAACGCGTGGATCTGCGCCTGATGGTGCTGGACATACTGCAGAGCGTGCGTCCGTTCCAGCAGGTTGCCGACCGGCCCGCGGCCGGCCTGGGCGTCCCTGATCATCGCGGGTAGGCGACCGGCGAACCGGCTTCCCTCCTGGGCCAGGGGGATGACGAACAGGGCGACCACCGCGCCGACGGCCGCGGCCGCGGCCAGGAAGACCAGCAAGGCGGCCACCGACCGTCGGCACCGCGGCACCCGTCGCTGCAGGGCTTCGACCGCCGGATGAAGTGAGACGGCCAGGAACAACGCGATGACCGCCCAGATCAGGACCCGGCGAGCCTGGACCACCAGCTCGAGTACGACGTAGGTGGCGAGCACCAGGCCGATGGTGGCGAGGATGGTTCGCACCGGAACCGGACGCGTCGCCATGGGCATCGGGTGCCCAGCCCCGGTCACGGGAAAACGAGGAGACCTTTCGCCCGGTGGGCGATAGTTCCCGGCACTGTCGTACTTGACCCCTTCCAACACGGGCTGCGGTGAGTCGCCACCGGCCACCAGGGACGGAGCCAGAGACAACCAATGGATGCTTCGGCCGTCCGCAACGGATCGCCCCCCGAGGCTGCCGCGTCCGTCACGTCCTGGGCGTTCCCGCCTCGTTCGGCTGGCGCTGGAGAAGGCCCCGGCCGGACTCTCGTCCGTACGCCGTGGATGAAAAGCGCACCACGGGTAACGGAGATGCTGTTGGTGCGCCAGTCCGACCCCGGGCACGCAGGTTGGGGAGACGGCGTCGGCTCGGGGGTGGTGAAGGCGTTCGGGGCACCGCCGTATCCCAGGTGCGGATCCCCAGGTCGAGCCGCAAGCTGATGCCGTAGGCCGCAACTGTCGAAGGAAGTGTCATCGTGGCGGTGGCCGCAGGTGCAATCGCCGGACCGTCGGCCCGGTGGGGGACGGAGCCGTCAGCTGCGGGCGTGATCGCGGCAGTCCTGTTGCCGCCGGTGAGGTGCGCCCGGCTGATGCGTGCGGCTTTCGGGTACGCGCCGTGAGCGAGAACGCGCCGCGGCCGACGACAGGCGCGCGGCGGCCCTGTCTGATCGTGAATCCGCGTTCGGGGGGAGGGAAGGCGAGCCGGTTCCGGATCGCGGAACGCGCCCGCACGCTCGGAGCCCGGGTATTCCTGATCGATCATTCCCTGCCCCAGGACCTGGCGACGGTCGCCCGACGCGCGGTGGACGACGGTGCGGATCTGCTGGGCGTGGCCGGCGGAGACGGTACACAGGCGCTTGTCGCCGAGGTGGCCGCGGAGAGCGGCCTGCCCTTCGTGGTCATTCCGGCGGGTACCCGCAACCACTTCGCCATGGATCTCGGCCTGGACCGTGAGGATCCTGCGGCCGCGCTGGAGGCTCTCACGGACGGCGTCGAGCTGGGCGTGGATCTGGGGTACGCAGGCGAGCGGGTGTTCGTCAACAACGTCTCGTTCGGTGCTTATGCCGCCCTGGTGCAGGACCCGGCCTATCGGGACGACAAGCTCGGCACGGCCGTGCGCGTCCTTCCGGAATTCCTGGCCCGCCACGAAGGCCCGGATCTGGTGGTGCGCGCCGGGCCGCTCACCGTGGACGGGCCGGATGCCGTGCTGGTGAGCAACAACCCTTACCAAGTGGATGACCCGACCGGGCTCGGCAGGCGTGCGCACCTGGACTCCGGCCTGCTGGGAGTACTGACCGCCAGGGCAGAGACGCCCGCCGAGACGGCCGCGAGGCTGCGCAGCGGGCAACCGCACGGCCTCACCCGTCTCGCCACGCCCGACGACGTCGTCGTGTACGCCGACGCCCCGGTCCTCCCCGCCGGGCTGGACGGCGAAGCCGTCAGCCTGCCGACTCCCGTGCGGTGCCGCATCAGCCCTCGGGCACTGCGGGTATGGGTTCCCCGGTATCGCCCCGGCGCCCAGTCTGCCGGGCGACCGCCGGGGTGGGCCGCCATCCGGCGGGTGGTCTGAACCGTGGGGAGCCGCTCCCATCCGCCGTGCTTGCCCCGCGGAACCCGCTACCCGTCCGTTCACCCGTAAAGCCGTGACGAGCCCCAGCATCCGATTTTTCGATCACCTATGAGGGGCTTGACGTCCAAGCCATTCCGCTCACCGGGACATCGCCGTTCACCACCGCCGCTGTACACAGGGTCGCCGGACCACAGGCCGATGCTCCTACTTCCGCACCGATGGGATGGACTGCGAATGACCAACACTGACCACACCCTCCTCACCGAGCCGGTGAGCCTCCCCGAGGTGCCCGACGCCGCGATAGCGATGATCGATGCCGAGGGCATCGTCGTGGGGTGGACGCATGACGCTGCGGGTCTCGCTGCTGCGGGGGCAGGACGCCCTTGACGTCGGCCCGCCGTCGAGTGCGTCGGCCGTAGAGGCTCGACCGGCGTTCGAGAAGCCGGCGAGTGCAGTGACGCGGTGATGCCCGTCGGGTGTGGACCGTTCACTGGTTGGCGGCGGGGGCTTGCGGGTGCGGCAGTCGGGTGATGGTGCTGAACCGTGCTGCGCGGCGGCGTAGGTGCCGGTGACCGGGGGCCGGTTGCGGACGCGCCGGTGCACGCGCGGTCCGGTAGAAGATCCGCTTGGCGAACTCGACGAGGAGCAGGTAGACGACAACCATGGCGGCCACGGCGGCGAAGAAGCCGGCCGGGAGCAGTTGGAAGCCGAGGACACGGGCCAGTGGGGTGGCCGGCAGGGCGGCACCGAGGGCGACGACACCCAGCGCCGTGAGTGTGAGGGGCAGGCTCGGGCGGCTGTGCCAGAAGGGGACGCGACGGGTGCGGATGGCGAAGATGACCAGTGTTTGTGTGGCGAGGGACTCCACGAACCAGCCGGTGTGGAACTGGGCGGCGTCGGCGTGGAAGACGCCCAGCATCACGGCGAAGGTGACGAAGTCGAACATGGAGCTGATCGGTCCGAAGCAGATCATGAAGCGCCGGATGAAGGCGATGTCCCAGTGCGCGGGCCGCCGCACCTGCTCCTCGTCGACCTCGTCGGTGGGGATGGCGAGCTGGCTGGTGTCGTACAGCAGGTTGTTGAGCAGGATCTGAGAGGGCAGCATCGGCAGGAAGGGCAGGAAGAGTGAGGCTCCGGCCGCGCTGAACATGTTGCCGAAGTTGCTCGAGGTGCCCATCAGGACGTACTTGATGGTGTTGGCGAAGATGCGCCGTCCCTCGGCGACTCCGTCGGCCAGGACTCCGAGGTCCTTCTCCAGCAGGATCACGTCGGCCGCGTCCTTGGCCACGTCGGCGGCCGAGTCCACCGAGATGCCCACGTCGGCGGCGTGCAGCGCGAGGGCGTCGTTCACGCCGTCGCCGAGGAAGGCGACGTCGCCGCCGGTCTTTCGCTGGATCCGCACGATGCGGGCTTTGTGCTCGGGGCTGACCCGGGCGAAGACGGTCGTGCGGCCGATGGCGGCGGTGAGCCGCTCGTCGTCCATGGCGTCCAGGTCGGTCCCGGTCAGCACGGCGGCGTCGGTCAAACCCAGGTCGTGGCAGACCTTGGCGGCGACTGCGGGGTTGTCCCCGGTGACGATCTTCACCGTGATGCCGAGCGCGTTCAGCCGCTTCAGTGCCTCGGCCGCGTCGGGTTTGGGCGGATCGAGGAAGACCAGCAGTCCAGCCAGGCGCAGGTTGTGCTCATCGGCAGCAGTCGGTGCGGTACCGGCCTCGGCGGGACGGCTCGCCACCGCGACGACGCGGTTCCCGGCGGCGAACTCGGCTTCCAGGGCGTGACGGGTGGGCTTAGGCACCTGTACGCAGCGTTCCAGTACCGCCTCCGGAGCGCCTTTGGTGATCTGCACGGCGTCACCGGTGCGATCGGTGACGGTGACGGATACCATCCGCCGCTCATGGTCGAAGGGCAGGACGCCGGTCCGCGTCCAGCCGCTCAGCGACGCGCGCTGGGCGACAGCGGCCGGGGAGTCCCACAGAGCGTCGTCGAGCGGGTTTCCCCCCACGGGCCGGCCCCGGTCGTCCACGTCCGTCTCGGTGCACAACAGGCCGAGGCGCAGCACTTCTTCCGCGGACGTACCGGCGACGGGTACGGCCCGCATGAAGTCGATGCGTCCCTGGGTGAGGGTTCCGGTCTTGTCGGTGAACAGCACATCGACGTCGCCGAGGTCCTCGATACACACCAGCCGCTTGACCAGCACCTTGCGTCGGCTCATGCGCCGGGAGCCCGCGGCCAGGCTGGTGGAGACCACGGCGGGCAGCAGCTGCGGGGTGATGCCGACCGCGATGGCCAGGGAGAACAGCAGGGCGTCGATCAGCGGCTTGTGCAGCGCGACGTTGATGATGAAGATCGACGTGGTCAGCGCCCCGGCGACGTAGACCAGGAGCATGGAGAAGCGGCGCAGCCCCACCTGGAACTCGGTCTCCAGCTGGTGTCCGCTCAGACCGGCGGCGATCTTCCCGAACTCGGCCTCGGCGCCGGTGGCAACCACGACACCGCGGCCGCTTCCACAGTGCACCACGGTGCCCATCAGGGCGCAGCCGGTCAGATCCGCCAGTGGCGTGCCCGCCGGCACGGCAGCGGTGTCCTTCGCGACCGGCAGTGACTCACCGGTCAGCACCGACTCGCTGCACTCCAGCCCCGCGGTCGCAACCAACCGCAGATCTGCGGGCACGATGTCGCCGAGCCGCAACTCGACCACATCACCCGGCACCAGGGCGGTGACCTCCACCTCCTGTGGTCGCCCGTCGCGCAGTACGACTGCCCGGTGCCTGATCTTCGCGTGCAGCGACTGGGCGGACTTCTCCGCCCGGAACTCGTTGACGAAACCCAGACCGACGGAGAGCGCCACGATCACCCCGATGATCACCGCGTCGCTGCGCTCCCCGACGAAGTACGACACCACGGCCGCGGCCAGCAGCAGGCCGAGCAGCGGGGACCGCAGCTGGTGCCACAGCACCAGCCACGCCCGGGCCCGGTGGGAGTGGACGGCGTTCGGTCCCCAGCGCTTCAGCCGTCTTGCCGCCTCCTCCGACGACAGGCCGCCTTCCGGCACCTGGAGATCACGGAGCAGCTGCGCGGTGGGCAGGGCGGCCGCCGAGACGACCCGCCCCCCGGCCACCGGCCTCGCCCCGACAGTGGTCACCATCAGCGACCACCGCCCGGGCCGCTGCCCTCCCACACGGGGGAACGCGTGGGCGCAGAGCCGGACGAACGTCCGGCAGTGCTGAGCGGACGGGAGGACGGGCCCGTGCGCGGATCATCTGGCAGTGGCCTCACACTCCCACCTTCCACCCTTTGCCGCTCACGCCTCCATGGGCCAATCGGGCCCTGTCTAGGGGACCTGCCGCCCACCGTGCGGCGTGCTCCGGTCAGTCGGCGCGGCGGCCATGAGACCGCCCGACGAGTGAGGCGGCCCGCTGGATGACGGCCCAGCCCGGCGGTCGCCATCCAGTGCGCGCGGCGCCCGGCCGATGGCGGGGAACCCATACCCGAGGCGTCCGGGGACTGATCCGGCACCGCACGGGAGTGCGCAGGGTGACGGCTTCGCCGTCCAGCCCGACGGGGACGGCCGGGGCATCGGCGTGAATGACGACGTCGTCAGGTGTCGCGCGATGCGCGGGAGCGGCGCGCAGGAGCCAGGCGCAGTCTGGATAGTGGAGGTGGGTTGCCGTGGCGCACAACGAAGCCATTTCGCCCGTCGAGGTTGCGGCAGTACTGGAAGCCCTGTTCCACCAATCCCCGGCCGGCCTGATGCTCCTGGACACGGAACTGCGGATCCTATGGATCAACGTCAACACGCCGGTCCTGAAATCGGGCACCCCTGAAGAGATCATAGGCCGGCACTTGACCGACGTATGTGACCTTTCCGCGCCCGGTGAGGTCGAGGCGACGCTGCACGGCGTGCTGGAGAGCGGCGCGCCCGCTCGGGGGCGACGATTGGGGGTCCGTCCGAAGGGCGCGCCGGGGCCGGAGTACCGGTTCTCCGTCTCGGCATTTCGTCTTGAGGACGCGCAGGGCAGGATCCTGGGAGTGCTGACGGAGATACTTGGTGTCACCGAATGCGAAAAGGTACGCGCCCGTCTGCACCTTCTCGGCTCGGTGCGCGATCGCGTGGGACAGACCCTCGACGTTGTGGCCACCTGCGAGGAATTGGTGCAAGCGGTGGTGCCGGACCTCGCCGACCTCGCCGTGGTGGAAGTGGTGGAGGCAGTGGTGCGTGGCGAGGAACCTCCGCCGAGTCCTCTCGGACGGGAGGTGCCGCTGCGCCGTGCGGCCTTCGCCTGCAGTGGCGGCGAGGACCAGGTCCAGGCACATCCGGTGGGTGACGTGCGTGCTCTGCCGTTCCCGACGCCCTACGCCCAGACACTGGCCGACCTCAAGCCGCGCCTCGTCGCCCTGGGTCCGGAAACGCCTTGGCTGGCGGCCGTCCCGCAGCGCGCCGAGGCGATTCGCGCCTCAGGCGCCCAGAGTCTTGTTACCACTCCCCTGACCCTGCGGGGAAAGGTGCTGGGGCTGATGAGCCTCTACCGCACCGACCAGGGCGACGTCTTCGACCAGGGCGATGTCATCCTCGCCGACGCAGTGGCCGCTCACGCCGCGCTGTGCATCGACAACGCCCGCCGTTATACCCGCGAACACACCATCGCCCTGACGATCCAGCGCCATCTGCTGCTTCCCGAGGTTGCGACGCAGACGACCGTTGAAACCGCGCACATACTGGTGCCCTCTGAAACCGGCGGAGGCTGCGGGTTCGACACATTCGCCCTGTCCGGCGCCCGCACCGCACTGGTGGTCGGCGAAGTAGCCGGCCGAGGCATCCATGCGGCCACCACCATGGGACAGATAGGGACCGCCGCGCACTCCCTGGCCGCGCTCGACCTGGAGCCCGACGAGCTCCTCGCCCGCCTCAACGACACCGCCATCAGCCTGGCCCAGGAACGCGCCGCTCTGCCGCCCGGCGACCCCATGCCGCTCACGGGAAGCTGCGCGTACGCGGTCTACGACCCGCTCGCTGGGACCTGCACCATCGCCCTGGCCGGCCACCCCCCACCCGTCATCGCCCATCCCGATGGGAGCACCCAGATCCCTCACCTACCGAGCGGACCTCCCCTGGGCAGGACCGAAGGACCTCCCTTCGCTGCCACCACGATCCCTCTCCCCGACGGCAGCGTCCTCGCCTTCTACACGCCGTCCCTCCTGCACACCTCCCAGTCCCCGGAGATCCTCCAACGAGTGCTGGCCCACACTGACCGGCCACTGCAGGATCTGTGCGACGACGTGCTCTACCGGCTACGGAACGACACCGACCACGGCGACGTCATCCTCCTGCTCGCCCGCACCCACACACTCCCCGCGGACCAGGTCGCCGCATGGCACCTCGATCCCCACCCCAAAGCCGTCGCCACGGCGCGCACCCACGCCCAACACCAACTCACCCATTGGGGAGTGGACGAGGAAACCGCCTACACCACCGAAACGATCGTCAGCGAACTGGTCACCAACGCCATCCGCTACGGCACACCGCCTGTGCAGTTGCGGCTCATCAAGGACCGCACGCTCACCTGCGAAGTCCACGACAGCAATGCCCTCGCGCCACGGCTGCGCCACGCGAAAACCATCGACGAAGGCGGGCGCGGCCTGTTCATCATCGCCCAACTCGCGCAGAACTGGGGCGTCCGTTACTCCCTCGACGGCAAGAGCGTCTGGGCCGAGCAGACTCTGCCGCCCGCAACCTCGCTCCATCCCCAACAGCGGTCATAGCGTTACCGAGCGCGCCCGGATCGTCGGCCAGCCGTGCCGGCGAGAGCGCCGGGGCTCTGACCTGCGGCCATGCAAACGAGCAACGCTGCGACCTGCGACTTAGCTGTCGGCGGTTGTCAGCGTTGGTCGTCGTTGAACACCCCCGCACGGCCCAGAGACGGCCCGAGCGGGGGTGCCGCGAGTGCCCTCGATGCGAACTATGGGCAGGGTGGTCATTGAGGTCAGGTGGGCTGGTCAACTGGTCGTCAAGGACCGTTGGCGGTCGGTGGCGGTCGTGGTGGTTGCTGTACTTCACTGCTGTACTGCACTGGGTCGTTCCCCTAGGCCAGAAGTGCTGCGTGACCGCATATCGAAGGACATCGAGACGCCGCGCTCATCACAGGTCGATTGGTCAGCCGATGGCGCTATGCCGTCAGCGGGTTGACGTTTGATTGAGATCAAGGCGGCGTCGTCGTCGAGTCGGCCGCTGACGTGGTTGAGAAGGTCGCCGCGGAGGTGGTTGAGGAGTGCTGTGGGATGGCGGTGGTTCTGGTGGGTGAGTCGTTTGGCGAGCGGGTAGAACTCGCCCTCGGTATTGCGGGCTTCGATGGCACCGTCGGTGTAGAGGAGGAGGGTGTCTTCGGCGCGTAGGGCGAAGGTGTCGAGGTGATAGGTGGTTTGCACCAATGCGCCCAGTCCCAGCGGGGGCGCGGGTTGGCCGGCTTCCAGGGTCACGACGTCGTGCGCTCGTAGGAGTAGCGGTGGGGGGTGTCCGCAGGTGACGCTCCGCACGAGGGGCTCGGCGTCGGGGATTTCGAGGAGAGTGGCGGTGACGAACGCCTCTTCGGTCTGTTCGGGGCTCACTGCTTCGGATGCGTTGCTGCGGACACTTGAATCCAGGTAGGCGGCGAGTTCCGGCAGCGTGGTCAGCCGGCGGGCGGCGTCGCGGAACGTGCTGATGGTGTGGGCAGCGATGCCGACCGCCGCCAGGCCCTTGCCTCGAACGTCGCCGATGATCAACCGTGTCCCCGTGGGCGTGCGCACGGCGGCGTAGAGATCTCCGCCGATGCGTGCTTCATCCTCTGCCGCCAGGTACGTCGAGGCCAGGCGAAGGGGGCCGAGTCGGTGGGGGAGGGGAGGCAGTATGGCGCGTTGCGCGGCCTCGGCGACTGCGCGCAGCTGGACCAGCTTTCGCTGTCCGTGTTCCGTCAGGTACCGGGCGATCACGACGGCCACCGAGGTCGCCATGAGGGCAGCCGCCTGTGGCGGGTTCACCGATTGGCGGACCAGGAAGATGGCCATCAAAGCCGACACGGCCATGATGGCGACAAGTGAGGTCACCCGGGAGCTCGCGTACCAGGAAGTGAGTACAGGCACCATGATCAGCAAGTCGCCGAGATGAACTGCGCCAGGCACCTGAAGATCGATGAGCGTGATCGCCAGAATGAACAGCGAGGCGACTGTCAGCACGGATCGTGGTTGCGGCAAGGTGCGCGAGAGAACGAGTGACGACCCCGCTCGGTGATGCATCAGGTGTGGCTCCTGCACGCAACCTGGAGCCGTACACGCAGGGTCGCGGAACGTGAATGCCATGTGCTGCTCCCTCTAGGATCATATCCTCGGTTCTGATGGTTCCATCAATTAAAACGGACATATATGGGCATGCAAGGTCATGTGCGGCAGGTCACAAGCATTGTGGATGTCGGCCGGGCTTGATCAGGACGAGTCTCCCTCGCTGGGGTGACGACTGACCCGCCGCCCCTCGTGGTGCACGGTGCCGAGCGGTCGACGTAGCGACTTTGGCCGGGAGCTGCTTTGGCGCGAGTGATCATGGCCCCGTAAGCTTCCGGCGCGTCGGGCAGTCTGTGGACCTGCCCGGTAAAGCATGACGTTGGGGCCATGATCTTCGAGGCTCGCGCCAAAGCGGCTGGCTAGGGTCGCGGAGCCGACCGCCCCGGCCACGATGGTTCTGACCTCATGCACTGTGTGCCTGCCTCTTGGGCAGGGGCGGGCGGCCGGCGGTGCTGTGCCACTGACAAAGATCGATTACGTCTGAGTCGTGGTCTTCTGCTTGAGGCGTTCGTAGGGTGTCTGGCCGCCGAGGCCGCCGTGGGGGCGATGGTAGTTGTAGTAGTCCTCCCACTCGCGCAGCTTGTCGTTGAAGACCTCGGCATCGTCGATGACGACACCATCGAGGAGCCGGTAGAACTACTCCTCGGCATCCATTCGGTGGGAGCGTTCGACCTTGCCGTTCAGTCGCGGTGTGCGGGGCTTGATGTAGGTGTGGGCGATGCCCTTGTCGGGCACGTGCCAGTGGAAGGCGGACTGGAACTCAGCGCCGTTGTCGGGCCAACGGGTGCAGATCGACGTGAAGTTCATCGAGCCGCTCGCCTCGATACCGCTTCCATCTGCGGTCGTGGCGCTTGTAACGCTGGGAGGCCGGCAGGCGGCCCATGTCGAGACGGTTGAGGATGCGCCAGACGCCCGACTTGCTGATGGTGACGTCGTGGTACCGCTTGAGGTACATGGCGATCTTCTCGGGCCCGAAGTGGTAGTTCTGTCGAAGGTAGATGATCTTTCCGACCACCTCGACGTGGGTCGCGTTCGCGCCCCCTGAGCGTCACATTCGCGGACATGGGCGACGTGTCTCATGCGTCGCCGATCTTGCTCACCATTGTCAGGTCCGGGGCAGCGACGGCAGGGGCCGAGTGGCGATCTCCTGTGCTTCGGCGCGCGTCATGCCGAACATGCGCAGCAGGCGGAAGGCCAGCTGGTCGGAAACATGCGCGGCATCGAGGTCCGGGCGGGTCTCCAGTAGGTGGAGCACTCCGAGCAGGGCGCCGCCGACCATGGCCACAGAAGTGCGCGGGTCGTCGATGTCCAGCCGTCCGGTGTCGGCGGCGGCCCGCAGATCCCGCATCGCCTGCGGAGCCAATCCGCTGTCGGAGGTCAGATAGGACATGCCCGTACGGACGAGGATCCTGGCCATCTGTGTGTGGGTGCGCTGCAGCCGGCCGGTCAGGCGGACGCTGGCGGCGAAGATCTCCGCGGGGTCCTTCAGGTCTCCCACGACGGATTCCAGGAGTGCTCCGTGTTCCTCCAGGGTGCGGGCGACAGCCGCGTCGAACAGCTCGTCCTTGCTGGTGAAGTGGTTGTAGAAGGAGCCGAAGCCGACATCCGCCGCCTCGGTGATCTCCTGGATGCTCACGTCGGTCCGCCCCTGATCGGCGAGGAACCGCTGCGCGGCGGCGATCAGCGCGGCACGGGTGCGCGCCTTGCGTCGGTCCACGCGGTTGGGCGTGTGGCTGGGTGTGTTGGCCCTGCCCTGTCGATCGATACTCATCTCTCCACCATGCTCAGTGCATCAGCTTTGATTATTTCGTCACGACTGACTGCTGTTGACGGAGTCGTCATCTGGACTGATTCTCTCATCACTGCTGACTGGAGCTGCTCGCGGGAGCGTTCCGGTCGGTGCCTGTCCAGGACTCAGGAGAGCCGATGAGTATCCAGGTCGTCCGCACCACAGACGGCTGGTGGGTGGAGAGCGGCACAGGACGGCTGCACCGCGTCGACACCGGCGCGGACACCACCGCCGGCCTGCTCGCCGACCGTTCCGCCGTGCAGCAGGCGGCTGCCCGCGCCACGGGTGACCCCGACGCCGGGGTTTCGGTTGGAGAGGCCGAGCTGCTGTCGCCTGTCACCACGCCCTGCCGGGTGGTAGCGCAGATGGTCAACTACCGTTCCCACGCGGTGGACTCCGGATTCGACCCGGACACCGTTCCGCCAGCGTTCTTCCGCAAGGCGTCCGGGTCCGTCAGCGGGCCCTACCAGGACATTGAACGTCCACAGCACGTGCGTTTCCTGGACTACGAGGTGGAGCTCGGGTTGGTGATGGGTGCCGATCTGCCGGTCGGTACCGAGGTCACCGACTCCACCCTGCCGGCGTTCGTCGCCGCGCTCGTCGTCGCCGACGACGTCAGCGCCCGCGATCTGCAACTGCCCAAGACCCAGTTCTACGAGGCCAAGTCGTACCCGACCTTCACGCCGCTGGGCCCCCGGCTGCTCCTGGTCGACGCCGACGACCTGGCCCGCCTGCCGGACCTGCGGCTCACGCTGAAGGTCAACGGGGCCACCCGGCAGGACCGCACCACCACGGAGATGATCGTCCGGCCCGCCCGCGCCCTCAGTCTGCTCGCCCGCTTCCAGCACCTGCAGCCCGGTGACGTCCTGCTCACCGGAACCCCTGGCGGCACCGCGCTCAAGTCCCCGGGCAGGGTCGTGGCCACGCTTGCCGCCCTCCTGCCTCCGCACAAGCGCTGGCAGACGTTCTTCGCCCGCCAGCAGGCAAACCCTCGCTACCTCAAGGACGGCGACGTCGTCACGGCCCGCATCGCGACCGACGACGGCGTCCTCGATCTCGGCGAGCAGCGCACGGTGGTGCGGGCCCGCTGACGGCTCCCGGGAACCCCGCCCGGGACCGGCCGGCCCGGCATCCCCGTACCGGGCCGGCCACCTGAACCCATCCCTCACCCTGCAAAGGCGCACCGGTGACACGCACACCCCCCGACCTGCTGTGGCCCGCCCCCGACAGCCGCGCGGACCTGTCCGCGATCGAGGCCGTACCGCTGCACGAGTGCGGCCTGCCCGCCACCACCTACGACACCCTGCTGCGCGCCGCCCGCCTGTGGCCCGACCGGCCGGCCCTGACGGTGCTGCCCGACGCCGCGCGCTTCCAGCGCCCCGCCACAGTCACCTTCGCGCACCTGCGTGACCAGGTGCATCGCACTGCCAATCTGCTGGGCTCTCTAGGCGTCACCCGCCGGGCCGCCGTGGGCCTGCTCGCGCCGAACACCGCGGAGCTGCCCGGCGCCCTGCTGGCCGCGCAGGCAGCGGGCATCGCCGCCCCGGTCAACCCGGGCCTGGCATCCGAGCACGTCGAGCAGTTGCTGCGGCGCAGCGGCGCGCGGGTGCTCATCGCCGCCGGTCCGCAGTTGGACGCACAGGTGTGGGCCACAGCCCGGCAGGTCGCCGCGGCCTTGCGGCTGGACGCTCTGCTGGCACTGACCCCCAACCTGGCCGACGGCCCCGCCCCCGCTCTGGACCCCATCGAGGGCGTACGCGTTGGCTACCTCACGGAGCTTGCCGCGTCCCATCCCGCCGACCGGCTGGTGGACGTCGAAGCCCCGGCCGCCGACGACCTGGCCGCCTACTTCCACACCGGCGGCACCACCGGCATCCCCAAGCTTGCCGCCCATACGCACGCCAACGAGGTCGTCGACGCCTGGATGGTGGCCGCGAGCATTCCTCTCGACGAGGACTCGGTGATGTTCGCGGCACTGCCGTTGTTCCACGTCAACGCCCTGATCGTCACCCTGCTCGGCCCGCTGCTGCGCGGCCGGGGAGTGGTGTGGGCCGGGCCGCTGGGCTACCGCGATCCCGAGCTGTATCCGGTGTTCTGGAAGCTGGTGGAGCACTACCGCATCGCCGCCATGTCGGCGGTGCCCACCCTGTACTCCGTCCTCGCCCATGTCCCCGTCGACGCGGACATCTCCAGCATGCGGTTCGCCGCCGTCGGCGCCTCCCCGCTGCCGCCCGCCGTACGGGAGTCCTTCGAGAAGCACACCGGGATCCCCCTGTGCGAGGGCTACGGGCTGACCGAGGCGACCTGCGCCTCCGCCCTCGGCCTGCCCGGCCACACTCGCCCCGGTAGTGCCGGGCGGCGCCTGCCCTACCAGCAGGTCAAGACGGTGCGGATCGACCCGGACACCGGTGAGTGGCACGACCTGCCGCCGGGCGCCACCGGGGTGCTCGCCGTCAGCGGCCCGGTCGTCTTCGCCGGGTACGTAGCTGAGCACACCGCCCAGGAGCCTCGCCTGGAGAGCGCCGGGAAGATCCGCGACGGCTGGCTGGACACGGGCGACCTGGCCCGTATCGACGCCGACGGCTTCATCCATCTCGCCGGCCGAGCCAAGGACCTGATCATCCGCGGCGGTCACAACATCGATCCCGCCGCGATCGAGGACGCCCTCCTCACCCACCCCCAGGTCACCGCCGCCGCGGCGGTGGGCCGCCCCGACCCGCACGCCGGCGAGGTGCCCGTCGCCTACGTCACCTTCGCCCCCGGCGCCCAGACCGATCCCGCCGAACTGCTCACCTGGGTCACCGAACGGGTCCCCGAGCGCGCCGCCGCCCCGCGCGAGGTGCGCGTGATCGACGCCATCCCGCTGACCGCCGTCGGCAAGCCCTACAAGCTCGGCCTTCGCCTGGACGCCACCCGCCGCGCGGTCCACGCCGAACTGGCCGCCCAGGGCGCGGACTGCGACCCGGAACGCATCCTGTGCCGCCCGCACGACGGCGGTGTCCGCGTCACGGTGCCCGCCCCTGCCGACGAGGCGGTACGACGCAGGGTCACCGCAGCCCTCGACCGGTACGTCCTGCACTGGCAGTACGCCCCCAGCAAGCCACTTGAGAGAGAAACCCCATGAGCACCACCGCCATCGTCCTCGCCGTCCTCCTCGCCGGGATCTTCCTCCTGCTCGGGTCGGCCAAGCTCGCGGCAGTACCCGCTATGCGCCAGGCCGCGGCCCACGTCGGCATGACCGCCACCCACTACCGCCTGCTGGGTGCTCTGGAGGTGGCGGCAGCGGCCGGTCTGCTGCTCGGCCTGCGGATCAGCGCGCTCGGCGCCGCCGCATCCATCGGCCTGATCCTGCTCATGGCCGGCGCCGTCGTCGTCCACCTGCGCAGCGGCGATCCGGCGGCCCGCTGCCTGCCGGCCGTCATCGCGGGTGCCTTGGCCGGAGCCCATCTCGTCGCGCTGGTCGGCGGCTAGCATCACCGCCGCCTGGGCTCCGAGGAGCATCACGATGAGCCGCATCGACGTCCGCCAGCATCTGCCGCCCTGCGCCTCCACGCGGTGGCTGGCCTAGCACAGCGTTCATACCCAGCCCGCCTCCGCAGGCCGCCTTTCGCACGGCTCGGACGGCACCCACCGCATCTCACCGCCTTGGCCGCCGAGGCCGGGTGCGGCCTCTGAATCGACACCACTGTTTCCGGCGTCCCTTCCGTGCCGTCCGGGCTGCCGAGGCCCGCCCGCAGCGAGCGGGTGCCTCTCGGAACGACCAGCCTCTCGTATCCGTGCGCCGCCGCCCGCTCAATCCGCGGACACCCCGTCTCGATCAATCGACCGGGGAAACGCCCTTGGCGCTCTTCCCCCGCCGCTCCTGAGCCGTCCCCACCCCATGGCCCCGAGCCGTGACACCCCATGGAGTACCCATGAATGACATCGACGTCCCCGTCCTCATCGTCGGCGGAGGCGGTGCGGGGCTCACCGCCTCCATGCTGCTCAGCCGCATGGGCATCGAGTCCCTGCTGGTCACCGCCTGGCCCAGCACCTCCGTCCTGCCCAAGGCCCACGTCCTGAACCAGCGCGCGATGGAGATCATGCGCGACGCCGGCGTGGCCGACACCATCTACGCCGCCTCCACCCCGGCCGAGCGGATGTCCCACACCGCCTGGTACGTCGGACTGGTCGGCGAGGGCGAGGACTACGGCCGCCGCGTCGCCAAGATGGAGGCCTGGGGAGCCGGCGGCAACTCACCCGAGTGGCTCGCGGCCAGCCCCGAGCGGCAGGCCAACCTGCCCCAGATCCGACTGGAACCGGTCCTGCGCGCCCGTGCCGAGGAACTTGCGCCCGGCCGGGTCCGCTTCCACCACGAGCTGACCGGACTCGCCCAGGACGACGAGGGCGTCACCGCCACCGTCACCGACCGCGGCACCGGCGAGACCTACCGGGTGCGGGCCCGTTACCTGCTGGGCTGCGACGGCGGCCGCACGGTCGGCCCCGCCGTGGGCATCGTCCAGGAGGGCGTGCGCGACCTCGCCCGCGTGGTCTCCTTCCACATCTCCGCCGACCTGTCCCAGGTGGCGACCGACCCTGACGTGCTGATCCGCTGGCTGTGGCTGCCCGACCTCGGCATCCCGGGCGTGCTCGTGCCCATGGGCCCCGACCACTGGGGCCCGGAGTCCGAGGAGTGGGTCTTCCACATCAACTACGGGTCCGAGGACGGCCGCGCGCTCGACGACGAGTCCGTACTGTCCGACATGCGCACGGCGCTGGGGCTGACCGAGGACCAGGTGGCGGTCCACATGATCTCCCGCTGGTCCCTGGAGGGCGTGGTCGCCGACCGCTACCGCGCCGGCCGCATCCTGATCGCCGGCGATGCCGCCCACCGCCATCCGCCCACCGGCGGCCTCGGCCTGACCTCCGCCATGCACGACGTCCAGAACCTCACCTGGAAGATCGCCGCCGTCCTGAACGGCCATGCCGGCGACGCCCTGTTGGATACCTACGAGCCCGAGCGGCGCCCGTCGGACGCCACCAACGTTCAGCGCTCGCTGGAAAACGCCATGAACCACATAGCCATCAACGCCCTCTTCGGCGGCGGGCCACAGGCCGACACGGAGGAGAACTGGCGTCAGGCGCGCCGCCTGTGGAGCGAGGACCCCGCCGACACCGGCTTCCGCCGCACCTTCCTGGCCAGCGTGGCCGCCCAGTCCATGGAGTTCAACGAACTGGGCGTCGAATTCGGCTACACCTACGACTCCGCCGCCGTCGTCCCCGACGGCACTCCCGCACCCGAGAACCCCGACCCCGTCCGCATCTACAAGCCCGCCGCCCGCCCCGGACACCCGCTGCCCCACGCCTGGCTTGAGGACCCCTACGGCCATCGCGTGGCCCTGGCCCGCCTGGTCCGCCCCGGCCGCTTCCTGCTGATCGCCGGGGAGGACGGCCAGGCCTGGTGCGAAGCCGCCGAGAAGATCGCCGCCACCAGCGGGCTGCCGCTCGACGCCATCCGTGTCGGCCACCTCGACGGCGACTACCGCGACCTGCGCTCCACCTGGACCGCCGCACGCGGGCACACCCCGCAAGGCGCCGTCCTGGTGCGCCCGGATCGCTTCATCGGCTGGCGCACCCACGGCGCGGCCACCGACGCGGTCGCCGACCTGACCACCGCGCTGGACACCCTGCTGGCCCGGTAGGGGATCCGCCACCGCTGGTGCCACCCGCTCCGCCGACCGCTGACACGGTCGGCGGGGCCACACCCCGCCCCCTTCCACCCCTTACTCGTATCCCGCGACAGTGCCGCACACCGCCGTCGCGGGAGAGCCGCCCGAAGGGACCCGCCATGAACGACCCGACACCCACACCCGCCCCCACGGCCGACGCCCACCAGGGCCTACACAGCGAACAGGGCGCCCTGCGCGGGGAGCACCGCGGCCCAGCCCGTCATCAAGGTGGTCGACCTGGCCTGGCTCGAGTTCACCAAGCCCGACCTGGACCGCGCCGAGACCTTCGCCCACGACTTCGGCCTGACCACCGCCGCCCGCACCGACGACGCCCTCTATCTGCGCGGCGCCATGGGCGGCACCCACTGCCCGGTGATCCGCCGCGGCCCCTCCTCTCGGTTCATCGGCCCCGCCTTCCAGGCCGCCGACGCCGCCGACCTCGACCGGCTGGCGAGCGCCACCGGCCACAAGGTCCGCCCCCTCACCGAGCACGGCGGTGGCAGCGCGGTGGACCTGCTCGATCCCTCTGGCAGCCCGGTCCGCGTCGTCCCCGGCGTCACCGAGCAGCCCGCACAGCCGCTGCGGCAGCCGCTGGTCCTCAACACGGGCACCACCACCGCGGCCGGCCGCATCAACACCACCCAGCGCCCGCCCCGCACACCCTCCCAGGTGCAGCGTCTGGGCCACGTCGTGCTCTCCACCCGGGTCTTCCGGCGCGCTCTGGACTGGTACCTGCAGCACCTGGGCCTGATCGTCAGCGACTTCCTCTACCTGGACGGGCAGCGCGACCGCGGCCCCACCATGGCCTTCATCCGCTGCGACCGCGGCAGCGAGCCCGCCGACCACCACACCCTGGCCATGCACCTGGGCCCCGACACGGGCTATGTCCACTCCGCCTATCAGGTCGCCGACCTCGACGTGCTGGCCGCCGGCGACGAGTACCTGCGCGAGCGCGGATACCGCCACTCCTGGGGCATCGGCCGGCACATCCAGGGCAGCCAGATCTTCGACTACTGGCGTGACCCCGACCGCTTCATGATGGAGCACTTCGCCGACGGTGACGTCTTCGACCACACGCTGGAACCCGGCTGGGCCGCCATGTCCGCCTCCGGCCTGGCCCAGTGGGGCCCGCCCGCCACCCGCGACTTCCTCGGCACCACTCCTTCTCCGGGAGCGCTCCTGCAGGCGATCTCCGCGCTGCGCGAGGACAACGAAATCGACCGCGTCCGCCTGCTGGGCCTGATGAGAGCCCTGAGCAAGTGACCGCCACCGCCCCCGGGCACGTGCCCGTCGTGGTGATCGGTGCCGGGCCCACCGGGCTGACCGCCGCGACCCTTCTCACCCGTGCCACCTGGTCCGCGCATCCATCGGCTCCCGGATGCAGGACTCGCCACTTCCCAGCAGTGGCCGGCGAATGCTCTGCAGCACCCAAAGCAGGGACGCTGTCGCCGAACTGAGCGGAGGCATTGAATCCGCTGCGCCAACCGTCCCAGCTGTCGCAGGGCCGTCGGGCGTTGTTCCGGGCGCTCCTCCCGCGGGCCGACCTGTCGGCGTGACCGCAGGAACCGTGATCTCCTGATCGCAGCAGGAGCGGTGCTCGGCCGGCAGGCGCTGCGTCAGCGGCTCGTGTCGGCGTCGCCGTCGTCATGGGAAGAACGCCGAGGTCTCCTGCCGCCCGGCGCGGAGTCGTCCCCTTGCTCTTGCAACAACTCAAGGAGTGCGGCATCCGCTCTTCTCTTATCTTCCTTCGTCAGCTCGACCGGTGCGTTGTTGTAGACGGTGTAGCGATCCGGATCGATGATGTTGGCGGCCCGCAGGGTGAACGTCAGCAGGCGGCGCCACCCCCTGCGGTGGCCGACTCTTGCTTGCAGCTGGACCTTGTAGTCACGGGCTTCCGGCATGAACCCGGAGAAGGGTGCCTCGAACTCGATGAAGAGTTGTTGCGCTTCTCTTCCGGGCACTACGAAGCCGGCCGGCAGTTTCGCGTCCTCGTCCGGCCCCGGCTGGAGGCGGGACGGTGAGGACACCCACAGCAGCGGCAGGTGAGAAGCGGGCTCGTCGGGGAAGGTCAGGATGAGGTCCTGCACGACGATCGGCTTTGGGCCGGTGTTGTGAAGGACGAGCGGGAGCCGCAGGCGGGCCGTGGACGAGTGAATGATCGCTGCGAAGGCGTGAGGCTCCCAGGTCTTCAGCCGCCCTTGCCTGGCGTTGAGCCACCAGAACGACGCCACGGTGAAGAGCAACGCGCAGACCGACACCACGCCGGCGCCTGTGAGTGATGAGGACGCGGCCTGATCGGTCGCGGTCATCAGCGGAACCACAGATTCAGTGTGCCAGCGCCGGCGTGGGCTCGCTAACAGGGCCAGGGTTCTGTGCCGCCTGCGGGCAGCAGACGGCTAGCACGACGCTCATGCCTGTCACGGGTGGCTGCTACGGCCATCCAACGTCACGAGCCGCCACCGGCAAGGAGTACGAGGTACCAGGCGACCAGTGCCGAGCACGCCACGGCGGGGACGAGTTTCGGGGACCCGTCTCCTTTGCGTACGTGCGTGGTCACGGCACCGGCGAGGAGCAGAAGGAGGCCGAGGCCGGCCAGCTCTCCGAGCAGCGGCAGGACCGGGCCGGTCGCCACGCCGATGGCGCCCGCCAGCTCCAGCGCACCGATCAGCCGGTAGGCCGCTGGGGTGAAGCCGGCGTGGGCGGCCAGCTCGGGCATCGGACCCAGGGCCAGGATCTTGGCCGCGCCCAGCAGGGCGAAGATCAACGCGATGAGACAGGTCAGCGAGGCGGAGAGGATCACGAGACGCCCTCGGGGGTGTGCGGACGACGGGCCTGGCGGCGTTCGGCCCCCAGGCCGGCGAAGTGGGCGATCAGGTCGGGGTTGTCGACCGAGGAGGGGTTGAGGACCTGCTCGGCGGGTGCACCCTGGAGCAGGCGCTTGACCGGAACCTCGAGCTTCTTGCCGGTCTTCGTGTGCGGGATGGCCGGCACGGCGAGGATCTCGTCGGGGACGTGGCGGGGTGAGGCGCCGGTGCGGATCGCGTCACGGATCCGGTCGCGCAGGGAGCCGTCCAGGCCGACCCCGTCGGCGAGGACCACGAAGAGTGGCATCCAGTAGCCGCCGTCGGGTTCCTCTGCACCGATGACGAGGGCCTCGGTGATCTCGGGGAGGCGTTCGACGATGTCGTGGATGTCGGCGCTGCCCAGCCGTACGCCGTTGCGGTTGAGGGTGGCGTCGGAGCGTCCGTGCACGATCACCGAGCCATAGGAGGTGAGAGTGATCCAGTCGCCGTGCCGCCATACGCCCGGGTAGGCGCTGAAGTAGGCGTCGCGGTAGCGGCTGCCGTCGGGATCGTTCCAGAAGTACAGCGGCATGGACGGCATGGGGCGGGTGACGACCAGTTCGCCGACCTGGTCGACGACCGGCCGTCCCGCGCCGTCGTACGCCGCGAGCGCCACGCCGAGGTTGGGAGCCGACAGTTCACCCGCCCACACCGGGGTGGTGGGGGCGCTGCCGGCGAAGCCGGAGACGACGTCCGTGCCGCCGCTGGTGGAGGCCAACTGGACGCCTGCGCCGACGTGGTCGCGGACCCAGGGGTAGGCGGAGGCGGGCAGGGCGGAGCCGGTGCAGCCGACGACGCGGATCGCCGACAGGTCGTGCACGGAGGGTTCGACGCCGAGCTTGGCCATGGCCAGCAGGTACTGGGGGCTGGTGCCGAAGACTGTGATCTTGTGGCGGGCTGCCAGCTCCCACAGGACGTCGGGGCGCGCCACCGGCGCGGGGCTGCCGTCGTAGGTACAGGTGGTGGCACCGGTCAGCAGGGTGGAGACGACCAGGTTCCACATCATCCAGTGGGTGGTGGTGTACCACAGCAAGCGGTCTCCGACGCCCAGGTCGCAGTGCAGGCCGAGGGTCTTGAGGTGCTCCAGCAGGACGCCGCCGTGCCCGTGGACGATGCCCTTGGGCAGGCCGGTGGTGCCGGAGGAGAAGACGATCCACAGCGGGTGGTCGAACGGCACCGAAGTGATGGTGAGGTACTCGGTGCGGCCGGCCGCGTCCTCCCAGGGAACCGTCAGCCTCGCAGCCCGGGTCGCGGGCCACGCAAGGCCCAGGTGATCCACGAGGACCGTGGCCTTGAGCGTGGGCAGGGCGCCGGCTAGGTCGAGGGAGGCGGCGCGGCGGTCGTGACGGGTGCCGTTGAAGAGATAGCCGTCCGCGGTGATGAGCACCGTGGGTTCGAGCTGGGCGAAGCGGTCGGCGGCGGCCTTCGGTGCATAGTCCTGGCCGCACACCGACCACACCGCGCCCAGGCTGGCGGCGGCGAGGAAGGCGATGACGGCGTGCGGGGTGTTGGGCAGGTAGCCCACCACCCGGTCGCCCTGTCCGACTCCCAGATCGCGCAGGCTGGCAGCGACGGAGGCGACCCGGGCGCGCAGCTCCCGGCCCGTGATCTCATAGCCGGCTCCGGTCTCGTCCAGGGCAGTGATCGCGGGAGCGTCCGGCTGCAGGTTGCGCAGCGCATGGTGGGCGTAGTTGAGGGTGGCGCCGGGGAACCAGCGGGCGCCGGGCATGGTCTCCTCGGCCAGCACCCGCTCGTACGGAGTCGTCGCGTCGATGCCGAAGTACTCCCACACCGCGGCCCAGAAACCTTCCAGGTCGGTGACGGACCAGCGGTGTAGTGCCTGGTAGTCGGTGGGCTCCTGGATACCTTCGGCGCCCTGGTGCCGGGCGGCCCAGCGGGCAAAGTCCGCGATGCGGCTGCCGGCGGCCGCTTGGGGGTCGGGCGGCAGGAAGGGCTCCGGATAGGGCGTGGAGTGCGGGGTGGTCATGGTGTGGTGTTCCTCGTCAGGGTGCGGGCCGGGCTTCGGCGGGGCGGCGGGCCGTGTGGAGCAGGGGAGCCCAGGCGGCGGCGTCGGTGAAGTCGCCGGCGCCGGCCGGGACGGTGTCCATCACGACGCGGTCGGGGCGCAGCAGGACGGCGTCCGCCCGGCCGCGTGCCAGCCAGGAGGCCAGGGTTCCCTCGTCGTCCAGGTCGTCGACGTGGATGGTCGGGGCGCCCAGTGCCGTGGTCACTGCCGTCATCTGCGCCGTGGGTGGCACGGCGGTCAGGACGGCGAAGGAGTCCCCGAGGACGTCATCGAGGCGCACTCGCCTGCCGTCGTGCCGTGCCCAGGGCTGCGGGCAGAAGGTGCCGGCCAGTACGCGGCCGGCCAGCCTGGGGCGGCGCCGTACCAGCGGGCCGGCGGCCAGGGCGGGGCTGAGGTCACGGCTCACCGCCGAGGTCACGCCGGGGATGCGACAGACCGTGCCCACGACGGCCCGGCGGAACGCCGCACCGCGGTCCTGTCCGCCGGTCATGGCCCAGCCGACGGCGACCGCCACGCGGATCACATGGCGGGCGTGCGGCTTGCGCTCGCGTTCGTAGGTGTCCAGCAGTTCCTCGGGTGCGCCCTGTCGGAGGACGCGGGCGAGTTTCCAGGTGAGGTTGTTGGCGTCGCGCAAGCCCGTGCACAGACCCTGTCCGACGAAGGGCGGGGTCAGGTGGGCGGCGTCGCCCAGCAGGAAGACACGCCCCCTGCGCCACCGGTCGGCGAGACGGGCCTGGAAGGTGTACTGCGCCTGCCGTACCACCTCGAAGTCGTCGCTCTGCGAGGCCGGCAGGTCCACCCAGGGGGCGACCAGCTCGCGCAGGCGCTCCCATCCGTCCGGGCCGTCCAGGTTCTGGTCGTCGGCCAGCCGGAACTCCCAGCGGTAGCGGTCCTCGCTGATGCGCATGAAGGTGGCCGGCCGGGTGGGGCAGCAGATCTGCTCGGCGCCTTCCCAGGTCCGCACCGGGCGGCTGGTGCGCACGTCGATGACCCGCCAGCTCTCCTGGAAGTGCAGGTCCTCCCAGTCGGTGCCGATGGCGTCACGGGTGAGGCTGCCCGCACCGTCGCAGCCGAGGACGGCATCGGCCCACAGGTGCTCCTCCTCGTCACTGCCGCCGCGCCGGAAGGTGACCCGGACCGGACCCGTCGGATCGTCGGGTGCGTCGGTGTTCTGCGTGTCGGACTCGGTGACGGACACGACCTCCACCCCGCTCCACAGCTCGCACTCCGGGCGGCGCGCCAAGGCGTCACGCAGCAGGGCTTCCAGTTCGGGCTGGTTGAACATGCTCAGCTGCGGGAATCCGTGGAGTCCGTGCAGGGACCGCGAGAACTCGCTGATCACGCGGCGCCGGGCATCCAACAACCGCAGCCCGGGCGCCGGCCGGGCGATGGCGGCGAACTCCTCGTGGACGCCGACGCTCTGCAGGATCCTGCGGACCTCGTCGTCCACGACGACAGCACGCGGCAGGGGGTAGATGTCCCGGTGGCGTTCGAGGATCAAGCTGGGCACTCCGTGCCGGGCGAGCAGGAGCGCAGCCGCGACCCCGACGGGTCCCCCACCGATGATCACCACCGGTCTCCGGGCCTCGGCGCTCACCTCGCGTCCGCCACGGCGGTCCGCTGCTCGCCCAGGTCGATCCGCCCGTCCGGGGTGGCGATCGTGGCGGTGACGAGGTCACCCTCGCGCAGGTACAGGGGGTTCTTGGCCTGGCCGTTGAAGAACGCCTTCCACTTCAGCGCGGGCGGCAGCAGCGCGGCGATCTTCTCGACCGGCTTGGGCGGGGCCTTCAGGGCGGTGCCGCCGGGAGTGCCGGTCAGGAGCAGATCGCCTGGGTCGAGGGTCTGGAAACGGGCGAGCAGGGTGAGCGCCTGGGCGGGCCGTACGATCATGTCGGCCAGCGTGCGGTCCTGACGCGGCACGCCGTTGACGTTCAGCCGCAGCCGCAGGTTCAGCAGATGGGCGAAGTCATCGGGCTCCAGCAGGGCCAGGTACGGCCCCGTAGGTGTGAAGGTCGGGTAGGACTTGCTCTCGTAGAACTGGGTCTTGGTCAGCTGGACGTCGCGGGCGCTGACGTCATTGGTAAGAACGAGCCCGGCGATGTAGTGCGGCAGCTCGCCCTCCTCGACGACGGTGCCCACGGGCAGGGGGGCGCCCATGACAAGTCCGAGTTCCACCTCGTAGTCGAGGAACTTCACGTGCGCGGGGCGGACGATCGTGTCGTGGGGCCCGCTGAGCGAGCCGGACGCCTTGCGGAAGAAGGTGGGCGGGATGTCGCCGGTGAAGCCGGAATCCTTGGCGTGGCTGCGGTAGTTGACCATCTGGGCGACCACGCGGCAGGGGGTGGTGACCGGGGGCAGCGCTACCAGGTCGGCGACGGGTGTGCCGCTGTCGTCGGAGGCGGCGGCTTCGCTGACCGCGGCCCGGTCGGCGATCAGCTCGGCGGTGGTGACGGCCTTGGTCTCGATGCGGACGGCGCGCTCGGCCCGGACGGCCCACCAGCCGTCGGGGGTGCGCAGAACGTTGGTGCTCATGAGCTCATCGCTTTCATCAGGCCCAGCAGGCGTGCGGGGTCGAGTTCGTTGTCGTCGCGCAGGGCCGTCATGACCTCGCGGAGCTTGGCGGGGGAGGGGCTGGCGCCCAGGAAGTCGCGGGTGACGGGCGGGCCCCACTGGGCCAGGCCGCTCGCCGACATCGGTGCCCATCCGGGTTCGAGGTCGCAGGAGAACAGGTCGCCGTCGGCGAAGTGCTCCAGCATGAAGCGGTCGGGGTCGCGCCAGTAGTCGAACAGCTGGCTGCCCTGGATATGCCGGCCGATGCCCCAGCTGCGCTTGTAGCCGCGTTCGGCCAGGTACTCCCCGCCGGCGGCGATCGAGTCGAGATCGGTGACCTGGTAGGCCGAGTGGACGTAGCCGGTACCGGGCCCCAGGTGCAGGGCCAGCGTGTGGTGGTCCACGGGCAGGCTGCCCTGGTCGCAGCGGATGAACGCCATCGTCGGCCCGCGCCCGCGCTGGCCGTCCAGGAACAGGAAGTCGGACACGATCATCCCGAGGGTGTCCAGATACCAGTCCAGGGTCCGGGCGAACACCCGTGTCTCCAGCACCACGTGCCCGAGGCGCTGTATACGCGACGGCTCGCGGGGCGGCCGCTGGGTGGCGTTCGTACGGCGGTGCCCGGTACCGGTGTTGAGGATCAGCGGCTGCTGCTCGGGCAGCGCGGGCAACTGCTCGGCGCAGTGCACGACCCGGACCGGGAAGCCGGAGGGATCGAGCAGGGTGACCGACTGTCCGCCGCCGGGTACGTCGATGTCCCGGACGGTATTGCCGGTGGCTGCGGCCAGCCGGTCGAGATCGGCGCGCTCCGCCGCGCGGAACGCCGGCCCGACGAAGCGGGACGCCTGCCCACGGCGGATGACCATGCACGGGGAGCCCGCGAAGGTGCCGCGCAGCCACAGTTCCCGCTCGGTGCGGGCGGCGATGGCGAACCCGAAGTCGCGGGCGAACACCTCGGCCCGGTCCAGGTCCGGCTTCTCGAACTCCAGCCAGGCCAGGTCGGCCACCTTGATGACGGGGTTTCTCGCTCGTCCGGGGTGTTCACCGCGTAGGGCGCCCAGCTCGCTGTGGAGATCTTGGTGGGGCGTCTGCAGATCGGCCCTGTTAACGGGGGTGTGGGACATGGTGCCCTCCAAGCAACACTGCCGTAATGAGGAAATCATCAACTTTGCCGTAGCCCATCGTCAATAGAGCAGGCCCAAAGAATTGAGGTAATCATCAGTCATGGGGGTGTCGTCGGCATGGTTGTTACACTCGTCGTATGCCGACGTCAGCCCCGCCCCGCAACCGCTTCGAACGGCGCCGCGCCGAGACCCGTCAGGCACTCATCCGTGCGGCGCGGCAGATCCTCGCGGAGACCGGGGACACCAGCGCCAGCATCCAGGCCATCGCCGAGCGCGCGGACGTCGGTTTCGGCTCCTTCTACAACCACTTCGACTCCAAGACGGCACTGTTCGACGCCGCCGTGACGGACGCCCTGGAGGAGTTCGGTCAGGTCATCGACGAGCATGTGGAAGGCATCGACGACCCCGCCGAGCTCGTCGCTGCGGGTTTCCGCCTCACCGCACGGATGGCGGACTCGCACCCCGAACTCATGCGGATCCTGCGCGACCGCGGCCTGGCCCACATCCACTCCGATCGCGGCCTGTCGCCACGAGCGCTTCGTGACCTGGAACGCGGCATCGCCTCGGGACGCTTCACCGGCACCGATCCGACCACGGCCCTGTCCGCTCTCGGCGGGACCCTGCTGTCCCTGGTGGCGCTGAGGCTGGCCCGCCCCGACCTCGACGGCGGCGAGGCCGCCTCCGACCTCGCCGCGATGGTCCTGCGCATGCTGGGCCTCTCCTCGGAGGACGCCCGTGAGGTCACCCGGCGCCCGCTGCCGGGCCTCGACTGAGGAGCCGGTGGGAGTCTGCGCCGCCGGCCAAGGCGCGGTGGGCCTCGTACGACGGCACCGTCGCCCTGCAAGCCGGGCCACAGCGAGACACGATGCGGTGGACACCGGTTGCACGGGGCGGCGGCCCCTGCCTGCGGACCGGATCACCTCCGGTGGCACCCGCCCGGATCCACGCTGCTGTCGCCAGTCGGATCCGTTGCGAGATCGGCCAAGGGCCCGCGGCGGTCGCCATGATCATCGACCTCTCAGTCGGAGCGCCCGCCTCGCTCGGCGGTATGCACGGCGGTGCGGTGGCCCTCCCGTGTGCTTCTGGCGGCACTGGCGCCAGGCCGCCAGAGGCACAGCCCACGGGCGTGCTTGTCGGGGCGCGCCAGTCACCCCCGTGAGCTGGTCCACTGCTCCTCGAGGGCCGCGGCGACCTCGGCCGGTTTCTGGATCGGCGTTCAGTGGCTGCTGTCGAGCCTCAGGAAACGGGTGGCGCGAACGGAAGCGGCCATCTTCTCGCCGAACTCGATGGGGCAGACTGGGTCGAGCGCCCCCCAGAACACCAGGGACGGTCCGGCCAGGTTCGCCAGATCCGGTTCCCACTCCGCACCGACCGTCAAGGCGGAACGGTATAGCTTGAGAATGCTGTCGCGCATGGTCTCGTCCACGCGGCCGGCTGTCTGTTCGGCCAGCTCAGCCGGGATCTGGAGATTGTCGGTCAGGTCCTTGGCGAACGCGGCGGCGTCGTACTCCTTGGCCCAGCGGTCGCCCGCGACGTGGTCCTGCCACAGCTTGGCCAGCGGATGCCAGTCGTACTCGGCGCTGACAGGACCGTTGCTGCCGGCCCACGTGCGGATCAGGTCCGGCCGTACGGAAGCCACGCGTGCGGTGAGGAGGCAGCCCCAGTCATGGCCGACCAGGTCGACTGGCTCACCGATTCCTTCCAACCGCTCGATGAGCCAGGAGACGTATTCCTCCTTCGTGCAGGTGAAGCCCTCGGGCCGCGGCGAACCGAAACCGGGCAGGTCCCAAGCCAGGAGGGGGAATGGGGACGCCGAGGGCGGCGTCGGGTCACCGAGGCGTAACGCTTGAGGACCATTGGCCTGTGCCAAGAACCGTCCCCTCCGGGCCGGCTGACCGCGCAGGTGGATGGTGAACTGGCCGCAGCGTATGAGTCCGGGGCAGGAGAGTGGACCCTTGGAGTCACCGGCTCCACGCCTGCCCGAGGGGGGTGGCCCCGGTGGCCAGGCGGCGTTCCGGGAGTCGCCCTTACTCGCGCAACACGGCTCGAACCCGGCGCGATGCGATGTGTGGTGCTACTCCGGCGGCGACGAGGCACGCGGTCGCCGCTTCCTCACCCGCAGGGTCCGCCCAGGCGGAGGTGGTGTTCTCCTCGGCGAGGGCCAGCATCAGGGCTTCCAGCGCCTGAGCGAGGATGGGCGCGGGGACGTGGTGCGCGAACACGCCTTCGTCCTGGCCACGTCGTATGGCCGCCACGGCCTCTTCGCGAGCGGGTGCCAGAGTGGCGCGGATCGTCTCCTCTCCCAGATGGTGTCGCCCCAGGGAGGTGAGCATGCGGTACTGGTCGCCCACCGCCCATGCCGCAAGGGCCATCCGCGTCATCGTCTCCAGCGGGTCGGCATCTGGGACACGGGTCGCAGCGAACGCCTGTCGCAGTGCCCGAGCTGCTTCCTGCGTCAACTCGGCGATCAGCGCTTGACGGTTGGAGAAGTGACCGTAGAAGGTGCGTCGTGCGACGCCGGCCGCCAGGGTGATGCTGTCGAGACTTGCGTCGGGGTCGTCCCGCAGTTTCTGCCGAGCAGCGGCGAGGATGCGTCGGCGGTTCGAGCGAGCGTCGCTGCGCTGCGGAGTGCGGCGCCGGGCGTCGGTCGTGTGCCATGGCTCCATCTCCACGGGTTCTGGCTGCGGGAAAGCCGTGGGCGCCGGTGCACCCTCACACACCGGCGCCCACTCACCCCTGCCCAGGGTGGCTTGTCGTCCTGCTGACGGGCGTCAGGGGACGAGGATGAGGCGGATCGGGTCGCCGATCTTGTTCTCCAGTCGGTGGACGGCGTCGGCGGCCTCGACGAGCGGGATGTGGTCGGTGATGGAGGGGGCCAGGTCAAGGCGGCCGGCCGCGGTCAGCTGTACCAGCTCGGAGACGGACTCGGGGAAGCCGCCGTAGTGGCCGCGCACCTGCTTCTGCAGGTAGTTGAAGGTCAGGCCCTCGGTGATGGTCAGTGGCCGGGGTGTGATGCCGACCAGGATGAGGGAGCCGCCCAGGCCGAGTACGGAGGCGGCCTGGTCGCGGACGGCGGGTACGCCGGCGCAGTCGAAGGCGAAGTCGAGGCCGCGTCCGCCGGTGGCCGCGCGGACCTGGTCGGCGAAGTCGGGGGCTGCCGGGTCGAGCGCGAAGTCCGCGCCGAAGGCCAGGGCGCGCTCGCGGGCGCTGGGCAGCGGGTCGACGGCGATGATCGGGGCGGCGCCGACCAGGCGGGCGAGGCGTACGTTGTGCGCGCCGACTCCGCCGACTCCCCAGACGCCGACGGACTGGGCGGCACGGACGCCCGCGGTGGCGACGACGGCGGCGTAGGGGGTGGAGACCGCGTCAGGGATGATCGCGGCCTGGTCGAAGGGGAGGCTGTCGGGGATGGGGATGAGGGTGTCCTCGCGGGCGATCACGTACTCGGCCCAGCCGCCGTCGTAGTCGATGCCGGCGGTGAGCATCTGGGTGCAGGGGCGGTGGCGCACGCAGCCGGCGCACCGGCCGCAGGTCTTGCCGGCCTCCAGGGTGACGCGGGTGCCGGGGGTCAGGCCGCGCTTGAGGTCGGGGCCGAGCGTGTGGATGACACCGGAGACCTCGTGGCCGACGGTGACCGTGTCGGAGGTGGCGAACAGCGGGACGAGGGAGCCGTCGATCAGGTGGACGTCGGAGAGGCAGACGCCGGCGGCCTTGACCTCGATGAGGACCTCGCCCGGGCCCGGCACGGGGATCGGGACCTCTTCCACGGCGAACTTCTTGCTGTCCAGGTGGAAGCGTCCGGCGAGCATGGTGTCCATGGATCTGCTTTCTGTGAGTGGCACCGCCCGCGGTTCGGGACACGGGTGCCGTGTGATGTCTGGATGGCTTGTGGTGGCCGGGAGGCGTGCGGAGTGGCAGGACGGGGCCGCACGCCTCCCGGCGTCGGGGGCAGAACGCCTTGCGGCGTGCGACGGTCAGGCGAAGACGTCCTGCTGGTAGCGCTCGTCCGCTTCGAGCTGGGCGAGCCACTGCTGGGCGGCTTCGTCGTTGCAACCGGTCCGCTGGCGGTGGATGGCGGCCAGTGCCTCGCGGACGGCGGGGGCCATGCGGCGGCCGTCACCGCAGACGTAGACGTACGCGCCGTCCGCGATGGCCTGCCACACCGTGTCGGCGGCATGGGCGATGGCGTTCTGCACGAACCGGGCCGGGTGGCCGGTCACCGCCGAGTAGGCGGTGTGCACCTGGGCGATGCCGGCCTGCTCCCAGTCCTGCATCTCCTGGCGGTAGAAGTAGTCGTGCTCCGGGTGGCGGCAGCCGACGAACACCTGCGACACGCCCACCTGGGTGCCGTTGGCGTGCTGTGTCGCCCGCTCCTCCAGGAAGCCGCGCAGCGGCGCGATGCCGGTGCCGGGGCCGATGAGGATCAGCGGGGTGGCGGGGTCGGCGGGCGGGGCGAACGTCGGGGAGGGCACGCGGACGTAGCCGTAGACGACGTCTCCGGGTTCGAGGCCGGCGATGTAGGCGGAGCAGGTGCCGCGGTACTGGCCGTCGCCGGACAGGGCCGGGCCTTCCAGCAGGCCGACGGTCAGGCGCACGTGGCGCGGGTTGGCGGACGGGGCGGAGGAGATGGAGTAGAAGCGGGGACGGATGGGGCCCGTCATCTCCAGGAAGACCGCCAGCGGCAGCTCGACGGCCGGGAAGCGCTCCAGCAGGCCCAGGACGGAGATGCGCTTGCCGAGGATCTCCTTCTGGTAGCGCTCCTCGGCCTCCTGGGTGTCGGCGGTGTACGCCTGGAGCTGCGGCCGGGTCCACGGGCACTCGGTGTACTCGGCGAGCGTCTGGATCTGGGACCGGGTGGCCACGTCCTGCAGCTCCAGGAACTCGGTGAGCAGGATGCCGGCGGTGACCGGGGTGCCGACCGGCAGGTGGGTGCGGCCACCGGCCGGCTGGTCGAGCCGGAGCACCTGGTCGTAGTCGACGCCGAGCCGCCTCAGTGCGCGCTCCACCAGGGCGAGTTCGTTCTTGGCGAAGACGGCCAGGTGGTTGCCGGTGTCGTAGCTGACGCCCTCGGGCAGCTCGAAGGTGATGGACTTCGCGGACGGGCGCGGCGGCTCGATGCTGAAGTCCCACAGGCCGGTCGCGTCGGCCACGAGTTCGTCGTTGGTCACCACGGTGAGCGGGTACGCCTGCTCGGAGACGATGGCGGGGCGCACGTCGGACTCGGTGAGCAGCTGGACCTGGTAGCGGGGGCCGCTCGCCTGGGAGGTGTCGGCGGCGTACTCCTCGGCCAGAGTGGCCCACAGGGTGTTCATCCACCGCGTGGCCATGCCGTCGAAGTCACCGGCGGCGTCCGCGATGCCGCGCTCGATGACCGGGGTGGCGTCGGCGGCCAGCAGGCCCTCCTCGATCCGCTTGGGGAATGCCTGGTAGGTGGCCACCCACTGGGTGTTGCCGGCACCCAGCAGCGCGAACCGCACGTTCGCCAGCGAGCCCTCGGGCAGCCCGGCGGCGAGCAGGTCGTCGAAGCGCTGGGCGTTGTCGGGAGCCTTGCCGTTGTAACTGGCGGCCACGACCACGAGCAGGCCCTCGGTGGGCAGATTGTCGCCGAGCTCGTCCAGGCTCATCAGTGTGGTGCCGAAGCCGGAGCGCTCGCCGCGGTCGGCGATGGTGCGCGCCAGGTCCTCGCACGAACCCAGGCTGGAGCCGTAGGCGACGGTCAGGTTCACACCGACACCGCTGACCGCTGCCTGCGCCTGCGTGTCGCCGGTCTGCACGTCCGCGGCGCCGAAGACGGTCCGCTCGTGCTCCTGACGACGGCGGACGATCAGCTCGAAGTTGCCGGGCTTGCGCGTCAGCGCCTCCCGGGGGTCCATCTTGTAGTCACTGGTGTCGGAGAACTTGAACTTCTGCAGCACCAGCGCGAGGGCCAGGCGGGCTTCGGTGAGTGCGAACTGGCGGCCGATGCAGGCACGTATGCCGTTGCCGAACGGCTTGTAGGCGTGCGGGTGGTGCTGGACGCGGTTCTCCGGCAGCCAGCGGTCGATGTCGAACTCGTCCGGCCGCTCCCACGCCTTGGGGTGTGTGTGCAGCGGGCCTTCCAGGATGAGGACCTTCGCACCCTTCTTCAGCTCGTAGTGGCCGCCGATGACGGTGTCCTCCCGCGCCGTCTTGCCGAACGACGGGATGGGAGCCCACAGGCGCAGGGTCTCGTCCAGGATCCGCGGGATGACGTCCAGCTGCATGATCGTGTCGTAGTCCGGGACCGTGTCACCTGGCATCAGCCGGTCCACCTCGGCGTACGCCTGGGCCAGCACGTGCGGGTTGCGCATCAGCGAGTACGTGGCGAAGGACAGCAGGCCGCTGGTGGTCTCGTGGCCGGCGATCAGGAACGTCAGCACCTGGTCGCGGACGTTGTCGTCGTACAGCCGCTTGCCGGTCTCCGGGTCGGTGGCCTCCAGCATCAGGCCCAGCAGGTCCTCCTCACCGCCGCCCTTCCCCTCGCGGCGCTCCTTGATCACGTTCTCGACGAGCTCCTGCATCAGCTGGACGTTCTCGCCGTACTTCTTGGCATCGGCCTTGCGGAGCTTGGTCATCATCGGCAGCTCCTGCGAGCGCCGCAGCGACTCCACCAGCGCGCCCAGCAGCGCGTTGAGGAAGGGGTGCAGCTCCTCCTTCTCGAAGGAGTCGAACCGGTAGCCGAACCCCGACAGGGCGATCGTGTCCAGCGTCAGCCGGGTGTAGTCGTCGGTGATGTTGACCGACTGCCCCTCCTTGCGCTCCCACTTGCCCGCCAGGTTCTGGGCGATCTCCAGCATCTGCCCGAAGTACGCCTTCATGGCCCGCTGGCTGAACGCAGGCAGGAGGATCCGGTGCGCCATGCCCCATTCCTCCTCGTGCTGGTGGGCCGTGAACAGGCCCGCCCCCGCGAAGTCCCGGACATGCTGCAGCGGCGTCTTCTCGATCTGCTTGAAGAACCGCGTCTCGTCGGAGACCTCGGCCACCAGGTCCGGGTCGTAGACGAAGATCTGCTCGACACCGGCGATGTCCAAGCCGTAGAGGCCCTCGGGGAACTGCTTGGACAGCTCGGCGAAGTACTCGACCGGGTTGGTGCCGGGGATCTGCGGCGTGTTGCCGAGCAGGGGGATCCCGCGCGGGGACCGGATGGGGCGAAGGTCGTTCGCGGAATGCGTGGTCATGTCTTGCTCCTCTGCGCGGAGGGGGTGGAGGGGGATGGGCAAGGGCGCGCTGCGTAGGTCGATGCCGTGGCGCCGTACGGAAGCATACGTCGTATGGAATTGAAACCATACGCGGTACGGAAAGTGGAGTGCAACCCCGGGAGCCCAGGTGGGGCTGTGGTGAAGCTCATTTCCATACTCCGTACGGAACTGATACCGTACGGGGTATGGAAAAGAAGGTGAGACGTCCCCCGCGGGGGACGAGGAAGAGAGACGTGCCTCTGACCGAGGCCGGGATCTACGCCGCCGCCCTGCGGCTGATCGGCGAGGACGGTGTCGAGGCGCTCACCATGCGCAAACTCGCCACCGCGCTCGACGCGAATCCGATGTCGCTGTACCACCACGTGCCGAACAAGGAAGCGGTGCTGCGCGGCGTGACGAGAATGGTCGGAGCGCAGTTCCGCACCGTGACGCTGGAGGACGCTCCCTGGCAGGAGCGGATCCGGCTGCTCGCCATGGACTTCCGGGCCCTGGCGCACCGTCACCCCAAGCTGCTGGCGTACTCCTTCAGCCACCAGCCGGACTTCATCCAGCCCGACGACCCGTTCTGGACCGCTCTCACCGCCATCGTGGCCGCTGCCGGGGTACCGCAGTCAGAGGTCTCGAAGATCGCCGCCCTCATGGCCGCCGTCGTCATCGGTGTCCTCACCGCAGAACTCAACGGCGCACTCCACCAGTGGTCGACCCTCAAGCCCCACGGCCCTGAAGCCGACGAAGACGGGGCCACGGACGCACACCCTGGCTCTACGGGTGCGGCCCCCGAAGGCCCTGACCAGGACCACATGCTCCACCTCGCGATGGACACGCTGATCACGGGCCTGGAAAGCCGCCTCACCGCCGGTCGTGACGGCCGGCACGCCGGCCATTGAGCCAGTCAGCCTGAGACGCTGCGCCCCAGGCACTGGCGGCTGAGGCGCGCCCGCAGTCGGGCGATATCAGGCTGCGACACAGGCCACCGCGTTGCTCACGGAAGGTGGGCTGGAGGCCGTGACACATCAAACGGTTGCGACTCGTGCTGGCGTCGGCAGGGCAACCGTCTACCGGCACTGGCCGATCCTTCTCGACCTCCGCCCGGCCGCGCTGGAGGCCGGCATGCCCCCTCTCCCTCCGGTACCCGAGGAGCTTCGGGCCTCTTCGGGCAACGATCCGCGAGCGGAGCTCATTTACCGTCTGAACGTGCTCGCCGAGCGTTGGGACGACGAGCAAGCGGGGGGCCGTCCTTGCCGCGGCCCTCGGGGGCTCACGGCACGACGAAGGTATGCGCCGCCTCCGGGAGTCACTGCTGAACCAGATCGCCGACGCCCTGCGTCCCGCGGTTACCGCAGCCGTCGAGCGCGGCCAGCTCCGGCCCGACGTCACCCCCGAGACATTCGCCATGGCCACCGCCGGGCCGCTGTTCTTCGAGCGCTTCTCGGCCGACTCCGGTACGACATGGCCGGCACGCCATTCCCGCGCCAGGTCCCGGCCTTCGACGCGGCCTTCGGCACCGAGCGTCTCCTCTATGGCAGCGACTACTGGTGGACGCCCATTGACGCGGTGCTCTCTCAGGTCACCTCTATCGACTCCGCGGTGCAGCCGTCCGCCACCCTCACCTGGCGGGACCTCACCACCCGCAATGCCCGCAGCTTGTTCGACACCGACGCACGGTGACCGCCCGACCTGAAGGAACGGTCGTGAGCAAGTGGGTCTGACGACCGCGGTCGTCACTGCAGCACCGCTGTCCGGGTTGCTGGTGCGGCTCTGCCGTCAGCGGGCGGAGCTGCGGCTGATCCGCCACAGCGTTCTGGTCTGCGAGGTCCCCGACTCCAGCGCCCAGCCTCACGGCTCGCTGGGGCTGCCGCCACAGCCGGAGCCGCAAGACGATCTGGTTCGAGCAGTGCATCGAACGTCGTTCCTACTGAGCCCCCGAGCTCGTGGTTGGCGCATCCGCTTACCGCAGAGGTCCGTCCGTCGTTGCGCCTAGAGGGAATCCCATGCCGGGAATGCAGCGGACTCCTTCTCGCTCAGCTCGGCCCAGGCCGTCTTGCCGTGTCGGGCGTGCCGCGTTCTCCAGTGCTCGGCGAACTGAGCGACCAGGAGCAGACCCCGTCCCCCCTCGTCGTAGGTGCGGGCCCGGCGCAGGTGAGGGGTGGCGCTACTCGTGTCGGAGACCTCGCACACGAGAGCACGGTCATGGATCAGGCGCAGCCGTATGGGAGGACGACCGTAGCGGATGGCGTTGGTGACCAGTTCGCTCACGCTGAACTCGGTGGCGAACTCGACCTCCTCCAGGCCCCAGCTGCTTAGCTGTTGAGCGACGTTCGACCGGGCCCGGACACGCGGACGGGGTCGGCGTCCAAGTCTCAACTGAAGGACTCACCCTTCGGCGAGGAAGTGCGCCAGCAAGCGGTCGAAGTCGCTGTGGCCGAGCTCGGCCCCCCGGGGCACGACTGCCTCCGTTTCCTGCAGGAACGCCTTGAATTCCGGCGCTGGGGCCTTGAGCAGGGCCGTACCGGACGGCGGGTTGAGAAGGATGTACAAGTCGCGGCAGCCCTCCTCGCCGGCGGGCCATATGCGAACGTCTCCCTCGCCGGCGGGGCCCTCCAGGCCGTCGATCAGCAAATCGCGCCCAATGATCCATTCCACCGGCTCGTCGCTGTCGACATCGGTGGTGAATGCGGCATGGACCACGTAGGGATCACTTGGCTCGTACCGCAGATTCATGATCATGGGCAAGGTCGTCGCATGCACGCCGACAAGCTTCACAGGTAGCCCCTGGATCACAGTTCTCAATGACTTCATTGGGTCTTACTCCTGGTGCTTCGAGTCATCCGGGGAGGGCCATCGGAAGGGCTGTCGTCGGATTCAAAGGGGCTACACGGAGAACTGGTGGGTCGCCGTCGACGACACCGGAACCACCATCGCAGGGCCGCCGGATACCGGCCCTTCTGGCCGCGCCACCCGCCCCTGGACGATCGTCAGCGCAAGGGAGAGTCCACGGTGGGCGTCAGCAGGGTCTCGTCGAGGCCGACGATCTGGTTGATGTCGAAGCCCTCCATGTCCGCGCGGAATTCAGGACTCGACAGGTATGCCTCCAGCCGCTCCCGCACGTCGTCGGCGTCCTTGTAGGAGACGAGGGCGTACAGCCGGGGAGCGTCACTTCCGGGCGCCGCGGGCACCGTCCAGACGCCGTGGGTGGTGATCCGGTGCTTGGCCATACCAGGAATGTGCTGGGCCCAGATCTTCTCGTAGGCGGTGAGCGCGTCGGAGCTGCGCAGGGTGTAGACGCGAAGCTGGTACTGGGACATGACACTGGTTCCTTTACTTCTGAGCATGGATGGTCGGCGGTCAGCCTTGGGGGAGGAGGTGTGCCAGTTCGGCATCCCAGTCGATGAGTCCGGACTCGGTCCCACGTGGCACCAGAGCCTGGGTGTCCTGAAGGAAGGACGAGATGTCCTGCACGGGGACCTCGAGCAAGGCGGTGCCTGCGGAAGAACCGAGGACGATGTAGATCGACTCGTCACCCCGCCCTGCGGCCGACCAGATCCGGACGTCCGCGTGGCCTGCGGAACCCTCCAGACCGTCAGCCAGAAGATCCCGCCCCAGGACCCATTCGACCGGCTCGTCGCAGTCGACGAAGAAGGCGGCACGGACGACATAGGGATCAGCGGGCTCGTAGCGCAGACGTACGCAGAGGGGCAACGAGTAGACGTGCGAGACGACCAGCTGCACGGCCACCTGCCGTTCTACGACCTTCAAGGACTTCTTCATCGGCTTCCGCTCCCGGGTATGGCTCGGCGGTCTCTCACACCGGCCTGTGGCGAAGAGGCAGCGCGGGCGGAGGCGGTGCAGCAGGGCGCGGGCGCCGGACGGCACCGGCGCACCGCATGAGGAGTGGCGCTGCACTCACTCGGCCGGCGGTCGGGGACGCGGCCCCCGACCGCCAGCGGGATCCCCGCCGCCGGCAGGGACGGGGCCGAGGGGAACTGCTTGCGCACATGGCCGATGCCCGTCTCACCGGTCGTCGCGGCTCAGGTCATGGTGATGCCTGCCTCCGCCGTCGCGCTCGCAGCGGTTCCCGTCGTGGCGGTAGGACCTGTCGGACGTCCAGCCGTGTCCCTCGCCCTCCCAGCGGTAGAAGTGACCATCGCGGTAGTAGAGCCCGCCGCAGTCGTGCCTGGTCGAATCGCTGCCGTGGCGGTCCTGGTGCCAGCCGTGGGCCTCGTCGCAGGAGTAGCCCCGCTCGAGCAGGTAGCCGACACCGTGGTCCCAGCTGTAATCAGCGGCCACGGCCCCGTCGGTCGGGTGCTGGGCGTGCGCGGACGCAAGGGGTGCGGCCGAAGCGGTGCCACCGGCACCGAGAACGGCGGCACCGGCGACCGCGACGGAGGAGACAGTGAGGGCGATGCGCTTCGCGAGCTTGTTCATGATCTTTCCTTCCCGAGGGGGGGTGATCTCCGCCAACGGCGGTTCTGCCAGGCGATGTATGACGCCCGGTGTGGTCCGAGCGAACAGTTCCATACGTCGTATGGAAGCGCGCTTTCATTATTACCATACGTCGTACGGAAATGTCGAGGTGGCGAAGGTGACCGTTGACCGCCGCCGCCCCGGCCCTCCCCGCCGGGCTGGACGGCGAAGCCGTCAGACTGCCTACTCCCGTGCGGTGCCGCATCAGCCCTCGGGCACCACGGGTATGGGTTCCCCGGCATCGCCCCGGCGCCCGGTCTGCCGAGTGATCGCCGGGGTGGGCCGCCATTCGGTGGGTGGTCTGAGCCTCGGGGAGCCGATCCCACCTGCCGCGCGTGCTCCGCGGAACCCGCTACCCGTCCGTTCACCTGTAAAGCCGTGACCTGGAGCCCCGGCATCTGACTTTTCGATCACCTATGAGGGTCTTGACGCCCAAGCCATTACGTCTGATGATTTCGTCAGTAATGGGGGAATTGCTCTGATATGACCCCATACCGCACCGTGTGCCGCTCACCGGGACATCGCTGTTCACACCGCTGCACACAGGGTCGGCGGGCCACAGGCCGACGCTCCTAATTCCGCACCGATGGGATGGACCGCGCATGACCAACACTGACCACACCCTCCTCGCCGAGCCGGTGAGCCTTCCTGAGGTGCCCGACGCCGCGATTGCGATGATCGATGCCGAGGGCATCGTCGTGGGGTGGACGCACGCCGCTCAGCAGCTCGTCGGTTATGCGGCCGGGGAGGTGGTGGGCCGGTCCGCCGCACACGTGCTGCCGCCTCCCGAGGACGCACCGAGGGCTTCGGCGTTCTCCGAGCGGTGCCGTGCGCGGGGCGGCTGGTCCGGCACCGTCGCGATACGCCACCGCGACGGCCACACGCTCAGGATGACGCTGCGGGTCTCGCTGCTACGGGGACAGGGCGACGACACCCGGTGGCTGGTGTCCGTGACGGACATAGGTTCCCTGTCCTCGGGGGCGACCGGGGGACCGGTGCGGGAGTCGCTCCTTGCCCGAGCCCCGATCGGCATCGTCGTCTATGACGCGCAGCTGCGCTGTGTCTGGGTGAACGACGCCATGGAGCGGCACGACGGCGTGCCTCGTCACCGACGCTTCGGGCGCGATCTGAAAGACTCACTGCCCGCCGTCGAGGCCGAAGCACTCAAGGTCGTGATGCGACAGGTGCTGCAGAGCGGCACGACGACGGTGCACGAGTACCGTGCGTGGCCGCCTGCGGACCGGCCCCGCGAGCACGCGTTCTCCGCCTCCTTCTTCTGCCTCCAGGGCGCGGACGGCACCCCGTTGGGCGTGTGCTCCATGACCGTGGACGTCACCGGAAACAAGCGGGCGCGCGAGCGCCTCGCCATCCTCAGCGAGGCCAGCACGCACATCGGCAGCACCCTCGACGTGATGCAGACCTCCCAGGAACTGGCCGAGCTCACCGTGCCCCTGCTGGCCGACCACGCCGTCGTCGACCTGGTGGAGTCGGTTCCGTTCGGACTCGAGCCCGCCGCACGGATCGGCACGACGAGCGGACGCCGCCCAGTGTTGCGCCGTGCCGGGGTGGCCTCCGTCGACCAGGGTGTCCTGGAGATGCCAGCGGTGCGTGAAGAGGTGATCCACGTCCCCCCGACCTCGTCGTTCGCCGCCGTCCTGCGCACGGGCAGATCTCACCTGGAACCGGTGCTGGACACTCATGCCGGCCCCTGGGTCGACCACGATCCGACGCGTGCGCAGAAGGTACGCGGCAGCGGCGTCCACTCCTTGATGGTCGTACCCATCCGTGCCCGGCGCTGCGTGCTGGGACTGGCGCTGTTCGGCCGTTCCACGGAACAGACGCCGTTCCAGGAGGACGACCTGCTCCTCGCCGAGGAGCTGGTCACCCGGGCCGCGCTCTGTTTGGACAACGCGCTCCAGTACGCGCGCGAGCGCACCGCCGCTCTCACGCTGCAACGCGACCTGCTCCCTCACCGGGTGCAGGGCGGTGCTGCCCTCGAGGTCGCCTCGCGCTATGTGCCCGCCGACATGGACCACGGTGTGGGGGGCGACTGGTTCGATGTGGTCGAGCTGTCCGGCGCACGGGTGGCCCTGGTCGTCGGCGATGTGGTGGGACACGGCATCAACGCCGCGGCGACCATGGGCAGGTTGCGCACCGCCGTGCGCACGCTCGCGGACCTCGACCTGCCCCCGGACGAACTGCTGGCGCACCTCGACGACACGGTCCGGCGACTGAACGACGAGGACACTGACGACACCGACCGGCTTCCCGCGGTTGTCGGTGCCACCTGCCTGTACGCCGTCTACGACCCGGTCACCCGGCGGTGCACGCTGGCACGGGCCGGGCATCCGCCGCCCCTGGTCGTCGACGCGCCGGGCGGAGTCACCGTCCCCGACCTGCCGGCCGGAGCCCCGCTGGGCCTCGGTCTCGGCCTGGTGCCTTTCGAGTCCGTGGAACTGGAACTGCCCGAAGGAAGCGTGCTCGCCCTCTACTCCGACGGCCTGGTGGAGTCCCGCGGCGAGGACATCGACGTCGGCATGCGTCGTCTGGGCGCCGCCCTGGCACAGCCCGGCGCCGACCTGGAGGACCTGTGCTCGCGGGCGATGGAGACCTTGTCGGCGCAGGCACCGGCCGACGACGTCACCCTGCTCCTTGCGCGGACGCGCGCCCTGCCGCCTGCCCAGGTCGCGTCCTGGGATCTGCCGAACGAACTCGTCACCGTCCCGACGGCCCGGCGCCTGGCCGCCCGTCAACTCCGTGAATGGGGCCTGGAGCCACTGGTGACGGCCGTGGAGTCGCTCGTCAGTGAACTGGTCACCAATGCGATCCGCCACGGCGACGGCCCGATCCGCCTACGGCTCATCCAGCACCGGGTGCTTACCTGCGAAGTCTCCGACACCAACACCGGTCGGCCACGCTCCCGCCATCCCGGCAATCTCGACGAGCACGGCCGCGGCCTTCACCTGGTCGGTCGGCTGTCGCGCAGGTGCGGTTCCCGCTCGGTAACAGACGGCAAGGTCGTCTGGGCCGAACAGGACCTGCCATCCCCAACAGACGCCCGCTGAGCGCCGACAGCCGCCACAGGATCCCCATCTCCCGTAGCCGCGGAACCTCGTAATGAAAGCCAGAGACATGGACCCATCGGATGTTGAAAACGCCGACCCGGCAGGCGCCTTTCAGGGTGCGACGAGCGTCTTCGGCGCCGGCCCCGGCGGCCAACCGCCCGCCTTCGACGGTCTGGCCGCGGCAGTGCTCGACGATCGGGGCACGGTGGTGGGGTGGACCGGCACAGCACAGGACCTGACCGGGTTCTGCGCCGAGGAGGTCCACGGCCGCCCCGTGCAGGAGCTAGTGGCCGACCTCCCGCACGACACGCACAGGGCCGCACACGTGCCGGCGACCGGCCGGGTACGACTGCGTCACCAGTGCGGCAACACGATCGACGTCACATACCGGACCACACGGGTGAGCGGCTCGGCGGACTTCCTCGTGCTCGCGGCCCCCACTCCTCACGTCGCCGACCACCGGCACGGCGCAGCCCTCCTGCGCGCACTGTCCGCACAGAACCGGATCACGATCGCCCTGCACGACACGGATCTCACCACCGTGCAGACGAACGCCATGCCGGACACTCCCGACGGCCGTCCCATACAGCCCGGCGCCCGACTGAGCGACGTGCTGTGCGCCGAGGACGCTGAGACCATCGAAGTGGTGCTGCGGCAGGTGCTCGAGACGGGCGTCCCGGTGATCCACAGGAACCAGCGAGTGAGCTGGCGACACCATCTGGCGCGGCGACACGCGCTGTCGCTGTCCGCCTTCCGACTGGAGGACGCGCGAGGACGCCCTGCAGGAGTCGCAGCCCTGTACATAGACGACACCGACCAACTGCGTGCCCGTCGACAGCTGGATCTTGCCCACGCGGTCGCCGAGCGGGTGGGGGGCTCCCTGGACGCCGTGCGGACCGCCCAGGATCTCGCGGACGCCCTTGTACCCCCCTTCGGTGATCTCGCAGCAGTCGACCTTGCGGACGCCGTCTTCGAGGGTGGCGAACCCGCAGAGCGGATGGGTGGCGGAGATCCGCATCTGCGCAACGCTGCTCTGGCGCCGGCCACCGCGGACTGGCCGCCCGGCATCCAGCGCGGCAACCTCGTCCCATCCCTGTCCGACCACCCTCTCCTGCGCCGCTTCCAGCACGGCGAGACGGTCGTCTACGACCGGGACGACTACATCGCCCTGATCGGCGGCCCACATTCGGCCGAGCAGTTCCTCCCGTACGACGTCCAGGCGGTGATGGTGGCACCGCTTCACGCCCGCGGCCTCCCCCTCGGAGCGATCGTGGTCTGGCGAACCGGCCCCTCCGAACCGTTCACCGCGGACGAGGTGGATCTCATGAGGCAGATCGCCTCACGGGGAGCACTCGCCATCGACAACGCCCGCCGGTACACGCGCGAGCACAGAGCGGCCATGGCCCTGCAGCAAAGACTCCTCCCCCCGGCCACGACCGACACTCCGGCAGCCGAGACCGCCGGCGTCTACCTGCCCACAGACCGTGGGGGCGGCACCAGTGGCGACTGGTACGACGCCATACCCCTGCCCGCTCTCCGGCTGGCCCTGGTCGCCGGAGACGTGATCGGCCGCGGCATACCCGCCAGTGCCACCATGGGCCGTCTGCGCGCTGCCATCCAGACCCTCGCCGACCTCGAACTGGAGCCGGACGAGTTGCTCACGCGTCTCGCTGACCTGGTCCAGCGCCTCGCGGCGGAAGCACCTCCTGGCGACCATGACGTCATGGGCGCCACCTGTCTGTACGCGGTCTACGACCCGGTCACCCGACGCTGCGCCATGGCCAGTGCCGGGCACCCGCCGCCGGTGCTCGTGCGGCCCGACGGGAGTGCCGAAGCCGTCGACATAGTCCCGGGGCCGCCCCTCGCCGTCTGCGGCATGCCGTACGAGACCACCACGATCGACGTCGAGCCGGGCAGCGTCCTCGCGCTTTACACCGACGGCCTGGTCCAGCAAGCCGCACACGACGTGTGCGACGGGCTTCAGCGGCTGACCGATGCCCTCGCCACCTCCTGCCGCCCGGACCGCGCTCTGGAGGAGACCGGCATGGCCATCCTCGACAATCTGGTGGACGAAGCACCGCGTGACGACGCGACCCTGCTGCTGGCACGCACCCGCGCCGTACCGGCCGAGGACACCGCTCACTGGCGGATATCGGCTGATCCGGCTGCTGTCTCGGACGCCCGGGCATGGGCGACCCGCCAGCTCACCGCATGGGGGTTGGACGACCTCCTCTTCCCCACCGAGCTCATCGTCAGTGAACTGGTCACCAACGCGATCCGCTACGGTCGTCCGCCGACGGAGCTGCGACTGATCCGGCACCACGTTCTGGTCTGCGAGGTCACCGACTCCAACACCGCCCAACCCCGTCTGCGCCGCGCTCGCACCACCGACGAGGGTGGACGCGGCCTGTTCCTCGTTGCCCAACTCGCCGAGCGCTGGGGCTGCCGCCACGGCCCGAACCACAAGACCATCTGGTCCGAACAGCCCATCGCGCGCGCCTACTGATCACGCCCTGTGGCCATCTCAGTCCATTGAAGCCGCGTAGGCGGCTCCGGCATGTCTGTCACGCGGCCGTCCGGGCGCGGGAGGCGAGCTGGGATGCAGGAAGTGCGGCAGGGGCCCATGCGCGGGCGCGGCTTGCCGATGTCGTACGACGTCATCCCCGACCAGGCCGTCTGCAACGGCAGTACCGCGACCACCTGGGTCAGGCCGTGCAACTCGTTCAGGCGACTCCGGCAGACGCCGCCGGAACTACTCCGGAGGTGGGACTGAGCAAAGCCCGCGGTCTCGGCTCGAGATGCCGCGGGTGTAGGGAGACTTGGTGGGTGCTGTCCGGTGGCGGGGCCTGAGCCGCAGACTTGCGTGTCTGCGCAGGGCTCACCGACGACGGCAAGAACGGCGGAGGCGGTGAGGACGCAGTTCTGCAGGCCACCCGCATCGCACTGCGTCTGCTAGCTCAGCGAATCGGACAGCTCACGAGCAGATCCACGACTTGAAGGGCCGCCTGGCCCTGCTCGTGGTACGCCATGCACCGCAGCTGCTCACCGTGGTGGGGCGTCGGTCCGGACACGGTTGTGGCTTTGCCGATCACGATGGGGGACAACCTGGAACGCCTGCGGAGCGAAGCATCATTCGCCGTGCCGTGCGGGGCCAGCCCTCTCGGCGTTCCTCGGGCCGTTCGTGCCATGGTCGACGAAGGACTGCTGGTAAAGCGGGCCACAAGGCTGTCCGTCAATGCCGGTCGCGAAGGAGCCCGCGTCCACGCACCGCACCTGCACCGAGCCGCCGAGCTCCCTGGCGGCCGGCAGTTGTCCGCCCTCCGGTTTGGGCGGGGCGGGCTCGGCCACCCGCCCGGTGTCGCGGATCTTGCGCAGCAGACTCATGACCGCCCCTCTCCCGTTACTGGTGAGGACTTGCTTCCGCAGGTGGCTAACGGGCTCTCCCGAAGCCAGGGTTACGTCGCTTTTCCTACGCTTTGTCAGATTTGTGTCATCTTGACAGTGCTCGACGGCCGAGATCCGCGGGATGAAGGCGGCCGCCTCCCGATGCAGAGCGCTGTCAACTCCCGGGAGACGGCCACCGATCGAGGGCCGTCGCTACGACGGCGGCTTCCCCTGCGTCTGGGCGGCCTGCAGATCGGCGAGGAGCTCGGCCTGGCCGGCGAGCACGCCGGAGAGGATGGTGCGGGCGACCCTGAGCAGCTCGGCGATGTGCGGGCTGGTCAGCGAGTAGTACACGGTCGAGCCCTCCTTGCGGGTCACCACCAGATTCGCCCGGCGCAGCACCGCGAGCTGCTGCGACAGATGCGCAGCCTCGATCCCCACCTCGGGCAGCATCTCCGCCACCGCGTACTCGCGCTCGCTCAGCAGCTCCAGCACCCGGATGCGCGCCGGGTGGCCGAGCGTCTTGAAGAACTCGGCCTTCAGTTGGTACAGCGGGGTAGTCATCGTGCCGCCTCCTTCCCGGCGGCGCAGCACGGCCGTACCGGCCGGTCCTCGGTGCATCGCATCCACCCACTCGTCAAACACATGCGACCCATCCTCGCCTGCGGCGGGCGGCCACGCCGAAGCCGGGTACGAGAACCCGACCGCCCGAATTCAGCGGTGACGACATCAGCAATTGCTAAGATTAGCAAGTCCATACGTCCTGTGAGGGAGGCTTGAGTGAGAATCATTCCGCTGCGTGGCGCGACCGTCGCCTGGTTCAAGTGCCCCGCGTGCCGCCTCAAGTGCCGGCCCACCGCCGTCGGCCCGGACGGCCAGTGCCCGCGGTGCGGGCACACCCGCATGCTGAAGCTCTCCTCCGGCGGCCGGACGACCAGGTCCGGGTCAGACGGTGACCGAAGCTGACCCGCAGGGGCGCGGGTCATGGGTGACTGGGGTGTCCAGTCCGGCTGCGGGGTTCGGTTCGAGTGGGGGCCTTCCGGTGCGCGGCACGCTCACTGAGGATGAGCAGGGCCGGGCCGACGCTGGGATGGTGCAGGTTGATGCCCCACTCGGTCAGGGCCTGCTCGGCGGTCTGACGGGCGGTGCGGACCGCGGACGGCATCGCGGGCAGCGTCAGAACATGCCGGTGGGGCAGGGCTTCGAGCCGGGTGGTCATCACGGCTCCGCACGGGCGAGGCGGAATCCGCTCACCGTCTTGGGGTGCAGGCGCAGCAGGGTGTCGTGCGGGCCGTGGGACCAGCCCGCCAGCGTGCGCTGGTAGTGGGCGGCCTCGTTCGGATCGGTGATCACGTCGACCGGTCCGGCGACGGTGACGCTCCAGCCGGTGCCGGTCGCCGCGCGGACCTCGTCCACGTGGTACGTCGCGGTGGCGGGGATCGCGGCGGACGGGGCGGGCGTGCGTACCACCAGGCGGCCGTACTCCCACGTGTGCCGGCCGGGCCGGATGACGGTCACCTCCCGCTGTGGGTACACCAGCCGCCCCAGCGCGCTGCCCTCGAGCAGCCACAGGGCCTCGGCACCGGAGACCTCGACCATGCGCAGCGACGCGGGCGGAGTGCTCATCCGACGGTTTCCTCTGTTTCCTCGCTGGTGGACCGGGACGTCTGGGCGGGGAGGGCCGGCATGACTCCGGCGTGCTTCAGGTGGGTGCGGGCGCCCTGGATCGCCTCGGGCGTGGTGGCGTACTCGCGCCCGTCCAGGCGCAGCAGGTCCAGCGCGCCGACGGAGTCCAGGACCTGGCGCTGGCCGGGGCGTATGCCGGAGGTCATGACGACGATGCCGCGCCGGTTGAGTTTGTCGACCGCGTCCTTGAGGACGAGGGCTCCGGTGGCGTCGATGGTGGTCACGCGGGACATGCGCAGGATGACGACGCGGACGTCGGAGACCTCGGCCAGCTCCAGGAGGAAGCGGTGGGCGGCGGCGAAGAACAGCGGTCCGTCGAGGCGGTAGGCGACGATGTGCTCGGCGAGCAGCGCGTGTTCCTCGGCGCTGTGGTCGCCGCGGTCGAGGGGAACCTGGTCCAGGCGGGCCTGCTTGGCGACGGCGCGCAGGGCGAGGGCACCTGCGACGACCAGGCCGATGATCACTGCGTACACGAGGTCCAGGGCCAGGGTCGCGACAGCGGTGAGAACGAGGATCAGAGCGTCGGAGCGGGTGGCCTTCGCCATCGCCTTGAGCGAGCCGACCTCGACCATGCGGATCGCGGTGGCCAGCAGCACGCCCGCGAGCGCGGCCAGCGGGATCCTGGAGACGAGCGGCGCGGCCGCGAAGACGATCACCGCGAGGACCGCAGCGTGGATGAGGGCGGCTAGCCGGGACCCGGCGCCGGTGCGGACGTTGACCGCGGTGCGGGCGATCGCTCCGGTCGCGGGCACCCCGCCGAACAGCGGGGCGGCGATGTTGGCCAGGCCCTGACCGAACAGCTCCCGGTCCGGGTCATGTTTCTGGCCGACCGTCATGCCGTCGGCCACCGAGGCCGACAGCAGCGACTCCAGAGCGGCCAGCGCCGCGACCGCGACGGCGGGAGCGAGCAGGGAGCCGAGCGCCCCTGCGTCCAGGAAGGCGAGGGACGGCGCGGGCAGGCCGGACGGCAGGACACCGATCGGCTTCGCCGCGTCCAGGCCGGCCACCTGCGCCACGACGGTAGCCGCGATCACCGCGAGAATGGAGAAGGGGATCGTGGGCCGCCAGCGGGCCCCGGCCAGCATGACGGCGGCAACGGCCAGGGCGAAGGCGACGGCGGTCCAGTTCGGATCCTTCGCGAACTCCTCCAGCGCGCGCCAGGTCACCACGAGGACGCGGTCACCCTCGGGCTTGGGCACCCCGAGCGCGCTGGGGACCTGCTGCAGACCGATCACGCAGGCGATGCCGAGGGTGAACCCCTCGACCACGGGCGCGGGCACGTACTGCATGTACTTGCCGGCCCGGAGCAGGGCGAGCGCGACGAGCATCACGCCGGCCATCAGCCCAACGGTCAGCACTCCGGTCGGCCCGTGTGCGGTGACGATCGGCACCAGCACCACGGTCATCGCGCCCGTCGGCCCGGACACCTGCAGATTCGAGCCGCCGAACACGGCGGCGAGCGCACCGGCGACGACCGCGGTCGCCAGTCCCGCCTCGGCGCCGAGCCCGGAAGAGACGCCGAACCCGAGCGCGAGCGGCAGCGCGACGATCGCCACGGTCAGGCCCGCGAGCAGGTCCCGGCGCGGGTCGCGGCGTATCTGAGCCAGATCGCTACGGCCAGGCAGCAGCGCGGCGATCCGGCCCCGGATCCGAGTGAGGGCGGACGTCATCGCGCGGCGACCTCCCCGTCCCGCAGCTCGGCCAGCAGCTCGTTCCGCCCGGCCAGCATCTCGGTGAGGATCCGTCGCGCGGCCTGCATCAGGTCGGCGACGTCCCCGCCGGCCAGCTCGTAGACGACCGTCGAGCCCTCCCGCGTCGAGGTGACGATGCCTGAGCGGCGCAGCACCGCCAGCTGCTGCGACAGGCTGGAGGGTTCCACCTCGATCGCGGCCAGCAGGCTGCGCACCGGCATCGGTCCGTCCTGCAGCAGCTCCAGCACCCGGATCCGTACTGGATGCCCCAGCATCCGGAAGAACTCGGCCTTCGCCTGGTACAGCGGAACGGACACAACCCCTCGACTTCCCCGACGGCGCCCCACCCGGGGCCAAGCGACGGCTGTGCCCACGCTACCTGCGGACACAGCGAATACAGCATCTAACCAATTGCGAAATTTTGCAATTCAGCATCCGGTGGGCGCGCTGAGGAGTTCCCAGGGACGGGGTCAGCCCTTCTTGACCACCGTCGACCAGTCGGATGTTGCGTACCTTGGTGCCGGCCTTGATGCCCGAGGGGCTGCCCTTGACCTTGAGCGCTTTGACGACGACCACGGTGTCGCCGGCCTGCAGGACGTTGCCCACGGCGTCCTGGACGACGTTCTCGGCAGGCGGCGGAGGTGGTCCTGGGAGTGGACACGCACCGGGATGCCCATGTGGCCGCTGTGCTCTCCCTGGTGGGGGAGGTGATCGGCACCGAGGAGTTCCCGGCCAGTGCGGCTGGATACCGAGACCTGCTGGGGTGGGCCAGGGCGTCGGGTACGGTGCGCCGGGCCGGAGTGGAAGGGACCGGTTCCTTCGGGGCGGCCCTGTCCCGCTACCTGTTGGCCCAGGGCGTGGCCGTTTTCGATGTGAATCGGTTCGACCGGGCCGACCGCCGCCGGCGCGGCAAGTCCGACCCCCTCGATTCCGAGAACGCGGCCCGGGCCGTGCTGAGCGGGCGGGCGCGCGCCCAGGCCAAGCCAGGCGACGGGCCAGTGGAGATGGCCCGGATGTACAAGCTGGCCAAGGACTCGGCGGTCAAGGCCCGCACCCAGGCGATCAACCAGCTCAAGGCCGTCCTCATCCGTGCCGATCCGCAGCTGAGGGAGGAACTGGCCCGCCTGGGCAACGCAGAGCTCTTCCGCGCCTGCGCAGGGCTCGTCGACGACAGCCTGAACCACGAGGCCGGCGAGGGATCGGTGCTCCACGCCACCCACGTCACCCTGTCTCTCCTGGCCCGGCGCATCGGACAGCTCAGCGAAGAGATTCAAGATCTGGAAGGCCGACTGACCCGACTGGTGGAACGCCACGCTCCGCAGCTGCTCGAGGTGGTGGGCATCGGTCCGGACACGGCCGTCACTTTGCTGATCACGATCGGGGACAACCCGGAACGCCTGGGCAGTGAGGCGTCGTTCGCGGCGCTGTGCGGTGTCAGCCCGGTCGAGCGTTCCTCGGGCAGTCGGCAGTACCGTCGCCCCAACCGCGGCGGCGACCGGCAAGCGAACGCGGCCCTGCACCTGATCGTGCAGACCCGCCTGCGCGTCGACCCGCGCACCCAGGACTACTACGAACGCCGCAGCAAGGAGGGCAAGACCCGGCGCGAGATAGTCCGCAGCCTCAAGCGCTACGCGGCCCGGGAGGTCTTCCACCTGGTCAGACCTGTGCAGTCGCAACCCCCGTCATAGGGGCAGTTGTGAGACGTGAGAGGGTCTGGGGCGTGAGTGAGACACCACCGAACACCCTGCAATACCGCTTTGACGGGCCAGAAGACGCTCCGGTCCTGATCTTGGGTCCCTCACTGGGTACCACATGGCACATGTGGGACCGCCAGGTCCCCGAGCTGACGAAGCAATGGCGGGTCTTCCGGTTCGACCTGCCGGGCCACGGCGGTGCCCCCGCCCACCCGGCCGGCTCCGTCGGTGAGCTGGCGGCCCGCCTGCTGGTGACCCTGGACGCACTCGGGGTGCAGCGCTTCGGCTACGCGGGCTGTGCGCTGGGCGGTGCAATCGGCATCGAGCTGGCCCTGCGCCACCCCGAGCGCCTCGCCTCGCTCGCGCTGGTCGCCGCCTCGCCCCGGTTCGGCACCCCCGACGAGTTCCGCCAGCGCGGGGTGGTCGTCCGGACCAACGGGCTCGACCCGATCGCCCGCACCTCGCCCGACCGCTGGTTCACCGGCGGGTTCGCCGCGGCGCAGCCCGCTATCACCGAGTGGGCCGTACAGATGGTGCGCACCACCGACCCGGGCTGCTACATAGCCGCCTGCGAGGCCCTCGCAGGGTTCGACGTCCGGCCCGAGATCGGCCGGATCGGCGCGCCGACCCTGGTGCTGGTCGGCTCCGAGGACCAGGTCACCGGACCGGCCGAGGCCCGCACCCTGGTCGCGGGGATACCGGACGCCCGGCTCGCGGTCGTGCCCGGCGCCTCCCACCTGGTGCCGGTGGAGCAGCCCGGTGCCGTCACCGACCTGCTGGTCCGGCATTTCTCCACTGCCTGGCAGCAGCCCTTCGACACCGGTCAGACGGCCCTCCCGGCCGTCCCCGTCAACCCGGCGCTGACGGCGGCGCCGCAGGTCGTGCCCGTCGCCGAGATCGCCCCCGCCGTCGCACCGCCGCAGCCGCTCGGGCTGTCCGACCGGTACGAGGCCGGGCTGAAGGTCCGCCGGGAGGTGCTCGGCGACGCGCATGTGGACCGGGCGCTGTCCCAGGCCGACGAGTTCTCCGGGGGCTTCCAGGAGTTCATCACCCGCTACGCCTGGGGCGAGATCTGGGACCGGCCCGGCCTGGACCGCCGTACCCGCAGCTGTGTCACGCTCACCGCGCTGGTCGCCGGCGGCCACCTGGAGGAGCTGGCCTTCCACACCCGCGCCGCCCTGCGCAACGGCCTCACCCCGGACGAGATCAGGGAAGTGCTGCTGCAGACGGCCGTGTACTGCGGTGTCCCGGCGGCGAACAGCGCGTTCCGGGTGGCCCAGCAGGTCATCCGCGAGGAGACCACGCCCGCCGAGTGAGCCCCGGGCCGCCGCAGGCGGCAGGATGGGGAGACATGAAGCTCACCAAGAAGTCCCACGCCTGTGTCCGCCTGGAGAAGGACGGGCGGACGCTCGTGATCGATCCCGGCGGGTTCAGCGAGCAGGACGCGGCGGCCGGCGCGGACGCGATCCTGGTCACGCACGAGCACCCGGACCACTTCGACGAGGGCCGGCTGCGGGCCGCCCTGGAGGCGAACCCGGCCGCCGGGATCTGGACCCTGAAGTCCGTGGCCGACCAGATCGCGGCGGCCTTCCCGGGCCGGGTGTACACCGTCGGCCACGGCGACACGTTCACGGCCGCGGGCTTCGACGTACAGGTCCACGGCGAGCTGCACGCGGTGATCCACCCGGACATCCCGCGCATCACCAACGTCGGCTACCTGATCGACGGTGGCCGGGTCTTCCACCCCGGCGACGCCCTCACCGTCCCCGAGCACCCCGTTCAGACGCTGATGCTCCCGGTGCAGGCGCCCTGGAACAAGATCTCCGAGGTGATCGACTACGTCCGCGAGGTGAAGCCGCAGCGCGCCTACGACATCCACGACGCCCTGCTGACCGACCTCGCCCGTCCGATCTACGACCGCCAGATCGGAGCCCTCGGCGGCACGGACCACCAGCGGCTCACCCCGGGGACGTCGGCGGACGTCTGAGGCGCGCTGTCACACCCGCCGGGTAGGTTGTGAGACATGCGCATCGCCACCTGGAACGTGAACTCGATCACGGCCCGCCTCCCGAGGCTGCTCGCCTGGCTGGAGAGCAGCGGCACCGACGTGCTCTGCCTCCAGGAGGCCAAGATCGCCGAGGAGCAGTTCCCGTTCGACCAGCTGCGCGAGCTGGGCTACGAGGCGGCGGTCCACGCGACCGGCCGGTGGAACGGCGTCGCGGTGCTCTCCCGCGTCGGCCTGGAGGACGTGGTCAAGGGCCTGCCCGGCGACCCCGGCTACGAGGGCGTGACCGAACCGCGCGCCGTCTCGGCGACCTGCGGCCCGGTCCGCGTCTGGTCGGTGTACGTACCCAACGGCCGTGAGGTGGACCACCCGCACTACGCCTACAAGATCCAGTGGTTCGAGGCCCTGAAGGCCGCCGTCGCCGGTGACGCCTCCGGCAGCCGCCCGTTCGCGGTCATGGGCGACTACAACGTGGCGCCCACCGACGACGACGTCTACGACGTGGCCGTCTTCGAGGGTTCCACCCATGTGACCCCCGCCGAGCGCGCCGCCCTGGTCTCCCTCCAGGAGACGGGGCTGACGGACGTGGTCCCACGCCCCCTGAAGTACGACCACCCGTACACGTACTGGGACTACCGCCAGCTCTGCTTCCCCAAGAACCGCGGCATGCGCATCGACCTGGTGTACGGCAACGAGCCGTTCGCGAAGGCCGTCAAGGACTCCTACGTCGACCGCGAGGAGCGCAAGGGCAAGGGCGCGTCCGATCATGCGCCGGTGGTGGTCGACCTGGACGTGTGATGCCAGGCTGGGCACATGAACATTCCGTTCCTGGGCCCCAGGCACCACAAGAACGGTGGCGCGGCGCTGCCGGCCGACCCCGAGTCGATCGCCGCGCTCCTGTCCGAATGTGAACTGCTTCGCTCCCAGGCGGACGAGGCGGGTGTCCGCCTCGACGACACGCCGGATTCCCTGGAGGCGCTGGACCAACTCGTCCCGCGCTGGCGCGACGACGCGGAGATGCTGCCCTGGCTGGGCAGCGACGCGGGGCTGTACCTCGGCACGGTGGTCGTGCGCACCGTGCCCGGGGCCGGCTGGGAGATCAGATCCGACGGGGAGCCCGTGCTGCGGCTCGCCTCCGGCCGAGAGGTCGAGGTCGTGGACGCCGGCCGGGCCTGGGCCGCGACCGGCGTCCCCGAACTGTCCCAGCTGTACGGGGAGATCGCCGAGGTCTGACGCCGACTACGCCTGGATCACCGACCTCGACTACGATGAGCCGTTCATCCCTGTGGTGATGGTGATCTCGCCGGACCGCACCGGGGTACATGGGCCAGGCTCGTCCGGCGGCAGCCGATGATCACTGCTCGCGCACGGGGACGGACACGTATGACGGGTCGTCCGACGGCGAGGAGAAGGTCAGCTGCGCGCCGGACGGGTTGTGCTCGATGTAGAGCGGGTCGACGGTGTCGACGACCAGCGCAAGGCGGTGCCCGGCGGGTACGTCGTAGGCGGTGGAGAACAGGTCCAGGTTCACGTCGAACGGCTCGCCGGGCGTCCGGCCGTGCCAGGTGTAGGGCGCGTTGGTGACCAGCTTGCCGAAGCCGAGCGGCCCCACGTCGTACAGGTAGGCGATGAGGGTGCCGCTCTCCTTGGTCGGGGTGAGCGTGGTGTGCAGCGTGGCCGTGCCCCGCACCTGCTGGGCCGTGCCGTACCGGTCCGACTGCCACACGGCCGCCCAGCGGCGCGGCAGCAGCGGGATCGAGGCGACGGGCGGCAGTTGGGCGACCTGGTCCAGGATGCTGGACAGGAAGACGATCCCGCCGTCCGCGCCCGAGTCGACATTGGCGTGGATGGTGGTGGATCCCGCGAGCGCGAGCTTGGTGCGGGTCGCGCCGACCGACTTCCAGTCCGGGTAGCCCTCGTACCCCCCCGCGCTACGGGACTTGAGCTGGACGGGCTGCTCGCTGTCGATGCCGTTGTCGGCGCCCTTGAGGTAGTGGTCGAACCAGCGCCCGGTGTCCGTCCACACGTCGTTGGGCAGCCCGAACAGGCCGGTCAGCTCGGCGGTCGCGTGGTCGCCGGGGCGCATCTCCAGCCGCTTCGGGACGGTCAGCTTCTCGTAGAAGTCGGCGTACGAGTTGGCCGGGAAGATCGTGTCGCCCCAGGCGTTGGCCATCAGGACCGCGGCGCCGTTCTTGTTCAGCTGGTCGACGTAGGTCGCGGCGGAACGCTTGCGCCCCCAGTCGATCATCTCCTGTTCCTTGGTCAGGTTGGAGGCGTAGAAGTTGTCGAAGATCTCCCGGAGTTCGGGGCTCTCGCGGCCGGTGATGACGCCCGCGCCGTCGAGCAGGGCACCCGCCTGGACGTGCTGGGTGCGGCCCGAGTAGATCGAGTCGATCAGGTCGGCCCAGCCGCTGAGCGCGGCGACGGCCTTGATGCGCTTGTCGTGGGCGGCGGCCAGCAGGCTGATGCCGGCGCCGTAGGAGACGCCCGCCATGCCGATGTGCCGTGGGTCCGTGGGGGTGTTGGCGAGCGCCCAGTCGATGACCTTGGAGGCGTCCGCTATGTCCGGCGGACCCGCCACTTCTATCTCGCCGCCGGACTGCCAGAAGCCGCGCACGTTGTACGTGAGCACCACGTAGCCGGAGTCGGCGAGCTTCTGCGCCTGGGCGAGATACTCCACCTGCGGCAGGCCCCAGCTCGTGGGCAGCACGATGAGCGGGTAGTTGTGCGAGCCGTCGGCGCCCGCGGGCGTGACGACGTTCGCCTTCAGTACGGTGCCGCCGTCGCCCGTGATGTCCACGAAGCGGACGGACGAGGCGGCCTGGGCGGCCGGAGCCAGGCCGACGACGGTCCCCGCGATCAGCGCCGCGGAGACGACTCCTGCGGCGGAGGTGCGCAAGGTGGTGCGACCGTGTCCCATGGGGTCACTCCTCACTCGTTTCAGTGCAAAGTGACTCGACGGTAACCGGCGGACCTTACCCTAAGTAACCCGCCGGTAAGTTACGTGCCGGTAAAGTTTGTTGGGCGTCAAGAGGCCCGGTGCGACGTGCGCACGGTTTCCGTCGCCGGGACGGGGGCCTGCGCCGCCTGTGTGACGTCCGCGACCAGCTCGACCAGATCGGGGCCGTACGCCTGGGAGTTGACCACCTTCAGCAGCAGGACGAAGGTGTTGTTGCCGTGCTTGCGGTTCAACCGCTCGTGGTTGCGGGCCAGATAGCGGGTGGCGGCCTGGTTGGTGATGGCCCGCTGCCCGCAGAACAGGAACACCGGCCGGGTTCTCTCCCCGGCGCTGAGCCGGGCGAGCAGGACGTACTCGCAGACGCCCGGCTCCAGGCGGTACCGCTCGCCGCCGATCTGGAAGGCACCCCGGTCCGGACCGGGTTCGGGATCGATGTTCACGCGGACGCCGGGGAGCATCGCCGCCATGTGGGCCAGCATCCGCCGGTTCGACGCCGGGCCGCCCACGCAGAACTCGGTGCGCTCGCCGAACCCCTGCTGGGTCGCGTCCTGCGTCACCATCTGCAGGTTGGCCCCGCAGTCCTTGATGAGGGCGGACAGTTCCAGGAGGGCGAAGACGTCGAAGCGGTGCACGGCCGGCTCCGAGGCCGCCGGGTCGCGGTTGACGACGAGCAGGGACTCCGAGTTGTCGGGCAGCCCGAAGAACTCCTGTTTGCGCCGCAGCTTGCGCCGCCACAGGTAGGTACGGGCCAGCCACCCCAGCGCGGCGCTGATGCCGGCCGCTATGAGGCCGAGGACGATATTGCGCACGTCGTCGTTCATGGCCGCGCATGGTAGCGGGCCCGGGCGACGGCTACGTACCGGCGTTCGAACTGTGACGGTCGTGTGGCGGGTGGCCGAGGCGTACTGTTGGCCGTACGGCAATCTGGTTACGCTGCGCGGACGGTCCCGACGGGAGGTACGGATGGGTCGGCCTGGCGCGCGGAAACTGGCGGTGATGGCGGTCTCGGCCGCCATGGTGTCGGTGGGAGCGGCGGCCCCGCCCGCCGCAGCGGGCGAGACGCCCACGAAGGTTCCGGTGGCCGTCGGCTACGGCGGAGCCGTGGCCAGCGTCGACGCGGACGCGTCGGCCGCCGGCATCGAGGTGCTCAGGAAGGGCGGCAACGCGGTCGACGCGGCCGTCGCCACCGCGGCCGCGCTCGGCGTCACCGAGCCCTACTCGGCCGGCATCGGCGGAGGCGGCTACTTCGTCTACTACGACGCCAAGTCCCGCACGGTGCACACCATCGACGGCCGCGAGACCGCGCCGCTGACCGCCGACGCCGACCTGTTCACGGAGAACGGCAAGCCGCTCGCCTTCGCCGACGCCGTCAGCAGCGGTCTGAGCGTCGGCACCCCGGGCACACCCGCCACCTGGCAGACGGCACTGGACCAGTGGGGCAGCAGAAGCCTCGGTACGGTCCTCGGGCCCGCCGAGCGGATCGCCCGCGACGGCTTCACCGTCGACGACACCTTCCGCTCGCAGACCGCGTCCAACGAGACCCGGTTCCGCTACTTCCCCGACACCGCCCGGCTGTTCCTGCCGAACGGACAGCTCCCGGTCGTCGGCTCCACCTTCAAGAACCCCGATCTGGCCCGCACTTACCAGGAACTGGCCAGGAAGGGCGTCGGCGCGATCTACCACGGTGACCTGGGCGACGACATCGTCGACACGGTCGACAAGCCGCCGGTGGACCCGGGGTCGGGCTGGAACGCCCGCCCCGGCAAGCTGGCGGAGAAGGACCTGGCCGCCTACGGCGCCAAGCTCCAGAAGCCCACCAGGACCTCGTACCGCGGCCTGAACGTGTACTCCATCGCGCCCTCCTCCTCAGGCGGCACCACCGTCGGCGAGGCGCTCAACATCCTGGAGAGGACCGACCTCTCGAAGGCCAGCGAGGTGCAGTACCTGCACCACTACATCGAGGCCAGCCGCATCGCCTTCGCCGACCGCGGCCGCTGGGTCGGCGACCCCGCCTTCGAGGACGTACCGGCCAAGGACCTGCTGTCGCAGCGGTACGCCGACTCGCGCGCCTGCCTGATCAAGGACGACGCGGTCCTCAGCAGCCCGCTCGCACCCGGCGACCCCCGCCACCCCGCCGCCTGCGGCACCGGCGGTACGGCGGCCCCGACGACGTACGAGGGCGAGAACACCACCCATCTGACCGTGGCCGACAAGTGGGGCAACGTCGTCTCCTACACGCTCACCATCGAGCAGACCGGCGGCAGCGGCATGACCGTGCCCGGCCGGGGCTTCCTGCTCAACAACGAGCTGACCGACTTCTCCTTCGCCCCGGCCAACCCGGCCGTGCACGACCCGAACCTGCCCGGGCCGGGCAAGCGGCCGCGCTCCTCCATCTCACCGACCATCGTCCTCGACCGGCACGGCCGGCCGGTGGTGGCGCTCGGCTCGCCCGGCGGCGCGACCATCATCACCACCGTGCTGCAGACCCTGACCGAGTTCCTCGACCGGCGTCTGCCGCTGGTCGACGCGATCGCCGCGCCGCGCGCCAGCCAGCGCAACGCGGCCCAGACCGAACTCGAACCAGGCCTGTACAACAGCGACCTGAGGACTCGGCTGGAGGCCATCGGGCACAGCTTCAAGCTGAACCCGGAGATCGGCGCGGCCACCGGCGTCCAGCGGCTGCCGGACGGCAGGTGGCTGGCGGCCGCCGAGAAGGTACGGCGCGGCGGCGGCTCGGCGATGGTGGTCGATCCGGCCGCGCCGTGACCGTCACACCTCGGGAGCGGACGGCTGCGCCTGCTGCGCACGGAAGTCCAGCCGTCCGTCCCTGACGTCCACCGTGACCCGGCTGCCCGGGGCGATCGTGCCGTCCAGCAGCAGCCGGGACAGCTGGTTGTCGACCTCCCGCTGGATGGTGCGGCGCAGCGGGCGGGCGCCGTACTCGGGCTGGTAACCGCGCTCGGCGATCCAGTCGACGGCCGCGTCCGTGAACTCGACCGCGACGCTCTGGCCGTCCAGCAGCCGGCGGGTGCGCTCCAGCAGCAGGTCGGTGATCTGCCGCAACTGCTCGCTCGTCAGCTGCCGGAACACGACGATCTCGTCGATCCGGTTCAGGAACTCCGGCCGGAAGTGCTCGCGCAGCGGGCGCATGATCTGCTCGCGCCGCGCCTCCTCGTCGGCGTCCGCGCCACCCGGCCCGAAGCCGATCCCGGCACCGCGCCGGGTGATCACGTCGGAGCCGAGATTGCTGGTCATCACGATGACCGTGTTGGTGAAGTCCACCGTCCGGCCCTGCGAGTCGGTCAGGCGGCCGTCGTCCAGGACCTGCAGCAGGATGTTGAAGACGTCCGGATGAGCCTTCTCCACCTCGTCGAGCAGGAGAAGCGAGTACGGGTACCTGCGCACCACCTCGGTGAGCTGGCCGGCCTCCTCGTGGCCCACATACCCGGGCGGAGCACCCACCAGCCGCGAGACGGTGTGCCGCTCCTGGTACTCACTCATGTCGAGACGGACCATGCGGTCCTCGCTGCCGAACAGGGCCTCGGCGAGCGCGCGGGCCAGCTCGGTCTTGCCGACGCCGGTCGGGCCGAGGAACAGGAAGCTGCCGATCGGCCGGTCCGGGCTCGCGAGCCCGGCGCGGGAGCGCAGCACGGCCTCGGCGACCACGCTCACCGCCGCCTCCTGGCCCACCACCCGCTGGTGCAGATGCGCCTCCAGGCCCAGCAGCCGCTCCTTCTCCTCCTGGGTCAGCCGGCTCACCGGGATGCCGGTCTGCCGGGACACCACCTCGGCGATGGCCTCCGCCGTCACCTCCAGGTTCTGCCCCTCGTCGGCCTCGTCCCCGCCGCTGGCCTCGGCGATCCGCTGCTTCAGCGCGCCGATCTTGTCCCGCAGCTGGGTGGCCTGCTCGTACTGCTCGTCGGCGACCGCCTGGTCCTTGTCGCAGACGAGCTGCTCCACCTCGCGCTCCATCGTGCGTACGTCCGTGCCCTTCGTCCGGGCGCCGAGGCGCACCCGGGCGCCGGCCTGGTCGATCAGGTCGATCGCCTTGTCGGGCAGGCGCCGGTCGGTGAGGTAGCGGTCCGACAGCTCCACGGCGGCCACCAGCGCCTCGTCCGTGTAGCGGACCTGGTGGTGGGCCTCGTACCGGTCGCGCAGGCCGCGCAGGATCTCGATCGTGTCCTCGACGGTCGGCTCGGGCACCAGGATCGGCTGGAAACGCCGGGCCAGCGCCGCGTCCTTCTCGATCCGGCGGAACTCCTCCAGCGTGGTCGCGCCCACGATGTGCAGCTCGCCCCGGGCGAGCGCGGGCTTGAGGATGTTGCCCGCGTCCATCGCACCGCCCTCGCCGCCCGCACCGGCGCCGACGACCGTGTGCAGCTCGTCGATGAAGACGATCAGCCGGTCGGAGTGCGCGCGGATCTCGTCCACGATGTTGTTCATCCGCTCCTCGAAGTCGCCCCGGTAGCGGGTGCCCGCGACGACCCCGGTCAGGTCCAGGGCGACCACCCGCCGCCCGGCCAGGATGTCCGGCACGTCCCCGTCCGCGATCCGCTCCGCGAGCCCCTCCACGATGGCCGTCTTGCCGACACCCGCGTCGCCGATCAGCACGGGGTTGTTCTTCCCGCGCCGGGACAGCACCTCGATGGTCTGCTCGATCTCCTCGTCGCGGCCGATGACCGGGTCGACCCGGCCCTCCCGGGCCAGCTCGGTCAGATCGCGGCCGTACTTGTCGAGCGTCGGTGTGGACGTGGGCCGCTGGCGCTCCGTGCGCGTCTGGGTGACCTCCGGGGCCTCGGGCGGCAGGGCGCCCGACGCGAAGCGGGCCGCGTGCAGGATGTGCCCGGCCGCCGAGTCCGGGTTCGCGGCCAGCGCGCTCAGCACGTGCTCCGGGCCGATGTACCCGGCACCGCTCGACCGCGCCAGGTCGTGCGCGTCCAGCAGGGCCCGTTTGACGGCCGGGGTGAGCGAGAGCGACGTGGGCGGAGGCGCCTCGCCAGGCGGGTGCTGGACGGGGCCCGCGCGGTCGTCGATCTCCGTCGCGAGCGAGTCGGGGTCGGCACCGGACCTGCTCAGCAGGGATCTCGTCGGCTCGGTGGCCAGGGCCGCACGCAGCAGGTGCTGAGTGTCCAGGTCCCGGCTGCCGTGCTCGGCGGCGTACTGGGCGGCCCCTCTCACCATCTCCCGGGCCGGCTGGCTGAGCAGGCGGCCGATGTCGATGTGGCGGGGACGCTCGGATCCGCCGGGGGTGCCGCCGAGGAAGCGGCCCAGGAAATCACCGAAGGGGTCGGGAGGGTAGCCGTCGGTCATGACGTTCCGTTCCTTTGGTGTTCGTTCATTTCACCTTGGCACGGATGGTCTCCGACGGCATCGCGGGGCGCCTGTCGGCCGTCCTACCGCTGTGTGAGTATGCGCGGGCCCGCTTCCGTGATCGCCACGGTGTGCTCCACGTGGGCCGCGCGGGATCCGTCGCTCGTGCGCAGCGTCCAGCCGTCCTCCGCTTCGTAGTAGGCGTCGTTGCCACTGGCGATCAGCATCGGCTCGATCGCCAGGACCATGCCGTGGCGCAGGGGGAGTCCCCGCCCCGGGCGGCCCTCGTTCGGGACCTCAGGGTCCTCGTGCATGCGGCGGCCCACGCCGTGGCCGCCGAAGCCGGCGGGGATGCCGTAACCGGCCGTGCGGCAGACCCGGCCGACGGCGTGTGCGACGTCGCCGATGCGGTTGCCGACGACGGCTGCCTCGATGCCTGCCGCCAGGGCGCGCTCGGCGGTGTCGATGAGGTGCAGGTCCGCCGGGCGGGGGCGGCCGACCGTGAAGCTGATCGCCGAGTCACCGGCCCAGCCGCCCAGGTGGGCGCCGCAGTCGATGGAGACGAGGTCGCCGTCGCGCAGGCGGTGACGGGTGGGGATGCCGTGCACGATCGCGTCGTTGACCGAAGCGCAGATGACCGCCGGAAAGGGGGTCGGGGCGAAGGAGGGGCGGTAGCCGAGGAAAGGAGAGGAGGCCCCGGCCTCGCGCAGCACCTCCCGGGCCACCTCGTCCAGCTCCAGCAGGGAGACACCGACGTCGGCGGCCTTTCGTACGGCTGTCAGGGCACGTGCGACGACCTGGCCCGTGGCGTGCATCGCGTCAATGGACGTGTCTGTCTTCAGTTCCACCATGCCAATTACTATACCGGTATTTGAATGGGGGATGGCGGTGGGTGGTATTAGAATGGGTGTCATGGTGCGCACCCCCCTCACCCCCGAAGAGCGCGAACGCGGCGAACGGCTCGGACAGTTGCTGCGCGCGGCGCGCGGCGGGCGGAGCATGGCCGAGGTCGCGGCGGAGGCGGGCGTCTCGGCCGAGACGCTTCGCAAGATCGAGACCGGACGGGCGCCGACCCCGGCCTTCTTCACCGTGGCCGCGCTGGCCGGGGTGCTCGGGCTCTCCATGGACGACCTGATGACGCGCTGTCTGCTGGTGGGTGTCTGAAACCCGCCTGGGCCGGTCCGGTCCGCGCAAGGGGCGGGATCGCGCAATGAGTCGCCCGCCCACCGCCGGAAAACTCTGCGTAGCAAGTCCGTAACACAGCTGGTGTTGCCTGACGGCCGGAGTGCTGGCAGTCGGGCGGGAGTCGGACATGGCTGTGGATCAACTCGCCGGTCGAATGCGGGAGTTCGCGAACTACCTGGACGGCCTCCTGGGGCGCCTGGATCAGGGCGGGGGATGGTGCGGGGTCTTCTGGCAACGCGACCCCGAGGGCATGCAGGCCTGCCTCGAAGGGCGTGAGGTGCCGCCGTGGGACGTGGTGGAGGCGCTGCTGCAGGACCTCCATGCGGCGTTCGGCCCCGCAGCGGCCGCGGCCGAGCGGCAACGGGCCCGCGTCCTGCACGCTGCCGCCGTCTCGGCTTACGACGCCCGCCCCGGCGGCGGGGACGCCCTGCGCGACCGGCTCGACGTGATGCTCCGCGAACAGCGGTACGCCGTGGAACGCCAGGCCGAACTGAACCGCCTGCTCACCGAGGCACCCTCCCGTGAGGAGGCCGACGCCCTGCGCCTGGACCTCGCCTGGGCCCGCGACGATCACGAACGAGCCACGGCCCGGTGCGCCGAACTGCGGGCCAGGATGGCGCACCTGGACCGCAGGGCGGTGGAAGTGCCGCTCCTGGACGGGGCGGAGGCCTGGGGTGAGGGTGGCGGGCGAGTGCCGGGCCCCGACGGCGCATCGGTGACGCCGCGGGAGCACGGGGCTGCCGCCGGGCCCTTCGGCGGCACCGCAGGCGCAGACGGGCGCGTGGCGGGCCCTGGTGCTGCCGGGTCGGCGGGTGACCGTGGTGCGTCGCGGGGTGGCTCCGGCGGTGCACTGCGGGCGGGGGACGATGCCGGGCCGCTTGCGCCCGGCGCCGACGGCTTCGGCCGTGCCGGTACGGGTGGTGGGCCTCGCGTCTCTGGCGCCGAGGGCTTCGGCGGCGCCGAGGCGGTCGGGGGCGGCGAGGCTGCCGCGCCCGGAGGGGCCGGGGCCCCTGGCGCCGCCTGGCTCGGCGCCGGGGCGGCCCCGTCCCACCCGCACGATGCCCGGGCCACCGGCCACGACGGGCGGCTCACCGGGCCCGCCGGCGACGGTCAGGACCCCTGGTTCTCCGGACCGGTCGCCGGCCACGCCCCTCGCCCCGCCGTACCGGACGCCGGCCCTGCGGTCGGTCAGGGCGGTTCCGTGCCGGGCTCGTCCTCATGGCAGGCCGTGTCGGATGCCGGCCCTGTGGCTGGTCGGGCGGAGTCCGTGGTGGCCGGGGCCTCGCAGCCCGCGGTGTCGTATGCCGGCCCGGCAGCCGGCCAGGGCGGTTCCGTGCCGGATCCGGCCCCATGGCCCGCGCGGGCGGACGCCGGCCCGGCGGCGCGCCCGGGAGGGGCCGACGCCGGCCCGGCAGTCCCTTCCCCTGCCGCGCGCCCCGCCGCACCCTCCGCCCGCGAGGTCACCCCCGTGCCCGCCCCTGAGCCCCCCGCCCCCGCCAAGCCCCGCAAGCGGCGCCGTGGCAGTGCCCGGTTCGCCGGGATGGCCGAGGACGCGGGCGCCCCGGTTGTCGTGCCGCAGGGTCCTGTCGCTGCCGTGCCCGAGGCGGCCGTCGGACGGCGGAGCCCGCGTGGGGCGCGGTTCGCCGGGGCGGCGGAGCGGGGCGAGGCGGTCGAGGGGACCGCGGAGGTCGTGGTGGACGCCGAGACGGGCGCTGCCGTCGAGGGGGTCGTTGAGGAGCTGGTGCGGCTGCGGGGTGAGGGGCGTACCGGTGAGGCGCATGTGCTGTTGGTCGAGATCGCGCGGTGGCCCGCTGAGCGGTACCCGCTGCTCGCGGACCGGCTGCAGCATGCGGGGCTCGCTGCCGACTGGGCCACGCTGCTGTGGGAGGCCGCCTCGCTGCCCGCCGAGCGGCTGGTCACCGCCGCCGACGCGCTGGAGGCCGCCGGGCGGATCGCGGACGGGCAGCAGATGCTGCGGCAGGGCGTGGTCAGGCCGGCCGAGGAGATAGGTGCCGCCGTGCTGGGGCTGGACGCGCAGGGGCGCGGGCGCGAGGTACGGGCCCTGCTGGACGCCTATGTGCGCGTCCGGACGCCGGAGGAGGCCGTCCGCAGCGTCGGCGCCGACCCGCGCCGCCTCGTCCCGCTCCTGCTGGAGGCCGCCCGTGGTGTCTCGGAGGAGCGCCACTGGGACCTGGTGCACGCCCTGAGGGTCGCCGGCTTCACCGCCTGACGGTCCTTCCGCTCACCCTAAGGAGTGTGAAACGTGATCGACTCAGCGGGTTAACGACGATGGTCTTGGCAAGGACTTCCTCGAGGCTTACTTTCGTCCCTCTACGGGCCGTTTCTACGGGCGTAGAGGCTCGGACGTCGCGTCGAAGGAGCAGCTCATGGCCAACGTCGTACGTGCCGCACTGGTTCAGGCCACCTGGACCGGCGACACCGAGTCCATGGTGGCGAAACACGAGGAGCACGCCCGCGAGGCGGCCCGCCTGGGCGCGAGGATCATCGGGTTCCAGGAGGTCTTCAACGCCCCCTACTTCTGTCAGGTCCAGGAGCCGGAGCACTACCGCTGGGCCGAGCCGGTGCCCGACGGGCCCACCGTGCGGCGGATGCGGGAACTGGCCCGCGAGACCGGCATGGTGGTGGTCGTCCCCGTCTTCGAGGTCGAGCAGTCCGGCTTCTACTACAACACCGCCGCCGTGATCGACGCCGACGGCACCTACCTCGGCAAGTACCGCAAGCACCACATCCCCCAGGTCAAGGGCTTCTGGGAGAAGTACTACTTCAAACCCGGCAACCTGGGATGGCCCGTCTTCGAGACGGCCGTCGGCAAGGTGGGTGTCTACATCTGCTACGACCGTCACTTCCCGGAGGGCTGGCGGCAACTGGGCCTGAACGGCGCGCAGTTGGTCTACAACCCCTCAGCCACGCACCGAGGTCTGTCCTCCTACCTGTGGCAGCTGGAACAGCCCGCCGCGGCCGTCGCCAACGAGTACTTCGTCGCCGCCATCAACCGGGTGGGGCAGGAGGAGTACGGGGACAACGACTTCTACGGGACGTCGTACTTCGTCGACCCGCGCGGCCGGTTCGTCGGCGAGGTGGCCAGTGACAAGGACGAGGAACTCGTCGTCCGGGACCTGGACTTCGACCTCATCGACGAGGTGCGGCAGCAGTGGGCCTTCTACCGCGACCGCCGTCCCGACGCCTACGAAGGGCTGGTGCAGCCGTGAACGACCTCTACTCCCGCCACCGGGGTGTCCTGCCCGACTGGCTGGCCCTCTACTACGACGAGCCGCTGGAGCTCACGCACGGCGAGGGCCGCCATGTGTGGGACTCCGACGGCAACAAGTACCTGGACTTCTTCGGCGGCATCCTCACCACCATGACCGCGCACGCCCTGCCCGAGGTGACCAAGGCGGTCAGCGAGCAGGCCGGCCGGATCATCCACTCCTCGACCCTCTACCTCAACCGGCCGATGGTCGAACTGGCCGAACGCATCGCCCAGTTGAGCGGCATCCCGGACGCCCGGGTCTTCTTCACCACCTCCGGCACCGAGGCCAACGACACCGCCCTGCTGCTCGCCACCACCTACCGGCGCAGCAACACGGTCCTGGCCATGCGCAACAGCTACCACGGCCGCTCCTTCAGCGCCGTCGGCATCACCGGCAACCGCAGCTGGTCCCCGACCTCACTGTCCCCGCTGCAGACCCTGTACGTCCACGGCGGCGTCCGTACCCGTGGCCCCTTCGCCGAGCTGGACGACCGCGCGTTCATCGACGCGTGCGTGGAGGACCTGAAGGACGTCCTCGGGCACACCCGCCCGCCGGCCGCGCTGATCGCCGAGCCCATCCAGGGCGTCGGCGGCTTCACCTCCCCGCCGGACGGGCTGTACGCGGCCTTCCGCGAGGTGCTGAACGCCCAGGGAATCCTGTGGATCGCCGACGAGGTGCAGACCGGGTGGGGCCGCACCGGCGACCACTTCTGGGGCTGGCAGGCGCATGCCCGCAGCGGCCCGCCGGACATGATCACCTTCGCCAAGGGCATCGGCAACGGCGCGTCCATCGGCGGGGTGATCGCCCGCGCCGAGATCATGAACTGCCTGGACGCCAACAGCATCTCGACGTTCGGCGGCACCCAGATCACCATGGCCGCCGGCCTCGCCAACCTCACCTACCTCGTCGAACACGACCTGCAGGGCAACGCCCGGCGCGTCGGCGGACTGCTCATCGAACGGCTGCGGGCCGTCGCAGCCCAGCTGCCGGGTGTGCGGGAGGTGCGCGGGCGCGGACTCATGATCGGCGTCGAACTGGTCAAGCCGGGCACGGACGAGGCCGATCCGCAGGCGGCCTCCGCCGTCCTGGAGGCGGCCCGCGAGGGCGGCCTGCTGATCGGCAAGGGCGGCGGCCACAACACCAGCGCCCTGCGCATCGCCCCGCCGCTGTCACTGACCGTCGCGGAGGCCGAGGAGGGCGCGGCGATCCTCGAACGCGCGCTGAGGAGCACGTACTAGAGAACGGGTGTACCACCATGACCACCACCTCGGTGACCTCGCACACCGGCTTCGAACCCGCCCTCTCCGTCCGCCAGGTGCTCACCCTGGAGCGGGTGCAGGCCGGGGAGCCCGAGGTGGTGGCCGGGGCCGGGCAGCTCGACCGGCCCGTGCGCTGGGTGCACGTCGCCGAGGCCGCCGACGTCGGCGTGATGCTCAGCGGCGGCGAGATGGTGCTCACCACCGGGGTGCTGCTCGCCGGTGACGAGGCCAAGCAGGTCGAGTACATCCAGTCCCTGCACCGGGCGGAGGCCGCGGCCGTCGTGCTCGGGCTCGGCCGGGCCTTTCCCGCGCCGCCCGAGGTGATGCGCCGGGCCGCCGAGCGGTGCGGGCTGCCCATGGTCGTCCTGCACCGGCCCTTCCCCTTCGCCGAGTTGACGGAGGAGGTCCAGTCCCGGCTGGTGCGGCGGAAGTTCGCCGCCGTGAGCCTGTCGGAGACCGTACGGACCGCCCTCACCGGGCTGATCACCGCGGGCGCCCCCCTGCAGCGCCTGCTGGACGAGGTCGCCCAGCACAGCGGCTGCCCGGTCGTCGTCACCAACCTCGCCCACCGCGTCCTCGCCACGGCGGGGGAGCGGCCCGCGGTGGACGACGTGCTGCGCGACTGGGAGCGGATCGCCCGGCAGGCCGGCGGCAGCGTGGGCGACGGCTGGATCCACGCCGAACTCGGCGGACGCGGGGAGCGCTGGGGCCGGCTGCTGCTGTGCGGGTACCGGGGCGACACGGCCACCGGGCGGCTGCTGGCCGACCGGGCCGCCGAGGCCCTGGTCCTGCACCGCATGCTCGGCGGCGGCTCCGCCCACACCTGGGAGGAACAGTCCGCGCAGAGCCTGGTGACCGACCTGGTCTCCGGAGTCGTACCGGCCAGGCAACTGCTGCCCCGGGCGCGGGCGGCCGGGCTGCCGGTGAACCGGCGGACCTTCGTGCCCCTCGTCGTCCCGGCCGGTGAACCGGGACAACTGGAGCGGACACTGAGGGTGTTGGGCCTGTCCGGGCTGGTCGCCGAGCTGGCCGACGGCGCCACCGCCGTACTGCTCAGCCTCGCCCGCGACCAGCAGGCCGAGGCGCTGACCGCGCACTTCGCCGCCCGGCTGCGGACCGGGACCGGCCTGCCGAACACGGTGGTCGCCGCCGCCGATCCGCGCACCGACTGGGACGATGTGCCGGCCGGGCTGCGCGAGGCACAGCATGTCGCCGACGCCGTGGCCGACTCGTCGGGCGCCCTCGACCTGCCGGCCGTCGTACGCCTGCGGGACGTCCATCTGCGTGGCCTGATCCGGCTGCTCAGGGACGACCCCCAGGTGCAGTCCTTCGCCGAGCGCGAGCTGGACGGACTGCTGTGCGGGGCCGACCAGGAGCTGCTGAACGTGCTGCGCACCTTTCTGGCGACCGGGCGCAACAAGTCCCGTACCGCCCAGCTCCACCACGTCTCCCGGCCCGCCCTCTACCGGCGCCTGGAGGCGATACAGACCCGTCTCGGCGTCGACCTCGACGACTTCGAGCAGGCCGCCTCCGTGCACATCGCGCTCCTCGCGCACGACGCGCAACAGGGGTGAAACATGCTACGACCTGGGAAAACGGCGGTGAAACATGGGCTCGCAGACGCGTGACACGGTGGCACGCCGACCGCCCGCAGACGTGACACGCTGCCACTCAAAGGCTCCCTCGCGGCTTTCTAGGCTCACCGGACACCGAGCTACCGGAGGTCCCGATGAGCCGAGTGATCCGTGCCGCCCTGTTCCAGACGGCCTGGACCGGCGACAAGGAATCGATGATCCAGGTCCACGAGCAGGCGGCCCGCGACGCGGCCGCGCAGGGCGCCCAGGTGCTGTGCTTCCAGGAGCTGTTCTACGGCCCCTACTTCTGCCAGGTCCAGGACAAGGCGTTCTACGAGTACGCCGAGCAGATCCCGGACGGCCCCACCGTCAAGCGCTTCCAGGCGCTCGCGAAGGAGCTGGGCATCGTCCTCGTGCTGCCGATGTACGAGGAGGAGCAGCCCGGGGTCCTGTACAACACCGCGGCCGTGATCGACGCGGACGGCTCCTACCTGGGCAAGTACCGCAAGACCCACATCCCCCAAGTCCAGGGATTCTGGGAGAAGTTCTACTTCCGGCCCGGCAACAGCGGCTGGCCCGTCTTCGACACGGCCGTCGGCAGGATCGGCGTGTACATCTGCTACGACCGCCACTTCCCGGAGGGCTGGCGGGCGTTGGGTCTCGCCGGTGCCGAGATCGTCTTCAACCCGTCGGCCACCTCGCGCGGTCTGTCCCGCTACCTGTGGCAGCTGGAGCAGCCGGCGGCGGCCGTCGCCAACGAGTACTTCGTGGGCGCGATCAACCGGGTCGGCGTGGAGGACCTGGGCGACAACGACTTCTACGGCACGACCTACTTCGTGGACCCGGAGGCCCAGTTCGTCGGCGAGGTGGCGAGCGACAAGGAGACCGAACTCGTCGTACGCGACCTGGACCTGGCCAAGCTGCGCGAGGTCCGCGACCGCTGGCAGTTCTACCGCGACCGGGCCCCGGGGGCGTACACGCCGCTGACCGCACCCTGACCACACCGTCCACCCTGGCAGGAGAGGGACCATGAGCAGCCGTACCGTCATCCGCGGTGGTCTCGTCATCACCGCGTCCGACGAGATCCACGCCGACGTGCTGGTCGAGGACGGCCGCATCGCCGCCCTCGCCGCCTCCGGCACCCCCGCCGCCGAGGCGTTCACCGCAGAGCGGGCGATCGACGCCACCGGGAAGTACGTCATCCCGGGCGGCGTCGACGCCCACACCCACATGGAGCTGCCGTTCGGCGGCACCTTCGCCTCCGACACCTTCGAGACCGGCACCCGTGCCGCGGCCTGGGGCGGGACGACCACGATCGTCGACTTCGCGGTGCAGAGCGTCGGCCGCTCCCTGCGCGAGGGCCTGGACGCCTGGCACGCCAAGGCCGAGGGCAACTGCGCGATCGACTACGCCTTCCACATGATCGTCTCCGATGTGAACGACGAGACGCTCAAGGAGATGGACCTGCTGGTCGAGGAGGGGGTGACCAGCTTCAAGCAGTTCATGGCCTATCCGGGCGTCTTCTACTCCGACGACGGCCAGATCCTGCGCGCCATGCAGCGCTCCGCCGACAACGGCGGCCTGATCATGATGCACGCCGAGAACGGCATCGCGATCGACGTCCTCGTCGAACAGGCCCTGGCACGGGGCGAGACCGACCCGCGGTACCACGGCGAGGTGCGCAAGGCCCTTCTGGAGGCCGAGGCCACCCACCGCGCCATCCGGCTCGCGCAGGTCGCCGGGGCACCCCTGTACGTCGTGCACGTCTCGGCCATGGAGGCGGTCGCCGAGCTGGCGCGGGCCCGGGACGAGGGGTTGAACGTGTTCGGCGAGACCTGTCCGCAGTACCTGTTCCTGTCCACCGACAACCTCGCCGAGCCCGGCTTCGAGGGCGCCAAGTACGTCTGCAGCACGCCCCTGCGGCCCAGGGAGCACCAGGCCAAGCTCTGGCAGGGCCTGCGCACCAACGACCTCCAGGTGGTCTCCACCGATCACTGCCCCTTCTGCTTCGTGGGCCAGAAGGAGTTGGGCCGCGGCGACTTCTCCAAGATCCCCAACGGTCTGCCCGGTGTCGAGAACCGCATGGACCTGCTGCACCAGGCCGTCGTCGACGGGCACATCTCCCGCCGCCGCTGGATCGAGATCGCCTGCGCCACCCCGGCCCGTATGTTCGGCATGTACCCGAAGAAGGGCACCATCGCCCCGGGCGCCGACGCCGACATCGTCATCTACGACCCGCACGCCGAGCAGGTCATGTCCGCCCAGACGCACCACATGAACGTCGACTACTCGGCGTACGAGGGCAGGCGGACGACCGGCCGGGTCGAGACCGTGCTCTCGCGCGGCGAACCCGTCATCACCGAGCGGGAGTACACCGGACACGCCGGGCACGGCGTCTACACCCCGCGCTCCACCTGTCAGTACCTCAACTAGGAGTGGCGCACCATGGACTTCGGACTCGTCCTGCAGACAGACCCGCCGGCCTCCCGTGTCGTCAGCCTGATGAAGCGGGCCGAGCGCAACGGCTTCTCGTACGGCTGGACCTTCGACTCCGCCGTGCTGTGGCAGGAGCCGTTCGTGATCTACAGCCAGATCCTCGCCAACACCGCGAAGCTGACGGTCGGCCCGATGGTCACCAACCCGGGCACCCGCACCTGGGAGGTCACCGCCTCCACCTTCGCCACTCTCAACGACATGTTCGGCAACCGCACCGTCTGCGGCATCGGCCGCGGCGACTCGGCGATGCGCGTCGCCGGCCGCAAGCCCAACACCCTGGCCCGGATCAGCGAGGCCATGAAGGTCATCAGGGCCCTCGGCCGCGGGGACGAGGCCGACCTCGGCGGTACGGTCGTCAGGTTCCCGTGGATCAGGCCGGGCGCCGAACTCCCCGTGTGGATGGCCGCGTACGGACCCAAGGCGCTCAAGATGACCGGCGAGGAGGCCGACGGGTTCATCCTCCAGCTCTCCGACCTGTACCTGACCGAGTACATGGTGAAGGCCGTGAAGGACGCGGCCGTCGCCGCCGGCCGTGATCCCTCCGAGGTGACGATCTGCGTGGCCGCCCCCGCGTACGTCACCGCGGACGACTCTCCCGAGGCGCTCGCCCACGCGCGCGACCAGTGCCGTTGGTTCGGCGGCATGGTCGGCAACCACGTGGCCGACCTGGTCGCCAAGTACGGCGAGCACTCCGGCCAGGTCCCCGACGAACTCACCGACTACATCAAGGCCCGCGAGGGATACGACTACTCCCACCACGGGCGCAGCGACAACCCGGACACCGAGTTCGTGCCCGACGAGATCGTCGACCGGTTCTGCGTCATCGGGCCGGCCGAGAAGCACATCGAGAAACTCACCGCACTGCGCGAGCTCGGCGTCGACCAGTTCGCGGTGTACGACATGCACGACGCCCAGGAAGCCACCATCGACGCCTACGGCGCGACGGTGATCCCGGCCGTCAACGCCTGACCGCAGCACACCGGTTGATCTCCCCCTTCCCGCCGTCCCGGGAAGGGGGCCAGGGCGCTTTCCCCTCACCTGAGGTCCGGGCGCACCCCCCTCGGAGCCACCCGCACGGCCTTTCCCCGTCCCACCCCTCTGTTCGATTGGCCTGCCCATGACCGACACCGCTCCCACGGCCATACCGCCGACCGCTCAAGTCACCCGCGCCGACGGCCGGGTGGAGATCGCCCCCGGTTCGCCGCAGCCCAGCGGCCCCTACGCCAACGAGGACCTGCTCCCCGTCCCCGTGGCGAAGCGCACCTGGACGACGTACAACTTCTCCGCGCTGTGGGTCGGCATGGCCCACAACACGGCCTCCTGGACCCTCGCGTCCGGGCTGATCGCGGTGGGCATGGACTGGAAGCAGGCCGTCTTCACCATCGCCCTCGCCAACCTGATCGTCCTCGTCCCGATGCTGCTCACCGGGCACGCGGGACCCAAGTACGGCATCCCCTTCCCGGTCTTCGCCCGCGCCTCCTTCGGGGTGCGCGGCGCCAACCTCCCCGCCGTAGTGCGGGCGTTGGTGGCCTGCGGCTGGTTCGGCATCCAGACCTGGATCGGCGGCGAGGCCATCTACTTCCTGGCCGGCAAGCTGATCGGCGACAGCTGGGCGAACGCCTCGCACGTCGGCGGCTACGCCTGGACCATGTGGCTGTCGTTCGCCATCTTCTGGGCGATCCAGGTCGCCATCATCCACCGGGGCATGGAGACCATCCGCCGCTTCGAGAACTGGGCCGCGCCCTTCGTGCTCGTCGGCGCGTTCGTGATGCTGTGGTGGATGAGCAGCAAGGCCGGCGGTGTCGGGCCGCTGTTCGACCAGCCCTCCCGGCTGGGCTGGGGCGGCGAGTTCTGGAAGCTGTTCTGGCCGTCACTCATGGGAATGATCGGCTTCTGGTCCACGCTGAGCCTGAACATCCCCGACTTCACCCGCTACGGCAAGAGCCAGAAGGCCCAGACCTGGGGGCAGGCCCTCGGTCTGCCGACCACGATGACCCTCTTCGCCTTCCTCTCCGTGCTCGTCACCTCCGGCTCGCAGGCGGTCTACGGCAAGCCGGTCTGGGACCCGGTCCAGCTCGCCGCCAAGACGGACAACGTGGTCGGCCTGCTCTACGCCCTGGTCACCGTGCTGGTGGCGACCCTCTCCGTGAACATCGCGGCCAACCTGGTCTCCCCGGCCTTCGACTTCTCCAACGTCGCGCCCCGCAGGATCAGTTTCCGCACCGGCGCACTGATCACCTCGGTCCTCGCCGTGCTGATCTTCCCGTGGAAGCTGTACTCCGACCCGCAGGGCTACATCTTCACCTGGCTCGGCCTGGTCGGCGGACTGCTCGGCACGGTCGCGGGCATCCTCGTCGCCGACTACTGGATCCTGCGCCGCACCCGTCTCGCCCTCGCCGACCTGTACCGCGCTGGCGGCCGCTACTGGTACACCGGCGGGTGGAACTGGCGGGCCGTGGTCGCCTTCGTGGCCGGCGGCGTCCTCGCGATCGGCGGCGCGGACTTCCACCCGCTGATCGACGGCCGTCCGGTCCCGGCGCTGGGGTCCCTCGCCGACTACGGCTGGGCGGTGGGCCTCGGCACCTCGCTCGTGCTGTACCTGGCGCTGACGCTGCTGACCGGGCGGCGTGAGGAGGCGGCGGAGGCCGCCTGAGCGAGGGCCCGTTCCGGCGCCCGGCGTGCCGGGTGCTGTCGGCGGTGGGGCGTACCACCGGGAGGCAACGACTCCTGCCGTGGTGCGCCCTGCCCCGCCCCCCCCGTGCCCCCGGTCATTCGGCGGACGAGCCTGCGGGGCAGATGCCGACCGCGGCCACGGCCTCGGCCTGGGCGAGCCGGACCGTGATCTCACCGGTGTCCGTCTTCACGAGCAGCCGTCCGGCGGCCGTGCGCACCGGCTCGCCGCACACGTCCCCGGACGGGGTGCGGACCAGGATCCGGGGGCCGTCCTTCTCCGGGCCGTACCAGGTCAGCGCCACCCCCGTGACGAGCATCGCACCGCAGGCGATGGTGAGTACGACCCCATGTGCGAGGGCCCGTACCGTGCGGCGGGTCTCCATGTGGTCGCCCAGGTGCAGCGCGGTGGCCGCGGCGGGAACGCCGGCGGGCAGCCGGACACCGGTGGGTGACCCGTGCGCCGCCCGGAGCAGCAGCAGCGCGCCGAGCGTGCCGAACACCAGGCACAGCAGCAGCGCGCCGCCCACCAGGGCGTCGTACGGGGAGGCCAGTTTCCCCACGTCGGTACGGCCCTTGATCAGGCCGAAGCTGAGCAGCCCGACGAACAGGGCCGCGAGCCCGTTGCGCCACGCGAGCGCCGCCTCCCGGGCGCGGGCCAGCTCATCGGCGAGCAACTCCCTGGTCAGCCGCCCCGCCCGGCGGTCGGCGGGGGTCGCGGGAGGGCCGGGCCTCACCTGCCACCCCGGTGTCATGCGCGCTCCATGAGAACGTTCCAGTAGGCGCCGCACCCCTTCTCCTCGGGCGGACGTCCAGGGTGTTCGGACCGGCACTCGCAGAGCACCGGGACGTGCGTCGGCCGGGGTGACCGGCGTGGGGAGCGGAAGACCCGGTCGGTGTGCGTGTAGCTGAACGTGCAGCCGCAGCGCGGACATCGGCCGTGCAGCACGGCCACTCCGTCGTCCGCGGCCTCGACCCGCAGGCCGGTCGTGTAGCGCGCCGCGTAGTCGTCCCGCGTCGTCTCCACGTACGGTTCGAGGGCGCCGGGCGCCGTTGCGGAGTCCGTCACCGCATCCCTCCTTCCCGGAGCCTTCCCGGACGTACGCGACCTCTCGTCGCAACGAGGCACCCAGCATGGCGACTTCCTCCGTCCGGCGCCACGGCCGTGGTCGGGTACGCCCCGAACACGCCCGCCCGGGAGGCTCATCGGCCCCCGACTCGGCACGGATCGGGCGGAATCCGTCCGGGAACCGGGCGTTGTCCGGCAGGATGCCGAGGAGGCGCGCGACAACCGGCCGCCGGACCGGGGGAACGGGCACCATGACGGCGGAGGGGATGACGCATGAGTGATGCCGGGGACGTACCAGCCGCCGACCGCGCCGCCGCCGTGCTCGGACGCACGGCCGGGATCTCGGTCCCGCTGGACCCGGACGAGTACGAGGGGACACGAGGGCCGGAGCTCGGTGCACTGGTCGAAGAACTGGAGTTCCTGCAACACGAGTTGACATACAGTCAGGACTGTGCGGCGACGTCGGCGCTGGTGGAGGCACGTCTTGGGAGATGCCTCGCCGTGAGGTTCGGCCTGGAGGGCGCCCCCGCCGACCGGGAGCGGGCGGTGCGCCTGCTGGACGGGGCTCGTACGTCGGCCCTGCTCGGCCACGAGGACCGGGAGGCCGCGCGCCGGGACCTGGTGTGCCTGCTCGGCTCGCGACTGGTGCGGCTGAACCGTGAGACCTCGCCCGGATCCCGGAGTCAGTGGACCATCGACCAGCTGACGTCCATGCTCGCGGTCGGAACCCCCCTCACACAGGGCGGTTCGGGCATGGTGGAGGACACCGGTCTGCTCGTACGGCTGCTGCTCGAACGCGAGCAGGAGGGCATGACACCCGCAGACCGGGACAACCTGCGGGGTCTGGGCGCGTTGACCGACGCGCTGCTGAAGGGCGACACCGACGCGGTCGTCGGCGGGGCCCGGCACCTCCTCGCCACCATGCCGGGCATGGCACTGCCGCCGCCGCTCGCCGCCCTGATGCCGTCGATGTTGTCCATGCTCGAGGACGCCCTCGGCGAGGTCCCGGACGCGGTCCCCACGGGCGCCGTGCCGGCCGACGACCCGGACGACGCACGGGACGTCCAGCACGTCCGGACCCAGCTCCTCGCCCTGACCGAGGTGATGTCACCCGGAACCATCGCGCCGCACGAACTGCCCAGGCTGCTGGCCGAACTGTCCGGAGAGCGGGACTCCGCGACGGGGGAGGAGGGCGGCGCACCCCTGCCGTCCAGGATGATCGCCGCCCTCTTCCACGGCGCCCTCGCCGCCCGCACCGGGGACCTGGAGGGGTTCCGGGAAGCGTTCCGGCTGATGCACGAGGCGCATGCCAAGGGGGAACTCGACAGCCGCGTGCACGCCGAATGGCTCCGCACCGTGGTACCCGGACTGCTCCTCGCGGCCGCCCTCACCGGCGGCAGCCTGCAGGACGAGGACATGGCCCGGGCCCTGCTCGAGGCGCAGCAGTGGGACGACGACCCCGCGAGCGGCATCGCCGCCTCGCTGCGCCTGTGCGGGGAGACCGTCCGGCTCAACGAGAAGCTGATGTCCGCCCTGGACAGCGGCGACGACGCGGCCGTGGAGGACGTCATCGACGCGCTGTGCGAACTGGAGCTGGACGAGACCTACGACGACGCCGAGGAATGGACCGGCGCCCTGCTCGGCTTCGTGCTCGGCAGCGCCTATCTGGGCCGCGTCGTGCTCGCCCCGTCGGCGCACGACAGGACGGACCACCTGCGCGCGGCCGCACACCACCTGCGGCGGGCCGTGGAGACGTCGGTGGACATGCCCGCCCTGCGCGGCGTCCTCGACAGCACCTGGGCTCCGCTGATCACACTGACGGCGATCGCCGAGTCGGACCCCAGCCGTATCGCCGAGGGCGTGCGGCGCACCAGGAAGGCCCTGGAGAGCCCCGGATTCACCCCCGACTGGCGGCCCAGGTCGCGCAGCGGCATCGCCATCGCCCTGGACACCCTGCACATACTCACCGGAGACCCCGAACCGCTCGACGAGGCGATCGCGGAGCTGGAACAGGCCCTGACGGAACTGCCCGACGGCACGCCCAGCGGCGCCCGCCTCACCTGGGACCAGGCCGTGCTCCGCGCCAAGCGCGCCACCCTCCGGGCGGGCACGCCCGACGCCGACGACGAGCTGCGTGCCGCCGTCGGCCTCGCCCGCACCTCGCTGAGGCTCGCCGCCGACGACGTACTCCTCCAGCAGGGTGTCCGCCGCGGCCTGCGCATCGCGCGCGCGGCAGCCGACCGGGGCCGCAGCGCGGCCTTCTGGGCGCTGCGCGCCGGGCTCACCGAGGAGGCGATCGCGTGTCTGGAGGCGGGCCGTTCCCTGGTGCTCGGCGCGGCGGCCGTCTCGGCGGGCATCGCCGACCGTCTGGCAGCCCTCGGCGAGACCGGACTGGCCGAGCGCTGGCGCAGCGCCGCCGCCGACCGCTCCTGGGACCGGACCGAGGACCGCTCCCTCCTGGAGCTGGCGGCCGCGGCGGGCACGGGCACCGGCCTCCCCGGTGACCTGCGGGACCGCTCCCCGCTGGAGGTGCTGGCCGAAGCGGGCGCCGGCGCCCCCGATCTCCCCGGCGATCTGCGGCGCCGCTCCCTGGACGTGCTGCGCGGGCAGGACGACGCCGACGTACAGCCCGTGCTCGCCTCCGTGGGCGATCTGCGCGCCGGACTGGGGGAGACGGGAGCGGACGCGCTGCTGTACCTGGTCCCCGGCGTCGACGGCCCGGACGGTGCCGTCCTGCTCGTCACCCGCGACGGCCCCGTCGAGGCGCTGCCCCTGCCCGGCCTCGCCCCGGCCGGCCGCGGACCCGTGGCGGAGTACCTGGAGGCCGGTGCGCACCGGCAGCGTCTGGAGGCCGCCGCCCTCGACAGCCACGACACCGTCAACCCGAGGGACATCCGGCGCGCCGAGCGGCGCTGGCTCGGCGCCCTGGACCGGATGTGCGAGTGGGCCGGCGGCGTACTCGGCCCCGCACTGGACCACCTCGGCGTCTGGGACCGCGCCCTGGGCGAGGCCGGCTTCCTCGGCACCTCGGACGCAGCCGGCCACCGGGCCGTACGGCTGGTCCTGGTGCCCTGCGGCGAACTCGGCGTCGTGCCCTGGCAGGCGGCCGTCCTGCGCCCGCCCGCCTCCCACGGCGTGCCGCGCGCGGTGCGGGCCTGCGAGGTCGCCGTCCTCACGCACGCCGCGTCCGGCAGGGAGTTCCTGCGCGCCGCGGCCCGAAGGCGCATGCAGCCCGCCGACCGGCCGGCCCTGGTGTTCCACGGGACGGACGACCTGGAGTGGGCCGAGGACGAGATCGAGACGCTGGCCGAGGTCCACTACCCGCGGGCCGTGATCCACCGCCCCGACGACGACCCCGCCACCCCGGAGACGGTGCTGGCCCTGCTCGGCGGCCGGGCAGCCCTCCCCGCCTCCCTGGTGCACATCGCCTGCCACGGGCTCGCGGGTCCCGACCCGACCCGGTCGGCCCTCCAACTGGCCGCGCCGGCCGAGGCCGCCTCCGGTGGGGCCCTCACGCTGAGCACCCTGCTGGAGACACCCGCCGAGGGCGACGCCTTCCGGTCGGCCGGGCCGCTGGTCGTCTGTGGCGGCTGCGAGACGGACCTCACCACCCGCGACCACGACGAGGCCCTGACCGTCACCTCGGTCATGGTGCACCGGCTCGCCGCCGACGCCGTCGGCTCCCGGTGGAAGGTCGACGACATGCGGTCCGAGGTGCTCATGCTCGTCCTGCACGACGCGCTCGCCCGGGGACTCGCCCCGCCGGACGCGCTGCGCGCCGCCCAGCGCTGGATGCTCACGCCGCCCGACGAGCGGCCGGCCGTCCGCGGGCTGGGGGGCGTCTCCGCCCGCCGCCTCGCGGAGGACCTCCGGGACCGGCCCGACACCTGGGCGGCCTTCGTCCACCACGGCAACCCCGCACCGGCGGCGCGTTCCGCCCGGCCCGAGGAAGGAGAACGCGTATGACGTCGGAGGAGCTGCTCAGGCTCCTGGAGAGTCACTGGACCACCGTCATCACCGGGCTCGACGACGACGACCTGGAACTGCTCTCCCGCACCTTGCGCGAGATGAAGCAGGAGGCCGCCGCCGGGAACCCGCCGGGTGTCGCGCGCGCCGTACGACGGCTGCGGCGGACATTGTCCGCGCTGCCGCCCGACCACCCGGTGTCCGAAGCGCTCGGCGGCCACCGCTACGCCTCCGGCACCCACGAACTGCCCAGCCTCACCACGATCGACGCGGTGATCGGCGTGCTCGGCACCCCGCCGCCCGACCCCGGTGAACTGCTGCGGACGGCCCGCCGGCGGCTCCTTGCCGCACCGGCGCTGACCGAGGACGAACACGCCGCGCTGCACGGCGGTGCGGACACACCCGCCGGTCTGATCAGACTCCGCGACCCGGACCGCGGATTCCGCTATCCGCGCTTCCAGTTCAGGGCCGGCACGACCGTACCGCTGCCCGTCGTCCGCCGGATCAACGAACTCCTCCGGGCGGACCGGGACCCCTGGGGAGCCGCCGACTGGTGGCTGGGCGGCAACCGGTGGCTGGGGGGAGTCCCCGCGGACCTGCTCGGCGTCCTGCCCGACGAGGAGCTGGAACGCGCCGCCGCCGAACTCGTGGGGGCGCTCTGATGGTGGGTCAGCTTCCGCCCCGGGGCGTCGTGATGAAGCCGGTGGTCACCGTGGTGCCGGCGGGTACCCTCGTGTGGCGGTGCCATGACGAGGAGTACGCGGCCGGCGAGTTCAACCCGAGGGTCGCGCACGAGTTCTTCAAGGGCAGCCGCTTCGACCCCACCGAGAAGGATCCGTACCCCTACCTCTACGCGGCCCTGGACCCGGTCACCGCGCTGTCCGAAGTACTGCTGAGGTCGGTCGAGTTCAGCGACGGCAGCGGGGTGCGGCAGATTCCGTGGGCGCAGGCGTCCCGGTACGCCCTCTCGGCCGTCCGCACCACGGCCGACCTCACCCTGGTGGACCTCACGACCGCCGAGGGGCTGGCCGCCGTCTGGCAGGACGGCTGGCTGATCGACACCGACGAGTACGCGGGCACCCGCTACTGGGTCCGGGTGATCCGGGAACACAGCAGCGAGGTGCAGGGCCTGTGGTGGACGTCCAAGCGCTGCAGGCCGCGCCCGGCGTTCCTGCTGTTCCAGGACCGCTGCCCGGACCGCCCGCTCGACCCGCGCCCGCAGGAGCGCCTCCGGCTGGCGTCGACGGACGACGTGCGCAAGGTCAACAGGCTGCTGGCACCGCTGCACGCGGTCATCTCCGTCCCGGAGGAGTGAGCGGACACCGAGACGGCAGGTGACGCAACGCCGAGGCCCCGACCCGGATCAGCGGGTCGGGGCCTCGGCGTGACCGGCGCACCGGGCCGGCGTCGAGCGGCCGTTCAGCGGTCCCGGGCCGGTTCACGGCGGGCCGCCGACGGCAGCAGCGGCCAGTTCCGGGACAGGCGCATCGCCGACTCCGTCACGGCGGGATCCTTCGACGCCGTCATGACCCCGTCCAGATACGAGTAGGCGGCGGCCTCGTACAACTGGCGGGCCGAGTCCATCCGCTCCCGCGCGGCCTCGCGGCGGGCCAGCTGCCGGTCCTCGGCCGTCTCCTGGGCGGCCCGCGCCCGCTCGGTTGCGGCGATGCTGTCCTCGTGCCGTCGCAGCAGCCTCGCACGCCGCTCCACCGCCGTGCGGAAGGCGTCGAGGAAGGGGTGTTCCCGGAACAGGCCGAGCATGAATCCGACACCGCCCGAGAGCAGGAGCAGCGCGCAGAACAGCCAGGTCACCGTCTGCGTCGACAGGTGCAGTCGGTCCACCAGGGTCGTGGTGTCGCCGGCCGAGGCGCCGAGCCCGCTGAAGCCGTCGGCCCCGGCGGCAGGGGCCGGGCTGTCGTGCTGGGTCACGAACTTGGCGCGGAGCAGGCCCAGCGCCCAGGTCAGACCGCCCCACACACCGAGCAGCCCGACAGCCGGCAGCCACCCGCGGCGCGGCGATCCCGTCGCCGCCCGCCACCGCAGCATGAGCCCCGACAGGTGCGGCAGGATCAGCATGATGACGGCGGACGAGATCGCCAGCCCGCCGGACATGAAGTCCCCGCCCGTGCTGCCGACCCCGTGGAACGGCTGGTACGCGACCCAGTAGATCGGCACCTCGACGGCCATGATCACGACGAGCAGGGCCCAGGTCATCCACCGGGGCAGACCGGGGCGGGTCTGCAGCCCCTCCCAGCCGTAGCTCGACGCTGTGTCGCGGGTCTCGGCGCGCGCGGCACGGTACACGTCCCGCATCGCCGCGGAGGCCGTCCCGTCCGGAGCGGCACCGGTCGTGGACACCGACTGCCAGTCGTCGCCGCCCTGATCGGCCGCCGCGTCATTGCCGGCCGCCGGCTGATCCGGTTCCTCCTCCCGCAGGCCGGGTTCTGCCGCACCCCGGGAACCGGGAGCCCGTGGCTCGGCCGCCTCCGGGAAGCGGGCCTGGAGCCAGCGTTCCTCCACCCGCTCGCGCAGACTGTCCCGGAAGCGGAGCCAGCGGGCCGAACGGACCGCGAGCAGATCGAGCTGACGGCGGGCCGTCTCGATCTCCTGCTGGGTCTCGCGCAGGCGCTCGACCAGGATCCTGGTCTCGGCCTCACCGGCCGTCACCTCGGAGCCCGACCGGGCGTCCAGGAGGCGTGCCTCCTCCTCCTGGAGGTTCAGCTCCTCCTCGATCCGGTGGACCACGGCTTCCCGCACGGACGCCAGTTCCGCGAAGTACGGCACCCGGTCGCCGCTGTTGAGCACCCACGGGTCCAGCGTCCTGCGCCGGGCGGCCTTCTGGCCCTTGCTGCGGGCGTCCCGCAGGAGTGCGCGCTGGCCCCGGTCGTCGATGACCAGGGGCAGCCGGCCGGTGCGCCTGCCGTCCGCGGCGGGCCCGGGCCGGGTGCCGGTGCCCGGCTGCGCGGTCCGGCCCGTGAACGGCAGATAGCGGGCGATCCGCCGCCGACGCGGTTGCGGCTCGTCAGCGCTTGTACTTGTTGTCGACATGTGCCTTGGCCCTCCCCTCCAGTGCCTCGGTCCAGAAGGACGCGAAGTCGTCGGCCTCGCTGGGCTTCGCCTTGTACTGCATGCCGAGTCCGACGGGGAAGACGTCCATCCCCTTGATGCCGGGCAGGCCGCGCTTGTTGACGAGCGAGTCGATGACCTTGTCGCGCGCGGCCTTGGTGGAGATGTCCTGCCGCGACAGATGGAACTCCGGGTCGGCCTGGTCGAAGTCGCTCACGACGAGCAGCTTCGGCGCCGGACCGTCGGTGGGGACGGACTCCCCGATGCGGGTCAGCGCCCCCCACACGTCCGAACCGTTCTGCGTGCGCGCGCACTTGAGCTCGGCGAGGGCCGCGACCGCGGCACTGCGCTGGGCGTTGGCGCGCTGGACCTTCTGATCGGTGGTCGCGTCGTGCGGCGGGTCGAGGTCCACCTCGTCCTGCCGGCAGGACGAGCTGCGCGAGGAACGGGTGATGGGGGCGAAGTCGAGGGTTCCGCACTTCTGGTCGGAGAGGAACCCGATGAGGCTGTCCTTCAGCTTGGCCTCCGAGTCGAATCCCTCCTTCACCGCGGCGGCCGACCCCGAACCGTCGACGACCAGCCCGCAGGGCGTGGTGAGGGCTTCCTCCTGCCTGCTGCAGGACACGAGGGCGCCGAGCGCACACACCAGCGGGACGAAGACGGCGAGCCGACGGGCGGCGCGGACGGTGGACCGACGACCGGTCCGGGCCGAGTGCTGCACGATGATGGTCCTTGGCCTTCCTGGAAGACGATGAGCGGTGATCACCTGCGGATGCCGTTCGAGGCATCGCCGTGGCGCGCCGGGCCCGAACGGCCGCGCGCGGACTGGTGGTCGAGAATGTGCAACGCCTGTGCGACCGCCGAGGGGTCGGCGTCGCGCCCCGGTGTCTGCGGGCCGTACCAGCGGTCGCTCAGCAGTCCGTCGTCGAGGCGTGCCCAGGTGCCGTCCAGGGTGATCTCCCCGGGCAGCCATCCGGTGGGCCGCTGCCCGCCGACCTGGTCGCCCTTCCGGGCGCGGGCCCAGGCGGCGTCCCAGTAGCAGGCGAGCAACTGGTTGGCCTCATCGGCGAGTTGCTGGGCCTGTGCGCGGCAGACGGAGGCGGCCGAGCGCCACTCCCCGACCCACTCTCCGTACCGGGCGAGCGCGGCCGGAGTCGGCTCCGTGCGCTCGGTGTACTGGGTCACCACCCGCACCGACTCGCTCTGGATGCGGACGTGCAACGCCCGGTGCGACTTCAGCGTGCGGGACCGGAGCCGCGCGGTGCTGTGCCGCACCTGTGCGCGCAGGCCCAGGACGTAGGGCGGCAGGTTGTCGTCGGAAGGTGCGCTTCCGGCAAAAGCGTTGGCCAGTAATTCCTGCAGACCGTCCGCGTCCCGACGGCCGTGGAACCGGGCGCGTACCGAAGAGAGGTACCCGGCTCTCAACCGTCGGACCCGGACACCTATTCGACCTTTGCTGATCATTTCGAAAGATCCCCCATTCCTCGCGCGCGGTCCGGGTGGGAAGGCGCCGCGATGGGGGAGAGAGTAGCGGAGCAAAACCCACGGAGGGATGGGGATTTCAAGGAAATCGATCACTCTCTTCGGGAGTTCCGGAAAACAACCGGATCTCGCCCGGCGGACAGCCGGATGAGGGCCTTTCCGGCAATTGCGGGCGCACATCGGCGCACTGGATACTCCAAGCCGGTGCGAGGAGGAGATGCCGTGGAAATGCGCCTCGACGGGACCCACTACCCGTTGGAAACGCTGGGCCCGGGAAGGAGGCTCGGCGTCTGGTTCCAGGGCTGCTCGCTGGCCTGCGCAGGATGCATGTCCCGGCACACCTGGGACTCGGAGGCCGGGACGCTCACCACGGTCTCCGAGGTGCTCGCGCTGTGGCAGGAGGCCCTCGCCGACGGGGCGGACGGCCTCACGCTCAGCGGCGGCGAGCCCCTGCAGCAGGCGGCGGCGCTCGCGGAACTCCTGGCCGGCGCGGCGCACCTGAGGGACGAGGCCCGGCGGCACGTGGGGAGCGCCGGGCCCCGTTCCCCCGACCTGCTGGTGTACACGGGGTACGAGCACGAGGAGCTGACGCCGGAGCGGCGCCGGGCCCTCGTCGGCGCGGACGCCGTGATCACCGGCCGGTTCCGGGTCGCGGAGCCCACCCGGCTGGTCTGGCGCGGCTCGGCGAACCAGCGGATCATCGCCCTGACACCGCTCGGCGCCGCCCGCTACGCCCCGTACCTGGCCGCGGAGTCGGCCGGACCGCGCCTGCAGGTCGGCGCCGGCGACGACCGGGAGCTGCGGCTCTACGGAGTGCCGCTGCGCGGGGAACTCGCCGAGATGGAACGCATGCTCAGGCAGGCCGGGGTGGCCTTCACCGAGCGGAGCTGGCGGCCATGAGCATACGGGCGTGGCTCTCCTCGGGCGTGACCACCAGCACCGACCAGGAGGGGTCCCGGCGCAGCTCCTGCCTGACCGCGCCGAGCAGTCCGCGTGCCGCGGTCTCGACGGACAGGCCGCCCCGGCCGGTGCCCATCAGCGGAAAGCAGATCGAGGACATCGGCAGCGACAGGAAGTCGGCCTCGCGGCGCGCCAGTTCGAAGGACGCCCGCACCGCCTCGGCCAGCACGGCGGGTGTCACGTGGTAGCGCTCGCCGTCGCCGACCGGGGCCGCGATCGCCGCGTGATGGATACGCCGTACCCCCTGCGCGGCCAGCGCGCCGGAGGACGTGGCCACGACCGTGCCCGGCCGCACCGGCACGCCCGACCGGCCGTGCGTCCGCAGCCACACACCCAGTTCGCGGGCGAGGACGTCGTCCACGATCTCGCCCGAGGCGTCCCGCAGCGCGGCTGCCCGCCGCAGCGCCCCGGACACCGTGGAGCGGAAGGTCTTGGACATCTCCAGGAACGTGTTCTCCGAGGAGACCAGGATGTCCACGTCCCGCACCAGCTCGATCGGGCACACCCGGACCGTGATCCGGCCCGCCGGTGCGGCGGCTCCCGGCCGGGCGCCCGGGTGAGGGGGACGCTGGGGCGGGACACCGGTGGCGGCCGGTGTCGCGTGCGCCGGGGGTGTCGTCGGCGGGATCAGCAGCTCCTGCGGGCCGCCCGCCCAGGGGTCGCCGGCCCGCGGGCCGGCCGTCTCCCGTACGCACGCCTCCCGGGCCACGGCCAGGACCGCCTCCGCGAGTTCGGCGACGACGTCGCGCTCCTGGCTCTTGCGGAAGCGCTCGGTGGTCACCCCGTAGACACCCGCCGCGGCCTTGCGCCGGTCGGTGCCGGGGACCCCGCGGCGGGCGGGGAAGATCCCGAAGGTGTGGGCGGCCGCGCGGGCCAGCGGATCACAGGAGTCGTCGTCCCGCACGGGGTGCCCACCGGCCAGCCGGCGCACCGCCGCCCCCAGCAGGTCCTCGATGCCGCTCTGTTCGTCCTGTTCCCCGGTGCACAGACCGGCCGCGGCGGCCGCCTGTCGCAGCGAGTCCCTGGCGCAGTGGCGCAGCCCCGGCAGACCGCGACGCCTCAGTTCCCGAAGTTCGTCTACGAGACTTTCGTGCGAGGGCAACGGGTGCATGATGCACATCGTAGTCCCGGCGGGTTAATCGCTGAAGATCCGGGAAACTCCCCGTCGCACGAAGGGATTTCGGATATCTTCATCGTCCCGCGACTTGCGCATCGGGCCGAATCGTTCTGCGCCGTGCCCCCGTGGCGCACCCAGCGCGTTTCCCGGAAGGTCGGAAGTCGATGAGCACGCCGCCCACCCGAGTCGTCCCCGTCGAGGACGGAGGGTTCGCCCATGCCCGGGCCGTGGAGACACGTCCGGTCCTCTCCGACGTGCCCCCTGAACTGGCGGACAGGTTCCTGCTCGTAGCCGTGCTGTCCGGCGCGCGGCGGCCCGCCGAGGCCGTGGTGCTGAGGGTGCGTGACCTGACGGGCCGTCACGGAGCGGACGAGATACCCCTGGTCCTCAAGTGGTACCACCGGCTGCACGCCCCCGGGCCGGACGTCGAGCTGGCGCTCGGGGAACTCGGTGAGCAACACGCTCCCCACCTGGAACGGCTCCTGGAGACCGGCGAGGCGCACGGACACCCCTGGCACCTGTACTGGTCGCACGGCGAGGAGACCCTCGAGAGGTACCACGCCGACCACCCCGAGGGGTTGCGCCCCGAGGTCGTGAAGAGCTTGGTGAACCAGCTGTACGACGCCGTCACCGCCCTGCACGAACGGGGCGTCGTCCACCGGGACGTCACCCCCGACAACATCATGGTGCAGACCCGCCGCGCCGACACGGCCGATCTCGTCCTCATCGACTTCGGCGCCGCCGTCCACCGGCCCGAGGAGGCCGAGGAGCCCCGCACCGACTGGCGTGGCAAACCCCTCTATCTCGCGCCGGAGGCAGGGCTGTTGCGGCAGACCGTCTCCGAGGCCGGCGACTGGTGGTCGCTCGGCATGGTGATCGCCCAACTGGCCCTCGGCAGACACCCCATCGACTTCCGCCGTGACGAGGAGGTGCTGGCGGAGATCGCCACGCACGACCCCGACCTCCGTGACATCGGGCACCGAAGGACCCGCCGGCTCTGCGAGGGCCTGCTCACCAGGGCGCCCGAGCAACGCTGGCACGCCCGGCAGGTGCGGGACTGGCTGGACGGGAACGACCCCGACGTCGCCCCGCGCACCGACGAGCGTGTCTTCGGCGACGACACGCCGCGCCCCGTGATCCGGCCCTTCCCCTTCATGGGACAGGAGTTCACCGGGACCGACAGGCTGGCCCTCCATCTGGACCAGAACCCCGTCTCCGCGGAACGCATGCTGGCCGCCGACGACGACCGGGCCCGACTCGTCGACTGGCTGGGCCAGTTCGAGACCGTCGGCGACCGCAGCCCCGAGGAGCTGAGCCGACTCGCCGCCCTGCGGGCCGAACTGGCGCAACCGCCGTCCGTCGCCGCTCTGGTACAGCTCCTGAACTGGCTCGGTCCGGGCCTCGACGTCTCCTGGCACGGGGCGGACCTGGACGTGCGGAGCATGCGCCTGCTGTGCCAGGGGGCCAGGGACGGGAACGCCGACGCCGTGGCCCTGATCCGGTACCTCGCGGAGCAGCCCGCCGTCCTGACCGGTCTCGCCCAGCGGCCGGGCGGCCGCGGACTGGACGAGACCGACCGCACCTGGCGCGCCCTGCGCGCCCGGTGGGAGCCCACGGTCCGGGAGCTCTTGCGGGGTCACGAGACCGGCAGGGTCCGCGGAGCCCGGGCGGCCCTGCGGCAGACCGTGGCCGTGGACGCCTGGCTGCTGCAGCTGGCGCGCGAACCGGAACGCACCGGGAGCCGGCTCACCGACGCGGTGCTGCGCAGGCGCGCACAGTTCCCTGAGCGGGTTCCCTGGTTCGACGCACTGCTCGACGCCCAGGGGGACGACCTGCGCCTGCTCGCCGCCCACCTCCTCTGCGGCCACGCGGAGACCGCGGCGCAAGAGCTCAGGCAGCGGCGCGTCGTCCAGGAGACCGAGCGGATGCTCGCGGTGGACCAGGACGGGCTCCTCGCCGTACTGCGGCGGCTGGACCGGCTGCCCACCCTGGGCTGGGCCCTGCTCGGCGCCACGCTGGTCACGGCCCCCTGGACCTTCGTCATCGGCCTGGCCGACGTGCTGGGCCGCGCCTCCCAGGACGCGGTCGTGACGGCCTGGCTGGAGGCACTGCCCGCGGCAGCGTTCGTCTTCGCGGTGGAGCTGTGGACCGCCGTGTACATCGGCCCGCCCTTCTACCACCCGGAAAGATCGCTGGCAGGCCTCCTGATCCGCAACGCGGAGCGCCCCGGCCGGATGGCGCGCACCCGGGCCGGCCGCTTCATCACGGCGGCGCTGCTGATGCTCGCCGTCTTCCTGGGCTTCTACGCGATCGCCCGCGCCCCCTGGGTGTGGCCGCTCGCCTCGGCCGTCGCCGTCGCCGTGTGGAGCGTGCGCCGCTGCCTGGCCTGGCGGCGTCTGCGGCGGCCGCGCGACCCCGAGTCCGAGTGGAGCCTGCGCCGTCTCCTGGCCTGGTGGCGCGGGCGTCATGAGCGTCGCAGGCTGCGGGCGGGCGAGCGGCCGCCCTGGTGGAGTCCGCGCCGTCTCCTGCTCCGGTGGCGCGGGCGTCATGAGCGTCGCAGGCTGCGGGAGGCCGAGCGGCCGCGCGACCCGCGGCCCGAGTGGAATCTGCGGCCTCTTCTGGTCTGGTGGTGGCGCGGGCGCCACGAGCGCCGCAGATGGCGGGCGGGCGACCGGAGGTCCCGGTGGAACCCGCTCCGATTCGTGGACCGGTGGCGCAGGTTCCGTGAGCACCGGGCACGGCGGGCGGGCGGTCCGCGGTCCGCGACGACAGCCGAGACGAAGTCCGAAAGGACAGGAGGACAGGCATGAGTTCGGGTCTCGCCTTCCCGACGGTGAGCGCGGTGGCACCCGCCGTGACCTTCCCGCCGCCCCCGCCGCCCGTCGACCCCCAGGCGCTGCCGCACACCGGCATGCTCCACCTGGACCACGCGGCCGGTCACATCTCCTCCCATGTCGCCGACGCGGCCGGGCACGCGGTGCATCAGGCCGCCGACGCGGCGCTGCAGGTCCTCGGCTCGCTCAGCGGCGTCCTGCTCGCCGGCCGGGCCGCCCTGCTCACCACCCGTGTCCTCGCCGCCGCTGCGGTACGGGCCGCGGAGGAGCAGCGCTGCCTGGAGCGCCAGCAGGAGCTGGCCGCGACGGCCGCCGAGCAGTGGCAGGCCGCCGCGTTCGCCGCCGTCCGGATCAACGCCCGCAGGCGCGCCCTGCTGGCGCGGGTGGCCCGGGCCACGGCCGCGGGCGGCCCGGCCGGAGCGCCGCCGCGCCCCGACCTGCCACCGCCCCTGGAGCCTGTCGGCGAGCGGCTGTGCGACCTGCGGCAGGAACTGGCCCGCGGCGAGGAGGCCGTGCGCCGCGCGGAGGAACGGCACGCGGAGTGGGAGCAGCAGCGGCTCGGCGCGGAACTGCGGCTGGACGACGAGGACGACGCCTGGCAGCGCGCCCTGCGCGAGAGCCGGCAGCGGGCACTGCTGCGGTTCTCCGAGCAGCGCACCGCCGAGGCCGAAGGACGAGAGAGCGTCCGGCCGGCCCCCGGCCGGCTCCCGCAGCCCGGCCCGGACGCGGAGGAGGTCCGCCGCGCCGGTGCGGAGATCCTCGGCGGGCTGGACCCGTACGCCGTCTCCGAGGCCGCCGAACTCGCCGCGGGGGCCGTCCGGCACGCCGTGCGCCGCGCGGCCGAAGACCCCCGCCGGGCGCGCATCCACCTCAACGAGGCACGCAAGTACGTCCGCGACGCCAACAAGGACGCCCGCACGACCCGGGAGGCCCAGGAACGCGCCGCGCTGCACTACGACTTCCTCGTCTACGAGTCCCCGGAGGGCGCCGAGGACCTCGCCCCGGCACCGGAGGCCGTGGAGCTGCTGCGGCGGACCCTGGAGGAGGGCGTCCCGCTGAGCCGGGACGAACTGGACCGGGTCGAACGCGCCGTGGACGAGCGACGCTGTGCGCTGGAGGCCATCTACGTCCGGGAGCAGTGCGCAGGCGCCGTCGCGGAACTGGCCAGGAGGTTCGGCGGGCGCACCGAGGCCGGCCGGCCCGAGGGGCAGGAGATCCGCCTCGACTGGACGCCGGACGGGTGGGAGCCCGATCACTGGCTCAGGGCGACCCTGGTCGGCGGCGCGCTGAGCGTGGCGACCATGTACCGCGGCGCCCCGGGGGAGCGGACACCCGAGCAGCGTGCCCTCGACGACTCCCGCTGTGCGGAGACCCACAAGCGGCTCGCCGAGTTCCAGCAGATCACCCAGGGGCTGGGACTGGGCCTCGAGTTCGAGGTACGGACCGATGGAGCGCTGCCGGGCGTGCTGGGGGAGGGCGCCGTGACGCTCGACGAGCTGCGCGGACAGGACACCGGCCGGCCGGCGGACGTGCCCCGGCAAGCCCCACGACACCGGACCGTCGACGGCGACGAACGCCGCTGAGACCACCACTGAGCACCATGCCGGCACGCGGCCCGCGTCCGCGTGCAACGGGGAGGAACGATGGACCTGTCCAAGGAAGACCGGCTCCCGCCCTTCGTGGAGGAGCTGATCGGAACACTCGGCGTGCACGCGCAGTACGTCCTGCACGGCAACATCCGTGACCTGCACCTGGTGAACCGGCGCGGCCGGGACCGGTTCCACCCGCTGCTCGACGTGCTGTGGAACCCGCTGCGGGAGGTCGGCTACCAGGCGCTGGTGCTCTGCGACCAGGTGGGCGGATTCCATGTGGCGGCGGCCGCTGACGGCGACACGCACGCGGCCCTCGAGGAACTGCTGCAGGGACCGCGCGAGTTCCCCGGCCAGACCGCGGCACAACGCCAGGCGGTGCTGGACCAGCTGCGGAACCTCACCACCGGGTGGGCGGAGCAGCGCGAGGAGATGATGCGGGACGGACGCCGGCTGCGGCCGCTGCGGGTGGCACTGGTCGTCGACCACGCCTCGCGTCTGGTCACCGACCCGTCCCGGCTGACCACCGACGAACGGGACTTCTTTCTCGCCTGCCTCAAACTCGCCCACGAGGCAAAGCCCTTGGAACCCTGGACCGGCACCCCCGTCGTCCCCGGCGAACCGGGCCGGTTCAACCCGGTGATCTGGCTCGCCGACGGGGAGCGGGACATACCCGGATGGCTGGTCTCCGGCAGTGAACGGATCCGGGCCGTCGCCGTACCGGAGCCGGACGCGGACGAGCGCACGACGATGGCCCGCCTCCTGCGCGAGCGCTACGAACGCTACGGCGGAAAGGGATCAGGCGGCGGTCCGAACTCGCCCTCCGGCGCTGACGCGGAGGAGACCGCGCGCTCCGTCGGCGCCTTCGCCCGGGCGGCCACCGGCATGAGTCTGCGGGCCATGGAGGAGAGCGTGAAGCTCGCCCGCTCCCGCGGCATGCCGTTCGCCGCCATGCCCGACGCGGTACGGATCTACCGGCTCGGTGTGGAGAAGAACCCCTGGAGCCGGGGCGAGATCCGCCGGCGCATCCTCCGCGGGGAGGACCCCGGCAACGAACGGTCCATCCCCCGCCGGGTGCTGGGGCAGGAAGCGGCCGTGGCGATGACCCTGGACATCCTCAAGCGGGCCGCGCTGGGACTCTCCGGGGCGCAGGCGACCAACCCGGGACACCGGCCGCGCGGTGTGCTGTTCTTCGCCGGCCCGACCGGAACCGGCAAGACGGAACTGGCGAAAGCCGTGGCCTCCGTCCTCTTCGACAGCGACCAGGCGTATCTGCGCTTCGACATGAGCGAGTTCTCGGCCGCCCACTCCGCCGACCGGCTCGTGGGCGCGCCGCCCGGATACGTCGGCTACGAGGCGGGCGGCGAACTGACCTCCGCCGTAAGGGAGAACCCCTTCCGCGTCATCCTCTTCGACGAGATCGAGAAGGCCGACAAGGGCATCCTCGACAAGTTCCTGCAGGTACTGGAGGACGGCCGGCTCACCGACGGACAGGGGGTCACCACCTACTTCAGCGAGTGCGTGCTCATCTTCACCTCCAACCTGGGTGTCCAGCGCACGGACCCGGACACCCAGGAACGCAAGTGGATCGTCAAACCGGGCACGCCGTACAAGGAGTTGGAGACTACGGTCAAGGACAACGTCAAGAAGCACTTCGAACAGGTCATCGGCCGGCCGGAGCTGATGAACCGGATCGGCGGCAACGTCGTCGTCTTCGACTTCATCTCCGACGCGATCGCCGAGCGGATCTTCGATCTGCAGGTCGGCAACATCCAGCGCCAGCTGGCCCATGGACACCGGCTCGCCCTGGAGATCGAGGACAGCGCCCGGCGCGAGCTGCTGGCCCACTGCACCCGGGACAAGTGGAACGGCGGCCGTGGCATCGGCATGGTGCTGGAGACGCATCTCATCAACCCGCTCGCCCGGGAGCTGTTCGCGGCGCCCGAGCTCGGGCCGGGCACCACGGTCGTGGTGACGGACGTACGGGAGACGGAGAGCGGACGGGTGGACACGACGGTCGTGCTGAAGAAGGGGGACAGCGATGTCTGACGTGCAGGACTGGGACGACGACGAGGACGGGTGGGACTCCGTACTGCCCATCCCCGGCCCTGCACGCCCGCGCACGCCCCGGCCGTCCGTCGGTCACCGCTGCGAGCGGTGCTCCGCGGTCGTCCCCGCCGGTGTGTCCGCGTGTCCCGGATGTCTCACCCCGGTCGGATCGGCCCCGCCGGATGTCCGGATCCCGGGGGGCGCGGTACGGCTGGTCTTCCGCGGCGGCGGCCGGTATCTCGACGTGCAGCGCGGCTCGGAGATCAGGCTGGGGCGCAGCCACGACTGGGCTCCCGAGGCGTCCGAGCTGCTGGCCGACGAGGACACGGTCTCGGCCCGGCACGCGACCCTCCTGCACGCCCCGGACGGGGCGGCCTGGCTGACCGAGGTCTCGCGGGGCGCCACCAACGGCACCCGCGTCAACGACCGTGTCCTGGTGCCGGGTTCACCGGTCCGCCTGCGCGCCGGCGACCGGGTCGAACTCGGGCCCGGGGTCGAGTTCGTCGTCCAGGGGATCGCGGAGCAGTCCGGGGAGGCGGCGTCCTAGCCGCCGTCGGCCCGGGGCCGACGGGCGCGTCAGTGGCCCTGGGAGTCCAGGCAGTGCGAGCGCTGCGTGATGGGGGCGACGGCCTCGGACAGGTCGGTCAGCACCGAGTCGACGGCCCGCACCCCGGGCGAGATGGTCACCTCCACGGCGGGGGTGCGGCCGTAGGAGACGAGGACCTTCTTCCCCGACTGCCGGGACCGCGCGAGTTCGAGCAGCCAGTCCACGCCGTTCACGCTCATGCACGGGTCGGGCGACGGGCCGGGTGAGACCAGCCCGCACCGGGCCGTTACGGCGCCACCGCCCCAGGCCTCGGCGCCGGTCACCGCCACTCGCTCGCGGTCGTGACCGTCCAGCCGCCCGGGCCAGCGCCCGGCCAGGCCCGCACACGCAGGCCCGGACGCCCGCTCGGCCGCGCGCAGCCCGTAGTGCCCATCGCCGCCGCTCTGCCCGGCCCGCCATCCCCAGCCGCCCGCGGCCACCAGGACCGCCAGCGCCCCGGCCCCGACCGCGTACCGCACCCTCACTACAGCCCCCGTGTGTCGTGGTTCCGGCGACAGCCGGTGATCGGTCCCCTCGGAACCTACCGCACCCCCAAGGTCCGTCACTGATGGGACGGTTGAGATACTCCTTCCTCGTGAAGACGCGACCGTTGCTGTGGACCGCAGCCTGCCTGCTGCTGGCCTCCTGCCATGCCGGCATGGCCACCGCCGACCCCTCCGAGGCAAAGAGCGGGCCCGTGCCCGCCGACCGCCGGGCGGCCGCGCCCGACCTCGCAGGCGACAGCCTGGACGGCAAGCCCCTGCGTCTGTCCGACTACCGCGGCAAGGTCGTGGTGATCAACGCGTGGGCCTCCTGGTGCGGCCCCTGCCGGGCCGAGGCACCCGAACTCGACGCGGCACAGAAACACCTCGCCGCCGAGGGAGTTCAGGTGCTCGGGCTGAACACCGACACGGAGCCCGTCAACGGCCGGTCCTTCCAGCACGACCACCACCTGACCTACCCCAGCTTCAGCGACCCCTCCGGCCGCAAGGTGCTGACGTTCCCCAGGGGTTCGGTGCCGCAGGGGGTGCCCTTCACGGTCGTCGTCGACGCCCGCGGCAGGATGGCGAACGTCCACACCGGGCCCGTCACCGAACGCGACGTGCGCGACCTGGTACGGCCGCTCGTACGGTCCTGAAGGGCCGTCAGCCCGGCCCCGTCAGCCGGACCCGCCGCCCTGCAGTGCGGCCACGGCGCTCTTCGCCGCCTTGATGGCCCCCTTGTTGATCTCGTCCGTGCTCGGGGCCTTCTTCGTCTCGAAGTCGCTGCCGTTGTAGGTCACGATCACCAGCGCGTTGGAGACGCGGGCCAGCACCACGCCCTCGCGGGTCTCCTGCTTGTCCTCCGTGGTGAGGTTGACGATGGAGTACCCGGTGTCCCCGAGTCCCGGAACGGCCCCTCCGCCGCTCTTCTCGGCGACGCGCTGCTCGTACTCCTTCTTCGCCTCCTGCTCCGATCCGGCCACCTCGAAGGAGACGTCGAGCCAGCGGTAGTCGTAGCCCTGCAGGGCGTTCCAGGAGCAGGTGCGGCGCAGCGCGGTGTCGGTCGAGGGGATCTCCTTGCCCGCCGTCCTGGCCCCGGGCACCAGCGACTTGACGGTCGCCACGGGCACGCTGGTGCAGGGGGTGGGGGCGGTGTCGTACGACTTCGACGCCGCGCTGGAGGACGGGGCGGAAGCCGACTGGGTGGGCGTCTTTTGGCCCGCACGGTGACTGTCGGCGGACGGCGTGGCCGGCCCCGACGACATCGCCCAGCCGGCGCAGGCCAGCACGGCGACCGGCGTCAGACGCGCGGTGAGGGCGAGCGGCAGAGGAAGAGAACGCACGGCTCACTTCTCGTGGGGGAGGGGGTGCGGAAGGGGGTCCGCAGGGTGGACTGCGACGACAGTGTCACACGACTCCCTGTGGGGCGGAAGTGCCAACTCGCTGTGTGCCTGTGTGGTGACGGAGCCCAACGATCGACGCCCCGTATGCCCCTTTTTGCCCTCCGAGTTGAATGCGGGGCGCGCGAGCCGGGTGCGGGTTACGGCACCCGGGCCGTCCACTCCGGGGACGTGAACTTCGTACGTGCAAGCTCCTGTGCCCGCGCCAGCTCCTCGTCGGTCACCCAGCCGTCGACGAGTCCGTACCGCCCCCGGAACGACTCGATCATCCGCTCGATGACGGCCTCGCGCGCCAGCCCCGTCTGCCGCCGCAGCGGATCGACCCGCTTCTTCGCGCTCCTCGTCCCCTTGTCGGACAGCTTCTCCCGCCCGATCCGCAGCACCTCGACCATCTTGTCCGCGTCGATGTCGTACGACATCGTCACGTGGTGCAGCACCGCGCCGGGCCCGCCGTCGGTGCCGACGATCCGCTTCTGCGCCGCGCCCGCGATCTTGCCCTGGTCGGTGGCGATGTCGTTCAGCGGCTGGTACCAGGCGCGGATCCCCATCTCGCCGAGGGCGCCCAGCACCCAGTCGTCCAGGTAGGCGTAGCTGTCCTGGAAGGACAGGCCCTGGACCAGCGACTCCGGCACGGACAGTGAGTAGGTGATCGTGTTGCCGGGCTCCACGAACATGGCGCCGCCGCCGGAGATCCGCCGCACCACCTCGATGCCGTGCCGGGACGCGCCCTCCGGGTCCACCTCGTTGCGCAGCGACTGGAAGCTGCCGATGATCACCGCCGGGGCGCCCCACTCCCACACCCGCAGGGTCGGCGGGCGCCGGCCCGCGGCGACCTCGGCGGTCAGGACCTCGTCCAGGGCCATGTGCAGCGCCGGGGGCTGCGGACGCTCGTGGATCAGCTGCCAGGCGTAGTCGGTCCAGTCCGTGGCGTGCGCGAGCGCCCGGCGCACCGCGGTCCCGACGCCCTCCGAGGTCAGCCCGTACATGACGGTCCCCTCCGGCAGCGCCGCGTCGATCCGCGCGGCCAGCCCGGACGCGTCCGTGTCCGCCGGAGCACCCTCCAGCGCACGGTTCACCGCGTCGAGTGCCTCGTCCGGCTCCAGGAAGAAGTCGCCCGCCACGCGCACATGGCGCAGCACGCCGTCCTCGACCTCCGCGTCCACGACGACGAGCTTGCCGCCGGGCACCTTGTACTCACCGTGCACTGCCGGGCCCTCCGTTCCTGCCCTACGAGATCAACGTCGCAGGTGGCCGCGGTGTTCCCGGGCGGCGATCAGGTCCGGAAGATCACCCGCGCGGCGGATCCCGGGTCAGCTCTCCCGGCTCGCGCGGGGACGGATCAGTCCGGTCTCGTAGGCGAGGATGGTCGCCTGGACCCGGTCGCGCAGGCCCAGCTTGGACAGCAGGCCGTTCACGTGGGTCTTCACGGTGCCGGTGGTCACACCGAGTTCGGCGCCGATCTCGGCGTTGGTGAGGCCGGAGGCGATCTTCAGCAGCACTTCCCGTTCCCTCGGGGTGAGTTGGCCGAGGGAACCGGCCGTCGCGGGGAGCCGCGGGGCGCCCTGGGCGAAGGTGTGGATGAGACGGCCGGTCACGGCGGGCGCCAGGATGCCGTCGCCCGCGGCGACGACGCGGATCGCGGTCAGCAGGTCCTCGGGCCGGGCGTCCTTCAGCAGGAACCCGGACGCTCCGGCCCGCAGGGCCTCGTACACGTACTCGTCCAGGTCGAAGGTGGTGAGCACCAGCACCCGGGGCCCGTTCTCCGGCGCGGTGATCAGACGGGTCGCGGTGAGTCCGTCCATGCCCGGCATCCGGATGTCCATCAGGACGAGGTCGGGGGCCTCGGCGGCGGCCAGCGACACCGCGGCCGCCCCGTCTCCCGCCTCACCGACGACGGTGAGGTCCGGTTCGGCGTCCACGATGGCGGCGAAACCCGCCCTGACCACGGCCTGGTCGTCGACGACGATCACGCGTACGGCGACGGGGACACCTCCTGGACGGGGACCGGAGCGGGTCCGGCCGGCAACGACACCCGTACAGTACCGGTCGGTTCGAGCACGATGCGGCCCTCGCCGGCGGCGGCCTGCACCCGCAGGCGTTCGGCCACCGGACCGGCGACGGCGAGCGGTGCGCCCGTCACCGTGATGGACACGGTGCCGCGCCGCCGCCTGAGGGTCACCCGGGCCGGCCCGCGGTCGCCGGCGCCGAGCGCCGCCTCGACGATCCGGTACATCGACACGTGCACGGACGGCGGAAGGTCCCGCCCGGCCTCGGGCAGGCCCCGCAGCCGCACGTCGCGGCCGGTGGCGCGCAGGGTGCGGCACAGTGTGTCGAGGTCGGCGGCCGTGGGGGACGGAGCGAGGCGGTCGGCGGGGTCCGCGGCGTCGCCGAGGCCGTGCAGCATGTCCCGCATGGCGGCCAGGGCGGCCCGGGCCGTGGTGGCCACGTCGTCGAGCCGTCCCTGCCGGGCCAGCGCGACCAGCGACGCCGTGTGGTGCAGTACGGCCTCGCGCAACGTGAGCGCCAGCCGGTGCCGTTCGGCCTCGGCGGCCTGCTGCGCATGCCACATGGAACTGGCGAACGCGAAGTCGTCGTGCGCCAGGACGCGCAGGCGCCGGCGCCGCAGCACGAGACCCGCACCGCACACGCAGGCGAAGAGGGGAGCCAGCAGGACGCACAGGACGATCACCATGGCCCCGATGAACCCGTCGACCGGGCCGCCCTCGAACGAGCCGTCGGCGGCGGCCGTGACCGTGACGACCGAGGCCGTGCCGCAGGTGGTGGCGATGAGTGCCGGCCAGGCGGTGGAGGGCCCCCGCCCGTAGGCGGCGAGCGCGTACACCGCGAGCAGCTCCACGAGCGCGCCCCCGACGAGGAACTGCGACACCCGTGACGGCAGGGGCACCACCGCGACGGCCACGGGCCACAGCCAGGCCGTGGCCAGCACGGTGACGAGGCAGGCCACAGGGGCGCGTCTGCGCCACAACAGCGGCAGCGCGTGCAGGACCAGCAGCACCGTCACGACGATCAGCTCCGGCAGCGCGGCGCGCCTGGTCCGCTCCGGCCAGTCCTCCGTGGCCCCGAGGGCGATGACGACCGGCAGGATCATCGCGGTGAGGGCGAGGGCGGGATCGGCGAGCCGCTGCTCCCGCAGGACGTGCCGCCGCCAGGCGGGCCCGGGGGGCTGCTGTGGCCCGGCGGCGTCCGGCAGGGTCGCGCGGACCAGCCATCCGCCGTCGGGGCCGGGACCGGCGGTCAGCTCGCCGCCGGCCGCTGCGGCCCGCTCCCGCATGCCGGCCAGGCCCCGTCCCGCGCCGAGGCCGCCGGTGTCGTGCGGCGCCGGGGTGCGCGGGGGCGCGTTCTCCACCGTCAGTACCAGCAGGCCGTCCGCCCGGCGGACGTGGACCCGGGCGGCGGCGCCGGGGGCGTGCCGCACGGCGTTGGTGAGGGCCTCGCGGACGATTCCGTGGATCGCCTCGGCCGGGGTACCGGTCAGGTCGTCGGGGATGCGGGTGGCCACGGGCCGGCCCAAACGGCCGAATCCCGCGACCAGTTCCTCGATCTCGGAACTCGTGACTCCCGGGCCCGGGCAGTCGGTGTCGCGCAGCAGGCCGACGAGCCGCTGCAGCGAGGCCATGGTCTCGGTGCCGGTGCGTTCCGTGAACGACAGTGCCTCGGGGGCCAGTTCCGGCCTGCTGGCCTCGAGCCTGCGCGCGGCGTCCACGGTGACGACGACCGAGGTGAGGTGATGGGCACTCACGTCGTGCAGTTCGCGCGCGAGTCGCCGGCGCTCGTGGTCGCCCGCCGTCCGACGGGCGTGCTCCGCCCCGGCCAGCCGGTGGGCCGCGGTGAGCCGTCCGCCGAGCCACTGGCGCCGCGCTTCGCCGAGTCCCGCGCACAGGGCGTACGCGGACAGGGTGATCGCCAGCGTCAGGAGCGAGACGCGGAAACCGTCCTGTACGACGGACATCACCCACTCGACGCCCACGAGCCCGGCGACGGCCCGGACCGTCACCGGCATGGGACAGCGGACGGCGACGGAGTACAGGGCGACCGGTGTGCCGAGGCCGACGTAGCCGTCCGGCCAGGCGACCATGCCCAGGACGTAGCCGCCCACCACCCCCGCCAGGGCCCGCACGGGTGCCTGCCGACGCCGGCCCAGCGCGGCCGTCTCCACGAGCAGGGCGCAGCCGGCGGCGGTCAGGCCCAGCGCCCCGGGCGTCTCCTCCGGGCCCGACGCGGTCCACATCAGGGCACCTTGTACGGCGGCCAGCACCAGGGGCAGAAGCCAGTTGCGTATCGTCTCCATCTCGCCGACGAGCGTAGAACGCGGCCCGGACGGCGGGCACCGGCCCTGAGATCGAGACCGGTCCCCACCCAGCGATAGAGGCACCGTTCGTGCCGCGGGGCGATGACCGGGCCGGGCGCCGCCGGAGAGAGTGGGGGCCATGACGACGCCACCGCCGCCCGAACCCCTGCCCTACCACCGGCTCGCCCGGCTCTCGGTGCACCACCGCTGGTGGCGTCCGCTGGTGGGGACCCTGGTCGTGGCCGTGGTCTACATGATCGTCGTGGCCGTCCTCTACGGAGTCGCCGACGAGTGGGGCTCCCGGCAGGGATATCCCGAGGACCGCGACGGATTCGTGGAGTTCGGCCCCGTCCCGGGCACCGCCCTGGACCTGCTGGCCCTCGCCGTGGGAATACCCGTCGTGCTGCTGGCCGTGTGCTGGATCGGGCAACGCCCCGCGGGCACGCTCTCCTCCGTGACCGGCCGGCTCAGATGGCGCTGGCTGGCCCGGTGTGCGCTGACGGCCGTGCCGGTCCTCGCGCTGGCGACGGGCGGCATGATCCTGCTGCCCGGCGACCACGGCGAGGAGTTCCGCTGGGCGGGATGGACCGTCTTCGGGCCCGCGCTGGCCATGCTGTTCGTCCTGGTCCCCCTGCAGGCCGCCGCCGAGGAGTACGTCTTCCGGGGCTGGCTGACACAGGCCGTCGGCAGCTGGGTGCGCTCGCCCTGGTTCGCGCTCCTGCCCCAGGCAGTCCTGTTCGCCGCCGCCCACGGCTGGGGCACGCCCTGGGGGTTCGCCGACCTCGTGGTGTTCGGGGCGGCGGCGGGCTGGCTGACCTGGCGGACGGGCGGGCTGGAGGCGTCCGTCGTGCTGCACACGGTCAACAACCTCTTCGCCTTCGCCGGAATGGCGGCCACCGTCGACGGGCTCAGGAGCGACGAGACCGCGGCGGACGCGACCTGGCCGCTGGTCGCGCTCGACGTCGCGGGCATCGCGCTGTACACGGCGTCGGTGGTGTGGCTGCTGCGCCGCCGCCCCCAGGTCCGCACCGCCCCCGCGCCGCTTCCGCCCGGCCCGCCGCCCGCCTTCGCCACCCCGTACCCGCCCGTCGCGGGTTTTCCCGCGCCGCCCCCGTGGGCAGGCCGTCCGGCACCGGGCACACCCGAACCTCCGGCCCCCCGGGATCCGGGCCGAGGAGAGATCCCGCCATGGAGCGGAACCGGGTCCGCTCGATAGCCTGCCGACCGACCGACGTGCTCAAACCGCGAGGTGACCCGTGCAGTTCACCACCCGGCCCACTCTCCAGGGCACCTTCGGCATGGTGTCCTCCACCCACTGGCTGGCCTCCCAGTCGGCGATGGCGGTCCTGGAGGACGGCGGCAACGCCTTCGACGCGGCCGTGGCCGGCGCGTTCGTGCTGCACGTGGTGGAGCCGCACCTGAACGGGCCCGCCGGCGAGGTACCGATCCTGCTCGCCCCGGCGGGCGGCGAGGTGCGCGTGCTGTGCGGGCAGGGTGTGGCCCCGGCCGGTGCGACGGTCGCGCACTACCGGGGGCTCGGCCTGGATCTCGTACCCGGTACCGGCCCGCTCGCGGCCGCCGTGCCCGGCGCCTTCGACGCCTGGCTGCTGCTCCTGCGCGACCACGGCACCAAGTCCCTCGACGACGTCCTGAGGTACGCCGTCGGGTACGCCGAGCACGGGCACGCGCCCGTGGAGAACGTCGGCGCGACCGTGGAGAGCGTCCGGGAGCTGTTCGAGACCGAGTGGACCTCCTCGGCCGAGGTCTACCTGCCGGGCGGCAGGGCGCCCCGGCCCGGGGAGCTGCTGCGCAATCCCGCGCTCGCCGCCACCTGGAAGCGGCTGCTCGCCGAGACCGCCGGGGCCGGCGACCGGGAGGCGCGGATCGACGCCGCGCGCGAGGTGTGGCGCTCCGGCTTCGTCGCCGAGGCACTGGTACGGCAGTCCCGGCGGCCCACCCTGGACACCAGCGGCGAACGGCACACCGGCACCCTGACCGCGGCCGACCTCGCCGGCTGGTCGGCGAGCTACGAGTCGCCGGTGACGTACGACTGGAACGGCTGGACCGTGTGCAAGGCCGGCCCCTGGAGCCAGGGCCCCGCCCTCCTCCAGCAGCTCGCGCTGCTCCCGCCCGAGCTGCCCTCCTACGGCTCGGCCGACTACGTCCACCTGCTGGTCGAAGGCTGCAAGCTCGTCATGGCCGACCGCGAGGCCTGGTACGGGGACGCGGCCGAGGTGCCGCTCGCCGAGCTGCTCTCGGACGGCTACAACGCCGGGCGGCGGGCCCTGGTCGGTGCCAAGGCGTCGTACGAGCTGCGCCCCGGCAGCCCCGGCGGACGCGCCCCGCGCCTTCCCGCCCAGGCACACGCGCGCGTGGAGGCCGGCCGGGACAGCGGCTTCGACCCGATGGGCCCGGGTGAGCCGACCGTCGCCGAGCCCCGGGTCGCCGCCGACGGCAGTACCCGGGGCGACACCTGCCACCTGGACGTCGTCGACCGCTGGGGCAACATGATCGCGGCCACGCCCAGCGGTGGCTGGCTGCAGTCCAACCCGGTCGTGCCCGAACTGGGCTTCCCGCTCGGCACCCGGCTGCAGATGGCCTGGCTGGAGGAGGGCCTGCCGAACTCCCTCACCCCCGGCCGCCGCCCCCGCACCACTCTCACCCCGTCCCTGGCCCTGCGCGACGGCGTCCCGGTGCTGGCGTTCGGCACGCCCGGCGGCGACCAGCAGGACCAGTGGCAGCTGCACTTCCTCCTGGCCGCGGTCCTGCGCGCCCCGGTCCGCGGCGGCCTCGACCTGCAGGGCGCCGTCGACGCCCCGAACTGGCACAACGACAGCTTCCCCAGCTCCTTCCACCCGCGCGGCCGCCGCCCCGGCAGCGTGACGGTGGAGTCGCGCATGGACCCCGACGTGATCGAGGAGCTGCGGCGGCGCGGCCACGACGTCACCGTCGGCCCCGGCTGGTCGGAGGGCCGCCTGTGCGTGGTGGCCCGGGACCCGGAGACCGGCGTGCTCTCGGCCGCGGCGAACCCGCGCGGGATGCAGGGATACGCGGTCGGCCGGTGACGGCGGGGGCGGCACCCGCTCTTCATCCCGATTCCACCTGGCGTCCACCGGACGGGCGGGGATTGTCAGTGGCGCGTGTTCTCATGGGGGGCATGATCCAAGACACGGAAACCATCGACGAGTTTCTCACCCGCTGCTCGGCAGACGTCGAGGAAGCGGTCCGCAAGGCCGCGGCCACCGAGATCCTGCCCCGCTTCCGCCGCCTCGCCGCGCACGAGGTGGACCAGAAGAGCGGACCGCACGACCTGGTGACCGACGCCGACCGGCTCGCCGAGCAGCAGCTCACCGAAGCCCTCGGGGCACTGCTGCCCGGCTCGGTGGTGGTCGGCGAGGAGGCGGTGCACGCCGACCCGGCGACGTACGACGCGATCCAGGGCGACGCGCCCGTCTGGATCATCGATCCGGTCGACGGCACCCGGCAGTTCGTGCACGGCGACGACGGCTTCTGCACCCTGGTCGCACTGGCCCACCGGGGCACCGTCCTGGCCTCCTGGACCTACGCCGCCGCGCGCGACCAGCTCGCCACGGCCGTCCGCGGCCGGGGCGCCTTCCTCGACGGCGAGCGGCTGTTCGCGGGCCCGCCCGCACCCGGCCGCCGCCTCACCGTGGCCACCTCCCACCCCGACTTCACCACCGAAGACCAGAAGCGCGCGCTGCGCGCCCTGTGGACCGACGGCCTCGCCCCGCGCCCCTGCGGCTCGGCGGGCCTGGAGTATCTCGCCGTGGCCCGGGGAGAGTTGGACGCGGTGGCGTTCTCCTGGGAGGCCGCCTGGGACCACGCGGCGGGCCTGCTCCTGGTCGAGGAGGCGGGCGGTGTCCACATCACCCGCACCGGCGAGCCGTTCCGTGTGACCGGTGCCAACGCGCTGCCGTTCACAGCGGCCCGGGACGCCGGTACCGCCGGCCGGATCGTGGACCTGCTGCGCACCGGCGCCTGAGCCACCCGGCCCCGGGGTGTGTCAGTCCCGCGGCATATCCTGAACCTGAGTGGCCATCGGCTGACGAAGGGGTCCGAAGGTGCCGTCGATGCTCGATGCGGTCGTGGTGGGTGCGGGACCGAACGGACTGACCGCTGCTGTGGAGCTGGCCCGCCGGGGCTTCTCCGTCGGCCTGTTCGAGGCACGGTCCACCGTCGGCGGCGGCGCCCGCACCGAGGAGCTGACCCTGCCCGGCTTCCGGCACGACCCGTGCTCGGCCGCCCACCCCCTCGGCATCAACTCGCCCGCGTTCCGCGCCCTGCCCCTGGAGCGCTACGGCCTGCAGTGGCTGCACGCGGAGCTGCCGATGGCGCACCCGTTCCCGGACGGTACCGCGGCCGTGCTGGCCCGTTCCGTCGCCGAGACGGCCGCCTCCTTCGGCCCGCGCGACGCGGGCGCGTACCGCAGACTGGTCAGGCCGTTCCTGCCCGGGTGGGACACGCTCGTCAGGGACTTCATGTCCCTGCCGCTGACCGCGCTGCCGCGCGACCCGGTCACCCTCGCCCGGTTCGGCCTGGCCGGGCTGCCGCCCTCCACCGTGCTGATGCGCCGCTTCCACGACGAGCGGTTCAAGGCCCTCTTCTCCGGCCTCGTCGCCCATGTCATGGCCCCACTGAACGGCCTCGCCACCAGCGCCATCGGCCTGGTCTTCGCGCTGGCCGCGCACGCCCGCGGCTGGCCCGTGGCCCGCGGCGGCTCCCAGGCGATCTCCGACGCCCTCGCCGCCTACCTCCAGGACCTCGGCGGCGCCGTGCACACCGACTACGAGGTCAAGCGTCTGGACGACCTGCCGCCCGCCCGCGCGTACGTCTTCGACACCTCGCCCACCGCGCTCGCCCGCATCGCCGGCTTCGGCGGTTACTACGACCACTACCGCTACGGCCCCAGCGTCTTCAAGATCGACTATGCGCTGGACGGCCCGGTCCCGTGGACCGCCCCCGAGGCCCGGGTCGCCGGCACCGTGCAGATCGGTGCGAGCAAGGCCGAGATCGGCACCGCCCTGCGAGCCGCGTCCCGCGAGGGCCGCGCCCCCGACAAGCCGTTCATGATCACCGTGCAGCCCAGCGTGGCCGACCCCACCCGCGCCCCCGAGGGCAAACACGTCTTCTGGGCGTACGGCCACGTCCCCAACGGCTGGACCGGCGATCTCACGGACGCCATAGAACGCCAGCTGGAGCGGTTCGCCCCCGGCTTCCGCGACCGGATCCTCGCCCGCGCCACCGCGGGCCCGGCCGAGATGGCCGCGCGCAACGCCAACTACGTCGGCGGCGACATCGCCTGCGGCGCGGCCTCCGGACTCCAGCTCCTGCTGCGCCCCAGACTGTCCCCGTTCCCGTACCACACCCCCCATCCGGCCGTCTTCATCTGCTCCTCGGCCACCCCGCCGGGACCCGGTGTGCACGGCATGTCGGGGCACAACGCGGCGAAGGCCGTGTGGAGAAGGCTGAGGCAGGCATGACCACCATCACCCTGGCCCAGGGCGACATCACCCGGCAGAGCGCCGACGCGATCGTGAACGCGGCCAACTCCTCCCTGCTCGGCGGCGGCGGGGTGGACGGCGCGATCCACCGCCGCGGCGGCCCCGCGATCCTGGAGGAGTGCCGGGGGCTCCGGGCCTCCCACTACGGCAAGGGCCTGCCCACGGGCCAGGCGGTCGCCACCACGGCGGGCGACCTGGACGCCCGCTGGGTGATCCACACGGTGGGCCCCGTCTGGTCCGCCTCCGAGGACCGCTCCGGCCTGCTCGCCTCCTGCTACCGGGAGTCCCTCCGCGTGGCGGACGAGCTGGGAGCCCGTACGGTCGCGTTCCCGGCGATCTCCACCGGCGTGTACCGATGGCCGATGGACGACGCGGCACGGATCGCGCTCGACACGGTGCGGGCCGCCCGGACAGCCGTGGAAGAGGTGCGGTTCGTCCTCTTCGACGAGCGGGCGTACGAGGTGTTCGCCCGGGAACTCGGCTGAGGGAACGCCGTCGCCGCGCGGCCCTCGCCGCTTCGCCCGACGCGGGACGGGTGCGCGGGGCGGGCAGGCGTCGGGGGAGTGCGCCTGCCCGCCCCGGCGCGCGATACCCCGCCGGGAGGTCAGAGCGGAAGAGGTACCGCGGGCCCCATGGAGGAGCCATCCCGTACAGCGCAGCGGACGCGCGGGGTGTCACCCATGCCGGGGCGGCGTCATCCGCCGCCCGTGTGCAGCAGGTCCCCGTCGGCGCGTTCGCCGTGTTCGGCCAGCGCGATCCGGGCCAGCTTCGTCAGCATCATGCCGTTGCGGATCCTGACGATGTAGTCCACGGGGAGTCCGTGCATCCGGGTGCCGGGGCCGCGCAGCGGGTGCCAGTCGAGGACGAAGAGCGTGTGCTCGCCCCAGGGGATCAGGTTCATGGCGATACGGGCCGCGCCGAAGGGATCCGCCTTCGCCTCCAGCTCCAGGCGGTGCCGCGGCTCGCAGATACGGACGACACAGGTGTCGTCGAGGGTCAACGGGCCGGCGCCTACCCGGACTTGCAGGCGGGCCCCCACGGCGGGCCAGTGCGGGTCCGCGGCGAGCACCTGCTGGGTGCCGGTCACCCACTCCCCGTAGCGATGGCCGTCGGCGAGCAGGCTCCAGACCTCGGACGGCGAGCTCAGGATCAGACGGCGGTTCCGGGCCACGCCGACCACACTCCTTCCGGAGGCGCCTACTGGAGAACGGGGACGAGGGAGGGGGCTTCTCGACAGTAGCCGCGCGGTACACCCGGGGCATCCGGAGGCACTGGGGTGGCGGCCGCCAGGGCCGTCCCGCAACCTGGAGCCGGATGTGTACGCGCCGTCGCGCACCGTGACGCCAGGGTTCCCGGAGGATCGCATGACCGCATCGCCGCCCGCCGCCGACACACCGCCGGCCCGCTACGACGACCTGCGGGCCATGGTGATCAACTGCACCCTCAAGCGCTCGCCGGAGGTCAGCAACACCCA
>NZ_VISR01000009.1 GCF_007827595.1 Streptomyces sp. BK340
TCTGGCGTTGATTTTTGGCACGCTGTTGAGTTCTCAAGGAACGGTCGCTTCCTTTGTACTCACCCTCTCGGGCTTTCCTCCGGGCTTCCCTTCGGCGTTTCAAACTCTATCAGGGTTTTTCCGCCTCCCTGACCACCGTCCTGCAGACATGCAGAAGGTGATCCCGGGAGAGGATCTGACGAGTTTGGGTGCTGCTTAACGGAGCCGCTTTCGCGTCGCTCTCCCTCAAGCAGGAGTACGACTGTACACGGGCGCCGGAAGCACGTGCAAATCGACAAGGCTGGTGGTCTAGACCACTACCTGATAGCTTCCATGCGGAACCGCCACTTCATCTGACATACGCTGCTGCTCAGTGCCGTCCGGGACAGCCAGTGACGGCCCGCACGCAGCTCCACTTCTGGGAGGCTTCCCATGACCACCGTGACGTCCCCTCTTGCCGGACTCGCCATCGGCCTGGCCGCCGTGCCGGATCCGGTCTTCTCCGGGGCCATGGTCGGCCCGGGTACTGCGATCGATCCCGTGCGTGAGCCCTCCGAGGCCGTGGCGCCGGTGGACGGGGTCATCGTCTCCCTTCACCCGCACGCCTTCGTGGTGGTCGACGCGAACGGGCACGGCGTGCTCACCCACCTCGGTATCGACACCGTCCAGCTCAACGGCGAGGGCTTCGAGCTGCTCGTCAACAAGGGCGACACCGTGACGCGTGGTCAGAGCATCGTGCGCTGGAACCCGGCCACGGTCGAGGCGGCCGGCAAGTCGCCGGTATGCCCCGTCGTGGCGCTGGAGGCCAACGCCGAGTCCCTTGCCGACCTCCGTGACAGCGGCGACGTGAAGGCCGGCGACAGCCTCTTCTCCTGGAACTGACGACAGTGCCGTCGCAGGACGGCGTACCTGACAACCACCGCGGCGGCGGGACCCGCCGCACTATCGGAGACGGGTGAGATGGAGACAACGCTGCGAGGCGTCGGCGTGAGCCACGGTGTGGCGATCGGCGAGGTTCGGCACATGGGAACGGCGGTGCTCGAGCCGCCTGCCAAGCAGATCCCGGCGGAGGAGGCGGAGCGCGAACAAGGGCGGGCGCGCCAGGCCGTGGACGCCGTGGCGGCAGATCTGATGGCGCGCGGCAATCTGGCGGGGGGCGAGGCCCAGGCCGTGCTCGAGGCGCAGGCCATGATGGCGCAGGACCCCGAGCTGATGGCGGACGTGGACCGGCGGATCGCCGTCGGCAGCACGGCGGAGCGTGCGGTGTACGACGCTTTCGCGGCGTACCGCGAGCTGCTGGCCGGTGCCGGGGAGTACCTCGCCGGCCGCGTGGCCGACCTCGACGACGTGCGGAATCGTATCGTCGCGCGGCTGCTGGGCGTTCCCATGCCGGGTGTCCCGGACAGTGACGAGCCCTATGTACTGGTGGCGCGCGATCTGGCTCCGGCCGACACCGCGCTGCTGGACCCGACTCTGGTGCTCGGCTTCGTGACAGAGGAGGGCGGCCCGACCAGTCACAGTGCAATCCTGGCGCGGGCGCTCGGGGTGCCGGCCGTCGTGGCCCTGCCCGGTGCCGGTGAGCTGGCCGAGGGCACGGTGATCGCGGTCGACGGCAGCACCGGGGACATCTTCGTGAACCCGAGCGAGGAGAAGAAGGCACAGCTGGAGGCCGCGGCTGCCGAGCGCAAGGCCGCCCTGGCCGCTTCGACCGGCCCGGGTGCCACGGCCGACGGGCACAAGATGCCGCTGCTGGCCAACGTGGGCGGACCGGCGGACGTGCCGGCGGCCGTGGAGGCCGGAGCCGAGGGTGTCGGTCTGTTCCGTACCGAGTTCCTGTTCCTGGACGACAGCAAGAACGCGCCGTCCGAGCAGAAGCAGGTGGAGGCCTACCGGCAGGTGCTGGAGGCGTTCCCCGAGGGCCGTGTGGTCGTGCGCGTGCTGGACGCGGGCGCCGACAAGCCGCTGGACTTCCTTACGCCCGCCGACGAGCCGAACCCGGCGCTGGGTGTGCGGGGTCTGCGGACGCTGCTGGACCACCCCGAGATCCTGCGTACGCAGCTGACCGCGCTGGCGAAGGCCGCTGAGGGGCTGCCTGTCTACCTCGAGGTCATGGCGCCCATGGTGGCGGACCGTGCGGACGCCAAGGCGTTCGCGGACGCCTGTCGTGAGGCGGGGCTGCGGGCCAAGTTCGGCGCGATGGTGGAGATCCCGTCGGCCGCGCTGCGGGCGCGTTCGATCCTGCAGGAGGTCGAGTTCCTGTCGCTGGGGACCAACGACCTCGCTCAGTACACCTTCGCGGCGGACCGGCAGGTGGGTGCGGTGTCGCGGCTCCAGGACCCGTGGCAGCCAGCGCTGCTCGACCTGGTCGCGCTGTCCGCCGAGGCGGCCAAGGCCGAGGGCAAGAGCTGTGGTGTGTGTGGTGAGGCCGCGTCCGATCCGCTGCTGGCCTGTGTGCTGACGGGTCTGGGTGTCACCTCTCTGTCCATGGGTGCGGCGTCGATTCCTTATGTCCGGGCGACGCTGTCGAAGTACACGCTGGCCCAGTGCGAGCGGGCCGCCGCGGCGGCCCGTGCGTCGGACAGCGCCGACGAGGCGCGCAGCGCGGCTCAGGCGGTGCTGTCCGGCGAGTAGTCCGGCCGGCTACTCGTTCTGCCGGGTTCAGGGGCGTCCCGCCTTGGGGTGGGGCGCCCCTGGCGCGTTCAGTGGCGGTGCCCCTGTGCCGTGCTCTCCCCTCCGAGGTGGGGCGGTGTGCAGTAGTCGACGCCTGGCTCGGGCGAGATGAGGTCTCCGGATTCGGCATCGGTGCAGTAGGCGTCGAAGACCTCGGACGCGGTGAGGGGTTCGAGTCCGGCGCCGCGGATTCGCCAGCCGTAGACACGGTCGGCGGAGCCGGCGGCGGTGATGCGCATGACGAGTCCACCGGGGCTGCTGGTGGCGAGGCCCAGGGCGAGGACGCTGGTGAATTCGAGGGCTTCGGCCTCGTCGAGTTCGGTGGTGCCGTCGCCGGTCTCGTCGGCGTGGAGGACGGAGACGAGTGTTTCCGGTGGTCCGGAGACGCTGCAGACGAGGTGCCGGTCGCCGGGCGGGGCGGTGTCGAGGATGCGGGCGAGGAGGTCGGAGGCGCGGGTGAAGGCGGCGCGGCCGATGTCCTCGCCGCAGGTGCGGCAGGGGCCGAGGCGGGTCAGGAGGGTGGTGGCGTACTCCCAGGTGGCCTGCCGTACGGCCTCGTCGACGAGGGCGGGCAGGAGGGTGGCGAGGGGGCTGCCGTCGTAGGGGACGGTCGGGCCGGTGGCCGCGAGTTCGGCGGTGAAGCGGGTGCGGCTGGCCGGGGCTTCCGGATCGAGGCCGGTGGCGGCGCAGAATTCGGCGTACTCCTCGGGGTCGAAGAGGGCCAGCGTGGTGTGGCTGCCCTGTGCCGCGCGGCTCTTGAGGAGCGCTTCCACCTGCTGGAGGTAGACGGTGTGATCGTCGAAGGCGAAGCTGCGGTAGCGCCGCATGGCCCGGAAGTCGTGGTCGTCGGTGAGCAGGCCGATGGTGCCGGCGATTTCGCGGCGCAGGACGCGTCGCATGGTCCGGTGGTCGGTGTGCGCCATGTTTCCCCCAATGCGCGGTCGATCAATGCTCACTCACAGTAATCGGCAGCACTGACAACGGGCTCGTCCGGAGGCGGTCGTGGACCGGGCGTCGCCGGATTGCGCAGGTCAGGGCGATGGCGCGTGGCCGGCCTCGGACTTCGTTGCCGTGTTCGGCGAGTCCGAGGCCGGTGGGGGACGGCGGGGTGCCGGCGGGTCAGGCGCGCTTGCGGGCGAGTTCCTCGTAGAAGCCCAGCAGGCCGAGGTTGTCGATGGAGCCGGGGTTGACGGCCTTCTCCAGGGGTGTGCCCTGGAGGAGACGCTTGACCGGGACCTCGATGCGCTTGCCGGTAAGGGTGTGCGGGACGCCCGGGACCTCGATGATCTCGTCGGGCACGTGGCGTGGTGAGAGCTGTTCGCGGATGGCCTGCTTGACGCGGTTCAGGAGTGCCTCGTCCAGGACGGCGCCGGGCACCAGGTGCACGAACAGGGGCATCCAGTAGCCCCCGTCGGGCTGCTCGATGCCGATGACGAGGGACTCCTTGATCTCGGGCAGGCGCTCGACCACCTCGTAGATGTCGGCAGAGCCCATGCGGACGCCCTGCCGGTTGAGGGTGGAGTCGGAGCGGCCGTGGATGATCACGGAGCCGCGTGAGGTCAGGGTGATCCAGTCGCCGTGGCGCCAGACGCCCGGGTAGGTGTCGAAGTAGCTGTCGTGGTAGCGGCTGCCGTCGGGGTCGTTCCAGAAGTGGATGGGCATCGAGGGCATGGGGTTGGTGACGACCAGCTCGCCCACCTCGTCGACGAGGGGCTTGCCGCTCGGGTCCCAGGACTGCAGATCGGTGCCGAGGCCGGGCGCCTGGAGTTCGCCGAGGTACACCGGCAGGGTCGGTACGGCTCCGGCGAAGCAGGAGCAGACGTCGGTGCCGCCGCTGACGGAGGCGATCCACAGGTCCTCGCGGACCTCGTCGTGCAGCCAGCGGAACCCGTCGGGCGGCAGCGGGGAGCCGGTGGTGGCGACGCACTTCACCCGGGAGAGGTCGAAGTCGCGGGAGGGGTGCACGTCCGCCTTGCGGCAGGCCATGACGTAGGCGGCCGAGGTGCCGTAGAGGGTGGCTCCTGTGCGTTCGGCGATGCGCCACTGGGCGCCGGTGTCCGGGTAGCCGGGGCTGCCGTCGTACAGGACGATCGTCGTTCCGGTGAGCAGGCCGGAGACGAGGAAGTTCCACATCATCCAGCCGGTCGACGTGTACCAGAAGAAACGATCCTCGGGACCGAGGTCGCAGTGCAGGCCGAGCTGCTTGAGGTGCTCGACGAGGATGCCGCCCTGGGACTGGACGATGGCCTTGGGCAGGCCGGTCGTACCGGAGGAGTACAGGACCCACAGGGGGTGGTCGAACGGGACCTGCTCGAAGACGGGTTCGGTGTCGGCGGCCGTCAGCGCCGACCATTCCAGGGCGCCGTCGGGTGCCTGGGTGCCGAGGAGCGGGATGTGGACGACGGCACGCAGCGTGGGCAGCTCGCGGCGCAGTTCGGCGACGATCTCGCGGCGGTCGTGTTCCTTGCCGCCGTAGCGGTAGCCGTCGACGGTGAACAGTACGACGGGTTCGACCTGCTGGAAGCGGTCGAGGACGCTGCGGGCGCCGAAGTCGGGGGCGCAGGAGGTCCATACGCCGCCCACGGCGGCCGTGGCGAGGAGCGCGACGACGGCCTGGGGGATGTTCGGGAGGTAGCCGCTGACGCGGTCGCCGGGGCGGACGCCGAGGCCGCGGAGTTCGGCGGCGAGGGAGCCCACCTGGCGGCGCAGCTCGGACCAGGTCACCGGGAGCGGTTCATGGGTCTCGTCGACGTACAGGAGGGCGGGCTCGTCCGGTCGGTCGGCGGCCGCGCGCAGGGCGTGCTCGGCGTAGTTGAGGGCGGCTCCGGGGAACCACTCGGCGCCCGGCATCGCGCGGTCGCCGAGCACGCGCGCGTAGGGGGTCGAGAACCGGACGCCGAACCACTGCGTCACGGCTTTCCAGAAGGTGTCCAGCTCTTCGACGGACCACCGGTGCAGTGCCGGGTAGCCTCCTTCGGCCGGGGCACCGTGGTGCTCGGCGGCCCATGCCTGGAACTCGGTGATGCGTGCCTGGGCGATCCGCTCGGGATCGGGCTGCCAGAGCGGCTGGGGGTTCGCTGTCGACATGGGGCTGCTCCCGGGCTGTGCGCGTCGTGTGCGTCGGTCCGCGCACGAGCTGGGGTGTGCGCGTGACGCGGCTGACAGGGACGATGCCATGTGATCGACTTCTACACCAGGGTGCGCCCCACATAGTCCGTGTCGTGAAGATGTGGTCCCGGCACGGGTGAACGGCAGTTGAACGACACGCGCGCGTGGGGCGGTCAGTGGCAGGGTGAGCAGCATGGACGGTCGTGACCTGGTGCGTTCGGTGAGTGTGGTCGGTTCGGGGAGGGCGGCTCAGGGGTTGCGTACCGTGCGCGCCGCGTGGCGCAGGAGGCGCATCGACGCCGCGGGGCTGCCGCCGCGCGGCGCCGAGCGCGCGCGGGTGCCGGGGCAGATGCAGGGCGTGGAGCCGGGGCCCGGGGGCGGTCTGATCCGGTTCGGCCGGTCCGAGCTGCGGATCACCGTCGCGGTGAACGGGGCCGTCTTCTGGGGCTGGGACGGGGCGGGGCCGGAACCGTCGTACGCGCTCGCCGGGTCCTGTCCGGAGCCGGATCCGCGGGTGGTGCTGGAACCGGACAAGGACGGCGGCTGGCGGGTGGTGGCCGAGCGGGTGACGGTCGTCGTCTCCCGGCACGGCGCGCTGGAGGTGTGCACGCCCGGGGGCGTGGTGCTGCGGCGGGACATGCCGCCGCGCTGGTGGGAGCCGGTCGCCGGGGGTACGGCTCGGTGGATGCAGCGGTCCGAGGTGGCCGCGGACGCCCGCTTCTTCGGTCTGGGCGGTCGCGCCGCGGGTCCGCGGCTGCGGGACGGCACGTACCGGTTGTGGAACACCGACCCGGGGCGGGCGTTCGGCCCCGGGGACGATCCGCTGTACCTGACCATGCCGGTGCAGCTCGTGGTGGCCGACGCCGCGGCCCACCTGGTCTTCCACGACACCTCGTGGGACGGCACGGTGACCTTGCGGGAGGGCGAGGAGGGGGCGGGTTCCGGACACGACCGCGCGGGCCGCTGTGAGCTGCGGATGGACGGCGGTCCGCTGCGTGGCTGGGTCATGGTGGGCACCCCCGCGCGCGTGCTGCACACCTGGGCCTCGCTGACCGGGGCGCCGGCGCTGCCGCCCGCGTGGGCGCTCGGCCATCATCACGCGCGCTGGGGGTTCGGCAGCGAGCAGGAGGTGCGCCGGATCGTCGCGGGCTACCAGGAGCGCGGTCTGCCGCTGGACGCCGTGCACCTGGACATCGACCACTACGCGGACCACCAGGTGTTCACCGTGGACGAGGAGCGTTTCCCGAAGCTTCCGGGGCTCGCCGAGGAGCTGCGCCGGGACGGGATCCGGCTGGTTTCGATCGTCGACCCGGCGGTGAAGGCCGCACCGGGCAACGCCGTCTACGACAGTGGGACGGCGATGGACGCGTTCGTGCGGGACGCCGCGGGGCGGACGGTGCGAGGCGAGGTGTGGGCCGGCGAGTCGGTCTTCCCGGACTTCACACACGCGCGCGTGCGCAAGTGGTGGGGCGGGCTCTACGAGGAGCGGCTGGGACAGGGCTTCGCGGGGTTCTGGCACGACATGAACGAGCCGACCTCGTTCAACGCCTTCGGTGAGCCGACGCTGCCCCGTTCGGCCCGGCACGCCCTGGAGGGGCGCGGTGGCGACCACCGCGAGGCCCACAACGTGTACGCGCTGTGCATGGCCAGAGCGGGCTACGAGGCACTGCGCGAACTGTCGCCCCGGCAGCGGCCGTTCCTGTTCTCACGGTCCGGCTGGGCGGGTATGCACCGCTACGGGGGTACGTGGTCGGGAGACGTGGCGACGGGCTGGCCGGGGCTGCGGGCCTCCCTGTCGCTGGTGCTGGGGCTCGGCCTGTGCGGCGTGCCGTACTCGGGGCCGGACATCGGCGGCTTCGACGGGTCTCCGTCGCCCGAGCTGTATCTGCGGTGGTTCCAGCTCGGCGCGTACCTGCCGCTGTTCCGCACGCACGCGAGTCTGCGGGCGGGGCGCAGGGAGCCCTGGGAGTTCGGCCCCGAGGTGCTGGAGCACGCGCGTGCGGCGCTGCTCGAACGCCGGCGTCTGCTGCCGTACTTCATGACGCTGGCCCACCTGGCCCGGCGCACCGGCGCGCCCTATGTGCGGCCGCTGTGGTGGGGCGCGCCGGAGGACCGTGCGCTGCGCGACTGCGAGGACACGTTCCTGCTGGGCGACGGCCTTCTGGTGGCGCCCGTGCTGGACCCGGGGGCGGACCGGCGTGCGGTGCAGCTGCCGCGGGGCCGCTGGTACGACACGGTGACGGAGGAGGCGTACGAGGGGCCTGCACAGGTTCTGGTCGACGCGCCGCTGTCACGGATACCGGTGCTCGCGCGCGCTGGTGCGGTCGTTCCTGTGCGCGGCGAGGACGGCGGGCTCGAACTGGAGGTCTGGGCGCCCGCCCGGGGACGCACCGGGGGCGGGCTGGTCGTACCGGACCCGGGCGACGGATGGGACGAGCCGGAGATGGAGCGGTACTCCGCCCGCTGGCAGGGCCGGCGGGTGGTCGTCACCCGGGAGCGGGAGAGCGGAGCCGGTGAGCCGTCCCGCCCGGTGCGCATCCGGGGGCTCGGCTGAGCGGTCCGCTCAGATGTAGCGGCCCTCGAACCACGCCCGCGCGGCCACGGTGTGCAGCGGGAAGGCGAGTTCCGCGGGCCTGCGCAGCAGGTGCCAGCCCTCGGTCTCGTCCGTGGCGCCGGAGGGCGGCAGTCCTTCGGCGGGGCGTTCGGGGAGGAGTCCGAACAGCAGCAGATGCCCGTCGGGCGAGCTCATGGCGTCCACGAGGCGCACCTCGCGGACGGCCGCGTCGATGCCCGTCTCCTCCTTGAGCTCGCGGACGACGGCGTGCCTCCAGTCCTCCCGGTCGTCGATGTAGCCGCCGGGCAGCGCCGTGCCTCCGCGCGCGGGGGCGATGGTGCGGGTGATGACGACCAGGGCGGTGCCCCTGGTGTCGTACACGGGCTGGAGCGCGATCGCGACCGGCAGGGGATTGCGATAGGCGACGGTCCCGCAGGACGGACAGGTGCGCGGCCAACCGGAGACGCCCTCTCCGTAGGGCGCTCCGCAGCTCGAACAGTGGGAGTCCGGCGCGAAGTTGGCAGTCGAGTGCTGAAGTTCGGACACGCGCGGACTGTATCCGATCGGAGGAAGCACGTGTTCCGCCAATGGCGAGCAGTGCCGCAGCTGGATCCGGAGGGGCGTCCGGAACCACCCCCGTCGGCCCCGGCCGCCCCTCCAGATACCACGACGCCGGAAGGGGCCGCCCGGTTCGCCGGGACGCCTGCTCATTTCCGGATACCCGTGGCAAACTTCTGACGCATCGTCAGATAACTCTGCCGGGAGGAACATTGACGCGCACACGCACACCCGCGGTCTCCGACTGGTTCACCGGCGAGGGGGACGAATTCCGGCTGCTGGGCACCCGTTGCACGTCCTGTGCCTCGGTCTTCTTTCCGCGCGAGGACGTCCACTGCCGCAATCCGCACTGCGCGGGCGGCACCGCCCTCGAGGAGGTCCCGCTGTCACGAACGGGTCATATCTGGTCCTACACGGACAGCCGCTACCGCCCTCCGTCACCCTATGTGAGCAATCCGGAACTTCCATGGGAGCTGTACGCGTTGATCGCGGTGGAGCTGGAATCCGAACGGATCGTGGTGCTGGGGCAGGCGGTTCCCGGGGTCACCGTCGCCGATCTGACGGTGGGCATGGAGGTCGAGGTCGTCCCCGGGGTGCTCGGCGAGGACACGGAGACGACCTGGACGATCTGGCAGTGGCGGCCGACGGGAGTGACGGCATGACGGCGGACGTGGCGGTGCTCGGAGTGGGCATGCACCCCTGGGGCAAGTGGGGGCGCAGCTTCGTCGAGTACGGCACGGCGGCGGCCCGGGCAGCCCTCGCCGACGCCGGCCTCGACTGGCCGGATGTCGGCTCGGTCGTGGGCGCGGACACGGTGCGTGGCGGATATCCGGGCTATGTGGCGGGGGCGACGTTCGCCAAGGCCCTGGGCTGGCAGGGAGCCCGGGTCGCCAGTGTGTACGCGGCGTGTGCCTCCGGCGCGCAGGCGATCGCGACCGCGCGGGCACAGATCCTCGCCGGGCTCGCGGACGTCGTGCTCGTGGTGGGGGCGGACGCCGCGCCCAAGGGGTTCTTCCGGCCGGCGGGCGGGGACCGTCCCGACGATCCGGACTGGCTGCGCTTCCGCCTGCTGGGCGCGACCAACCCGACGTACTTCGGGTTGTACGCACGCCGGCGGATGGCGGTGCACGGTGACACCCCGGAGGACTTCGCGCTGGTCAAGGTGAAGAACGCGACTCTGGGCGCGCTCAACCCGTACGCGCGCTACCGCAAGCGGGTCACCGCCGAGGAGGTGGCCGCCTCCGCCGTGGTGGCCGATCCGCTGCGGCTGCTCGACATCTGCGCGACCTCCGACGGCGGCGCCGCGCTGGTGCTGTCCAGCCTGGACTTCGCGCGCCGGCACGGTGCGGCGCGGCCGGTGCGGATCCGGGCCGTGTCGACGGTGACCCCGCGGTTCCCGAACACGGTGCTGGACCTGCCGGACATCGCCACGGACTCCGCCGTCGCGGTGCCGGCACCGGACGAGACCTTCCGGGCGTCCATCGCCCGAACCGCCTACGAGGAGGCGGGCATCGGCCCCGAGGACCTGTCCCTGGCGGAGGTGTACGACCTGTCGACCGCGCTGGAACTGCAGTGGTACGAGGATCTGGGACTGTGCGGCGAGGGGGAGGGCGCGAAACTCCTGAGGGAGGGCGCGACGGCCCCGGGCGGCCGGATACCCGTCAACACCAGTGGCGGGCTGGCCTCCTTCGGCGAGGCGGTACCGGCCCAGGCCATCGCCCAGGTCTGCGAGGTGACCTGGCAGTTGAGGGAGGCGGCAGGCGACCGGCAGATCGCCGGGGCGCGCGTCGGGATCACGGCGAACCAGGGTCTGTTCGGGCACGGATCGTCGGTGGTCGTGGTGCGGTGAGCGGTGCCCCGCCCGGGCGTCGTGCAACGGGAGAGACGCATGAGGCCGGCCACGCTGTGTGATCACCCCGGAATCCTGCGTGAACGTCTCATGAACTGCCCCTGGGGGTAGGCGGGCAGCGCAATCATGCTCCCGTGCACTCCTGGACGGATACTCTCCGCTTCGCCTTCCAGCCAGTGGTCAACCTGAGGACGGGCGCGGTCGCCGCACTGGAGATACTCGCACGCCCGGAGACCGGCGACCTCCTGGCCGAGGCTCGTCGCGACGCCGAACTCGACGGCAGGCTGGCCGCGTTGGCGCTTCGGGCGGCAACACGCAAGGAGACGCTGCTGCCGCTGCACGTCAACGTGTTCGCGGCCACGCTCGCCGACCTCGGCGGCCTCACCCCGCTGCACGACGCCGTTCGCGCGGTGGGGCGAATGCCCTGGGAGGTGACCCTCGACATCGTGCCGCCGTACACGCACGTGCCGCAGCGGGCGCTGCTGGAGGCGGTGGCCTCGCTGCGCGAGCAGGGTTTCCGGATCAGCGCGGACGGCATCGGGGACGGGGACGTGCCGTTGCGGCTGCTCACCGACCTCTCCCCCGACCTGATCAAGCTCGACGGCTCTCTGCTCTCCCGGCCGGCCATGGTGCGGGCGATGCGGACGCTGTGCGAGCAACTGGGCGCGCTCGTGGCGGTGGAGGCCGTGGAGACCGAGCTGCAGTGCGCGGCCGCGCTGGCGGCAGGTGCCCAGCTCGCCCAGGGCGCGCTGTTCGCGCCGCCGGCCCGGATCCCTGCGGCGGACGTATACGTTCCGCCCCGCTCCCCCGGCGCCCTGGCCATGCCCCGGCCCGGGCCGTCGGTACGGGAGTTCGTACGGCCCGCCGCGGTGCTGCCGGTCACCGCCTCGGCCGGGCAGGTACGGGCGCTGCTGACCGGCTCATCGGAGGTCTCCGGGGTGCTGCTCGTGGACCAGGCCGGGGTGCCGGTCCGGTCGGTGCACCGGTCCCGCTTCCTGCTGTCGATGTCCGGCCGGTACGGGCACGCCCTGTACGCGGACCGGCCTGCCTTCAAGCTGAGCGACGCGCCGCGCACGGTGGGTGTCGACGCCACGGCCTGGGAGGTGCTGGACGTGGTGGCCATCGGCGGCCGCGACCGCACCTCGGACGACGTGGCGGTCGTCGACCACCGCGGCCGGTGCGTGGGCGTCGTACGGCTGGCGGACCTCGTACGGGCACTGGCCGAGACCCGGGTGGAGGAGGCGGCGGGGCTCAATCCGCTGACCCGGCTGCCCGGTTCGGACGCGATCACGAGTGAGGTGGACCGGCGGATCGGCGACGGGCGGGCGTTCGCGCTCAGCTGGCTGGACATCGATCACTTCAAACAGGTCAACGACGGTGCCGGGTTCGCGGCGGGCGACGAGCTGATCCGCTCGGTGGGCCGGGCGCTGGAGCAGGCGGCGGCACGGCACGCGCGCGTGGGTCACATCGGCGGCGACGACTTCCTGCTGCTGGCCGAGGAGGAGGTGCTCGACCCGCTGATCGCCGAAGTACTCGACGCCCCCTGGTCGGCGGGCGGGCGTCCCGTCACGCTGTCACTCGCGACCGTCGTGTGCCTGCCCGGCAGCGTGTCCGACCACCGGCAGGCCGCCGCCCATCTCGCCCCGCTGAAGAAGGCGGCGAAGGCCCTGCGCGGCACCAGCTGGGTGCTCGCGCGCGCGGGGCTGCCCGGACACGAGATCCGGCGCGGCACGGGGGCGACCCCGGCCCAGGCGGGGTACGCGGCGGTCGAGCCCCTCGGATGAACGGACCGGCTGTATACGACCGTTGAGTGTCCGCCTGCGGGAAGGAAGCGGTCGGCCGCCGTTCCCGGGTAACCGCTGTCACCGTTGCCGTCAGCAACCTTGACGGTCCCGTGGTGCCGGTGAACACTTCCGGGTGTCAGCCGACACCGCCGTACATTCTCCGCGTAATCAGGCACTGCGCCACGGGCCTTGTGCTGCTCTGTGGCCCGTCCCCAGAGGCGATCCGGCTGCGAAAGCACGCTCGTCACGGACGCCGGGCGGGGCACGGGGCCCTCCCTGCCTTCGGCTGAAGTCGCCAAAGGAACCGTTCCTGCACGGAGGGCCGGGGCGCTCGCCCCGGACCGGCGCCTAGGGAGCCGCCATGAGCAACGGAGACATTTTCATCGGCGAAGTCATCGGCACCGCGATCCTGATCCTGTTCGGTGCCGGTGTCTGTGCCGCCGTCACTCTCAGACACTCCAAGGCCCGCGCGTCCGGCTGGGTCGTCATCGCGTTCGGCTGGGGATTCGGCGTGCTCGCGGGCGCGTACACCGCCGCTCCCCTCTCCGGCGGCCAGCTCAATCCCGCGGTCACCATCGGCATCGCCGTGGACACGGGCAAGTGGGGCAAGGTCTGGATCTACCTGCTCGGCCAGATCGTCGGCGCGATGCTGGGCGCCGTCCTCGCCTACCTGGTGTATCTCGCGCAGTTCCAGGCCAACGTCCACCGGGAGGGCACGGCCGAGGGCAGCGCCGACGGGCCGGTGGCGACTCTCGGCATCTTCTCGACCATCCCGGAGATCCGGAACCCGGTCGCCAACCTCATCACCGAGATCATCGCGACGATGGCCCTCGTGCTGCCGATCCTCGCCTTCGGGCTGACGAAGGGGCTCGGCGAGTCCGGCGTCACGGTCCTGATCGTCTCGCTGCTCGTAGTGGGTATCGGGCTCTCCCTCGGCGGGCCGACCGGATACGCCATCAATCCGGCACGTGACCTGGGCCCGCGCATCATGCACACCTTCCTGCCGATCCCGAACAAGGGCACGTCCGACTGGGGTTACGCCTGGATCCCGGTCGTCGGCCCGCTGATCGGCGGGGCACTCGCGGGCCTCGTCTACAACGTGGCCTTCTGACCCAGCGACCCGACCCAGCGACCCAGGGACAGCCATGACGGATTCCGCCGAGAAGTACGTCGCCGCCATCGACCAGGGCACCACGTCCAGCCGCTGCATCATCTTCGACCACGGCGGTGCGATCGTCGCCGTGGACCAGCGCGAGCACCGCCAGATCTTCCCCAAGCCGGGCTGGGTGGAGCACGACGCCACCGAGATCTGGTCCAAGGTGCAGGCCGTGGTGGCGGGGGCGCTCGCCAAGGCAGGGCTGCGCGCCGACCAGTTGAGCGCCCTCGGCATCACGAACCAGCGGGAGACCACGGTCCTGTGGGACCGCGCCACGGGCAAGCCCGTGCACAACGCGATCGTCTGGCAGGACACCCGTACCGCGGCGCTGTGCAACGAACTGGGCGGCGCCGACGGCCAGGACCGGTTCCGCGAGCAGACCGGACTGCCGTTGGCCAGCTACTTCTCCGGGCCCAAGGCCGCCTGGCTGCTGGACAACGTGCCTGGCCTCAGGGATCGCGCCGAGCGCGGCGAGATCGCCTTCGGCACCATCGACTCCTGGCTGATCTGGAACCTCACCGGCGGCACGGACGGCGGCCGGCACGTCACCGATGTCACGAACGCCGGCCGCACCATGCTGATGAACCTCGAGACTCTCCAGTGGGATCCCGCCATCCTCTCCGCGATGAACGTGCCCGAGGCGGTCCTGCCCGAGATCAGGTCGTCCGCAGAGGTGTACGGCACCGCCGTCGGTCAGCTGGCCGGTGTGCCCGTGGCCTCGGCGCTGGGCGACCAGCAGGCCGCCGTGTTCGGGCAGGCCTGCTACGACGTCGGCACCGCGAAGAACACGTACGGCACCGGCAGCTTCCTGCTGCTCAACACCGGTGACCGGCCGGTGCCGTCCAAGAGCGGACTGCTGACGACGATGGGCTACAAGATCGGCGGTGAGGCGCCGGTGTACTGCCTGGAGGGGTCCATAGCGATAACGGGTGCGCTGGTCCAGTGGTTCCGCGACCAGCTCGGCATCATCCGGAGCGCCGACGAGATCGAGACCCTGGCGGCGAGCGTCGAGGACAACGGCGGCGCCTACATCGTGCCCGCCTTCTCGGGCCTGTTCGCTCCCTACTGGCGCTCCGACGCGCGCGGGGTCGTCACCGGGCTGACCCGGTACGTCACCAAGGCCCACCTGGCGCGCGCGGTGCTGGAGGCGACGAGCTGGCAGACGCGGGAGGTCGTGGACGCCATGTACCAGGACTCCGGGGTGCGGATCACGACCCTGAAGGTCGACGGCGGCATGACGAAGAACAACCTGCTCATGCAGCACCAGGCGGACGTGCTCGGCGTGCCGGTGATCCGGCCCCGGGTCTCCGAGACCACCTGCCTGGGCGCCGCCTACGCGGCCGGCCTGGCGACGGGCGTCTGGAACGACCTGGACGAGCTGAAGTCGCACTGGCAGAAGGACGCGGAGTGGACGCCGGCGATGGAGGCGTCGGCGCGTGACCGCGAGTACCGCAACTGGCGCAAGGCGGTGGAGAAGAGCCTCGGCTGGCTGGCGGACGACGAAGCCTAGGAGTCGCGCGCCACACGCGCGTGCGGCCCCGCCCATGGACCACGGCCCGTACCCCTGTCGGCGGGGGTACGGGCCGTGCCGTGGATCAGGTGGTGAGGGCCTGGCGGTGTTCGGCCGCGTACTCCATCGCATGCTGGACGACGCCGATGAGGACCTCCTTCACCGACTCCCGGTCGCGGGCGTCGGTCAGCAGGACCGGCACGTCGCCGTCCAGGTCGAGGGCCTGGCGGACGGCGTCGGCGGGGTAACGGGCCGCCCCCTCGAAGCAGTTGACGCCGACGACGAAGGGTATGCCGCGCCGCTCGAAGTAGTCGACGGCGGCGAAGCAGTCCTCCAGGCGGCGCGTGTCGGCGAGGACCACGGCGCCGAGCGAGCCCTCGGACAACTCGTCCCACATGAACCAGAACCGTTCCTGCCCGGGCGTTCCGAACAGGTACAGCACGAGGTCCTCGCGCAGGGTGATGCGGCCGAAGTCCATGGCCACGGTGGTGGTGTGCTTGCCCTCCACGCCGCTGGTGTCGTCGACCGGGCGTCCTGCCTCGGTCAGCGACTCCTCGGTGCGCAGCGGCCTGATCTCGCTGACCGCGCCGACGAGGGTCGTCTTGCCCACGCCGAAGCCGCCGGCCACCAGGATCTTGAGCGTGACGGGCTCGACCGGGGGCATGCCGCGTTCAGTACGCCCGAGGATCATCGATCTCTTCTCCTGCTTGATGGTGGTCGGGCGACGGTCGGCCGTAGCCACCGCCACCGGGGGTTTCGATGACGAGTACGTCGCCGGGACCGACGTCGGCCGATCCGCTTCCGCCGAGTTCGGTGACCGTGCCGTCGGCCCGCTCCACCCGGTTGGCGCCGAGCGCGCCGGGCTCGCCGCCGGCCATGCCGTACGGCGGCACGCGGCGGTGCTGGGAGAGCGTGGAGACGGTCATGGGTTCGAGGAAGCGGATGCGGCGCACCGCACCGTCCCCGCCGCGCCGGCGTCCGGCGCCGCCGCTCCCCCGACGGACGGCGAACTCCTCGAGCCTGACGGGCAGCCGCCACTCCAGCACTTCGGGGTCGGTGAGCCGCGAGTTGGTCATGTGTGTCTGTACGACGTCGGCGCCGGGGAAGCCTTCGCCGGCTCCGGATCCGGAGGCGACCGTCTCGTAGTACTGGTGGCGGTCGTTGCCGAAGGTCACGTTGTTCATGGTCCCGGAGCCCTCGGCCTGGACACCCAGCGCGGCGTACAGGGCGCCGGTGATGGCCTGGGAGGTCTCGACGTTGCCCGCGACGACGGCGGCGGGCGGCTCGGGGGCGAGCATCGAGCCGGGCGGTACGACGATGTCCAGGGGACGCAGACAGCCGTCGTTGAGCGGGATGTCGTCGGCGACCAGCGTGCGGAAGACGTACAGGACGGCCGCGTTGACCACCGAGAAGGGGGCGTTGAAGTTGGTGTCGAGCTGTGCGGAGGTGCCGGTGAAGTCGATGGTTGCGCGGCGCTGCGCACGGTCGACGCGCACGCTGACGCGGATGACGGCGCCGGAGTCCGTCTCGTAGGCGTACTCCCCGTCGGCCAGGGCGTCGATGACCCGGCGGACCGCCTCCTCCGCGTTGTCCTGGACGTGCCGCATGTAGGCCTGTACGACGTCGAGACCGAACTCCTCGATCATGCGGCGGACTTCGTCGACGCCCTTGCGGTTGGCGGCGATCTGGGCGCGCAGGTCGGCGAGGTTGGTGCGGACGTTGCGGGAGGGGTGGGGCGCCTCGGTGAGCAGGCGGTGGGTCTCCTCCTCGCGGAAGCGGCCGTTCTCGGCGAGCAGCCAGTTGTCGAAGAGGACGCCCTCCTCCTCGATGGTCCTGCTGTGGGCGGGCATGGAGCCGGGGGCGATGCCGCCGATCTCGGCGTGGTGGCCGCGGGAGGCGACGTGGAAGAGGATCTTCGGCTCACGCTCCGTGTCCGTCGCGGAGTCGGTGTCGAAGACCGGGGTGATCACGGTGACGTCGGGCAGGTGGGTGCCGCCGTGGTACGGGTCGTTGACGGCGTAGGTGTCGCCGGGTCGCATCGACGTGCCGCGGCGCCGGATGACCTCTTTGACGCTGGTGCCCATGGAGCCCAGGTGGACGGGGATGTGGGGCGCGTTGGCCACCAGGTTTCCGTCCGGGTCGAACAGGGCGCAGGAGAAGTCCAGACGCTCCTTGATGTTGACGGACTGGGCCGTGGACTCCAGCCGGGCGCCCATCTGTTCGGCGATCGACATGAAGAGGTTGTTGAAGACCTCGAGCAGAACCGGGTCGGCTTTTGTGTCGAGGTCGGAACTCTGCGTAATCGCCACGCGTTCCATGAGCAGATGCCCGTCGTCGGTCGCGGCGGCCTGCCAGCCGTCGTCGACGACGGTCGTGGCGCCGGCCTCGGTGATGACCGCGGGTCCGGTGACGGTCTCGCCGGGCGGAAGGGCCTCCCGGCGGTGGAGGGGTACGTCGCGCCAGACGCCGCCGGTGTGGAGGCGGGCGGTCTCGGGGGCGGCGGGGTGGCCTTCGTACGGGGCGAGGGCGGAGAGATCGGGGGGTGCGGTGATGCCGGTGGCTTCGACGGAGAGGGCTTCGACGACGATCGGGCGGTCGAGGGCGAAGGAGTACGTGGCGCGATGACGTTCTTCGAAGGCGTGCCGCATGGTGTCGGGCTCGGTGAGCTCGACGGTGAGGGTGGTGTCCGTGCCGTCGTAGCGCAGCTGGGCGCGGCGGGTGATCTCCACCCGGTCCTCCGGGACGTCCTCGGCGAGGAGTTCGGCGCGCGCGGCGGCCTCCAGGTCGTCGGCCGTCTTGCGGATGCCGGGCATCGATGCGGCCTCCAGGGGCGCCTCGACGGACTGTTCGCGCATGGCCGTGGTGTCGGCGAGGCCGATGCCCAGGGCGGAGAGGAGACCGGCCATGGGCGGCACGAGGACGGTGCCGATGCCGAGCGAGTCCGCGACGCTGCACGCGTGCTGGCCGCCCGCGCCACCGAAGGTGGTGAGGGCGTAGCGGGTGACGTCATGGCCCTTCTGGACGGAGATCCGCTTCACGGCGTTGGCGATGTTGGAGACGGCGATCCGCAGGTAGCCCTCGGCCACCTGTTCGGGGGTGCGGTCGTCGCCGGTCCGCTCGCGGATCTCGCGTGCGAGGGCGGTGAAGCGTTCGCGGACCAGGGCCGCGTCCAGCGGCTGGTCGCCGTCCGGGCCGAACACCGTGGGGAAGTGGGCGGGTTGGATACGGCCGAGCACCAGGTTGGCGTCGGTGACGGTGAGCGGGCCGCCGGCGCGGTAGCAGGCGGGGCCGGGGTCGGCGCCCGCCGAGTCGGGGCCGACGCGGTAGCGGGAGCCGTCGAAGTGGAGGACGGAGCCGCCGCCCGCGGCGACGGTGTGGATGTCCAGCATGGGGGCGCGCAGCCGGACGCCCGCGATCTGGGTGGTGAAGACGCGCTCGTACTCGCCGGCGAAGTGCGAGACGTCGGTGGAGGTGCCGCCCATGTCGAAGCCGATGACGCGGTCGAATCCGGCGCGCTGCGACATGCGGGCCATGCCGACGATGCCGCCGGCCGGCCCGGAGAGGATGGCGTCCTTGCCCCGGAACTGCCCCGCCTCGGTGAGCCCGCCGTTGGACTGCATGAACATCAGCCGCACACCGCGGAGTTCGTCGGCGACGTGCCGGACGTAGCGGTGCAGCACGGGCGAAAGGTAGGCGTCGACGACGGCGGTGTCCCCGCGCGGGACGAGCTTCATGAGGGGGCTGGTCTCACTGGACAGCGAGATCTGCGGGAAGCCGGTGCCGGCGGCGAGGTCGCCGATGGCATGTTCGTGGGCGGGGTGGAGGTGGCTGTGGAGGCAGACGACGGCTACCGCGCGGATCCCGTCGTCGTACGCCTGCCGGAGAGGGCCCGCGAGGGCGTCGAGGTCGGGAGCTCGCAGGACGGTGCCGTCGGCGGCGATGCGCTCGTCGGTCTCGATCACGCGTTCGTAGAGCAGCTCGGGCAGTTCGATGCGGCGGGCGAAGATGCTCGGGCGGTTCTGGTAGGCGATGCGCAGGGCGTCGCGGAAGCCGCGGGTGATCACCAGGAGGGTGCGCTCGCCCTTGCGTTCCAGCAGGGCGTTGGTGGCGACCGTGGTGCCCATGCGGACGGCGTCGATGGGCTGCGGGGCCCCGTCGAGCAGTTCCCGCACGCCGGCGACGGCCGCGTCCGCGTACCGGGCGGGGTTGTCGGAGAGCAGTTTGTGTGTGAGCAGGCGGCCGTCCGGGCGACGCGCGACGATGTCGGTGAAGGTGCCGCCTCGGTCGACCCAGAACTGCCAGCCAGTCACGTCGCTACTCCGCTTCCGCGCCGGTCACAGCGCCCGGAGGCCGTTGATCACGTCGCGCAGAATACTCTCGTCCGGCAGCTCCGCCGGGGGCACCGGCCGCGTCACATGGACGAATTCCGCGTGCACGAGGTCACCGATGAGGACGCGCACCACCCCGATGGGAAGGTCGAGCTCCGCGGCGAGTTCCGCGAGCGACTGCGGTGCCGTACGGCAGAGCCCGACGATCTCCACGTGCTCCGGGGAGAGCGTCGGGTCCGTCTCCGGGTCCCCGGCGTCGGTTTCGGTGACGACCACCGCGATCAGATCGAGGCGGTGCTGGGCCACACTGGTGGTGCGGCCGCGCGTCATGGCGTACGGACGGACGACCGGTCCGGCCTCGTCGTCGAACCAGTGACTTCTACCCTGACCGTCTACGCTCATGTCATCCCACTACCCGCCTGCGGGCAGATCGGTGCGCGGAGCGGCGCCCAGATGCACACCGACCCGCTTGACCAGCAGCGTCATCTCGTAGGCGACCTGCCCGACGTCGGAGTCGGCGTCCGAGAGGACCGCGAGGCAGCTGCCGTCCCCGGCGGCGGTGACGAACAGGAAAGCATCGTCGAGCTCGACCACGGTCTGCCGCACGCTGCCCGCCTCGAAGTGCCGGCCCACGCCCTTGGCGAGGCTGTGGAAGCCGGACGCGACCGCGGCCAGGTGCTCGCTGTCCTCCCTGGTCAGGTCCTTGGACACACCCGTGGGCAGACCGTCGCCGGAGAGCACGACGGCCTTGCGGATGCTGGCGACCCGGTCGACGAGCTCGTCCAGGAGCCAGTTCAGCTCGCCCTTGTTGGTCTCCGTGTGGCCGGTGGCCTTCGGTGCGGTCATCGACCGTCCCCCTTAGTCGTTCCTTGTGCTGTGCCGTTCCGGGCGTCGCCCGCGGCGTTCTCCTCACGGCCACGCTGCCAGCCCCGCTGGAGCGAGGCCATCCGGCTGCGGACCTCGTCGGCGTCGCGGTCGGCGGGCTGCGCTGCGCGTTCCGGGAGCCGTTCGGCCTCCTGCTTCAGCTGCGGGGCCAGGTTGGCCTGTCGTACCCGCCGGGGCAGCGGCCCGGAGGCCGTGCCACCGGCGGGCGGGACGCCGTCGTCCTGGCCGCCGCCGGAAGCGGCCGCCGCGGGCCGGGTCCGTCTGGGCAGCGGCGGTGCTTCGGAGGTCTGGTTCCCGCCGCCGGACGCGGTGGCCGTGCGCTCGTCGACGTGGTCGGCGAGTCCGGTGCGCCGGGCCGCCTCACCGCGGCGGCGGGCGGGCAGGGGAGCCGGTCCCCCGGTGTCGGGGTGGCGCGGCCCGGCCGCCGGCTGCTCGTCCGGTTCGCCGCGGCGGGACCGCTGCTCGGTCACGGGCCTGCCGTGCGAGCTGACCAGCTTCGGCGCCTGGCGCCGGGGCAGCGGCACGGGTCCGCCGGAGCGGTCGCCGGCCGGGGTGTCGTCGACGCGCGGGGAGGCGGGCTGATGGGGCTCGATCAGCCGGGAGGCCGCCTCGTCCCCGGCGCGGCCGCGGGAGCGCCGGGGACGGAACAGGCCGCCGCGCTCGCTCTCCTCGTCGGTCAGGGCACCCGGGAAGTCGTCGACGGCGTCCAGGTCCACGGGAGCCTCCAGCTCGACCGGACCGTCGAGCAGGGAGGTCGGCAGGCCGGGCAGCTGCACCGGGGCCTGCGACCGGGCGGGGGTGAGGCTCGCCGCCGGCTCGGCCTCCTTCGAGGGGCGGTCGAGGCGGAAGCCGATGCCGTTGGTGTCCGGGACGTCGTCGGTCAGCAGCGCGTCGGGGACGAACACGACGGCGGTGGTGCCGCCGTAGGGCGACGGCTGCAGGGAGACGCGGACGTTCTGGCGCTGGGCGAGACGGCTGACCACGAACAGGCCGAGCCGGTCCGTGTCCGAGAGTTCGAACTCGGGGGTCTCGGCGAGCCGGAGGTTGGCGTCGAGCAGCGCCTCGGCCGTCATGCCGAGTCCGCGGTCGTGGATCTCCAGGGTGAAGCCGTTGGCGACCCGCTCGCCGAGGACCTGGACGGCCGTGTGCGGCGGCGAGAAGACCGTGGCGTTCTCCAGGAGTTCGGCCACGAGGTGAGTGACGTCGGCGACGGCCGGACCGGTGACCGCGACCCGTGCCAGGCGCCGTACCTCGATGCGCTCGTAGTCCTCGACCTCGGCGACGGCTGCCCGGACGATGTCCATCAGCTGCACCGGGCGGCGCCACTGCCGCGACGGCGCGGCGCCGGAGAGGATCACCAGTCCCTCGGCGTGCCGGCGCATACGGGTGGTGAGGTGGTCCAGTCGGAACAGGTCGGCGAGTTCGTCGGTGTCCTCGGTCCTGCGCTCCATGGTGTCGAGCAGGGTGAGCTGCTTGTGCAGGAGGACCTGGCTGCGGCGGGCGAGGTTGACGAAGACCTCGGAGACGCCGGCCCGCAGTTCGGCCTGTTTGACGGCGGCCTCGACGGCTGCGCGCTGGAGGGTGTTGAGGGCCTGGCCGACCTCTCCGATCTCGTTCTTGTCGTACTCCAGCCGGGGCACCTCGGTCTCGATGTCGACCTGTTCCCCGACGGAGAGTCTGCGCATCACGCTGGGCAGCCGCACACCGGACGCCTCGTGCGCCTCCAGGCGCAGCTGCCGCAGGTCGCGGATGAGACTGCGGCCGACGCGCACGGACAGGACGACGGAGACCAGGACGGCGAGAAGGCCGAGGACACCGGCTACGGCGGCCTGCACGATCACGTTCATGGCCACGGGCTCCGTGCGGTCCTGGAAGCGGTCGCCGACCTGGTCGTCCAGGGTTCCGAGTTCGTCGAGCACGCTCGCCGCCGTCGAGTCCCAGCTCTGGGCCGTGACACCGCGCGGGGCTCCGGAATCGGTGCCGATGGCGGTCTGTTCGGCCACGCGCAGCGGGGCGGTGGTGGCGTTCTTCCAGAAGCGTTCGTACCGTTCGCGCTCCGAGGCGGGCAGCAGCGGCAGGCTGATGTCGTACAGGAGGGTGCGCTGGGCGACGAGGTCGGAGATGTCGCGGGTCTCGTCGTGGGAGAGCGTGCCGACGACGAGTGCCGAGCCGAGCAGGGCGTCCTCGCGGGAGAGCAGTTCGCGGGCGCGGTTCACGTTGACGAGGGCCCGGGCCTGCTTGTCCATGTCGACGTCGTCGATGCCGTCGAGGGCGTCCAGCAGGGTGTAGCAGGGGTCGACGAGCCGGTTGTAGCGGTCGAGCGCCTGGGCGCGGTCGACCGTGCGCTGCTCCACGCTGCGGCGCAGGGAGTCGAGGCTGTCGAAGGCGTCCAGGACGGTGGTGAGGCGCTCGTCGTCGGCCGCGTCCATGGCGTCGCGGACGTTGTGGTCCTCGGCGTTCCTGCGGATGTCGGCGACGGCCCGGTCGGTGGCGGTGCGGGTGCGGTGCAGTGCCGCAAGGGCGTCGGCCGCGCGCGGGTCGGCGAGGTAGACGAGGGTCTGACGACGTTCCTGCTGCAGGCCGCGGACGGTGTCCTCGGTGGGATAGGCGACCTTCTGGACGATGTCGGACACATGGAAGAGCCGGGTGACCTCACGCCCCGTGAGCACCGTGGCGAAGCCCCAGACGGCAGTCAGGGACACCAGCGGCACGAGAAGCAGCGCCACGATCTTCCGGCGGATCGACTTCCCGCGAAAGCGCATGGCCTCCCCCAGCTCGACCCCCGCCGGTCGGGGGTACATGTCCGTCAGCAAACGTGCGCGAGCCTACTACCGCCCCACAGATAACTCGAAGACATGTCCGGAGGATGAACTTCCGCACCGGCGGCGAGACATGGCGAGTTGTCCGGGCATTGCGGGAGATTGCACCCGGGATGTGGGTGCCCGCGACGGTACGGGCCGAAGCTGAACGGACAGTCAGTTGGCCGGAATTTTTCGCAAGTAGGGAATCTTCGAGGGTGGTTGTTCGTCTTTCTCTACGGGAAATGGGGGCGGAATCGGCCACAGGAGCCGCATCCCGCACCCCGGCGGCGTAAAACAGCGCAAGCCGGGCAGTCACTGGGGAGTCGGTGTCCACGGACATCGGGTGAGCGGTCTGCCGGCGGTGGGGAGTGACACGGTGATGGGCACGGCGGAGCGGCGCGGGGCGTCCGAGGAGAGCGTGGCGGTGCGCTCGGCGACGCGGCGGGGGAACGAGGCGCCGGATCGCGGCATTCCGGCGCTCGGGGGCGACGGAGAGTCCACCGACGGGGAGGAGCAGCCGTATCAACGGCTGTTGTGGATCGAGGAGCCGGCCCGCCGGCGCCGGATGCCCGACCCGGTGCGTACGGCGGCGGTGCGGGCGGTCCTGATCATCGCGGCGACGCTGATCCAGGCCATGGTGGCGTTCCTGTGCACGCTGGCCGGGTCCTGGCTGGCGTTCCCGATGGTCGTCAGCAGCGTGGCCAGCACGGTGGTGGCCACGTGGGCCGTGGTCGACGTGTGGGTGACCCGCCAGGTGTGGAACCAGCGCAACGGCGTGGTCTCCGAGCCGAGCAGCACGGCCCGGACGCTGCGCCGCGAGCGCCGGGCCCGTCGGCGTCAGGAGCGGGCCGCCCTGCGGGAGCAGGAGCGGATACGCCGGCAGGGCGGATCCGGGCAGCTGTCGCACTCCTGACCTGCGGGCGGCCGGCACCCGCCGCCGCACCCCTCAGGGCGTTGCGGCCGCCGGCTTCTTGAACATCCGCGTCGCCGTGATCTCGCTGTGCACCGCCTCGCCGGCCTGGGGCTGCTGCGGCAGTCCGGGCCGGAGGTGTTCTTCCACGCTGATGTACTTCAGGCCCGCCCTCAGGTCGGCGTCGTTGCGCAGCCGGATGACCAGCGGGAACTCGGCCAGCGCGGTCGTGTCGAACAGGCCGGTGGTGTACAGCAGCTGGACGCCCAGCGCGTCCGAGACGGCCCGCTGCAGCTCCAGCAGGTACGTCGCGTTGGCGCGGCCGATGGGGTTGTCCAGGAACAGCGTGCCGGCGTGCCGGTGCTTGTCACGGCCCCGGTCGTTCGACCGCAGGGCCGCCATCGTGCAGTACAGGGCGATGGCGGCCGTCAGCAGCTGACCACCCGAGAACACGTCGCCCATCTGCCCGACGGGCACGCGCTCGGCGCGCAGCACGGCGTCGGGCTTGAGGATCTCGACGGCCACGCCCTTCGGCTGCAGCGCTGCCGCGACTCCGCGCAGCAGCAGGGACATGCCGTCCCGGCGCAGGTCGGAGTTCTTCTTGACGGCCGCGCGCGTGGCCTCGTCGATGACCTCGCCGAGCCGCTCGGTGAGCGTGGCCTGGTCGGGCTCCTCGAAGCGAATGCGCAGGAACTCCTGCCCGGACCACTCGCCGAGCCCCTCCGGGAGACGGGAGAGCCGCTGGGCGGAGCGCAGGGTGGCCAGGGCCGACTCGACCAGGCCCCTGAGCCGGTCCACGATCGAGTCCCGGTTGCGCTCCAGCTGCGCCAGCTCGTCGGTGAGGACACGAAGTCGAGGCGCGAACGCCTCCGCCCACCGCTGGGCGTGCTCGGGCAGCGCGGAGGCGGGCAGCTCACGGATCTGCTGCCGTGCCGGGGTCCGGACCTGTTCGTAGCGCGTGGAGTTGGCGTGCCGGACGAGCACGTCGCTCGCCTCGCGCACGGCCGACTCGGCGCCGGACAGGTCGGCGGAGCAGCCGCGCAGCGAGCGGCGGGCCTCGGCGGCCGAGTGCCGGGCCTCCTCCAGGGTGCCGGGGTACGGCTCCGGCTCCTCCTGGTCCTCCTCGGGGGTGTGCTCGCGCAGCAGATCGCGGAGCATCGCGGCGATCTCGTCGAAGCCGCCGGCGGCGTCCTCGGCGGCCCGGTGGGCGTCGAGCAGCTCGGCGTGGGCCTCCCGGGCCTCGGCCAGCGCCTCGGTGCGGGTGGCGAGTTCGGCCGTGGCGGTGCGCAGGAGAGACTGGGCGTGCTCGGCGTCGCGGGGGACGAGTTCCTCGGCCAGGTCGGTGTGCGCCTCGCCGTCCTCGGGGGCGTGCCGTTCCGCCTCTCCGCGCAGCCGGCCGAGCTGTTCGCTCGCGGTCGACATCCGGGTCTCCAGAAGCTGCACCAGCTCCTCGGCACGTGCGGCGGCGGCCTGCCGGGAGGGGCCGTCGGAGCCGTCGGGCGACTGGAGCAGCTGTTCGGCGCGCATGCGGACCTTGTTGCTGAGCCGGTCCAGTTCGGCGAGGGAGGCGCTCTCGTCGCTCTCCGCGCGGGCCTGCTCGGCACGCAGGTCGGCGCCGACGCCGACCTTCTCGTAGAGCTGGGAGGCGGCCCGGTAGGCCTCGCGCAGGGCGGGCAGGGACGTCTTCGGAGCGTCCTCGTCCGCCACCGGTACGTCGTCGGGGGCGCCGGCGATCTCGGAGCGCTCGGCGCGCAGGGCACGCGCGGTGCGGCGGGTGTCGTCAGCGGCGCGCTGGGCGGCGCGGCGGTCCTCGTCGGCGGCGCGGGCGCGTTCCAGGCAGGTCTGGGCGCGGGCCTCCGACTCGGCGGCCTCGTCGGCGAGTTCACGGAGCTTGACCTGCCAGCCGGCGCGCTCGCGCAGCCGGTAGGCGAGTCCGGCGAGGGCGTCCGCGGCACGGCGGGCCTTCTGTGCGGCCTCCTGCCGCTCGTCACGGACCTGCGTGGCCTCGGCGGCGGCCTCGTCGGTCTCCGCGCGTGCCGTGCGCGCCTCGGCCAGCTCGGCCTCGGCCTCCTCCGCGAACGCGCGCGCCTCCCCGGCGGCCTCGGCGAGTTCGGTGAGGCGTCCGGCCGGGCAGCCGGTGCGCCAGGACGCGAGCCGCGCGGCCAGTTCGCGGTCCTTGCCGAGGCGGGCGGCGAGGGAGCGGATCTCCTCGTCGCGCTCGGTGGCCCGCGCGCGCAGCGCCTGCCGCTCCTCGTCGGCCGCGTGCTCGTCGTGCATGGCCGGGTTCGGCGGCACCAGGAAGACGTCACCCGGGGTGGCGTCGGGCGCCGGGGTCGGGGCGAGCAGGGCGGCGGCCGTGCCGACGGCCACGGCGGAGCGCGGCAGCAGGGCGGCGTCGCTGAGCGCCTCACGGGCACGCGCGTGCGTGTCCGGGTCGGTGATGATGACGCCGTCGACCAGTTCGGGGCGGGCGGCGAGCACGCGCGCGTGGTCGGCGGGGTCGACGGCCTGCGCGAGGTAGCGCCAGCCGGGCAGCGCGGGGATGCCGTGCTCGCCGAGGAACTCCACGGTGGCCAGCACGTCCGGGCCGGGCGGCAGCAGTCCGCCGTCGCCGAGGGCCCCGAGGATGCGGGCGTCGTCGGCCGCGGCGGTACGCAGTTCGAAGAGGTGCCGTTCGGCGGTCGTCACGGCGTCGTCGAGAAGCCCGCGCAACTCGTCCGCGAAGCGGTCGAGTTCCTCCGGGCTGAGCGGGTTCTCGGCGAGGGAGGGCGAGTCCTCGGACGCGTCGCCCCCGCGCGCGGGCGAGCCGTCGGCCGCTCCCGACCTGGGGCCGGGCACCGCGGCCCGCGCCGTCCCGGCTGCGCCCGGCAGGCTCAGCAGCTCCGCGAGCCGTTCCTCGGCGGCGAGCGCCTCGGCGAGGCGCCGCTCGGCCTCGTGGCTCCGCTCGGCCGCCGTCGCCGCGTCCGCCGCGCGGGCCGCGGTCAGCTCCGCGCGGGACTCGGCGGAGGCCGCCTCGCGGGCGTGCTCGGTCGCCTTGCGGGCGGCCTCGCGGGCCGTGTCCCAGGCGGCCACGGCGGTCTTCTCGGCGTCGCTCGCGGCGAGGGCGGCACGGGCCGGGTCGGCGTCCGGTGTGCTGTCGTCGAGCCAGCCCGCGCGGACCGCCTCGGCCGTCTCCTGCTCGACCTCGGCGAGACGCTGGCGCAGGTGCCCGGCCTCACTGCGGGCGCGCTGTGCTTCGGTGGCGGCGGAGGTGGAGTCCCGGTAGGCGGAGTCGCTGACCTCCTGGAGCGCGGCGGAGCGCTCCTCCTCCTCGTTGGCGAGGGCCTCGGCGCTCTCGGCGGCCGCGTGCAGGGCCCGTACGAGGTCCACTGCGGCCTTGGCCCGGGCGGCGAGCGCGGGCGCCGCGTCCCGCTCGGCCTCCTGGATCGCGGCGGACACGCGCGCGACGCGGTCGGCGGCGGCGCGGTGCCGCAACACGGCCTCGGCGGCCTGCCAGGCGGAGTGCAGCGTGCGCGCGTCGGCCAGCTCGCGCTTCTGCGCGGCGGCGGACTTCTCGGCGGCGGCGAGCGCCAGGGAGGCGTGCCGGAAGGCGAGTTCGGCGGCGACCAGCGCGCTGCGCTCCCGGCCGCCCTCGGAGTGCGTGACGGCGTAGGCGGCGGCCGTGACGCGCTGCGCGAGGTCGGCCGCCCGCACCCGTTCCCGCAGGGCCCGCGCGGAAAGGCGCCGGGCCAGTGTGCGGGTGCGGCGCTCGGCGCCGGCGTGGATGTCACGCGCGCGTGAGCGTGCCTCGGCCGCCTCGACGATCCGCCCGAGCAGGTCCACGGAGCCGGCCGTGAAGTCCCGTTCGGCGATCAGCTCGGCGCGCCGGCCCAGCTTGTTGCCGAAGCCGCTGACGAGATCGGCGAGGCCGTCGGTGTCGCGGGTGTCGGTGACCGCGCGCAGCAGCAGGTCGGTGAAGTCGGAGTCCTTCTTCACCGCGAAGAGGCCGGCCGCCTCGCCCTCGTCGGCGTTCATCTCCCGCTGGTAGCGGAAGAGTTCGGGGTCGAGGCCGAGGTCGCCGAGGTGCTCGATCCAGCGGTCGTGGATCTCCTCCCAGTGCACCTCCAGATGCGGGTAGGCCTTGCCGGCCTCGGTGAGGGCGTCGCGGAAGCCCTTCATGGTGCGGCGGCGGCCCTGGGCGCCCGAGGCGCCCTCGACGGGCGGCCGTACGGCGGTGGACTCGGCGACGGGCAGGTTGTCCAGGCTCAGGCCGGGGCCGGGCCGGAAGGAGTACCAGGCCTCGGCGAACTTCCGCGGATCGTTGGAGACCTGGCGTCCGCGCCACTCGCTGACCTTGCCGACGACCACGCACTCGCCGGTCAGCACGTGCTGCCACTCCAGCGCCACGTGTCCGCAGTCGTCGGCGAGCAGGAACTTGCGCAGCACGCCGGAGCTGGCGCCGCCGAGGGTGTTGCGGTGTCCGGGCAGCATCACCGAGAAGATCAGCTTGAGCAGCACGGACTTGCCGCCGCCGTTCTCCAGGAACAGCACGCCCGCGGGCGCGGGGCGGCGCGGCGGTCCGGCCGGCTCCTCCTCGAAGAACTCCGCCTGCATGGGCGCGGGGTCGGGCACGGGCTCGCCCACGCCCCGCAGGTCGAGCACGGTGTCGGCGTAGCGCGCACCGGCCGGCCCGATGGAGTAGAGGCGGACCCGGGACAGCTCGTACATGGCGGACTCTCGTCAGTCTTCTGGCAGATCAGGGAGGTTTGTCAGCGGTGCGAAGGCGCGTGGAACGGCAGCCCGGCGTCGGCCACCAGGTCCAGATCGTCGGTGTCGTCGGCGGGCAGCAGGGTGGCCGTGCCGTCGGTGACCGGGACGACGCCCAGCTCCAGCAGTTCGGCCATCGCGGCGCTGCCGGCCATGTCGCGGACCTGAAGCTGGTAGCGGGCCGTGGTGCGGTAGGTGCCGCCGTGGTCGTCACCGGTGCGCTGCAGGAAGCCCGAGTCGGTGAGGAAGGCGGCCGCCTTGCCGACGATGCCCGTGGTGGAACCGGCGAGCCTGCGGGCGTCCTTGGTGGCGCCGGTCGCGCTGCGTCTGGCCCAGATCCGCCAGGCGGCCTCCAGCCCGGGCGCGTCGGTCGCCGGGTCGGTGTTGTCGCCCTGTTCCTCGGCGCGCTCCTCGAGCCGGCGGCACGCCTGCCGTACGAAGGCGTCGACACCGTTGACGGTGACCCGGCCGATGTAGGAGTCGTCGGCGAGGTCCTCCGGGCGCGGGAACGCCAGCGCGGCCACGGCGAGATGGGCCAGTCCGTGCAGGAACCGGTCCCCGGAGTCGGCGGCGGTGCGACGCGCGTAGTCGCCCATGCGGACGGCGAACACCGAGTCCTCGGCGGCCGTCACGGCCATCCCCGCGCGCGGGGACACCTCCAGCACGACGAGCCCGAGACCGGCGGCGACGGCGTCCGCGAGCCGCGCGAACGCCGGGTCGTCACGGTGGCGGCGCAGCAGCTCCGTGTACTCCTGGTCACGTGCCGGCTGCAGCTTGGGCTGCAGCCCGAAGGCGACGAGCCGCGCCGCGTCGGCGGCGTCGGCGGGGGTGACGGCGGTGGTCGCCGGCGCGGCGGGGCTCTCCGCCTCACTCCACTCGACGTGCTCGCTCACGGACACAACTCCTTGCTCTGGGAACTGAGGGAGGGTGCAACCCCCCGAGGGGTACGGGGCTGCGTGCGGCTCCGCCGCGGAGCGCGACCAGCGTCGTCGCCGCCGCCGGCGCCGGCGACGACGGACCCGCGCTCGCCCACCGGCAGGGTCATCACGCCGCTTCCGTCCGATCCGCCGCCATCCCGGCCGCGTCGAGCAGGGCGGTCCCGACGATCAGATCGGCTCCGCCGAAGTCCGGATCGTCCAGCTCGGTCCCGTCGTCCACGGCGAACAACAGCTTCTCCTCGCCCTGGCGATACGCCGTACCCACGGCGGGACTGGCCGCGTGGACGGCCAGCAGGGCGACCAGGTACGCCAGATCGAACCCTCCGGAGTCCCTGGCCTCCGCCAGCAGCCCGGACAGTCTCCGCGGCGCATCGGCGGGCAGGTCCAGCAACTCCGTCGCCGCGGCCAGCTGTTCCTCGCTGAACCGGCTGTCGTCCGGCGTCGCGATCAGGTCGGGCTCGGGCATCTCCGCTCCGAGGTGCTCCCGCTCCACCGGTGGCGTCAGCAGTATGTCGACGAGGTCGGTGACCCGCACCGACACCGGCGTACGCAACCCCGTGCCGTTGGCGAAGAACGCGTCCGTGACCCGGATCGCCTGCTCCAGGGGCAGCGGCAGCACGGGCGCGACGACGTGGCCGTACAGGTCCGTCCCGGAGGTCGCCGCGGGTGTGGCGAAGGCCTGGCGGTCCTGTTCGGCGCGGAACAGGGGGCCGGCCTCCAGCAGGCGCGACTGGAGCTGGGTGTGCCGCCGGATGCAGTCCTTGACGATGTCCACCAGCTCGGCGGCGCGCCGCTTGTGCTCGGACTCCTCGGTCTCGTCGCGGGCCTTGCGGATGTTGGTGAGGATCGCGTTCTCGTGGCGGTACCGGTCGGCCACGTGGTCCAGGGCCTCGGCGATCATGTCGGGCACGGCGCCCAGCCAGTCGACCGCGCGGACGTTGCGCCGGGTGGCCTCCAGAGCACGGCGCAGGGTCTCCGAGTACTGCACGGTGCGGTAGCGGGCCTGCTCGGCGGCGAGCTGGGCGTCGGCGAGGCGGCCGCGGTTGATCAGCACCTCCAGCTTGACCTCGGCGGCGATCTGCGCGCTGGTGACATCGGTGTCCAGGGCGCCGACCAGGACGTTGACCGCCTCGTCCGTCGTACGGAGGTAGACCGTGCCGCCGGGGCCGGGGACCTCCTCGATCAGCTTGAAGTCGTAGTCACGGCGGACATAGGTGCCGTCCGGCGCGAAGGTGCCGTACACCGCGCGGAAGCCGCGGTCCACGCTGCCGACGTTGATCAGGTTCTCCAGGACCCAGCGGGCCACGCGCTCGTGCTCGGCCACGGGGCGGTCCGGGGCCTGGGCCGCGATGCGCGGGACGAGCCGGGCGACGATCTGCTCGTGGTCGGCGCCCGTGTCGAAGTCCATGTTCAGCGTGACCAGGTCGATGGCGGACAGGGCCACCTCGGCCATGCCGTACACCGAGTACTCGCCGGCCAGATTGGCCTTGCGTGCGTCGAGGTCGTGCAGCGGCGCGGTGCAGGCGAGCGCGCGCAGCCGACGGGCCAGCCCCTCGTCGGCGGCCGGGCCCGGTGCCGGGCGCGGTCCCGCGCTGAGCTGGGCCGGAACGCTGTCCGTCGATGCAGGCGAAGTCACGGTGCACAGACTAGGTCCTCGGTCTGACAACGACTAAAACGGCGCAGAAACGACGGCCGTCACGGACGCTGAAGAGGCGCCGGTGCGCTTCGCCGCTCAGGAGGCGCCGGTGCCGTCCTCGCCGACCCGCCGCAGGTACACCTCGACGACCCGCTCCAGCGAGTCCGTGAGGTAGGTCTCCAGCAGCCGCTCCGCGCCGCGCCGGTCCCCGTCCTGCAGCGCCTGCAGGATCTGCCGGTTGCGGGCGAGGTAGGGCTCGTGCAGCCGACGCGGGTCGTCCACGACGTGGAAGGCGAGCCGCAGCTCGGCGAAGACACTGCGCATCAGCTCGTCGGTGCGTTCGCTGCCGGCGAGGGCGACCAGTTCCCGGTGGAAGTGGATGTTGGCCGTACCCAGCGCTTTCCAGTCATTCTCGTGGGTCGCCAGCTGCCCCTCGGTGACGGCGGCGGCCAGGCCGTCGAGCGGGTACGGCGGCTCGCCGAGGCCCCGGACGACCGCGCACTCGACGAGGGCCCGGGTGCGGTAGATGTCCTCGACGTCCTCCACGGTCAGGACCCGGACGAAGACCCCGCGGTTGAGTTCGTGGACGAGCAGACGCTCATGGGTGAGCAGCCGGAACGCCTCGCGCAGGGTGTTGCGGGAGACCCCCAGCGCGCCGCCGATGGCGTCCTCGGACAGGCGGGTGCCCGGCGGGAAATAGCCCTCGGCGATCCGGCTCCGGAGGATGTCGGAGACCCGTTCGGCGGTGCTGGTGCGCCCCAGGAGGGCACGGTCGTCGGCCAGTCCCGTCAGCTGCTCTGCCATGCCCGGAATTCAATCGCAGACCCCGGAACGAGACAACGTAGGTATTGAAGGATCGTTGAACGATCCTCTACGGTGCTCCGCACGCAACAGCTTCAGCACGGCACAGCTTCCGCACGGCACTGCTCAGTTCCCGCACCCTCCGTCCCTTCTCTGCGAGGTGCCCATGAGCACGACCCCTCCGCCCCGGCCGGTGACCGCGGGCGCACGACCGGAACAGGGTGAACGCGCCGCCGAGGACGGCGCGTTCGGCTGGCTGCACGCCCTCGGCCCGAACGGCCGGCGCGCCTTCGCCGGAGCTTTCGGCGGATATGCCCTGGATTCATACGACTACTTCACGCTGCCGCTGAGCATGGTGGCGCTCGCCGCGTACTTCGGCCTGGACAGCGGCCAGACCGCCCTGTTCACCACCGTCACGCTGGTGGTCTCCGCGATCGGCGGTGCCGTGGCGGGCGTGATCGCGGACCGCGTGGGCCGCGTCCGGGCCCTGATGATCACCGTGATCACGTACGCGGTCTTCACCGTGGCCTGCGGTTTCGCGCCCGACTACGAAACGCTGCTCGTCTTCCGGGCCCTGCAGGGGCTCGGCTTCGGGGGCGAGTGGGCGGTCGGGGCGATCCTGGTCGCCGAGTACGCGAGCGCGAAGCACCGGGGCCGTACCCTCGGCGCGGTCCAGAGTTCCTGGGCGGTCGGCTGGGCGCTGGCGGCGATCGTCTACACGCTGGTGTTCTCCTTCGCCGGCGACGATCTGGCCTGGCGCGTCATGTTCTGGACCGGGGCGCTGCCCGCGCTGCTCGTGGTGTGGCTGCGCCGGCGGGTGCACGACGCGCCCGAGGCGACGGCGGCCCGTGAACAGAGCCCCCGGAGCGGCTCGTTCGCGGCGATCTTCCGGCCCGGCAGGGACGGCGAGCCCGGTCTGCTGCGCACCACGGTCTTCGCCGGCCTGCTGTCCACCGGCGTGCAGGGCGGCTACTACACGCTGGCGACCTGGGTGCCGACGTACCTGAAGACCGAACGCGGCCTGTCCGTCGTCGGCACCGGCGGCTATCTGACCTTCCTGATCTCGGGCGCCTTCCTCGGCTACCTGACCGGCGGCCACCTCACCGACCGGCTCGGCCGGCGCCGCAACATCTGGCTGTTCGCCCTGCTCTCGGCCGTGTGCATCCTCGCGTACGCGAACATCCCGCACGGCGCCGACACCCTGCTGCTGGTGCTCGGTTTCCCGCTCGGCTTCTGCATGTCGGCGATCTTCAGCGGCTTCGGCTCCTACCTGAGCGAGCTGTACCCGACGGCGGTGCGCGGCACCGGGCAGGGCTTCACGTACAACGCGGGCCGCGCGGTGGGCGCGGTGTTCCCGACCCTGGTGGGCTTCCTGGCCGACAGCTGGGGCGTGGGCGGTGCGCTGGTCTTCGGCGCGATCGGCTACGGCCTCGCGGCGGTTGCGCTGCTCGGGCTGCCGGAGACGCGCGGGAAGGAGCTGGCGTGACGCGGGTGAACCGTACCGAGGACCGGCCCGTGACCCTCGTCGACGCGCACGCGCACGCGTGGAGCGCGAAAACGGCGCGGGCCCGCTTCCGGGAGGGCCTGGCGGGCCCCACGGCCGGTGTCGCGGCAGGCAGCACACAGGCGAACCTGATCTCGGTGCCGGCCGACTGGGCCTACGACATGCTGCTGTTCTGCCAGCGCAACCCGAAGCCGTGTCCGGTGCTGGACGTCACGGACGCGGGCGCCACCACCACCGTCCTCGCGGAGGGCGCGGACCTGCGCACCGACCTGCCGCGCTACCGGGTGTGGCAGGACGGCGAGCTGGTCGAGGAGCCTACGGACGTGCGCGCGCGCTGGCGGGACGACCTGGTGTCGTTCCTGCTCGGCTGCAGCTTCACCTTCGAGTGGGCGCTGGCCCGTGCGGGTGTCCCGATCCGGCACGTCGACCAGGGCCGCAACGTGCCGATGTACGTGACCGGCAGGCAGTGCCGCCCGGCGGGCCGGCTGCGCGGCCCGATGGTGGTGTCCATGCGCCCGGTGCCGCCCGAGCACCTGCGCACCGCGATCCGGGAGAGCGGCCTGCTGCCGGCCGTGCACGGCGGCCCCGTGCACTGCGGCGATCCCGCGGCTCTCGGCATCGCGGACCTCGGCCGGCCCGACTTCGGCGACCCGGTGGACGCCGCTCCCGACGACATCCCGGTGTTCTGGGCCTGCGGCGTGACCCCGCAGGCGGCCGTGATGGCCTCGCGACCGCCGTTCGCCATCACCCACGCACCGGGCCGGATGTTCCTGACCGACGCCCGCGACGAGCAGTACCGCGTGGTGGGCGTCGACTGACACCGGCGAGCCGGCCGAGGCCGGCGAGCAGTACCCGACACGAGAACCGGAGACACGGAAGACCATGACCGCGATCGATCTGAACGCCGACCTCGGCGAGGGCTTCGGCCGCTGGCGGCTGACCGACGACGAACAGTTGCTGTCCGTCGTCACCAGCGCCAACGTGGCCTGCGGGTTCCACGCCGGCGACGCGGCCACCATGCGCCGGGTGTGCGAGCTGGCCGCCGAGCGCGGGGTGACGATCGGCGCGCAGGTCTCCTACCGGGACCTCGCCGGGTTCGGGCGGCGCGCGATGGACGTGCCGCCCGCCGAGCTGGCGGCCGAAGTGGCCTATCAGATCGGTGCCCTGGAGGTGTTCGCGCGGGCCGCGGGCGCGCGCGTGGCGTACGTCAAGCCGCACGGCGCGCTCTACAACCGGGTCGTGCACGACGAGGAGCAGGCCGCGGCCGTGGTCGACGGCGTCCTCCTGGCAGACGGTTCGCTGCCGGTGCTCGGGCTGCCCGGCTCGCGGGTCCTGGAGCTGGCCGCCGGGGCGGGGCTGCCGGCCGTCACGGAGGCGTTCGCCGACCGCGCCTACACCGACGAGGGCACGCTGGTGCCGCGCGACCGGGACGGCGCCGTGGTGACCGATCCGGACGCCGTGGTGGAGCGCTCGGTGAGCCTCGCGCGCTCAGGCACGGTGGCGGCGCACTCCGGCGCGCACATCCGGGTACGCGCCCGCTCGCTGTGCCTGCACGGCGATACGCCCGGTGCGGTCGAGCTGGCCCGCCGGGTGCGCGAGCGGCTGGGGGCGGCAGGCGTGCGGGTGGAGGCCTTCGCATGAGGGCCTTTCCCGTCGGTGACGACGCCCTGCTGGTGGAGGTCGCCTCGGGCGAGCAGGCACAGGCCCTGCACGCGGAGCTGCTGCGGCGGCGCGCGGAGGGTTCGCTGACCGTCCGGGAGATCGTCCCGGCGGCCCGTACGGTCCTGCTCGACGGCCTGGCCGACCCGGTCCGTTGGGCATCCGAACTGACCTCCTCCGAGATACCTCCCGCTCCCCCGCGCGCACGGGAGCTGATCGAGCTGCCCGTGCGGTACGACGGTCCGGACCTCGCCGAGGTCGCCGCGCACTGGAAGGTGTCCGAGCACGAGGTGGCCCGGATCCACGCCGGCACCGAGTTCACCGTGGCCTTCTGCGGGTTCGCACCCGGCTTCGGCTATCTCACCGGGCTGCCCGCCCGCTACGACGTCCCGCGCCGGGCCACCCCGCGCACGGCGGTACCGGTAGGTGCCGTGGCGCTGGCGGGGCCGTACACGGGCGTGTACCCGCGTTCCTCGCCGGGCGGCTGGCAGCTGATCGGCACGGCGGAGGCGGTGCTGTGGGACCACGCGCGCGTACCGGCCGCGCTGCTCTCACCGGGCGCGCGCGTGCGCTTCGTACCGGTGGGTGAGGCGTGACCGGCCGTCCCCGCGACAGCCTCGCGCCCATGGGGGCCGTATGACCGACCGTGCTCTCGTCGTCGTGCGGGCCGGGGCGCTGACCACCGTGCAGGACCGCGGGCGGCCCGGGTACGCGCACCTCGGCGTGCCCCGCTCCGGAGCGCTCGACCCGCGGGCGGCGGCCCTCGTCAACCGGCTGGCCGGCAATCCGCCGGACGCGGCCGTCCTGGAGACCACCCTCGACGGCTGTGCCCTGCGCCCCCGTTCGACGGTGACCGTGGCGATCGGGGGCGCGCCCTGCCCGGTCACCGTGGGCGGCCGCCCGGCGGCCTGGGGCGCCCCGGTCACCGTGCCCGCCGGTGCGCTGCTGGAGGTGGGGGCGGCGGTGGCCGGTGTCCGCGCCTATGTGGCCGTGTCCGGGGGCATCGCGGTGGAGCCGGTCCTCGGCAGCCGTGCCACCGACCTGCTGTCCGGCCTCGGCCCCGCACCGCTCACGGACGGCAGGGTGCTGCCGCTGGGCACCCCGGCCGGCCCTCCCGCGCGCGTGGACGCCGTCCCGCAGCCGCGTCCGCCGGCCGAACTCGTGCTCCGGGTGACTCCGGGCCCGCGCGACGACTGGTTCACCGCGCGCGCGGTCCGGGAGCTGACCACGCGCGCGTACCGGGTGTCCTCGGCGAGCAACCGGATCGGTCTGCGCACCGAGGGGCCCGCCCTGGAGCGGGCCCGGACCGGCGAACTCCCCAGTGAGGGGATGGTGCTCGGCGCGGTCCAGGTACCACCGGACGGCCGTCCGGTGGTGTTCCTGGCCGACCATCCGACCACCGGGGGCTATCCGGTGATCGCGGTGGTCCGCGGCGCCGATCTCCCGGCGGCCGCGCAGGCGGTCCCGGGCACCACGGTGCGGTTCGTGGCGGTGCGGCGCCGCTGAGCCTCGGCGTCGGCACCGCCGGTGTCCGGCTGCTCCGTCCTCGTCAGCGCGGCCAGCGCCTCGGACACGGCGGCGGAGGCGTGCAGGTCCAGGCGGGCGCTGGTGCCCCGCGCGCGGTGGCGCACTTCGTCGGCGGCCAGCCGCAGCAGCTGCGGCAGCAGATCGTTGCAGCGCCGGATCACCCAGGCGGTGCCGGCGGTGGCGAGCCACAGCAGGCTCGCCGAGCGGGTCGGGGCGGGGAACTCCGGTACGGGCGACGGCGGCGCGCCGCCGGCCCGGCCCGCCACGGTGAGCAGGCGGTGGAAGTGCACGGCGAGCTGCCGGTGCCCGCGCTCGCCCGGGTGCAGCCGGTCCGCGCTCCACAGGGCGCGGTCGGTGAGCCAGGTGCCCTCCGCGGCGTGCAGGTGGACGGCCCCGTACCGGTCGGACAGCTCGTGGACGACCGCGTTGACCGCCCGCTGCCGGCGGGCCAGCGGGCGGGCGAGGGCGCCCGGGAGGCCGAGCATCGCGCCCGGATCGGGCAGACAGGCGGTGAGGAGCGTGGCGCCCTGGGCGGTGAAGGCCGCGTACACCTGGTCGAGCCGGTCGGCCACGGCGTGGATGTCGAAGGTGTGGCGCAGCGTGTCGTTGACGCCGATGACCACGGACACCACGTCGGGGCGCAGTTCGAGACCGGCCGGGGTCTGCCGTTCGAGCACGTCCCGTGTCTGCGCCCCGCTGACGGCGAGGTTCGTGAACTCCACCTGTCCGGCGTCCTCGGCGAGACCGTCGGCCAGCAGCGCCGCCCAGCCCCGCCAGCCGTCCCCGGCCGGGTCGCCGACGCCCTCGGTGAGCGAGTCGCCGAGGGCCACGAAGCGGACGGATCTCATGCCACGCCCTCCCGGGCACCGGGCCGGGCCGGGGCGTCGGCGCGCTTCAGTACCTCCGCGTCGTGCGCCGCGAGGAACGCCTCCACCGCCGTTCCCCAGCCGAAGCACTCCGCACGCGCGCGTGCCGCCTCCCGCCGCTCGGGCTCGGTGCGCGACAGGAGCAGTTCCACGGCGTCCGCGAACGCGTCCGCGCGGTCGGCGGCAGCGGCTCCCGCGGCCCCGATCACCTCGGGCAGCGCCGACGAGGCGCTGGCCACCACGGGTGTCCCGCACGCCAGCGCCTCCAGGGCGGCCAGCCCGAAGGTCTCGGCGGGTCCGGGTGCCAGGCACACGTCGGCGGACGCCTGGAGCGCCCCGAGGGCGGCCCGGTCGGCGACGTACCCCAGGAACTTCACCGGCAGCCCGCGCTCCCGCGCGCGCTGCTCGAGCCGGGCCCGCAGCGGGCCGTCCCCGGCCACCACGAGCACCGCCCGCCTGCCGCGGCGCAGCAGTGCCTCCAGGGCGTCCAGGGCGGTGCCGGGCCGCTTCTCCACGGACAGCCGGGAGCACATCACGAGCAGTGCCTCGTTCCCGCGCGCGTGCAGCGCGCGCAGCGCCGGGTCCCGCAGCGCGGGGTGGCGTTCCATCAGGTCGACGCCGAGGGGGGCGCGTACGACGTTGCGCGCGCCGATCCGTACGAACTCGCGCTCGGCGAACTCCGTGGTGCACACGATCCGTGAGTAGACGTGCGCGGTGCGGGTGTTGAGGGAGTCCGCCGTCCGCGCGGCGAGCTTCTCGGACAGGCCCCAGGTGCGCAGCACGCCGTCGGCGGTCTCGTGGGAGACCATCACGGCGGGCACGCGCGCGCGGCGCGCCCAGCGGCCGGTCCACCGCAGGGTGGTGCGGTCGGAGACCTCCAGACGGTCCGGGGCCAGGTCCTCCAGGACGGCGGCCACGCGCCGCTTGTCGGTCAGGACGCGGTAACCGCCGGTGCCGGGCAGCACCGGTCCGGGCAGGGTGATGACCCGGCCCTGCTCCGTGTCGCGGTCGGTGTGCCGCTCGCCCGGCACGATGAGCACCGGCTCGTGGCCCGCGGCCCGGAAGCCCTTGCCCAGTTCGTGCAGGGCCGTGCGCAGGCCGCCGGAGGCCGGGGTGACGAAGTTGGCCAGCCGGACGATGCGCAGGGGTGAGCCGGTCATACCGTCACCACCGTCTTCTGGCGCGCGGCGAGCACGGCTTCGTAGTGCGCGATCAGGCGGTCGCCGACGGCGGCCCAGGTGCGGCCCTCGACCATGGCCCGCCCGGCGGCGCCGTACGCGGCCAGCAGGTTCGGATCCGCGGTCAGGGTGCGTACGGCCTCCGTGACGGCGTTCGCGTCACGCGGCGGGACGAGCAGTCCGGTGCGGCCGTGGGCGACCAGGTCCAGCGGCCCGCCCGCGGCGGGTGCGACCACCGGAACGCCGCTGGCCATGGCCTCCTGGACGGTCTGGCAGAAGGTCTCGAAGGGGCCGGTGTGCACGAACAGGTCCAGCGAGGCGAAGATCCGGGCGAGTTCGTCGCCGGTGCGGCGGCCCAGGAAGACCGCGCCGGGCAGGGCCTCGTCCAGGTGGGCCCGGCTGGGGCCGTCGCCGACGATCACGACTCGGACGCCTTCGAGGCCGCAGACACCGGCCAGGAGTTCGATCTGCTTCTCGGGGGCGAGCCGACCGACGTAGCCGACGATCAGCTCGCCGTTCGGGGCCAGTTCGCGGCGCAGTGCCTCGTCGCGGTGCTCTGGCCGAAAACGGACGGTGTCGACACCGCGCGGCCACAGCCGTACCCGCGGTACGCCGTGTGTCTCCAGGTCGTGCAGGGCGGCGCTGGACGGGGCGAGGGTGCGGTCGGCGGCGGAGTGCACGGAGCGGATCCGGCGCCAGGCGGCCGCCTCGCCCGCGCCCATGTAGGTGCGCGCGTATCCGGCCAGGTCGGTCTGGTAGACGGCCACGGCGGGGATGCCGAAGCGGGCGGCGGCGGCCATGCCACGGACGCCGAGGACGAAGGGACTGGCCAGGTGGACCACATCGGGGCGGTGTTCCGTGAACGCCGCGGCGAGGCGCCGGCTGGGGAGGGCGACGCGGACCTGGGGGTAGCCGGGAAGGGGGAGGGAGGGGACACGGACGACGGGGCACGGAGCCTCGAGGACGTCGGCCTTGGTGCCAGGTGCGGTGGCCGGCGCGACGACGAGCGGGTGGTGGCCGCGATCCACGAGGTGCCGAGCGGTCTGGAGCGCGCAGTGGGCGACGCCGTTCACATCGGGGGGAAAGGATTCGGTCACTATGACGACACGCATACGGGTGTTGTCGCCGCGCCGGACGTGGCGGCGTCAACGTCGATCTTTCCGGACGGGGAACGTCCCATGAGCGTTGGACTGCACACCCGAGCGGGCCAGCCGGCCGCCATGTCCGCCTGACCCGCGGGTCACCCGGTGTTCACCCGACGGGCGGTCTCCCGCCCGTCCCGTATGCGTGTGACGGTGCCCGGCGAGGTCACATGGCCGGTGCGTCCGGTCCGAAGCGGCTGCGGACCGCTGTCTGTACCTCGTCCTCCTCGGCCGGGTCGGCGGCGAGGCGGCGGAGTCGTTCGACGACCCGGGCGTCGCCGGTCTCGGCGTGCCGGGCGGCGATCTCCCGCGTGGTCTCCTCACAGTCCCACAGGCATTCGACGGCGAATCCGGTGGCGAAGGAGGGATCGGTGGCGGCCAGGGCGCGGGCGGCGCGGCCGCGGAGATGGGAGGAGGCCGTCTCGCGGTAGACATGGCGCAGGACGGGGGCCGCGCAGGCGATGCCGAGGCGGCCGGCGCCGTCTACCAGGGTCCACAGGGTGGGCGCGTCGGGGCCCTCGCCCCGTACGGCCTCGCGCAGGGCGCCGAGGACGAGGTCGCTGTCCTGGGCTCCGCCGCGGCAGGCGAGCATGCGTCCCGCGGCGGCGCCGAGGGCGTCGGGGCGCTGGGCCCAGCGGCGCGCACGGTCCACGGCGGCGATGCTGCGCATCCGTTCGAAGGCGTCGACGGCGGCCTCCACGACGACCGTCGTCCCGTCGGCGACGGCGGCCTCGATCAGGTCGAGGGCGTCGGGGTCGTTGCTGTCGGCCAGGTAGCGCAGCGCCGTGCAGCGGGCGCCGTCGATGCCGTTTCTCGCGGCCTGGAGGATCTCCGGCCGGTCCTCGGGGCCGGCCACGGCGACCAGGCAGCGGGCGGCCGGGACATGCAGTGCGGCGCCGCGCTCGATGCCCTGCTGGGCCCACTCGAAGACGGCTCGCACGCTCCATCCGGGGCGTGGCCCGGTGGGCCGCATCTGGCGCTGCCAGCGGTCGAAACAGCCGGCCTCCTGGGCGGCACGCACACGCGTGGCGATCGACTCGCGCGGATCCTCGGCCCACAGCCGCCAGGGCCTCGGCTCGAAGGCGTCGCGCACGGCGGCGGCCAGCTCGGCCTCGCCCTCGGAGTCGGCGGGGAAGCGGGCCAGCACCGGGGCGGCGAGGGCGCGCAGGCCCGCGTCGTCGTCCCTGAGGGCCAGCTCGTCCAGGGCCCAGGCCCAACTGGACCCGTGGGCGGCGTACCTGCGCAGCAGTTCGAGCGCGTCCCGCCTGCCGTAGGAGGCGAGGTGCCCGAGGACCGCCAGGGCCAGGCCGGTGCGGGACTCGTCGGTGTCGAGGACGTCCTCGGGGTCGAAGAGGTGCGCCTCGATGGCGTCCAGCTCGCCGTTCAGGTCGAGGTAGAGCCGGGCGTAGTAGAGCGAGCGGTTCTCCACCTGCCAGTCGTGGCGGGGGTCTCGCAGCACACAGTGGTTCAGGGCCGCGAGCGCCTCGGCTCGCGGGGCGGTGAGCGCGTGCAGCGTGCCGTCGCCACGGCCGCGCTGGAGCAGGCCGAGCAGCGTACCGCTGGGCGCTATGACCGGATCGAACATGGGAAACAGCCTCACATCAAGCGTCGACGCAACCGGGAAACACGCACTACCTGGCCGCGTGACACAACGTCGGAGCGCCCGCCGTCTCTTGCTTGCTGTAGACCATTTCTCTCTGCCTCTCGTAGGTGGCCCATGCGGACCGCATCACGGCCCGCGCGGTGCGGCAACACCTGCCCAGCCATCGCGTCCGTGAATCACGTCGTCATGATGACCCGCGGTGTGTGCTGCCGCGACCGTATTTCCGGCGGCCCCGTACCGCCTCCCCCGTTATGTGTGTCGTACCTGGTCAGGACATCCGCATCAGTGTGCGCCGAACAGTTCCAGGAGTTCCGCCTTACCGAACATGCGTGCCGTTTCCACGGCCGAGGGAGTACCCGCGGCGGGATCGGCGCCACCCTCCAGGAGGGCCTTGATCACTTCCGTCTCACCCTTGAAGACGGCCCCCGCGAGCGGGGTCTGGCCTCGGTCGTTGATCCGGTTCACGTCCGCACCCCGGGCGAGCAGGGCGCGCACCGCGTCGGCGTGACCGTGATAGGCGGCGAGCATCACGAGGGAGTCGCCGCGGTCGTTGGTGAGGTTGGCCGGAACACCCTTGTCGACGTACGCCACCAGCTCCTCGGCCTGCCCCTGCCGGGCCAGATCGAAGATCTTGGTCGCCAGCTCCACGACCTCGGGGTCGGGGGCTTCACTCATCGGCCGGACCGCCTCTCTTACAACCGTTCAGGTGAATCGCAAGGGTACTGGCTCGCGCCTCACATGACCCGAAGTGCCCGAGGTAAAGATCACTGCAGACCCCGCCGGACGCAAGCGCCCTGCTCAACCGGCCCACGACGGCTCCGCTGGACGGGGGAAATCTACCGAATTTCACCCGGTTGCACCTTTTATCGTATAGATACATCCTGTGATCCTGGAAGTACTCATGGTGACTGTCCCCTCTCGACACCAGGAGACCTCAAATGATCCTCTCCCTGTCAGGCGTGCTCCTGCTCGGCATCATCGTCTTCCTCTTCTTCAGGAAGGACGGGCTCAAGGGTTCACACGCCGCCGTCTCGGCCCTGTTCGGCTTCTACCTGTCGAGCACGGCCATCGCCCCCAGCATCAAGGCCGGCGGCGAGAGCCTGGCGAGCCTCCTCGGCGGCATCAAGTTCTGACGCCCCGCCTCCCGCCCGTACGCACCGACAGGAGACAGCAGTGGCCCGGCGCCCTCTCCCCCGCATTCTGAGCAAAGACAGCGCGCAGATCGCCCGGACGCAGATCGCCCGGAGCCGGGAGCTGGCCCGGACGGCGGCCGACAGTGCCACCGATGTCCTCCACCCGCTGATCACCATCTCGCGCGGGCTGCGCCGGCTGGCCTCGGCCGGGCGGCGCAGGTGGGCCGAGACGCCCAAGGACAAGCGTGGCCCGCTGCTGTTCCTGGCGGCCTCGATGGTCCTGTTCGTGGCGATGGTTCCGTACGGACCGCTGCTCGCCGCCATCACCCTGATGGCGGCGGCGGCCTGGCAGGGCCGCGACCGCACCCCGCCGGCCCCCGAAGGGCCGGACGAGTCCCAGACCGAGCGGCTCCAGTCCCTGTACGAGGCGCTCGTGCCGTACTTCTCCACCGCCGAGGACCCGACTCCGCTGTACGCACACGGCGGGGAGTGGGAAAAGGCCTTCGAGACACACGAGTTCGACGACGGCGGTCGCTTCGGTCATCTCGTGATCCGCTACCCCGCGTACTTCCCGGACGGCGAAGCCGCGGCCCGCGCGCGGATCGAGCAGCTGCTCACCGCGAAGGCCGGGCGGGGCCGTGAGTACCACTTCGAGTGGGACGAGGAGGGCAACCGGCTGACGGTGACCGTCCTCGCTCCGCTCCCCACCGGCATCGCCGCCCAGCGCTTCGTCACCGCGCCGGGCGAGACCGTGCTCGGGTTCACCGATCCGAGCGAGGTCCAGCGGACGCTCCCCCTCTCCTACGAAGAGGAACAGCACGACGTCCCGCCGGTCGTGTGGCGCACCGGCATCCGCTCGACCGAGCCGCACCTGCTGGCCATGGGTCACCCCGGCAGCGGCACCTCGACCCTGCTGCGCTCGATCGCCCTGCAGGCGCTCCGGTACGGCGACGTACTGATCGTCGACGGCGGCGGCACCGGCGAGTACGCCTGTCTGATCGGACGGGACGGCGTGCTGGCCGTGGAATGCGCACCGGCCGGGGCCCTGGCCAGCCTGGAGTGGGCCGCACAGGAGACCGAGCGGCGGCTCATCGCCGTCAACCGGGCCCGGCAGGCGGGCGACGCCCCGCCCGAGGACACCCGGCGCCCGCTGTGGGTCCTGCTGGACCGGCCGAGCGTCTTCACCCACCTCATGGCCGCGGACGGCCGCAGGGATCCACAGTCCCTCCTCCAGATGCCGCTGCGGCACGGCCGCGCGGCGAACGTGACCGTGGTCGTGGCCGAACAGTTCGACAGCGTGGACGCGTTGAGCGAGGGAGTGCGCCAGTACACGCGCGCGCGTGTCGTGCTGGGACCCGCGGCGCCCGAGCAGGTGGAGGCGGTGCTGGGGATGCGGGCGCGCACGACGACGCCGGCACACGTGCCGCCCGGGCGGGGGTATGCGCGGCTGGGGTCGGGGCCGGTACATCGGCTCCAGGTACCGTCGACTCCCGATCCCTACGACGACGCGACCACCGATGCCGACCGGCAGGCGGTGCTGGATCTGCTGCCGCCGCGGACGACTCCTGTCGAAGCCGTACCCGAGACGGAACCGCTGGCTGCAAAGGCAGTGGCTGCCGAGAGTTCGTAGGCGACCGTCGGCTGCGGCCGGGCGCCGCCGCAACTCGCCAGGGCCGCGGGGAACTGCGTGACCAGCCACCGCACACCCGCAACCGAACCAGGAGCGGCCGGCTCGCCTACGCCACGAACGTGCGCGGCGCCTCGGCGCCACCGGTCGCCCCGGCCTCCACCAGCCGTGCCGCCGCCGCGAGGCGCGCAGCCGCCTCCTCCGCGACCGCTCCGCCGACCGTGAACGGCAGGCGGAGGTATCCCTCGAAGGCGCCGTCGACGCCGAAGCGGGGGCCGGAGGGGACACGGACTCCGACCCGCTCCCCGGCTTCGGCGAGCCGCGAGCCCGAGAGGCCGCCGGCGCGGACCCACAAGGTCAGGCCGCCCTGGGGGATCTCGAACTCCCAGTCGGGCAGTTCGCGGCGCACGGCGGCCACCAGAGCGTCCCGGTTCTCGCGCGCCTGGCTGCGCCGCAGGGCGACGGCCTGTTCCCAGCCACCCGTGCTGAACAGCCAGTTCACGGCCAGCTGTTCCAGCACGGGCGTGCCGAGGTCGGCATACGCACGCGCCGCGACCAGGCTGCGGATCACGTCCGGGGCGGCACGCACCCAGCCGATCCGCATGCCGGCCCAGAATGCCTTGCTGGCCGAGCCGACCGTGACGACGGTCGAGCCCGCCGGGTCGAAGCTGCAGACCGGGCGCGGCATCGCGCTCTCGCCGAACGACTCGTCGAGCCACAGCTCGGTCATCGTCTCGTCGGCCACGAGCACGGTCCCGGCCGAGCGGGCCGCGTCCACCAGCCGACGCCGCTGGTCCTCGTCGGCGAGCGCGCCCGTCGGGTTGTGGAAGTCGGCGACGACGTAGGCGAGCCGGGGCGCTGCCTCGCGCAGGACCTGACGCCAGCGGTCCACGTCCCAGCCGGTCAGCCCCTCGGCCATGGCGACGGGCACGAGTCGCGCGCCCGCCTCCCGCATCAGCTGGAGGATGTTGGCATAGGACGGCGACTCGACGGCGATGCGCTCGCCGCGGCCCGCGAAGAGATGACAGATCGCGTCGATGGCACCCATCGCGCCGGTCGTCACCATGATCTGCTCGGGCATGGTGGGAATACCGCGTGCGGTGTAGCGCTCGGCGATCATCGCGCGCAGGGCCGGCAGTCCGGCCGGGTAGTCGCCGTGTGTGTGGGCGTAGGGCGGCAGTTCCTCCAGCGCCCCCTGCACCGCACGGGTGAGCCAGGGCTCCGGCGCCGGCAGCGAGGCGCAGCCCAGGTCGATCACCGAGCCGAGGGCCTCCGGGGGCAGCGGTTCCAGTCCGCGCGCGGGAAGCGGACTGCCCGCCGGTACGGCGGTCCAGCTGCCGGCGCCGCGCCGGGACTCCAGGAAGCCCTCGGTGCGCAGGGCCTCGTAGGCGGCCGCGACCGTCGTACGGCTGACGGAGAGGGACAGGGCCAGTTCGCGCTCCGCGGGGAGCCGGGCGGCCACCGGCACGCGGCCTTCGAGCACGAGCAGCCGGATGCCGTCGGCGAGGGCGCGGTAGGCGGGCGGACGGCGCGTGCCGGGGCCTGCCGGGCGGTCCTGCTGGGAGGTGAGCAGTCGGGCGAGCTGCGCGGCCCCCACCGCTGAGGTCCACTGCGTCATGACGATCAGTCCACCTTCCCCGAATTGGCCATGGATGGGTTTCCACTCCAAGCCACAGAGTGACATGCATCAGGCCACTGTCACCACCCAGGGGGGTATTTCATGTCCACTCCCGGCCGCCCCGGTCACCCCGGTCGTCCCGGATTCGGCCGTCCCGGATCCAGTCGTCCCGGCCGACGTCTGTTCATGCTGTACGCGGGGCTCGCGCTGTACGGCGCGAGTTCCGCGCTCCTGGTGAAGGCGGGTCTCGGGCTGGAGCCCTGGAACGTCCTGCACCAGGGGCTCGCCGAACTCACCGGGCTCAGCATGGGTCTGGTCCTGACGATGGTGGGAGCGGCCGTCCTGCTGCTGTGGATCCCGCTGCGGCAGCGCCCCGGGCTCGGCACCGTCTCCAACGTCCTGGTGATCGGTTTCGCCATGGACACCACCCTGGCCGCGCTCCCGGACGTGCACTCCCTCGCCGTCCGGGTGCCCCTTCTCCTCGCGGGCGTCGTGCTCAACGGCATGGCGACCGGCCTCTACATCTCCGCCGATTTCGGACCGGGCCCGCGCGACGGCCTGATGACCGGGCTGAACCGGCGCACCGGCCGCTCCATCCGGCTGATCCGCACCGTCGTGGAGGTCACCGTCGTCGCGACCGGCTTCGCCCTCGGCGGCACCGTCGGCATCGGCACCGTCCTGTACGCACTGTCCATCGGCCCGCTCGCCCAGTTCTTCCTGCGCGTCTTCGCCGCCCCCTCGGCACCGGGGCGAAGCACAATCGTTGCCACCGGGCAACCGGAAGGGGCGATACTGCGTCCGTGACCACCGCGATACGCCACCCCTATCTCGACCACCCGGGCCCCATCGCCTTCGCCCACCGCGGCGGGGCCGCCGACGGCCTGGAGAACACCGTGGCGCAGTTCCGGCGCGCGGTCGACCTCGGCTACCGGTACATCGAGACCGATGTCCACACGACGGCGGACGGCAAGCTCGTCGCCTTCCACGACAGCACGCTCGACCGGGTCACCGACGGCGCGGGCCGCATCGCCGACCTGCCGTGGCGGGACGTGGCCTACGCGCGCGTGGGAGGACGGGAACCCGTGCCGCTCTTCGAGGAGCTGCTGGAGACCTTCCCCGAGGTCCGCTGGAACGTGGACCTCAAGGCGGAGCCTGCGCTGCGCCCCTTCCTGGAGCTCATCGAGCGCACGAACGCCTGGGACCGGGTCTGTGTGGGCTCGTTCTCCGAGGCGCGGGTACTGCGGGCGCAGCGGCTGGCCGGGCCGCGGCTGGCCACCTCGTTCGGCACCCGCGGGGTGCTCAGTCTGCGGCTGCGCTCCTGGGGGCTGCCGGCCTCGGTGCGCCGTTCCGCGGTCGCCGCACAGGTTCCGGAGGCCCAGTCGGGCGTCCCGGTGGTCGACGAGCGCTTCGTCCGCGCCGCCCACGCGCTCGGGCTGCAGGTTCACGTGTGGACGATCAACGAACCGGAGCGGATGCACCGGCTCCTGGAGCTCGGTGTCGATGGCATCATGACCGATCACATCGACACGTTGCGCAAGGTCATGGAGGACCGCGGCGTCTGGGTCTGAGGACCCGGGACGACCGGGCCGCGCCTTCGCACGGCACTTCAGCGGGGAAGCGAGGGCACGGGTGGGCACCGAGACCGTGCGGACACAGGCGGCCGACGAGGCCGCGGGGCTGCGGCGCGAACAGCGCGGCTGGTACTTCTACGACTGGGCGTGCTCGGTCTATTCGACGACCGTTCTGACTGTCTTCCTCGGCCCGTACCTCACCGCGGTGGCCGAGAAGGCGGCCGACGCCGACGGCTATGTGCATCCGCTGGGGATACCCGTCCGGGCGGGCTCCTTCTTCGCCTATTCGGTGTCCCTGTCGGTGATCGTGGCCGTCGTCCTGATGCCCCTGGTGGGCGCGGCGGCGGACCGTACCGGCCGGAAGAAGCCGCTGCTCGGGGCAGCCGCGTACACGGGGGCGGCGGCGACGACGGGCATGTTCTTCCTCGACGGCGACCGCTATCTGCTCGGCGGGGTGCTCCTCATCGTGGCGAACGCGGCACAGTCCGTCGGGATGATGCTCTACAACTCCTACCTGCCGCAGATCGCCCCGCCCGAGGAGCGCGACGCGATCTCCTCCCGGGGCTGGGCCTTCGGCTACGCGGCGGGCTCCCTGGTCCTCGTGGCCAACCTCGTCCTGTACTCGGCGCACGACTCCTTCGGCCTCTCCGAGACGGCCGCGGTCCGCATCTGTCTGGCCTCGGCCGGACTGTGGTGGGGTGTCTTCACGCTCGTACCGCTGAGCCGGCTGCGCGACCGGCACGCGCGCGTGGAACGTGCGACGGCCCCCGGGCTGCGGCAGCTCACGGCGACCGTCCGGGACATGCGCCGGCATCCGCTGACGCTCGGCTTCCTGCTCGCGTACCTCATCTACAACGACGGCATCCAGACGGTGATCTCCCAGGCCTCGGTCTACGGCTCCGAGGAGCTGGGACTCGGGCAGTCGACGCTCATCGGTGCGGTACTGCTGGTGCAGGTGCTGGCTGTGGCGGGGGCGCTGACGATGGGGCGGCTGGCCCGGATCTACGGGGCGAAGCGGACGATCCTCGGCTCGTTGGTGGCCTGGACGGTCACCCTGGGGGCCGGCTACTTCCTGCCCGCCGGGGCGCCGGTCTGGTTCTTCGTGCTGGCGTCGGGTATCGGGCTGGTCCTCGGCGGCAGCCAGGCGCTGTCCCGGTCGCTGTTCTCGCATCTGGTGCCGCCGGGCAAGGAGGCCGAGTACTTCTCCGCGTACGAGATGAGCGACCGCGGGATGAGCTGGCTCGGGCCGCTGCTGTTCGGGGTGACCTACCAGCTGACCGGGAGCTATCGCTCCGCGATCATCTCGCTGGTGGCCTTCTTCGTCATCGGTTTCGTCCTGCTCGCGAGGGTTCCGGTCCGGCGGGCGATCGGCGAGGCGGGCAACCCGGTTCCGGAAAGGATCTAGGAACGATTTAGCGCTCGACGCGAAAGGGCGGTAGTGTACGCGTTTGGCCTGCCAGGCGTACCGTTACTGCGCGTCAAAGATGCCGAAACGCTGGGTGACATCTGCTAGCAGATGTGACAAACCGGGCGCCTGTGGGTAGAACAAGGGGCGGCTACGACGGCGACGCATGACCCGGAACGGGACTCGGAACGGGAATCTTTACCGCCGACCGGACGTTGACCGGATGACGACGACAGCGACACCTGTCCTGTGGGCGACAAGCCCGGGAGGCACGATTCATGAGTGAGCGAGCTCTTCGCGGTACGCGCCTCGTAGTGACCAGCTACGAGACGGACCGCGGTATCGACCTGGCTCCGCGCCAGGCCGTGGAGTACGCATGTGAGAAGGGGCACCGCTTCGAGATGCCCTTCTCGGTCGAGGCGGAGATCCCGCCGGAGTGGGAGTGCAAGGTCTGTGGGGCCCAGGCACTCCTGGTGGACGGCGACGGCCCTGAGGAGAAGAAGGCCAAGCCCGCGCGTACCCATTGGGACATGTTGATGGAGCGGCGCACCCGTGAGGAGCTCGAAGAGGTCCTCGAGGAGCGTCTGGCGGTTCTGCGCTCGGGGGCGATGAACATCGCCGTTCACCCGCGAGACAGCCGCAAGAGCGCGTAACGCGAGACACACGAGTAACCGCGGGCGCCGTACGTGAAGACGTACGGCGCCCGCGGTTTCGTGCTGCCCCAGGAGCGCCGCACGGCCGGGCCCGGCTCAGCGGGTCACGAGCCCGGCTCAGCGGGTCAGGGGCGGCCACTGCTCCCCCGGCTCCCGGCCGGTGTCCTCCCTGATCACTTCACCCTGTACGACCTTGCCGTCGGGGCGGTGGATGCGGACCTGCTGGAAGGCGTCGCCCAGGGTGCCCGGGGCGGCCTTGCTCAGGCTCCGGTCGAGGGCACGCTCCGCGAAGCGGCTCACGGCCTTCTGGACGGGCGGGAGCAGCAGGAGCAGGCCGGCCGCGTCGGAGATCAGCCCAGGGATCATCAGCAGCAGGCCGCCGAGCATCATCAGGCCGTTGCCGCCACCGCGCGTCGGCGACCCGCCACGCTGCAGCGCCTCGTTGAGATTCCGGAAGGCCCGCCGCCCCGCCCGCTTGATGACCACGGCGCCGGCGACGAAGCCCGCCACCAGCAGCAGGAACACGGTGGGACCGCCCGCCGCACCGGCGACCTGCGTCAGCAGCCAGATCTCCAGCACCAGCCACACGGCGACGCCCAGCGGCAGATACCTGCGCAGCCGGGAACGCCGGGGCCGGGCGGTGGACGGAGAGGTGGAAACGCCAGTCGTCATGCTCCCAGTGTGCCTGGGCGCGGCTCAGCGCGGGATAAGGGGACGACCGGCCCCAGCGGTGGAGCCGCGGAGCGGCCCTAGGCCTGCTTGTCCCTGCCCGTGAGCTTGCCGACGCGCTCACCGACGCCCCAGGCGGTGACCCGCCACAGCGCCTCCACGACGATGTTCCGGCTCATCTTGGAGTCGCCGAGTTCCCGCTCCACGAACGTGATGGGCACCTCGACGACGTGGTAGCCGGCCCTGACCGCACGCCGGGCCAGGTCGACCTGGAAGCAGTACCCCTGCGAGGCGACCTTGTCGAGCCCGAGCCCTTCGAGGGTCTCGCGGCGGAACGCGCGGTAGCCGCCGGTCACGTCGCGGATCGGTACGTCGAGCAGGAGGCGCGAGTAGGTGCTGCCACCGCGCGAGAGGAACTCCCTGGACTTGGGCCAGTTCACCACCCGGCCGCCGGGCACCCAGCGCGAGCCGAGCACCAGGTCGGCGCCCTTGAGGGCGGTGAGCAGCCGGGGCAGCTCCTCGGGCTGGTGGGAGCCGTCGGCGTCCATCTCGACCAGCACGCCGTAGCCGTGCTCCAGGCCCCAGCGGAAGCCCGCGAGGTAGGCGGCCCCCAGGCCCTCCTTGCCCTTGCGGTGCAGCACCTGGACGTGGTCGTCCTCGGCGGCCAGCTCGTCGGCCAGCTTGCCCGTGCCGTCGGGGCTGTTGTCGTCCGCCACCAGGACGTGCGCCTCGGGGACGGCCTTGCGTACCCGGCCGACGATGGTCTTGATGTTCTCCGCCTCGTTGTAGGTCGGAATGATCACCAAGGCCGTGCCGAGCGGACCGAACTGCCTCCCCTGGGCCTTGGCCGCGAGGGTCCCGTCGCCGTCGTTCACTGCTGCCCCTTCATGTCGTACGCAGGCGTCCACCATAGTGGCCGCGGCCTGGGATGACGTTCCCTCTCGTTCGTACGCTGGTGTCGATTCCACAAGAGTGGGGTAAGAGCATACTTTTCGGTACCTGCGTGCCGCGACGGATGGGGGCCCGGCGCCCTTCGGGCCGACCTGGGCCCCGCTGGCTGCGGGACGACCGAAAGCCGTTGTCTACTGAGCGCCCGGGCCCCACCCGGGTCACACCTTGCCGACCGGCCGGAACGTTCCCTCGTCGGCGCGGGCGCTGAGCCTGGCTCCCAGTGACGGTGCCCCGGTGCGGCACACCGTCCCTGACCCAGCGGCGCTGCGACGAGTGCGCGAACACTCCCCGGTCGGGCGTCCGGTGGTGGACTCGGCCGAACCTACCGGCCCTCGGCCGCCGACTGTCAACAACCGTCTGACCTGCACCGATACCCACCCGACCGCGGTGAACCCAGAGGATGCGCAGGTCGGGCGACGCCGCGACCGGGAACGATGACCACCGCGCCACCCCGGGAGATCACTCGCCCGGCCGTACGAACACCGTCCGTCCGTCAACGACGGTGCGCAGGCAGACCGGCAGGTCACGGCCCGGTGTGAGGTCGGGCAGGCCGGGGGTGCCGGAGCGCGGGTCGGTGGACCAGCGGGCCACGCGGTCGTCGGGGGCCTGTACGACCAGTTCGTCGGTCCGCCAGACGGCGTAGTCGGCGGGTGCGCCGGGCACCAGGACGCCCGCGTCGTCGCGGCCGATGGCCCGCCAGCCGCCGCGCGTGTGCGCGGTGAACGCGGCCCGGACGGAGACGCGGTGCTCCGGGGTCCGGTGGAACGCGGCGGCACGCACCGTGCCCCAGGGGTCGAGCGGGGTGACCGGGCTGTCGGAGCCGAACGCGAGCGGCACACCGGCGCGCAGCAGGGCGGCGAACGGGTTGAGGGTGCGGGCCCGCTCGGCGCCGAGGCGGTGGGCGTACATGCCGCCCTCCCCGCCCCAGAGCGCGTCGAAGGCGGGCTGGACCGAGGCGATCAGACCCAGCTCGGCGAAGGAGGCGACGGTCTCGGGGGTGAGCATCTCGGCGTGCTCGACGCGGTGCCGGGCCGCGCGGACGCGGGCGAGGCCGACCTTCTCGGCGGCTGCCCGCATGCCTTCCACGACCGCGTCGACGGCGGCGTCCCCGATGGCGTGGAAGCCGGCCTGGAGCCCGGTCTCGGTACAGGCGACGACATGGGCGGCGACGGCGTCGGCGTCCAGGTAGGCGGTGCCGGTGTGGGCCGCGTCGGCGTAGGGCTGGTGCACGCAGGCCGTGTGCGAGCCGAGGGCGCCGTCCACGAAGAGGTCGCCCGCGGCGCCGTGGGCGCCCAGCGCGCGGGCCCGGTCGACGTCCTGTTCCGCCCAGTAGCCGATGACGCGCGGCCCCGGCACCTCGGCGGCGAGCGCGAGCAGGTCGGTGAAGTCGTCCTCGGAGGAGATCTTCGGGCCGCCGCACTCGTGCACGGAGCCGATGCCGAGGGATGCGGCGTGGGCGAGCGCGGTGCGCTGGGCCTCGGCGCGCTGGGCGGGAGTGATGGCGGCGAGGGCTGCCTCGCGCACGGCGTGGTGGTCGTCGGCGGTCAGCGGGCCGTCGGCCCGGCCGGGACCGGGCACGAGGTCGAGCAGTGCCGAGGTGACGACCGCCGAGTGGACGTCGATGCGCGAGAGGTACAGAGGGCGGCCGCCGGTGGCCGTGTCGAGCTCGGCGCGCGTCGGCGGGCGGCCGCCGGGCCAGCGGGCGGCGTCCCAGCCGTGGCCGAGCAGGACCCGGTCGTCGGGGCGGGCCGCGGCGAAGTCGCGGACGAGAGCGAGGGCCGCCTCCAGGGACGGGGCGTCGGACAGGTCCAGGCCGGTCAGGGCGAGACCCGTGGCGGTGGTGTGCACATGGGCGTCGGTGAACGCCGGGGTGACCAGGGCGCCGTCGAGGTCGACCACCTCATCCACGCCGTCGGCGAAGGCGTCGGCGGCGCCCTCGGAGCCGACCCAGGCGACCTGGCCGCGCTCCACCACCATCGCGGTGGCGAAGGGGTCTGCGGGGCTGTGGACCTCTCCGCGGCGCAGGAGGACGGTCTTGGGGTCGGCGGACTGCTCGCTCATGCCCCACAGTCTCTCGCGTACGCAGGAGAGCGGGGGCACCGGGGCGGGCGGTTCAGATCTTCGGGGGACGCGCTTCGTAGGGGGTGGACAGCACGACGGTGGTGCGGGTGGAGACGCCGGCCAGGGTGCGGACCCGGGCGAGCAGCTCCTCCAGTTCGTGCGGGGTGGCCACGCGCACCTTGAGGATGTAGTTCTCGTCGCCGGCGACGCTGTGGCAGGCCTCGATCTCGGGGACGCCGGCCAGGCGGTCCGAGATGTCGTCCGGGGCGCTGGGGTCGAAGGGTTTCACCGAGATGAACGCCGTCATGGGCAGCCCGACGGCCTCAGGGTCGACCACCGCGGCATAGCCGCGGATGACACCACGCTGTTCGAGCCGGCGCACCCGCTGGTGCACCGCCGACGTGGACAGGCCCGTGGCCTTGCCCAGGTCGGTGTAGCTCATCCGCCCGTCCTTGACGAGCAGCTGCACGATCTGACGGTCCAGCTCCTCCATGGCGCCAAAACCTACAGTGCCGTTGATCTCCTCGGATAGCTCAGCAACGCAGGTCACACCCGCTCCGGCACAAAAAGGACCGCAGCGGGCACCTGCGCACGGCATGTGACGAACGCCACAGCGCTCGAACCAGCTCCGTGATGTTCTCGTGATTACCGCCGAGAGCGGACGGGAAGTGCTTGCTGTGGTCGAGGCCGCAGTGCCTTCACGGCCCACCTTTAGGGGGAGAAACCCATGCAGAGTCTCAAGCGCCCTGGTCGTTCCGCGTCCAAGCGGCAGCAGCCGGTGGTCGAGCCCGAGCCGGAGGGTGTCGAACCCGACGCCCTCGAGGCCGATGAGCTCGACGCCTACGACACCTTCGAGATGTACCGGGTGATCTGCCCGGACTGCGCACAGCCGATCGCGCTGCTGGCGGACGAGGAGATCCTGCCGGAGCACGCGCTGTGCGCCTCGCCGTGGAACCCGTTCGGGCTCACGGTCTGCGCGGGCACGGGCCGCGCGGCGGCCGACGCCCGCCCCGCGGACGAGTCCTTCGAGCCGCAGGAGCAGGACATGGCCCTGCTGCTCACGCTCCCCCAGGGTCTGGACTGGCGGACGCAGCCCTTCTCGCACGTCGGTGGCCCGGGCTCGCGCCCGATGCGCGTACCGGAGATGCGCCGCCAGGCCGCCTGAGTCCCCGCGGACCGGCCCGGCTCAGTCCCAGTAGCTGCCCTGCACCATGGCGCGCAGACTGCCGTGGTGCAGGATCAGCGTGTCCGGGTCCGCCGGCACGGCGTTCTCTTTGAAGTACACCTGGCGGTAGGCGACGCGCAGCATCACGATCGCGTGCCGCAGGGCCGCGTAGAGGGTGTAGAACTCCATGTCCCGCGGGGTGTGACCGGTCAGTCCGGTGTAGCGGGCCTCGACGCGGTCGCGGCGCAGGAAGTCGGGCAGTCCGCGCTGTCCGGAGGCGACCGCCAGGTCGTGGAAGAAGCGGTGCAGGTAGACGGTCCAGCCGAGGTCCACCTCGCGCGGGGCGAGGGCGGCCATCTCCCAGTCGAGGACGGCGACGGGGTCGAAGCCGTCGTAGACGACGTTCCCGATCCGGGCGTCGCCCCAGTTGAGGACCGGTGTGCCGGGCTCGCGCGGCCACAGCTGCTCCAGCCGGTCGAACGCGGCCTCGATCAGCGGTGAGCGGGCGAGCCCGTCGGTCACCCAGGAGTAGTAGGCCCGTTGGGCCGTCACATGCCGGCGCAGGGCGTCGCCTTCGCCCGGCACGGCGAGGAACCCGGCTTCACGCAAGGGGATCTGGTCGTGCAGCCGGGCGAGCAGAGCGACGGTGGCGGCCTCCAGATGCTCGCGCTCCGCGTCGCTCGCCGCGTGCAGCCAACTGCCCTCGTACGTGTACGGCATGACGTCCGGCGGCACCCGTCCGGCCACCCTTTCCATGACGAAGAACGGCGCCCCGAGCGGCTCCGGGTCCTCCTCCAGCCAGAGCACCCGGGGCACCGCGACGTCGGTGCGGTCGGCGACGAGCTTCAGGGTGCGGTACTGGCGGGCCATGTCGTACTGAGGGAAGACGGTGTACGCCGCCGGGTCCGCCGCGAGCCGCAACGCGCAGGAACGCAGGGGTGGCCGGGGGTGCTCGATGTCGAAGAGCAGGGTCTCGCTGGACATCCCGTTGGAGGCCGGGACGGTGACTCCGACGGCCTTGGCCCCGGGCAGCCGGGTACCGAGCCAGGCCGTGAGGCGCCGGGTGAGCTCCTCGGGGTCGCGGGTGCTGGTGCGCGGACGCGGTGCCGTGGCCATCTCGCCCTCCCTCAGGGTGCGACCGAGCCGAAGCCCGTGAAGCCGCTCGGGTCGTGCCGGCCGAACGAACCGTGCTCGAAGATGCCGTAGCCCGTCTGTCCGTCCATCCGGAAGCGGGCGGAGTGGTCGGTGACGCCGTAGGCGGCGAGGGGGTGCGGCGACGCCATGTCGTAGGTGCGCCGGTCGGTCCATCCCCGGCCCTGCCAGGTTCCGTGCTGCCAGTCGTCCGCCGGCGGATAGCCCGCGCCGACCGCGAGCGGCGACGAGGCCAGGATCTCCGCCTCCAGCTCCAGCGGTTTGCGCGGGTCGCCGAGGTGGACGACCGCGCGCTCGGGGTGACGGGTGCCGGAGCGGTAGGTGATCTCGGCCTGGGGCCAGCCCAGCTGGCGGTCGCGGTGGCCGGGGCGGAGCAGGGTGGCATCGTTCAGGGAGCGGTGGCCGTCGGCGTCCTCCTGGGTGATGACCATCAGGAAGCGGTCCTCGAAGCGGACCGGGCACCAGATCCAGTGGAAGCCCTCGGTCGGGTGGTCCTCGGCGAGCCTGCCGCTCTCCTCCCCCGGCACCGGCCGTACGCCCCAGCTGCGGTCCCGAGTGCCGGTCCAGCCCTCCGAGGAGACCTCGAACTCCGTGCCGCCCGCCCGGATCACACCCGTCACCGTGCCCGCCTGGACGAATCTGCGCCCCTCCAGGGTGAGCCGGTCGCCCCGGCGCTGGAGGTGGTGGGGTTCCCACAGGGCCGGGAAGGCCGCGGTCCAGGTGAGGTCGTACGACAGGTCGTCCTCGCAGACCAGACGCAGCCGCCTCAGCGGCTCCTGGACCTCGATGCGCAGCGGGCCGACGGCGAGCCGCATCCGGTCCTCGCCGAGCGCGTCCGAGGCGCGGACGGCGTGCAGGATGTCCCCGGTGCGGAGGGTCGCGTAGGCGTCGATCACGCCCAGGTTGGGGTAGACACCGAGGCCGAGGATGAGCAGGGCACGGCCGGTGTGGTCGAAGACGTGGAAGATGCAGCGGTCGTAGGCGTTCCGGTCCCCGGTCGCCATGTGCTTCATGGACAGCGGCACCTGGTGGACGGGGTACTCGTCGAGCGGTACGGGACGGTCGTCGGCCACGGACACCCCCTGGAGGACAGTCCGCTGACGGTACGTCAGATGTCCGGAGGAGGCCAGAGCCGGAACCGGACGTCCGTGAACTCGCGCTCGATTCCGTCGGACCGTGACCTGCCCGGTGTCCGCCGCGTTCCCCAGGCATGACCGCCACGTACTGGGCGACCGGGCGTCAGCGCCGCATCTTCGTGCCCCGCCCCGCAAAATCGGTGCCGCCGCCGCCCGCGCCGCAGGACCCGCCCATCTACCGCGACCTGATGCGCACCTGGGAGGACCGGGGCCGCACCCTGCCGGGCCGCCACGACCCGGAGTGGGTCAGGCTGGCGGCACCGACGGTCCGCAGGGGGCAGTTCAGCGACCCTCAGGCCCTGCCACGTGACGGGCGATGACCATCCGCTGGATCTGGTTGGTGCCCTCGACGATCTGCAGGACCTTGGCCTCGCGCATGTAGCGCTCGGCCGGGAAGTCGGCGGTGTAGCCGTAGCCGCCGAGTATCTGCACGGCGTCCGTGGCGACCTTCATCGCCGTGTCGGTGCAGTGCAGCTTGGCCATGGCCGCCTGCTTGGCGAACGGCCTGCCCGCGTCGCGCAGCCGGGCGGCCGCGAGGTACAGCGCGCGGCCGGCCTCGATCTGGGTGGCCATGTCGGCGATCATGAAGCGCAGCCCCTGGAAGTCGGCGATGGGGCGGCCGAACTGCCGGCGCTCGGTGGCGTAGCCGACCGCCTCGTCGAGCGCGGCCTGGGCCACGCCTATGGCGCAGGCCGCGATGCCGAGCCGGCCCGAGTCGAGCGCGGACAGCGCGATCGAGAAGCCCTGGCCCTCCTCCCCGATGCGCCGGTCGTCACCGACCCGGACGCCGTCGAAGTGGACCTGGGCGGTGGGGCTGCCCTTCATGCCCATCTTCTTCTCGGGCGCCGCGCCGCTCAGACCCTCGGCGTCGCCCGGCACCAGGAAGGCCGTGATCCCGCGCGAGCCGTCCTCGCCGGTGCGGGCCATCACGGTGTAGAAGTCGGCGATCCCACCGTGCGTGATCCAGGCCTTGGTGCCGGTGATCACCCAGCCGTCGCCGTCCCGGACGGCCTTGGTGCGCAGTGAGGCCGCGTCCGAACCGGAGGACGGCTCGGAGAGGCAGTAGGCGCCGAGCAGGCCGCCGCCGAGCATCGCGGGCAGGTGCTCGACCTGCTGCTGCTTGGTGCCGTAGGCGGCGAGGGCGTAGGAGGCGAGCGTGTGCACGCTGACGCCGAGGCCGACGGTGAGGCGGGCCGCGGCCAGCTCCTCCAGGACCTGGAGGTAGACCTCGTAGGGCTGCTCGCCCCCGCCGTACTCGGAGTCGTACGGCAGGCCCAGCAGGCCCGAGTCCGAGAGCAGGGTGAAGACCTCGCGCGGGAAGCGTCCGGCGTCCTCCTCCTCGGCCGCCTTCGGCGCGATCTCGCGCTGCGCGATCTCACGGACGAGCGCGAGCAGATCTCTCGCCTCTTCCGTGGGCAGTTGACGCTCCACCGGCTGCGGGTCGCGGTCGGACATGGCGTCGGTCTCCTCCCTGTTCGGGCACATCGGCGGATGCGCCGTGGGTGGGGCGGCTCCGCCTGGTCGTTCCAGTTCGCCGAAGGCGCCCGCTCCCGGGTCTCGGAAGCGGCTGACCAGCGGCTCTGTGCCGTGAGTATGCCCGATCAGCGGCCTCCCGTCACCAGTTAACGACCGCTTACTTCAAGAATCCAGCCGGAACTCCCCCCACCCCTGAAATTGGTCCGAACCATTGACGCAGTGGTCTAGTCCTCCTACTGTGCATGACCAACGCTTTACCGCGTTCATGCCAATCGGCGCGCGTTCCCCTCTCCCCCACGAGGAGCCACCCGATGCACACTCCCCACCGCCCCCGCACAGGGTTGCGGGCGCTGGTCGCCGCCGTCTGTTCCGCCGCCCTCGGAGCCGGGCTGCTGGCCGGGGCGGGCACCGCCACCGCGGCCGCGCCGGCCGCTCCCCAGCTGAAGGCCGGCTCCAAGGTCGTCGGCTACTTCACCGAATGGGGCACCTACGACCGCAAGTACTACGTCAAGAACATCGAGACCTCGGGCTCCGCGGCCAGGCTGACCCACATCAACTACGCGTTCGGCAACGTCACCGGCGGCAAGTGCGCCATGGGCGACTCGTACGCGGCCACCGACCGCGCCTACACCGCCGCCGAGTCCGTGGACGGCGTCGCCGACACCTGGGACCAGCCGCTGCGCGGCAACTTCAACCAGCTGCTGAAGCTGAAGAAGAAGCACCCCGGCCTGAAGATCCTGTGGTCCTTCGGCGGCTGGACCTGGTCAGGCGGCTTCGGCGAGGCCGCGAGGAACCCGGCCGCCTTCGCCCAGTCCTGCTACGACCTGGTGAAGAACTCCAAGTGGGCGGGCGTCTTCGACGGCATCGACATCGACTGGGAGTACCCGAACGCCTGCGGCAACACCTGCGACGCCAGCGGCCGGGAGGCCTTCAAGAACGTCATGGCCGCCCTGCGCTCGAAGTTCGGCCCGGGCAGCCTGGTCACCGCGGCGATCACCGCCGACGCCACCAGCGGCGGCAAGATCGACGCGGCGAACTACGCGGGCGCGGCCCAGTACGTCGACTGGTACAACCCGATGACGTACGACTACTTCGGCGCCTGGGACCCGACCGGCCCGACCGCCCCGCACTCTGCGCTGAACTCCTACTCGGGCATCCCGAAGGCGAACTTCCACACCTCGGCGACCATCGCCAAGCTGAAGGGCCTCGGCATCCCGGCCGCCAAGCTGCTGCTCGGCATCGGCTTCTACGGGCGCGGCTGGACCGGGGTCACGCAGGCGGCGCCGGGCGGCACCGCGACGGGTCCGGCGGCGGGGACGTACGAGCAGGGCATCGACGACTACAAGGTGCTCAGGACCAAGTGCCCGGCCACCGGCACGGTGGGTGGCACGGCCTACGCCAAGTGCGGCAACAACTGGTGGAGTTACGACACCCCGGCGACCATCGCCACGAAGATGACGTACAAGAACCAGCAGGGCCTCGGCGGCACCTTCTTCTGGGAACTCAGCGGCGACACCACGAACGGTGAGCTGATCAAGTCGATCAACTAGCCCCGGAGCCGGGGGGCTGGAGCGGAGGACCACGAGCCTCCGCTCCTCGCCGTCAGGCGTTGCGGCAGGCCGGGAGCGGGGCCGGGTAGGACGGATCCAGTTCCGCCACGGCGCGCAGGGATCCGCCGAGCATCTTCACCAGCAGATCGCGCATGGTGTCGCGGGAGAGTTCGGGGCGGTCGATCCAGTCGAGGGTGGCCCCCTCGACGCTGCACACCCAGGAGAGCAGGCCCATGCGGGCGAGCGGGGCGATGTCACTGCGCCCGTAGGCGCCCTCGGCGATGGTGTCGATGATCGCCTCGCGCACCCCGTCCCGGATGGCGTGCACCTCGGTGTCGAAGCCGACCCCGCCGCTGACGATGGTGCGGTAGGCGGCCTGGTGGTGCTCGGCGAAGCGCAGGTAGCTGTCGACGGTGCGCTGGACGCGGTCCACGGCGGGCAGTTCCAGGCCGCTCGCGGCGAAGGTGACCAGGTCGGCGACGGAGTCCTGGATGATCGCCAGGTAGTAGCCGCGCTTGGACTGGAAGTAGTAGTAGATCAGCCCCTTGGCGACATGTGCCTGCCGGGCGATGTCGTCCATGGACAGCGCGTCGTACGACGTGTCGGCGAACAGCTTCCGCCCGATGGCGAGGAGTTCGGCGCGACGCGCCACGGAACGCTCGGTGCCGCGCGCCCGGGGACGGACGGCGGCACGCTGTTGACTCATATTCAATTTCGACCCTGGTCTAGGAGGTCGGCGGGACCTCCGCAGTATGTCAGAACATGCCGACCGGGTAAGGAGTCGGGTCAGAGCAGTCCGAGCCGGGTCACCAGCATCGCGATCACCGCGACAAGCACCCAGCCCATGACGTGCTCGAGGATCGTCGGGCCGTCTTCCCGGGGGCCGCCGGTGCGGACGCGGGTGGCGGTGGCCTGCTGTGCGGTCATGGTTTCTCGCAGAGGTCGGACGAACGGAGTGGAACCCCCCACCTATTTGTCCACCTTGCCACCCGCGACGGCGTTTGCGGCGGAGACGTTGCTCACACGGTCCGGGTCAGCACACCCCCACCGCCTGGAGCGCCTTGCGCTGGCGCGGGTTCGGCTGGGCCGGGAAGTAGAGGTAGCAGACCCCGCCGGTGCCGGAGACGACCTTGCCGGAGGCGTTGTACCGCTTGGTCCTCAGCCAGATGTTCTCGAACTCGCGCCGCAGGTAGACCCGCCGCACGGCCGCGTCGTCGGCCGAGGCCGGGTCGCCCGCGATCACGTCGCCGTCCGCGGTGAAGCCGATCACGGTCATCAGGTGACCCGAGGTGCCGTACCCGGCGCCGGTCAGCTCGGTCTTCAGGAAGGACTGTGACGTTATGGCCGGGATGCCGGCCGCGATCAGCGTCTCCAGTTCGGTCAGCGAGGCGAGCCGGGTGACCACGCCCTGGAGGCCCTTGAACGTGGCCGCGTAGGCGGCGTTGAAGGGCCAGTTGCCGCAGCCCTGGTACTGGTAGTCGTAGGTGGAGCGGGCCGCGTGGTCCACCTGCGGGTCGGCGTAGGACGGGTCGACCCAGGACAGCTGCTCGGCGGTGAGCCGGCCGCCCCAGTACTCGACGATCATCTGCGAGGAGGTGGGGCTGCACCAGGCCTCGCCCCCGTTGTCGTACTCCGGGTACTGGCCCTTGTGGATCTCCTGCGAGTAGCGCGGGACGCCCAGTTCCCCGGCGAACCCGGCGGTGGAGGCCGGCACGGTGAAGCGGTCGGGGATGTCGGAGCCCATGGCGCCGAGCCGCCAGACGGTCGGCGTGAGCCGGGTGTCCGGCCTGCGGTAGAGGGTCAGGCGCAGCCGGTACGAGGCCAGCCGCAGGCCGGTGCTCGCGTCGTCGACGGCGAAGGTGTCGGTCCAGATCGTGCTCCTGCCGTCCTTCTGGCCGTCCACCGAGGTCCGCTTGATGTCCTGGTCCCCGGACGCCCAGCGGCCCATCACGTACCAGGGCGTGTCGGTGCCGTCCGAGTACGTGCCCCGCAGCTCGACCTGGAGCCAGGTGCCGTCGGGGGTGTGCGCGTTCCAGGAGGCGACGACCTCCGTCGCGGGCACGGCGAGCCGGTGCACCGGGGAGGTCCAGGTCGCGTACTCCCAGCCGGCGGTGGTGCCCGTGTGCGGGTCGGTGTAGTCGGTGCGGCCGGCGGCGGTGCCGATCTCGACACCGGGGCGCAGGCCGGAGACGGCCCGGACACCCTCGGCGGCGCCCAGGCGCCAGTCGCGGTACGTCGTCCAGGCGTGGTAGTCGATGGGACGGGCCGGCACCTGGGCGGGGTCGTCCGCGTCGGCGCCGGACGCCTTCGCGGTGGCGGCGGCCGCGGGCACGGCCCCGGAGGCGACCGCGGCGACCACTGCGGCGGTGAGGACGGTGCGGCGGGACGGTTCCTGGGCTCTGCTCATGGGCTCGGTCAACCCCCAAGTATCCGAGTCGTTGCTGGTCCGGTGTGGTTGTGCGCCAACTATGGAGGAGACGGCATGCCCCTGCCAGCACTTCCGCGCATGGCGCGCCACCAATATTGGTCTGGGCCACTGGAGTGGGTCGAAGGGGGGTGCACGACGACCCCGGCGCGGACGGAATGCCGTGCGCCGGGGCCGTGGCCGGTGCGGGTCAGACGAGGTCCATCGCGGCGACCTCGTCGGGGCCGCCGTAGCTGACCGGACCCTGGAAGCGGCGGCGGGCGGTGGCGAACCACCACACCGTGGCCACGACCAGGACGGCGGCCAGCGCGATCGGCGCGTAGTTGAAGGAGTCGACGGTGATCGGTGAGGCCTGCGGCAGCATGAACAGGACGCTGCTGAGCCCGATCCAGATCACCGCGAGCCAGCCGATCGGCCTGCCCCAGCGGCCCAGGTGCCAGGGGCCGGGCTGGAACTCGTCGCCGAGCCGCAGCCGCAGGAAGATCGGCACGGCGTAGGCGAGGAAGAGTCCGACCACGTTGACGCTGACGATCGCGGTGAACGCCGTGTGCGACCACCAGCCCGGGACCACCAGGGCGAGCGAGCAGGCCACCGCGAGCCACACGGCCTTCACGGGCGTACGGGTGCGCGGAGAGACCGAGTGCCACAGGCCCGAGCCGGGCATGGCGCCGTCCCGGGAGAAGGCGAAGATCTGCCGGGTGTTGCTGGTGAGGTTGGCGAGGCCGCAGAAGAGCATCGCGCCGATGACGATGAGGAGCATCAGCTTGGCGGTGCCCAGGCCGAGGCCGTCGATGAGAATCTGGACGGGCGGCGCCGAGGAGCCCGCCACCCTGCCGTAGTCGCTAATGCTGTAGACCAGTGCAAGCATCAGGATCAGCCCGGTGATCGCCGAATAGCCGATGGAGCGGGTGATCCCCCGCGGTGCGTTCACCGTCGCGCGGACCGTTTCCTCGGACATGTGGAAGCTGCCGTCGAACCCGGTGAAGGTCCAGCTGGTGACCAGCAGCCCGAGCATCCCGCCGTAAAGCCCGCTCGTGAAGCCGGTGTTGTTCTCGAAATGCGTCACGAAGGACGCCGGCTGATGGTGGTCGGGCATCACTATGAGTGCACTGACGATCACCACGAGTCCGATCAGCAGCCACCATACGGAAATCCGGTTCAGCACGGCGACGAGCTGGACGGTGTAGGTGTTGGCGAGGCCCTGCAGCACGATGATCACGGCCGTGATCAGGACCGTCTGGTGCGCGGTAGGCCGGTACGAGGTCCACTGCAGGGCGATGAAGGCCTGGACGAAGGTGGCCGCCGCATAGCCGGTGGCGGCGGTGCCGCCGATCTGGCCCACGAAGTTCAGCCAGCCGGTGAACCAGGACCAGGCGCCCTTGTGCCGCTTGGCGAGCTTGCCCGCCGAGAAATACAGCGCACCGCTCGTCGGATAGGCGGAGGCGACCTCCGCCATCGCGGCGCCGATGAACAGCACCATGACGGACACGCCGATCCAGCCGAACACGAGAATGCGGGGTCCGCCCGCGTTCATCCCGTATCCGAAGGACGAGAAAATACCCGAGAGGATATTGATGATGGTGAAGGAGATCGCGAAATTGTCGAACGCCTGGAAACGCCGGGTGAGTTTCCGGGGATATCCCATCGCATGCAGGGTGGCGTCGTCGTCGATCACGACCGGGTCCTCTCCCCCGCGAGCCTTCGCCCGTGGAGTCGATATCCGTTCGGACACAGATCTGCCTTTCTCTCGGTGGGGGGACGGAGCACGTGCGGGGTCAGGCGGCTCCCGGGACGGGCAGGCCGCAGGTGCGCCGGGCCCGGGAGAGCTGCTCGGCGGGGTCACCGAAGGCGCTCCAGGGCATGCGCGAGGCGTACGGCCCCATCGCGGTGAAGACCGCCCGGGCCTCGAACTCGCGCTGGGCCATGACCAGCGCGTGCGCGAGGTAGGCCAGGTCGAGCACCGGGGTGAAGCGGTAACCGGCCGCCGCGGGCAGCCAGTTCTGGTAGATCGCCAGCGCGGTGGAGCGCCACTGGGGCTGTTCCCAGACGCGGTCGGCGAGCAGCTGGGTGGGGTTGTAGCTCTCCACGAGGGCGACCAGCGGCAGCAGCCGGAGGGCGGAGTCGGCGGGCGCCCGCTGGCTGAGGAAGGCGGCGACGTCCCAGGCCGCGTTGACCGAGCCGCCGTGGCGGGTGAAGAAGCACGACAGGAAGCGGTGGTGGCCCTCGCGGTGCCACGGGTCCAGGGACAGGATGTGCGCGAACAGCCGCCAGGGTCCGGGCGGGGCGGTGAGCAGGCCCTGCGGTGCGGGGTCGCGCAGCCGGTGCAGCCGGGCCATGGCCAGCTTGGCGACCCAGGGAGTGGGGTCGCCGGGAGCCATGGCGGCCGCCCGGTCGCAGGCGGTCAGCGCGATCCGCTCCAGCGCCTCGGCCCGCTCGTCACGCGCGTCGGCGGCCCGCGTCGCGCGCTGCACCGCGACCCGGGCCCACATCAGCGCGGCTTCCGGGGTCGGTTCCTCGGCGAGCCAGCGCTCCACCAGATCGGTGCCGGCCGCCTCGGAGGCCAGCACCAGCGAGCGGTGGGCGCGCAGGGCGAAGTCGGAACGCGTCTCGGCGAGGGCCTCGGACGCGTATCGATAACGACCGGCGCGCACATCGACGCATACGCTCGCCAGGACACGGTCGTCGGCCGCCGGATGCCATACATAGTGCCCTTCGAATAACTCCGCGACCATGTCCCCCTGTCCGTCCCCGTTCGGCGCATCCCGGTTGCGCACCAGGCACCTTACTCAGCATTGGGTGAACCGGGAACGCCGGGTTTCACATACCGGTCAACGGTCCGAGAATGTTAATCCTTTCGATTGACCGGCGGTCAGCCAGTGGTTCAAGGAGTGACTTTTTCGGCCACCCGATTGGTCCAGTCGCTATGGGCCGCTACTAGACTGTTTCCGGAAAACCCCCCACACCGCACCACACCTCGGGAATCACCATTCACGACCTCGCCGCCCGGCTGCGCGGGCTCCCCCCCTCCGTGGGGCCGGTCCGGCTGATCGCCGTCGACGGGCACGCAGGCTCCGGAAAGTCCACCTTCGCCGGGCGGCTGGCCGCCGCGCTCGGCGGGGCGCCGTTGCTGCACCTGGACGACATCGCCAGTCACGAGCAGCTCTTCGACTGGACCGGCCGGCTCCTGGCCCAGGTGATCGAGCCCCTCTCCCACGGCGAGAGCGCGCGGTACACCCCTTACGACTGGCGGGCCCGCGCGTTCGGCCCGCCGCTCCCGCTGCCGCCCGCTCCCGTCGTCGTGATCGAGGGGGTCGGCGCCGGCCGCCGGGCGCTGCGGCCGCATCTGGCCGGGCTGCTGTGGATGGAGCTGCCCCGCGAGGAGTCCTGGGCACGGGGCCGGCTGCGGGACGGAGAGGAGCAGCGGGAGTTCTGGGCCGGGTGGGTCGAGGCGGAGCACGCGCACTTCGCCGCCGACCCCTCGCGCCCCCATGCCGACCTCCTGGTGCGGCAGACGCCGGAGGGATACGCGGTAGTGCCGGGGCCCGCGAGAGCCGCCGAACCGGACCGAACGGTCACCCAGGGTGATGGATCATCCGCAGTGTGGTGAATTTGTGAAGGCCCTTGCGGGGGAACTTCCTTGAGCGCATCGGGGGCGCTTGACCCGGGGACCGTACAGGTCTTACGTTCTCAATGTGCGGTCATTCCGCGCCGCCCACATACGCGAAGCCCCCGGTTGTTCCCCCGTGATCGGGGGCTTCGTTCTGCCCGCGGCCGTTTTCCGGGCGCCCCGCGCACCGATCCGCTCACCCTCGGTCACCATTTCGTGTGCGCCCCGTCTGCTCCCACCTCGTCAAACGGCCCGTGCGGCACCCTTCGGTGCGCGGTCGTCCCACGGGTACGATGCCCTCGGTGCGACCTTCGAGCGGCTGCCTCGCGCACCTGCAACTCCGGTCCGCGGCACGGCGGTTCGACCGCGGCGGCCGTCGGGCGACTGCCCGGCGGTGAACCAACGGGGGCACGGTTTGTGGGGGACGTGATGGACTTCGGCACGCAGGGCCCCGAGGCCCCGGCCGACCTCGCCTGGCTGCGAGGTGTGGACGCCTACACGATGGGTGCCTATCCGCAGGCGGAGGAGGAGTTCCGCGCCGCGGCGCGGATGGACCCGGGGATGGCGGACGCCTGGCTCGGGCTGCACGCGCTGCGGGTCGACACGACGACGGCGCTGCTCAGAATGTTCCGGCACCGGGACCGCTTCGGGGAGCAGCGCGCCCGGCACCGCCGGACCCTCAACTCCTGGTACTGGCTGGGCTGGTGGGTGCAGCCGGTGCTGGAGAGCCCCCGCGATCTGCTGCTGGCGCACGCCTCGCACTGGCTGGACGGGCGGCACGTCCCGGAGCTGGACCGGGCGCTGGCCGGGCTGCCCCCGGTGGACACCGACCCGCAGGTCCGCTTTCTGCACGCCTGCCGCACCTATCTCGTCAAGGACTGGGACCAGCTGGTCCGGCACACCGATCCGCTGCTCGACGATCCCCTGCTCGGCATCGAGGCGGGCCTGTTCGGCGGCATGGCCCGGGTCCGGCTGGAGATGTACGGCCAGGCCGAGCCGCTGCTCTCGGCGGCCCTGATGCGCTGCCGCAGCGAGCAGCCGCAGCGCAAGGAGCTGCGGTACTGGCTGGCGCGGGCGCACGAGGGGACCGGGCGCAGTGCCGCGGCCATGCCGTTGTACCGCGCGGTGCACCGGGTCGACCCGGCCTTCATGGACACCTCGGCCCGGCTCGCCGCGATCGCCGAGGGCGACGGGTACGACGATCCGGCCGACCTCGCGGCGATCACCCTGACCGGTGCCGGTGCCGACGCGATGGACGGCCCGGACACGCTCGACCCGCTCTTCGGCACCGAGGGCCGCGACCTCAGATTCCCGGACCCGGACCTGCCGGCCGGTCCGGTGCCGTCGGTCCCCGATCCGGCGGTGCGGGTGAAGAGCGGGATGCCGTCCTCGCCCCTGCCCGCGGGCCCGACCGACGCCGCGTTACTCGAGGAGGCGCTCGCTGAGCTGGAGCGCATGGTGGGTCTCGAACCGGTCAAGCGCCAGGTCAAGGCGTTGTCCGCACAGCTGAACATGGCACGGCTGCGGGCCGGGCAGGGACTGCCGGTGCAGCCGCCCAAACGGCACTTCGTGTTCTCGGGTCCCTCGGGGACCGGCAAGACCACGGTCGCCCGGATCCTCGGCCGGGTGTTCTACGCGCTCGGTCTGCTCGGCGGCGACCACCTCGTGGAGGCGCAGCGGGCCGATCTCGTCGGCGAGTATCTCGGGCAGACGGCCGTGAAGGCCAACGAGCTGATCGACTCCGCGATCGGCGGGGTGCTCTTCGTGGACGAGGCCTACTCGCTGTCCAACTCCGGGTACGGCAAGGGGGACGCGTACGGCGACGAGGCGCTGCAGGTGCTGCTGAAGCGGGCCGAGGACAACCGGGACCACCTGGTGGTGATCCTCGCCGGCTATCCCGAGGGCATGGACCGGCTGCTCGCCGCGAACCCCGGTCTCTCCTCCCGTTTCACCACACGGGTGGACTTCCCCTCCTACCGGCCGCTGGAGCTCACCGAGATCGGCAAGGTGCTCGCGACGGAGAACGGGGACCTGTGGGACGAGGAGGCGTTGGAGGAGCTGCGGTCCATCGCCGGGCATGTGGTCGATCAGGGGTGGATCGACGAGCTGGGGAACGGCCGTTTTCTGCGGACGCTGTACGAGAAGAGCTGCGCGTACCGGGATCTGCGCCTGTCGACGTATCCGGGGGCGCTGTCCCGGGACGACCTGGCGACGCTGCGGCTCCCGGACCTGATGCAGGCGTACGGAGAGGTCCTGTCGGGACGGGGACCGCACGATCCGTCGGCCATGTAGCGCGGCCGACGGCACCGCGACTCCCCAGGGGCGCGGGGAACTGCGCGACCGGTCCCCGCCCGCCCGCGGTCGGGAACGGCGCTACGTGGCCAGTGCCCCTTCCGGCTCGCCGCTGGTCCTCGGCTCGGAGAGCTTCGGTTCCGGACTCTCGCGGTGGGCCGGGTCGCGGACCTCGCCCACCAGGAGTTCCAGGGCGTCCTCCAGGGCCACCAGGCCCAGGACCCGGCCGGAGGCGTCCGCCACCTGGGCAAGGTGGGTGGCTGCCCGGCGCATGACCGTCAGGGCGTCGTCCAGAGGGAGTTCCGCGCGCAGGGTGGCCATGGGGCGCCACACGTGCTGGGGGACGGCCCGGCCGGAGTCCTCCAGGTCCAGGACGTCCTTGACGTGGATGTAGCCCATGAACGCACCGGTCCCGGCCGCCACCGGGAAGCGGGAGTAGCCCGTGCGGGCCGTCAGGTCGACGATCTCCCCCGGCGTGACCGACGGAGCCACCGTCACCAGGGACTCACGCCGGAGCAGGACGTCCGTCACCGGGCGGGAGCCCAGTTCGAGGGCGTCCTCCAGCCGCTCCCGCTCCTCGGGGTCGAGGAGGCCCGCCTGGCCGGAGTCCTCCAGCAGGCGGTTCAGCTGCTCGCTGGTGACGACGGCCTCGACCTCGTCCTTGGGCTCGACGCGGAAGAGCCGCAGGATGGCCTGGGCGCAGGCGCCCAGAGCCACCGTGATCGGCCGGCACAGGCGGGCGAAGGCGACCAGACCGGGGCTCAGCCACAGCGCGGCCTTCTCGGGGGCCGCCATCGCCAGGTTCTTCGGCACCATCTCGCCGATCACGAGATGGAAGAAGACCACTGCGGCCAGGGCGATCACATAGCCCAGCGGGTGGATCACGCCGTGCGGCAGGTGGATCGCCTCGAACAGCGGCTCCAGCAGATGCGCGACCGTCGGCTCGGCCACCGCGCCGAGCGTCAGGGAACAGACGGTGATGCCGAACTGCGCGGCCGCCATCATCTGCGGCAGCCGCTCCAGGCCGTACAGCACCTGCCGGGCCCGGGCCGTGCCGAGCGGTTCGATCTGGCTGCGGCGCACGGAGACGAGCGCGAACTCTGCGCCGACGAAGAAGCCGTTGGCGAGCACCAGCAGCGCGGCGAAGACCAGTTGGAGGACGCTCATCGGACGGCCTCCATGACGTTCGCCGCCGGGACCGTCCTGACCAGGCGGACCCGTTCGGCGCGGTAGTGGCCGACCTGGCGGACGGACAGCCGCCAGCCGGGCAGTTCCGCCCGGTCGCCGGGGGCCGGGATCCGCCCGAGCAGGTCGGCGACCAGGCCGGCGACGGTCTCGTACGGCCCCTCGGGCACGTCGAGGCCTATGCGCTGCAGGATGTCGACACGGCAGCTGCCGTCGACGTCCCAGGCGGGCCTGCCGTCCTCCGGCGGGGCGGGTGCCAGCTCGGGCATGTCCTTGGCGTCGTGCTCGTCACGGACCTCGCCGACGAGTTCCTCGACGATGTCCTCCAGGGTGACCACACCCGCCGTGCCGCCGTACTCGTCCACCACGACCGCGATGGGCTGCTCGCTGCGCAGCCGGGCGAGGAGGGGCTGGACCGGCAGCGTCTCGGGGACGAGGAGCGCCTTGCGGGCGATACGGCCGACCGGTGTGCGCAGCCGGTCGTGCACGGGCACCGCCAGCGCGTCCTTGAGGTGGGCCATGCCGACGATCTCGTCGATCTTCTCGCCGTAGACCGGGAAGCGGGACAGACCGGTGGCGCGGGTCAGGTTGACGACGTCCTCGGCGGTGGCCGTGTCCTGGAGGGCGCTGACCTTCACGCGCGGGGTCATGACGTGCTGCGCGGTCAGGTCGCCCAGGGACAGGGTGCGCACGAACAGGTCGGCCGTGTCCTGTTCCAGGGCGCCGGCCTGGGCCGAGTGCCGGGCCAGGGAGACCAGTTCGCCCGGGGTGCGGGCGGAGGCCAGTTCCTCGGCGGGTTCGACGCCGAGGGCGCGCACCAGCCGGTTGGCGACCGTGTTGAGCACGGCGATCACCGGGCGGAACAGACGGGAGAAGTGGTACTGGGGGGCCGCGACGAAGCGCGCGACCTGCAGCGGCCGGGACACCGCCCAGTTCTTGGGCACGAGTTCCCCGATCACCATCTGGACCGCGGAGGCCAGCAGCATGCCGACCACCACGGCGACACCGGAGACGGCGCCCCCGGGGATGCCGATCGCCGTGAACGGGCCGCGCAGCAGCTGGGCCAGGGCCGGTTCGGCGAGCATGCCGACGACGAGGGAGGTGATGGTGATGCCGAGCTGGGTGCCGGAGAGCTGGAAGGACAGTTCCTTCAGCGACTCCACGACCGTACGGGCGCGCTGGTCGCCCTCGGCGGCGGCCTTCTCGGCGTCCGGGCGTTCGACGGTCACCAGGCCGAACTCGGCGGCGACGAAGAATCCGTTGGCGAGAATCAGCAGGAACGCCGCTCCGAGGAGCAGCAGGGGGATGGTCATGATGCCGCCGCCTCGGTATGTCGGGAGGGGGCGGCGCAGGTACTACAGGACGATCCGTCCATCGCTGGAGGGAGTCACTCCTCGGGTAGCAGGGGGCCTCTGAAGACCAGGGGGCAACATCAGCGGCGGAGGCGCAACGAAAACGCCTCCGCCAACAGATTAATCAAGACATGGCCCTCTAGGGCAGATCCCGCATCGAGCGGGCCTCGGCCAGCGCCCGGAGGGCCTTCGCGTCGGCGATGGCGTGCTGCTTGGCGATACCCGGCTGGATGCCGAGCGCGGGCAGGCTGGTGCCGTCGCTGAGGTTGAGGAAGACCCAGGGGTCGCCCGGACGGAGGTTCACCTGGAGGATCTCCGCCCAGGCCAGGTGCCGCTTGCTGGCGATGTTGACGACGGTGACGCCGGTCTCGTCGGCGACGACCTTCACCCGGGCGAGCTGGGCCAGCGCCCAGAAGATCAGTGCCCCGGTGATGACGAAGCTGAGCCGCTCCCCCGGGCCGAGCTGCTCCAGCAGCATCGCGACCCCGGAGATGACCAGGAAGATCACGACGCCGGCGGTGAGCAGGATCACCCGGGTGCGGCCCGGCCGGAAGGTGACGGGAAGGGTGGGCAGGGAGGTCGGGTCGGACATCTCGGTGCGTACCCCTCAGAGGCGGCAGGCGTGGATGGCCGTGGTCAGGATGGCCCGGGCACCGATCTCGTACAGGTCGTCCATGATCCGCTGCGCCTCCTTGGCGGGGACCATGGCGCGGACGGCGACCCAGCCCTCGTTGTGCAGCGGGGAGACGGTCGGCGACTCCAGGCCGGGCGTCAGGGCGACGGCCTTCTCGAGCTGCTCGACACGGCAGTCGTAGTCCATCATCACGTAGGTCCGGGCGACCAGGACGCCCTGGAGGCGGCGCAGGAACTGCTGAACCTTGGGCTCGGCGGCATCCTCGTCGTCGGCGCCGGTGCGGCGGATGACGACGGCCTCGGACTTCATGATCGGCTCGCCGAAGACCTCCAGGCCCGCGTTGCGCAGCGAGGTGCCGGTCTCGACGACGTCGGCGATGACCTCGGCGACGCCCAGCTCGATCGCGGTCTCGACGGCGCCGTCGAGGTGGACGACGGAGGCCTCGATGCCGCTGTCGGCGAGGTGCTTGGCGACGATCCCCTCGTAGGAGGTGGCGACCGTCTTGCCCTTCAGGTCCTCGATGCCGTTCGCGGTGCCGGGCTTGGCGGCGAAGCGGAAGGTGGAGCGGGCGAAGCCGAGCGGCAGGATCTCCTCGGCACCGGCGGCGGAGTCGACGAGCAGGTCACGACCGGTGATGCCGATGTCGAGGCGGCCGGAGGAGACGTAGATCGCGATGTCGCGGGGGCGGAGGTAGAAGAACTCGACCTCGTTCTCCGGGTCCACGATCCGCAGCTCTTTGGACTCCCGGCGCTGCTGGTAGCCGGCCTCATGAAGCATCTCCGCCGCAGGGCCGGACAGTGAACCCTTGTTGGGGACGGCGATGCGCAGCATGAGGTCGGCTTCCTTTGCGTGAAGGGGAGTGTGCTGGGGGCTCTTTACGGCGTGCGGCTTACAGGTGGGCGTAGACGTCGTCGAGGGAGATCCCGCGGGCGATCATCATCACCTGGACGTGGTACAGCAGCTGCGAGATCTCCTCGGCGGCCGCCTCCTTGCCCTCGTACTCGGCGGCCATCCAGACCTCGGCGGCCTCCTCGACGACCTTCTTGCCGATGGCATGGACGCCCTTGCCGACCAGCTCGGCGGTGCGGGAGGAGGCGGGATCGCCGTGGGCGGCCTTGTGCTGGAGCTCGGTGAAGAGCTCCTCGAACGTCTTCTTGGACATGGTGAGCCCCACCCTACGCGGTTCGGGGGACTCCCTAGTGCCAGGGTTCAGATACTGAGCGGAGCGTGGCCGCCGTCGCCACCGCGGCCGTCACGGCCTCGTGCCCCTTGTCCTCGTTGGAGCCCTCGATACCGGCCCGGTCCAGGGCCTGCTCCTCGGTGTCGCAGGTGAGCACACCGAAGCCGACGGGGACGCCGGTCTCGACGGCCACCTGGGTGAGGCCCTGGGTGACGCCCTGGCACACGTAGTCGAAGTGGGGGGTGCCGCCGCGGATGACGACACCGAGGGCGACCACCGCGTCGTAGCCCCGGCCCGCGAGGACCTTGGCGGCGACCGGCAGCTCGAACGTGCCGGGGACCCGGATCAGGGTCGGCTCGTCGATGCCCAGCTCGTGCAGGGCGCGCAGGGCGCCGTCCACCAGACCGTCCATCACCTTCTCGTGCCACTGCGCAGCGATGACCGCGACCCTGAGGTCACTCACGTTGCGTACGGACAGTTCCGGTGCACCCTTGCCGCTCACGTCTCTCCTTAGTGCTTTCACTTACTGGTTGGGGCAGGTGGCCGCTGATGCGGCCGCAGAGGCTGCCACGGCGGGCGTGTCCAGCCAGGGCAGGTCGTGCCCCATCCGGTCCCGCTTGGTGCGCAGGTACCGGAGGTTGTGCTCGCCGGCCTGGACGGGCATCGGCTCACGGCCGGTGACCTTCAGACCGTGGTGCAGCAACGCGTCGGTCTTCTCGGGGTTGTTGGTCATCAGGCGGACGCTGCGGACGCCGAGGTCGGCGAGGATCTGCGCGCCGGCGCCGTAGTCGCGGGCGTCGGCGGGCAGGCCGAGTTCGAGGTTGGCGTCCAGGGTGTCGTGGCCCTGCTCCTGAAGCTCGTAGGCGCGCAGCTTGGACAGCAGGCCGATGCCGCGTCCCTCGTGTCCGCGCAGGTAGACGACGACCCCGCGGCCCTCCTCCTGGATGCGGTCCAGGGCGGTGTCCAGCTGGGGGCCGCAGTCGCAGCGCAGGGAGCCGAAGACGTCACCGGTGAGGCATTCGGAGTGGACACGGACCAGGACGTCCTCGCCCTCGCCGATCTCGCCGTGCACGAGGGCGACGTGCTCGACGCCGTCGAGCGTGGACCGGTAGCCGTAGGCGGTGAAGGTGCCGTGCGCGGTGGGCAGGCGGGTCTCGGCCTCGCGGCGGACGGTGGGCTCGCTGCCCCGGCGGTAGGCGATCAGGTCCTCGATGGAGATGATCGTCAGGCCGTGCTTGCGGGCGAACGGGATCAGCTCGGGCAGCCGCAGCATCCGGCCGTCCTCGCCGGCGATCTCCACGATGGCGCCGGCCGGCCGCAGGCCGGCGAGCCTGGCGAGGTCGACGGCGGCCTCGGTGTGGCCGTTGCGGACCAGGACGCCGCCCTCCCGGGCGCGCAGCGGGAAGATGTGGCCGGGGCGGACGAAGTCGGTGGGCTCGGCGGTGCCGTCGGCCAGCAGCTGGAGCGTGGTGGCGCGGTCGGCGGCCGAGATGCCGGTGGTGACGCCGTGCTCGGCGGAGGCGTCGACGGAGACCGTGAACGCCGTCTTCATCGACTCGGTGTTGTCCGCGACCATCTGCGGCAGCTGCAGCCGGTCGAGTTCGTCGCCCTCCATGGGCGCGCAGATCAGGCCCCGGCACTCGCTCATCATGAAGGCGACGATCTCTGGGGTCACCTTCTCGGCGGCGACGACGAGGTCGCCCTCGTTCTCGCGGTCCTCGTCGTCGACGACCACGATCGGGCGGCCGGCGGCGATGTCGGCGATGGCCTGCTCGACCGGGTCGAGCGTGAAGTCCTCGATGTCGTCCGGGCTGTAGAGGACGGGTGCCGTAGTCATGCCGGTGCTCCTTCCAGGACCGGCTGCGCGGTCCGGCGGGAGCGCAGCCACCAGTCGCGCATGCCCCACAGGACGAGCGCGCCGTAGATGACGTAGACGAAACCGGAGAATGCGTAGCCGTTGGCGAAGTTGAGGGGCACGCCGACGACGTCGACGAGCAGCCAGGCGAACCAGAACTCGACCATGCCCTTGGCCTGGGCGTACATGGCGACGATGGTGCCGACGAAGATGTAGGCGTCCGGCCAGGGGTCCCAGGAGAGCTTCGGGTAGGCCGTGAACAGCAGGGCCACCGCGACGGTGCCCGCGGCGGCTGCGGCGAGCATCGCCGCGCGCTCGCGCCAGGTGGCGAAGCGGGGGACGATCTGCCCGTCCTCGGCCGTGCCCTTGCTGCGCCGCCACTGCCACCAGCCGTACAGGGCGACGGCCATGACGACGGCCTGCTTGCCGGCGCTGCCGGTCAGGTGGCCGTAGAAGGCGGCGAAGAGGACGAGACCGGACAGGAACTGCACCGGCCAGGTCCACAGGGACCGGCGCCAGCCGAGGGCGAGGGTGATGAGGCCCAGGATGTTGCCGACCATGTCGGACCAGATGATGTGCTGGCCGAACATGGTGAACGCCTCGGAGTTCAGCCAGCTCACTTGCCGGCCCCCTGACCGGCCGCGAGCAGCCGCTCCACGTACTTGGCGATGACGTCCACCTCGAGGTTGACCGGGTCGCCGGGCTGCTTGTGGCCGAGCGTGGTCAGGTCGAGGGTGGTCGGGATGAGGCTGACGGTGAAGTAGTCCGGGCCCGCCTCGACGACGGTGAGGCTGATGCCGTCGACGGTGACGGAGCCCTTCTCGACGACGTATCGGGCGAGGTCCGCGGGGAGCGAGATCCTGACGATCTCCCAGTTCTCGGACGGCGTGCGGGCCAGCACCTGACCGGTGCCGTCCACGTGGCCCTGCACGATGTGCCCGCCGAGGCGCGCGCCCACGGCGGTGGGGCGCTCGAGGTTGACCCGGGAGCCGACGGTGAGCACGCCCAGGCTGGAACGCTTCAGGGTCTCGGCCATGACGTCGGCCGTGAACTCGTCACCCTCGTGCTCCACGACGGTGAGACAGACGCCGTTCACGGCGATGGAGTCGCCGTGCTGCGCGCCCTCGGTCACGACGGGGCCGCGGAGCCGGAAACGGGAGGAGTCGCCGAGATTCTCGACGGCGGTGACCTCACCCAGCTCTTCGACGATTCCGGTGAACACTTCCCGGGTCCTCCTGCCTCATTGGGGCACGGACTCCGGGGCCTGTCGATGACGACAGAATGTACGGGTGAGCAATACCGTGAGCGCAGCCGACGCCGAAAAGGGACCCGTCCGTACACGGACGAGCCCAGATACGGCGGCGCGCACACGAACATGCCCGCCCGCCGCGCACTGCCTCCCATCCGGACTTTAACCGTCGGTCCAGGAATTTCACCTGGTCAACCGGCCGCTGGAAGCGACCGGGTCGCGGACTGTAACCGCCGGTTCGGACTTTCACCGACCCCGGAGTGCGCTGCTTCTGGTACACGGCCAGTGTGCCACGCCGGATCGCCTTCCAGACAGACGAAGGGTGTGGGCTCCCTCACAGCGTGTGTCGCCGGACTTGCGCACCGGGACCGGCCTGGTCAACTGCCCTGCGGAGAGCCGGGATTGACCTTGGTCCAGACCCATTGACCGTACTGGTCTAGTCCTTTTAGGGTGCGGGCGGGCCCGGTGGCGGTGTCGACGGCCCTTGCCCGCCGCCGGGTCGCCATGCCTCTGACAGGGTGAGTCCATGACGACGCCGCCCCTGCTCGCCGACGAGTTCGAGTCCCACCGCCCCCGGCTGTTCGGCCTGGCCTACCGCCTGCTCGGCTCCGCACAGGAGGCGGAGGACGCGGTGCAGGACGCGTATCTGCGGCTCAGCGGCGCCGACCGCGCGGGTATCGAGCATCTCGGGGCGTGGCTCGCCAGAACCGTCACCAACCTGTGCCTGAACCGGCTGACCTCGGCCCGGGCGCGCCGTGAGGAGTACGTCGGGCAGTGGCTGCCGGAGCCGGTGGTCACCTCCGACGGTTCGCTCGGGCCGCTGGAGTCGGCGGAGGCGCGCGAGCAGGTCTCGATGGCGATGCTGGTGCTGCTGGAGCGGCTGACGCCCACCGAGCGCGCGGTGTACGTGCTGCGCGAGGCGTTCGGCTACGGCCACCGGGAGATCGCGGACGTCCTGGACCTGAGCGAGTCCAACTGCCGTCAGCTGTACCGGCGGGCGGTGGGCCGGGTGGCCGCGACGGAGTCCCGCTTCGAGCCCGCTCCCGAGCGCCGGGAGGAGCTGGTGACATCGTTCCTCACGGCGGCCCGGGAGGGTGACCTCACCGGCCTGGAGAAGCTGCTCGCGGCGGACGTGACCTGGTGGAGCGACGGAGGCGGCAAGGTCACTGCGGCCCTGCGGCCGATCGAGGGCCGGGAGAAGGTCGCCCGCTTCGCGGCGGGCGCCTCGCAGCGCTTCGGCGTGGGCCTGGAGTACACGGTGGTGGAGGTCAACGGCGCGATCGGGGTGGCCTCGTGGGTGGGCGGCACACTGGTCGGGATCGTCGAGTTCGAGCTGGTGGACGGGCTGGTCGCCGGCGTGTGGGCCGTGATGAACCCGGACAAGCTGGAGTATGTGCGGCGGCAGCTGATCCGTCCGTAGCCGGGGCCCGTCGGCGCTTGTCACATTTACGGGGGCTGCGCGGTCTCAGTTGACGAAGGGCGCTCCGACCGGGGGCGTCCCGGAGTCCGGAGGGACGGAAACAGCATGACCACGATCCTGGTGACCGGCGGAACCGGCACGCTCGGACGGCTCGTCACCGAGCGGCTGCGGGCGGACGGGCACGAGGTGCGGGTGCTCAGCCGGCACACCCGGCCCTACGCCGTCGACCTGCGCGAGGGCGGGCCCGGCCTGGACGAGGCCCTGGACGGCGTGGAGACGGTCGTGCACTGCGCGAGCTCTCCGCGCGGCGGCGACGAGCAGGCGGCGGACCACCTGATCGCGGCGGCACGGCGGGCCGGGGTGGGCCACCTGGTGTACATCTCCATCGTCGGCGTCGACCGGGTGCCGTTCGGCTACTATCGCTCCAAGCTCGCGGTGGAGCGGCGGATCGAGGAGTCGGGGCTCGGCTGGACCGTGCTGCGGGCGACGCAGTTCCACGACCTGGTGGTGACGGTTGTCCGGGGGCTGGCCAAGTCGCCCGTCGTGCTGCTGCCGGCCGGGGTGTCTGACCAGCCGGTGGAGGTGGCCGAAGTGGCCGACCGCCTGGCGGAGTCGGCGCTCGCGGCACCGGCCGGCCGGGTACCGGACATGGGCGGGCCGGAGGTGCGGACGTTCGACTCGCTGGCCCGCGCCTGCCTCCGGGCGACGGGGCGGCGCCGGCCGGTGCTCAGCGTGCCGCTGTTCGGGAAGACGTACCGCGCCTTCCGCTCGGGCGGCCATCTGGCACCGGAGCAGGCGGTGGGCAAGGGGACGTTCGAGGAGTACCTGGCCCGGCGCTTCGGACAGTGACGTCCCGGCAGGAGCAACGCCCCGCCGGTGCCCTGACGACCGGCTCTAGGACAGACCCTGGCGCTCCGCCGGTGCGAACAGTTCGTCCTGGGCCCGGTCCCGGGCCGTCAGCAGGGCACCGCGCAGGACCGCGGCGCCGCCGAGGCTGCCGGCCCGTACCTCGGTGGCCAGCGGTGACATACGGCGGAGCCGGTCCCCCACGCGCGCGGCGAGCACCGCTCCCCCGGCCTGCCCGACCTCGCCGCCCAGGACCACGCACCCGGGGTCGAGGATGGAGGCGACGGAGGCGGCCCCGATGGCGACCCGGTGGGCGAGCGCCTCGAGGAAGCGGTCGGCGGGGCCGGAACCACCGCCGGGCGGTCCGGTCGCCTCGGCGACCGCTTCACGCACCACGACCGCGACACCGGGCCCGTCCACCGGCTCCGCCCTCGGCAGGCCGTACTCCCGGGCCAGTGCGCCGACCGCCGCCGCTCCGGCCAGCGAGTGGTAGCCGCCGTCGCAGTCCGTCGCCGAGGGCAGTGCGGTCGTCCCCGGGACCGGCAGGAAGCCGATCTCGCCCGTGCCGCCGGAGGCGCCGCGGCGGAGGACGCCGTCCAGGACGACCGCGGCCCCGACGCCATGGCCCAGCCAGAGCAGGACGAAGGTGTCCCGGTCGCGGGCGGCGCCCTCGCGCTGCTCGGCCAGGGCGGCCAGGTTGGTCTCGTTCTCCACGGTGACCCGGGCATCGGGCAGCCGTTCCTGCAGGGCCGCGGCCAGGCGCCGGTGCCAGGCGGGCAGGCCGCCGGAGTCGCGCAGGTCGCCGGTGGCGGGGTCGACGAGGCCGGGTGCCCCGATGCCGACGGTGTGCAGACGGTCCGCGCCGGCCTCCTTCGCCGTGCGCTCCACCGCCGCCACCACCTGCTCCACGGCGGGCCCGGTCCCGGTGTCCCCGCCGATCGGCACGGCCGCCTCGGCCAGTACCCGCCCGACGAGGTCGGAGACCAGCACGAAGACGCCCCCGGTGCGGACGTCGAGGGCGGCCAGGTGGGCGCGGTCGGCGACGATGCCGTAGAGCCGCGCGTTGGGGCCCCGGCGCTGCTCGCCGGACTCGCCGACCACCGTGATCAGACCGGAGGCGGTGAGCCGTTCGACGAGGTCGGCGACGGTCGGCCGGGACAGTCCGGTCAGCTGCTTCAACTGCCCTGCCGTCAGCGGGCCTTCCTGCTGCAACAGGCGCAGGGCGAGCCGGTCGTTGATGGCCCGGGCGGTGCTGGGTGATGCGGGCATGACCGGAATCCTCCCAGACGCGGGCGGCTGTCATACCCGCTATCTATCAGGCAGGGTCCCTGATAGTTTACGGCGACGCCGCGACGAAGCGGTGGGGAACTCCCGGGGAGGGGCTGGACCATGGGTGACGTGGGGCACACGCGAGACGAGGTCAGGCGCGCCCGGTATGCCGTGGCCGCCGTGTTCGCCGTGCACGGCGCCGTGACCGGCTCCTTCGCGACCCGCGTGCCGTGGATCCAGGAGCATGCCGCACTGAGCGCGGGACAGCTCGGATTCGCACTCGCGTTCACGGCGTTCGGCGCCTCGTGCGCGATGCCGCTGGCGGGCCGGATCAGTCACCGCTTCGGCAGCCGGACGGCGCTGCGCGGGCTGATGACGCTGTGGACGCTGTCGCTGGTGCTGCCGTCCCTCGCGCCGAACCTGTACACGCTGTGCCTGGCGATGTTCGCCTACGGGGCGACCGCGGGCATGGCCGACGTGGCGATGAACGCGCTGGGTGTCGAGGTGGAGCGACTGCTCGGGAAGTCGATCATGTCCGGACTGCACGGCATGTGGAGCGCGGGCGCGCTCATCGGCTCGGCCGCCGGTACGCTCGCCGCCCACCTGGGTTCGGACGCGCGCCTGCATTTCGTGTCGGCCGCCGCCGTCCTCACCCTGTTCGGCCTGCTGGCCTGCGGGTGGGTGCTCGACCTGCAGCCCGCCGAGGACGAGGAGCCGCCGCCGCGGTTCGCGCTGCCGCCCCGCTCGGCCCTGCTGATCGGCGCGGTCGGCTTCTGTGCGGTGTTCGCGGAGGGGGCGAGCCTGGACTGGTCGGCGGTGTTCCTGCGGGACCGGCTGGACACCTCGGCCGGTCTGGCGGCGGCGTCGACGACGGGGTTCATGCTCACGATGGCGGTGGCGAGGATCGCCGGGGACGCGGTGGTGAACCGCTTCGGAGCGGTCCGCACCGTCCGGGCCGGCGGAGTCCTGGCCGGTCTCGGCGGCCTGCTGATCGTCGTCGCGGGGCATCCGGCGGTGGCGATGGCCGGGTTCGCACTGATGGGGCTCGGGATCGCCGTGGTCGTGCCGCTGTGCTTCGCGGCCGCCGGTCACGCGGGCCCCAACCCCAGCCAGGCGATAGCGGGCGTGGCCACCATCACCTACACCTCGGGGCTGATCGCGCCCAGCCTGATCGGCGGGGTGGCGCAGGCGACCAGCCTGGTGGTCTCGTTCGGTGTGGTGACCGTGCTGGCCTGCGGGCTCGCCGTGTTCGCGGGAGTGCTGCGCACCGCGGGGTACGCCGGGCGCGCGCAGGTCAGTCCGCAGGCCGCAGCAGTTCCCGACCCACGGCCCTGAAGGAGTCGCTCCACGGCGCGGGGCGCAGGGTCGTCGCGTCCAGCCGGACCAGGACCCGGGCGCCCTGGGCGTAGGTCTGCGCACCGTCGGCCGAGCAGAAGCGGAAGCCGTAGGTCAGGCCGGTGGTGCCGAGCCGTTCCAGCCACAGGTGGACGGCGTAGCCGCCGGGGCGGGTCACGGGCGCCTCGTAGCTGATCCGCAGTTCGCGGACGGCGTTGCAGGCGTCACCGGCGGCCACCCAGTCGCCGTCGAACCGGATGCCGTACTCGTTCCACAGCTCGGCCCAGGCACGCTCCACCATCAGCGGATAGCGGGCGTTGTGGAGCAGCCCCAGCGCGTCCAGGTCGTCGAAGTGGACGGTGACGGGGATCAGCCGGCCATGTGCGACGGCGGGGGCGATCGGGGCTTCGGCGGTCACGGGAGGGGCTCCTGAGCGTGCGGTACGTGGCGGTGGGGACACCACATACTAAGCGACCGCTCAGGAGCCCCGGCCGGGAAGGGACCTGGCCGGACCCGGTCGGACCCGGTCAGCCCGCTATCGAGTCCAGCTGCTCGGCGGCGGGCCGCAGCGCCCACAGGTCACCGCCGGGTGGTGCCTGGAGTTCGGACACGGCCGCCTTCGCCGCCGCGTCACCGGCGTCCGCCGCCGCGTGGACGACGTCGCTCGCGGCGTAGCGGGAGAACTCCAGCTCGGGGTGCGGCCAGGCGGCGGCACCGGTCGCGGCCGGCAGCAGATAGTCCACCGCCTTGAACAGGCTCTGCCCGTCCGGCCCCCGATAGGACCAGAGGTTCACGCCCACGTGCCGGCCGATGGCGGCGAGGCGGGTGTAGGCGACGAGATCGAAGACCGAGTAGTGCCAGCTACGGGTGCGGGCCAGTTCTTGCGGCTGACCACCGTCGGCGGCGATCTGCGGGGCGATCCGCTTGGCGCGCGCGTCGAGCACGGTCCGCCGGGCCAGGTCCGTGTCGCCGGTGGCGTAGGCCAGGGCGGCGAGCTGCATGTCGTAGAAGGTGCCGTGGTTGTTGGCGGCCGCTCCCTCCTGCCTGCCGAAGTCGCTGTTCTTCAGCCAGCCGAGGAAGTCGGTGTTCCACTTGCCCATCGCGGTACGGTCCCCGGCGCTCCAGCCGGGAGCGCCGGTGGCGAGGATCGCCTGGGCGTCCAGCACGCTCGTGTACGACTGCGAGAAGTCGATGATGCCGATGGCCCGGCCGTCGTACTTGCACGGGATGAACTGGGCGTGGTCCAGGTCGGGGTTCATCCGGGTGGCCGGGGCGAGGAACCAGGTGCGCAGGATCTGCCCGGCCTTCTCGGCATAGCTCCGCCTGCCGGTGTAGTACCAGGCGAGGGACAGCTCGTAGGCGGAGTCGAAGACCTTCTCCACGTCCTGGCGGTCGGTGCCGCTGTCCACCTCGGGATTGCGCCGGCCGTCGCGCTGGACGTACGGGCAGCCCCAGGGGTTGCCGGCGGTGGGGGTCGTCGTGGGCCACCAGTAGGGGGCCTGGCTCAGGTACTCGTGGACGTCGCCGCCGGGGGCGGGCCTCGGTTTGTCGACGACCGTCCAGGGGCCCTGGCCGAGCCAGGCGTCCGCGCGGGCGGTCAGGTCCTCGAGCGCGCGCCGGAGCCGGGGATCGTGGTCCGCACGGCTCCGGGCCTGCTGGAGGCGGGCGCCGTCCAGGACGGCCGTCCGGGGGGCCTTGGGTGCCGCGTGGGCGGTGGGGACGAGCGCGGCAGCGAAGGTCACCACGGCGGCCAGCAGCACGGTCGCACGGGATCTTCCACTCATCGAGCACTCCGATCATCACGCATAGGGTGATCAGGTATGTGAACATAATTCATGAGTAGGACCGTGCGAGCGTAGAGCGGCCAGGTACCCGTGACAATGGTCCGGACCGTCTTCACGTACAGAGAAAGCGAAACCCCACCATGGACCTCGGCGTGCGCTGGAAGCTGCACGATGACGGGCGCACGCCCGCACCCGGAGCGGTGGTACGCCCCGACGAACGGCTCTCCTGGCCGCGCACGGTGGGCCTCGGCGCCCAGCACGTCGTGGCGATGTTCGGGGCGTCCTTCGTGGCACCCGTCCTCATGGGCCTCGACCCGAACCTGGCGATCATGATGTCGGGCGTGGCGACCGTGATCTTCCTGCTCGCCACCCGTGGCCGGGTGCCGAGCTATCTGGGCTGTTCCCTGTCGTTCGTCGGCGTGGCCGCCGTCATCCGCGCGCAGGGCGGTACGAGCGCCACGGTGACCGGCGCGGTCTTCGTGGTCGGCGCCGCGCTGTTCCTCGTGGGTCTCGCGGTGCAGCGCTTCGGGGCGCACATCATCCACGTGGTCATGCCGCCGATCGTCACCGGCGCGGTGGTCATGCTGATCGGCTTCAACCTGGCCCCGGTGACCGCCTCCACGTACTGGCCGCAGGACCAGTGGACGGCGCTGCTGGTCATGTTCTTCACCGGTCTGGCCGTCGTCTGTCTGCGTGGTTTCTGGTCCCGTATCGCGATCTTCCTGGGCCTGGTCTTCGGGTACGGCATCTCCTGGGCCTTCGACCTGGTCTTCGGGAAGATCCACTCGGTGGACGCAAGCGGCAAGGTCACCGACCACTGGCGGCTCGACCTCTCCGGTGTCTCCAAGGCCGACTGGATCGGGCTGCCCGCCTTCCACGGGCCGTCCTTCCAGTGGTCGGCGATCCTGGTCGCGCTGCCCGTCGTCATCGCGCTGGTCGCGGAGAACGCCGGGCACGTCAAGGCGGTCGGCGAGATGACCGGCACCCGTCTGGACGACCAGCTCGGTACGGCGATCTCGGCCGACGGCGTCGGCTCCATGCTGTCCACCGCGGTCGGCGGTCCGCCCAACACCACGTACTCCGAGAACATCGGCGTCATGGCCGCGACCCGCGTCTACTCGACGGCCGCCTACTGGGCCGCCGCCGGCTTCGCGCTGCTGTTCGGCGTCTGCCCGAAGTTCGGGGCGGTCGTGGCCGCGATCCCGGGCGGTGTCCTCGGCGGCATCACCGTCATCCTGTACGGCATGATCGGCCTGCTCGGCGCGCAGATCTGGATCAACGCCAAGGTGGACCTGCGCAATCCCCTGAACCTGGTCCCGGCGGCCGCGGGCATCATCATCGGCGTCGGCAACGTCTCCATGAAGTTCGGCGAGAACTTCACCCTGAGCGGGATCGCGCTGGGCACGCTGGTCGTCATCACCGGCTACCACGTCCTGGGCGCTTTCGCGCCCGCCCATCTCAAGCCGCAGGAACCACTGCTGGACGAGGGCACGTCCACGTACGACGAGGGGGACGAGGACGGTCAGCGCGCCAAGTCGTAGGCGTACGACGGCGTGAACGTCCCGGCCGCGCCCCGGCAGCCGTCGGACTCCCCCGGCAGCTTCACCCACAGGTAGGCGTCGATGCGGGCCTCGCCCGTGGTCAGGGTCGGTGCCCGGCCGATCCTGCGGCCGGCCGGGTCGCACCACTGGCCGTCGGGCGGCGCCCCGTTGCCGTTGCGGCTGGTGTCGACGACCGCGCCGAGGCTCGCCGGTCCGCCGAGGGCGTCGAGGACCCGCCGGTCGTAGGCGATCTCGTCGGTCGTGGTGCGGAAGTTGGAGACGTTGCTGAAGATGCCGTCGGAGGCGACGGCTCCCGCCTGTCTCAGGAGGGCGGCCTGCTCGGCGGGCGGGTTCCAGCCGGAGTGGCCGGCGTCGTAGTAGACCCGCGCGCGCGGGTTCGCGGCCTTCAGGGCCCGGCCCGCGCGGGCCAGCGAGGCGAAGCGGGCGGTCCGCTCCGCGTCCGGGAGACAGCCGGACTGGGCGATCGAGTCCGGCTCCAGGATCACGATCACCTCGCCGGAGCCGAGCCCCCGGGCGAAGGCGTCGATCCAGGCGTCGTAGGCCGCGAGGTCCGGCGCCCCGCCCCGGGAGGCGCCGCCGCAGTCGCGGTCGGGGATCGCGTACGGCACGAGCACCGGGACCCGCCCCTGCGCCGCCGCGCCCGCGGTGACCGCACGCACCCGGGCGGCGATGGTGTCCGGGCTGTACTCGGCGAACCACACCGCCGCCGGCCGGCCGGCGATCCGGGACGCGATGAGGGCGGTGCGCGGGTCGTCGGGGTGGGCGCGGACCCAGTCCAGCACCTGGGAGTCGGGGTGGCGGTAGAGACGGGGGGTCACGGGGTCGGTCCGCCGCTTTCTCTCGGTACGGGTCGGGGTGCGGCCGGTGGCCGGCGCCTGCGGCTGCTCCGACTCGGCCGTGGGACTCCGCGTGGTCCTCGACGGGGAGGGCGACGGCACGGGGAGGGCGGGCCGGGGCACGGCGCTCCGGGTGTGGGCCACCTCGGGCCGGGCCCGGCCGGAGCCCCGGTCGTGGTCCAGCGCCGAGATCATCCCGGTCACCGTGCCCACCAGGGTCACCACCGAGGCCACCGCGACCATCGCCGCCCGCCTGCGGGCCCGCCTGCGCCGGGCCCGGCGCGCGGCCAGCCGCCGGGTACGTAAGCCTGACACGCTCTCCCTTCCCCTCCCCAAGTGCGCTGCCACTCCCGCGCTTTCGGCGGGTGCCGCCCCCGCTCCTGCCCCGCCCCGCGTTCCCCCGTTCCGGCGAAGCCTCGGGGCGGTCGGTGCGCGGGGCGGGGCAGGGCTGGGACCCTTCCCCCATGGCGCAGTCGGAACACCTCAGCACGCCTGTCGACGCCGTGATCGCGCGAATGCGTGTCCTCGACGCGGAGTTGCCCGAGCGGGACGGGGTCGCCGTGTTCAACCGCGTCTACCTCGCCGTCACCGAGGAGGTCGACCGGCGCCTGGACGCCGGGGAGTTCGCGGACCGGCGGGCGGCGTCCGCGCTGGACGTGCGGTTCGCCGAGCGGTATCTGGCGGCGGTCGACGCGGTGGAGCGGGACCGCCGCCCGCCCGCCTGCTGGCGGCCCCTGTTCCAGTTCCGCCGCCACCCCGGGGTACGGCCGCTGCAGTTCGCGCTCGCGGGCATCAACGCGCACATCGGACACGATCTGGCGCTGGCCGTGGTGGACACCTGTCGTACGCTCCGCTGCGAACCGGCCGATCTGGAGGACGAGTTCGAGCGCGTGGGCGACCTCCTCGTCTCGCTGGAGGAGCGCATCCGCGAGGATCTGATGCCGGGTCCCGACCTGCTGCAGATCGCCGACCCGATCACCCATCTGCTGGGCTCCTGGAGCCTGGAGCGGGCGCGGGACGCGACCTGGGCGGCCGCCCGGGCCCTGTGGGCACTGCGCCGCTGCGAGGACGTCGCCGGGGAGCTCACCGAACGCCTCGACGCGGCGGTCGGCTTCGCCGGCCGCATGCTGCTCACTCCGCTGGCCGACTGACCTGGCCGGATCCGGCCGGTGGGCGAGCCTCCCGTGGAACTGCTGTGTCATCGCCGTACGTTGACGGTTCAACACCCAGCGCAGAGGAGCAGCGGTATGGCGACCCGGCTCGGCCTGAGTCTTCCCCAGATGCGGCAGTACTCCATCGGCAAGGACGTGCCCGACGTGGCGCGCGCCGCCGAGGAGATCGGTTACGACAGCCTGTGGGTCTTCGAGCGAGCCCTCTTCCCGGAGCCCGCCGTCCAGGGCCTGTACGGCGTCGAGGGCCTGCCCTGGCCCGACCAGTACCGGAACGTGGCGGACCCGCTGATCACCCTCACCCTGGCCGCCGCGGCCACCGAGCGGGCCCGGCTCGGCTCCAGCGTGCTGGTCGCGCCGCTGCACATCCCGTTCCAGCTCGCCAAGGCCCTCGCCTCGCTGGACGCGGCGAGCGGCGGCCGGGTGATCGCGGGCTTCGGCACCGGCTGGTCGCTGGACGAGTACGCTGCCGCCGGCGTCCGGCCGATCGCGGAGCGCGGCAAGGTGCTCGACGAGATCATCGAGGTGTGCCGGGCGGTGTGGGGCCCGGACCCGGTCCGCTACGACGGCCGTATCACCAGGATCGAGTCCGCCGTGGTCGGGCCCAAGCCCGCGCGGCCGATCCCCATCCTGCTGGCCGCGAGCAACAGGAAGGCGCTGACCCGGCTCGTCGACCACGCCGACGGCTGGCTTCCGGTGGGCATGGGCGTGGAGCAGATCGCCGGGCAGTGGCGGCGGTTGCAGGACCTGGCGGCCGAGCGCGGCCGGAAGGAACCGATCCGGACGGTGCTGCGGGTGAACTGTGTCCGCCTGCCCAAGGCCTACGAGGGCGCGGACCGCAGCCCCTTCCAGGGCGACGTCGATCAGATCGTCGAGGACCTGGTGGCGCACGCGCAGATCGGTCTGGAGGAGATCCTCGTCGATCTCCAGGGCACCGCGCGGGACGCGCAGGAGCTCAAGGACGTCGCCGCCGAACTGTTCGAGAAGGCGCGGGCGGCCGGAGTCTGAGTCCGGCCGCCCGCGCCTCGGTCCGACTCCCGGTCAGTCCTCGGGAAGCTCGACCGGCGCGATCTCGTCGTAGACGTCACCCGGGCCCGGGTTGGCCGCGTCGGTCTCGCCGCCGAAGTGGTGCATGACGCCCCAGACCGCGTTCAGCGCGGTCTGGATCGCGCCCTCGGCCCAGCCGGCCGTCCAGGAGATGTCGTCGCCGGCGAGGAAGATGCCCCGCTTGTCCTCGGGCAGCCGGTCCTGCATGAAGTGCGTGAACAGGCGCCGCTGGTAGCGGTAGTGCCCGGGCAGGTTGGCCTTGAACGCGCCCATGAAGTAGGGCTCGTTCTCCCAGGAGACGGTCACCGGGTTGCCGATGATGTGCTTCCGGATGTCGACGTTCGGGTAGATCTCGCCGAGCGACTTCAGCATGACCTCCATCCGCTCGTTCGCGGACAGCGGCAGCCACTTCAGGCTGTCGTCGCACCAGGTGTAGGACAGGCAGATCACGGCGGGCTTGTCCGGGCCGTCGTCCAGCAGGTAGGTACCGCGGGTCATGCGGTCGGTGAGCGTCATCGACATGACGTCCCGGCCGGTCGGATTTCCCTTGTCGTCGACGGCCTTGTCCAGCCAGAACGGCCGGTCCACGGGCACGAAGAGCTTCGAGGACTCCATGTAGTGGGTGCGCTCGATCGCGGTCCAGTGGTCGATCGGGAAGAGCGAGTCGTCGCAGGCGATCTTGGACAGCAGCATCCAGGACTGGGCGGTGAAGATGGCCGCCTTGTAGGTGCGGATGTCGCCGTTGGCGTCCGTCACCGTGATCTGGTTGCCCGCGGTGCGGTGCAGCCGGGTCACGGCCGGCTTCGGCTCGCCGTCCATGTGCAGGGACTTCAGCGAGGTGCCGTACGGCCAGTGGACGATCTTCTCGGGCTCGCGCTCCCACATGCGCAGCGGCAGCTGCTGGGAGCCGCCGACGATGCCGCGGTGGTGGTCGTCGGCCTCGGTGTAGACGACCCGCAGGATCTCCAGGATGGAGTTCGGGAAGTCGGTGTCCCAGCCGCCGGTGCCGAAGCCGACCTGGCCGAAGATCTCGCGGTGCCGGAAGGACTTGAAGGCCTCGGAGTCGCAGAGGAAACCGTAGAAGGTCTGGTTGTCGAGCTTCTCGACCAGCTTCGCCCAGATCTCGCGGATGCGCGGGACGTCGCGCTCGCGCATGGCGCGGTTCATGTCGGAGAAGTCGGCGCCCTCGTCGAGGCACTTGTTCCAGGCCTCGGCGACGTCCCGGTACACCTGGGGCAGGTCGTCGATGGTCTCGGCGTAGTGCGACTCGCCCTTGAGGTCCACGACGGTGGACGGGGTGGCCTCGGCCAGCGGGTTCGGGAAGGGCGTGGTCTCCAGGCCCACCATGTCGATGTAGTGCTGGAGGGCCGTGGAGGACGGCGGGAAGCGCATCGCGCCCATCTCGGCGGTCAGCGAGTCGTCGCAGCCCTCGAAGCCGACGGTGCGCAGCCGGCCGCCGATCTGGTCGGCCTCGTAGACGACGGGCTTGAGGCCCATCTTCATCAGCTCGTAGGCGGCCACGATGCCGGACAGACCGCCGCCGATGACGGCGACCTCGGTGCCGTGCTCGGTCGCCGGGATCTGGCCGAGCCCCGCCGGGTGGGCGAGGAAGTCGTCGTATGCGTAGGGGAAGTCCGGGCCGAACATGGTGATCGGCGGCTGCTGCTCGTCGGCGTGCTCGACGGCGTTGGGCACCGTGGACGTCATGGGGTACGGACTCCTTGCGCGGGGGGTGGGGCGGGGAGGGCGGGGGTCAGGCGGGGGGAGGTCAGACCAGGGATCCGTACAGGCCGGGGCGGCGGTCCTGCAGATACGGGTTGGCCTCGCGGGACGCGGCCAGGAAGCCGGGGTCGGCGTCGGCGAACACCAGCTCCTCGCCGCGGCCGGCGCGGGTGCGGGCGATGCCGTCGGGGCCCGCGAGGACGGACAGTCCGACGAACTCGAACTCGCCCTCGGGGCCGACCCGGTTGACGTACGCGACGTACATCTGGTTCTCCCAGGCCCGTACCGGCACGAGGGACTCGGCGACGAACTGGAAGGGGTGCATCTGCGCGGTCGGCACGATCAGCAGGTCGGTGCCGGCCAGCGCGTGGGCGCGGACGTTCTCCGGGAACTCGACGTCGTAGCAGATCATCATGCCGACGGTCAGGCCGTTCAGCTCGGCCTGGACGACCGGCTGCTCGCCCGGTGTGAAGTGGTCGCGCTCGAAGCAGCCGAACAGATGGGTCTTGCGGTAGTTCGCGAGCCGGGTGCCGTCGGCGGAGATCAGCTGGGCGGAGTTGTAGACGGTCTCGCCGTCCCGCTCCGGATAGCCGTAGGCGATGGCCAGGCCGTGCCGGGTGGCGATCTCGGCGATCGCGTCGGCGGAGTCGCCGTCGGCGGGCTCGGCGAGGCGGCCGACGGCGTCGCCGATCGCGTAGCCGGTGAGGAACATCTCCGGAGCGGCCAGCAGCGCGGCGCCCGCGGCGGCGGCGCGGCCCGCGGCCTCGTCGAGGACCTTGAGGTTCTCGGCGACCGAGCCGGGGCGGCCGGAGCTCTGGAGCAGTGCGGTGCGCATGCGGGTTCCTCACCGGAAAGGGGGGTTTGGGGGCCACAAAAAAGGTACGGTCGCCGCGCTCGGCCGGACAAGCGGGAGCCGTTGCGCGCCGGTGCGCGGATTGTTGCGTGACAGGGGGGTCGGGCGGCGATTCGTTGCGCGCCCCGGGGCGGGGCTCCCCTCCGCCCGGAGGCGCAGGGCGCGGTGGGGCTTCCCCGCCGGACGGGGGAGGCGGGATGCCGCCTGCGGAGCGATGTGCCGAGGGCCCGTCGCCGGGAGAGTGGTGAGCGTTCAGTTCACACTCTTGACCTGCGGAAAGGACCGTCATGCAGCGTCGTACGAGGATCGCCGCCATCACCTGTGCCGCCGCCCTGCTGATCACCGCCGGGACGGCGGGCGCGGCGATGGCCTCGGGAGCCGGGGCGCATCATCCCCAGCGGGAGGCCGCCGCGCTCACCGGCACGGCCCAGCTGTACCGGTCGGCCGGGGACGACATCACCTTCTCCTTCGACGCGCATCTGGCGCCGAAGGACAACATGAATCCGCGCAAGGCCACCGGAACGTTCGAGTTCAGCCACTACCTGCACGGGAACGGCGCCTGGGCCAAGGCGAAGGTGGACTGCCTGGTCACCGGCGGGAAGGTCGCCGTCGTCTCCGGCGTGATCACGGCCTCGGACCTGCCCGGGGCCAAGGGCAAGCGGGTCGGTGTCACGGTCCACGACCTCGGCCGGCACGACCGACTGGGCTACAGCTGGGCCGGGGTCGGCAGCCCCACGGACACCAAGGACCTGCCGCCGTGCGTCTCGTCGGCGCCCTTCGAGAAGGTGAAGCGGGGCACGGGCGACTTCGAGGTCGTGCCGTGGAACCCGGCGCTGTGAGGGTCATCCGACGCCGATGACCACCTTTCCGAGGGGGCTCGCCGACTCGTAGTAGCGGTAGGCCTCGGCGGCCTCCTCGAAGGGGAAGACCCGGTCGACCACCGGTCGCAGCCGGTGCGCGGCGATGGTGTCGTTCATGGCGGTGAACTGGGCGCGGCTGCCCACGGCCACCGCCCGGACGGTGGCGGCCGCACGGAACAGCAGCCGCGGGTCGATCGGGGACCAGTCGCCGGAGACGGACCCGACGAGGGCGACATGCCCGTCGACGGCGATCGACCTCAGCGACTGGTCCAGGGTGCCGGCGGTGTCGACGACACGGTCGACACCCCGCCCGCCGGTCAGTTCCCGGACGGCGCGGTGCCAGTCCGGGACCTCGCGGTGGTCGACGACCTCGTCGGCGCCCAGTTCGCGCAGTCGCGCCTTCTTGGCCGGGCTGCCGGTCGTGGCGATCACCCGCGCGCCCAGGAGTGTCGCGAACTGCAGCGTGAACAGTGACACCCCGCCGGAGCCGGTGGTCAGCACGGTCTGTCCGCTGCGCACTCCGCGGCCGTCGCCGGTCAGCGCGTTCCACGCCGTGACGGCGGCGCAGGGCAGCGTCGCCGCCTCGGCGTAGGAGAGGTGGCCGGGGACGTGGACGAGGGCGTCCTCGGGGAGGATCGCCAGCTCGGTCAGCATTCCGTCGAGGGTGCCGCCGAGCTGCGGCAGGCGGTCCGGTTCCAGCGGTCCGTCCAGCCAGTGCGGGAACACGGTGGAGGCGACGCGGTCGCCGGGCCGCACCCGGTGGACGTCCGGCCCGACGGCGACGACCTCGCCGGCCCCGTCCGAGACCGGCACGACGTCCGGCTTCACGGGCAGCACGTACGTCCCACGCAGCACCAGCAGCTCGCGGAAACTGAGCGAGACGGCGCGGACGGCGACCGCGACCTCGCCGGGTCCGGGGGTGCGCGGCTCGTGCGTGCGCAGCGAGAGGCCGTCCAGGCCGCCGCCGGCGCCGAGGTGATAGCTGCGTACCGTGGAAGGGATCACCGCCGGTCACCCCTCGATGAACTGGTAGTCGCCGACGATCCGGCCGTCGGGGCCGAGCACGAGGACCTCCAGGCCCACCCCGGCGGGCTCGCCGCCGTCCCTGGGCGTCATCTCCCAGTGGAACTTCACGACGTCGTGGAGCCGGTCGGCGTCGCCGCGCGAGCGGAAGACGAAGGTGCCGGGCGCGACGAACTCCTCGTGGGCCCGCGTCACCCGGAACTCCAGCGCGCCGTGCCCGCGTGCCTCCAGGGCGAGCCGGTCGAAGCCCAGGCCCTCGGCGGCCTCCGCCAGCTCCTTGGGCGGCTGCAGCACATGGACCGCCTCGTCGGACCACAGCTCACGGATCGCGGTGCGGCGCCGCTCCGCGTCGGGCTCGTTCCAGACGGCGACGTACTTCTCGGTGAGTCGGCTGATGCCGGTGTCGGACATGGTCGTTCCCCTCGGTTGCGCAGGTCCGGTGTACGGCCACGACCCTGCTGCGCCGGGCGTACCGGCGGCAATTCCCCGCGGGGTATCGCCCGGCCGCCGCCGGGCGGGCTAAACAGGAGGCATGATCGGTGAAACGACCACAGGCCCGCTCGCCGGCGCGTTGCGCGACTGGCGCACCCGGCGGCGGGTCAGCCAGCTGGAGCTGGCCACGCGGGCCGGAACGACGCAGCGGCACGTCAGCTTCATCGAGAGCGGCCGGTCGGCTCCCGGCCGGTCGATGATCATCCGGCTGGCCGAGTCCCTCGAGGTGCCGATCCGCGAACGCAACGAGCTGCTGCTCGCGGCCGGCTTCGCCCCGGCGTACCCGCGGAGCAGCCTGGACGACCCGCGGCTCGAACCGGTGCGTACCGCGCTCGAACGGATACTGGAGGGCCATCTGCCGTACCCGGCGGTGGTCGTCGACCGGTACGGCGACCTCGTCTCGGCCAACGCGGCCTTCCACGCGCTCATCGCCGGCGTGGCCCCGCACCTGCTCGTTCCGCCGGTGAGCGTTCCCCGGGTGCTGCTGCATCCGCAGGGCCTGGCGCCCCGCATCGTCAACCTGGAGCAGTGGGCGTGGCACATCATCGACGCGGTCCGGGCCGAGAGCGTGCGCAACCCGGACGACCGGCTGCGGCGGCTGGCGGCCGGCCTCGCCGAACTGGCTCCGGCGCGGCCCCGCGAGTCGCCGGACCACCTGGGCTTCGCCGTACCGCTGCGGCTGCGGGCACCCGGTCCGGACGACGGCCGCGAGCTGACGCTGATCACCACGCTCACGCACTTCGGCACGGCGACCGACGTCACGGTGGCCGAGCTGCGCCTGGAGGCCTTCCTGCCGGCGGACCGGGAGACCGCCGGGATGCTGACCGAACTCGCCGGCGCGGCGGCTACAGCTCCTTCAGCCGCGCCACGATCTCCCGCAGCAGCCCCGGATCGGCGGCCGGACCCCTGACCGGCAGGCGGCGGGGCTCGTCGATGCGGATCAGACCGGCCTCGGCAAGGTCGCCGAGCAGGACCCGGACGACGGTCAGGGGCAGGTCGGCGTCCGCGGCCAGCTCGGCCACCGGGCGTGCGCCGCGGCGGATCAGATCGAGCAGCGCGGCGCGGGCGTGGTCGAGTTCCGGGTGCGCCGCGCCGTCCGGCTCCAGGGCCGTGACCCGGGACATCAGGTCGATGGTGTGCCGGTCCGAGGGCCGGGTGCGGCCCCGGGTCACGGTGTAGGGACGGACCATCGACCCGGTCTCGTCCTCGTACCAGTGCTCGTCGCTCACCGCGGGATCAGGGGGCCGAGCGGGTGGCGGCGTCCAGATGGCGGCCGAGGCGGCGGACGAGCAGGGCCATCTCGTGGGCGAGCTGGCCCACGTCGGTCCGCGCCTCGCTCAGCACGGCCAGGCGGCTGCCGTTCCCGGCCGGGGTGATGAACAGGTAGGCGTCCTCCAGCATGACCATGGTCTGCCGCACCTGCCCCGCCTCGAACCGCTCCCCCACGGAGCGGGCGAGGCCGTGGAAGCCGGAGCAGACGGCGGCCAGGTGCTCGATGTCCCGCCGGCGCATGCCCTGCGAGCAGCTGAGCGCCAGGCCGTCGGCCGTCAGCAGCACCGCCTGGCGGACGTGGTCGGTCCGATCCACGAGGTCGTCCAGCAGCCAGCCGAGATCCGTGCCGGGCGTTCCGACGGGCGGGGCGGGGTTCTCGGGGGTCTCGTCGTCACCGTGCATCGTCGGTGTCCGTCCCTTCGTCGGCGTCGGTGTTCGGGTCGTCTGTGTGTGGGGTGGCCGGCAGGCCCTTTCGGCCCCGGTCCAGGCCCCGCTGGAAGGCGCCGAAGATCGCCCGCATCTCGTCGGCGTCGACCTCACGCCCGGGTTCCGCGTCGCGGGGCGGCGGATCGTCGCGCAGCTCGCGGACGAGGGAGGCCTGGCGGGTGCGGGTGGGCAGGGCGGGGGCGGGCTCCGGGCCGGGTGCCGACTCGGGGCCGGGCGCCGCCTCCGGGCCGGGCGCCGCCTCCGGGCCGGGCGCCGCCTCCAGGCCGGGCGCCGCCTCCAGGCCGGGCGCCGCCTCCAGGCCATGTGCCGACTCGCGGCCGGGCGCCGCCTCCGGGCCATGTGCCGACTCGCGGCCGGGCGCCGCCTCCGAGCCGGGCGCGTCCGACGTGCGGGGCTCGTCCGACGTGCGGGGCTCGTGCGGTGAAGATCCGGGCGCGATCGCGGGCCGAGATGCGGCTCGCCTCCTGGTGGGCAGCTCCAGCACCGGCGCGGTCCGCTCGGCCGGACTCGGCAGCTGCGCCGGGGCAAGCCGGTGTGCCACCGGGTCCCGTCCCTCGGCCCGGGCGGACGGTGCCCCAGCCGGCTCCACCTCCGCCAGCACCCCCTCCGGGAGCAGCACCACCGCGGTGGTACCGCCGTACGGCGAATCTCGCAGGTTCACCTCGATGCCGTGCCGGGCGGCGAGGCGGCCGACGACGTACAGGCCGAGCCGGTCGTGCCGGGTGGGGTCGAAGGCGTCGGCGTCGGTGAGGGTGCGGTGCGCCTCCGCGCGCTGCTCGGCGTCGAGGCCGAGGCCGCGGTCGTCGATCTCCAGCACGAAGCCGCTGCCGACCCGTCCGGGGCGCAGGGTGACCTGGGTGTGCGGCGGCGAGAACGCCGTGGCGTTCTCCAGGAGTTCGGCGACGAGGTGGACGACGTCGGCGACCGCGTCCGCCGCGACGCCGACCTCGGGCATCGGCGGCACCACCACGCGCGCGTAGTCCTCGATCTCGCTCACCGCCGATGCGACGACGTCCGCGACCGGCACGGGCCTGCGCCAGCGGCGGCCCGGCGCCGAGCCGGAGAGGATGATCAGGCTCTCCGCGTGCCGGCGCATCCGGGTCGTCAGATGGTCGATGCGGAACAGCTGGCGCAGGATGTCGGGGTCCTCGGTGCGCCGCTCCAGCGTGTCGACGAGCTTCAGCTGCCGGTGCACCAGCGCCTGGTTGCGGCGCGCGATGTTGAGCAGCACCGCGAACAGACCCCGGCGCAGGGTCGCCTGCCTGACGGCCGCCTCCACGGCGGCGAGCCGCGCGGTGTTGAAGGACCGGCCGACCTGGCCGATCTCGTCGTCCCTGATCTCGTCCGCGGCCAGTGGCGGTGCCTCGGCCAGCGCGTCCACGTCCTCGCCGGCGCTCAGCCTGCGCATCACGTCCGGGAGCTGGCGTGTGCTCAGCACGTCGGCCGCGTCCCGCAGGGTCTCCAGGCGCCGCGAGATGCGCCGCGCACCGCGTACCGCGAACCACAGGGACAGTGCGACGGCGGCCAGCCCGACCGCGCCGACGACGGCGGCCTTGGTCAGCTCGTGGTACGCGAAGGCCCGGCCGCGCACCGCGGAGTTCTCGGCGGAGCGGGTGCACAGCTGCATGTAGCGCTTGACGGCCCGGTCGGAGGTGGTCCGCCAGGTGTCCCCCGCGACGGCCTGCCCGGCTCCCGCGGCTCCGGACCGCAGCAGCGCGTCCTCGCCCTGCGTCAGCGAGCGGTAGAGGTCACCGCGCTGGAACTCCTGGAACAGGCCGCGCGAGTCGGCGGGCAGGTCCGGTACGTACGTCCGCTCGAAGACGCGCCGGTCCTCGATGGTGGCGGTCAGGGTGTCGTACTGCCGGTCGGTCAGGGTCCCGGCCGCCCGTGCCCCGGCGACCAGGGCGTCCTCCCGGGACACGAACTCCCGTACTCGCACCAGCTCGATGACGACCTGGGCCTCCCGGGCGAGCTGCCCGGCCTGGAGCGCGGTGAGCGTCGACTGCACGTCGAAACCGGGCTCGACGAGCGTGCTGTACTCGTCGACCGCCCGGTCCCAGGTGATGTTCCGGGACAGCACGCGCTCGCGCAGCGCCTCCAGCTTCCCGGTGGTGGCGACCATGGTGTCCAGGGCCTGCCGCTGCCGGTCGGTGAGCCGCCCGCGGTCGCCGTCCCGGACCGCGTGCCGCATGGCGTCCACGGCCCGGTCGGTACGGCGCTCCTGGCCGAGCAGGTCCCCCGCCGTCGCCGTGTCCAGGCGGGCGCCCAGGTAGGCGGCGGACATCCGGCGTTCGATCTGGATCTGCCCGATCGCGGTGTCCACGGGGGTGCCGAAGTCCTCGTACACCCCCTGGAGCCGGATCAGCGCGCGCAGTTCGGCGGTGACCGAGACCATGGCGAAGCTCCACAGGGCCATCAGCGCGACGGCCGGGGCGAGAGCGAGCGCCACGATCCTCGCACGGACGGTGGTGGGACGGCCGACGGGCCAGCGCATGGGGTACCTGTCTGTTACCAGTCAGTAAGAGCGGGCACAACCTACGGGATCATCACCTGGTCCGCAATGGTGACCTGCGGTAACCACGGGTCACTTCCGTGGCAGTGCGAAGGTGGTCACGACGGCCGCGTGGTCCGAGGGCCAGTCGTTGCCCGTGACGTCGGGCCACGCGTGCGGGGTGCCGACGACGAGGGTCCGCGCGTCGCGCACGGTCAGGCCGCCGCGGTGCAGGACGTAGTCGATCCGGTCCTGCGGCTCCGGTCGTCCGCTGCCGTCCTCGTGCACCGGGTGGATCGGCGACCAGGTGTGCCCCGGCTCGGCCACGGGGTCGGGATGGACCTCACGGTAGGAGTCCGCGAACCCCGCGTCCGCCGCCGCCCGCGTCACCGGCCAGGCCACGTCCGGCCAGTCCAGGTGCGAGGGGCAGTTGAAGTCGCCGACGAGGACCACCGGGACGCCCTCGGAGGAGGACTCGGCGATCCGGTGCAGCGCGTCCCGCATCTGAGCGAGCCGCACGTCCTCGTGGGCGATCAGATCGGGTGCGCCGAGCCCGTCGAGAACGGCCTCGTAGGGACCGTACGGCGTGTAGTGCAGATGGGCCGTCCACACGTCGACCTCGCGGCCGGGCGCGACCCGGATCCGGACGCCGGCGGCGCCGTAGAAGCCGACCTCCGGGTCGCCGAAGCGGGCGGTGACCGGGTGCCGGCTGATGACGCCGAGGTTCTCGCCGGCCCGGTGGTGATGCCAGCCGAGCGCCTCGGCCAGCTCCTGGGCGGCCGTACCGGCGGTCTCCTGGAGCCCGACGACGTCGGCACCGCTCTCCAGGACGGCCTTGACCTGCTTGGCGCGGTGGTCGTCGACCGGGCTGCCGCCGAGCCACAGGTTCCAGCTCATGACGCGGAGTTCGGGCGCGGCCATCCGGCGCAGCACCTCGGGCGTGACGCCGACGAGGCTGTCCCGCACGGTCCGCCCGGGCGCCGCGCCGATCGGCGCGAGGGACGGCACGGCGAGTACGGCGCACCCGGCGGCCTCGGCGGAGGCCACACCGGTCTCGGTGTCCTCCACGGCCACGCAGGAGGCCGGGTCGACGCCCAGCGCCCGGCAGGCGGCGAGGTACGGGTCGGGGGCCGGCTTGGTGCGGTCGGTGTCGTCGGCGGTGACGGAGACCGCGAACCGTCCGGCGCCGAGGGCGTCGAGCACGACGTCGGCGACCGCGCGCGGGGACGCGGTGACCAGGGCGGTCGGGACGCCGGCGGCGGCCAGCGCGTCCAGCAGGTCCAGGGCGCCGGGGCGGGGCACGATCCCGGTGCGGACGCGGGCGGCGAACTCGCGGTGCAGCTCGGCCGCGAGGTCGGCCTCGGTCCGTCCGGTGGGGGCGGCGAGCCAGGCGGCGGTGTGCTCGACGGGCCGGCCGAGCACCTCCGGCTGGTCGGCCTCGCTCAGCGGGCGTCCGGCGACCTGCTCGACCGCCTCCCACCACAGGCGCTCGGTGTCGACGAGCGTCCCGTCCATGTCGAAGAGGACGGCCTGCAGCGGGAGTACGGGGTTGTGGGGGGTCACGTTGTCGTCGTTCCTCACTTCTGGGTACGTTCGGCCACCAGCACCGGGCGTTCGGGCAGCGACACGCCGACGGCGGCTCCGGCGCCGAGTCCGGCGGCCTCGTGGGTGGGCAGGTCGGCCTTGGCCTCGGTGCCGTCGGCGAGCCGTACGGTGACCCGGACGACGGCGCCCAGGAAGGCGGTGGCGACGACTCGGGCGCTGCCCTGCTCGTCGGCCTTCACCTGGACGGACTCCGGCCGCACCAGCACGTCGACCGCGCCGTCCGGCACCTCGCCGTCGGCCGGCAGCCGCTGCCCGAGCACCTCGACCGTGCCGTTCTTCAGCTCGCCCGGGATCCGGCTCATCGTGCCGACGAACTCGGCGACGAAGGCGGTGGCGGGACGGCCGTACAGCTCGGCGGGTTCGGCGCACTGTTCGAGCCGTCCGGCGCGCATGACGGCGACCCGGTCGGCGACCGAGAGGGCCTCCTCCTGGTCGTGGGTGACGAAGAGGGTGGTGATGCCGAGTTCCTGCTGGAGCCGGCGGATCTCCTCGCGCAGGGTCAGGCGCACCTTGGCGTCCAGCGCGGACAGCGGCTCGTCGAGCAGCAGGACGCGCGGGCGCAGGGCGAGGGCGCGGGCGAGCGCGATGCGCTGCTGCTGCCCCCCGGAGAGCTGGTGCGGGAACCGCTGCCCCTTGTCGCCGAGCCCGACCAGCTCCAGCAACTCGGCGGCGCGGGACCGTCGTTCGGCCGTACGGACCTTGCGCATGCGCAGCCCGAAGGCGACGTTGTCGACGGCGTTCAGATGCGGGAAGAGGCTGTACGACTGGAAGACCATCCCGGCGTCCCGGCGGTGGGCCGGGACGTGGGTGACGTCCTGGCCGTCCACCAGCACGGCGCCGGAGTCCGGGTGTTCGAACCCGGCGAGCATGCGCAGCGCGGTGGTCTTGCCGCAGCCGGAGGGGCCGAGCAGGGCCAGGAACTCGCCCGGGCGGACGGTCAGGTCGAGCCCGTCGAGGGCGACGGTGGTCCCGAACTCGCGTCGCAGGCCCCGGAATTCGACGGTGGCGGCCTTCTCGGCGGTCGCCTTCTCAAGCGTGGTGACGGTCATGGTTCAACCCCGGGAGGAAGCGGTTCGGGTGCGTCCGCCGGCACCGGCGAGCACGAGGAGCAGGGCCCAGGTGAGGAGCAGGCTGAGCACGGACACGGCGACGGACATCTGGGCCTGCGAGCCGCCGACGTTGTAGATCCACACGGCGAACGGCTGGTAGCCGAGCAGCCGGGCGACGGTGAACTCGCCGAGGACCAGCGCCAGCGTGAGGAAGGCCGCGTTCAGCAGCGCCCCGCGCAGGTTCGGCAGCACGGCCCGTACGAGGGCCTGCGGCCAGGAGGCGCCGCAGCTGCGGGCGGCCTCCACGAGGGTGCGTACGTCGATGGCCCGCAGACCCGCGTCCAGGGCGCGGTAGACGAACGGCAGCGCCATCACCACGTAGGCGAGGACCAGCACGACCGGGAAGGTCGGGTTCTGGATCGCCACGAACGTCTCGAACAGCGGGGTCCGGGACAGGTGGTCCGGGCCCCACTTCAGCACGGTGACGATCCCCGCGACGAACGCGATCGGCGGAACCACCAGCGGAAGCGAGCACACCACTTCGACCACCGGCCTGAGCCGGGGTGCGCCGAGCCGCAGCGCCACCACGGCGGGCACCATCAGCAGCAGGACGACCAGGATGGTCGCGACCGCCAGCTCCAGCGAGAGCAGCAGGCTGGAGGTGAAGCCGTCGCTGGACAGGATCTGCGTGTAGGCGTCGAAGGTGACGCCGTGGCCGGGCACGTCGATCGTGAAGACCACGGAGGCGCCCAGCGGCACCAGGAAGTACAGCGCGGCCAGGCCGAGGACGGCCCAGCGCCAAGGTGTCAGGCGTCGAGCCATCGGGCACTCCGTCGTTGCAGGGGCAGGTACACGGCCATGACCAGGCCCGCCACCAGCACCATGTCGAGGCTGAGGGCGAGGGCGACGTTCTCCTGGCCGACCAGCACGTTGCCGGAGAGGGCGTCGGCGATCTGCAGCGTGACGAGCGGGACCGCGCTGCCCACCATCGCGGCGGCGGTGGCGTAGGCGGCGAAGGCGCTGCCGAACAGCAGCACGAGACCGCCGAGCAGGGAGGGCGCGAGCACGGGCAGGGCCACGTGCCGCCAGTACTGCACACCCGTGGCGCCGTTGTTCAGCGCGGCCTCCCGCCACTGGACGCGCAGACCGTCCAGGGCCGGGGTGATGGTGAGGACCATCAGCGGGATCAGGAAGTACAGGTAGACGAGGACCAGGCCCCAGAAGCTGTAGAGGTCCCAGCCCTTGTCCGTGAGACCCAGGTGCACGGTCAGGACGCCGGCGTTGCCGAGGGTGGCGACGAAGGCGAAGGCCAGCGGGACGCCGCCGAAGTTGGCGAGCACACCGGAGGCGGTCAGCACGGCCTCGCGCAGCGCGCGGGAGCGGGAGCTGACCACGGCCTGCGCCAGCGGCAGCCCGAGCAGCGCCCCGAGCCCGGCGGAGACCGCCGACAGCTTCACGCTGCCCACCAGGGCGGTGAGGTACGGGCCCTGCAGTGAGGCCGAGAGGTTCTCGGCCGTGTAGGAGGCGGCGCCGGTCGTCTGGTCCTTGACCGTGAAGGCGCCGTCCAGGATGGCCAGGGCGGGCAGCCCGAAGGCGATCGCCGTGAACACCAGCAGCGGCACCACGGCCAGCCATCCGGGGGCGCGGCGCCGCCGCTTCGCCGAAGCGACGGGCGCCACATCCGTACGGGTGAGAGCGGTGGTCATCCGGAGACGGCCTTACCCCAGCCCTGCGCGATGACCGTCTTCGCCTTGCTCTGCTGGTCCTCGGTCGGGAAGGAGGGCGTGCCGGTGACCTTCGGGAGCTTGGCGGCGGCGGTCTTGTCGAGCGTGCCGGCCTTCTCCATGGCGGTCATCAGCGCCGGGCGGGCGTAGCCCTTGAGCCACAGGTTCTGGCCCTCGGCGCTGTACAGGTACTCCTGCCACAGGCGGGCGGCCGCCGGGTGCGGGGCGTCCTTGTTGATGGCCTGCGAGTAGTACTGGGCGTACTGGCCGTCGCCCGGGATGGCGACCTTCCAGTCGACGCCCTTGGACTTGAACTCGTCGGCGTAGCCGGCGTTCAGGTAGTCCCAGTCGATGCTGATGGGCGTCTCGCCCTTCTCGACCGTGGCCGGGGTGGACTCGACCGGCGTGTAGTTGCCGTTCTTCTTCAGCTTGGCGAAGAAGTCGAGGCCGGGCTGGATGCTGTCGAACGAGCCGCCGCTCGCGAGGGCCGCCGCGTAGACGCCGCCGAAGGCCGAGCCGGACTTGGTCGGGTTGCCGTTGAGCGCGACCTGGCCCTTGTACTGCGGCTTGAGGAGGTCCTTGAACGTGGTCGGGCAGACCTTCACGCGCTTGGCGTCGCAGCCGATGGAGATGTAGCCGCCGTAGTCGTTGAACCAGCGGGCCTGCGGGTCCTTCTGGCCCTCGGGGATCTGGTCGTAGGAGGCCACCTTGTAGGGCGCGAGCAGGCCCTGCTGGGCGGCGCTGAGAGCGAAGGAGGAGCCGAGGTCGAGGACGTCGGGGGCGCGGTCCTGGCCCTTGCGCGAGGTCACGGCGTTGATCTCGTCCTGGCTGGAGCCGTCGGGGCTCTCGTCCTCGATCTTGACGCCGTACTTCTTCTGGAAGCCGTCGATGATGGCGCCGTAGTTCGCCCAGTCGCGGGGCACCGCGATGATGTGGAGCGTGCCCTCCTTCTTGGCCGCCTTGACGAGGGCGTCGAGGCCTCCGAAGTCGGCCGCGGAGGTGGCGGTGGCGGCGTTCTTGCCGTCCTTGGTCTTGGTGGACGCGTTGTCGGGGGCGGCGCCGCAGGCGCTCAGCGCGAGTGCGGCGACGACGGCGAGGGAGCCGCCGAGGACGGCGTTTCTCGGCAGGGACACGGTCACGGTTTCTCCAGGGGTGCGCACGAGGGTGGGCGGTGCGTTGGGAACTGCGGAGAACTTGTATGAACAAGTTGCGTCACAGTACGCCCGCCACAGGTGTCCTGTCTGTAAACCGTGACGAAACTTTGGACCCTTGTTCTCTGCACAATCCAGACCGTTGGAGATCACGCTCAGGTCTCGATTAGGCTGGTCACGCTGTGCACAGCGACCTGAGCAGAGGGGAAGCATGACGGCGCGACACGAGGAGATCGCCGACGAGCTGCGGCGCGCGATCGACCGCGAGGAGTACACGGTCGGCAGCCGGCTGCCCTCGGAGGCGGAACTCGCGACGCACTACGGCGTCTCGCGCGGCACGGTCCGGCAGGCCGTCGCCGCCCTCACCGCCGAGGGCCTGATCGGCTCCCGCCAGGGCGCCCGGCGCGTGGTCCTCGCCAGCCGCAGCAGCCAGAGCTTCGAGGAACTGCGCAGCTTCGCCCAGTGGGCGCGGGCGATGGGCCGCGAGGCCACCGGACACGTGGTGGCGCAGGAGTACCGCCCGGCCACGCAGGAGGACGCGGTACGGCTCCAACTGTCCGCCGGGACGCAGGTGTTGCACGTACTGCGCGTCCGCGGCCTGGACGGCGAGCCGGTGTTGCTGGAGCGGACGGTGTACGCCGACTGGATCGCACCGGCGGTCGAGCCGATCGAGCCCGAGTGCCCCTCCGTCACCCAGCGGCTCTACGACGACACGGGCCTGGTCTTCGCCTACGGCGAGCACGTCATCGACGCGGTCGCCGCCGGCGCGCAGGACTCCGAGTTGCTGGGGGTTCGCCGCACGAGTCCGCTGCTGCGGGTGCGGCGGGTCACCACGACCCGCGAAGGGCGGCCGGTGGAGTGGTCGGACGACCGGTATCGGCCGGACGCGGTGAGCTTCAGCGTGCGCAACTCGATAGGCAACAACGCGCTGGCGCGGAAGACCCCGGAATAGAGCTCGGGGCGCTTCGCCGGATGCCGAGTACAGGCCGTACGGGGTTGCTCGCGCAGTTCCGCGGGGAACTGCGCGACCAGCCACAACCGACCCGCACCCGGCGCACGGCAAAGCGCCCCGAGCCGGAACCCGCCCTTACCCCGGCGCCCCCGACGAGAACCTGCGCAGCAAAGGCGACAGCACCAGTACCGACTTGGTCCGCTCGACGAACGGCTCGCCGGCGATCCGCTCCAGCACCCGCTCGAAGTGACGCATGTCGGACGCGAAGACCTGCGCGATCGCGTCCGCGTCGCCGGTGACGGTCGACGCGGCCACGACCTCCTGGTACCGCTCAAGGCCCCGCTGGATGGTCTCCGGCGAGGTGTTGCGCCGGCAGTAGATCTCGATGTAGCCCTCGGTCTCCCAGCCGAGCGCCGCCGGATCCACCCGGACGGTGAATCCGGTGATGGCTCCGGTGGCCCGCAGCCGGTCCACGCGCCGCTTCACGGCGGGTGCGGACAGGCCGACCATCTGCCCGATGTCCGCGTAGGAACGGCGGGCGTCCTCGGCGAGGGCGTGCACGATGCGTTCGTCGAGATCGTTCAGCACAGGGGGTGGTTCACTTCACTTCTTGTGTCGCAGGAGCTTCCTGCGTCGCGAGCCGGGAACGGCGGTAGCCGTACAGGAAGTAGAACACGAGCCCGGCGGCCATCCAGCACCCGAAGACGACCCAGGTCACGGTGTCGAGGCTGAACATGTTGTACGCACAGAACAGGAAGCCCAGCACCGGCAGGACCGGGCCGAACGGCACCCTGAACGTGCGCTCGAGCTCCGGCCGCTTGTAGCGCAGGACGACGACCGCGATGTTGACCAGGGCGAAGGCGAACAGCGTGCCGATGCTGGTGGCGTCGACGAGCTTGCCCAGCGGGATGAGCGCGGCCAGCACACCGCAGAAGAGGGACACGAGCACCGTGTTGAGGCGGGGAGCACCGGTCTTCGGGTGGACCTTGCCGAGCGCCTTCGGCACCAGGCCGTCCCGGGACATCGCGAAGAGGATGCGGGTCTGGCCGTAGAGCACGGTGAGCACCACGCTCGCGATGGAGATGACCGCACCCAGCGCCAGCATGGTGCCCCAGAAGGTCTGGCCGGTGACATCGTTCATGATCGCGGCGAGGGTGGCCTCCGAGCCGTCGAACTTCTTCCAGTTCCAGGCACCCACGGCGACGCCCGCGACGAGCACGTACAGCGCGGTCACGATGATCAGCGACAGCATGATCGCCCGCGGCAGGTCCCGCTTGGGGTTCTTCGCCTCCTCACCGGCGGTGGAGGCGGCGTCGAAGCCGATGTAGGAGAAGAACAGCGTGGCTCCGGCGGCGCTGACGCCGGACATGCCGAGCGGCATGAAGTCGCGGTAGTTGCCGGACTTGAAGCCCATGAAACCGACCGCGCAGAACAGCACCAGGGCGGCGATCTTCACACAGACCATGATCGTGTTGGCGCGGGCGGACTCACGCGCGCCACCGAGCAGGAACACCATCGCCAGGAGGACGACGATCAGGGCCGGCAGGTTGATGATGCCGCCCTCGCCCGGGGCCGAGGACAGGGCGTCCGGGATGGTGACACCGATGGTGCCGTCGAGCAGCTCGTTGAGGTACTCGCCCCAGCCGACGGCGACGGCGGCCACCGACACGCCGTACTCCAGCACCAGGCACCAGCCGCAGACCCAGGCGACCAGCTCGCCCAGCGTTGCGTACGCATACGAGTAGGAGGAGCCGGCGACCGGGATGCTGCCCGCCAGTTCGGCGTACGACAGGGCCGAGAAGAGAGCCGTGAGACCGGCGATCACGAAGGCCAGGGTGACCGCGGGACCGGCCTCCGGGACGGCGTCGCCGAGGACGACGAAGATGCCGGTGCCGAGGGTGGCGCCGATGCTGATCATGGTCAGCTGCCACAGTCCGAGAGAGCGCCTCAGCTGCCCTCCCTCGCCCTGACCGCCTTCCGCGACCAGGTTTTCCACCGGCTTGCGACGCATGAGGCGCGAGGCGACGCCCAGGGACGCGGGGGCGGCCGTTGTGTGGTTCTGCGGGGGTGCGCCTTGGTCGAGCACGCGCTGGCTCCCTTGTTCGATGCCGGTCAGGACGGGCGGGGACCGGCAGGGGCCTGCAGGGCAGGAACCCACCGAGCGGGGTCCCCGCCGCACCACGTACAGCGCAGCACCCTATGAGGCGGGCCTTAACGGGCGTAATGCAGCAACCTTGCGCATCCCCGCATGATCATTGCGTTCATCGGGCCGGTATGACAAATCGTTGCGCGTGGGCTGCGGACCGTTGCACAGGCACCTCACCGGCCCCACGGCGCACCCTCTTCCGGCCCCCTGACCGCGGGCACGCAGACGGCCCCCGCCGTTCCCTGGAGGGGAACGACGGGGGCCGCGGGGAAGGGATCGGGGTCAGCTCCAGCTGGCGTGCAGCGGCTTGCCCTCGGCGTAGCCGGCGGCGCTCTGAATGCCGACGATGGCCTTCTCGGCGAACTCCTCCAGGGAGCCGGCACCCGCGTAGGTGCAGGAGGAGCGGACGCCCGCGATGATCGAGTCGATCAGGTCCTCGACGCCCGGGCGTCCCGGGTCGAGGAACATCCGGGAGGTGGAGATGCCCTCCTCGAACAGCGCCTTGCGGGCACGGTCGTAGGACGACTCCTCGGACGTACGGTTGCTCACCGCACGCGCGGAGGCCATGCCGAACGACTCCTTGTACAGGCGGCCGCCCGCGTCCTGCTGGAGGTCGCCCGGGGACTCGTAGGTGCCCGCGAACCAGGAACCGACCATCACGTTGGACGCGCCGGCCGCGAGGGCCATGGCCACGTCGCGCGGGTGCCGGACACCGCCGTCCGCCCACACGTGCTTGCCGTACTTCTTCGCCTCGGCGGCACACTCCAGGACGGCCGAGAACTGCGGGCGGCCCACGCCGGTCATCATGCGGGTGGTGCACATGGCGCCCGGGCCGACACCGACCTTGATGATGTCCGCGCCCGCGTCGATCAGGTCCCTGACGCCCTCGGCGGAGACGATGTTGCCCGCGACGATCGGCACCTGCGGGTCGAGGGCGCGCACCTGCTTGATCGCGCTGATCATCGACTCCTGGTGGCCGTGCGCGGTGTCGATGACGAGCGTGTCCACGCCCGCGTCGAGCAGCTGCTTGGCCTTGGCCGCGAAGTCGCCGTTGATGCCGACGGCGGCGGCGATGCGCAGCTTGCCCGCGGCGTCGGTGGCCGGCGAGTACAGCGTGGCGCGCAGGGCGCCCTTGCGGGTCAGGATGCCGGCGAGCTTGCCGTCCTTGTCGACGGCCGGGGCGTAGCGGCGGTTGTGCGCGTCCAGGGTGCTGAAGGCCTCGTGCGGGTCGATGTCCGCGTCGAGGAGCAGCAGGTCCTTGGACATGACCACTTCGAGCTGGGTGAAGCGGTCCACGCCGCTCAGGTCCGCGTCGGTGACGACACCGACGGGCCGGTGGTTCTCGTCGACGACCACACCGGCGTTGTGCGCCCGCTTGGGCAGCAGGGCCAGGGCGTCGGCGACGGTCTGGTGCGGGGCCAGCACGATCGGGGTGTCCAGCACCAGGTGGCGGCTCTTCACCCAGGTGATGACGTCGGTGACCACGTCGATCGGGATGTCCTGCGGGATGACCACGAGGCCGCCGCGCCGGGCGACCGTCTCGGCCATGCGGCGGCCGGCGATCGCGGTCATGTTGGCGACGACGAGCGGGATGGTGGTGCCGGTGCCGTCGGGCGAGGCGAGGTCCACGCCCTGACGCGAGCCCACCGCGGAGCGGCTGGGCACCATGAACACGTCGTCGTACGTCAGGTCGTACGCGGGCTTGAGGTCATTGAGGAAACGCACGTGCCGCACATCCCAGTCGATCAGAGGTGACCCCCCGACGGGTGCGCCAGGGGGAAAAGAGCACGTACTTCATTGTCCCATGACGGGGGCCCGTCACGCCCCCACAGAACATCCAGGCTGGTCGGGAGGGGGCTAGGAGGATCCTCCAAGAGCCAGGACGACGGCGAGCGCGGGGGTGCGGTCCACCGCCTCGGCGAACACGTCCTGCGCCGTCCGCCACTCGACAGGGTTCGCCTCGGCATAGGGCCGCCACTCCCGTACGACGACCAGGAGTCCCTGCTCGACGGCGCCCTCGGGCCAGACGGTGTGGTCGGAGAGGGAGTCCACCAGGGCGTCCCAGTTGCGGCCGAACCAGTCGGGCAGGGCCAGGGCCCGGGCCGTGCGGTCCATCAGGCCAGCCTTGTCCGTGACACCCCCGAGGTCGAGGGTGACCGTGAGCCGGCCCGCCAGGTCTTCGCTCATCTCAGCACCGCCCGGAACGAGTTGTAGTGATCATCGGTGTAGTAGATCTCCCCGCCCTGCCCGGTGACGATGCGCCGCGCCCCGCGGTCGTGCGAGCCGGGCGTGCGCACCGTGTACTCGTGGTAGTAGCCGCGCTGGTGCCGGGGCAGCAGCCCCTCGAGGTTCCCGAAGACGACACCGTCCCTGGCGTACGGGAAGGGTCCGCCCTTGTCGATGAGGGCGAGGGTCTGCCGGGCCTCGGCCGGCAGCCGGGACTCCTGGACGGTGCCCATGCCCCGGGCCCACGCGGGAGCCGAGGCGCCCGAGGCCGTCGTGCTGCGCGTGCCCGGCGAGCAGCCCGTCAGCAGGACGGGCAGCAGCACGGAGAGACAGACCAGCAGCCCGGCGAGCGCGCGGGGAGCGCGCCGGGAGTACGGCGAGGGGACGAACCGCAGCAGCATGCCGAGGATGCTGCCACGGCCGTCCCGTAACGGCGTCGCCACGACCCGCCGTCAGACCCCGTCCGGGTCCGCGCGGCTGAGCGCGGGCTTCGGCGTCGGTCCCGCCGTCATCAGGTAGTCGGCGGCCGAGGTGTCCGTCACCAGGCTGGTGACCAGCCCGGAGCGCAGCACCGCGTCGATCGCGGAGGCCTTGCGCTGCCCGCCGGCGATCGCCACGACCTCGGGGATACGGCGGAGCTGGTCGGCCTTGACCGTGATGCACCGCTCCCCCAGGTCCCGTCCGACCCGGCGGCCCTCGGCGTCGAAGAGGTGCGCGGCCATCTCGGCGGCGACACCGAGCGAGGCGTAGTGCGCGCGCTCCTCGTCGCTGAGCATGTCGTGCACCGTCGAGATGCCCGGCTCCCAGGAGCCGATGGAGACGCAGGCGACCGTGACCTTGTCGAAGTACTCGTAGGCCCGGGCGATCCCGGTCTGGTTGCGCAGCGCGGCCGCGGTCGCCGCGTCCGGCAGCAGCATCGGCGCGTAGATGGGGTGCGCGTCACCGCCCGAGACCTGCGCCGCACGCCGCACCGCCTCGACCGAGCCGCGCTCGGACGTCCCGGCGTCGTACACGCCCGTCAGCTGCACCACCGTGCACGGTGGCAGCCGGTCGAGCGCCGCCGCCATGTGGATGGTGGACCGGCCCCAGGCCAGCCCCAGCACGTCCCCTTCGTTGACGAGCTCGCCGAGCAGGTCGGCAGCCACCTCGCCGAGGTTCTCGGGGTCGGGGGTCTCCTCGGCCTCGGCCGGGGACTCGACCACGACGGCGTGCCTCAGGCCGTACCGGGCACGGAGCGCGTCGGAGCGCTCGGCGTCCAGTTCGGCCGGCACGCGGATCTCGATGCGTACGAGATCCCGTTCGAGGGCGGTCTCCAGGACCCGGGCCACTTTGAAGCGGCTGACGCCGAACTCCTCCGCGATCTGGATCTTGGACTTGCCCTCGAGGTAGAAGCGGCGGGCCATGGCCGCCGCCTGCACCAGCTCAGCGGGTCCCATCCGCATGGCTGACCGGCCCGCCGACATACCCGACACGGCGATCTCCTCACTGCTGTTCACACTCTGGATTCGCCGTTCATCCTTGCAGATTCGGCGGAACTGATATGCCCCGAAGGGCGCCGAGCACTTAACCGTTCACGTAGCCGTGGCTCAGTGGTCGCATGCCCAGGAGGCCTTGGCGGTCGCGGAATCCGCCTGGGCGCGCAGCGCCCGCACCGCCTCTGCCGGGTCGGCGGCCCCGTAGACCGCCGACCCGGCGACGAAGACGTCGGCCCCCGCGTCCGCGCACCGCTCGATCGTGGAGGCCGACACACCGCCGTCGACCTGCAGCCACAGCTGGAGGCCGTGCTTGCCGATCAGCTCACGGGTGCGGCGGATCTTGGGCAGCATGATGTCGAGGAAGGCCTGACCGCCGAAGCCCGGCTCGACCGTCATGATCAGCAGCATGTCGAGCTCCGGGAGGAGGTCCTCGTACGGCTCGATCGGCGTGGCGGGCTTCAGCGCCATGGAGGCGCGGGCACCCTTGGCGCGGATCTCCCGGGCGAGCCGCACGGGGGCGGCCGCCGCCTCCACGTGGAAGGTCACGGACGAGGCACCCGCCTCGACGTACTGGGGCGCCCAGCGGTCGGGGTTCTCGATCATCAGGTGGCAGTCCAGCGGGGTGTCCGTCGCACGGGCCAGGGACTCCACGACCGGCACGCCGAGCGTGAGGTTGGGGACGAAATGGTTGTCCATCACGTCGACGTGGAGCCAGTCGGCTCCCTCGACCGCCTTCGCCTCGTCCGCGAGGCGGGCGAAGTCGGCGGACAGGATGCTGGGGTTGATCTGCGCGGCCATGACCCAAGCCTGCCATGTCCGGGGCACTGATGTTCGCGCCGGTCCACAGGCGAGACCGTTCATCACACTTACAGGACCGTGTGCCGGTGCCTGTGGACAACCGGCGGCGAGCGTGTTTCACGCGGTGAGCTGGTAGATGCTCTTCCCGGTGAGCCAGAGCCCGAGGCCCAGACAGAGGACGACGATCGCCTGCTGCTGGTGTCCCTTCATCCAGGCACGCAGCCGGAGCAGCCGGGGCTTGGCCTTCTCCGGCACGAACACCACGTACAGCTCGATGGCCAGCAGACTCGCCGTGGCGAGCAGACAGAAGCCGAACAGGACGAGCCAGGTGACCGAGTGGGACAGGTCCGCGGAGACGACCGTCGTCGCTCCCGCGGCGACCATTCCCCACGGTTGCAGCAGCACGGCCAGGACCGCCGAGGTCCACACCGTGGTGCGGTCGATCTCGGACGTCAGACTCGGCGGTTCCGGGGGATGCCGGTGGCCGCGTTCGGCGACCATCCGACGGCGTCGGTGTTCGCCGTAGACGACGAGCCCCACCCCGATCGCCAGCTTCGCCGCGAGCGCGGCGGTCGACGGCGCCGATCTCGGTGCCGGAGGGTGTCCACCGGTCAGGGCCAGGACGAGGGCGAGCACCGCGACCAGGCACGCCAGCCAGCTCAGGATGAAGACGAGTCCCTTCCACACGCCCTTCGCCGAAGCCACCACCAGGACGAACGCGGTGAGCGGCAGCGGGTCGAGCGTGATGGCAAGGGCGATCAGCAGCAGATCGAGGACCATGGCGACCCCACCGTGTCGGGACATCCCGAGCGTAGGCGGGGGCGGGCGACCGCACCTCCCGGCGGCGGCCGCCGGAGCCGTCAGCCGGTGCGCCGGATGAGCGCCAGGTACATCGCGTCGGTGCCGTGCATGTGCGGCCACAGCTGCACGTCCGGCCCCTCGCCGAGCGCGGGAACGCCGGGCAGCAGCGGCCGGGCGTCGATCAGCTCGGCCTCCGGGTACTGCTTGAGCACGTCGGAGACGACCACCCGGGTCTCGGCGAGGTGCGGCGAGCAGGTGGCGTAGCCGACGACCCCGCCGACGCGCACCGAGTCCAGCGCGGTGCGCAGCAGGGCGCGCTGGAGGGGCGCGAAGTTGTCCAGGTCCTCGGGGCGGCGCCGCCACCGGGCCTCGGGGCGCCGCCGCAGGGCGCCCAGCCCGGTGCACGGCACGTCCATCAGGACACGGTCGAAGGTGCCGGGCCGCCACGGCGGCCGGGTCCCGTCGGCGGCGATGACCTGGTACGGCCCCGGGTTGCCGTGCAGGGCCTTCGCCACCAGACCCGCCCGGTGCGGCTGCTTCTCGGAGGCGAGCAGCGTGGCCCCGCGTTCGGCCGCGAGGGCGGCCAGCAGCGCGGCCTTGCCACCGGGACCGGCGCAGCCGTCGAGCCACTTCTCGTCGGGACCGTCGACGGGGGCGTTGGCCAGCGCGAGGGCGACCAGCTGGCTGCCCTCGTCCTGCACACCGGCGCGTCCGTCGCGCACGGCCCCGACGGCACCCGGCTCACCGCCCTCGGCGAGCCGCACGGCGTACGGCGACCAGCGCCCCGGCACGGCGGCGTCCTCGCGCAGCAGCTCCTCGGTGGTGGCCCGGCCGGGCCGCGCCACCAGGGTCACCTCGGGCCGCTCGTTGTCGGCCTCCAGCAGGTCCTCGATCCCGGCCCGCCCGCCGCCGAGGGAGTCCCACAGCGCGGAGACGACCCAGCGGGGGTGCGAGTGCACCACGGCGAGGTGGTCCTCGGGATCCTTGTCGTAGGGCGGCGCGACCTTCTCCAGCCACCCGTCGAGGTCGTGCTGCGCGACCTTGCGCAGCACGGCGTTGACGAACTTGGCCCGCCCGTCCCCGAGCACCACACGCGCCAGCTCCACGGAGGCGGACACGGCCGCGTGCGTGGGGATCCGCGTACCGAGCAGCTGGTGGACACCGAGGCTCAGCACGTCGAGCACCGGCGGGTCGACCTCCCTGAGCGGCCGGTCCACACACGCGGAGATGACGGCGTCGTACGTCCCCTGCCGGCGCAGTGTCCCGTACACCAGCTCGGTGGCGAGGGCGGCGTCCCGTGCGTCGAAGTCGCCCTTGTCCCGTGCCTTGCGCAGCAGCGGCGGCAGCACGAGGTTGGCATAGGCGTCCCGCTCGTCCACCGCGCGCAGCGCCTCGAAGGCGAGGATGCGGACGGGGTCCTTCTGGGGGCGACGGTAGGGCTTTGCGGGCCGGTGCGGCCGCCGGGACTGCTCGCTCACGAAAAAGGTGCTCCGGATGTGAAGAAGGGGGTGCGGTTCCAGCGTACGTCGGGACACCGCCACCCCCGCCTTCCGGGGCCCCGGCTCAGGTGCGCGGGCCTCAGCTCCCGAGCCGCTCGCCCTCGGCGATGCGCACCCCGCGCGCCCAGTCGGCGGCCCGCATCGGCTTCTTGCCCTGCGGCTGCACCCACAGCAGCTCGACGGCGTACGACCCGGTGCCCACGTGCACACTGTTCTTGCCGACCGCGAGCTGCCCCGGGGCGAGGTCGGTGCGCTCGGGCACCGGCGTCACCTGGATGAGCTTGAGCCGCTCGGCGCGGAAGGTGCTCCAGGCGCCGGGCGCCGGCGTGCAGCCGCGCACCACCCGGTCGACCCGCAGCGCGGGCGTGGCCCAGTCCACGTGCGCGTCCTCGACGGTGATCTTCGGCGCGAGGGTGATGCCCTCCCCCGGCTGCGGCACGGCCTTCAGCGTGCCGTCCTCGATGCCGTCCATGGTCGCGGCGAGCAGCCCGGCGCCCGCGAACGCGAGCCGGGTGAGCAGGTCCCCGCTGGTGTCGGTGGCCCGGATCTCCTCGGTGACGGTGCCGTACACCGGACCCGAGTCGAGCCCCTCCTCGATGAGGAAGGTGGAGGCGCCCGTGATCTCGTCGCCCGCCATGATGGAGTGCTGCACCGGGGCCGCCCCGCGCCAGGCGGGCAGCAGCGAGAAGTGCAGGTTGACCCAGCCCTGTGCCGGGACGTCCAGCGCCACCTTGGGCAGCAGGGCGCCGTAGGCGACGACGGGGCAGCAGTCCGGGCCGATCGCCTTCAGGCGCTCCAGGAACTCCGGGTCCCTGGGCCTGACCGGCTTCAGCACCTCGATGCCGGCCTCTTCCGCCCGTTCGGCCACGGGCGACGCGACCAGCCTGCGCCCCCGCCCGGCCGGCGCGTCGGGCCGCGTGACGACGGCGGCCACCTCGTGCCGCCCGGAGGCGATGAGAGCGTCCAGAGCGGGAACTGCGACCTCGGGGGTACCGGCGAAGACGAGCTTCATGGGTGGGTTGGGGCCTCTCGGGCGGGGTCGGACGGGCAACGCACAAGTCTATGACGTCGTCCACGACCAGGAGCTGCCGGCCGCGGGACAGGGAACCCGCCGCCGCCCGGCGCCCCACAGGTGCCCGGCCACTCCGCCCACCGGACACAGGGGGTGCGTGAGTGGGAGACCGGCGTACGCATATGCCCGTACGCCCCCACCCCGTGACCAGCGGAGCGCAAACGCGTTGGTCAAGGAAGAGTTGACCACATCGGGCCACTTTGGCGGCCCAATTCCTTTCAACGCCGGTTCGAGAGGCTTGTTCATGGCCGACCATGCAACCCACGACGCCCAGGCCCGGGCCAGCCTGCACTTGCTGGTGCGGGACATCGAGCGGGTCCGCCGGCAGGTGGACGCACTGCGCACGCTGACCGCCCAGTTGGGCAACGTCTACCGCCCGCGCCGCTCCGGCCCCTCCACGGGCTTCGTCGTCTACGGACGTGCCCCCGCCCCGACGGTCCGACTCGCCCAGGAACTTCGGGACAGCGTCGAAACCCTGGTCACGGCCGCCGTGGACTTCGACCGCTCACTCGGCTTCTCCTGGGACGCGGTGGGCTCCGCGCTCGGAGTCACCAAGCAGGCGGTGCACCGCCGTTACGGCGCCCGCCGCGCCGCGACCCAGGCGGCGGCCGAGACCGAGCGGTCGACAGAGCCGTCCGGCACCCGCACGCTCAACGTGAGCGCCGGCCTGCCCGGCCTGCCCACGGTGCCGACGGTGCCCGCGGCCCGCTCCATGCCGACCCAGCCGACCGCGGGCAGCCCGACGCTGCGCGACGACGCCAGGCCGACGGCCTTCCCCGGCCCGCGCAACGGCTGACCCGACGGCGAACGCCGCCACTCTGCCCTCCCGGGCGACGACCTCCGGGAGGGCAGCCGCATGCCGGGCCGCAGCGCCCCCGTCGGCACGGTCACCCGATGTCCGGCGGATCGATCCGCACCCGCACCGCTTCCCCGCCGCCCCGCGCCATCCGCGCGGCCTGAGCCGTCTTCAGGGCGGCGGCCAGCGCGGCCCCGCTCCCCGGCGGCACCCGCACCAGCGCCCGCTCCCAGTGCTCACCGGGCGGCGGCGCCCCCGGCCTGCGCTGGCGCCCGGGGAGCGTGGGCGGTACCGGAACCGGTCCCAACACCTCGGCGTCCGAAGGCAGTTCGACCGCACGCAGGAACTCGGCGACAGCCTCGGCCGGGCCCGACACGGCCGCCATCCGGGACACCGGCGGGAAGCCCAGTTCGGCCCGCTCCGCGAGCTCCCGCACCGCATGCCCCACGGGATCCCACCGCACCAGCGCCTGCACGGGCCGCAGGGTCGGCTCGGCCACGACGACGACGGTCCCCCGCTCCCCCTGCGGCCGTACGAGCGCCCCGGCGGCGATCCACCGGCGCAGCGCGTCCTCGCCGGCCCGCAGGTCGGGCCGCCCGAGCATGGCCCAGCCGTCCAGCAGCAGGGCGGCCGCGTAACCGCCCTCGGCGACCGGCTCGGCTCCCGGCGTGCTCACGACCAGCGCGGGGGTGCCCGGCACGGTGTCCAGCACATGCTCACGCCCCGACGTACGCACCGGTACGGCGGGAAAGGCCCGCCCCAGTTCCTCGGCGGTCCGCCGTGCCCCGACCACCTGGGCGCGCAGCCGGAAGCCGCCGCACTCGGGGCAGTGCCAGGCCGCCTCCTCGCGCCCGCACCAGCCGCATCGCAGCGCCCCCGCGTCCTGCGCCTCCAGCGGCCCGGAACAGTGCCGGCAACGGGCGGGCGCCCGGCACCGGGCACACGCCATGCGCGGCACGTACCCCCGCCGGGGCACCTGGACCAGCACCGGTCCGTGCCGCAGCCCCTCCCGGACCGCCTGCCAGGCCAGGGTGGGCAGCCGGGCTGCGCGGGCGGCCTCGTCGCGCGCGAGGTCGTCGTCCCCGACGGTCCGCACCAGGGGCGCGGCCCGCCGTACCTGCTCCCGCCCGGCGACCAGCGGCCGCGCCCAGCCGCTCTCCACCAGCTGCGCGGCTTCGACGGTGCAGCTCCAACCGCCGAGCAGGAAGGCGCACTTGTCCAGCGCCGCCCGCAGCAGCAGTACGTCCCTCGCGTGCGGCTGGGGAGCGTGCGGCTCGCTGTGGCTGTCGTCCCCGTCGTCCCAGATGGCGACGAGCCCCAGATCCCGCACGGGCGCGAACATGGCCGCCCGTGTCCCGACCACGGCCCGCACGCTCCCGCGCCGCACCGCGAGCCACTGCGCGTACCGCTTCTCGGGCCCGGCGTCGGCGGTGAGCAGCGCGTGCCGGCCCTCGCCGAGCAGCGCCGTCAGCGCGGCGTCGACCCGCGCGGCGGCCCGGCCGTCCGGTACGACGACCAGCGCACCGCGTCCCGAGGCGAGCGTCGCGGCGACGGCCCGGGCCAGCTCCTCGCTCCACAGCGGACCCGGCAGCGCGTTCCACACCGCCCTCGGTGCTCCCCCGGCGGCCAGTGACTCCAGAAGGGCAGCCCCGTGCTCGTACCGCGCCCACGTCCCGGCGTCGGGCGCGGCAGGCGGGGCCAGCGGCGCGGGTGACGGCCGCTGCTCGGCCCGCGCACTGCGCGGCGGCACGGCCAGCTGGAGGACGTCGGCGAGACTCCCCGCATACCGGTCGGCGACGGCCCGCGCGAGTCCCAGCAGCTCTTCGCCCAGCACGGGCTCGGGCGACACGACCTGGGCGAGGGCGGCCAGCGGCCCGGAGTACTCGGACTCGGCCAGCCTCTCGATGAGAAACCCGTCGATGAGCCCGCCGCCCTCGCGACGCCCCTCGCGCACCCGGTGCCGCCCGGCCCCGAACCGCACCCGCACCCGCACCCCGGGCTGTGCCTCGGCGTCCAGCTCCTCCGGCACGGCGTAGTCGAAGTACCGGTCGAGATGCAGCACGCCCTTGTCCACGAGCACCCGCGCGACGGGCAGCTCCTTGGCCAGCGCCGCCCCCCGCCACGTCCGCGGCTTGGCACGGGGCACCTGGGCCCCCCGCACACTCTCCCGAATGAACGCGAGCTGCTCCGGCGGCGCCCCTGCGCCTGTGCCGTCCCCCGACCCGTTCTCGCTGCTCACCCTTGCATTCTTACCAAACGGCACCGACAACGGACGCCCGCGCCTAGGCTCGCGGCCATGACCGGACCCGCTCCCGACCCGCTCGAACAGCTCCGTGAACGCCTGGCGGCCCTGCCCGACGGGGAGGTCAGGACCGGCACGGTGGCCGGCTTCGGCGAGCGGGGTGACGTGCTCGTGCGGCTCGACGGGGACGATCCGCGGGCGCCGACCGGAAGCATCCCTCGGCATCTCCTCTCGCGGACCGCGTTCGAGGACCCCGGGGAGCTGGTGTCGGTCGGGCAGCGGATCACCGCCGAAGTGTTCGGCGTCGACGAGCGGAGCGGCCTGGTCACGCTCTCCGCCAAGGCGTGCGAGGACGAGGCCCTGTACCGGTATCTGCGCGGTAGGCAGCGCGGGGACATCGTCACGGGCACGGTGGCCGCCGTGCACGACTTCGGGGTCTTCGTCCGGCTGGACGGGGAGCCCGGGCACCCCGCCTACCCGGGGACGGGCTTCATCCGCGTCCCCGACCTGAGCTGGTCGCGCATCGATCACCCGGAGGAGGTGGTCCGGCCCGGACAGCGGGTCACCGGCGCGGTGGTCGTCATCGACACGGACCAGGGTGAAGTGGTCGTCTCGCTGAAGGCCCTCCAGGAAGACCCCTGGGACGGACTCGCCGCGAGCACGGGGGACGTGGTGACAGGTCCGGTCACCGAGGTGACCCCCTTCGGCGTCCTCGTCCGGGTCGGCGAGGCCGCGCAGGGTCTGGTCCACGAGTCGGACCTGGACGGACAGGCCGTGCGCGAGGGGCAGGAGCTGGCGGTCAGGATCGTGGAGATCGACCGGGTGCTGCGCCGGATCCGGCTGGCCCCCGCCGGCTGACGGCGCACACGCCGAGGCCCGGCTCCCCGAAGGGAGACCGGGCCTCGGCGAGAGAGCTGTGCGGGCTTACAGCCCGACGGCCTTGCGCAGGGCCTCCACGCGGTCGGTGCGCTCCCAGGTGAAGTCGGGCAGCTCGCGGCCGAAGTGGCCGTACGCCGCGGTCTGGGAGTAGATCGGACGCAGCAGGTCGAGGTCGCGGATGATGGCGGCCGGGCGGAGGTCGAAGACCTCGTCGATCGCCTTCTCGATCTTCTCGGCCTCGATCTTGGCGGTGCCGAAGGTCTCCACGAACAGACCGACCGGCTCGGCCTTGCCGATCGCGTAGGCGACCTGGACCTCGCAGCGGGAGGCCAGGCCCGCCGCCACCACGTTCTTCGCCACCCAGCGCATCGCGTACGCGGCCGAACGGTCCACCTTGGACGGGTCCTTGCCCGAGAAGGCGCCGCCGCCGTGACGGGCCATGCCGCCGTACGTGTCGATGATGATCTTGCGGCCGGTCAGACCCGCGTCGCCCATCGGGCCGCCGATCTCGAAGCGTCCGGTCGGGTTGACCAGCAGGCGGTAGCCCTCGGTGTCCAGCTTGATGCCGTCGTCCAGCAGCGCCTTCAGCTCCGGCTCCACGACGAACTCACGGATGTCCGGGGCCAGCAGCGACTCCAGGTCGATGTCCGACGCGTGCTGCGAGGAGACGACCACCGTGTCCAGACGCACCGCCTTGTCACCGTCGTACTCGATGGTGACCTGCGTCTTGCCGTCCGGGCGCAGGTAGGGGATGGTGCCGTTCTTGCGGACCTCCGACAGACGCTTGGACAGACGGTGCGCCAGGAAGATCGGCAGCGGCATGAGCGTCGGCGTCTCGTCCGAGGCGTAACCGAACATCAGGCCCTGGTCGCCCGCGCCCTGCCGGTCCAGCTCGTCCTCGTCGCCCTCGACCCGGGACTCGTAGGCGGTGTCCACGCCCTGCGCGATGTCCGGGGACTGCGCACCGATCGACACCGACACACCGCAGGAAGCGCCGTCGAAGCCCTTCTTCGAGGAGTCGTAGCCGATCTCGAGGATCTTGTTGCGGACCAGGGTCGCGATGTCCGCGTAGGCCTTGGTCGTGACCTCTCCGGCCACGTGCACGAGGCCGGTGGTGATCAGGGTCTCGACCGCGACCCGGGAAGTCGGGTCCTCGCGCAGAAGCGCGTCGAGAATGGTGTCGCTGATCTGGTCAGCGATCTTGTCGGGGTGACCCTCGGTCACGGACTCCGAGGTGAACAGGCGACGGGACACAACGCTCCCTGGGGTTGCAGCGGCTGCTGGCTGATCATTGTCGGACCACGCGGGAGCTGCGCCCGGCGTCGTCCGACAACAGTTTATCGGTCGCACTCGGCCACCGGCCCACCTGTCTCGCCTCTCGGGAGCGCTGTGACCTGCGGCACGGGCATTCTGCACAATGCCGAGCGGGCTTGGCCAGGGCCGCCACGCGACATTGTCGTGGGGAATGTCATGTGGCGGGAAGACACCGATCGGCTGAATCAGGCGGCTCCGAACGGCGGAACGCGGTCATCCGAGGCGGGCGGCGACCAGGTCCCAGACGATGTCCGCGAGCGCTTCCTTCGGACCGTGCGGCACGGGGGTCTCGCTGCCGTCGGCGCCCAGCACAAGGGCCTCGTTCTCCTCCGAACCGAAGGTCTTGCGCTCCCCCACCTCGTTGACGACGAGGAGGTCGCACCCCTTGCGGGCGAGCTTGGTGCGGCCGTTCTCGAGGACGTCGTCCGTCTCCGCGGCGAAGCCGACGACGACCTGTCCGGGGCGGGCCCGGCCGGCCGAGATCTCGGCGAGAATGTCCGGATTTCGCACCAGGACGATCGGGGCGGGGTCCTGGCCGTCCTTCTTCTTGATCTTTCCGGCGGCGTAGGTGGCGGGACGGAAGTCGGCGACGGCCGCGGCCATCACCACGGCGTCGGCGTCCGCGGCGGCCTTGAGGACCGCTTCCCGCATCTGCAAGGCGGTGCCCACCGGGACGACGTCGACGCCGGCCGGGTCGGGCAGGGCGGTGTCGGCCGCGATCAGGGTCACCCGGGCGCCGCGCGCCGCGGCCGTGCGGGCGAGGGCGTAGCCCTGCTTGCCGGAGGAGCGGTTGCCGAGGAAGCGAACCGGGTCGAGCGGCTCGCGGGTGCCGCCGGCCGAGACGACGACGTGGCGGCCCGCGAGGTCGGGCTCGACGGCGCCGCGGGCCAGCACCCGGCGGCAGACCTCGAAGATCTCCGCCGGGTCGGGCAGCCGCCCCTTGCCGGTGTCGACACCGGTGAGGCGGCCGACCGCGGGCTCGATCACCACGGCGCCGCGGCGGCGCAGCGTGGCCACGTTCTCCTGGGTCGCGGGGTGCTCCCACATCTCGGTGTGCATCGCGGGCGCGAAGACGACCGGACAGCGGGCGGTGAGGAGCGTGTTGGTCAGCAGGTCGTCGGCGAGGCCGTGGGCGGCCTTGGCGAGCATGTCGGCGGTCGCCGGGGCCACCACCACCAGGTCGGCGTGCTGGCCGATACGGACGTGCGGGACCTCGTCGACGTCGTCCCAGACCTCGGTGGAGACCGGGTTGCCGGACAGCGCGGACCAGGTGGCGGCCCCGACGAAGTGCAGTGCGGAGGCGGTGGGCACCACGCGCACGTCGTGACCCGATTCCGTGAACCTTCTCAGCAGCTCACAGGCCTTGTACGCGGCGATGCCGCCGCTGACCCCCAGTACGACCTTCGGCTTGTCCACCGTCGTCTCTCCCCGGCTCGGAACCCTACGAGACCATGCTGCATCACTGCGGGGGACGACCCCCTCGCACCCCCGGCAGACCACAGGCCCGGCAGGAGCTCTGCCGGGCCTGTGGACAAGTCAACTGCGATCTGAAATTCCTACTGAGCCGGGCCCTCGATGGCCTCGGAGGTCAGCAGACCCGCGTTGATCTCGCGCAGTGCGATCGAGAGCGGCTTCTCGTGGACGTGGGTGTCGACGAGCGGACCGACGTACTCGAGGAGACCCTCACCGAGCTGCGAGTAGTACGCGTTGATCTGGCGGGCACGCTTGGCCGCGTAGATCACGAGGCTGTACTTCGAGTCGGTGGCCTCGAGGAGCTCGTCGATCGGCGGGTTGATGATGCCCTCGGGCGCGGTGATGGAAGAGGACACGCTCTACCTTCCGATGGATGGGAAAGATTCAGTCGGTGCGACCGGCCGGCACCTGCTGGTGGACGGCAGTCACGATCACACAACGTCCATCAAGGCTAGCAGCTCGCTCGCCACGTCCTCGACGGAGGTGTTGACCAAGGTCACGTCGAACTCCGGCTCGGCCGCCAGCTCGGTCCTGGCCGCCGCCAGGCGGCGCTCGATGACCTCGGGCGACTCGGTCCCCCGGCCGGTGAGCCTGCGCACCAGCTCCTCCCAGGAGGGCGGAGCCAGGAACACCAGCTGGGCGTCGGCCATCGAGTCACGGACCTGCCGGGCGCCCTGGAGGTCGATCTCCAGCAGCACGGGCTCGCCGTTCTCCAGCCGCTCCAGCACGGCCGCACGGGGCGTGCCGTAGCGGTTGCCGGCGAATTCGGCCCACTCCAGCAGCTCGCCGTTGGCGATCAGCTTGTCCATCTCATCGTCGGTGACGAAGAAGTAGTGGACTCCGTGCCGCTCGCCGGGGCGCGGCTTGCGGGTGGTGGCCGACACCGAGAGCCAGACTTCCGGGTGTTCCTTGCGCATATGGGCGACGACCGTGCTCTTGCCGACCCCCGAAGGGCCGGAGAGCACGGTCAGCCGCGGACGTTCACTCATGCAGCGATTATTCCAGCAATCCCGGGGTGCCCGGGACGCCCGGTCCGGCAGAAGCCGGACTCAGGAACCGGTGCTGCCGAACTCACGCTCCAGGGAAGCGATCTGGTTCGAACCGAGACCGCGCACACGGCGGCTCTCGGAGATGCCCAGACGCTCCATGATCTGCTTGGCGCGGACCTTGCCCACGCCCGGCAGGGACTCGAGCAGGGCGGAGACCTTCATCTTGCCGATGACGTCGTTCTCCTGGCCCTGCTTGATGACCTCGTGAAGGGAGGCGCCGGAGTGCTTGAGTCGATTCTTGACCTCGGCCCGCTCCCGGCGAGCCGCGGCGGCCTTTTCGAGCGCGGCTGCGCGCTGTTCAGGGGTAAGGGGCGGAAGAGCCACGCCTACGTCACCTCGGATGTCGAACTGTCGGATACGGACCGGTGAGGAACCTAGTCGCCCCACACCTGGGGAGCCACGAGCAACACGCTGCCCGTTCTCCCCCCACTGCCTTGAGGGCGTGGGAGGTGTCCCCACTGCTCGGAGACTAGCGGGCAAGTCCGCCAGAGTCAGCGAGAACAGCGGAAAAGTACTGGTCAGCCGCCGCCAGGCCGGACATTTCGGACATATTGCCCACGATTTGAGGATGTATTCACACTCAAGTCGCCCTGGTGCCGTCCATGGGAACGCCCGGCGGAGATCTCAGCCGGCGCCGACAGCGGCCCGGATCTCCTCCGCGAAGCGCTCCGTGGCCGAGCGCAGCGCCCCGACGTCGGGACCGTGCCGCAGCACACCCCGGCTGACGTTCGGGACGACGTTGCGCACCGCCGGCCCGAAGACCTCGGGAAGGTCGGCCGCCGTCGCCCCCTGAGCGCCGACACCGGGCGCGAGGAGCGGGCCGTTGATGTCGAGGTCGTAGGAGGACAGGTCGCCCACCGTGGCGCCGACGACCGCGCCGAAGGAGCCCAGCGGCTCCTCGCCCGCGTTCTCGGCGGCGAGGTGGGCCAGCATGGTCGCGCCCACGGTGCGCCCGTCGGCGCGGACCGCGTGCTGGACCTCCGGCCCCTCCGGGTTCGAGGTGAGGGCCAGGACGAAGAGTCCGGCACCGCTCTCCCGGGCCAGCGCGACGGCCGGGCTGAGGGAGCCGTAGCCGAGGTAGGGCGAGACCGTCAGGGCGTCGGAGAACAGCGGGGCGTCCTTGTGCAGGAAGGCCTCGGCGTACCCGGCCATGGTGGAGCCGATGTCGCCGCGCTTGGCGTCCATCACGACCAGGGTGCCGGCCGCACGGGCCTCCTGGACCACCGTCTCCAGGACGGCGACGCCGCGCGAGCCGAAGCGCTCGAAGAAGGCGCTCTGCGGCTTCATGACGGCGACCCGGTCGGCCACCGCCTCGACGACCGTGCGGCTGAACCGCTCCAGACCGGCCACGTCGTCGTTCAGGCCCCACTCGGCGAGCAGGGAGGCGTGCGGGTCGATGCCGACGCAGAGCGGGCCGCGCTCGTCCATCGCGCGGCGCAGACGGGCACCGAAGGGCTCGAACGAGGTCATGCGGGCTTCCTCACGTCGGCGCCGACCGCGTCGGCGAGGGTGGCGTACGGGCTGGTGCGCAGGCGGGCGGCGAGGCCCTTGTGGACGGCACGGCACCAGAAGGGGCCCTCGTAGATGAAGGCGCTGTACCCCTGGACCAGCGTGGCACCGGCCAGGATGCGCTGCCAGGCGTCCTCGGCGGTCTCGATGCCGCCGACGCCCACCAGGGTGATCCGGTCGCCCACGCGGGCGTACAGGCGCCGCAGGACCTCCAGGGAGCGTGCCTTCAGCGGCGCGCCGGAGAGTCCGCCCGTCTCCTTCACCAGCGAGGGTGCGGAATTCAGGCCGAGGCCCTCGCGCGCGATGGTGGTGTTGGTGGCGATGATGCCGTCCAGACCCAGCTCCACGGCGAGGTCGGCGACCGCGTCGATGTCCTCGTCGGCGAGGTCGGGGGCGATCTTCACCAGGAGCGGAACACGCCGGTTGGCCACCGTACGGTCCGCGGCCTCACGGACCGCGGTGAGCAGCGGGCGCAGCGCCTCGGTGGCCTGCAGGTTGCGCAGGCCCGGCGTGTTCGGCGAGGAGACGTTCACGACCAGGTAGTCGGCGTACGGCGCGAGGCGCTCGGCCGACTTCACGTAGTCGCCGACGGCCTCCGCCTCCGGGACGACCTTGGTCTTGCCGATGTTGACGCCGACGACGGTCCTGAAGACGGGCTCGCGTGTGGCCAGACGGGCCGCGACGGTGAGCGAACCGTCGTTGTTGAAGCCCATCCGGTTGATCAGCGCACGGTCCGCGACGAGCCGGAACAGCCGCTTCCTGGGGTTGCCGGGCTGCGCCTCACCGGTGACCGTGCCGATCTCGACGTGGTCGAAGCCCAGCATCGACATGCCGTCGATGGCCACGGCGTTCTTGTCGAAGCCGGCGGCGAGCCCGAAGGGGCCGTGCATGCGCAGCCCGAAGGCCTCGGTGCGCAGCTCCTTGTGGCGGGGCGCGAGGGCGGCCGCGACGAAGGTGCGCAGCACGGGGATGCGGGCCGCGAGCCGGATCCAGCGGAAGGCCAGGTAGTGGGCCTTCTCGGGGTCCATGCGCTTGAAGACGAGACTGAAAAAGATCTTGTACATGGTGTCCTCACGAAGAGGGGGACACCGTTTCCGGTGTCCCCCTCAGGGCTGCTAGTCGCGGGCCGCGGTCAGGTGTTCCGCGTGTTCCTGGAGCGAACGGACGCCCACGTCACCGTGGTTGAGGGCGTCGATGCCCTGGACGGCCGCCGCGAGCGCCTGGACGGTCGTCAGGCACGGCACGGAGCGGGCCACCGCGGCCGTACGGATGTCGTAGCCGTCGAGGCGGCCGCCGGTGCCGTACGGGGTGTTGACGATGAGGTCGACCTCGCCGTCGTGGATGAGCTGGACGATGGTCCGCTCGCCGTTCGGACCGGTGCCCTCGGACTGCTTGCGCACGATCGTGGCGTTGATGCCGTTGCGCTTGAGGACCTCGGCCGTGCCGGAGGTGGCGAGCAGCTCGAAGCCGTGCGCGACCAGCTCGCGGGCCGGGAAGATCATCGAGCGCTTGTCGCGGTTGGCGACCGAGATGAACGCGCGGCCCTTGGTGGGCAGCGGGCCGTAGGCACCCGCCTGCGACTTGGCGTACGCCGTGCCGAAGACGGAGTCGATGCCCATGACCTCGCCGGTGGAGCGCATCTCCGGGCCGAGGACGGTGTCGACGCCGCGGCCGTGGATGTCGCGGAAGCGCGACCACGGCATGACGGCCTCCTTGACGGAGATCGGCGCGTCCAGCGGCAGCTCGCCGCCGTCGCCGGTCTGCGGCAGCAGGCCCTCGGCGCGCAGCTCGGCGATGGTCGCGCCCAGCGAGATCCGGGCAGCGGCCTTCGCGAGGGGCACCGCGGTCGCCTTCGAGGTGAAGGGGACCGTACGGGAGGCGCGCGGGTTGGCCTCCAGGACGTACAGGATGTCGCCCGCCATCGCGAACTGGATGTTGATCAGGCCGCGCACGCCGACGCCGCGCGCGATGGCCTCGGTGGAGGCACGCAGGCGCTTGATGTCGAAGCCGCCGAGGGTGATCGGGGGCAGGGCGCACGCCGAGTCGCCGGAGTGGATGCCGGCCTCCTCGATGTGCTCCATGACGCCGCCGAGGTACAGCTCCTCGCCGTCGTACAGGGCGTCGACGTCGATCTCGATGGCGTCGTCGAGGAAGCGGTCGACGAGGACCGGCCGGGAGGGGCTGATCTCGGTCGACTCGGCGATGTAGGAGGCGAGGCGGGTCTCGTCGTAGACGATCTCCATGCCGCGCCCGCCGAGGACGTAGGAGGGCCGGACGAGGACCGGGTAGCCGATCTCGTCGGCGATGGCCTTGGCCCCGGCGAAGGTGGTGGCCGTGCCGTGCTTGGGAGCGGGCAGGCCGGCCTCGGCGAGGACCTGGCCGAAGGCGCCGCGGTCCTCGGCGGCGTGGATCGCCTCGGGCGGGGTGCCCACGATCGGCACGCCGTTGTCCTTCAGGGCCTGCGCGAGGCCCAGCGGGGTCTGGCCGCCCAGCTGCACGACCACGCCCGCGATCGGGCCGGCCAGGGACTCCGCGTGGACGATCTCCAGCACGTCTTCCAGCGTCAGCGGCTCGAAGTACAGGCGGTCGGAGGTGTCGTAGTCCGTGGAGACGGTCTCCGGGTTGCAGTTGACCATCACGGTCTCGTACCCGGCGTCGGACAGCGCGAAGGATGCGTGGACGCAGGAGTAGTCGAACTCGATGCCCTGGCCGATGCGGTTCGGGCCGGAGCCCAGGATGATCACCGCGGGCTTCTCGCGGGGCGCGACCTCGGTCTCCTCGTCGTAGGAGGAGTAGAAGTACGGCGTCTTCGCGGCGAACTCGGCGGCGCAGGTGTCGACCGTCTTGTAGACGGGCCGGATGCCGAGGGCGTGCCGGACCTCGCGGACGACGTCCTCGCGCAGGCCGCGGATCTCACCGATCTGCTGGTCGGAGAAGCCGTGCCGCTTGGCCTCGGCGAGCAGGTCACGGGTCAGCTCGGGCGCCGCGTCCAGCTCGTCCGCGACCTCCTTGATCAGGAAGAGCTGGTCCACGAACCACGGGTCGATCTTCGTGTACTCGAAGACCTCCGCGGGCGTGGCGCCGGCGCGGATGGCCTGCATGACCGTGTTGATCCGGCCGTCGGTGGGGCGCACGGCCTCGCGCAGCAGCGCTTCCTTGTCGCCGGGCTCGCCGACGAAGGTGAACTGGCTGCCCTTCTTCTCCAGCGAGCGCAGCGCCTTCTGGAAGGCCTCGGTGAAGTTGCGGCCGATGGCCATGGCCTCGCCGACCGATTTCATGGTGGTCGTGAGGGTGGAGTCGGCCTGCGGGAACTTCTCGAAGGCGAACCGCGGAGCCTTGACGACCACGTAGTCGAGCGTGGGCTCGAAGGAGGCCGGGGTCTCCTGGGTGATGTCGTTCGGGATCTCGTCCAGGGTGTAGCCCACGGCGAGCTTGGCGGCGATCTTGGCGATCGGGAAGCCGGTCGCCTTGGAGGCGAGCGCCGAGGAGCGCGACACGCGCGGGTTCATCTCGATGACGATCACCCGGCCGTCCTCGGGGTTCACCGCGAACTGGATGTTGCAGCCGCCGGTGTCGACGCCGACCTCGCGGATGACGGCGATGCCGATGTCGCGCAGGATCTGGTACTCGCGGTCGGTCAGCGTCATCGAGGGCGCGACGGTGATCGAGTCACCGGTGTGCACGCCCATCGGGTCGAAGTTCTCGATGGAGCAGACGACCACGACGTTGTCGTGCTTGTCGCGCATCAGCTCCAGCTCGTACTCCTTCCAGCCGAGGATGGACTCCTCCAGGAGCACCTCGGTGGTCGGCGAGAGGGTGAGGCCCTGACCGGCGATGCGGCGCAGCTCCTCCTCGTCGTGCGCGAAACCGGAGCCGGCGCCGCCCATGGTGAAGGACGGGCGGACGACGACCGGGTAGCCGCCGAGCTGCCCGACGCCCTTGAGGACGTCGTCCATCGAGTGGCAGATGACCGAGCGGGCGGACTCGCCGTGCCCGATCTTGGCGTTGACGGCCTCGACCACGCCCTTGAACAGGTCGCGGTCCTCGCCCTTGTGGATCGCCTCGGGCTTGGCGCCGATCAGCTCGACGCCGTACTTCTCCAGGACACCGTTCTCGTGCAGCGAGATGGCGGTGTTCAGGGCCGTCTGGCCGCCCAGGGTGGGCAGCAGGGCGTCGGGGCGCTCCTTGGCGATGATCTTCTCGACGAACTCGGGGGTGATCGGCTCGACGTAGGTGGCGTCGGCGATCTCCGGGTCGGTCATGATCGTCGCCGGGTTGGAGTTGACGAGGATCACGCGCAGGCCCTCGGCCCGCAGCACGCGGCACGCCTGGGTGCCGGAGTAGTCGAACTCGGCGGCCTGGCCGATGACGATCGGGCCGGAGCCGATGACCAGGACGGACTGGATATCGGTGCGCTTAGGCACGCTGGCCCTCCATCAGGGATACGAAGCGGTCGAACAGGTAGGCGGCGTCGTGCGGGCCCGCTGCCGCTTCGGGGTGGTACTGGACGGAGAAGGCCGGCTGGTCGAGCAGCTGCAGCCCCTCCACGACGTTGTCGTTCAGGCAGACGTGCGAGACCTCGGCGCGGCCGAACTTCGTGTCGCTGACCTTGTCGAGCGGCGCGTCGACGGCGAAGCCGTGGTTGTGCGCGGTGACCTCGACCTTGCCGGTCGTACGGTCCTGGACCGGCTGGTTGATGCCGCGGTGGCCGTACTTCAGCTTGTAGGTGCCGAAGCCGAGGGCGCGGCCGAGGATCTGGTTGCCGAAGCAGATGCCGAACAGCGGCGTCCTGCGCTCCAGCACGGCGGACATGAGGGCCACCGGGCCGTCGGCGGTGGCCGGGTCGCCGGGGCCGTTGGAGAAGAAGACTCCGTCCGGGGCGACGGCGTAGACGTCGTCGACGGAGGCCGTCGCCGGGAGCACGTGCACCTCGATGCCGCGCTCGGCCATGCGGTGCGGGGTCATGCCCTTGATGCCGAGGTCGATGGCGGCGACGGTGAAGCGCTTCTCGCCGATCGCGGGGACGACGTACGCCTGCTCGGTCGCGACCTCCTCGTAGAGGCTCGCGCCCTTCATGTGCGGCTGCGCCTGCACGCGCTCGACCAGCTCGGCCTCGGGGGCGACGGCCTCGCCGGAGAAGATGCCGGCGCGCATCGAGCCGCGCTCGCGCAGGTGGCGGGTGAGGGCGCGGGTGTCGATCCCGGAGATGCCGACCACGCCCTGCGCGACCAGCTCGTCGTCCAGGGAGCGCCTGGCCCGCCAGTTGGACGGCACGCGCGCGGGGTCGCGCACGACGTAGCCGGAGACCCAGATGCGGCTCGACTCGTCGTCCTCGTCGTTCCAGCCGGTGTTGCCGATCTGCGGGGCGGTCGCGACGACGATCTGGCGGTCGTACGACGGGTCGGTGAGGGTCTCCTGGTAACCGGTCATACCGGTGGAGAACACGGCCTCGCCGAAGGTCTCCCCCACGGCCCCGTAGGCGCGGCCGCGGAAGGTGCGGCCGTCCTCCAGGACGAGTACGGCGGGAACCTTGGCAGCTCCCCTGGTGGAGGTCGTCATCGTGCGCCTTCCGTGTCGTTGGTCATCTGGTTGAGGGTGTCTGCCCACTCGTTGTGCTCGGCCGCGTGGTCGGAGCGGAAGCCGGAGTCGATCAGCCTGTCCCCGAGGGCCCAGGTCACCACCAGCAGGCCGCCCTCGGTGAGGACCTTGCCGGCGATGCCCTTGTCGAGCCGGGCGCCGCGCAGTGCGGCGGTGGGGACGAAGAAGTCGGTCGCCCCGGGGCGTACGACCTCCAGACCCGAGTCCGTGAGGGTGAGCTCGGCCCGGCTGCGGGTGCCGAGGCCGTGGGCCACGATGCGGTCCAGCCACTGCCCGGCCGTGGTGGAGCCGTGGTAGCGGCCGCTCATCGTCAGTCTGGCCTCGCCGGGCTGCTCCGGCGCGCTGGGCAGCTCGGGCAGGTCGCCCTGGAGCGTGCCGCGCCACTTCCAGCCCTCGCGCATCAGCCAGTAGATGAGCGCGACGAAGAGGGCGAGGCCGATCAGCCAGCCGATACGGGCGGGCCAGTCGGTGACCTCGGCCGACTTCTGCGCCTCGGCCAGCAGGATTACAGGTGTCACGTGAGCTTCCCGTCGACGAGCGTGGCCTTGCCCCGCAGCCACGTGTGGGTGACACGGCCCGGCAGCTCGCGTCCCTCGTACGGGGTGTTGCGGCTGCGCGAGGCGAAGCCCGCGGGGTCCACCGAGCCACGGTATTCCGTGTCGACGAGGGCGAGGTTGGCGGGCTCACCAGCCGAGACGGGGCGGCCGTGGCCGGTGGCCTGTCCGATCTGCGCCGGCCTGACGGACATGCGGTCGGCGACGCCGGCCCAGTCCAGCAACCCGGTGTCGACCATGGTCTCCTGCACCACTGACAGCGCGGTCTCCAGACCGACCATGCCCATGGCGGCGGCGGCCCACTCGCAGTCCTTGTCCTCGTGCGGGTGCGGGGCGTGGTCGGTGGCGACGATGTCGATCGTGCCGTCGGCGAGCGCCTCGCGCAGGGCGAGCACGTCCCGCTCGGTGCGCAGCGGCGGGTTGACCTTGTAGACGGGGTTGTAGGTGCGCACCAGCTCGTCGGTGAGGAGCAGGTGGTGCGGGGTCACCTCGGCGGTGACCTGGATGCCGCGGGACTTGGCCCAGCGGACGATCTCCACCGAGCCCGCGGTCGAGAGGTGGCAGATGTGCACGCGGGAGCCCACGTGCTCGGCGAGCAGCACGTCCCGGGCGATGATCGACTCTTCGGCGACGGCCGGCCAGCCGCCCAGGCCCAGCTCGGCCGAGACGACGCCCTCGTTCATCTGGGCGCCCTCGGTGAGCCGCGGCTCCTGCGCGTGCTGGGCGACGACACCCCCGAAGGCCTTCACGTACTCCAGCGCCCGGCGCATGATCACGGCGTCGTCCACGCACTTGCCGTCGTCGGAGAAGACGGTGACCCCGGCGGCCGACTCGTGCATCGCGCCCAGCTCGGCGAGCTTGCGGCCCTCCAGGCCGACGGTGACGGCGCCGATGGGCTGGACGTCGCAGTAGCCGTGCTCCTGGCCGAGCCGGTAGACCTGCTCGACCACGCCGGCGGTGTCGGCGACCGGGAAGGTGTTGGCCATGGCGAACACGGCGGTGTAGCCGCCGGAGGCGGCCGCGCGCGTGCCGGTCAGCACGGTCTCGGAGTCCTCGCGGCCCGGCTCGCGCAGATGGGTGTGCAGGTCGACCAGACCCGGCAGCAGCACCTTGCCGGCGGCCTCGACGACCTCGGCGCCCTCGGCGCTGAGCCCGGCGCCCACCTCGGCGATCGTCTCGCCGTCGATCAGCACGTCCTGCGGCTCGCCGCCGAGCACCTTCGCACCACGGATAAGGATCTTGCTCATGGGTCTTACTTCTCCTCGTTGGTGCGGGTGTGGGTGACGGCGGGCTCGTTTCCACCGAGCAGCAGGTACAGGACGGCCATCCGGATGGAGACGCCGTTCGCGACCTGCTCGACGACGGTGCAGCGCTCGGAGTCGGCGACCTCGGCGGTGATCTCCATGCCGCGGACCATCGGGCCGGGGTGCATCACGATGGCGTGCTCGGGCATCTTCGCCATGCGTTCGCCGTCGAGGCCGTAGCGCCGCGAGTACTCGCGCTCGGTCGGGAAGAAGGCGGCGTTCATGCGCTCCCGCTGGACCCGGAGCATCATCACCGCGTCGGACTTCGGCAGGGTGCTGTCGAGGTCGTACGACACCTCGCAGGGCCAGGTCTCGACGCCGACCGGCACCAGGGTGGGCGGCGCGACGAGGGTGACCTCGGCGCCGAGGGTGTGCAGCAGGTCGACGTTGGAGCGGGCGACCCGGCTGTGCAGGACGTCGCCGACGACGGTGATCCGCTTGCCGGCCAGGTCCTGGCCGAGACCGGCGTCCCGGCCGACCAGGCGGCGGCGCATGGTGAAGGCGTCCAGCAGGGCCTGCGTGGGGTGCTGGTGGGTGCCGTCGCCGGCGTTGATGACGGCGGCGTCGATCCAGCCGGAGGTGGCCAGGCGGTAGGGGGCTCCGGAGGCGCCGTGCCGGATGACGACGGCGTCGACGCCCATCGCCTCCAGGGTCTGGGCGGTGTCCTTCAGGGACTCGCCCTTGGACACGCTGGAGCCCTTGGCGGTGAAGTTGATGACGTCCGCGGACAGCCGCTTCTCGGCGGCCTCGAAGGAGATCCGGGTGCGGGTGGAGTCCTCGAAGAAGAGGTTGACGATCGTGCGGCCGCGCAGGGTCGGCAGCTTCTTGATCGGCCGGTCGGCGACCCGGGCCATCTCCTCGGCGGTGTCGAGGATCAGGACGGCGTCGTCGCGGGTGAGGTCGGCGGCCGAGATGAGATGACGCTGCATCTGTCAGGCTCCGTAAGGCAGTTCATCGGGATCCGGGGGTCTGGGAGATGCCCCCAAGAGGGCACAGTGGGGCAAACCGGTGCGCGTGTCGGCACGCCGAAGCGGCCGTGCGCTCCCGACTTGCTACTGGTCGGCCGGCTTCACACCGAGCAGCACGGTGTCGCGACCGTCCTCCTCGGCGAGCTGGACCTTGACCGTCTCCCGCAGCGACGTGGGGAGGTTCTTGCCGACGTAGTCGGCGCGGATGGGCAGTTCGCGGTGGCCGCGGTCGACCAGGACCGCGAGCTGGACCGCGCGCGGGCGCCCGATGTCGTTCAGGGCGTCGAGGGCGGCACGGATGGTGCGCCCGGAGAAGAGCACGTCGTCGACGAGGACGACCAGACGGCCGTCGATGCCGTCACCGGGGATCTCGGTGCGGGCCAGCGCACGCGGCGGGTGCATGCGCAGGTCGTCGCGGTACATGGTGATGTCGAGCGAGCCGACGGGGACCTTGCGGTCGGTGATCTGCTCCAGCTTGGCGGCGAGCCGCTGGGCGAGGAAGACGCCCCGGGTCGGAATGCCGAGGAGCACCACGTCGTCGGCGCCCTTGGCGCGCTCGACGATCTCGTGGGCGATACGGGTCAGCACCCGTGCGATGTCGGGGCCTTCGAGTACGGGCCGGGCATCGGTTGCATGCGGGTTCGCGTGCGAGTCCATACGAAACGGACCTCCTTCTCCGCCTCACGGGACGGACCTTAAAGGACGTCGGATTTGCGCCATCAACGGTAGCAGGTCCCGAGGGGGCGTCGATCACCCACCTGGCGCAATCGGCCGTCACTACCACGGAAGAGTCGGTGTGGACCATTCGGCTTGACGCATGAGAGTCACGCTGCGTAACCTCACAGTGAGTTACCAGCCGCGCGGCGGGAAACCCAACCGACCGCGTCGACACAGTGTCCGGGGAGCTATATGTCCAGCGAATACGCCAAACAGCTCGGGGCCAAGCTCCGGGCCATCCGCACCCAGCAGGGCCTTTCCCTCCACGGTGTCGAGGAGAAGTCCCAGGGTCGCTGGAAGGCCGTGGTGGTCGGTTCATATGAGCGCGGTGACCGCGCCGTGACCGTGCAGCGTCTCGCCGAGTTGGCCGATTTCTATGGCGTCCCCGTGCAGGAGCTCCTGCCGGGCACCACGCCGGGCGGCGCCGCCGAGCCGCCGCCGAAGCTGGTCCTGGACCTGGAGCGGCTGGCCACCGTGCCGGCCGAGAAGGCGGGCCCGCTGCAGCGCTACGCGGCGACCATCCAGTCCCAGCGCGGCGACTACAACGGCAAGGTGCTCTCGATCCGCCAGGACGACCTGCGCACCCTCGCCGTCATCTACGACCAGTCCCCCTCGGTCCTGACCGAGCAGCTGATCAGCTGGGGCGTCCTGGACGCGGACGCGCGCCGCGCGGTGGCCACCCACGAAGAGGCCTGACCGCCTGCAGCAGCTGAGCAGAAACGTGCCGCCGGGGTGGCCTGAACCGTACGGTTCGGGGCGCCCCGGCGGCTTTTGTCCGTGTGCGGCTCCGCCGCGCGGCCGGGGCCGGCCACAGCCGGCCCGCACCCGCCCTCCCGCGACACTTCCACGGCACGCGGGCACGGAAACGCCGGAGGGCCCGCAGCATGCGCTCGCTGCGGGCCCTCCGGCGTCTGCCGTACCGCCTACGCCTCGTCCCGGCGCAGCGACGGCTTCAGCTCCTTGAGCCGGCCGAGCAGGCCGTTCACGAACGAGGGCGACTCGTCCGTGGAGAACTCCTTGGCGATCTGCACCATCTCGTCCAGGACGACGGCGTCCGGGGTCTCGTCCACCCAGATCAGCTCGTAGGCGCCGAGACGCAGGATGTTCCGGTCGACGACCGGCATCCGGTCGAGCGTCCAGCCCACCGCGTACTGGGAGATCAGCTCGTCGATGCGCTTCGCGTAGGTCGCGTAGCCCTCGACCAGCTGCATCGTGTACTCGCTCACCGGCGGCTGCCGGGTGTCGGACCGGGACAGCCGGATCCAGTCCGCGAGGACCGTCAGGACGTCGGCGCCGCGCTGGTCGCCCTCGAAGAGGATCTGGAAGGCGCGTTTGCGGGCCGTGTTGCGGGCAGCCACGGTTAGCTGTTCACCCGGCCGAGGTAGTCGCTCGTACGGGTGTCGACCTTGATCTTCTCACCGGTGGTGATGAAGAGCGGGACCTGGATCTGGTGGCCGGTCTCCAGGGTGGCGGGCTTGGTGCCACCGGTGGAGCGGTCGCCCTGGACGCCCGGCTCGGTCTCCTGGATGACGAGCTCCACGGCGGCCGGAAGCTCGACGAAGAGCACCTCGCCCTCGTGCTGCGCGACGGTGGCGGTGAAGCCCTCGATGAGGAAGTTGGCGGCGTCGCCGACGGCCTTGCGGTCGACCATCAGCTGGTCGTAGGTCTCCATGTCCATGAAGACGAAGTACTCGCCGTCCATGTACGAGAACTGCATGTCGCGCTTGTCGACAGTGGCCGTCTCGACCTTGACACCGGCGTTGAAGGTCTTGTCGACGACCTTGCCGGAGAGCACGTTCTTGAGCTTGGTGCGCACGAAGGCCGGGCCCTTGCCGGGCTTGACGTGCTGGAACTCGACGACGGACCAGAGCTGGCCGCCTTCGAGCTTGAGCACCATGCCGTTCTTGAGGTCGTTCGTGGAAGCCACGGTTGCGGAATCTCCTGGACTGACGTACGACCCCGGGGCACGCGCACAGCGCGAGGCTAGAGCGCGAGCAGCTCCTTGGTCGTGATGGTGAGTAGCTCGGGTCCGCCGTCCGCCTCAGGGCGTACGACGAGCGTGTCATCGATCCGGACGCCGCCCCGGCCCGGGAGGTGGACCCCCGGTTCGACGGTGACCGGCACGCAAGCGTCCAGTTTACCCATGGACGCAGGGGCCAGCTGCGGGTCCTCGTCGATTTCGAGTCCGACTCCGTGTCCCGTCAGCGGTGGCAAAGCCTCAGCATAGCCTGCGGAGCCCAGTACCTGGCGTGCCGCACGGTCGACGTCGCGGTAGGCGACGCCGGGCGCCAGGGACTCTCGTCCGGCTCGCTGGGCTGCGAAAACCAGGTCGTACAGCTCGATCTGCCAGTCGGCGGGCGAGGTGCCGATGACGAAGGTACGGCCGATCTCGCAGCGGTAGCCGCGGTAGGTGGCGCCCAGACAGACGGAGAGGAAGTCGCCCTCCTCCACGCGGCGGTCGGTGGGCCGGTGCCCGCGGCGGCCGGAGTTGGGGCCGGTGGCCACCGATGTCGCGAACGCGGGCCCGTCGGCGCCGTGGTCGACCAGGCGCCGCTCCAGCTCCAGCGCGAGGTGCCGTTCCGTGCGGCCGACCAGGATGGACTCCAGCAGCTCACCGAGGGCCTGGTCGGCGATCTCGGCGCCGATGCGCAGGCAGGAGATCTCCTCCTCGTCCTTGACGACCCTGAGCTGCTCGACGGCCCCGCCGAGGTCGGCGAGGCGCAGCCCGGGGGCGACGGCGGACACGGCACGGTGGCGGGCGACGGTGAGGTGGTGTTCCTCCACCGCGAGGGAGTCGGCCCCCTGCACTTCGGCGAGGCCGGCTGCCGTGACCGCGGGGTCGCCGCCCGGCGAGGGCAGGACATGCACGGTCAGGGCCTCGTCGGGACGGCCCTCGGTCGGCCGGTCGTCCAGCGGGCCGGCGCAGGCCAGCAGATCCTCGCTCTTGCCCAGCAGCAGCACGGAGCCCCGCGGTGCCGCGCCGGCGAGGTAGCGCACGTTGGCAGGGCACGAGATGAGCGCTGCCGCGGCGCCGGCCGCGTTGCAGCGTTCCCTGAGCTGGGCACGGCGGGTCGCGTACACCTCTGACATGAGATGATCGTAGGAGTTTTGTCTGGATTGCGCTGGTTGGTGGGGGCCGAGTGGGGTGCGGTCGGTGGTGCCTACGGGTGCGGGCCGGCGGGGATCGATCGGGCCCACGCGGCAAAGCCGCCCGCCGATGGGGCCCCGCACCCCTCGGACAGGACCGTCCGCCCGCCGGTCACCAGCTCGGGGGGCTTGCGATGGCCCTGGTCAGGACGTCGTCCAGCACTTGGGCCGTGCCGGGGACGTCCAGCTGGGAGTTGTCGATGATCGGGAGGCCCGAGCCGTACCAGCCGGCCATGCGGCCGTGGATGCGGGCCACCTCCTCGTCGGTGAGGCGGCGGTTGCCGGTGCGTTCGGCGTTGCGCTCCAGGACGATGTCGAGGCCCGGGAGGAGGACCACCGGCAGCAGGCCGGGGCCGACATGCCGCTTCCAGCCACCGAGGCCCACCACGGGTCGGTCCGGGAAGACGGCGTCGTCGAGAATGCAGGAGATGCCGTTGGCCAGGAAGTTCCGGGCGGCGAAGCCGCAGGTGCGGCGGGCCAGGCGGTACTGGGCCTCGGAGTTGTCGTTCCACCCGGACTGCGGGTTCGCATAGCCGGCGCGGACCCATTCGCGCACGTCGTCCAGGCTGATGTGCGCGGTGGGCACCCGGCGGTGGTCGGCCCAGTACTTGGCCACGCTCGTCTTGCCCGCGCCCGCGGGGCCGATCAGCAGGACCGCCAGGGTGGTGGTCGTCGGGTCCGGGACGGCGACCGCGGCCGGAGGCGCGGTGGGCACACCGACCGGGCCGCCGGGCGGCAGCGGTACATGACCGGTCGTGTCGGGCGGCGGGGCGGGGGCGTGCTGCGGAGGCGCGGGCGGCACGGGAGCGGGCGGAGGCACGGATCCCGGCCCGGCTCCGGGGTAGCCGGGTGGCGGCGGAGGCGCGGGTGCGGGACCCTGTGGGGCTCCCGGGTGGTGTGCGGCCGGCTCCCAGCCGGCGTGCGGTCCCTGCCCCGGCCGGTGGGGCGGCGGCAGCGGAGACCCCACTGCGTGCTGCATCCGTTGCCACTCCGTCTCGTACACACATTTGGCGCTGGCAGGCGGGTACGGAGCCCGCTCCCTAGCGAACGGTACCGCCCCCGGCCGTCGTTTGGTGAAACGACCGGGGGCGGTCCGAAGTGCCCGGCCCGGAAGGGGAATCGGGCGGAAGGGAACAGTGGAGGACTTACTGGACCGCTTCCTACTGGCCCACTTCTCCGTAGGCCGCGAGGAGAACGGCCGGGTCCGGGCCCTCCAGCACGGTGGGCTTCGCCAGCCCGTCCAGGACGATGAAGCGCAGCAGGTCACCGCGGGACTTCTTGTCGACCTTCATCGCCTGCAGCAGCTTGGGCCACTGGTCGTAGCGGTAGTGCAGCGGCAGGCCCACCGACTCGAGGACGGTGCGGTGGCGGTCCGCCGTCGCATCGTCCAACCGGCCCGCCAGACGGCCCAGTTCGGCGGCGAAGTGCATACCGACCGCGACCGCCGCACCGTGCCGCCACTTGTAGCGCTCGTTCTTCTCGATCGCGTGGCCGAGCGTGTGGCCGTAGTTCAGGATCTCCCGGAGCCCGGACTCCTTCAGGTCGGAGGAGACGACGTCCGCCTTGACCCGGATCGAGCGCTCGATCAGCTCGGCCGTGTGCGGGCCGTCCGGAGTGCGGGCGGCCTCGGGGTCGGCCTCGATGAGGTCGAGGATCACCGGGTCGGCGATGAAGCCGGCCTTGATGATCTCCGCGAGACCGGAGACGTAGTCGTTGACCGGGAGGGAGTCCAGCGCGGCCAGGTCGCACAGGACACCGGCCGGCGGGTGGAACGCGCCGACCAGGTTCTTGCCCTCGGCGGTGTTGATGCCGGTCTTGCCGCCGACCGCCGCGTCCACCATGGCCAGCACGGTGGTCGGGACGGCGATCCAGCGCACCCCGCGCAGCCAGGTCGCGGCCACGAACCCGGCGAGGTCCGTGGTGGCGCCGCCGCCGACGCCGACGACGACGTCGGTGCGGGTGAAGCCGGACTGGCCCAGCGCCTTCCAGCAGTAGGCGGCGACCTCGGCGGTCTTGGCCTCCTCCGCGTTGGGCACCTGGATGGCGACGGACTCGTAGCCCTGGTCGGCCAGGTCGGCACGCAGTGCGTCGCCGGTCTCGGCGAGCGCCTCGGGGTGGATCACCGCGACGCGCTTGGCCTTCGGCCCGATCAACCCGGCCAGCTCGCCCAGGAGTTGCCGGCCGACCAGCACCTCGTACGGGTCGGTGCCCGCGGTGCCGGCGACCTGGATCCGGGTGACTGCCTCGCTCATGCTTCCTTCAACTCCAGTGCGTCCAGCGCTGCTTGGGTGACCTCTTCGGGGGTGCGGCCGTCGGTCGGCACGACGGCGGTGGCGACCTCCTCGTACAGGTGACGGCGGGCCTCCATCAGCTCGCGCCACTGCTTGCGCGGGTTGACCGCGAGCAGCGGGCGGGCCACGTTCAGGCCGGTGCGCTTGACCGCCTCCTCCACGTCCATGGAGAGGTAGACCACCCGGTGCCCGGCGAGCAGCGCCCGTGTGTCCGCGTCGAGGACCGCCCCGCCGCCGAGCGCGAGGACGCCCTCGTGCTCGGCGAGCGCGGTGTGCACCGTGCGCTTCTCGATTGCGCGGAAGGCGGACTCGCCCTCGTCCACGAAGATCTCGGCGATGGCCCGGCCCTCGGCGGCGACGATGTCGTCGTCGGTGTCCCGGTAGACGACCCCGAGGCGCTCGGCCAGCAGCTGCCCGACGGTGGACTTGCCCACGCCCATCGGGCCGACCAGTACTACCGCAGGCACGGCGGTCACCGGATGGCGAGGTTGTCGAGGTACGACTGCACGTTCCGCCGCGTCTCGGGGACGGAGTCGCCGCCGAACTTCTCCGCGACGGCGTCGGCCAGGACGAGCGCCACCATGGCCTCGGCGACGATGCCGGCGGCCGGGACCGCGCACACGTCGGAGCGCTGGTGGTGGGCCTGGGTGGCCTCGCCGGTGGAGACGTCGACGGTCTGCAGGGCCCGGGGCACGGTCGCGATCGGCTTCATCGCGGCGCGCACGCGCAGCAGCTCGCCGGTGCTCAGGCCGCCCTCGGTGCCGCCGGAGCGCCCGCTGGACCGCCTGATGCCCTCGGGGGTGCCGACGATCTCGTCGTGCGCCTTGGAGCCGGGCACCCGGGCCAGCTCGAAGCCGTCGCCGACCTCGACGCCCTTGATCGCCTGGATGCCCATGAGGGCGGCGGCGAGCCGGGCGTCCAGCCGGCGGTCCCAGTGCACGTGCGAACCCAGGCCGACCGGGACGCCGTAGGCGAGCACCTCGACCACGCCGCCGAGCGTGTCGCCGTCCTTGTGGGCCTGGTCGATCTCCGCGACCATCGCCTTCGACGTGTCGGCGTCCAGGCAGCGCACCGGGTCGGCGTCCAGCTTCTCGACGTCGGCCGGTGTCGGATGGAGGCCGTACGGGGCCTTGGCGGCGGCCAGCTCGACCACGTGGGAGACGATCTCGATGCCGGCCGTCTCCTTCAGGTAGGAGCGGGCGACGGCGCCGAGCGCCACACGCGCGGCGGTCTCGCGGGCGGAGGCGCGCTCCAGGATCGGACGGGCCTCGTCGAAGCCGTACTTCTGCATGCCGGCGAGGTCGGCGTGGCCGGGCCGGGGGCGGGTCAGCGGCGCGTTGCGGGCGAGACCGTCGAGGATCTCGGGGTCGACCGGGTCGGCCGCCATGACCTGCTCCCACTTGGGCCACTCCGTGTTGCCCACCATGACCGCGATCGGGGAGCCGAGGGTGAGGCCGTGCCGGACACCACCCAGGAAGGTGACCTCGTCGCGCTCGAACTTCATCCGCGCACCGCGGCCATAGCCGAGCCGCCGCCGCGCAAGGTGGTCCGCCACCATCTCGGTGGTGATCGGCACGCCGGCGGGAAGCCCCTCCAGCGTCGCGACAAGTGCGGGACCGTGGGACTCCCCCGCGGTCAGCCAACGCAGCCTGCTCAACGGTGCTCCTCAGTGTTCGCGCCCGGTACTGCCCGGCGTACGCACGTCCTCGCGTACGGCGACGGCGCCACCGGGTGCGCGACCCCGGTCCGCCACCTCCGATCCTCCCACGTCCGGGGGCGGTGTCCGGCCGCTGGTCCAGCAGGCGGGACGCGGCGGCGCAACGGAGGCGGCCGCTCAGCGCGCGGCGAGCGCCTTCTCGCCTGCGTGCCGCATGGCCTCCAGGGGGGCCGGGGAGCGGCCCGTCATCCGCTCGACCTGGAGAACGGCCTGGTGGACCAGCAGGTCGAGGCCGCTGACCACGGCACCGCCGAACATGGACCAGCGGGCAGCGAGCTCGGTGGGCCACGGGTCGTAGAGCACGTCGAAGAGGGTGGCGGGGCGCTCGGGCACGGCGGTGGCGAGCGCGTCGGTGGTGCCGGCCGGGGTGGTGGCGATCACCAGGGGTGCCTTCAGGGCCTCCCGTGCGTCGCCCCAGTCCGCCGTACGGACGTCCACGTCGAGCCGCTCGCCCCACTGGCGCATCTCGGCGGCGCGGGCCTCGCTGCGGACGTAGGCGACGACCTCACCGGTGCAGATCCGGGCGAGTGCGGCCAGCGCCGAGGAGGCCGTGGCGCCGGCACCGAGGATCGCCGCGGAGTCGACCTGTTCGATGCCGTGCTCGCGCAGGGCGGCCACCATGCCCGGGATGTCGGTGTTGTCGCCGATGCGGCGGCCGTCCTCGGTGAAGACCACGGTGTTGACGGCGTCGACCGACGCGGCCGTCTCGCTGATCTCGTCCACCAGCGGGATGACCGCCCTCTTCAGCGGCATGGTCAGCGACAGCCCCGCCCACTCCGGCCCGAGCTCCTCGATGAAGCCGGGCAGGGCGGCCTCGTCGATCTCGAAGCGGCCGTACGACCAGTCGGTCAGTCCGAGTGCGTCGTAGGCAGCCCGGTGCAGCACCGGGGAGAGGGAGTGGGCGATGGGCGATCCGAGCACGGCAGCCCGGCGGGCGTCAGTTGCCCGAGGAGGCATTGAATTTGTCCTTGAGCTTTTCGAATTCTTCGTTGGTCTTGGCGAATTCGGTGTTGTTCACACCGTCGGTCGCCACGAAATACATCCAGCCGTCGTGCGTCGGATTCAGTGCCGCCTTCATCGCGTCCTCACCGGGGTTTCCGATCGGACCGGGCGGAAGGCCCTTGTGGGTATAGGTGTTGTACGGGCTCTGGTTGCTGTTGATCTCCTTCTCGGAGATGTGGATGTTGCTCGTGCCCTTGAGGTAGTTGTACGTCGAGTCGAACTGGAGCAACTGGTTCGTCTCGGTGTTCGTGGGCTTCAGACGGTTGTAGACCACTTCGGCCATCTTGCGGAAGTCGTCGTGCGTCTTGCCCTCGGCCTGGACCAGGCTCATGACCGTGATGAGCTGGAACGCGCTGTCCAGGCCCAACGCCTTCGCCTTCGACGGCAGGTCGTAGGCGGCGTACCTCTCCTTGGCCTGGGTGACCATCTGCTTCAGGATCGCGTCGGGCTTCATGCCCTTTGCGGCCGCATAGGTACCCGGGAACAGGAAGCCCTCCAGCGGGTCCTGGATCTGGCTGCTCCTCTGCGCCCAGCTCGGCAGACCGAACTTCCGGTATTCCTGCTTGGCGAGCTTCCGCGTGGTCCCGGTGGACAGCTGGAGTTTCTTGTCGATCGCCGCGTAGACACCGGCGTTGCGCTCGCCGGGCGTGACGATCACATTGTTCTGGCTCTTCGGGTCGAGCATCAGCTGCACGGCGCTGGCGGCGGACATCTGCTTCTCCAGCGTATAGACGCCTTCCTGGAGCCCCTTGCCCTTGGGATTCGCCTGCAGCGCGGAGACGAACGCGTCCGCGCTCTCGACGACGCCCGCCTCCCTCAGCTTCGCACCGATCTCCCAGCCGCCCGCGCCCTTCGGAATGGAGACCGTGACCTGTTCGCCGTTGCCGCTGCCCGCGTAGTCCGGGGCCGGGCCGAAACGATTTTGGTAGTACTTGTAGCCGAAGTAGCCGACCGTGCCGAGGCCGCCGCCGAAGACCAGGACGACGACCATGCACGCGCAGCCGGTGCGCCGCTTCTTGCTCTTGACCGGTTTCTTGCCGCGCCGTTCGCCACGGCCGGACCGGCTGTCCGCCTCGTCGTCGACATCGTCGTCATCGCCGCCTCCGGCGAAGAAGGCGTGCTCGCCCCGGTCCTCGCCCGGGTCCCAGCCGGTCTCGGGATCCGGTTCCGGTTTCGACTCGGGGCGCCTGCGGCTGGGCGGCACCGGCGGCGGGTAGGCGTCCTCGGTGCCGTAGAAGTCGGGCGCTTCCCCGCCGTAGGAGGCGGGCTGCTGGCCGTACGGGTCGCTCGGGTCGGGCGGGTAGGGCACCTGGCCGTGCGTGCCGGACGCCTCCCAGCCGCCCTGGTGCTGGTACTGCTGCGGGGCCTGCACCGCGTACTGCTGGTCCTGGCCGGTGTACTGCTGACCGTACTGCTGCTGGCTCTGCTCGTCGTAGTACTGGTACTGCTGCTGGTCGTACCCGGACTGCTGCCCCTGGGTCCAGTCGCCGTGCTGCGGCTGCGGGTATTGCTGCTGTGGCTGGCCGCCGTAGGGGGACTGCTGGCCGACGTGGGCCTGCTGTCCTCCCCATCCGCCGTCCCCGTACAACGGGTCCTCCGGATGCCACGGTTCGGAGCCTGGGCCCCGGCCATACTCAGTCATCGATCCCCTAGAGCCGCGAGGCCGACGGTCGCATGGCCGGTGGACCGGCTTCCGTTCCGCCTCTTGCTGTGCGGCGGCTGTTCGAACACCGCCGCATCGCGCGGAACGTTACCGTATCGCGATCAGATGACCACTTCGACGCCCTCGCCGGGTGCTTTACCTGACACCCGTTCGGATTCCAGGGCCTGCTGCAGGATGATGACGGCTGCTGCCTGGTCGATGACGGCCCGGCCCTTCTTGGATTTCACCCCCGAGGCGCGCAGTCCCTGACTGGCCGTCACGGTCGTCATCCGCTCGTCGACCAGCCGGACCGGCACCGGGTCGATGCCCTTGGCGAGCTCCTGGACGAAGGCGCGTACCTTCTGGGCAGCCGGGCCCTCGCCCCCCTTGAGGGAACGAGGGAGTCCGACGACGACCTCGATCGGTTCGTACTCCTCCACCAGCTGCCTGAGCCGGCGGTGGGCGGCCGGGATGTCCCGGCCGGGGACGGTCTCCACCGGAGTGGCGAGGATCCCGTCGGGGTCGCACGAGGCGACCCCGATCCGGGCGTCCCCGACGTCGATCGAGAGTCGGCGTCCTCTGCGCATTTCCGACCGTTTCCTTACTTCACTGTCACTTGGCGGTCTCGGCGACGAGGCGCTCGACGGCCTCCACGGCCTCGCCGACCGCAGCCGGGTTCTGGCCGCCGCCCTGGGCGACGTCCGGCTTGCCGCCACCGCCGCCGCCGAGCGTCTTGGCGGCGGTACGGACCAGGTCACCGGCCTTGAGACCGCGCTCGCGGGCGGCCTCGTTGGTGGCGATGACGGTCAGCGGCTTGCCGTTGTTGACCGTGAACAGGGCGACCACGGCGGCCCGGCCGCCCTGGATGCGGCCGCGCACGTCGAGGACCAGCTTGCGCAGGTCGTCCGGCGTGGTGCCGTCCGGGACCCGGCCGGTGACAAGAGCGACGCCCTTGATGTCCTTGGCGGACTCGACGAGACCGGCGGCGGCCTGCAGCACCTTCTCGGCGCGGAACTTCTCGATCTCCTTCTCGGCGTCCTTCAGCTTGCCGAGCATGGCGGAGACCTTCTCCGGAAGCTCCTCCGGGCGGCCCTTGATCAGCTCCTGGAGCTGGGCGACGACCGTGTGCTCGCGGGCGAGGAAGTTGTAGGCGTCGACGCCGACCAGCGCCTCGATACGGCGGACACCGGAGCCGATGGAGGACTCGCCGAGCAGCTTCACCAGGCCCAGCTGGGCGGTGTTGTGCACGTGCGTGCCGCCGCACAGCTCCTTGGAGAAGTCGCCGATGGTCACGACGCGGACGCGCTCGCCGTACTTCTCGCCGAACTCGGCGATGGCGCCCTGCTTCTTGGCCTCGTCGATGCCCATGACCTCGGCGTGCACGTCGAGGTCGCGGGCGAGCACCTCGTTGATCTTCTGCTCGACGTCGGTCATCACGGCCGTCGGGACGGCGGACGGGGAGCCGAAGTCGAAGCGGAAACGGCCGGGCTGGTTCTCGGAACCGGCCTGGGCGGCCGTCGGGCCGAGGGCGTCGCGCAGGGCCTGGTGGGTCAGGTGGGTGGCCGAGTGGGCGCGGGCGATGGCCTTGCGGCGACGGTGGTCGATCGAGGCGTGGGCCTTGGCGCCGACGGTGACCTCGCCGACCTGGACGACGCCCTTGTGGACGTACACACCGGGGACCGGCTTCTGGCAGTCGCGGATCTCGATGACGGCACCGGAGTCGACCTTGATGCGGCCGGTGTCGCCGATCTGGCCGCCGCCCTCGGCGTAGAACGGGGTGCGGTCGAGGACGATCTCGACCTCGTCGCCCTCGGTGGCGGCCGGGGAGGAGACGCCGTCGACGAGGATGCCGACGATCGTGGTCTCGCCCTCGGTGTCGGTGTAGCCGATGAAGTCGGTCTCGCCGGTCTTGTCGGCGATCTCGCGGTAGGCACCGGCACCGGCGTGACCGGTCTTCTTGGCCTGGGCGTCGGCCTTGGCGCGCTCCCGCTGCTCCTTCATCAGGCGGCGGAAGCCGTCCTCGTCCACGGACAGCCCCTGCTCGGCGGCCATCTCGAGGGTGAGGTCGATCGGGAAGCCCCAGGTGTCGTGGAGCAGGAACGCCTTGTCGCCGGGCAGGACCGAGGAGCCGGCCTGCTTGGTCTCGGTGACGGCCGTGTCGAGGATGTTGGTGCCGGCCTTCAGCGTCTTCAGGAAGGCGTTCTCCTCGGCGAGGGCGACCTTCTCGATGCGCTCGCGGTCGGTGACCAGCTCCGGGTACTGCTGGCCCATCATGCCGATGACGACGTCGACCAGGTCCTTGACGACCGGACCGGTGGCGCCCAGCAGACGCATGTTGCGGATGGCGCGGCGCATGATGCGGCGCAGGACGTAGCCGCGGCCCTCGTTGCCGGGGGTGACGCCGTCGCCGATGAGCATCACCGACGTACGCATGTGGTCGGTGACCACACGCAGCGAGACGTCCGAGGCGTGGGCGTCGCCGTAGGCCACGCCGGTCAGCTCGGTGGCCTTCTTGATGACGGCCATGGAGGTGTCGATCTCGTACATGTTCTGCACGCCCTGCAGAATCATGGCGAGGCGCTCCATGCCGAGGCCCGTGTCGATGTTCTTGCTCGGCAGCTCGCCGAGGATCTCGAAGTTGTCCTTGCCGATGCCCTCGCCGCGCTCGTACTGCATGAAGACGAGGTTCCAGATCTCCACGTACCGCTCGTCGTTGACGGCGGGGCCGCCCTCGACGCCGAACTCGGGGCCGCGGTCGTAGTTGATCTCGGAGCAGGGGCCACAGGGGCCGGGGACGCCCATGGACCAGTAGTTGTCCTTCATGCCGAGGCGCTGGATGCGCTCCTTCGGCACGCCGACGACCTCGTGCCAGATGCGCTCGGCCTCGTCGTCGTCCTTGTAGACGGTGATCCACAGACGGTCGGGCTCCAGGCCGTAACCGCCCTTGTCCTGGGGCGTGGTGAGCAGCTCCCAGGCGTACTTGATGGCGCCTTCCTTGAAGTAGTCGCCGAAGGAGAAGTTGCCGCACATCTGGAAGAACGTGCCGTGGCGCGTGGTCTTGCCGACCTCTTCGATGTCGGGCGTGCGCACGCACTTCTGCACGCTGGTGGCGCGCGGGAACGGCGGCTTGACCTCACCCAGGAAGTAGGGCTTGAAGGGAACCATGCCGGCGGGGACGAGGAGCAGAGTCGGGTCGTCCGCGATGAGCGACGCCGAAGGGACGACGGTGTGCCCGCGCTCCTCGAAGAAGCTCAGCCAGCGGCGGCGAATCTCGGCCGACTCCATCAGTGGTCCTCATTCCGGTTGTACGAGTACATCGGGGCTTCGATGTACTTCGGGTTGCTGTGGTTGTCGCTGTTCTCGACAGCGGTGTACCGACGGGGTGCGGGGAGTTCGGGGTTCTCCTGGATACCCAGCGCGTCCGCCAGCTCGGCCTCCCGCTGCGCCATGTTGTCGCGGACGTCGAGCGCGAAGCCGACCGCGCGGTCCTTCAGGCGCTGACCGGTCTCCAGGGCCTTGTTGGCCGCGGTCGCGGCGAGGCTCTCGGGGGTCAGCTTCTTCAGCTTGCGGTTGACCTTGGTGGTGGCCCACACACCTGCGGCGACACCCGTGGTGAACCAGAACGTACGGCGGAACATCGCTCGGTCAGTCCTTCTTTCCCCGGTTGCTCCGCTTGCGTGCCGCAGGGACCGTACGGCCCACGATCACGGTACGCCTGGGCTCTTTGGCGGGCACGTTCTCCTTGCGGCCGCCGATCGCCCGGCGCACGCCGTAGCCGAAGGCCGCGACCTTGACCAGCGGGCCGCCGAAGGTCGAGGCGACGGTGGTCGAGAGCGCGGAGGCGTTCGACGTGACTTCCTGGACGTCGGAGGCGATCGCGTCGACCCGGTCGATCTGGGTCTGCGCGGAGCGCACGGCCGCGGAGGCGTCGGCGAGCAGCGGGACGGCCTGCTCGGTCACGTCCGCCACGAGCTTGGTGGTCGCCTTGAGCGTCTGGGCCAGCCTCGCCAGTGCGACGGCGAGGAAGGAGACCAGGATCGCCCAGAAGACGGCCACCAGGATCCCGGCCACCTCTCCACCGGACACTGTGCGCACCCGCTCCCTGAAACGTGCTCTGAACATCGAAACCATGAATAAGCAGTGCACCGAGCCTATCGCGCCACGGGTGTGGCTCCGTACCGGTTTACGGTCGGCGGATGGTGGAGTTGCGGGAAGCGATTGTACGGAATGAACACGGTTCAGTACGCTCCGTGTCCCATGCGAGGACCTCAGCGCCCCGGCCCCTCCACGGACGGCTCTCCGCCCCTTGAACTCACCGCTTTCGTCGGGCGCTCGGCCGAACTCGCCGAGCTGGCCGAGGCGATGGAGACGGCCCGGCTGGTGACGGTGACCGGGGTCGGCGGCGTGGGCAAGTCCCGGCTGGCCGCACGGGCGGCGGCCCGGTCTGCGCCGCGGGCCTGGGCGAGGGTCGAGCTGGCGCCCGTGCAGGATCCGCAGTTCGTGGAGTACGCGGTCGTGGAGGCGCTGGGGCTGACCGACCACACCACCCGGTTACCCCGCCAGACCCTGCTGGACCGTCTCGCCGGCCGCCGATTCCTGCTGGTGCTCGACGGGTTCGAGCACCTGGTGGCGGCCTGCGCCGACCTGGTGTCCGAACTGCTGCGCAGGCTGCCGGAGCTGCGGGTGCTGGCCGTGGGACGGCGCCCGCTGGGGCTGACCGGCGAGCGGCTGTTCCCGCTGGCCCCGCTCGCCGAGGACGAGGCGGTGGAGCTGTTCACGGACCGGGCCAGGCAGCACGGGCCGGAGCCGGACGACTGCCCCGTGGTGCGGGAGCTGTGCCGCCGGCTGGAGGGGATCCCGCTGGCCCTGGAACTGGCCGCGGGGCGGCTGCGGGCGCTGTCGCCGGCGCAGTTGCTGGAGCGGCTCGACGACCGGTTCCGGCTGCTGACCGGCGGCGGCCGGGACGCTCTCCCCCGCCATCAGGCGCTGCGTACGGCGATCGGCTGGAGCCATGAGCTGTGCGCCCCGGCAGAGCGGCTGCTGTGGGCGCGGCTCTCGGTGTTCGCGCAGACCTTCGACCTCGAGGCGGCCGAGTACGTGTGCAGCGGGGACGGGCTGGACGCCGAGGACGTCCTGGACGTGCTGACGGAGCTGCTCGCGCAGTCGGTCCTGTCCCGTGAGGAGACTCCGGCGGGCCCCCGCTACCGGATGCTGGACACGGTCCGGGCCTACGGCGGCGACTGGCTGGAGGCGGCGGGCGACGCGGTACGGCTGCGGCGGCGGCACCGGGACTGGTACCTGGGCCTGGCGACCTGGTGCGAGCTGGAGTGGTTCTCGGCCCGGCAGCGCGAGGTGGCGGCGCGGGTCGAGGTCGAGCTGCCGAACCTGCGCACCGCCCTGGAGTTCTGCCTGACCGAGCCGGACGAGGCGCATCTGGGGCAGTACCTGGCGGGTTCGCTGTGGTTCTGCTGGGCCGGCTGCGGACGGCTGTCGGAGGGGCGGCGCTGGCTGGAGCGCAGCGTGGAGCTGGACTCGGAGTACGAGCAGTCCCGGCTGAAGGCCCTGTGGGTGCTCGGTTATGTGGCGATCCTGCAGGGCGACACCGTGCCGGCGCTGGCCGCGCTGCGGGAGTGCCGGGTACAGGCGGAGCGAGTCTCGGACGGGACGGCGGTGGCGTACGCGGAGCACCGCACCGGCTGTCTTGCCCTGGTCACGGATGACATGGCACGCGCAGAAACGCTGTTGCGCTCGGCCCTCGGGCGGTACCAGGAGATCGGCGAGCTGAACAGCAACGTGCTGATGGCCCAGGTGGAGCTGGCGATGGCGAGGGCCTTCCAGGGAGATCTGGCGGACGCGGTGCGGCTGTGCGAGGACGTGCGCCGGGTGTGCGAGGACCACGGCGAGCGCTGGGCACGGTCGTACGCGCTGTACGTGCTGGCCTACGCGGCCTGGCGGGACGGTGATCCGGCCGGCGCGCGGGAGCTGCTCGCGGACTGTCTGGACAACGCGCACACCTTCCACGATCTGCTGGGCTCGGTGCTGTCCCTGGAACTGCTCGCCCTGGTGACGGCGGCCCAGGGCGACCCGGCCGAGGCGGCGGTGCTGCAGGGCGCCGCGGGCCGGATGTGGCCGTCGGTGGGGCTGCCGCTGTTCGGCTCCGCCTACTACAACGCCCCGCACGAGCTGTGCGAGGCGACGGCCCGGCAGGCGCTCGGCGACGAGCGGTACGAGGAGTGCGTGCGCGCGGGGGCGGGGCTGGACGGCGACGCGGCCGTGGCAAGGGCGCTGGGGGGCGGCGGCGTACGGCCGCTGGAGGCTCCCCCGAGCTCTTCGAGCAGGGGGGAGCCCCAGCCGGCGCCGCGCGGCCCGGTGTCGCACGCCCTCGGGGACGCCGGAAAACGCGAACCCGCCGCCTCGCCCACCCGGAAGGGCGGGGAGACGGCGGGCTGAGGTGCTGCGCCGGGGCTGGGATCAGCGGGCGTAGTACTCGACGACGAGCTGCTCGTCGCAGATCACCGGGATCTCCTTGCGGTTCGGCTCACGGTCCAGGCGGAACGCCAGGGCCTTGAGGTTCACCTGCAGGTAGCGCGGGGTCTCACCGTCGGGGGCGAAGCCACCCTCGCGGGCGATCTGGAAGAGCGTCTTGTCCTTGGAGCGGTCGCGGACCTGCACGACGTCGTCCGGACGGACACGGAAGGACGGCTTGTCGACCTTCTGGCCGTTGACCTGGATGTGGCCGTGGACGACCATCTGGCGGGCCTGGTAGATCGTGCGGGCGATGCCCGAACGCAGGACCAGCGCGTCGAGACGGCGCTCCAGCTCGACGATCAGGGCCTCACCGGTCTTGCCCTGGACCTTGGACGCACGCTCGTAGGCGCGGACCAGCTGGCGCTCGGAGATGTCGTACTGAGCGCGCAGGCGCTGCTTCTCGAGCAGACGGACCTTGTAGTCCGAGTTCTGCTTGCGGCCGCGGCCGTGCTCGCCCGGCGGGTAGGGGCGGGCCTCGAAGTACTTGACGGCCTTCGGGGTCAGCGCGATGCCGAGGGCACGCGACTTCTTGACCTTGGGGCGGGACTGGTTCGCCACTGTCTTTTGTCTCTTTCCTAGTTTTCGGCTTGTCAGCTTTGAGGGAGGTCGCATCCGCAGCCGGGGAATCCCGCCGGGTCCGTATCGGACCTGCCGGGCAGCCGTTCCCCTGGTCTGGGCACATACGTGCAGCACGCGAGTGGCCCACCGACCTCTCCCGGGGCTCCGGGTGGTGGTGGGCTGCCCGCGACACCGTTCGACGGTGCGCGACGCTCCTGGAGTCAGTCCCGAGGGACTGGATCTCCGGCTGGCTGTCCCGCTCTGACTGCGCGGGACTCAGCACTTCGAGGGATTCTACAGGGCGCTCAGGACCGCTTGCGACCGAGGTGCTTGCGGGTCCATTCGACGGCGTCCGCGTACCGGGCCTCGGCTCCGTGCCGGGTCGGTGTGTAGTACTCGCGGTCCTTGAGGGCGTCCGGGGCGTACTGCTGCCGGGCGATGCCCTCGGGCAGGTCGTGCGGGTACACGTACCCCTGCGCGTGGCCGAGCTCGGCCGCGCCCTTGTAGTGCCCGTCCCGCAGGTGCGGCGGGACGGCTCCGGCCAGGCCCTTGCGTACGTCCTCCATGGCCGCGCCGATCGCGGTGGTCGCCGCGTTGGACTTGGGGGCGAGTGCGAGGGCGATGGTGGCGTGGCTGAGGGTGAGGGCGGCCTCGGGGAAGCCGATCATGGCGACGGCCTGGGCGGCGGCGACCGCGATGGGCAGCGCGCCCGGATCGGCCAGGCCGATGTCCTCGCTGGCGGAGATCATCAGGCGGCGGGCGATGAAGCGGGGGTCCTCGCCGGCCTCGATCATGCGGGCCAGGTAGTGCAGGGCGGCGTCGACGTCGGAGCCGCGGATCGACTTGATGAGGGCACTGGCGACGTCGTAGTGCTGGTCGCCGTCGCGGTCGTACTTCACCGCGGCCCGGTCGACGGTCTGTTCCAGGGTCCGGAGGCTGATCTCCGGCTCGCCCTGGTCGAGGGCGGCCCCGGCGGCGGCCTCCAGGGCGGTCAGGGCGCGGCGGGCGTCGCCGCCGGCGATGCGCAGGAGGTGGTCCTCGGTGTCCTCGGGGAGGGTGACGGCCGCCCTGAGGCCGCGCTCGTCGGTCAGCGCCCGCTTCAGGAGTCCGCGGATGTCGTCGTCGGTGAGGGGTTCGAGGGTGAGGAGGAGGGAGCGCGACAGCAGCGGGGAGATGACCGAGAAGTACGGGTTCTCCGTGGTCGCGGCGATCAGGGTCACCCAGCGGTTCTCGACCGCGGGGAGCAGGGAGTCCTGCTGGGCCTTGCTGAAGCGGTGGATCTCGTCCAGGAAGAGGACGGTCTCCTTGCCGAAGGCGCCGGTGGCGCGGCGGGCCCCGTCGATGACCGCACGGACCTCCTTGACGCCCGCGGTGATCGCGGACAGCTCCACGAACCGCTTGTCGGTCGCCTTGGAGACGACGTAGGCGAGGGTCGTCTTGCCGGTGCCGGGCGGGCCCCAGAGGATCACCGAGGAGGGTCCGGCCGGGCCGCCGCTGCCCTCGCCGACCAGTCTGCGCAGCGGGGATCCCGGCTTGAGCAGGTGCTGCTGGCCCACCACCTCGTCGAGGGTGCGCGGGCGCATGCGGACCGCCAGGGGGCTGCCGGCCGGGTCCTTCTCCTGGCGTTCCTCTGCTGCGGCGGTGAACAGGTCGGCTTCCACACCCGAAACCCTATGTCACGCCACTGACAACGCGGCCCGGGACGTCAGCTGGTCCAGAAGTCCCACCAGCGGGTCAGGATCAGCATGCCGATGATCCCGACGTGCAGGACCGGCACGACCCAGGTGAACTCGCCGAAGAAGGACTTCAGCCAGCGCGGGGACGGCAGGAAGCCGTTGCGGATGTTGAACGAGGTGACGTACCAGAACATGGTGATGGTGGCGACCCAGGCGAGCGAGCACCACAGGCACAGCGCGTTGATCCGGTACAGGGACTGGAACTGCAGCCAGGTGCAGAACGCGACGCCGAACAGCGTGCCGGAGTTGAAGGTCAGCCAGTACCAGCGCGGGAAGCGGGCGCGGGCCAGCAGGCTCACGCCGACGCAGATGACGATGCCGTAGCAGACCAGGCCGAGCATCGGGTTGGGGAAACCGAAGGCGGCGGCCTGCTTGCTCTCCATGACGCTGCCGCAGGAGACGACCGGGTTGAGGCTGCACCCGGGGGTGAACGTCTTGCCCTCGACCTTGGCTTCCAGCAGCTTGAACTTGTCGATCGTGATGACCCAGGCGGCGAGCAGTCCGGCGGCACCGGTGATCACCAGCAGCAGGGCGAAGGCGCGACTGCCGCCCACCGTGCGGGGCGCGTCGACGGCGCGCTCGGGCCCGGGCTCCGTGGAGACGTCCTTGACTGTCGTCTTGCTCATCACGCCGATTCCGTCACTTGAGAGTTGGACCATCTTCGGGCACCGGACATTGTGCCGCACACACCCGGGTGCGCACCGTTCGCTCCGCATAAGGATGTACGTACGACGGGTCCCGTCCGTTCGGTTCCGGACAGCGCCCGTACCCGACGACGACGAAGGCGCCGGACACCCCCAGGGGGCATCCGGCGCCCACGCGCGGGTGCGGCTAGCCGAGCCGCGACCGCAGCTCGGCCACGACGTCGTCCACGCCGACCGCCGTCTGCTCGCCGGACTCCATGTCCTTGAGCTGCACGACGCCGTCGGTGAGGTCGCGCTCGCCGGCGACGATCGCGTAGCGGGCCCCGCTGCGGTTGGCGTTCTTCATGGCGCCCTTGAGGCCCTTGCCGCCGTAGGAGAAGTCCGCGGCGACACCGGCCTTGCGCAGCTCGGTGACCTTCGCGAACAGGACCCGGCGGGCCTCCTCGCCGAGCGGCACCGCGTAGACGCTGGTCGCGGACGGGATGTCCAGCTCGACACCCTCGGCCTCCAGGGCGAGGACGGTGCGGTCGACGCCGAGGGCCCAGCCGACGGACGGCAGCGCGGGGCCGCCGATCATCTCGGACAGACCGTCGTAGCGCCCGCCGCCGCCCACCGCGGACTGGGAGCCCAGACCGTCGTGTACGAACTCGAAGGTGGTGCGGGTGTAGTAGTCCAGGCCGCGCACCAGCTTCGGGTCGTCCTCGAAGGACACGCCCGCCGCGGAGATCAGCTCGCGCACCTCCTCGTGGTACGTCTTGCAGGCGTCGCACAGGTAGTCACGCAGGAGCGGGGCGCCGCCCAGCTGCTTCTGGACCGACTCCCGCTTGTCGTCGAGCACGCGCAGCGGGTTGATCTCGGTGCGGCGCTGGGTGTCCTCGTCGAGGTCCAGGCCGCCCAGGAAGTCCTGCAGCGCGGCCCGGTAGACCGGACGGCACTCCTTGTCGCCCAGGCTGTTCAGCAGGATGCGGAAGTTGCTGAGGCCCAGGGAGCGGTACGCCTGGTCGGCGAGGATGATCAGCTCGGCGTCCAGCGCCGGGTCCTCGGCGCCGATCGCCTCGGCGCCGACCTGGGAGAAGTGCCTGTAACGGCCCTTCTGGGGGCGCTCGTAGCGGTAGTACGAGCCGGAGTACCAGAGCTTGACCGGGAGGTTGCCCGCCTTGTGCAGGTTGGCCTCCAGGGCCGCGCGCAGGACGGACGCCGTGCCCTCCGGACGCAGGGCCAGCCTGTCGCCGCCCTTGGTCTCGAAGGCGTACATCTCCTTGGTGACGATGTCGGTGGACTCACCCACACCGCGTGCGAAGAGTTCGACGCTCTCGAAGCCGGGAGTCTCGATGTAGCCGTAGCCGGAGTTGCGCAGCGGGGCCGCGATCGCCTCGCGGACCGCCAGGTACTTGGCGGAGTCCGGCGGAATCAGGTCGTAGGTGCCCTTGGGGGCCTGAAAGGTGCTCACGGAAGCTCTCTCGTCACATTCCTCGTCGGGGAGCCTGGGAGGCTCCCTGGCCGGCCGCCACCTGCCGCAGATAGGGGTTGGTGGCGCGCTCCTGGCCGATGGTCGTCTGGGGGCCGTGGCCGGACAGCACCACGGTGGAGTCCTCGAGCGGCAGGCACACGCGGGCCAGCGAGTCGAGCATGTCCTCCATGGAGCCACCCGGAAGGTCGGTGCGTCCGACGGAGCCGGCGAACAGCAGATCCCCGGAGAAGAAGACCGAGGGGATGTCTGATCCGTCGCGGGCTTCGGGCATCTGGAAGGTCACCGACCCCCTGGTATGGCCCGGTGCGTGCGCGACGGAGAACTCCATCCCGGCGAGCGCGAGCCTCGCGCCGTCGGTCAGCTCCTTGACGTCGTCCGGCTCCCCCACGGTCAGCTCGCCCATGAGCGGCATGCCGATGGACCGGCCGATCCCCTTCTCGGGGTCGCTCATCATGTACCGGTCCTCGGGGTGGATCCAGGCCGGTACGTCGTGCGCGCCGCACACGGGGACGACCGAGGCCACATGATCGATGTGGCCATGGGTGAGGACGACGGCGACGGGCTTGAGCCGATGCTTCTTCAGCGCTTCCTCGACGCCCTGGGCGGCCTGGTGGCCCGGGTCGATGATCACGCACTCCTCACCGGCGGCGGGGGCGACGAGATAACAGTTCGTCCCCCAGGCCCCGGCGGGGAACCCGGCAATGAGCACGATCGTCCTTCGTTGTGTCGATACGGGAGGGCTTACGGGCAGGCAGCCCGTGGTCCAGAGACTACCGGCGCTGCCGTTTCCTCAGCCAACCCATATACGGTACGGGGCTACACGCAGCTGTCGGCTCACAGGTCGCACGCGTACCGGTCGACACACGACACGCATGAGGAGAGAACCCGGTGGTCAGCCAGGAGCAGCGGCGGCGTCAGCTCGCCCGGGAGAAGTTCTTGCGGCAGCAGCAGCGACGCACCAGCGCGCGGCGCAAGGCGAATATGCGCAACTCCGTGATCGCGTCGGTACTGGGCGTGGTCGTGATCGGCAGTGTCGCGCTGTACACGACCGGTGTACTCAAGAACGACGACGACAAGAAGACCAACGCGAGCGCCGACGTCACGCCGAGCGCCACGCCGAGCAGCAAGGCGCCGGACCCCTGCGCGAAGCCGGCCGCCGGCTCCATCGCGAAGGAGACCTGGAAGAAGGAGCCGGCGATGTCGATCGACACGTCGGCGAAGTACACGATGAAGCTCGCGACGACGTGCGGTGACATCGGCATCGCGCTGAAGACGTCGGCCGCGCCGCACACCGTGAACTCGTTCGACTTCCTGGCGGGCAAGGGCTTCTTCGACCACACCAAGTGCCACCGCCTGACCACGAACGGCATCTACGTGCTGCAGTGCGGCGACCCGACGGGCGTCGGCAGCGGCGGCCCGGGCTACACGATCCCGGACGAGAACCTGAAGGACGCGAGCCTGAAGGGCAACAAGTACCCGGCGGGCACGGTGGCGATGGCCAACACCGGTCAGAAGCACACCGGCGGGAGCCAGTTCTTCCTCGTCTACAAGGACAGCCCGCTGCCGCCCAGCTACACGCCGTTCGGCACGATCGACGCGGCGGGCCTGAAGGTGCTGGACAAGATCGCGGCCGCGGGCGAGAACACGGGTGCCGGTGACGGTGCCCCGAACGCTACGGTCGTGATCAACAAGGCGACGGTCACCAAGTCCTGACGCCGTAACCGGCGCTCAACACGGCCAACTGCGGAATTTCGGTCGCGCTGGATGCGGACAGGCAACCCGCTGGTCGCCTATGTTGGCCGTGACGAAACTGTGGACGATGCCCGGGGGCGCCGAGGCCCCCGCGGGCATCATGTGGAGGAGGCGCTGTGAGCAGCGACCCGTGGGGCCGCGTCGACGAGACGGGGACCGTGTACGTGCGTACGGCCGACGGCGAGCAGGTCGTCGGTTCCTGGGCGGCCGGCTCCCCTGAGGAGGCGCTTGCCTACTTCGAGCGCAAGTACGAGGGCCTGGTTGTCGAGATCGGCCTCCTCGAGAAGCGAGTGCAGACGACGGACCTCTCCGCGAAGGACGCCCAGACCGCGATCGACCACCTGCGCGAGCAGGTGGACGCGCACCACGCGGTGGGTGACCTGGAGGCGCTGCGGGCCCGTCTCGACAAGCTCGTGGCGACGGTCGAGGCCCGGCGCGAGGAGCGCAAGGTCCAGCGGGCCAAGCAGTCCGACGAGGCCCGCAAGGCCAAGGAGGACCTGGTCACCGAGGCCGAGCAGCTGGCGCAGTCCGACCAGTGGCGGGCCGCAGGTGAGCGGCTGCGGGCGCTGGTGGACACCTGGAAGGGGCTGCCGCGGCTGGACCGCAAGTCCGACGACGAGCTGTGGCACCGCTTCTCGCACGCCCGGTCGGCGTTCTCCAAGCGTCGCAAGGGTCACTTCGCGCAGCTGGACGCGCAGCGCGAGGAGGCCCGCAAGACCAAGGAGCGGCTGGTCGCCGAGGCCGAGTCGCTGTCCGGTTCGACGGACTGGGGTCCGACGGCGGCGCGCTACCGCGAGCTGATGGCGGACTGGAAGGCCGCGGGCCGCGCCCAGCGCGAGCACGAGGACGACCTGTGGAACCGCTTCCGCGGCGCCCAGGACGTGTTCTTCGCCGCCCGCAGCTCGGTCTTCGCCGAGCGCGACGCCGAGCAGTCGGAGAACCTGAAGCTCAAGGAGGAGCTGGCCGAGGAGGCCGAGAAGATCCTCCCGGTCACGGACCTCAAGGCCGCCCGGGCCGCCTTCCGCTCGGTCAACGAGCGCTGGGAGGCCATCGGTCACGTCCCGCGGGACGCGCGGCCGAAGGTCGAGGGCCGGATGCACGCCGTCGAGCGGGCCATCCAGGAGGCCGAGGAGGCCGAGTGGCGCCGGACCAACCCGGAGGCGCGCGCGCGTGCCGAGGGGCTGACCGGTCAGCTGCAGGCCGCCGTGGACAAGCTGAGGGCGCAGATCGAGCAGGCACGCGCCCAGGGCAACAACTCCAAGGCCGACAAGCTGGAGCGTGAGCTGGAGGGCCGTCAGGCGCTCCTGGACCAGGCTCTGAAGGGCCTGCAGGAGTTCGGCGGCTAAGATCCCGCTGCGCATCGAGAAGGGCCCCGTACGTGGCGTACGGGGCTCTTTCTCGTGCGTGGGTGTCCTACGACCGTCTACGCCCGGCTGCGTGCCGAGGTCACACGGTAGACGTCGTACACGCCCTCCACGCCCCGTACGGCCTTCAGGACGTGGCCGAGGTGCTTCGGGTCGCCCATCTCGAAGGTGAAGCGGGAGGTGGCCACCCGGTCGCGGGAGGTCTGGACGGCCGCGGAGAGGATGTTGACGTGCTGGTCGGACAGGACGCGGGTGACGTCCGACAGCAGGCGGGAGCGGTCCAGCGCCTCGACCTGGATGGCGACCAGGAAGACCGAGGACTGGGTGGGCGCCCACTCGACGTCGAGGATGCGCTCCGGCTCACGGGACAGAGACTCCACGTTGACGCAGTCGCTGCGGTGAACCGATACACCGCTGCCCCGCGTGACGAAGCCGATGATCGGGTCGCCGGGGACGGGCGTGCAGCAGCGGGCCAGCTTGACCCACACGTCGTCGACGCCCTTGACCACGACGCCGGGGTCGGCGCTGGAGCGGCGCTTGCGGCCGCGGGTACGGGTCGGCGGGACGGCCTCGTCGATCTCCTCGGTGGCCGCCTCCTCGCCGCCGAGCGCCTGGACGAGCTTCTGCACGATGTTCTGCGCGGAGACATGGCCCTCGCCGATCGCCGCGTAGAGCGCGGAGATGTCGGAGTAGCGCATCTCGTGCGCGAGCGTGACGAGGGAGTCGCCGGTGAGGATGCGCTGGATCGGCAGGTTCTGCTTGCGCATGGCGCGGACGATGGCGTCCTTGCCCTGCTCGATCGCCTCGTCGCGGCGCTCCTTGGAGAACCAGGCCCGGATCTTGTTGCGGGCGCGCGGCGACTTGACGAACCCGAGCCAGTCCCGGGACGGACCCGCGCCGGGCGCCTTGGAGGTGAAGACCTCCACCAGGTCGCCGTTGTCCAGGGTGGATTCGAGCGGTACGAGCCTGCCGTTGACCCGCGCTCCTATGGTGCGGTGGCCGACCTCGGTGTGGACGGCGTACGCGAAGTCGACCGGGGTCGCGCCGGCAGGCAACGCGATGACGTCGCCCTTGGGCGTGAAGACGAAGACCTCGTTGCGGGACAGGTCGAAGCGCAGGGACTCCAGGAACTCGCCGGGGTCCTCGGTCTCCTTCTGCCAGTCGAGCAGCTGGCGCAGCCACGCCATGTCGTTGAGGTGGTCGTCCTTGCCCTTGCCCGCCTTGGGCACGTCGGTGCGGACCTTGGAGGCGCCGGCGACGGCCTCCTGCTTGTACTTCCAGTGCGCGGCGATGCCGTACTCGGCACGGCGGTGCATGTCGAACGTGCGGATCTGCAGTTCGACGGGCTTGCCGTTGGGCCCGATGACCGTCGTGTGCAGCGACTGGTACATGTTGAACTTGGGCATCGCGATGTAGTCCTTGAACCGGCCGGGGACCGGGTTCCATCGCGCGTGCACGGTGCCGAGGGCGGCGTAGCAGTCGCGGACCGTGTCGACAAGTACACGGATCCCCACCAGGTCGTAGATCTCCGCGAAGTCGCGACCGCGGACGATCATCTTCTGGTAGACGCTGTAGTAGTGCTTCGGGCGTCCGGTGACGGTCGCCTTGATGCGGGCGGCGCGCAGGTCGGCCTGGACCTCGTCGGTCACTATGGCCAGGTACTCGTCACGCTTCGGTGCCCTCTCGGCCACCAGCCGTACGATCTCGTCGTACATCTTGGGGTAGAGGATCGCGAACGCGAGGTCCTCCAGCTCCCACTTGATGGTGTTCATGCCCAGGCGGTGGGCGAGGGGCGCGTAGATCTCCAGCGTCTCGCGCGCCTTCTTCTCCTGCTTCTCGCGCTTGAGGTAGCGCATGGTGCGCATGTTGTGCAGGCGGTCGGCGAGCTTGATCACCAGGACCCGGGGGTCCTTGGCCATCGCGACGACCATCTTGCGCACGGTCTCGGCCTGCGCGGCCTCGCCGAACTTGACCTTGTCCAGCTTGGTGACGCCGTCCACGAGGAGGGCGACGACGTCGCCGAAGTCGCGGCGCAGGTCGTCCAGGCCGTACTCGGTGTCCTCGACGGTGTCGTGCAGCAGGCCCGCCATGAGGGTGGCCGGGTCCATGCCCAGCTCGGCGAGGATGGTGGTGACGGCGAGCGGATGCGTGATGTACGGGTCGCCGCTCTTGCGCTTCTGCCCCCGGTGCCAGCGCTCGGCGACCTGGTAGGCACGCTCGATCTGCCGGAGCGTCGAGTTCTCGATCTTCGGGTCGTTGCTGCGCACTATCCGCAGCAGCGGCTCCAGCACGGGGTTGTACGGGTTCGCGCGCTGGACACCGAGGCGGGCGAGGCGCGCGCGGACGCGGTTGGAGGAGCCGCTGCGGGCGGGCTGGTTGGCGGCCGGACGCCCGGGCGACGGGGCTCCCCCCGCTCGAGCGGAGTCGGGAGTGGGGGACGGTTTGGGGCGCGCCACCTCGGCAGCCTTCTCCACGGGCGTGGACTGGGCGTGCTCGACCGCCCCGCGGGTGTCATTCTTCGCTTGCGACACGTTCGGCGCGGGCTTGGCCGCGGGTGCCGAGGCTGGCTCGGGCTTGGCGGCGGTCAGTGGCTGGGCCTCGTCTGGCAAGAGGACTCCTCGTGCGCGATCCGGGTCCCCCGGTCAGGCTCCGGAAACCCCATGGTAGCGATCCTGAGCCCGCTCATCGCCTTCAGGCGGATGTGAGGACCGTATACCCCTGCAACACGAGGGACGGGGTCGGGATTCCGGGAGGTGGCTCCGAGGTGATTTCCCGGCGTGCGGCGCGTGTCCCCCACGGGAACGCCGACGGCCGCCCCGGTGGTGCCGGAGCGGCCGTGGAGCACCTGGTGCCCGGTTCCGTCAGAGCTGTCAGATCTGGAGCAGCGCCTGGAGCGGTGCCCCCTTCAGCGCCGGTTCCAGACGGGCGCGGCCGTCCAGGAAGCCTAGCTCCATGAGCACCGCGAGGCCGGAGACCTCGGCGCCCGCCCGGTGGATGAGCTGGATCGCGGCCTCCGCGGTGCCACCGGTCGCGAGGACGTCGTCCACGATCAGCACACGGTCGCCGGAGGACAGGTCCTCCGCGTGCACCTCGATCTCCGCCGAGCCGTATTCCAGGTCGTACGCCTGACGCAGGGTCGCTCCGGGGAGCTTGCCCGCCTTGCGCACCGGGATGAAGCCGAGGCCGGCGCGGACCGCGACCGGGGCACCGAGGATGAAGCCCCGGGCCTCCAGGCCGACGACCTTGGTCGCGCCGGTGTCGACGGCGATCTCGGCCAGCGCGTCCGTGAGGGCCGTGAAAGCGGCCGGGTCCGCCAGGAGCGGCGTGATGTCCTTGAACATCACGCCGGGCTCCGGGTAGTCCGCCACGTCACGGATGCGGCTGAGCAGCAACGGCGTGATCTCCGCGAGCTCGGTCATCGACGCTTCCCGGAGGGTCGGCCGCGGCCCCGGGTGCGGGACGCCGGCTGGTTGCGCGGACCCACCACGGCGGGAGCGGCGTCCTCGGACTCGTCACCGGCGGCGGACCGCGCGTCCGCGAAGCCCTCCTCGGCGGCGGCCTGGGCGCGCTTGGCGAGGACCCGCTTGCGGAGCGCCTTCATCGCCGGCTCGGACTCCTTGAGGTCGGCGACGAGCGGCGTGGCGATGAAGATCGAGGAGTACGCACCGGCCGCGAGGCCGACGAACAGCGACAGCGAGATGTCGTTCAGCGTGCCGGCCCCGAGGAAGCCGCCACCGATGAACAGCAGGCCCGCCACCGGCAGCAGCGCGACCACGGTGGTGTTGATGGAGCGGACCAGCGTGCCGTTGATCGACCGGTTGGCGATGTCGCTGTACGTCCAGCGGGTCTGCTTGGTGATGTCCTTCGTCTGCTCCTTGAGGCTGTCGAAGACGACGACCGTGTCGTAGAGCGAGTAACCGAGGATCGTCAGCAGACCGATGACCGTACCGGGTGTGACCTCGAAGCCGACCAGGGCGTAGATACCGGTCGTGATGGTGATGTCGTGGATCAGCGCGACGAGGGCCGCGACGGCCATGCGCCACTCGAAGGCGATCGCCAGGTAGATCACCACGAGCACCATGAAGATCGCCAGGCCCTCCCAGGCCTTGCTGGCGATCTGCTCGCCCCAGCTCGGGCCGACCAGGTCGGCGGCGAGCTTCTCCGGGTCGAGGTTCAGGTCCTTGGCCAGCGTCTGCTTGATCTGGTCCGACTTGTCGGTGTCGATACCGGCGATCTGGATGCGCAGGCTGCCGTTGCCGAGCTTCTGCACGACCGCTTCATGGCCGGAGGCGGACTTCGCGTAGTCCTCCGCCTGCGCGACCGACGTGCTCATCGCCGTCGGCGTGGTGAAGACCGCGCCGCCCTGGAACTCGATGCCCATGTTCAGGCCGCGCACCGCCAGGCCGAGGATGGCCGTGATGGTGATCAGGATGGAGATGCCGTACCAGATCTTGCGCTTGCCGACGAAGTCGTAGCTGATCTCGCCGCGGTGCAGTCGAGCGCCGAGGTTGCCGAGTTTCGACATCGCTCACGCCTCCTTCGGGTCGACAGGGCCGGCGGCGGGACCGGCGGGACGGCGGGTGCGGCGCAGCGGCGGCTGGGCACCCAGGCTCTTCGGGTCGAGTCCGGACCACTTGTGGCCGTTCGCGAAGAACTTGCGGCGGGCGAGCAGAGTCATCAGCGGCTTGGTGAAGAAGAAGACGACGACCACGTCGAGCACGGTGGTCAGGCCGAGCGTGAACGCGAAGCCCTGCACCTTGCCGACGGTGACGATGAACAGCACCGCGGCGGCGAGGAACGACACGAAGTCGGAGACCAGGATCGTGCGCCGGGCGCGCGGCCAGGCCCGCTCGACGGCGGGACGCAGCGTGCGGCCCTCACGGATCTCGTCCCGGATGCGTTCGAAGTACACGATGAACGAGTCCGCGGTGATACCGATGGCGACGATGGCACCGCAGACGGCCGGCAGGTTCAGCGCGAAGCCGATGGCCGGGCCGAGCAGCGCCATGAGCACGTAGGTGAGGATCGCGGAGACCAGCAGGGACGCCATGGCCACGATCGACAGACCGCGGTAGTAGGCGACCAGGTAGATCACGACCAGAGCGAGGCCGATCGCGCCCGCGAGCAGACCGGCGTGCAGCTGCTCACCACCGAGCGCGGCGGTCACCGTGGTGACGGTCTCCTCCTTGAACGACAGCGGCAGCGCGCCGTACGACAGCATGTTGGCGAGGCTCTGCGCCTCCTGCTGCGTGAAGCGGCCCGAGATCTCCGCCTGGCCGCCCGAGATGGCCGACTGGACGAACGGGCTGGAGACGACCTGGCCGTCGAGGACGATGCCGAACTCGTTCTGCGGGGACTGGTTCTTGGACAGCTTCTCGGTGATGTCCGCGAACTTCTTCGACCCGCTGGAGGTGAAGTTCATCTGGACCTGCCAGCCGGCGGCACCCTGGGTGTCGATCACAGCCTGGGCCTTCTTGACCTCGGTGCCGTCCACGGCGGCCGGGCCGAGCAGGTACTTGTACCAGACCTTGTCGTTCTCACCGCAGGCCACGGTGATCTCGCCGGGCTTGGCGCCCTTGCCGGCATTGGCCCGCTGGGCGGGCTTGGAGCAGTCCAGCGCGGCGTACTGCGCCTGGAGCTTGGTGGTGTCGGCCGTGCCGCCGGAGGACGACGCGGACGGGCTCGGCGAGGACGTGGCGCTCGGGGAGCCGGACGGCGACGGCGTGGCGTCGTCCTTCAGGGCGTCGGTGACCGCGCGGCCCTGCGAGGTGGCGGTGGCCGTCGGCGTCGGGGACCCGGAGGAGGACGAGGAGGCCTTCTCCTTGGCGGAGGCGCTGCTCGACGGGCTCGGCGAGCCGCTGCCGCTGGGGGACGCGCTCGGCGAGGGCTTCGCGGCGGCCCCCGTGGGCTCGCTGGCGAGCACCGGGCGGAAGTACAGCTTGGCGGTGGTGCCGACCTGCTGCTGGGCCTCCTTGGAGTTGGTGCCCTTGGGGATGTTCACGATGATGTGATCGTTCCCCTGGGTCTGCACCTCCGCCTCGGAGACGCCCAGGCCGTTGACACGGCGGTTCATGATGTCGACCGCGGTGTCCATGTTGGCCTTGTTGATCGCGGACCCCTGGTCGGCCTTCGCCTTGAGCGTGATGCTCGTACCACCGGCGAGGTCGATGCCGAGACGCGGAGTCTTGTGCCCGGAGGCGAACATCCCCCCGGTCAGCGCCACGATGGCGATCAGGATGAGGGCCAGCGAGCGCCCTGGCTTGCTCTGGGCGCTCGCGCTCCGGCCCTTCTTAGGTGCTGCCACCTTCTCGTACTCCCTCTCGGGCCGCCCCGCGCCCGGTCGGCGCGGTCGGCCATGACATGGTGTCGGGCTCCCGTGCGGAAAACAGACGCGCCCGGGGTGCTCGGGGTGCGGTCGGTCCGCGCCCCGCACCCCGGACGTGACTACTTCGCGTCGGTGTCGCCGTCGGTCTTCTTCGGCTCTTCGTCCGCCTTGGCCTCGGCGGCCTCGGGGGCCTCGTCGGCCTTGTCCTCGTCGGCGTCCTTCTTACCGAGGTCGACGGCCTTGTCGTCGGAGGCGGCGGCAGCGGCGTCGGCAGACTCGTCGGTCTCGGTGAGGGAGGAGGCGTCGTCCGGGACGATGCCGGCGTCGGACTTCAGGTCGTGCTCGATGCCGTGGACGATGCGGTTGTACTCGTCGTCCGTGAGGACGGCGCCGATCGCGTTCTTGGCGAAGAGGAGGTCGACGCCGGGGCCGGCGTCGAGGAGGACGGTGTCCTCGTTGACCTCCTTGACCGTCGCGTACATCCCCCCGATGGTGCGGACACCGGAGCCGGGCTGCATCTCGTTCCGCATGTTTGCGGCCTGCTGCTGCTTTTTCTTGGCCGAGCGCGTCATCAGGAACATGGCCGCGATGAGCACGATGAAGGGGAGAAGGGTAAAGGCATTCACGGGACGGAATTTCCTTCGCGCGACCGCGCGGTGAGCGGCCTGATGGATGGGGGTTGGTCGGCGCCACCCGCAAGGGCGGCATCGGCGGAGTCTAAGCGAGTCCGCGTGCATGGAACAACGCTCAGCATGGCACCTGGGTTCCTGCCCCCGCCATTGCCCTCGCCGTCACGGAGCGGTCACGCCCCGAACAGGTCCTGTTGTCCGTTTCCCCCCGCCGACGAGCGGGGCGGGGTCAGTCCGAGGTGCGCCCAGGCCGCGGGAGTGGCGACCCGGCCCCGTGGGGTTCGGGCCAGCAGACCCTCCCTGACCAGGAAAGGTTCGGCGACCTCCTCGACGGTCTCGCGCTCCTCCCCCACCGCGACGGCGAGCGTGGACAGGCCCACCGGACCGCCGCCGAACAGCTTCAGCAGCGCCTCCAGGACGGCCCGGTCGAGGCGGTCGAGGCCGCGCGCGTCGACCTCGTAGACGGCGAGGGCGGCCGCGGCGATCTCGCGGGTGATCACGCCGTCGGCCTTGACCTGCGCGTAGTCGCGCACGCGGCGCAGCAGGCGGTTGGCGATACGGGGCGTGCCGCGGGAGCGGCCGGAGATCTCGGCGGCGCCGTTCGGCTCGATCTCGACGTCGAGCAGGTGTGCCGAGCGGTGCACGACCCGCTCCAGCTCGGCGGGCTCGTAGAACTCCATGTGCGCGGTGAAGCCGAAGCGGTCGCGCAGCGGGGGCGGCAGCAGGCCCGCGCGCGTGGTGGCGCCGACCAGGGTGAACGGGGGCAGCTCCAGGGGGATGGCGGTGGCGCCGGGGCCCTTGCCGACGATGACGTCGACGCGGAAGTCCTCCATGGCCATGTACAGCATCTCCTCGGCGGGCCGGGACATGCGGTGGATCTCGTCCAGGAAGAGGACCTCGCCCTCCTGGAGGGAGGAGAGGATCGCGGCGAGGTCGCCGGCGTGCTGGATGGCCGGGCCGGAGGTGATGCGGATGGGGGCGCCCATCTCGGCCGCGATGATCATCGACAGCGTGGTCTTGCCCAGTCCGGGCGCGCCGGAGAGCAGCACGTGGTCGGCGGTCGCCCCGCGCGCGCGTGCGGCGCGCAGCACCAGGTCGAGCTGTTCGCGCACCTTCTCCTGGCCGATGAACTCGCCGAGGTCCTTGGGGCGCAGAGCAGCCTCGACGGCCTGGTCCTCACGGTCGGCGACAGAGCCCACCAGCCGCTCCGCGGCGGGGCCGACGGGCTGCTCATCGGCAGCGCTGTCGGTCGTGTCGTCCCAGTTCATGTGATGTGCCTTCGGCTATGGGGGTCAGCGGGCTCGGTTCAGGGTCTGCAGGGCGGCCTTCAGCAGCACGCCCACCTGGGGTGTGCCGCCCGCCGCCTCGGCCTGCGGCGCCACGGCGGCCACGGCCTCCTCGGCCTCACGGGTGGCGTAGCCGAGTCCGATGAGAGCCGCGTGCAGCTGGTCGCGCCAGCCCTGGGTGACCGGGGCTCCGACCGCGGGGGCGCCGGTGGGGGCACCGAGCCGGTCCTTCAGCTCGAGCAGCAGCTTCTGCGCGCCCTTCTTGCCGATGCCGGGGACCGCGGTGAGGGCCTTCTCGTCACCGGTGGCGACGGCGCGGCGCAGTGCGTCCGGCGTGTGCACGGCGAGCATCGCCTGGGCGAGGCGGGGTCCCACACCGCTCGCGGTCTGCAGCAGTTCGAAGACCTGGCGCTCGTCGTCGTCCGCGAAGCCGTACAGGGTCAGCGAGTCCTCGCGCACCACCAAAGAGGTGGCGAGCTTGGTCTGCCGGCCCATGCGGAGGCCGGAGAGCGTGTTCGGGGTGCACTGGACGGCGATGCCGATGCCGCCCACCTCGACCACCGCGGAGTCGGGGGCGAGGGCGGCGACCGGGCCGCTGACGAACGCGATCATGCCGTACGGCCTTTCGTTGCGTGGACTGTGTGCCGGGCGACGGCCTGCTGGAGCCGGTTCTGGGCGGGGGCGCGCCAGATGTGGCAGATGGCGAGGGCGAGTGCGTCGGCGGCGTCGGCCGGCTTCGGCGGGGCGCTGAGCCGCAGCAGGCGGGTGACCATGGCCCCGACCTGGGCCTTGTCGGCGCGGCCGCTGCCGGTGACGGCGGCCTTGACCTCGCTGGGGGTGTGCAGGGCGACGGGGATGCCCCGCCGGGCGGCGCACAGCATGGCGACGGCGCTGGCCTGGGCGGTGCCCATCACCGTGCGCACGTTGTGCTGGCTGAAGACGCGCTCGACGGCGACGAACTCGGGCCGGTGCTCGTCCAGCCACTCCTCGATGCCCTGCTCGACGGCGAGCAGCCGCAGGCTCAGGTCGGCGTCCGCGGGTGTCCGTACGACCCCGACGCCGAGCATGGTGAGCGGCCGGCCCGCCACCCCCTCCACCACGCCGACACCGCACCGCGTCAGCCCGGGGTCCACCCCCAACACGCGCACGCGCCCCTCCCTTCGATCGCCTGTTTGTGCAGGCTATCGGGTGCCACCGACAACGCCCCGCACCAACGCCCGACAAGGCGACGGGCCGACGGGGTGTCCCGTCGGCCCGTGAGAACCTGCGCAGCCCGCCGCGGCGCTACGCGTCGACCTTCTCCATGATCTCGTCGCTCACGTCGAAGTTGGCGAAGACGTTCTGCACGTCGTCGCTGTCCTCGAGCGCGTCGATCAGCTTGAAGATCTTCTTGGCGCCCTCCTCGTCCAGTTCGACCTGGACGGACGGCACGAAGCTGGAGTCGGCGGAGTCGTAGTCGATCCCGGCCTCCTGGAGAGCGGTGCGGACCGCGACCAGGTCGGTGGCCTCGCTGATGACCTCGAAGGTCTCACCGAGGTCGTTGACCTCCTCGGCGCCGGCGTCCAGGACGGCACCCAGGACGTCGTCCTCGCTCAGCTCGCCCTTGGGGACGATGATGACGCCCTTGCGGCTGAACATGTACGACACCGAGCCCGGGTCGGCCATGGAGCCGCCGTTGCGGGTCATCGCGACGCGGACGTCGGAGGCGGCGCGGTTGCGGTTGTCGGTGAGGCACTCGATGAGCACCGCGACACCGTTCGGGCCGTAGCCCTCGTACATGATCGTCTCGTAGTCGGCACCGCCGGCCTCGAGGCCGCCGCCGCGCTTGACCGCGGAGTCGATGTTCTTGTTCGGGACCGACTGCTTCTTCGCCTTCTGGATGGCGTCGTAGAGGGTCGGGTTGCCCTCGATGTCGACGCCGCCCATGCGGGCCGCGACCTCGATGTTCTTGATCAGCTTCGCGAAGAGCTTGCCGCGCTTGGCGTCGATCACGGCCTTCTTGTGCTTCGTCGTAGCCCATTTAGAGTGGCCGGACATCTGCCTGTCTCCTTCGCGTAACCCATCCAAACAACGAACGCCAGAGATCCTACAAGGACTCGGCCGTCCGGTTCGCGCGCACCATGTCGACGAACAGGGAGTGCACGCGGTGGTCGCCGGTCAGTTCCGGGTGGAACGACGTGGCGAGCGCGTTGCCCTGACGGACCGCCACGATGTGGCCTTCGTGCTCGGCGAGCACCTCGGCCTCGGCCCCGACGGACTCGACCCAGGGGGCGCGGATGAAGACGCCCTCTACAGGATCGCCCTCCACGCCCCTGACGTCGACCGCCGCCTCGAAGGACTCGTTCTGCCGTCCGAAGGCGTTGCGGCGCACGATCATGTCGATGCCGCCGATGGTCTCCTGGCCCGAGCGCGGGTCGAGGATCTTGTCCGCGAGCATGATCATGCCGGCGCAGGTGCCGTAGACGGGCATGCCGTCGCGTACGCGCGCGCGGAGGGGCTCCATCACTCCGAAGAGGACGGCCAGCTTGGAGATGGTGGTGGACTCGCCGCCGGGCAGGACGAGACCGTCGACCTCGGCGAGTTCCTCGGGGCGCCGCACCGGCCTGGCCACGGCGTCGGCCGCGGCCAGGGCGATGAGGTGCTCCCGTACGTCGCCCTGGAGGGCCAGGACGCCTATGACGGGGGTGTTCATGTCTTCCGGTGCCTTACCAGCCGCGGTTCGCGTAGCGCTCGGCCTCGGGGAGGGTGTCGCAGTTGATGCCGACCATGGCCTCGCCCAGGTTGCGGGAGGCGTCCGCGATGATCTTCGGGTCGTCGTAGAAGGTGGTGGCCTTCACGATGGCGGCGGCGCGCTTGGCCGGGTCGCCGGACTTGAAGATGCCGGAGCCCACGAACACGCCCTCGGCGCCGAGCTGGCGCATCAGGGCGGCGTCGGCCGGGGTGGCGACACCACCGGCGGAGAAGAGGACCACCGGGAGCTTGCCCAGCTCGGCGACCTCCTTGACCAGCTCGTACGGGGCGCGCAGCTCCTTGGCGGCGGCGTACAGCTCGTTGTTGTCGTAGCCGCGCAGGCGGGCGATCTCGTTCTTGATCTGGCGCAGGTGACGGACGGCCTCGACCACGTTGCCGGTGCCGGCCTCGCCCTTGGAACGGATCATCGCGGCGCCCTCGGCGATGCGGCGCAGGGCCTCGCCCAGGTTGGTGGCACCGCAGACGAAGGGGGTGGTGAAGGCCCACTTGTCGGAGTGGTTGACCTCGTCGGCCGGGGTGAGGACCTCGGACTCGTCGATGTAGTCGACGCCGAGGGACTGCAGCACCTGGGCCTCGACGAAGTGGCCGATGCGGGACTTCGCCATGACCGGGATGGAGACTGCGTCGATGATGCCCTCGATCATGTCCGGGTCGGACATGCGGGCCACGCCGCCGTCCTTGCGGATGTCGGCGGGGACTCGCTCCAGGGCCATGACCGCGACGGCGCCCGCGTCCTCGGCGATCTTCGCCTGCTCCGGGGTGACGACGTCCATGATCACGCCGCCCTTGAGCTGCTCGGCCATACCGCGCTTCACGCGGGCGGTGCCGGTCTCGGGAGCCTGGTTCTCGGTGGTGGACACGGGTGACCTCACTGAAGTGAAAGAGGGTTTTCTGCTTCAGAGAGGAAACGTGAGTGGACCAGGCCACAGCAAGGGCCAATGGCAACCCGGTGGATCCTTTTGGTCCACCAAAGGTTCAGGAGGCCCGTTCCACCAGCGCCGCGGGAGGCTCGTCGTCCATCTCGAAGGCCAGCGGGAAGGGGGCGTGACCGGCCAGCCGGAACCAGCGCACCTTGCGGTGCTCCCGGAGCCTGCGGGCGGCTCCCACGGCGTCGTTGTGGAAGCGGCGGGCCATGGGGACCCGGCGTACCGCTTCGGCCAGCTCGCGGGCCGCCGACTCGCCGCCCGGGGCCTCCCGCACGGCTTCGACCTGCTGCGGATCCTCGAACACCGCGCGCAGTGCCTGGCTCAGCTCGCTCTCGGCGACCTCCCGCTGCTCCTCCTCCGCCTGCCGGGCGGCGTGCGCGGCCTCGTAGAGCACGATCGAGGCGGCCGGGTCCAGCACGCCCGAGGTCGCCAGTTCCTGGGTCACGGAGGCCCGCCGCAGCAGCTGCGCGTCCAGCGCGGCCCGCGCGGCGTCCATGCGCACGTGCAGCCGGTCCAGCCGGCCGGCCGTCCAGCTCAGATAGAGGCCGATGGCGACGAGCGCGACGAAGATCCAGATCAGGGTTGCGGTCACGGGCGAAGGTTAGTCGGCCCGCGAGGCCGGCCGGAGCAGACCCTCGCCTCAGTCCCGCGCCAGCCCGAACCGGGCCCTGAACCCCGTGCGCTCGTCGGTGGCCACCGCCGACGTACCGGTGGTGACCGTCTCGTACACCGACAGGATGTCCGCGCCGACGGTGGACCAGTCGAAGCGGCGGACGTGGGCGCTGCCCCGCTCGCGCAGTTCGGCCCGGCGGTCGGGGTCCGCCAGCAGGCGTACGGCGGCCTCGGCCAGGGCGTCCGCGTCCTCGTTGGCGAAGACCTCGCCCGCCTGGCCCTGGTCCAGGACCTGGACGAAGGCGTCCAGGTCGGAGGCGAGGACCGGGGCGCCCGCCGACATGGCCTCGACGAGGATGATGCCGAAGCTCTCGCCGCCGGTGTTGGGCGCGACGTACAGGTCGACGCTGCGCAGGAAGCGCGCCTTGTCCTCGTCGCTGATCATGCCGAGGAACTCGACGCGGGAACGCAGCTCCTCGGGCAGGTCCTCGACGGCCGCCTCCTCGTCCCCGCGCCCCGCGACCAGCAGACGCGCCTGCGGGCGGGCGGCGAGGATCTTCGGGAGGGCCTTCATCAGGACCGGCAGGCCCTTGCGGGGCTCGTCGATGCGGCCGATGAAGCCGAGCGTGTCTCCCTGCCACTCGGGGTTCGGCCCGGCCTTGGCGAAGAAGTCGACGTCGACGCCGTTGGGGATGACCACCGCGTCGCCGCCCAGGTGCTCGACCAGGGTGCGGCGGGCGTACTCGCTGACCGCGATGCGCGCGCTGATCTTCTCCAGCGCGGCCTGCAGGATCGCGTACGCGGCGATCATCGCGCGCGAGCGGGGGTTGGAGGTGTGGAAGGTGGCCACGATGGGGCCCTGGGCCGCCCAGCAGGTCAGCAGGCCGAGCGACGGGGAGGTCGGCTCGTGGATGTGGACCACGTCGAACGCGCCGTCGTGCAGCCAGCGCCGCACCCGCGCGGCCGACAGGAAGCCGAAGTTGAGGCGGGCCACCGAGCCGTTGTACGGCACCGGCACCGCGCGGCCGGCCGAGACGACGTACGGCGGCAGCGGGGTGTCGTCGTCGGCCGGGGCGAGGACGGAGACCTCGTGGCCGAGGCGGATGAAGTACTCGGCGAGGTCGCGGATGTGGAACTGGACGCCCCCGGGGACGTCCCAGGAGTACGGGCAGACGATCCCGATTCTCACGCGGGTCCCTTCGCGGGGTCGAGGTCGGCGAGCCACAGGCGCTGGAGCATGTGCCAGTCCTCCGGGTGGTCGGCGATCCCCTTGGCGAAGACGTCGGCCAGTGCCTGTGTCATGACAGACGTCTTCTCGGCCCGGCTGCCTGTCTCCGGTACCTCGATCGGAGGATGCACCTGGCCCTTCATCACGGGCGAGTCGTCGTACCAGAGGGTGACGGGCATCAGCTGCGCGCCGGTCTGCTGGGCGAGCAGGGCCGGGCCGGCGGGCATCCGGGTCCGCTCGCCGAAGAAGTCGACCTCGACGCCGGACGCGGACAGGTCCCGGTCGGCGACCAGGCAGACCAGGCCGCCGTCGCGCAGCCGCCGGGCCAGGGTGCCGAAGGCGGTGCCGCCGCTGTGCGGCAGGACCTCCATGCCGAGACCCTCGCGGTAGGCGACGAAGCGGTCGTAGAGCGACTCGGGCTTGAGCCGCTCGGCGACCGTGGTGAACGGCGTCTCCAGCCGGGTGGTGACCCAGGCGCCGGCCAGGTCCCAGTTGGCCATGTGCGGAAGCGCGAGGATCAGGCCCCGGGGGGAGGCGATCCCGTCGGTCAGGTGGTGGACGTCCGTGCAGTCGAAGCCCGTCCTGACGCGCTCGGCGCTCCAGGCGGGCAGCCGGAAGGACTCCATCCAGTAGCGCAGGTACGAGCGCATGCCCGCGCGGGAGAGTTCGGCGAGGCGCTCGGGGCCGGCGTCGGGCACCACGCGCGCGTAGTTCGCCTCCAGCCGCAGGACGCCCTTGCCGCGCTGCTTCCAGGCGAGGTCCGCGACGGACCGGCCGAGCCGGACAGCGGCGGGTTCCGGAAGCTTCTTGACGGTGCTCCAGCCGAGACCGTACAGCGCGTCGGTGAACCGGTCGGCGGTGCTCACTTCGCCGCCTCCCTCCCCTGGGACGCGTTCTGCTCCGCCTCGGCCTCCGCCTCGGCCTCGGCGGACTCTCGGCGGACGGTGACGACCCGCTGGACGAGGGTGACGAGGCTGCCCACGGCGACGATCCACAGGGCGATCGGGAGGAGGATCTGGATGCCCGGGACGCCGAACGTGTGGAGGCCGGCCAGACCGGCCGCCACCAGCGAGATCACCAGCCGCTCGGCGCGCTCGACGAGGCCGTTGACGGCGACCGGCAGCCCGATCGACTCGCCGCGCGCCTTGGTGTACGACACCACCTGGCCGCTGGCCAGGCAGAAGATCGAGACGGCGCACAGGGCGTTGTTGTCGCCGTTGCCCGCGTACCACAGGGCGAAGCCGCCGAAGATCGCGCCGTCGGCCACCCGGTCGAGCGTGGAGTCCAGGAAGGCACCCCAGCGGCTGGAGCGGCCCAGCTGGCGGGCCATGTTGCCGTCGACCAGGTCCGAGAAGACGAACAGGGTGATCACGATCGTGCCCCAGAAGAACTCGCCCCTGGGGAAGAAGACCAGCGCGCCCGCGACCACACCGGCCGTGCCGATGAGTGTGACCGCGTCGGGGCTCACGCCCCGCCGGATGAGAAACGCGGCGAACGGTGTGAGGACACGCGTGAAGAATGCACGCGCGTACTTGTTCAGCATGGCCTTCCCGACGGTCGTGGCGCCGCGGCCCTGGTGGCCACCGGCTGGCCCATCGTAGTCACGCGCGCGCACAGGTGACGGGCGGGCACCCGCAGACGTGCCGCGAACCGGTGCACACCCGCCCGCGCGGGGGGGCGCGTGGCGCGATCGGCGTCCGTCGTATGGACGCAGCATGACGGGAGTGGAAAGCTCGAAGGACCGCGGGCGTCGCAGGAGCCGCCAGTGCACGCGGTGCCGCGTGTCCGCGCCCACAGTGACCTCACCGTCAACGGGAGGCAGGATCATGGGCGACAAGGCGCAAACACACCCCGGGGCCGCCGGCAGGGCAGTGGCGGCCGACCACCCCGCGTCCGTACGGAATGTGGTGCTGGTCGGCCACTCCGGTTCGGGCAAGACGACTCTGGTGGAGGCCCTCGCGCTGACCGCGGGGGCTGTCAACCGGGCGGGCCGCGTCGAGGACGGCGGCACCGTCTCCGACTACGACGAGATCGAGCACCGGCAGCAACGCTCGGTACAGCTCTCCCTGGCCCCGGTCGAATGGGACGGGTTCAAGATCAACATCCTCGACACCCCCGGGTACGCCGACTTCGTCGGGGAGCTGAGGGCCGGTCTGCGAGCGGCGGACGCGGCCCTCTTCGTCGTCTCGGCCTCGGACGGCGTGGACGGCTCGACCCGCATGCTGTGGGAGGAGTGCCAGGCCGTCGGCATGCCCCGAGCGATCGTGATCACACACCTGGAGGCCGCCCGGGCGGACTTCGAGGAGATGACCCGGGTGTGCGCGGAGGCCTTCGGCGCCGACGACCCCGACGCCGTGCTGCCGCTGTACCTGCCGCTGCGCGCGCCGGAGGGACCCGACGGGCACGCGCCCGTGACCGGGCTGATCGGGCTGCTGTCGCAGAAACTGTTCGACTACGCGTCCGGGGAGCGCAAGGAGGCCGAGCCCGGCGAGGACCAGCTGCCGGCCATCGGGGAGGCCCGCAACAGGCTGATCGAGGGGATCATCGCCGAGAGCGAGGACGAGACCCTCATGGACCGCTACCTCGGCGGCGAGCAGATCGACGTCAAGACGCTGATCGACGACCTGGAGCGGGCCGTCGCGCGCGGCACCTTCTTCCCGGTACTGGCGGCCGCCCCCGCCGCCGACGGCGCCCGGCAGGGCCTCGGCACGGTCGAGCTGCTGGAACTGATCACCGGCGGATTCCCCACCCCGGTCGAGCACCCCATGCCCGGGGTCACCACCATCGACGGCAAGCCGCGCGACCTGAAGGCCTGCGACACGAGCGGCCCGCTGGTCGCCGAGGTCGTGAAGACCGCCTCCGACCCGTACGTCGGCCGGATCTCGCTGGTCCGCGTCTTCTCCGGCACCCTGCGCCCCGACGAGACGGTGCACGTCTCCGGGCACGGCCTGGCCGACCGCGGGCACGAGGACCACGACGTGGACGAGCGGATCGGCGCGCTGTCCACGCCCTTCGGCAAGCAGCAGCGCCCGGTGACGCACGCCGTCGCGGGCGACCTGGTGTGCGTGGCCAAGCTCGGCCGCGCCGAGACCGGGGACACGCTCTCGGCCAAGGACGACCCGCTGCTGATGGAGCCCTGGCAGATGCCGGACCCGCTGCTGCCGCTCGCCATCCAGGCGCACAGCAAGGCGGACGAGGACAAGCTCTCGCAGGGGCTGAGCCGGCTGGTGGCCGAGGATCCGACGATGCGCCTGGAGCAGAACCAGGACACCCACCAGGTGGTCCTGTGGTGCCTGGGCGAGGCCCACGCGGACGTCGCCCTGGAGCGGCTGCGCAGCCGGTACGGCGTCCAGGTCGACGTCGTACCGCACCGGGTCTCCCTCCGGGAGACGTTCGCCACGAAGGCCGCGGGGCGCGGCCGGCACGTCAAGCAGTCCGGCGGGCACGGGCAGTACGCCATCTGTGAGATCGAGGTGGAGCCGCTGCCGGGCGGCTCGGGCATCGAGTTCGTGGACAAGGTGGTGGGCGGCGCCGTGCCGCGCCAGTTCATCCCGTCCGTGGAGAAGGGCGTACGTGCGCAGGCCGCCAAAGGCGTGGTCGCCGCGTATCCGCTGGTGGACGTGCGGATCACACTGCTGGACGGCAAAGCGCACTCGGTGGACTCCTCCGACGCCGCCTTCCAGACGGCGGGGGCCCTGGCCCTGCGCGAGGCAGCGGCCCAGACCCGGATCCATCTGCTGGAGCCGGTGGCCGAGGTGACCGTGCTGGTCGCCGACGACTACGTGGGCGCGGTGATGAGCGACCTGTCGAGCCGGCGCGGCCGGGTGCTCGGCACCGAGCAGGTGGGTGCCGGACGGACCCTGGTCCGCGCCGAGGTGCCCGAGTTCGAGATCGGCCGCTACGCGATCGACCTGCGCTCCCTGTCGCACGGGACGGCGCGCTTCGACCGGGCGTACGCCCGGCACGAGCCGATGCCGCCGCAGATCGCCGAGCGGATCCGCGAACAGGCGGGAGAATCCTCGTAGTTCACCACCGGTGGACGTCATGCGCCGGCGGGCGGCTTCGGCCGTCCGCCGACGCGGTGTCAGTGGCTGCGGATACGCTGATCACCTGGTCACGGTGCGCCGAACTCGTTCGGCCGTGGCTTGGTATCGGCACGACGCGCTGTTCAAAAGGTGTGCGGGGCAGGGAAGTCGGGAAGGCCGCAGAAGCGACACCGGCGGCGATGGGGGCGGGAATGTCGGTTGGCACGGAGTGGGACGGACCGCAGGTGCCCGTGTCCGGCGACGAGGGACAGGCGGCGACCTTCGCGCTGGCCTCGGCGGCCTACCGGGACAACGTGGTCGAGGACATCAAGAAGACCGACAACGAGTGGCACCAGTCGGCGGTGAAGGCCGGCCGGATCGCCCTGCTCAAGCCGAACCTCGGAGAGGCCTTCTCGCGGGCCGTCGTCGACCGCATGCTCGCGCCCGGGCGCAAGCCGCTCATCCAGTCCTTCGGCGCCGAGCCGCAGGTCGTCGTGGAGCACTGCCTGGCGGCCAACAACATCCGCCGGGAGCGGGACAACCGGCTGTCCCTGGTCATGGTGGTGTGCGGCCTGATCTTCCTGCCGGGCCTCATCGGCTGGCTGCTCGTCTTCCAGCTGCGCACGTTCGTCGCCAAGCGCGAGGACAAGCGGGCCGGCGCGCTCGCCACCGCCCTGCTCGCCGGGGTCGGCGTGCTCGCCGCGCTCTTCCTGCTGAAGATGCCGTTCACCGGGTTCTGGGCGTGGTACGCGCGCGGCTGCGTCGTCGCCCCGGTGCTGGGCTGGTTCTGGGCCAAGCAGATCTGCGAGCGCACCGCGAAGGACCTGCGGGCGCGCTGGGACGGCCTGCTCTCGGGCACCAGCGTCGGCGCCAAGGTCCCCGAGGCCGTGCCGCGCAGCCCCGGCGAGACCGCGGCCGAGCAGCTGCGCCAGTCGCTGGCCCGGCTCAGCGCCGAGCAGCAGTCCAACTCGGTCTTCTACGCCGGCCCCAAGGGCATACTCGGCATGGGTACCCGCTGGGGCGCCTGGCAGCTCGCCGAGGACCTGGTGCCCGCCGACCCCACCCGGGAGATCCACCCCTTCCGCAGCTGGGACGTCGTACGCGCGATCCACGACCAGCTGCGGATGCTGGAGCGCGGACCGCTGAACACCGGCGGCTTCCCGCGGCCCTCGATACGGCACTGGATCGTCACGCCGATCGGTGAGAACGCGAAGGCGGTGGCCCGGCCGGAGGGCACGGACGTCGAGGCGTTCCAGGTCAAGCCGCACGCCATACAGGACATCTGCAACAAGCAGCAGTTCGGCAGCGGCGACCGGCACTATCTGGGCGTGCAGTGGACCCTGTGGGACGGCCAGCTGGTCCTGACCATGCTGATCACGGTGACCGTGCTGCACGAGACGCTGCGCATCGAGGTGACCGGACACGCGCTGGGACCGGTGAACCCGCTGTTCCACGCGAAGCCGGAGGCGCCGACCAAGGAGGTCACCAAGTCCCTCAAGCCGTGGGAGACCCGCACGGTCAAGCTGCCGCTGGTCCGCACCGACGAGGTCGTACGGCTCGCCGCGCGCGCCCCGCTGACCTGGTATCCACCGCTCCTCAACTGGCTCGGTGGCTCCCTCGTGCTGCCCGAGCCCTTCGGCCTCAGGCACGCCTGGGCCGACCAGCCCTGGCGGCACCGCTTCATGGCCGACGACGCGCTGCGTGCGGCCACGCCGGTGCTGCGGGTGGTGCACTCGGCCGCACTCCGGGTCCTGGCGGAGAACGGCGTGGACACGGCGAAGTTCGGCAACCGGTCGTCCGTGCTCAGCGGTCTGGTGCAGGATGCGTCGCCCAGGAAGGCGGACCTGTACGACGCGTAGGGGATGCCCTCTGCGGAGGGCACCCGGGGACCTACGCCGGCCAGGCCTCGGCCAGCATCTTCCGCGTGTCCGCCAGCAGCTGCGGCAGTACCTTCGTGTGGCCGACCACCGGCATGAAGTTCGTGTCGCCGCCCCAGCGCGGGACGATGTGCTGGTGCAGGTGGGCCGCGATGCCGGCGCCGGCCACCGTCCCCTGGTTCATACCGATGTTGAAGCCGTGCGCGCCGGAGGCGGTGCGCAGGGCCGTCATCGCCTGCTTGGTCAGCTCGGCCAGCTCGGTGGTCTCCGGCCCGGTCAGGTCGGTGTAGTCGGCCACGTGCCGGTAGGGCACGGTCATCAGGTGGCCGCCGTTGTACGGGTAGAGGTTGAGCACGGCGTACACGTGCTCGCCGCGGCGTACGATCAGGCCGTCCTCGTCGGACTTGGCCGGGATGGAGCAGAACGGGCAGCCGTCGCCGGCCCCGGGGCCGGTCGGCTTGTTCTCGCCCTGGATGTAGGCCATCCGGTGGGGCGTCCACAGGCGCTGGAACGCGTCCTGCGTCCCCACTCCGATCTGCTGCTCCGGCTCACTCGTCATGCAAGGCAGCATATGGCTTCGCCCTTTCGCGGCGTGTCGCCGGGGCGGCGAGAGGGCACTCACCGGCCAAGCTTGGCCGGTGGACGACGACAGCCCCCTGGCCCGCTGGGAGCAGAGCGCCGAGATTCCGCTGTTCGCGGCCTCACTGGTGTTCCTGGCGGCCTACGCGACCCGTGTGCTGGCGACCGACGTGGCGCCCTTCTGGCTCGACCTGTGCGGGTTCGTGCTGCTGGCGATCTGGGTGGCCTTCGCCGCGGACTACGTGGTGCGCTGGCGGCTCAGCGGGCAGCGCTTCCTGCGCTTCGTCACCGGGCACTTCCTGCTCACGGTGGTGGTCGTGCTGCCGCTGCTGCGCCCGCTGCGGATCGTTCCGCTCTTCGAGGTCATCCAGCGCCGGCAGGGCGAGCCCCGGCTGTCCCTGTACGCCCGCGTGATCGCGTACGCGAGCCTGTCCACCCTGCTGCTCGGCTTCTCCGGTGCCCTCGCGGTCTACAAGCAGGAGCGTGGCGCGCCCGGCACCACCATGAAGACGTTCGGGGACGCCGTGTGGTGGGCGGCCTCGACCCTCAGCACGGTCGGCTACGGCGACATCACCCCGGTGACCAGGGCCGGCCGGACGATCGCGATCGGGATGATGGCCTGCGGGCTGGCTCTCCTCGGCGCCGTGACGGGTTCGTTCTCGTCCTGGCTGATGCAGACCTTCACGCGCGAGGGCGACGCAGGGCCCCCGAGGAAGTGATCCCCGGGGGCCCTGCGAACGGTACGGGTACGGATCAGACCTGGGTCCGCTCCTCCACGACCTGCGCGATCTTGGCGATGGCCTCGTCGAACGGGATGCCGTTCTCCTGCGAGCCGTCGCGGTAGCGGAAGGACACCGAGCCGTTCGACATGTCCTCGTCGCCCGCGATGACCATGAAGGGCACCTTCTGCTTCTGGGCGTTGCGGATCTTCTTCTGCATGCGGTCCGAGGAGGAGTCCACCTCGACGCGCAGGCCCTTCTTCCGGGCCGCCGCGGCGAACTTCTCCAGGTACTCGACGTGCCCGTCACCGATCGGGATGCCGATCGCCTGGACCGGGGCGAGCCACGCCGGGAAGGCGCCCGCGTAGTGCTCCAGGAGCACCGCGAAGAAGCGCTCGATCGAGCCGAAGAGGGCGCGGTGGATCATCACCGGGCGCTGCTTGGAGCCGTCCGGGCCGGTGTACTCCAGGTCGAAGCGCTCGGGCAGGTTGAAGTCGAGCTGGATGGTCGACATCTGCCAGGTGCGGCCGATCGCGTCCTTGGCCTGGACGGAGATCTTCGGACCGTAGAAGGCGGCGCCGCCCGGGTCCGGGACCAGGGGCAGGCCCTGCTTCTCGGCGACCTCGCGGAGGGTCTCCGTCGCCTCCTCCCAGACCTCGTCCGAACCGACGAACTTCTCCGGGTCCTTGGTGGACAGCTCCAGGTAGAAGTCGGTCAGGCCGTAGTCGCGCAGCAGGCCGAGGACGAAGGTGAGCGTCTTGTCCAGCTCCTCGGACATCTGCTCACGGGTGCAGTAGATGTGCGCGTCGTCCTGGGTGAAGCCGCGGGCCCGGGTCAGGCCGTGCACGACGCCCGACTTCTCGTACCGGTACACGGTCCCGAACTCGAAGAGGCGCAGGGGCAGTTCACGGTACGAGCGGCCGCGCGCGTCGAAGATCAGGTTGTGCATCGGGCAGTTCATGGGCTTGAGGTAGTAGTCCACGCCCTCGTCGAGCTGCATGGGCGGGTACATGCCCTCGGCGTACCAGTCCAGGTGGCCGGACGTCTCGAAGAGCTTCCCCTTCGTCGCGTGCGGGGTGTAGACGAACTCGTAGCCCTCCTCCTCGTGACGGCGGCGCGAGTAGTCCTCCATCACGCGGCGGACGATGCCGCCCTTGGGGTGGAAGACGGCGAGGCCGGAGCCGATCTGCTCGGGGATGGAGAACAGGTCGAGCTCGTTGCCCAGCTTGCGGTGGTCGCGCTTCTCGGCCTCGGCGAGGAAGTCGAGGTACGCCTTCAGCTCGTCCTTGGACGGCCAGGCGGTGCCGTAGATGCGCTGGAGCATCGGGTTCTTCTCGCTGCCGCGCCAGTAGGCGGCCGCGTTGCGCATCAGCTTGAACGCCGGGATGAGACGGGTCGAGGGCAGGTGGGGACCGCGGCAGAGGTCCTTCCAGCACAGGTCGCCGGTCTTGGCGTCCAGGTTGTCGTAGATCGTCAGCTCGCCGGCGCCGACCTCCACGTCCGCGCCGTCGTCGTGCGACGCCGAGCCCTTGAGGCCGATCAGCTCCAGCTTGTACGGCTCGTTCGCCAGCTCCTCGCGGGCGGCCTCGTCGGTGACGACGCGGCGGGCGAAGCGCTGACCGCGCTTCTGGATCTCCTGCATCTTCTTCTCGACGGCCTTGAGATCCTCGGGCGTGAACGGCTTCTCGACGTCGAAGTCGTAGTAGAAGCCGTCCTTGACCGGCGGGCCGATGCCCAGCTTGGCCTCGGGGAACAGCTCCTGCACCGCCTGCGCCATGACGTGCGCGGTGGAGTGGCGCAGGATGTTCAGACCGTCCTCGGAGGAGATCTCGACGCCCTCGACCTCGTCGCCGTCGGACAGCTCGTACGCGAGGTCCTTCAGCTCGCCGGCCACGCGCGCGGCGATGATCGACCGCTCACCCGCGAAGAGGTCGGCGGCCGTAGTGCCCGTCGTCACCACGCGTTCTTCCCGCTCGGAATCGCGTTGGATGATCACACGGACGTCTGACACCGGTCTCTCCTGACTGAAGGTGGGATGCGGCGCCATACCAGGAGCGCGCGCACAAGGGATCGTACCGACCCGACACCACCGACCGCTAAACGGTCACCCTCAGTCCTCGCCCCCGTACGCCTCTCCGCACGCCTCCTCGAAGAAGGCCCCTTCTTGATCGGTCCCCTGCAGCGACTTCATCAGCCGGTCCCGCTCGGCGTCGTCCACCTGCACGGGGACGACCCCGGAGGCGCCGGTGAGCCTGCGGAAGCCGCCGCGGCGCTCCAGACGGCCGTGGACCCGCACCGGGAGGCCGACGAGGTGGGCGTGGCCGGCGATGCGATAGTCCTCCTCGTCCAGGGTGAAGCGGACGTGCGGGACCTCGGCGCCGGCGAGCACCCGCAGCCGTACGGTGCCCGCGCCGCGCGGCCCGGAGCGGCGCAGGCGGACCACCGTGCCGGTGATCCGCACCGGCACCGAGGGTTCGCCCTGGACGTAGCGGGCGCCGGCCGCGTGCAGCACGGGCAGGTCGCCGGGTGAGAACTCGACGGGTTCGGCGGTGGCGGCGCAGCCCTCGGGCACTCCGGCCCCGGGGGCCCAGGCGATGGCGATGCGGGCGCCCTCGGTGCCACGGACGAGCGTGGTGAGCGCCTCGGTCAGCTCTCGGCTGACGCCGGCCCCGACCGCGCCGTCGAAGGCGTCCATGCCGCCGGTGGCCCGTTGGTAGTCGATGGCCTCGCGGGCGGCGTACAGGGCCTGGTGGAGGCGGACGGCGAGGGAGCGGCCGGTGGGCACGGGCACGAAGGCGGTCAGCCGGTGGCCCTCGGCGGTGGGGCCGACCAGGACGTCCTCCAGGAGTCCGGCGGCGGACCGGCGGTGCCGGGCGCCGTAGTAGCCGGCACGCGCGCGCGTGGCGAGCGCGGCCGCGAGGAGCATCTGGCGGGCCGCGGTGCGCAGGCGCTCGTCGACCGCCCAGGGGGAGGCGCCGACGGGCCCGCCCGGGGTGTCCCGCCACCAGCGGATCTCGTCGCTGGGCACGGCGAGGGAGATCAGCACCTCGCGCGCGGCGGGGGTGTCGCTGCGGGCGAGGGCGTCGAGGGCCTCGCCGAGCAGGTCGTCGCTGTCGGGGAAGGCCCGGCTCTCGGGCACCAGCAGGCTGGTCCCGCCGCCGCCCGGCCCGGGCGGGGTCCAGCGGCCGTAGCGCCCGGCCGCTCCCCCGCGCCGCTGCCAGCCGTGCCGGCGCAGCAGGGCGCCGAATACGGCGGGGTCGATCTCGGCGGGGTCGGGCGGCCGGTTCCAGGCCAGGTCGTCGGGGTGCGGCCGGACCTGCCTGGCCGGCTCGTCGTACGGACGGATCCTCATGGCCTGCCTCCCGTCCCGACCCGCGTCATGATCTCGCACAGCGCGCGGTCGTCGAAGATGCGCGAGGTCGGTATCCGCACGGTGGTCCGGTGCCGGCCGGTGACCGGGTGACCGGCGAGGTTGACCCAGTAGCAGCAGTGCCTGAGGTCGAGCCGGTCGTGGCCGGCGCGCAGCCAGTCGTCCTGGGAGCGCGGGACCAGCATGACGACCAGGATCTTGTGCACCGAGACGGGCGTGCGGGCGAGTTTGCGCAGGTGGTCGTTGTCGAGGGTGAAGGAGAAGGAGCGGCCCGGCGGGTTCGGCGGGACCTGGTAGGTGCACTTGAGCTGCACCTTGATGGTGACCTCGTCGTCGACGGTGTGTCCGGGTGCGCTGTGGCTGACGTGCCAGTCGATGCCGTTGTCCGGGAAGGGCTGGGACAGCGAGCAGCCCGCTGCGGCGGCGACCGCGTGCAGATATCCGACCTGCAGTGTCTCCATGCAGGCGGTGGTGGCGAGCGTGCCGCGGACGGTGCCCGGGCGTTCGGGCAGCAGCCCGCCCCGCTCGGGCTGCGCTATGGCCATGACCAACAGCCTTCCAAGCCAAGAGTTTCCCCGCTGCGGGCTGCTGAACTGCAAAGACCCGCACTCCTGTTGTGTCCTCCCGGCGTACGGCGCAAACGGCCCGGGTATCACCAAACGGGCAGAAGACGGAACTTCATCTGCCGTGGGTGAACGAGGAGTTGGGTTGGGATGACGTGCTGGTACGAGGGGGCGCTGGCCGCCTTCGACACGGAGACGACGGGCGTCGACGTGGAGGCCGACCGGATCGTGTCGGCCGCCGTCGTCGTCCAGGACGCGCCGGGCACCCGGCCCAGGATCACCCGGTGGCTGGTGAACCCGGGTGTGCCGGTGCCGGAGGGGGCGACGGCGGTGCACGGTCTGACGGACGAACACCTGCAGCACAACGGCCGCTGGCCGGCGCCGGTGATGTTCGAGATAGCCGAGCAGCTGGCCGAGCACGCGGCGATGGGCCGCCCGCTGGTGGTGATGAACGCGCCGTTCGATCTCACGCTGCTGGACCGGGAGTTGCGCCGGCACCGCGCCTCGTCGCTGGACCGCTGGTTCGAGACGAGCCCGCTGCACGTGCTGGATCCCCGGGTCCTGGACAAGCACCTGGACCGCTACCGCAAGGGCCGGCGCACGCTGACCGACCTGTGCGCGCACTACGGGGTGACGCTGGAGGGCGCGCACGACGCGGCGGCGGACGCCATGGCCGCGCTGGACGTCGTCCGCGCCGTGGGCCGCCGGTTCGCCACCCGGCTGGAGCGTCTGAGCCCTGCCGAGCTGCACACGCTCCAGGCCGCCTGGCACGCGGCGCAGGCCCGCGGGCTTCAGGCGTGGTTCGCGCGCAGCGGCTCGGAGGAGACGGTGAGCACGGACTGGCCGCTCAGGCCGGAGCTGCCGGCGGCGGCGTAGCGGCTGTCCGGCAAGCGCCGCGCGGCAGGCGGGCATTGCCGGACCGGCTCCCCGGGCCTCGGCGGGGGCGGTGGTTCACCAGGAGCCTCCGCACCGCCGCCCGCTCCCCCGCCGACGCCGCCCGAGGAGCCGCCGCCGCTGCCGCCAGAACTTCCGGAGCCGCTGGAGGAGGGTGCCCTGGACGACATCGCGGCCGTGACGACGATGCCGGGGGCCGGCGCGGGTCCGAACCGCACGGCCGGCGACGCGCGCCGCCGGGTGGGCACGGTGGACGACTCGACGGCGTGCCGCCAGGTGTCGCCCAGGCCGAGTGCGACGGCCCACGCCGTGCGGAGCCGCACCTGGTCGTCGTCGAGCGGTTCCGTGTCGGGGAACGCGGACGGGTCGGCGAGAGCGCGCCGGAACGCCTCGACCCGCAGCAGTTGGGCGCTGCCCTCGGGGGTGCGCCGGTGCGGTTCCCAGCCGCGCCGCCACAGCGCGAGGCCGACACCGAAGACGATCACGCCGGCGACGAGCAGCGGCCCTCCGGCCGCGTGGCGGCCGGCGCCCAGTGCGGCGCCCACCACGCCGGCGACCGGACCGAGCACGGTGGCGGCGATGCCCACGGGCCGGGCGCGGCGGGCGAGGCGCACGGCGGCCGGGTCCCACAGACCGGAATCGGCCTGCCACTGCTTCAGGTGCCGGGCCGGCGCGTGCCAGCCCGTCCCGAAGGACGAGTCGTACGCGCCCAGGGTGATCTCCGCGCGGCCCGCGAACATGTAGCGCAGAACCTCCCTGGTGACCGGGTCGTCCGGGCCCGCACCACGGTTGGGGCGCCGCAGGGTCGGGGCGTGCTCGGCACCCCCGAGCGTGAGGTGGCCCGCGGCGGCGAGGCCGGGCAGCCAGGCGGCCTGGTGCACGGGGGCCACCTGCTCGGCGGCCAGGATCCCGCCCTGTGCCGGGCTCGGGTCCCGCGGGGGCGGGGGGTTTGAGCGCCGAGCAGCAGCGTGAGGAAGAAGATGCCGATCGGACTGCCGATCCGGCGCTGACGCGGTCGCGCGCCAACTCTCGGTCCGTCCTTGCCCCGTTCCGTACCCCCGACGCCCCCCTGACGTCAAAAGAGCCGGTCCGCTGTGCGGACCGGCTCTTTCCCGGTGGGCGATACTGGGTTCGAACCAGTGACCTCTTCGGTGTGAACGAAGCGCTCTCCCACTGAGCTAATCGCCCGGGAACGCACTGAACAATACAGGTCCCTGCGGTGTTACTTCAAACCGCTTCCAGGTGACGCAGCAGTCCGCGCCGCCCGGCCGCCATCATCAGCCGGTGGTTGAGGCGGAAGACGGGGCGTCCCGGCACGGCCAGCCTTCTGAGCAGGGGCTTGGTGACGTCGACGACCTGGTCGTAGCGGGCCAGCGTGCCCGCGCCGTCGGCCGTGACGGTCCAGCGGGCCGATCCCTCGATGTCGCCGGACACGGCGATCTCCAGGACACCGGCCGCCGGGGCGCGGCGTGTCTCGCGGGCGGTGAAGGTCATGGCGTACGGCAGCAGGGACCGGATGGTGATGACGCCGGTGACGTCGTCGAGCCGGGTCACCGCCCGTACCTGCGGCCACCAGTCGGGATAGCCCTCGGGCCGCTCCAGCACCGCGTACACGACGGCCGGCGGGGCGGGCAGGGACCACAGGCTGCGAAAGCGGTAGTGGGACCAGTCCATGGCCAGAGTCTGCCCTGGTGGACGCGTCGGTCTGAGTACGCGTACTCATGCGCCGCACGGTGACGCGAACCACACTCGGGGGACGAGCGCCGCCGCCCGTGCGACGGCGCTCCCCCAACGTCTTCAGCCGGGCATCTCGTCGCCGAGCAGGGCCAGGTTCTCGATGGCCGCGAGGCCGTACAGCGCGGTGTCGTTGGTCGACACCCAGCTCGCCTCGCTCCCGGGAACCAGGGTGGCCGGTCCGGTCAGCTTCTCGGTCTTCCACGGTGCGGACTCGGTGTAGCCGTCGGAGTTGTAGAACTTGGTCCAGGCACGCTTGGCGAGCGTCGCGTCACCGGTCTGTACGGCGGCGTAGGCGTCCAGGCGCGAGTGGCCCTGGAAGAGCAGCAGGGTGCCGAAGTCGCTGCCGTAGCGGGCCGCCTGTTCGGCCTTGGTGGCGTTGAAGTAGCGGCAGTAGTCGAGGTAGGCCTCCTTGAACTCCGGCAGGTCGACCAGGTGGATCAGCTCGGCGCACAGTTCACCCAGACCGAAGACGGCCGAGAGGTGGGAGACCGCCACCACCGGTCTGTCGGCGACGGCGAACCTGCCGGTGTCGATGTCGTACAGGCCGCTGCCCTGGACGAAGCCGTTGGGCTGGGCGGCGATGGTCTCCATGGTGGACAGGACCCGGGCCCTGGCCTTCTCCCACTTGGGGCCCTTGCGCTCCCACTCCGTCAACCAGGCCGACACCAGTCCGCTCCAGTCGGTGCCGAAGCCGATCGACAGGGCGTGCGGGTCGGGGGTGTACGGGTCGGTGCGGACCTTGCGCTGCGGGTCGAGGACGAGGAACGTCTCGTCGGAGTCGACGTTGGCGCGCATGAGGTCGCCGACGCGTTCGTCGGCGGTGAGGAAGTAGTAGAAGCGCCGGTAGGTGGTGTTGGCGATGCGCTGTTGCTTGGCACTGTCGGCGAAGTGCTGGACGCCGTGCCGGGTGCCGAGGCCGGCCCACTTGCCGAGGTGGTAGACGTCGACCTCGCCGGTGTGCCGGGTCATCGCCTCGGCGAAGCGGAAGATGTCGGAGCGGCCGCTTCTGAGGTAGGCGTACCAGAGCCACAGGTCGGGCGAGAGCTCGGAGTTGTCCCAGGCGTAGCCGCCGATGTCGTACCGCCACACGTGCCGCGCCGGGTCGTAGGTGTGCATGATGTCGCCGTAGTCCCAGAAGCCGTACCAACGGCGCATCTCCACCTGGTCCTTGTAGTAGGCGAAGAGGAAGTCGAGGTGGTCCTCGATCTTCGCCTTGGCGGCGGTGGAGCGGTCCGGCTCGGAGTAGAGGCCGGGGCCGAAGACCTTGGCCTTGATGAGCTGCCTGGGCGGGGCGGCTAGCTGCGGCAGTGTCCGTACGGCTGTCACCTGGTCGGCGAGGGTCTCGGCGACGGGCGTCGACTCGTTGGCCCAGAAGAGGAGTTCGCAGGTGCGGGCGATGCCGTAGGGGGTGCCGAACTCCGGCTCGTAGTCCTCGTAGGTGATGTTGAGGCCTTCGAGCTGCTCGGCGTAGGTGTCCTGGCCCATGCCGTCGTGGTAGAAGCGCAGGTCCATCGGCTGCGCCTCGGGCGACCAGAGCCAGAGGGTGACGGTGGCCTCGTCGGTGTGGGCGTCGCGGATGTCGAGCTGGGCGGGGAACTTCTCCCAGAAGTCCCGCAGGCCGAAGGAGAGTCCGCCGCTCGCGCCGCCGACGTAGCCGAAGCCGGAGGCCCGCCCGCCAGCGCCGGCGGTGATCCAGCCGTAGCCCTTCCTGGTGCGCTTGCGCAGGGTGAAGCCGTCTGCGGAGAGCTGGGAGAGGGTGTAGTCGCCCCAGTGCGGGACGTACTGCAGGCGGGTGGTGACGCGCTGGTCCCAGGTGGCCGGGTCGGGCAGCTTCCGGCCCTCGTACTGGGCGGCCTGCACGGCGGCGCCCGGGTCGCGGCGCAGCCCGGTGACGCCCTGGACGGCCTCCCGCAGCAGGCCGGTGCCCTCGCCGCCGATGCGGATGTGCCGGTCGTAGGCCGCGTCCCGCATGGGCACGGCGAACCGTACGCCGAGCCCGCGGATGAAGTCGCCACCGGCCTTGCCGGGTTCCAGCGTGCCGTCGTAGGTGATGGTGTGCACCATGCGGAAGGACTCGGAACCGGCGTAGAAGTACAGCCGGATCGAGAAGGGAAGCCAACTGCGGTCGCCCTTGCGGTGCTTGCCGTCGATCCGGACCACCGCGCGGACCGGACCGTCCTGTTCGACGGTGATCTCGCCGATCACCCCGTCGAAGCGCTCCGTCCTGACCGTGCCCTGGTCCTCGTCCGCGGCCTCGGGCTGCCGGACGAGCACGAGCCGCCCGTTCCTGGCGATCTCGGTCGAGCCCCGGCTGACCGACTTGACGAGGGTGGAGCCGTTCTTGCCGATCTTCACGGTGATGACGCCGGTGGAGACGTCGACGGTGCCGCCGCTCTTGTCGACGGTGACCTTCCGGTCGGGCGCCTTGGGGGTGCCGGCCGTGAGGGTGAGCCTGCCCGAGCCCGAGGCGACCGCGTGCGCGGTCCACTTGAGGGAGCCGTCGGGCCAGTGGGCGAGGGGCCAGGTCTGTACGGGGACGTCCTTGCCGTCGGCGTCCGTGAGCGCGAAGGTCTGGTCCTCCTGGTAGACGCCCATCGGCCAGGGCACGCCGACGGTGGAGCCGGGTGCGGCGCCGAGGCCGCCGTCCTCCAGCCAGTCCAGGGTCACCGGGTCGGCGCCGTCCGCCGCGGGCGCGGCCTGCGCGCCGCTCGCCCCGGCTGCCCAGCCGAACTGGGTGGCGGCTCCGGCGACGGCGGCCGCCTTCAGGAGGGACCTGCGGGGAATGGGAGACATGGTCTTTCCTTCCGTGCGGGCAGATGTGAGCTGATCAGGGGCATGACAGAGATGGGTGCGATGCCCAGGGGCACCGGCCTTGATCGAGGGCGCCGCGGGCTCAGCGGCGCCGGTACCGCTCCTCCACGGCGACGGCCGCCGCCGCGACGGCCCCGAGCACGGGGACCGCCAACGGTGCGATGAGCACAGCGGAACAGCAGGTCAGGGCCGCTCCGCCGACGAGCAGGAAGGATCCGGCGGGGTCGAGGACCGTACGGCGGCCCGCGTCGGCGAGCAGGGCGCGCCAGCGGCTTCCCGGGGTCCACACGGCCGCAGCGCGCAGCACGGCCACGGTGAGGCCGAGCAGCGCGAACAGACCCACGGCACCGGCCGGCGGCCCGCCGGGCAGCCCCGCGCGCACGGCCCGGACGTCCACCCAGGCGAGCGTCGGCACGGCCCAGCCGACGGCCCCGACGGCCCAGCCGCCGCGCAGCGCGCTCCGGAAGTCGGCGACGAACTCCCGCGCGCCGCCGCCCTCGTGCGTCGTACGACGGCGCAGATGCCGGGCGCCGGCGGCGAAGGCGGCCGGGCAGGTCACGACTGCGAGGGAGGCCACCGCGATCCACACACCGGCGAGCAGGCACTCGGCGAATACCCCGAACCTCTCCGCGACCACGGACTCCCTGCGCGGCTTCACACGTGCTTCCGCCATGGTGGCCGCCTCAGCCCTTCAGTCCGGAGGTCGCCATGCCGTCGATCAGGTACCGCTGGAAGGTGAGGAAGAAGAGCAGCACCGGCAGCAGCGCGACCAGGGACATGGCGATCATGCCGCCGTAGTTGGCGGCCACGCCGTCGGAGTCGCGGAACATCATCAGGCCGAGGGAGACGGTGTACTTGCCGGGCTCGTTGAGGTAGATCAGCGGGCCCATGAAGTCGTTCCAGGCGTTGATGAAGGTGAAGATCGCACTCGTGATCAGTGCGGGCCGGCACAACGGCAGCACGATCGACCAGTAGATGCGCAGGTGACCGCAGCCGTCGAGCCGGGCGGCCTCGTCCAGCTCGCGGGGCAGGTTGCGCATGAACTGCACCATCAGGAAGACGAAGAAGGCCTCGGTCGCGAGGTACTTGCCGATCAGCAGCGGGATGTAGGTGTTGATCCAGCCCAGCTTCTGGAACATCACGTACTGCGGGATCAGCAGGACGTGGTACGGCAGCAGCAGGGTGCCGATCATCAGGGAGAAGAGCAGGTTGCGGCCGGCGAACCGGATGCGGGTGAAGGCGTAGGCGGTGAGCGAGCAGGAGATGAGCACGCCGACGACGGCCCCGACGGCGTAGAGGAGGGAGTTCTGGAAGAAGGTCCGGATGTCGATGTCCGCTATGCCGTCGGCGAGACCCTTGAAGTTGGACAGGATCGGGTGGGACGGGAACAGCGTGAGGCTGTTGACGATGTCCTTGCTCGGCTTGAACGAGGCGCCGATCACCCAGACCACCGGGTAGAGGATGACCGCGAGGATCAGCAGGGCGCCGAGGTGCCAGACGAGGGAACCTGCGTGCCTGCGGCCGCCCCTGTCCGTGACCTTCGTGGTGACCGCACTCATCGGGCGCCCTCCTCGTAGTGCACCCACTTCTTCTGCGACCAGAAGAGGACGGCCGTCACCATGGCGACTGCGAGCAGCAGCATCCAGGCCATCGCGGCGGCGAAGCCCATCTGGGCGTTCTTGAAACCCTGCTGGTACAGGTAGCAGGTGTAGACGAGCGTGGCGTCGGCCGGACCGCAGTAGGTGTTGGAGACGACGTAGGCCGAGCCGAAGATCTGGAAGGAGTGGATGGTCTCCAGGAGCACGTTGAAGAACAGCACCGGGGAGATCATCGGCAGGGTGATGTTCCAGAACTTGCGGAACGGTCCCGCGCCGTCCATCTCGGCGGCCTCGTAGAGCTCCCTGGGCACCTGCTTCAGCCCGGCCAGGAAGATGACCATGGGCGCCCCGAACTGCCAGACGGTCAGCGCGACCAGGCAGTACAGCACCCGGTCCGCGTTGCCGACCCAGCCGCCGGCATGGAAGCCGAGGAAGGTCTGGGTGCGGTCCACGACGGCGCCGTCGGAGAAGAGTGAACGCCAGACGAAGCCGACCGAGACGCTCGCGCCGATGAGCGAGGGGGCGTAGAAGGCGGCCCGGTAGAAGGACTGGCCGCGGCGGCTCTGCGCGAGGAGCAGGGCGACACCGAGGGCGAGCAGCAGCTTCAGCGGGGTGCCGATGACGACGTACTTGGCCGTCACCTCCACCGACTTCTGCCAGCGCGGATCGTCGAACATCCTGGTGAAGTTGTCGAACCCGACCCACTTCGGGGTGTTGAAGAGGTTGTAGTCGGTGAACGCGAAGTACAGCGAGGCCACCATCGGGCCCGCGGTCAGCAGCAGGAACCCGGCGATCCACGGGGACATGAAGAGGTAGCCGGCGAGGTTCTCCCGGCGGCGGCCCGGCCGCCGCGCGGTGGCGGGGCCGGCCGGACGGGCCTTGCGGGTCGCGGGCGCGGAGTCCTTGACGAGCGTCACGGCACGTCCCATCAGGCCTGGAAGGCGGCCTCGGACTCGGTGAAGAACTGCTTCACCGCGTCGGGGACCTTGGTCTTGCCCTGTCCGAGGTCGCCGCCGAGGCGCAGGAAGGCGGCCTCGACGGTGTCGGCGCCGGAGGGGTGCGGGGTGATCGTGCCGAGGACGCCGGACTTGGCGGTGTCCTCCTCGTACTGCGCGATCTCCTCGTTCACCGCGTCGGCCGGCTTGTACGCCCCGTACTGCTCGGTGCTCGCGAGGATGCCCCGGTCGTAGCCCATGATCCTGCCGACCTCGGGATCGTGGACCATGAAGTCGATGAACCGGGCGACCTCCTCGGGGTGGGAGGTGCGGGCGGAGGCGCTGAGCATCAGGGAGGCCAGGTACTGGCCGGTGTTCCTGCCGTCGGTGGTGGGGACCGGCGCGAGGCCGTAGGAGCTGTCGCCCTCCGCGGAGTAGCGGACGGTGAAGTTGTCCCAGGTGAACTCCGACGCGCCGTGTCCGGCGGAGAGGGAGGACTTGGGCATGTCCTGCTGGACGACCTTCGGGTCGGTGACGATGCCGGCCTTGACGCGGTTGTAGCCGTCCGTCCACCACTCCGTCAGGTCGGCCCTGTCGAAACCGAGTCCGTCCTTGGTGAAGAAGGCCTTCCCGTTCTGGCGGAGGTAGAGGTCGTACAGGTACATGATGGTGAAGTAGCCGGTGTCCCCGGCGACCTTCGTCCTGTCGTGGATGGTCTTCAGGGCCTTGAAGTACTCGTCCCAGGTCCAGCCCGGCTGCGGCTCGACGCCGGCCTTCCGGAAGACCTTCTTGTCGATGACGAGCGCCATGGTGTTGGAGCCGACGGGAACGCCGAGCTGCTTGCCGTCGACCTCGCCGACCTTCGTGACGCCCGCCCGGAAGTGATCCAGGCTCAGATTGCCGGCCCGCACCTGTGACTTGAGGTCCAGAAGAATTCCGCGCTTGTCGTACTTCCGAAGAAATGTGACGGCGTTCTGGAAAACGTCCGGGGGATTTCCGCCGGCCGCCTGCGTCTGGAACTTCTCCCAGAACGACTGGTACGTCTGAAAGTCGGTCTTGACCTTGATCTTCGGGTACTTCTTCTCGAAGAGCGCGATCGTCTGATTGATCTTCTTGGCCCGCTCCTCGGCACCCCACCACGAGTAACGGATCGTCACCGTCCCGTTCCCGGAACCGCTTTCGCCACCACACCCGGTCGTCGCGGCGAGCCCGAGCACGGCGGCCGAGGCCCCGGCGGCCTTCAGGATCGTACGCCTCTCAAGATTCCTGCTGGTTCCCACAGTCGGGCCCCTCCCCGCAGCGTCGTCGCCGCGCCATGAATCGTTTCAAGTAAGCGCTTGCTGGCACAAGTTACGGAGGGGCCGGAGGTGCGTCAATGATTCGGGCAGGATTTTCTGCCCGGCGCGGATCGGGGCTCGGGGCGTCCGGCCGGGGCGCGGGGGTACGTGGGCGGGGCGCTTGCGCAGGTCAGAGGCCGCGGTCAGATGAACAGGCGGGCTGGCCGGCCAGGGGACGCCGCCTCCGCGGAGCGCCACTGCTGGACGAAGTGGCCACAGCCGTCCAGTGCGGGTCCGCAGGGCCCGGGGGTGGCCGGAACACGTCGGTTGCGGCGCCCCGCGGCGTCGAGTGCGCGCACGCGGCGGTGGGCGCCTCGGGTTCGCCGTTCTCGGCCGGGTGGCTCCGCCCTTCGAGCCGCAGCGGCTCCGGGCCCCTGCTCATGACCCGGGCCCGGACTGCCGGATCTACCCGATCTACCGGATCGGGATGGAGGAGTGCACGGTGCAGCTCGGTGACAGAGCGAAGTCGGACGAAGCCGCAAACAGAGCGAAGCCGGAACCGCGGTGAAGTCGCAGCCGGAGCGATGATCCACCCGGACGGCGTAACACCCACGGTGACCTTCGAGAAGCGCCCACACGACGACGGCCCACCTGCTGTTCGCAGATGGGCCGTCGGTTCCGGGTGGGCGATACTGGGTTCGAACCAGTGACCTCTTCGGTGTGAACGAAGCGCTCTCCCACTGAGCTAATCGCCCGGGCGCAGGAAGAACATTACCCCATGTCAGGGGGTGCCTCCGACCACGCCCGGGTCCGCCGTCACTGGTTCTTGATCTGCCACGGCAGCACGACGCCGAACTTCCACAGGTAGACCCCGACCAGCGCGCCCACGATCACCAGGCCGATCACCGTCAGCGTGATGTTGCGGCGCCGCACCCTGGGGTCGAGGGCCTTCTGGGCCGCCTCGGTGACCTTGCGTTTCGTCCAGCGCAGCACAAGCTGGGCCCAGACGAACTCGGTCGCCCAGATCGCCATGCCCGCGAAGATCACCACCCAGCCCGGGCCCGGGAGCGGCAGCATGACGATGCCCACCACGACGACCGCGAGGCCGACCACGAAGATGCCGACCTGCCAGCTCAGGTGCAGCGCCCGGCGGGCCTTGATGAAGGCCGGCGCCCGGGAGCCGAGCCCCTGCTCGGGCTGCTCCGCGCCCACCGTCACGTCCGCCTTGTCGGCCTTGTCTGCATCGTCCGCCGCCACGGCGACCTCGCCCGGCTCGTCACTCCCCGTATTCATACAGACAAACCCTACCCGAGTGAATCCAGTCACCGGAATGGTCGCAGGTCTCGCCCGAGTTCTCGGCCGGAAGAGTTACGTAAAGACACGCAAAACCCTCAGAGGGGTTTACAACGGCACCGTAGGTGGCATGTCGATTTCGCCGACGTGCGAATCCCCGAGCGCACACTGAGCGAAAGGCCCTGGCGCTTATGAACACCACGGTCAGCTGCGAGCTGCACCTGCGCCTCGTTGTGTCGAGCGAGTCATCCCTGCCTGTCCCCGCAGGCCTGCGGTACGACACGGCCGACCCCTACGCCGTGCACGCCACCTTCCACACCGGAGCCGAGGAGACCGTCGAGTGGGTGTTCGCCCGCGACCTCCTCGCCGAGGGGCTTCACCGGCCCACCGGCACCGGCGACGTCCGCGTCTGGCCGTCCCGCAGTCACGGTCAGGGCGTCGTGTGCATCGCCCTGAGCTCTCCGGAAGGGGAAGCCCTGCTGGAAGCCCCGGCACGGGCCCTGGAGTCCTTCCTGAAGCGAACCGACGCCGCCGTGCCGCCCGGCACGGAACACCGGCACTTCGATCTGGATCAGGAGCTCTCGCACATCCTGGCGGAGAGCTAGGCCGAGGCCGCCCCTCAAAGCCGCCCGGCGCCGTCCACTCGGGGAGACGGCTCGGGCCAAGACAACCGCATACGGCACAGAGCGACGCCGTCACCGTGAGTGCTCACGGGGCGGCGTCGGCCTGTTTTCCGGCCACATCCAGGCATATCGTGCAGGCACCGGACGGACTCGGGAACCGCCGAGTGCACGGAGGCGTTCTACCGGGCAATCGCCGGTGGGCGGCCCCCGGTGCGGTGGGCGCGGTTGTCGCTACCATCGGCCAGCATCGGCGGGCGCCCGCCCGACCCTCAGGCCAGGGAGCGAAACGTGCTGATCACCCACGACACCCGGTGCGCACTGGACACCGTGGTGGATCTGGTGAACACCGCGCCGGAGGACGACCCGGTGGCGGACGGACTGCCGGACGTCGCGGCTCTCGCTGACTTCGTGCGCAGTCACGCGATCAGCGATGTCGGGGCGCTGTCGGAGTTCGACCTGTCGGCGGTGCGCAAGATCCGGGGCAGGTTCGCGGGGATCTTCGCGGCGCCGGACGCCCGGTCCGCCGCGGGAATGATCAACGAGCTGGTCGCCGCGGCCGGTACCACCCCGCGGCTGACGGACCACGACGACTACGACTGGCATGTGCACTACTTCGCCCCGGGTGCGTCCGTGGCCGACCACCTGGCGGCCGACTGCGGGATGGCGCTCGCCTTCTTCGTGGTGGCCGGGGAGCAGGAGCGGCTGCGGCGCTGCGAGGCGCCGGACTGCCGACGTGCCTTCGTGGATCTCTCCCGCAATCGCTCGCGCCGCTACTGCGACAGCCGCACCTGCGGGAACCGGCTGCATGTGGCGGCCTACCGGGCCCGGCGCAAGGAAGCGGCGGGCTGATCCCCGGGAACACACCCGGTCGACGCCGGTCCCGGCGGGTGACGCCGGGACGGACGTGTACGGCTCACAGCAACAGCAGGTCGTGCAGCGCAGCCATGAGGAGCAGACACCCGATCACCGCAAGGAAGATCATCAGCGGTGGCTGGGATAGGGCGAAGAGGCATCCGCGCGGCTCGTCCTTCGGCGGCGCGGCCTCGCTCTGTCTCGTGTCCAGCATCTCGCGGTGATGATGACCCAGGGGATGCCCCCTTGGCGATCACCACAGCTTCGAGTGCGGTACTTCACCGATTTCCGCACCGGTCCGCTCGACTTGCTTCCGGTTGTGAACGGTTTCAGGTCATATGCCGTGCTTCTTGAGGATGGCCTCGATGTCGCTGAAGTCGTCGGCGGAGGTGGTGGCGGGCGCAGCGCCCGCGGGCCGGGCGGCAGGCCTGTTCGCCGAGCCCAGCGAGGGGGCCGAGGCGGCCGGAGCCACCGCGTCGCGTCCGGCGGCGGCCCGTGCCGCCCTGCGCTCCGCGCGGGTGCCCCCGCGCCTGCGCTCCACGGCCCGCGTCGTCGCGAACAGTGCCCAGGCAGCGCCCAGCACACCGAAGCCGGCCCAGGCCGTCGGGCTGAACGCCGTGTCGGCCAGCCAGCCGACGACGCCCGTCATCACCAGGCCGATCGGGACCAGCGCATAGGCGGTGATGCGGGCGGCGGCCAGGAAACGCTTGCGGTAGGCGGTGACCGCGGCGACGCCGAGGCCGGCCGCGGAGACGGCGGAACACACGGTCTCGGCAATCATCCGGTCCTCCTGGCGGGCTCGATGGGGCACAGCGGGGCGCGGGGTGCGCTTCGCCCCTTCCATCCTGCACCGCCCGGTCCTCGCGATGCCATGTTCCGGCCCGACATCAGGGAGATCTCCGGGTCGTCTCCTCCCGAAGTGCCGGTGACCGCCCACCGTCCGATTCGGTACCCGGGGTGCGGCCTGGAAGACTGGTGCGCATGAGCGACTCCTCCCCCGCACGCACCGAAGCCCCCGTCCTCGACGTCTGGTGCGAACTCCAGTGTCCCGACTGCCGCAGCGCCCTGGACGACCTCCGCGCCCTGCGCGCCCGTTACGGCGACCGGCTGGAGCTGCGGCTACGGCACTTCCCGCTGGAGAAGCACAAGCACGCCTTCGCCGCCGCCCAGGCCGCCGAGGAGGCGACGGAGCAGGGGCAGGGCTGGGCCTACGTCGAGGCGGTGCTCGGCCGGGTCGAGGAGCTGGACCGCAAGGGGGAACCCTTCCTGGTCGATGTCGCCCGTGAACTGGGGCTGGACGCCGAGGAGTTCGACACCGCGCTGATCGACGGGCGGCACATCCTGATCGTCGACGCCGACCAGGCCGAGGGCAAGGCGATCGGTGTCACCGGTACGCCGACCTACGTCATCGGCGGCGAGCGCCTCGACGGCGGCAAGAGCCAGGAGGGGCTGCGCGAGCGCATCGAGGAGATCACGGACCGGCTGCTGGCCGGTTCTCAGGCCTGACCACAGGGCCGGGACCGGCTGCGGGTGGACTTCGCTACAGAAGGTCCTTGTACAGGGAGTACCGCGTCGTCTCGTAGCCGAGCGACTCGTACAGCCGCTCGGCCGGGGTGTTGCCCGCGAACACGTTGAGGCCGAGGACGCGGCGGCCGGCGGCGATCGCCTGCCGCTCCGCCAGCAGCATGAGCGTACGGCCGTGGCCTCGGCCGCGGTGGGCTTCGTCGGTCTCCACGTCGAAGACGAAGGCTTTGCCGTCCCGCAGGGACACCCACAGCGTGCCCACCCGCTCGCCCTCGTGCTCGAGCACGCTGAACAGCATGTCCTCGGTGGCGAGCCCGTGCGGCAGCAGGGTCTCGTGATCGTGGCGCGACTTGGCGTACGCCTCGGCCTCGGGCACGCCCCGCTCGATCCAGACGCGCGCGTAGGCCTCCGACTCGTACGCGAGCCACGCCTCGAACTCGGCCGCGCCCATGGGGTGCCCGAGACTGCCGGCGGGCAGTTCGGGCGGTACCTCGCCGAGCGGCTTCTCCATGCCGCGGTTGCGGTGGACGTAGCCGAGCCCCTCGAAGAGCCGCAGCGCGTGCCCGGCGTCCCCGGCGACGCCTGCCTCGATCTGCCGGCAGCCCCAGCTCCGCGCCACCTCCTCGGCGGCGAGCACGGCCACCGTGCCCCGGCCTCGACGGCGGTCCGGCTCGTCGATGCGCACGTCCAGGATCCGGGCTGTCCGGTCGCCGAAAGCGGCTGAGGTCCCGAGATGCATCGAGCCGACCGGGCGGCTGTTCACGCACACCTGGTAGCGGCGGGAACGCGTCCCGTCGGCGTTGTGCTGGAGCGGCTCGGTCGGCCGCAGAGTCGTCGTCATCACGGGTGTTCTACCCGCTCCGGTGCCCCGGGGCAGCCGATTTTCCGGCTTCGGTCAGGGGTCCAGGTCCTCCCCGGCCCGGTCCTCGAAGATCCGCATGGCCTTCGCGGTGACCGGGCCCGGTGCGCCGGGCAGTTCCCGGTCGTCGACGCGGTGCACGGCCTGGACGTCCCTGAGGGTGGACGTGAGGAAGACCTCCTCGGCCCGTTCCAGCACGTCCAGCGGCAGGTCGGTCTCCTTGGCGCCGGTCCACTCGACGGCGAGGGCGCGGGTGATGCCCGGCAGACAGCCGGAGGCGACCGGCGGGGTGTGGATCTCGCCGTCCAGGACCACGAAGACGTTCGACCCGGTGCCCTCGCAGAGCTGTCCGACCGTGTTGCCGAACAGCGCCTCGGAGGCGCCGTGTTGGTGGGCTCGGGCGAGGGCGACGACGTTCTCGGCGTACGAGGTGGTCTTCAGGCCGGTGAGGGCGCCGCGCTCGTTGCGGGTCCAGGGGACGGTGATCACGGCGGTGGAGTCGGGGCGGCGTGCGGTCTCACCGAGCGCCACCACCAGGGTCGGGCCGTGCTCGCCGCGGTCGGAGCCGAGGGGGCCGTGGCCGCCGGTGTAGGTGATGCGCAGCCGGCCCAGCGGCATCGGGTTGGCCTCCAGGACGGCCGCGCAGGCGCGGCGGACCTCGGTGTGGTCGGGGTCGGGCAGACCCAGGCCGCGGGCCGAGCGGGTCAGCCGGTCGAGGTGGCGGGTGAGCGCGAAGGGCTGCCCGTCCACCGCCTTCACCGTCTCGAAGATGCCGTCGCCGACGGTCAGCCCGTGATCGAAGACGGAGACCCGGGCCGACTCCAGGTCCTGCAGCGCGCCGTCCAGCCAGATCCTCATGACAGAGCCCCTCCGCTCACCTCGTACGTCCCCGACGCTACCGCGAGCAGCCGGGACGCCTTCAGCTCGGTCTCGCGCCACTCCCCTTCGGGATCGGATCCCCAGGTGATGCCGGCTCCGGTCCCGAAGCGGAGCATCGCCGCGCCCTCGCAGGACCGGTCGATCCAGAACGTCCGGATGCCCACGGCCAGCTCGCCCACGCCCCGGTCGGCGTCGACCCAGCCGATGCCGCCGCAGTACGGGCCACGGGGTGCCGTCTCCAGCGCCTCGATGATCCGCAGCGCGCTCGACTTGGGCGCGCCGGTGACCGAGCCGGGCGGGAAGGCCGCGGCGAGCAGGCCGGGCCAGCCGGCGCCGTCGCGCAGCTCGCCGCGGACGGTGGAGACCAGGTGGACCAGGCCGGGGTGCTTCTCCACCGCGCACAGGTCGGGGACGGTGACGCTGCCGGTGGCGCAGACACGCCCGATGTCGTTGCGGACCAGGTCCACGATCATCACGTTCTCGGCGTAGTCCTTCTCCAGGAGGTCCGCCTCGGTCCGTCCGGTGCCCTTGATGGGTCCCGACTCGACGGTACGGCCGTCCCGGCGCAGGAACAGCTCGGGCGAGGCGGTCGCGATCTCCACGCCGTGCTCCGGCAGCCGGATCGTGCCCGCGTAGGGGGCGGGGTTGCCGCGGGCCAGCAGGGCGGTCAGGGCGTCCACGTCGGCGTCGGGGGCGACGGGCGCGCTGAGCACCCGGCAGAGGTTGGCCTGGTAGACCTCGCCGGCCGCGATGTGCTCGCGGATCCGGCCGACCGCCGCGGTGTAGGCGGTCCGGTCGAGGGAGGTGGACCAGTCGCCCAGCGCCGGGCCGTGCCAGCCGCCGGGGACCGGGGCGGGCACCGGCTCCTCCCGTACGTGCGCGAAGCGGGCGCAGGTCAGCCGGCCCTCGAAGTCGGCGCAGACGGCCCAGAACCCGGTGGAGTCCAGGGCGGCGGGATCGTCGGTGACGTCGAGGAGGCCGGTGGCCAGGCGGGCGCCGAAGCGGGCGAGAGGAGGGAGGCCGGAAGGGAGGTCGAGCACGTGGTCGAGTCTAGGGCGGGTGGCCGAAAGGTGGCCCGGGCATGTCCCCTCGGGGGCGCTGACCACGCGCTCCGTGGAGTGCACCGCAGCACGCTGCGCAAACGCGTTTTTGTACTGGCCCGGGAATCCGCTAGAGTTCAACACGTCGCCGGGACGCGAGAGCGGACCGAAACGACAAGCGGACGTAGCTCAGTTGGTAGAGCGCAACCTTGCCAAGGTTGAGGTCGCGAGTTCGAGCCTCGTCGTCCGCTCGAAGGAAGAAGGGGTCTTCCCGATCCCCTACACTCCTGGTGGAGTGGCCGAGAGGCGAGGCAACGGCCTGCAAAGCCGTCTACACGGGTTCAAATCCCGTCTCCACCTCCAAGGACGATTAGCTCAGCGGGAGAGCGCTTCCCTGACACGGAAGAGGTCACTGGTTCAATCCCAGTATCGTCCACTGGATCTTCTCGAAGATCCGAACCCGCGCGATTAGCTCAGCGGGAGAGCGCTTCCCTGACACGGAAGAGGTCACTGGTTCAATCCCAGTATCGCGCACTGACTGTGACTTTCAGGTCACAGCCTGCGGACGATTAGCTCAGCGGGAGAGCGCTTCCCTGACACGGAAGAGGTCACTGGTTCAATCCCAGTATCGTCCACACACCAGGAAGCCCCCGGTCGCGAGACCGGGGGCTTCTTCGTGCGCTCAGCTGGAGAACAGCATGTGCGCCCAGCTCTTCTGGTGTCCGTGGTGACCGCCGTGGTGACCACCGTGGTGACCGTGGTGACCGCCGTGCGGGGCACCCCAGGCCGGCGCGGGCGGGGCCGGGTACGCCTGCGGGGCGGCCGGCGGGACGGGCTTCGACCACTGGGCCTCCAGCTGGGTCAGGGCCTCCAGCTCGCCGTAGTCGAGGAAGATGCCGCGACAGCCGCTGCACTGCTCGATCTGGACGCCATTGCGGTTGTAGGTGTGCATCGGCGCATGGCACTTCGGACACTGCATGGTCGGCTCAACTCCTCGCCGGTTGGTGCTGCTTCGTGTTTCCCCAGGACAGACTCCGTCCGGCCCCGGTCGGTTGCACCCTACGCCCGGAATCCCCGAGTCAACTGGTCGGGGATGGAACTCATTCGGGCACAGGCGTCCACCAGGGCCTGTTCCACCTCGTCCAGCGGGCGGTCGGCCGTGAGCGCCTTGGTGAGCGCGCGGGCCGCGGTCTGCACGGTCAGGGCGCGGGCCGGGACGTCCAGGGCGGGCCAGGGGTCGCCGTCGGCGGGTACGGCGGGGCCGCCGGCCTCTCGGTAGGCGGCCAGGAAGCGGGTCCACTCGTCGGGCGGGAGGAGCCCGCAGGCGTACCAGGAGGCGGGGCGGGCGAGATCCCAGGCCGGGACGCCGACGCCGAGGTCGTCCACATCTATCAGCAGCCAGGGGCCGTCGGGTGCGGGGCTGCGGACCAGCTGGCCGAGGTGGAGGTCACCGTGGCAGAGGGCCGGGGTGCCGGGCATGGGGGCCTCGGCGCGGGCCCAGGCGGGGAGCGCGTGCCAGGCCCGCAGGACGGGGGGTGCGGCGGGATGGGGCGCGGTGCTCACGGCCGCACGCAGGCGCTGGATGGCGTGGGCGGCCTTGGCGGGGCCGCGCATCGGGGGCAGGGGGCTGGGAGGGACAGTCCGGTGCAGCCGGGCGAGGAGGATGGCCGCGGCCTCCCAGGGGGCGGCGGCCGGGTCGTCCGGGTCCACGGGGGCGCCGTACGGCCAGAAGGTCACCGGGCGGTTGTGGAGAGTGGCCGGGGTGGTGGCGAGCGGGGCGAGGAGGACGTCCGGGAGCCGGGCCGCCGCGGCGAGACGCAGGGTCAGCCCGGCGGGGTCGGTGTCCGGGGCGTGGGCCTTCGCCACGGTGTCGGCGTGGCGGACGACCGTGGCGTCGGGGCGGTCGGCGAGGGGGGTGGTGCCGCACGCGCAGGTGGCGCCGCCGGTCCGGGGGTGGGCGGTGGCGCTGAGTTCTGCGGTGAGAGCGGCGAGAAGGTTCACGGAGGCCTCGGTCGGTGGGGTGTCCGGGGTGAGCGTACGCGGGGCGCGGGGGGTGCGGTGGGCTCGGCGCCACGGCTGGGCGGGGGTGGGTTTCGCCGGGTACGGCGACCGCCACTCCCCCAGGGGCGCGGGGGACTGCGCGATCCGTCCGCACCGGCCCGCAGACGGAACGGACGGAGGTCCAGAACGGCGCAATGCCGGCGCAGCTCCCCAGCTGCGCCGGCATTTGTGCCGTCCGCCGTACCCCCGTCCCCACGGGGTTTCATGGATCGATGTCCCCGCCCGGACCGCTCTTCCGGGCCTGGGGTCGCCGCTCAGCGCCCCAGCATCGCACCCACGGACGACGCCTGTGTGGCCACTGTCTCCCAGCCGTCGAAGACGAGGAGGAGCAGGGCCGCCAGGGGAAGAGCCATGAGTGTCGCCACCAGCGGGTGGCGACGACCCGTCCGGCGAGGGGCGAACGTCGTGCGTCGCGGTGCCGGGTGGGCCATGGTCCCTCTCCTGACCGTCTCTGTTGTCGTTCTCTGTTGTCGTTGGCAGCGGCGGGTGCCTGACCTCGGGGGACGAGTGCTGCACCCGCCGCTTGACCTCAAATCTAGGCGTGCGGCCTCCCAAGGGCGTCATGCCTTCGTACCGAATCGCGGGCCTCCCGGAGGATGAGCCACGACCTGCGGAGTACTCCCCTGGGTGGAGACGGGGTCCCAGGTCTCGGGGTCTTCCCGGAGGGGTCGCCCACCGTGTCCGGTCATTTCCGGACCATCCGACGGCTGCGGCGAGTGACTTCGCTCACTTGGGTGGGGTATGGGGATGTGATGTGTGCGCGCGGTGGCCGGTTCAGGGCGGCAGGCGGAAAGGAGGGCTCGGTGTTCCTTCCGTGGGCGCCTCTCCTCGTCCATGGTCACTCCGGCCGGGGCCAACCTCCCTGTCACGTCCGCATGTTGAAGTCACGGGTTCCCCAAAGGCACCGCAGGGAGCGGCTAACTGACCGTGTTTCACCTCGTGCTCCCGTCGTGCACAATCCGTCCGTCCCGGAGGGCGCGGCCTCTGCGCGCAGGCGGCTGTGGAAACGTAAGCTGTGCCACGTCACAGGGACCGGGCAGCGGGGATGAACATGGCGATGATGCGCCTGAGGCGCGAGGACCCGCGCGTCGTCGGCTCGTTCAGGCTTCACCGACGGCTCGGCGCGGGCGGAATGGGCGTGGTCTACCTCGGCTCCGACAAGAAGGGGCAGCGGGTCGCGCTGAAGGTGATCCGGCCCGATCTGGCGGAGGACCAGGAGTTCCGCTCGCGGTTCGCCCGTGAGGTCTCGGCGGCCCGACGTATCAGGGGAGGCTGCACCGCACGCCTGGTGGCGGCGGACCTGGAGGCCGACCGGCCGTGGTTCGCGACGCAGTACGTGCCCGGCCCCTCCCTGCACGACAAGGTCGCCGACGAGGGCCCGCTCGGCGCGGCCGAGGCGGCGGCGGTCGGCGCGGCCCTGTCCGAGGGACTCGTCGCCGTGCACGAGGCCGGGGTCGTCCACCGGGACCTGAAGCCCTCCAACATCCTGCTGTCCCCCAAGGGGCCGCGGATCATCGACTTCGGCATCGCGTGGGCCACCGGCGCCTCCACGCTCACGCACGTCGGCACCGCCGTCGGCTCCCCCGGCTTCCTCGCCCCCGAACAGGTGCGCGGCGCGGCCGTCACCCCGGCCACCGACGTCTTCTCCCTCGGCGCGACCCTGGCCTACGCGTCGACCGGCGACTCCCCCTTCGGGCAGGGCAGTTCCGAGGTGATGCTGTACCGCGTCGTGCACGAGGAGCCGCAGTTGTACGGCGTTCCGGACGCCCTCGCGCCGCTGGTGCGGGCCTGTCTGGCCAAGGATCCCGAGGACCGGCCCAGCACCCTCCAACTGTCGCTGCGGCTCAAGGAGATCGCCGCCCGTGAGGCGCAGGGCCTGGCCGACGCACGGCCGCCCGCGCCGCGCGCCGCCGAGGCGGACCGGCCCACCGGACGGCTCGTGGACACCTACCCCGAGCCGCAGCGCGCCCAGCGGCGCACAGCCCCCGGCACCCCGGTGCCGCGCGGCGGCACGCCCGCCCGGGGCGGCACCCCCTCGCGGGGCGGCAGCGCCTCACGCGCCGGGGGCGTCTCCTCCCGGCCGGGCGCGGCCCGCCCCACCCCGGCGCCCCGCTCCGGCGGCACGCGCTCGGGCAGCGGGAGCCGGCCCGCTCCGCGCAGCGGCACCGGGCGTCCGGTGCCGCGCGCGACGGGGACCGGCCGTCGCCCCGCCAATCCCCGGCTGCTGCGCCAGCGGCTGTTCGTGTTCGTGGTCGTGACGCTGCTGGTGGCGCTCGGTATCGCGGTGGCGCAGGGCTGCCAGGGCCCGGCCCGCGGGCTCGGCGACGACGGCCGGCGGCAGCGCCACGTACAGCCGAGCTTCACGCCGCCGGACGGCGGGAAGCTGATGTCGCAGCGGTACGACTCGACCTTCGAGTCCGGGTCCGGCTCGGGGAACTGAGCTTTCCGGTCCGGCTCGGGGAACCGAGCCTTCCGGTCCGGCTCAGGACGCGGGGCGTCCCGAGGCCACCGCGTAGAAGGCCACCGCGGCGGCCGCGCCCACGTTGAGGGAGTCGACCCCGTGGGACATGGGGATGCGCACCCATTCGTCGGCGGCGACCAGGGCCTGCGTGGACAGACCGTCGCCCTCGGCGCCGAGCATCAGCGCGACCCGGTCCATCCGGTGCGGGGCGGCCTCGTCCAGGCTTCTGGCCTTCTCGTCCGGCGTGAGCGCGAGGAGCGTGAAGCCCGCCTCGCGCACCGACTCCAGACCCTTGGGCCAGGTCTCCAGGCGGGCGTACGGCACGGAGAACACCGCACCCATGGAGACCTTGACGCTGCGGCGGTACAGCGGGTCGGCGCAGTCGGGCGACAGCAGTACCGCGTCCATGCCGAGGGCTGCCGCCGAGCGGAAGATCGCGCCGATGTTGGTGTGGTCGTTGACCGACTCCATGACCACCACCCGGCGGGCGGAGCGGAGCAGTTCCGCCGCCGTCGGCAGCGGCTTGCGCTGCATGGAGGCGAGGGCGCCGCGGTGCACGTGGTAGCCGGTGACCTGCTCGGCCAGTTCCGGGGTGACCGCGTACACGGGGGCCGGGAGTTCGTCGATGACGTCGCGCATGACGTCGATCCACTTGGCCGAGAGCAGCATGGAGCGCATCTCGTAGCCGGCTTCCTTGGCCCTTCGGATGACCTTCTCGCCCTCGGCGATGAACAGGCCCTCGGCCGGCTCGCGCTTGCGGCGCAGTTCGACGTCGGTCAGGCCCGTGTAGTCGCGCAGGCGCGGGTCGTCGGGATCCTCAACGGTGATGAGATCGGCCACAGGGTGATACTGCCTTGTCCTGGGTGTGCTGCCAACGGCTGGGAACGGGTTGTGTTACCCCGGGTTACGCGGGATCAAGCCACCGGCTCCGGGCCGATGTTCACGACCTCGCCGATGACGATGACCGCCGGGGGCTTCACGTCCTCGGCACGTACGGTCTCGGCGACCGTGGCGAGGGTCGCGTCCACACGGCGCTGAGCGGCCGTCGTGCCCTCCTGGACGAGGGCGACGGGGGTCTCGGGCGACCTGCCGTGCGCGACGAGCGTCTCGGCGATCTTCCCGATCTTGTCGACGCCCATCAGGATCACGAGCGTACCGGTCAGCCTGGCCAGCGCCGGCCAGTCGACGAGGGAGCGCTCGTCGTCGGGGGCGACATGGCCGCTGACCACGGTGAACTCATGGGCGACACCGCGGTGGGTGACCGGGATGCCGGCCGCGCCGGGAACGGAGATCGAGCTGGAGATGCCCGGCACGACCGTGCAGGGGATGCCGACCTCGGCGAGCGCCTGGACCTCCTCCATACCCCGGCCGAAGACGAACGGGTCGCCGCCCTTGAGCCGGACCACGGACTTGCCCTGCTTGGCGTGCTCGATCAGCGCGTTGTTGATGGCCTCCTGGGCCATGTACCGGCCGTACGGGATCTTCGCGGCGTCGATGACCTCGACGTGCGACGGGAGTTCGGCGAGCAGGTCGCGCGGGCCGAGCCGGTCCGCGATGACGACGTCGGCCTCGGCGAGCAGACGGCGGCCGCGGACGGTGATGAGGTCCGGGTCGCCGGGACCGCCGCCGACCAGGGCCACGCCGGGTGTACGGGTGCGGTGGTGCGGGGCGACGAGGGTGCCGTCGCGCAGGCCCTCGACGACCGCGTCGCGGATGGCGGCGGTGTGCCTGGGGTCGCGGCCCCTGGCGTCCGTGGTGAGGACGGCGACGGTGACCCCCTCGCTGTGGCCGGTCGCCGGGGTCCAGGCCGTCGCCTGGTCGGCGTCGTCGGAGCGGACGCACCAGACGCGGTGGCGCTCCGCCTCGGCGGAGGCCCGGGCGTTGGCCTCGGGGTCGCTGGTGGCGATGAGGGCGTACCAGGCGGCCGCGAGGTCGCCGTCCGCGTAGGGGCGCCGCTCCCAGGTGATCTCGCCCGCGTCCGCCATCGCCTCCACGGAGGGGGTCGCCCCGGGGGACACCAGCAGGATGTCCGCGCCTGCCGCGATCAGTGCGGGGAGGCGGCGCTGGGCGACCTGGCCACCGCCGAGGACGACCACTCGACGGCCGAAGAGGCGGAGGCCTACGGGGTAGGCGGGGTGTTCGGCCATGAGGGGCGGCTCCTCTTGCTGCTGTGCAGTGCGAGGCCTCTGCGGCTTTGCGGTGGCCCTGACGTGCGGATTTTACGTTGGCTGCCGGAAAGGCGGGTCGGCTGTCCGGTGGCTGGGCAGGGTGGCCGGGCGCGGCCGCGTGGTCCGTGCCCGCCCGGCGGAACGACTGCGCACGGACCACGCCTGACCGGCCGTCGGCCGGAAGCCGCCCCTACTTCTCGGTGACCCCTGCCGAATCGAAGGTCGCCACCTCGTGCATCGCCCTGGCCGTGCTCTGCACCAGCGGGAGGGCCAGCAGGGCGCCCGTGCCCTCGCCGAGGCGGAGGTCGAGGTCGACCAGGGGCCGCAGGCCCAGCTTGTTGAGGGCCGCGACGTGGCCGGGCTCGGCGCTGCGGTGGCCGGCGATGCAGGCCGCGAGCACCTCGGGGGCGATCGCGCGGGCCACCAGAGCCGCGGCGCCGGCGCTGACGCCGTCCAGGATCACCGGGGTACGCAGGGAGGCTCCGCCCAGGAGCAGGCCGACCAGCGCCGCGTGTTCGAAGCCGCCGATCGCCGCGAGGACGCCGATCGGGTCGGCCGGGTCCGGCTGGTGGACTTCGAGCGCACGGCGGACGACCTCGGTCTTGCGGGCGAGGGTCTCGTCGTTGATGCCCGTGCCCCGGCCGGTGACCTCCGCCGGGTCGGCGCCCGTGAAGACGGAGATGAGCGCGGCGGACGCGGTCGTGTTGGCGATGCCCATCTCACCGGTGAGCAGCGCCTTGTTGCCCGCCGCCACCAGGTCGCGGGCGGTCTCGATGCCGACCTCGATGGCCGCCTTGGCCTCCTCGCGGCTCATCGCGGGGCCGGTGGTCATGTCGGACGTGCCGCCGCGGATCTTGCGGGGCAGCAGGCCGGGCGTGGCCGGCAGGTCGGCGGCGACACCGACGTCCACGACGCAGACCTCGGCGCCGACCTGGTTGGCGAAGGCGTTGCAGACCGCTCCCCCGCCCAGGAAGTTGGCCACCATCTGGGCGGTGACCTCCTGCGGCCAGGGGGTGACGCCCTGGGCGTGGACCCCGTGGTCACCGGCGAAGATGGCGACGGCTGCGGGCTCCGGGATCGGCGGCGGGCACTGCCGGGACAGGCCCGACAGCTGCGCGGAGATGATCTCCAGCATGCCGAGCGCGCCGGCCGGCTTGGTCATGCGCTTCTGGCGCTCCCAGGCCTCGCCGAGCGCCTTGGCGTCCAGCGGGCGGATCTGTGCGACGGTCTCGGCAAGCAGGTCGTGGGGTTCCTCTCCGGGCAGGGCGCGGCGGCCGTACGTCTCTTCGTGCACCACCCAGGACAGCGGGCGCCGCTTGGACCAGCCGGCCTGCATCAGCTCGGGCTCGTCCGGGAACTCGTCGACGTACCCGACGCACAGGTAGGCGATGACCTCCAGGTGCTCGGGCAGGCCGAGGGCACGGACCATCTCGCGCTCGTCGAAGAAGCTGACCCAGCCGACGCCGAGGCCTTCGGCGCGCGCGGCGAGCCAGAGGTTCTCGACCGCGAGCGCGGCGGAGTACGGCGCCATCTGCGGCTGGGTGTGCCGGCCGAGGGTGTGGCGGCCGCCGCGGGTCGGGTCCGCGGTGACGACGATGTTCACCGGGGTGTCGAGGATGGCCTCGATCTTCAGTTCCTTGAACTGCTTGGCCCGGCCCTTGGGCAGCGACTTGGCGTACGCCTCGCGCTGGCGCATGGCCAGTTCGTGCATGGTGCGGCGGGTGTCGGCGGACCGGATGACGACGAAGTCCCAGGGCTGCGAGTGGCCCACGGAGGGCGCCGTGTGGGCGGCCTCCAGGACGCGCAGCAGCACCTCGTGCGGGATCGGGTCGCTGCGGAAGCCGTTGCGGATGTCGCGCCGTTCGCGCATCACCTTCAGGACGGCCTCGCGCTCGGCGTCGTCGTAGGCCGGAGCGGCCGGTCCGGTGGACTGTCCTGCCTCTTCCACTGCGGCCTTGCTCTCTTCCTGGTCGGCGGCCCTGGTCTCCAGGTCCTCCGCGTGCTGTACGACGTCGGGGGCGTGCTCGTCGGCCGACGCGTCCGGTCCGGCGGCGGGCTCGGCCTCGCGCGGAGCGGGGACCGTGACGACGGGCTCCTGCTGCTCCTGGGCGGGCAGGACGAGGGGGTGCGGCGGGGTCGGCGCCAGGTGCGGGGTGGTCGGCACCTGGCCCTCGACGGGCACGAACTGCCCGAGCGGCTGCTCGGGGTGCGCCTGGAGCGGGACGCCGGAGGGCAGCGGCCCGGTGGTGCCGGCGGGTGCCTGCTGCGCGGCCGCCGCGGCCGGGTCCGGCTCGGTGGCCGGTGCGACCGCTGTCGGGGCCTCGGTCTCCGGCGTCACCGGAGCGGCCTCGGCCTCGGGCGCCACCGGAGCGGCCTCGACGGGCTGGAGCTGCGGGCCGGCGGGTGCGGCGATGCCGGTGTCGGGGGTCGGCGCCACCGCGGCCTGCTCGGCGGCATCCGACGCCTGGGGCTGCGGCTGCTGCGGGGCGGCCGCGGGATCGCCGTACTGCGGGACGGGACCCGCGAGCTGCGGGCCCTGGGCCTGCAGGAGGGCGGGCCCGGACACCTCGGGCGTGGCCTCCGGAACCAGCACCTGCGCGACGTCCTGCGCCGGGGCGAGGGGCTCCGGGGACTCTGCCGGTTCGGCCGCGTGCGCCGGCTCCGGCGCCGGCTCGGCGGCGGCCACGGGCTCGGGCGCCTGCCCCTGCTCGACGGCGGGCGGGACCTGGCCGGCAGCGGGGGCGGCGGAGTCGGGGACAACGGCGGGCCGGGTCTCGACGGGACCGGCGGCGGACGGGCCGGGCTGGGCCGGAGCGACCGGGACGGCTTCGGTGACGACCGGGACGGCTTCGGTGACCCTCTGGGCGACGGCGGGATCCGCCTCCTCGGCCTCACCCTGTGCCGGAGCGGCGGCGACAGCCTCGGCCGGCGCATCAGCAGCCGAGGGGACCTCTGCCTGCACGGCGTCGACGACGGGTGCCGCCTCGACCGGCTGAACCGCCTCGGCAACGGGGGCGGCCTCGACGGGCTGAGCCGACTCGGCAAGGGGTGCGCCCTCGACCGGCTGAGCGGCCTCGACGACAGGTGCGGCCTCGGCCTGCTGGACAGGCTCCGGCTGCTGGACAGGCTCGGGCACCTGGACGGGCTCCGCCGTGTCCGCCACCGGCGTGGCCTCCGCGACCGGCGCGGCCTGGGGCGCCTGGACCGGTACGGCCTCGGCCTGCGCCGGCTGAACCGGAGCACCCTGCTCCAGCACGTCGGCCGCAGGGGGCACCGGGCCGGTCTCCACGGCATGGACCGCCTCGGCGGCCTCGGCCTCGGGCGCGGGGACGGCCCCACCGGCAGCGGCGTCGGAAGGGGCGGCGGCCTCGGGGCCCTGGCCCAGGTCCAGATCCCCCTGGGGGACGTACACACCGTCGTGACCGTGCACCGGCTGCACCCCGTCATGGCCGTGCACGGCCTGCGGCTGGACCGCCTCGCCGGGCAGCTGCGCGGCCGCCTGCGTGGCAAGGCGGGTCATCGTGGCCTGGGCGGCGTCGGGTACATCGGCGACGGCCTCGGGGACCGCGACGGGACCGACCGTTTCGGCGGCCGGGGCCTCCGTGCCGACCTGGGCCACGGCGACCGGCGCGGCGCCCCAGGGGGCCGCGTTCTGCGGGGCCATGTCGCCCAGCGGCTGGGCCTCGAGGTACTCGGGTCCGGGCGTGGCCGGTCCCGGCTGCCGTACCGGCGCTCCGGCGGGCCCGCGGTCGGCGAGGGAGCGGACCGGGCTGGCGGTGGCGTCGGGGATCGGCGGACCGAGATGCAGCGGCCGGCGCGCCTGCTGCGGCGCGGCGGCCGCGTCCTGCGGGGCCGAGAGGATGGGCGACGGCGGCACGGACGCCGGCGCCGGATTCGGCAGCCGGACGCCGCTGAGGTCGACGGAACCGCTGTCCCGGCCGGCCGTCTCGTGCGGGCCCGGCTGGTGGACGGCCTCGACCACCGGTTCCGGGGCGGGGGGGTGCACTTCGTTGCCCCACGCGCCCTGGGCTCCCGGCAGCAGCAGGTCTTCGTCCTCGGCGGGTGCCTCGGAGAGGTAGGTGTACGCGCCGTGCGCGGGGACGCCCGGCTGTTCCACCATGCCTGCGCTCTCCGGCTGTCCCTCGCCCGGGACCTGGCCGGTGTCGGTCATGCGTACCCCTCGCCCATCGGTTAGTGCTTCTACGACCAGCTCACCCGGAACGGCGCACCGACCGCCCCGTAGTGAAGAACGAGCGTGTGTGCCCAGCGGCACGAACGACCCGCCCAAAAAAGGCGACAAAGCCATTCAGTGGCATTGTCCCGGCCGTTCAGCCGTCGCGACAGCATGATCCGCGACAGCCCGCTGTGGACTGCGCCACGTTGCGCGTCCTCGGGTTCTGCCGTACCACACCCACCCCAAAGCGGGCACGCTTTCCGGACATTGGCGAACGAAGTTCCGGGCCACCGATGCGGTACAACGATCGGCCAGCCTACCGCGCGCAGTACGACAACAGGATCACGGGGCGCGATCCGGCAGGCCCACCCGTCGCCCGACCACCGCCCCTCAACGAGGCGCTTCGCGCCGCAGCAATTCCCCTGTGAGCAGGAACGCAACGTTCCGCTCGGTCTCCGTCCAGGCCCTGGTGTCGAGTTCGACGGACTGCAGCAGGGCGCACTCGACCCGGTATCCGTGTTCGCTCAGGCCGCGGCCGACGAGTTCGGCCTCGTCGCGGGTCGCGGCGTGGGTCACGATGCGCTGCGGGCGGCGGTCGGCGACCGCGGAGACCACGGCCGCTCCCCCGCCGCCGACCCGCACGACGTCCGGTTCGGGCAGGTTTTCGAGGACATGGGGCGCGGTGCCCTGCACCACCTGGAGCTGGACGCCGAAGCGGCGGGCGGCCGTGTCGGTCCGGGCGCAGGCGTCGGACAGCCGGTCGACGGCGATGACGGCGGCTCCGGCGCGCGCCGCCTCGGTGGCGAAGGCGCCGCTGCCGCAGCCGATGTCCCAGACGAGGTCGCCGACCCGGGGACCGAGACGGGCGAGTTGGGCGGCCCGGAGCAGCTGGGTCTCCCCTTCACCGAGGCCGCCGCCGTACCCCCCGTACTCCTCGTCCGGCTGCACCCAGCCGCGGGGTCCGGTGCCGGGGTCGCGCCCGGCGATCCAGCCGCCGCCGTCGGCGGCTCCGGCCGGGCCGCCGATGACGATGACGACGTTCGGGTCGCGCCAGGTGTGGTCGGGGGCATTGTCGGAGGTCACGACCGAGACCCGCTCGCGTTCGGTGCCCAGCTCCTCGCAGATGACGAAGGTCCGGTGGATCCCGTCCATGAGCAGCCCCAGCTCGGCGGGGCCTGCGCCCGGCGAGGTGAGGACGGCGACCTTGGTGTGGGCACGGCAGACGTTCACGGCACGGCGCAGGGTGCGCCGGTGGGCGACGACCACCTGGGCGTCGTCCCAGGGCATGCCGGCGCGGGCGAAGGCGGCGGCCACCGAGGAGACGGCGGGGACGACCTCGACCTCCAGGCCGAACTCCGGTGCGCGCAGGGCCCGTACGACGCCGAAGAAGCCGGGGTCGCCGTCGGCGAGCACGACCGCGGTGCCACGGTGGGCGGCGATGCGGCGGGCGGCCAGCGCGAGGCTGCCGAGGCGGATGCGCTCGGCGGTGGGCGGGACCTCGGGGAGTGCGAGGTGGTGTGCCGCGCCGGCCACGAGCGTGGCGGCGCCGAGGGCGGCGCGTGCCGTGGCGGTCAGCGGCGAGCCGTCCCAGCCGATCACCGTGACCCGGTCGGCCATCGTCGTCAGTCTCCAGGTTTTCGCAGCTCGTCAGGGGTACGGGCCCGTCGGGCGGGCTCCGTGAGGGTACCTGGTGAAGGCAGCGGACGCGCGATGCGGCGGGGCCGTACGCGGATCCGGGTGCGCCTCGCCGGGGTCAGTTCCAGTCGGCGTACGAGGTGAAGCCGCCGGTGTCGGCGAGCTGCCCGTCGGCGCCTTCGAGGTCCTCCGGGAGGAGGCTCCAGACGATGAAGTCCGTGCGCAGGTCGGTCCAGGTTCCGTCCTCGGCGCGGACGTGGACTATGCAGGCGTTGCGCAGCACGCCCTCGCTGATGCAGCCGATCTTCTGCGCGACCTGCTGGGATGCCGTGTTGTCGGCGGCGGTACGGATCTCGATGCGCTCGAACTTCTGGTCGCCGAAGAGCCACTGGGCGGTGGCGAGGGCGGCCTCGGAGGCGTAGCCCTCGCCGCGGGCCCAGGGGGCGACGATGTACGACAGCTCGGTGGAGCGGATGTGCCAGTTGGTCTTGCCCAGTTGGACGATGCCGACGAGGCGCTGGGTGAGGAACTCGGTGACGGCGAGGTCCAGGCCGCGGCCGGCGGTGCGCTCGGCGGGCGCGTACTCGGTGATCCAGTACCGGGCGTCGTCCTGGGTGAAGGGCTGGGGGACGTCGGTCCAGGCACCGATGTGCTCGTCGTTCATCATCTCGGCCAGGGCGGGCACGTCGTCCTCGTCGAGGGGACGCAGCACCAACCGCTCCGTGCTGATGGAGATGTTGGGGAAGGTGCTAGTCATGCGCCGCTCCGTAACCTTCGGAAAATCCTTGAGAGAGCATCAGGACCGTCAGGGCCCCGCTGAACTGCCCAGCATGCAGCATGAAACCACTGAACGGCACGAGGGGGCCCACCCCGGGTGAGGGAGTGGACCCCGTGCGTGGCGATACGCCGTATACGTGCCGTCGGACGAGCCGTCAGATTCAGAAGGACGGGATGACCGAGCCCTGGTACTTGTCCTCGATGAACTTCTTGACCTCGGGCGAGGTGAGGAGCTTGGCGAGCTTCTTCACCCGCGGGTCCTTCTCGTTGCCCTTCTCGACCGCGAGGAAGTTGCCGTACGGGTTGTTCTTCGCGGACTCCAGCACGAGGGCGTCCTTCGCCGGCTTGAGACCCGAGGAGATCGCGTAGTTGCCGTTGACCACGGCGGCGTCCACGTCGTCCAGGGAACGCGGGGTCTGGGCCGCCTCGACCTCCTTGAACTTGAGGTTCTTGGGGTTCTTGGCGATGTCCTGCGGGGTGGCCTCGGTGCCGACGCCGTCCTTGAGCGTGATGAGGCCCTTGGCGGCGAGCAGCTTCAGCGCGCGGGCCTCGTTGACGGAGTCGTTCGGGACGGCGACGGTCGCACCGCTCTTGAGGGCATCGGCGCTCTTCACCTTGTGGGAGTAGAGGCCGAGCGGCTCCAGGTGCACCGTGACGACGGGCACGATGTGGGTGCCGCGCTTCTTGTTGAAGTCGTCCAGGTACGGCTGGTTCTGGAAGTAGTTGGCCCCGACCGAGCCGTCCTCGGTCGCCGTGTTCGGCGTGATGTAGTCGGTGAACTCCTTGACCTCGAGGTCGAGGCCCGCCTTCTTCGCCAGGTTCTCCTTGACGAAGTTCAGGATCTCGGCGTGCGGGGTCGGGCTCGCGGCGACGACCAGCGGGCCGCTGTAGTCGGAGGAGCCGGCGGAGTCGTTGCCGGAGCCGCAGGCGGTGAGTCCGAAGGTGAGGGCTCCGGCGGCGAGGACGGCGGTGGTGAGCTTGGCGGTGTTACGCACGAAAAGTGCCTTTCCTTAAGGGTGGTGCGACCCCGTGATGGGTGTACGGGGAGTCTTTGGGGGGTCTCAGGCGACCTTGGTGATGTCGGCGGGCTCGGTCGCCTCGGCCTTCAGCAGGCGCAGCTTGGGAGCGGGGCCGGAGCGCGCGCCGCGGTGGTGCAGGGAGCGGGCCGCGTAGTCGCCGGCGAACTGGATGAGGGAGATGGCCACGGCGAGGATCGCGACGGTGATCCACATCAGCTCGGTCTCGAAGCGCTGGTAGCCGTAGCGGACGGCGAGGTCGCCGAGACCGCCGCCGCCGACCGTGCCGGCCATGGCGGAGTAGCCGATCAGGGCGATGACCGTCGTGGTCGTGCTGGCGATCAGCGAGGGCAGGGCCTCGGGGACGAGGACCTTGCGGACGATCGTCCAGGAGTTGCCGCCCATGGCCTGTACGGCCTCGACGAGACCGTTGTCCACTTCGCGGACAGCCGTCTCGACCAGGCGGGCGAAGAACGGGATGCCGCCGATGGCGAGCGGCACGATGGCGGCGGTCGTGCCGATCGTCGTCCCGGTGACCCAGCGGGTGAAGCTCATCAGCGCGACCATCAGGATGATGAACGGCATCGACCGGCCGACGTTCACGACCTGGCCGATCACCTTGTTGGCGACGACGTTCTGCAGCAGGCCGCCCCGGTCGGTCAGGACGAGGAGGATGCCGAGCGGAAGGCCGGCGGCGACGGCGATCAGGGTGGACCAGGCCACCATGGTGAACGTCTCGCTACACGCCTGGGACAGCAGCGGCTGCATCTCGGACCAGGTCACTTGGCACCTTCCTTCACCAGCACGGGCGCCTGGACCGTGTGGTCGACGACGTCGACCTGCAGGCCCTGCTCACGCAGGAAGCCCACGGGCACCACGTTGTCCTCGTAGCGGCCGGGCAGTTCGATGCGCATGCGGCCGATCTGGAGACCGCCGACGGTGTCGATGGCGGCGCCGAGGATCGAGATGTCGATGTTGTAGGTGCGCGCGAGCTGGGAGATGACCGGCTGGGTGGCGGCCTCGCCGTGGAAGGTGACGTCGAGGACGGTCCGGTCGGCGCCCGTGGCCTCGCCGCCCACCGGGAACAGGGCGGAGGCCAGCTCGGAGCCGGGGGTGGCCAGCAGTTCGCTGACCGTGCCGGACTCCACGATCCTGCCCTTCTCCATGAGGGCGGCGGAGTCGCAGACGGACTTCACGACGTCCATCTCGTGGGTGATGAGCAGGACGGTCAGGCCCAGCTGCCGGTTCAGGTCGCGCAGCAGCTGGAGGATGGAGCGGGTGGTCTCCGGGTCGAGGGCGCTGGTGGCCTCGTCGGAGAGCAGCACCTTGGGGTCGCCGGCCAGGGCGCGGGCGATGCCGACGCGCTGCTTCTGGCCGCCGGAGAGCTGGGCGGGGTAGGCCTTGGCCTTGTCGGCGAGGCCGACCAGGTCGAGGAGTTCGAGCGCCTTGCGGGAACGCTCCTTGCCGGACTTGCCGAGGATCTCCAGCGGCAGCTCGACGTTGTCCTGCACGGTCCGCGAGGAGAGCAGGTTGAAGTGCTGGAAGACCATGCCGATGCGGCTGCGCGCCCGGCGCAGCTCCTTGCCGGCGCGGGGGCCGCGGCCGGCGAGCGCGGTGAGGTCCTGTCCGGCGACGCTCACCGTCCCGGATGTCGGACGCTCGAGCAGGTTGACGCAGCGGATGAGCGAGGACTTTCCGGCGCCGGACTGGCCGATGACGCCGTAGACCTCGCCTTCGCGGACATGGAGATCGACGCCGTCGAGGGCGGTGACCTCACGGCCGCGGGAGCGGTAGACCTTGGTCAGGCCCGATGTGGTGATCACAGGGGTTTCCGTCACTGTCGAGTGCACGGGCGTGGGTGTGCCCGGACACGGGTGCAGTTGCAGTCGTTCAGGGACGCGGCACGGTTCTGGCCGAGGCGGTGAACCGGGGAGAACGTCGCGTGCGCGATGGGGGTCCCCCACGCCGTTCAGGCAGTGGGGGAGGCTTCAGTCACTCAGGCCGGGGATCCGGCGTGGGGACGGCCACGGCTCTCGCTTCGGGGCGCGAGGCTCAGGTGGTGCAGGGGCCCTCTAGAAAGCACACATTCGGCGCGAACACATACAACGAGCACCGGGCGTCAGGGTCGCCTCGGTCGCAAGGGTGCGGCAGCTCGTCGTGGTCATGCGATCAGTAAACCAGACCTACGGTGCTGACCGGCCGCCGCTGTCCGCATGCTGGACAGCGGCGGACAGTTCTCAGTCGCGAACGGAGATCTCCACTCCGGCCTCGGTGACCAGTGCGGACAAGGCCGACAGGTCCCTCACCACCAGGTCGGCGTCCAGCTCCTCGGCCCGGTGGGTTGTGGCCAACGCCACGGTGGTCATGCCGGCCGCGCGGCCCGCCTGGAGTCCTGCGGGTGCGTCCTCGAAGACGACACAGTGGGCCGGGTCCACGCCGAGCTGCCGGGCGGCGAGCAGATAGGGCTCGGGGTCGGGCTTGCCGCGGGTGATGTCGTCGGCGGCGACGAGCGTCTTGGGCACGATGCCGACGGCGTCGAGGCGGGCCTCGGCGAGCCGCCGGGTGGCGGAGGTGACGACGGCCCATCGGTCGGCGGGCAGCAAGTCGAGGAAGTCCCGGGTGCCCGGCAGGAGCCGCACGCCCCCGCCGGGCACGTCCTCCACCTCCAGCTGTTCGACCCGGGCGACCGCCTCCGGCACGAGCCGGGCGGGCAGCAGGTCGGCGACTATCTCGGCCGCGGGCCGCCCGTGCAGCGCGACGCGCCGGAACTGCTCGGCGGTGATGCCGTACTCCTGCGCCCAGCGTGTCCAGCAGCGCTCGACGGATTCGAGGGAGGAGACGAGGGTGCCGTCGTTGTCGAACAGGAGGGCGTGCGCGTGGAACATCATGGTCTAGACCCTACGGCGTACGACGGGGTCGGCGGCGTCGGGCCATTTCGGCCGTAATAAGGTCACCGCATGCTCAACGCCCTGACGCTGGTGACCGGAGTCGCCGCGCTGCTGCTCGCCGCCTGGTGCGGCTGGGCCGCCCACCGGGACCAGCCGACCAAGGACTGGCACTTCATCGGCATGGCCGTGGTGTCGCTGCTGGCCGTGATCCAGCTGGTGGCCGGGATCGTGCTGCTGGTCCGGGGCGAGAAGCCGGAGCAGGGGACGGCCATCTTCGTGGCGTATCTGCTGGGCGCGTTCGCGTGCGTGCCGGCGGCGGGCTTCATGTCCCTGGCCGAGCGGACGCGCTGGGGCTCGGTGACGGTGGCGGCCGGCGGTGTGGTGCTGGCCGTGCTCGAGGTACGGCTCTACGACATCTGGGGAGGCTGAGATGACGGCGCTCGAGGAGAAGCCGACCCGGTTGATCAGCGGGCCGGGAATGCTGCTCGTCTGGTTCTACGGCGTGATGGTGGTCGGCGCATTGTCGCGCTCGGCGTACCAGATCGCGACGGACTTCCAGCGGGCGCCGCTCGCCTACTCGTTGTCGGCGGTGGCCGGTGTCGTGTACGGGTTCATCACGTACACGCTGGTCCGTGGGGGCGAGACGGCGCGCAGGGCGGCGCGGGTCTGCTGCGCGGCCGAGTTGGTGGGAGTGCTGGTCGTCGGCACGTGGACGCTCGTGGAGCCCTCGGCGTTTCCCGACGCGACCGTGTGGTCGGACTATGGGATGGGCTACATCTTCATCCCCGTGCTGTTGCCGTTGTCCGCGCTGTACTGGCTGCGGAAGGTGCAGGCGCAGCAGAGGGCTGCGGCCTGAGAAGTGCGGGCGCCTGCGGGCCGTTCGCGCCCACGCGGCGGAGCCGCATGTCAATACGGCCCCGCGACTCCTCGGGGCGCCCCTCACGCCGTAGTTGCGTAAGCGCCCGCCTGCTTCTCCAGGACGATCATCTCCACGCCGTCCGCACCCTTCGACCGGCCCACCGCCTGGTACCCGACCCGGCGGTACAGGCGGAGGTTGCTCTCGCTGCGGTGGCCGGTGAAGAGGCGGAACTTGGTGGCACCCCGCTCCCCCTCCAGCGCCGCTTCGGCCGCGCGCAGCAGACGCGCGCCGATGCCGTGGCCCTGGAGACGCGGGTGGACACAGAGCTTGCCGATGGCGGCGGCGCCGTCCTCGGTCACCTTGCCGCGCACCGCGCCGACCACCTCGTCGCCGAGGCGGGCCACGAAGACACAGTCGGCGACGACCTCCTGACGGACCGAGTCGAGACTCTGGACGAGCGGGTCGATGCGGTAGTTGCCGTACAGCGCCGCCTCGCTCTGGAAGCACAGGTACTGGAGCCTGAAGATCTGCTCCGAATCCTGCTCGGTCGCCACCGAGATGGTCACGCTCATGCCCATGTGCGCATGCCTCCCGCTCACCTGATCACCTGTCGTCCCTCACTCCTATCCCCGCGCTTCACGGGCCGCAACCTCCGGCGTGAGCAATCGGCGCAGACATCCCAGACATCTGGAACGTTCCGGTCCGAGACTGCCTTGTGAGATACCCAACTCCCCCGCGATCTCCCGGTATGTCAGGTCCCTCGGGGAGAGCAGCGCCTCGATGAGCCGGGGGCAGCGGCCGGGCAGCCGACGCGCCGCGTCGCGCAGGGCGCGGTACCGGGCGGCCGCGAGTGCCAGCTGTTCGGGGTCGGAGCGGGTGTCGTCGGCCGGCTCGACATCGTACGGACGTTCGATGCGGGTGGTGCGACGGCTGCGCCGGGCCTCGGCACGGACGGCCTTGCGCAGCCAGCCCTCCGGGTCGGTCGGCGGCCCGGTGGTCTCCAGGAGCTCCAGGAGGCGGAGCCAGACGGCCTGCTCCAGATCGCCCGGTTCACCTCCGCAGGCATATGCCTCGGCAGAGGCCTCGGCGGCGAGCAGCGGGCGCAGGGTGACCACCAAGTCGTGCGTCATATGCGGAACGACGCGCCGCCCCGGCGGCAGGTTTCCGGGACGGCGCGGAGTCACCCCTAAAGGGGTGCGGTACGGCCTCGGTGTTGACGAGGGCGGCTCCGGTCAGCCGGCCAGGAAGTCGGCGCGGGCCAGCACACCGGTGTCGGCGTTGTCGGTGAAGACGCCGTCGATGCCGGTGGCGAAGTACGTCCTGAAGGCGCCGAAGACATCGCCGTAGGCGTCCGCGGCGCTGCCCTTGCGGTACTCGGCCGGGAGGAAGGGGTTCTCGTTGCGCATGGTGTAGGGGTGCAGGACGAGACCCACCTTGTGCGCGTCGGAGACCAGCGTGGTCGGCTGGGCCAGGGTGCCGTCGGCGTTCTTCGGGATGATCAGGTCCAGCGTCGGACCGATGCCCTGCGCGTAGCCGGCGATCTCCCGCAGCCCCTTGGGCGTGATCAGGTCGGCGACCGTGCGCGGGTCGCCCGCCTCGACGAAGTCGTAGGGGCGGCTGCTGGCCGAGGAGAGCAGCACGACGAGCGGGTTGTCCACCAGCTGGTTCAGCTTCTGGATGCTGCTCGGCTCGAAGGACTGCAGGATGACCGGCGAGTCCCGGCCGTCCCTCCCGTACTTGCGCAGCAGCTTCGCCACCCGCTCCTCCAGGCCCAGGCCCAGCTTGCGGAAGTAGGTGGGGTGCTTGGTCTCGGGGTAGATCCAGACCTGCTTGCCGCGCTTGCGGGTCTGCTCGTCCTGCCACTTCAGGACCTCTTCGAACGTGGGGATCTCCCAGCGCCCGTTGTAGAGGGTGTTGTGCGGGCGGTTGGCCGGGATGCGCTCGACCGCGCGCAGGGTCTTCAGCTCGGCGAGGGTGAAGTCCTCGGTGAACCAGCCGGTGGTGGGGACGCCGTCCAGAACCTTGGTGGTCTTGCGGTCGGCGAACTCGGGATGCGAGGCGACGTCCGTGGTGCCGCCGATCTCCGGCTCGTGCCGGCAGACCAGGTGACCGTCCTTGGTGGGCACCAGGTCGCCCGCCTCGACGACGTCGGCGCCGAGGTCGAGGGCCAGGTTGTACGAGCCGAAGGTGTGCTCGGGGCGGTAGCCGCTGGCACCCCGGTGGCCGATGATCGTCGGCACCGGCAGGCTCTTCAGCCCGCGCCCGCCGTACCCGGCCGTCCGGGCGTCGGCCGTCCGGGCGTCGGCCGTCCGGGCGTCGGCGGCCCGGGCGGTTCCGGGCAGCCCGAAGACCGCTCCGCCCGCGCCGAGCACCGCTGCGCCGAGGAGCGCCCGCCGTCCCGTGCCCTGCGTCTGCCCGTTCGTCTGGTCGCTGTCCATGAGCGCCCTCCCGCTGTCCTGCCTCTTCGATGCGCGCCGATCGTAGGGGCGTACACATGACCGATGGGAGACCTCGGTTCGAACACGCGGGTGACTCCGTCTGTCGTGTGCGAGGCGAGACATGACGGTCCGTCGGCTTCGGCCGCGGGCATTCGACGCGACCTCCGTCACACTCCAGGTGTACGTCACTGACGGGCACCGGGGCGTCACCGCAGGTAAACCAGTGTCAACAGTGTGTAAGACCTCGGTGAACCGGCCGCACCCGATGTGCGCATCCCCCGGAGCCGCGAGTAATGTCCTCACCTGCACAGACACATATCGCTTCCCTCGACATCGGAGGACCCGTTGTCCCGCTTCGCGCTCATCAAGGCAGTGCTCGGACCGATCATGCGCCTGATGTTCCGCCCACAGGTGGAGGGCGCGGAGCACATCCCGGGGGACGGGCCGGTCATCCTGGCCGGCAACCACCTGACCTTCATCGACTCGCTGGTGCTGCCGATCGTCACCAAGCGGCAGGTGTACTTCATCGGCAAGGACGAGTACGTCACCGGCAAGACCCTCAAGGGCCGGCTGATGGCGTGGTTCTTCACCGGCGTCGGCATGATCCCGGTCGACCGGGACGGGGCCAACGGTGGCGTCGCCGCGCTGATGACCGGGCGGCGGATCCTGGAGGAGGGGAAGGTCTTCGGGATCTACCCCGAGGGGACGCGGTCGCCCGACGGCCGGCTGTACCGGGGGCGCACCGGTATCGCGCGGCTGACGCTGATGACCGGTGCGCCGGTGGTTCCGTTCGCGATGATCGGCACGGACAAGCTGCAGCCGGGCGGGGCGGGGATGCCGCGGCCCGGGAAGGTCACCGTTCGCTTCGGCGAGGCGATGGAGTTCTCGCGGTACGAGGGCATGGACCGGGACCGGTACGTGCTGCGGGCCGTGACCGACTCCGTGATGGCCGAGGTCATGCGGCTCTCCGGGCAGGAGTACGTGGACATGTACGCCACGAAGGCCAAGGCTGCGTAAGCGCCGGCTCAGCCGGCACTTTCCAGTTTCTGCCCCTTCAGCAGGAACCACGCCGCCACCGCCGTCGCCAGCAGGACCGCTGCTCCTGCGGCCGAGGCGATCTGCAGGCCCTGGACGAAAGAGCTGCTTGCCGCGTCCAGGAGAGACTCCGCCGTGTGCGCAGGCATGGCCGTCGAGGCCTCCACCGCCGCTCCCAGTGACTCATGGGCCGCTGCCGGGGTTCCGGCCGGGCCCGTGAAGTCGCGGTAGACACCGGTCACGATCGAGCCGAGCAGGGCGATGCCGAGGGCAGCGCCCAGTTCGTACGCCGTCTCGGAGACCGCGGAGGCGGCGCCCGCCTGGTCCTTGGGCACACTGGAGAGGATCACGTCGGCCGTCACCGTGAAGGAGAAGCCGGCGCCGATGCCGACGACCAGGAGCGCGACGCCGAGGACCGGGTAACCCGTCGACCGGCCCACGGTCGTGAGGACGGCGAGGGCGATACCCACGGCGGCCAGACCGCCCGAGACCACGGCCCGTACCGAGAAGCGGCGGGCCGCGCGGCCCGCGATCAGGCCGGCCGCCACCGCGCCGACGGCGGCGGGCAGTTCGGCCAGGCCCGCCTCGAAGGGGCTCCTGCCCTGGACCAGTTGCAGGAACTGGGAGAGGAAGAACACCAGGCCGGACATGCCCAGCACGGTCAGCAGGTCGGCGAGGACCGCGCCGCTGAAGCCACGGCGCCGGAACAGGCGCATGTCCAGCAGCGGGGCCGGCATGGTGAGCTGGCGGCGCACGAAGCCGTAGAGCGCCGACGCACCCAGCAGGGCCGCGGCGAGCGTGGGCCAGGTGAGGCCGTGGGTGGCGGCCTCCTTGACCGCGTACACCAGGCCGATCATGCCGACCAGCGACAGGACGACGCTGATCAGGTCCCAGGGGCCGGGGTCCGGGTTGCGGGACTCGGGCAGCGTACGGATGCCGACCAGCACCAGGACCGCCATCACCGGCAGGTTGATCAGGAAGACCGAGCCCCACCAGAAGTGCTCGAGGAGGAAGCCGCCGGTGATGGGGCCCACGGCCGTGCCGGCGGAGGCGGTGGCGCCCCAGATGCCGACCGCGAGGCTGCGCTCACGCGGGTCGTGGAAGAGATTGCGGATCAGGGCGAGGGTGGCCGGCATCAGGGTCGCACCGGCGACGCCCAGCAGGGCCCGCGCCAGGATCAGGAGTTCAGGGGTGGTCGCGTACGCGTTCAGGACGGATATCGCACCGAACGCCGTGGCGCCGGTCAGCAGGATGCGCTTGCGGCCGATGCGGTCGCCGAGGCTGCCCATGGAGACCAGCAGACCGGCGATGACGAAGGAGTAGACGTCGCCGATCCACAGGAGCTGGGTACCGGAGGGGTTGAGGTCTTCGCTGATGTACGGGGTCGCGAGGCCGAGGACGGTGGCGTCGACGGCCACCAGCAGCACGGCCAGGACGAGGACGGAGAGCGCGAGCCAGCGGCCCGGGCGCTTCTCCACCTCCGCCGCACACGCCGGCTGCAGGGTGCTGGTCATGATTCCTCTCTTCGTAGTGCGCCGCCGAGCAGCAGCTCGACGATCATGTGGGTGAAGTCCTTGGGGGCGACGCGGCCTTCCGAGACCGCCCAGGCACCGGAGGCCAGCAGGCCGTAGAGCGCCTCGGTGAGCCAGACCGGAGTGAGGTCGATACGGAACTCGCCGCTCTCCTGGCCGCGCCGGAACAGGGCCGTGACGCGCTCGTCGATGCGGGCCCAGCCCTGGTTCTGCCCCTCGCCCTCGAACAGCTGGTTCTCGGTGTAGAGGAAGGCGAGCAGGCCGGCCGAGGGTTCGAACGAGCGGACCAGGCGGTGCACGGCCTCGCCGGCGGAACCCTCCTCCAGGCGGGCCGTGTCCAGCGCCGCCTCGCACTCCGCGATGCCGAGCGCCTCCAGCGCCCGTACGAGCGCGTCACGCCCGGCGAAGTGGCGGTGCAGCGTGGCCCGGCTGATCCCGGCGGCCTTGGCGACCTCGTCCATGGTCGCCGTGGACTTGCGGGTCAGCAGGGCGGCTGCGCTGCGCAGCACGTGGTCACGATCCAGGGCCATGAGACAATCATAGCCCATGTGAGACATCTTTGTCTCATTGTAGGCATGCATGACTCATAGCTGCTGGTCAGCAGGGGTGATCGGTCAGTGCCAGGGCAGCTGGCCGCGCCGCTCCCAGTAGGTGCCCGGTTCCTCCACCAGCGTGGCGAGGCGGGTCAGCTGGTCGACGTCCAGGTCCACGACGGGCGCGTGGAGGTTGGAGGCGAGCTGGGTGACGGTCGCGGCGCCGGAGAGGACGACACCCGCCCAGGGCTGGCGCAGGATCAGGGCGAGGGCGACGGCGTCGCAGCCGAGATCGGTCTCCTCGGCCACGGTCTTCAGCGCGTCCGGGGCATTCTGGGCGGCGAGGCGGCCGTTGGCCATACCCTCCTTGATGATCACGGTCAGTCCGGCGTCGTGCGCCTCGGCGAGCGCGGGTCCGGCCGAGGTCTCGAGGGCGTTGTACGTCGACTGGACGGTACGGAAGAGGGGCTCGCCGTCGACCCGCACGGCGAGGGCGGCGCGGATCGCGTCCGCCTGGGCCGGACCGCTGGTGGAGAAGCCGATGGTCAGACCCCCGGCCGCGGCCTCGGCGAGTTCGGCGTGGAGTTCCTTGTCGGTGAGGGCCGGACTGTCCGGGGTCACCGAGTGGATCTGGTAGAGGTCGAGCCGGTCGCCGAGCAGCGCTTCGGACTCGGCGCGTTGGCGCTCGTACGTCGCCAGGCTGTGGTCCTTCACCTCGTGCTGCGCGGCATCGGTGGACCAGCCGGCGGTGTAGGTGTACCCCCATTTGCTGCCGACGACCACGTCGTCGATGTCCGGGCGGGCGTTCAGCCAGTCGGCGAGGAACTCCTCGGAACGGCCGTAGGAGCGGGCGACGTCGAAGTAGCGCACGCCCTGGGCGTAGGCGGCGTCCAGCAGGTCGTGGGTGCGGTCGCGCAGGGCGTCGACGCTGCGGACCGGCGGGAGGTCCTCCTCGCGGCCCAGGTTGATGTAGCCGGGGCGGCCGACGGCGGCGAGACCGAGCCCGATGTGGCAGGTCGGCGTCGTGGCGGTCGCGAGACGGGCGAAGGGCATCGCGGACTCCGTTCGGTCGGCTCCGTGGAGCCTGTGCCATGTCCCGCGCCTGGCCGGGAACATGACACAGGCTCCTATGGCTCAGGACCAACGTAACCCGCCGCGTGCGGGCGGACACGACGGTCAGCCGGCCGAGTCGACCGGTCTGCTGTCGTCCAGCGCGCGCCGTACGTACGTCACGTAGCGCGCGAACAGTTCGGGCTGGCCCGTCCGGGCGATGTCGACCACGGGCGAGTCGGCTCGCCGTACCCCCACCAGGTAGTGCGAGGTACGGCAGCGGCCCGACGCGGAGTCGGGGTCGACGAGGGACACGTAGCAGGTGGGCAGGTGCCGGGTGAACCGTACGGTCATCTGCCCGGCATGCCCCTCCGCCGCGAAGTCCCGGGCCACTCGGGCCAGTTGACGGGCGGACTCCGCCGCCCGGCCCGGCAGGCCGGGGTCGCCGATGCTGCGGGCGTACTCGGTGATCAGCGCCGACTCCGGGTCGGCTACCAGACAGGTGATCCGCACACCCCGGCTCAGCAGCCGGCGCACGGGGTCGGTGAAGTCGCGCTCGGGGCGGGAGACGTACAGGCTGGTCAGGCTGCGCAGGGCGACACCGATCTCGATGATCTCCGTCTGCGCCGCGGCGAGGAACGCGGCCTTCTCCGTGGGTGCGAGCCGTCCATGGGCATGGACGGTCAGGCCGCGTCCGCCGTCACCGGTGGCCAGCCGCCGGTCGATGACCCCGCCCAGCTCCTGGAGGAACGTCTCCCGCTCGGCATCCCTGAGGAACAGGTCGTAGTAGAAGGGGACGGCGACACCGGCCGCCGCGAACAGGGCGAGTTCGTTGAGGACCGACCAGCCGAAGCCGTCACGGCCGTTGGACAGCAGGGCCAGGCTCAGGCCCGCGAGCAGGACGCACAGTGCGAGGGCGGCGCGGAATCTGCTCAGCAGCCGCCGGCCTCCCGGCGCGTTGTTCTCCATGGCTCCCCCCGCCTCCCTCTCTGCCCGGGGAGGCGGGGGTTCACGCGCCGGAGGTCGTCACTTCTTGGCGTCCGCCCAGACGTGCTGCGCCGCCACGTCCGCCTTGACCTCGGTGAGCTGGACCGCGACCGCGCTGGGTGCCGTACCGCCGCGGCCGTTGCGGGAGGCGAGGGCGCCCGGGACGTTGAGGACCGTGCGGACCTCGGGGGTCAGATGGGCGGAGATCTTCGCGAACTGCTCGTCGGTCAGCTCGTCCAGCTCCTTGCCGTCGGCCTCCGCGACCTTCACGCACTCCCCCGCGACCTCGTGGGCCACGCGGAACGGCACGCCCTGCTTGACCAGCCACTCGGCGATGTCGGTGGCGAGCGAGAAGCCTGCCGGGGCCAGCTCCTCCATGCGCTCGCGGTTGACGGTCAACGTGGCGATCATGCCGGTGAAGGCGGGGAGCAGGACCTCCAGCTGGTCGCAGGAGTCGAAGACCGGCTCCTTGTCCTCCTGGAGGTCGCGGTTGTACGCGAGGGGCAGCGCCTTGAGCGTGGCCATGAGGCCGGTCAGGTTGCCGATGAGACGGCCCGACTTGCCGCGCGCCAGCTCGGCGATGTCCGGGTTCTTCTTCTGCGGCATGATCGACGAGCCCGTGGAGAACGCGTCGTGCAGGGTCACGAAGGAGAACTCCTTCGTGTTCCAGATGATGATCTCCTCGGAGATCCGGGAGAGGTTCACGCCGATCATCGCGGTGATGAAGGCGAACTCGGCGACGAAGTCACGCGAGGCCGTGCCGTCGATGGAGTTGCCGACGCTGCCGTGCTCGAAGCCGAGGTCCTCGGCGACCGCCTCCGGGTCCAGGCCCAGGGAGGAACCGGCCAGGGCGCCGGAACCGTAGGGCGACACGGCCGTCCGCTCGTCCCACTGGCGCAGCCGCTCGGCGTCCCGGGACAGGGACTGGACGTGGGCCAGCACATGGTGGGCGAAGAGCACCGGCTGGGCGTGCTGGAGGTGGGTGCGGCCGGGCATGGCCACGTCCGGGTGGGCCTCGGCGAGGCCGATGAGCGCGTCCTGGAGGTCGGCGATGAGGCCGCCGATGATCCGGGCGTGGTCCCGCAGGTACATCCGGAAGAGGGTCGCCACCTGGTCGTTCCTCGACCGGCCGGCCCGCAGCTTGCCGCCGAGGTCCGGGCCGAGCCGCTCCAGCAGGCCGCGCTCCAATGCCGTGTGGACGTCCTCGTCGGCGATCGTGCCCACGAAGGAGCCGTTCGCGACGTCCGCCTCCAGCCGGCCGAGTCCGGCGAGCATGCGGGTCAGCTCGTCCTCGGAGAGCAGTCCCGCCTTGTGCAGCACACGCGCGTGGGCGCGTGAACCCGCGATGTCGTAGGGCGCGAGCCGCCAGTCGAAGTGGACGGACGCGGACAGCTTCGCCAGGGCCTCGGCGGGACCGTCGGCGAAACGGCCGCCCCAGAGCCGTACGTCACCGCTGTTGCTGCTCACTTGCGCTGCTCCTAGAGAAGGTGTGGATGTCCGAACCGTACTCAGGCCAGGCCGTCGTCAGGCTCCGCCTGCGAGATCACGCCGTGCCGCGATCTTCGACGACAGGCTGTAGATGTCGATGAAGCCCTTCGCCGCCGACTGGTCGAAGGTGTCGCCGGTGTCGTAGGTGGCGAGGTTGAAGTCGTACAGGGACGAGTCCGAGCGCCGGCCGGTGACGACCGCGCGGCCGCCGTGCAGGGTCATCCGGATGTCACCGGTGACGTACTGGTTGGCCTCGTCGATGAAGCCCTCCAGGGCGCGCTTGAGCGGCGAGAACCACTGGCCGTCGTAGACCAGCTCGCCCCAGCGCTGCTCGACCTGCCGCTTGTAGCGGGCCAGCTCGCGCTCGACGGTGACGTTCTCCAGCTCCTGGTGGGCGGTGATCAGGGCGATCGCGCCGGGGGCCTCGTAGACCTCGCGGGACTTGATGCCGACGAGGCGGTCCTCGACCATGTCGATCCGGCCGATGCCCTGGGCGCCGGCCCGCTCGTTGAGCTGCTGGATGGCCTGCAGGACGGTGACCGGCCTGCCGTCGACGGCCACGGGGGCGCCCTGCTCGAAGGTGATGATCACCTCGTCGGCGTCGCGGGCCACGGCCGGGTTCTGCGTGTACTCGTAGATGTCCTCGATCGGGGCGTTCCAGATGTCCTCCAGGAAGCCCGTCTCGACCGCGCGCCCGAAGACGTTCTGGTCGATGGAGTACGGCGACTTCTTGGTGGTGGCGATCGGGAGCTGCTTCTCCTCGCAGAAAGCGATCGCCTTGTCCCGGGTCATCGCGTAGTCGCGGACCGGGGCGATGCACTTCAGGTCCGGGGCGAGGGCGACGATGCCGGCCTCGAAGCGGACCTGGTCGTTGCCCTTGCCGGTGCAGCCGTGGGCGACCGTGGTGGCGCCGTGCTTCTGGGCGGCGGCGACGAGGTGCTTGACGATCGTCGGCCGGGAGAGTGCGGAGACCAGCGGGTAGCGGTCCATGTAGAGGGCGTTGGCCTTGATCGCCGGGAGGCAGTACTGCTCGGCGAACTCGTCCCTGGCGTCCGCGACCTCGGCCTCGACAGCACCGCAGGCGAGGGCGCGCTTGCGGATGACGTCCAGGTCCTCGCCGCCCTGGCCGACGTCCACCGCGACGGCGATGACCTCGGCGCCCGTCTCCTCGGCGATCCAGCCGATGGCGACGGAGGTGTCCAGACCGCCCGAATAGGCGAGTACGACGCGCTCGGTCACGGGTTTCTCCTCACACTGCACTCACTGACATGCATGAGTATGCAGAGCTCTGCATGATTCGTCAATTCTCGGACCGCTTGAACGATGGCAATCGCTTTCTCGTACTTCCCACCGAACGCCGGCGCCGCGTTGATCACAACCCACTCCTGACCCAAGTGAGGCAGTCGCATGTCCAGGGCACTTCCGAAGTACAGCAAGCGTCGTGCGGCGATCATCGGCGGCGCTGCCGCCGTGGTGCTCTCCGGCGCGGTGATCGCCGGTTCCGCCCTCGCCGGGGAGCCGGCCAAGAGCGGCACCACCCGGACCGCGCGCACCCTGGCGGACCCCGGCACCATCACCTGCCCCGACGTGAAGTCGAAGCTGCCCGCGGTTCCGGCTTCCGCGAAGGCCGAGGTCGACCGCAACCTGGCCCTGCTGCAAACCCAGATCCAGGAGGCCAACACGCGCCTGAAGAACACCGTGGGCCAGGGCGGACCGAACTTCGTCAACAACGCGATCCTCGGCCCCCTCAAGGACAAGCGGGTCTCCACCATCGACCGCATCGCCATCTCCATCGGCCGCAAGGGCACCAGACCGACGGGCCTGGACGCGCTGGCGCCCTGCACCCTGAACGCGGGCGGGGCCACGGGCGGTGGCGCGAACGCGGGCGGCGGCCAGGCGTCCGCCTCCGCGACCCCGGGCAAGGCGGCCGGGCAGCGGTCGGGCGGCGGCGCCGCGGCGGGCGGGAGCACCGCTGCGGGCACGATCACCTGCCCGGACGTGGCCTCCGCACTGCCGGCTGTCCCGGCTTCCGCGAAGGCCGAGGTCGACCGCAACCTGGCCCTGCTGCAAACCCAGATCCAGGAGGCCGACACGCGCCTGAAGAACACCGTGGGCCAGGGCGGACCGAACTTCGTCAACAACGCGATCCTCGGCCCCCTCAAGGACAAGCGGGTCTCCACCATCGACCGCATCGCCATCTCCATCGGCCGCACCTCGGCCAAGCCGACCGGCCTGGACTCGCTGGCCGCCTGCACGCTCACCAAGTGAGGTGACAGGCAGCCGTGGCCGCCCCGTCGAACAGCGCCGGCCGGGGCGGCCGCGGTCGGTCCGGCCGAACGGACCCAGGCGAGCGGACCCGGGCGCACGGATCCGGCAATTCCTTAGACATGCGAACGACTTGCGCCGATAATCGCTGGACATGGGAAAGAGCTACGAGCGCATAGACGGAAGGCTCCGGACGTTCATCGAGGAGCAGCCACTCTTCTTCACGGCGACCGCGCCACTCTCCGGCGACGGCACGGTCAACCTCTCCCCCAAGGGCCTCAAGGGCTCGTTCGTGGTGCTGGACGAACTCACTCTGGCGTACCTCGACTTCGCCGGGTCCAACGCCGAGACCATCGCGCACCTGCGGGAGAACGGGCGCATCACCCTCATGTGGTGCGCCTTCCAGGGCCCGCCGAACATCGTGCGGGTGCACGGCCGGGGCGAGGCGGTCTTCCGGGACGACCCCCGCTTCAGGGACCTGGTCGCCCGTTTCCCGGACATCGACCCGAGCCTGCACGGCCTGCGCGCGGTCATCGTCGTCCACGCCGACCTGGTGCGGGACAGCTGCGGATACGCCGTCCCCCACATGGCCTACGAGGAGGACCGCGATCTGCACGCCAAGCGGTTCGCCCGCGAGGACGACGACTCGCTGAGTGCCTACTTCACCAAGAAGGAGTACATCGCGACGAGCCTGGACGGGCTGCCCGGACTGCCGTTGCCGCTCCCGCCGTCTACCGTCTGAGCCATGCGCCCCGGTGTCGTCGTCGCCCTCGTGTCCGCGTCCGTCTGCGTGCTCGGCCTCGCGCCCGGGCCGGGGCCGGCGCCGTTGCCCTCGCAGCTGGCGGACACCGGGGGCGGCACCCAGCTGATCACCGCTCAGGCGGCGGACACCGCCGCGACGTCCGGCACGGTCACGTGGTGGGACCTGCGGGACGGCCAGTGGGTCCAGGCCGGGTCCGCGCCCGCCCGGTTCGGGGCGAAGGGCCTGGTCGAGGGTCAGTCGCGGACGCAGGGGACGAACACCACGCCGACGGGGCTGTACCGCCTTCCGTTCGCCTTCGGCATCAAGACGGCGCCGAGCGGGACGCGGGTCGAGTACCGGCCGGTGAAGGAGAGTTCCTGGTGGTGCGAGGACGTCGACTCCACCGAGTACAACCGCTGGGTGGATCCGCTCCCGGCCGACTGCCGCGCCTCGGAGTCCGAGCAGCTCAGCTCCTACGGGACGCAGTACGCGTACGGTCTGGTCATCGGGTTCAACTACGACGAGCCGGTGCGGGGGCGGGGCGCCGGGATCTTTCTGCACGTCAACGGTAAGGCGGCCACCGCCGGTTGCGTGTCCGTGCCCGAGGACGCGATGCAGCGGATCCTGGAGTGGGCGGACCCCGGCAGGAAGCCGCACGTCGCGATCGGCACCACGGACGGCGCCACCGCCATCACCCGTTACTGACCCCGCCCAGGGGCAGCCGTACGGTGAACGTCGTCGCCCCCGGCCCGCTCTCCAGCCCGACGCTCCCCCCGTGCGCCTCCACCACCGCCGCCACGATCGACAGGCCGAGGCCGGCACCGCCGCCGGGCGCGTCCTGGCGGCGGCGGTGTTCCGCGCGGGTGAAGCGTTCGAAGACGCCCGGCTGAACCTCCCCGGGGACACCGGGGCCGTCGTCGTGGACCGAGAGGCGGGCCGAACCGTCCTCGGTGTCCAGGGTCACCGTCACCTTGGTGCCGACAGGTGTGTGCACACGTGCGTTGGCCAACAGGTTGGCCAACACCTGTTGGAGGCGGTGGGTGTCGCCCGTGACCGTGACCGGTTCCTCCGGAAGGTCCAGGGTCCAGCGGTGGTCGGGGCCGGCGGCCCGGGCGTCCGTCACGGCGTCCAGGACCAGGTGGGTCAGGTCGACCGGGCGGCGCTCCAGCGGGCGGCCCGCGTCGAGCCGGGCCAGCAGGAGCAGGTCGTCGACCATCTCGCCCATGCGGGAGGACTCGGCGGCGATGCGCTCCAGGGCGCGGGTCACCTCCGGTGGGACCGGCCCAGGGTGCAGCAGGGCCAGCTCGGCGTGGCCGCGGACCGAGGCGACCGGGGTGCGCAGCTCGTGGCTGGCGTCGGCGGCGAAGCGGCGCAGCCGCTCCTCGCTGGCGTGGCGTTTGGTCAGGGCGTCCTCGACATGGCCCAGCATGCGGTTGAAGGCGGCCGAGACCCGGCCGACCTCGCTGCGGGAGTCGGGTTCCGGGGCGCGCGCCGGCAGGGCCACCTCGCCGCTGGCCAGCGGCAGCTCGCTGACCCGGGTGGCGGTCGCAGCGACCCTGCTGAGCGGGCGCAGCGACCAGCGGACCCAGAAGGCCCCGGTCACGCCGGTCGCCACCAGGGCGAGACCGAAGACGATGCCGGCCACCGCTTCGAGACGGTGGACGGCGGCCTGGACGGGCTCCAGCGGAAGGCCGACGACCAGCACGTCCCCGTCCCGGCCCGGCTTGGCGACGATCCGGTAGTCGTCCAGGGCGGAGAGTTCGACGGTGTGGGGCCTGCCGTCGGCCGGTACGGCGGCCAGGGCCTTCCGGTCCCCGGCGGTGAGGTCCACGCCCAGGTCCGCGGACGGGTCGCCGGAGCGGATGAGGCCCTTGTTGGTGACCTCGCCGTTCAGCAGGCGGGCGCCGAAGGTGCCGGTGGCCAGGCGGCGGGTGTCGCCCTGCTCGTCGCCGTCGTGATCGTCGGGCACCCGGCCGCCCGGCCCCGGGCGGTTGTGCTCCAGGCTCTCCGGGAACCGGGTGCCGGCCTGGGTGAGCTGCTCGTCCAGACGCTGGGTGAGGAAGCCGTTCAGCTCGACGACCGCGGCGAGTCCCACGGCCGCGCAGCTCACCGCGAGCAGGATCACCAGGGCGAAGGTGAGCCGGGCGCGCAGGGTGCGCGGCCGGGGCAGGCGTCGTACGGACCTCACCGGGGCACCGGCTTCAGGACGTAGCCCGCGCCGCGGACCGTGTGGATCATGGGTTCGCGGCCCGCGTCCACCTTCTTGCGCAGGTAGGAGATGTACAGCTCGACCACATGGGCCCGGCCGCCGAAGTCGTACGACCACACCCGGTCGAGGATCTGCGCCTTGCTCAGCACCCGGCGCGGGTTGCGCATCAGGAAGCGGAGGAGTTCGAACTCGGTCGGCGAGAGTTCGACCAGCTCGCCGTTGCGGGTCACCTCGCGGGCCTCCTCGTCCATGACCAGGTCGCCCACGGCCAGCCGCGGCCCCTCCTCCAGCTGGCGGGCCATGCCGGCACGGCGCAGCAGTCCGCGCAGCCGGGCGACGACCTCCTCCAGGCTGAAGGGCTTGGTGACGTAGTCGTCGCCGCCCGCCGTGATGCCGGCGATACGGTCCTCGACCGCGTCCCGGGCGGTGAGGAAGAGCACACAGACGTCCGCCTTCACCTCGCGCAGGCGGCGCAGCACCGTGAAGCCGTCGGTGTCCGGGAGCATCACGTCCAGGACGACGGCGTCGGGCAGCAGCTCGCGCGCGGCGGCGACCGCCGAGGCGCCGTCGCCGGCCGCGCGCACCTCCCAGCCCTCGTAGCGCAGGGCGCCGGTGAGCACCTCCGCGAGGTCGGGGTCGTCGTCGACGACGAGGACGCGCAGCGGGGTGCCGTCGGGTCGGGTGAGGGCGGGGCGGCCGGAGCGGGTGGTGTTCATCGCGTCTACCAGCATCTCTCGTGCGCCGGGCGGCCGGCCGCCGGGGCAGCTCTGAGTTTCCTCTGAGTCGGCTCGGTACGGCGCCCGCTCAGAGGTCCCTCAGAGCTTCGGACCGCACAGTGGCCCGGCACGACGGACGAAGGGACGACCATTCATGACCACCGTGGACGCGGGGCGGGCGGCGCCGCCCCTGCCCCTGACCGCACGGCGCTCCCTCGCGGGGCCGGTGCTGGCCGTGCTGTGGGCGGGAGCGGCGGCCGTGGTCGCGCTGTGGTGGGCGGACACGGACGCCGTGGTCGGTGCGGCGGGCCGGCTGACCGGGGCCGGGCGGATCGCCGGGCTGCTGTGCGGGTACGCCTGCGCGGTGCTGGTCGGGCTGATGGCCCGGGTGCCGCTGCTGGAGGTGCGGATCGGCTCCGACCGGGTGGCCCGCTGGCACGCGATGGCGGGCCGGTACACCGTGTGCCTGCTCGTCGCGCACATCGTGCTGATCCTGGCCGGGTACGCCGCCCAGGACCGCGCCTCGCTGTGGCACGAGACGGTCACCGTCGTGCTGGACTACCCGGAGATGCTCAAGGCCACCGCCGGCACGGTGATCCTCTTCGCGGTCGGCGTCACCTCGGTGCGCGCCGCGCGCCGCCGCACGAGCCACGAGTTCTGGTACTACGTCCACCTCCTCACCTACGCGGCCGTCTTCCTCGCCTTCGGGCACCAGCTGGCGCTGGGTGAGGAGTTCAACGGCAAGCCGGTCGCCACCGCCTTCTGGTACGCGCTGTACCTCGGGGTGGCGGCCCTGGTGCTGTGGTTCCGGGTCCTCGCCCCGGTCCGGCTCAACCGGCGGCACCGGCTGCGGGTGGAGTCGGTGCACCGGGAGGCGCCGGGCGTGTACTCGGTCGTCGTGCACGGGCGGCGCCTGGACGAGCTGGGCGCGCGGCCGGGTCAGTTCTTCCGCTGGCGGTTCCTCGCCGAGGGCATGAGCTGGACGTCGACGCCGTACTCCCTGTCGGCGCCGCCCCGCCCGGACCGGATGCGGATCACGGTGAAGGCGCTCGGCGACCACAGCGCGGCCGTCGCGCTGCTGCGGCCGGGCACCCGGGTGTGGGCGGAGGGCCCGTACGGCTCGCTGACCGCCGACCGGGCCACGGGGCAGCGGTCCCTGCTGATCGCGGCCGGGGTCGGCATCACCCCGCTGCGGGCGCTGTTCGAGACGCTGCCCGGCGAGGTCACCCTGCTCTACCGGGCGCGCGGTGCCGAGGACCTGGCGCTGGGCGGCGAGCTGGAGGCGATCGCCCGCCGGCGGGGCGCGCGGGTGCTGTACGCGCTCAACGGGCCGCACGGGGAACGGCCGAGCATCACGGCACAGTCGCTGCAGGCGACGTTCCCCGGGCTGGCGGGCCACGACGTGTACATCTGCGGCCCGCACGGCTTCGCCCAGGACGTGTACGGCGCGCTGCGGGCGGCCGGGGTCGCGGACCGTCGTATCCACCACGAGTCGTTCGAACTCTGAGAGCTGTGAGGCCCGCGTGCACGCGTTGAAGAAGAACCGTCCCCTCCGCCGTATCGTGCTGGCGAGTGCGGCCACCGTCTCCGGAATGGTGCTGCTGCTGTCGCTGAAGCCGCACACGAGCCCCACGCTGGCGACGGCAGGCACCGAGTCACCCGCCCCGTCGAGCAGTTCGAGCCCGTCGGCCGGCGCCAGGCCGGGTACCAGGAGCGTCACCGGCGACACCGTCCAGACCCGGTGGGGCCCGGTGCAGGTGCGGGTGACGATCGAGAGCGGCAGGCTCACGGACGTGACGGCGATCAGCTATCCGCAGGACAACCCGCGCGACCAGGAGATCAACGGCTACGCCCTGCCGCAGCTGCGGCGCGAGGCGCTGGCCGCCCAGAGCGCGCAGATCGACACGGTCTCGGGAGCCACGTACACCAGCGAGGGTTACCGCCAGTCACTCCAGTCCGCCCTCGACTCCGCAAGCCGCTGAACACTCAGCGCATGCGGCACGTATCTGTGGGCCAAGGGTCAAGTCCCCACGGAGGAACCGTGACCACCACGCTCGCAGGCGGACGTGCCGCCCGCCGCCAGACGATGCGCCGCATCCGCCCGCGCCGCTCACCGGCCGTCCCGCTGCTGCTCGCGGTCTGGGCCGGTGCGGCGGCCGTGCTGTGGCTCTGGTGGCACAACACACCGTCCATCGCCGACGACAACAGCAGGATCCTGAACGCGGGCCGCATCACCGGCCTGCTGGCCGGCTACCTGATGGCGCTGGTCGTGCTGCAGATGGCGCGCGTACCGGCGCTGGAACGGCGCGTCGGCTCCGACCGGGTGGCCCGCTGGCACGCGATGAGCGGCCGCTACACGCTCTGTCTGATCGTCGCGCACGTCTTCCTCACCATGTGGGGGTACGCGCTCCAGGCCGGCAAGTCGCTCGGCGACATCGTCCAGCAGACCATCGACTCCATCAACCAGCTGCCGGACATGGGCAAGGCCGCCATCGGCATGGGCCTGTTCGTGGTCATCGGCCTGACGTCGATCGGCCCGGTCCGGCGCCGGCTGCCGTACGACACCTGGTACCACGTCCACCTGCTGACGTACGCGGCCGTGTTCCTGACGTTCTGGCACCAGATCACCACCGGCAACGACTTCGCGGTCGAGCCGACCGCCAAGACCTTCTGGTACGTGCTCTACGGCACCGTCACCGCGCTGGTCCTCTGGTACCGGATCCTCACCCCGATCCGGCTGAACCTCCGTCACCGCATGCGTGTGGAAGCGGTCATCGAGGAGACCCCGGGCATCGTGTCCGTGCTGATCGGCGGCCGGAAGCTGCACCGGATGGGCGCGGAGGCGGGCCAGTTCTTCCGCTGGCGGTTCCTCGCTCCCGGGATGCGGTTCAGCTCGCACCCGTACTCGCTGTCGGCGGCGCCCCGCCCCGAGACGCTGCGGATCACGGTGAAGGCGATCGGCGACCACAGTGCGGGGCTGCGCGAACTGACGCCCGGCACCCGGGTGTGGGCGGAGGGCCCGTACGGCGCGCTCACCGCCCAGCGGCGCAGCAAGGGCAAGGTGCTGCTGGTCGCGGGCGGTGTCGGCATCACGCCGATGCGGGCGCTGTTCGAGACGCTGCCCGGCGCGGCCGGTGACATCACCCTGCTCTACCGGGCCAACACCACCCAGGACCTGGCCCTGTGGGACGAGCTGGCCGCGATCGCCGAGGAGCGCGGCGCCCGGCTGATGTACGCGGTCAACAGCCCCGAGGGCGAGCGGCCGGACATCTCGGCAGAGAACCTCCAGCGGAAGATCCCGGACATCGATCACCACGATGTCTTCATGTGCGGCCCGCCCGGGTTCGCGCAGTCGGTGTACGAGGCACTGCGCGGCGCGGGAGTCCCCGCGCGCCGTATCCACCACGAGTCGTTCGAGATGTGAGCGGGAGCTGCGAAGCGATGAGGAAGAGCCACCCCATTCGGCGCGTCGTGCTGGCCACCGCCGCCACCGTGTCCGGAGTCGTGCTGCTGCTGTCGCTGAAGCCCGCCTCGGATCCGGCGGCCGCTTCGGCGGCGGGCGCGGCACCCCAGCAGACGGCGGCGGGGCAGGAGTCACCGCAGGGCGGGGCGCAGGCCGCCGGCACCGGCACGGTGACCGGAGACGTGGCGCAGACCCAGTACGGGGCCGTGCAGGTACGGCTGACCGTCGCGGGCGGCAAGATCACCAAGGCGGAGGCGGTGCAGGCGCCCAAGGGCGGCCTCAGCGACCAGAAGACCGAGCTCTCGGTGCCCAAGCTCAACCAGGAGGCCGTGGCGGCGCAGAGTGCGCAGATCGACGCGGTGTCCGGGGCGACGTACACGAGCACGGGGTACAAGAAGTCGCTGCAGTCGGCGCTGGACAAGGTGAAGGCGTCCTCGGGGGCCTCGTCCGGCTCGTCCTCCGGGGCCTCGTCCGGGTCGTCCGCCGGGTCGGGCGCGGCGCAGGCCCGTACCGTCACCGGCAAGGCCGTGCAGACCCAGTACGGCACGGTCCAGGTCCGGGTCACGATCAGCAACGGGAAGATCACCAAGGCGGACGCGGTCCAGGCCCCGAAGGGCGGGCTCAGCGACCAGAAGACCGCCCTCGCCGTGCCCAAGCTCAACCAGGAGGCCGTGGCGGCCGGGACCGCGAACATCGACTCGGTCTCCGGGGCCACCTACACCAGCACCGGCTACAAGCAGTCGCTGCAGTCGGCGCTCGACCAGGCCGGTGGCTGACGCGGTGGCCGAGCCGGCTGAAGCTCCCGCCGCGGTGCGTCATGCGGAGGAGGTCATGGGGACCGTCTTCTCCTTCGACGTCCGCGGCGGGGAATCCGGTGCGGTGCGGCAGGCCTTGGACGAGGCGGTCGCGGGCCTGCACCGGGTCGACGCGCTCTTCTCCACCTACCGCGAGGACAGCGAGGTGTCGCGCCTTGCCCGGGGCGAGCTGACCGTGGCGCAGTGCGCTCCCGAGGTGGCCGAGGTGCTGGAGCTGGCGGCCGAGGCGGAACGGGTGAGCGACGGGTGGTTCAGCACCCGGTACCGCGGGTCGCTGGATCCGACCGGGATCGTCAAGGGCTGGTCGGCGGAGCGGGCGGCGCGGCTGCTGGCGGCGGTGGACGGGGTGTGCGGGGTCAGTGTGAACGGCGGCGGTGACGTCCAGATGCTGGGCGCGCCGGAGCCGCAGCGGCCGTGGCGGGTCGGGGTGTCGGATCCGCTCCGCCCCGGTGGGCTGGCGGCGGTGATCTCGGCGGCCGGGGTGGACGAACTGTCGGTGGCGACGTCCGGCACGGCGGAACGGGGCGACCACATCGTGGATCCGCGTACCGGCAGGTCGGCGGTGACGGACCTGGTCGCGGTGACCGTGGTGGGGCCCCGGCTGACGTGGGTGGACTGCTGGGCCACGGCGGCGTTCGCGATGGGGTCGCGGGCGGGCCTGGCCTGGCTCGAGTCGCTGCCGGACGTGGAGGCGTTGCTGATCACGGCGGGTGACGAGGTGCGGTGCACCGGAGGGCTGGCGGCGCGACTCGGCTGAGCATCGGCCCCCGGAGCAAGGATTTTTTTGATGTTTCTACCAATTTGCTCCCATAACGCCATCCAACTTCCTCGTTGGGACGTATCCCCTGTGGGGCAAGTTTCAGGAGGAACGCATATGGCCATCTTCAGCAGTCTCATGCCGGCAAAGCGTCACGACCATGGCGGCGACTCGTCGGGCCACGGCTCTTCGGGGCACGGCGACCGTCACGACCACGGCGACCACGGCGACCGTCACGGCCACGGTGACCACGGAGATCACGGAGATCACGGCGACCACGGCGGTCACGGAGGTCACGGCGGCTACTGATCGCACCCATAGGCTGAGCGGACCGGACTCGGGAGGACCCGGTCCGCTTCACCGATCCCCGAGGAATCCACGCCATGGCGCATGTCCTGCGGCGGCTGCTCTCGGTGGGCGAGACGTCCGACGCCGTGGTGGCGGCCGCGCCCGCGGTGCCCCCGCGTGAGGTGTTCCGGCGGTTCTGGCCGTACACCCGCGGTGGCCGGCGCTGGCTCGTGCCCATCGTGTTCTTCAGCCTGGTCGGCCCCGCCGTCGACGCCGGGGAGATCTGGCTCTTCAAGATCGTCGTGGACGACGTCCTCGTCCCCCGTGATCTCCGGCCGCTCCTGTGGATCGCGCCTACCTATCTGGGACTCATCGTCGGCTCCGGGCTGCTCGCCTACGCCGACGACCTGACGTCCACCTGGGTCGGCGAACGCTTCCTGCTCAAGCTTCGCTCCGATGTGTTCCGGCACGTCCAGGGGCTGTCGCTCGGATTCTTCGAGCGCCGGCGGCTCGGGGACGTGCTCTCGCGTGTCACGGGTGATGTCGACGCGGTCGAGACGTTCCTGCTCTCCGGCGTCGCGGACGCCCTCTACTACACGATCAGCCTGGGCGTGTTCCTCGGCCTGCTGCTCTACCTGCAGTGGGATCTCACCCTCCTCGCCCTCGTCATCGTGCCGCTGTTCTGGGGCACGGCCCGGCACTTCTCCAAGCTGATCAAGGCGGCGTCGCGGGAGCGCAGGCGCCGTAGCGGCTCGATCAGCGCGATCGCCGAGGAGTCGCTGGGCAACGTCGCGCTGGTGCAGGCGTACAACCGTCAGGACTGGGAGGAGCAGCGGTTCGAGCGGGAGAACATCGGCAGGTTCCATGCGGCGATGGTCTCGGCACGTATCCGCGGCGCGTACGGGCCCCTCGTCGACGTCATCGAGGTGGCCGGCGGGCTCGCGGTCATGGGTCTGGGCACCTGGAAGCTGGCCCAGGGCCAGCTCACGCTGGGCGGGCTGCTGGTCTTCCTGGCACTGATCGGCAAGCTCTACGGTCCGGTCCGCAGCCTGTCCCGCCTCGGCACGACCTTCTACGCGGCGTCCGCCTCCGCCGAACGGATCATCGAGTTGCTGGACCAGCGGCCGCAGGTGACCGAGGCCGCGGGCGCCCGGCGGATCGGCCGGGCCCGTGGTGACCTGGAGTTCGACGGCGTCTGGTTCCGCTATCCGGGCGTCGCGTCCTGGGCGCTGACCGACGTGTCCTTCCACGTGGCGCCCGGCGAGACGCTCGCGCTGGTCGGGGCCAGCGGGGCGGGCAAGTCCACGGTCGCGAAACTGCAGTTGCGCTTCTACGACCCCGACCGGGGAGCGGTCCGCCTCGACGGGACCGATCTGCGCTCGCTGCGCCTCGCCGACGTACGGGAGAGCGTCGCGGTGGTGCTGCAGGAGACACTCGTCTTCCACGGCACCGTGCGGGAGAACATCGCCTACGGCCGGCCGGAGGCGACGGAGGCGGACATCGTGGCGGCGGCGCGCGCCGCGGACGCCCACGACTTCGTGCAGGCACTCCCGGACGGCTACGACACGCTGGTCGGCCAGCGCGGCCGGACACTCTCCGGCGGACAGCGCCAGCGCCTGGCGATCGCCCGCGCGATGATCAGGGACGCACCCGTGCTGCTGCTGGACGAGCCGACCACGGGGCTCGATGCCCGGTCCGGCCGGAGGATCATGGACCCGCTGCGCCGGCTCATGGCCGGACGGACGACCGTCGTCATCTCCCACAATCTGCTGACCGTCCGCGACGCCACGCACATCGTGGTGCTGGACGGCGGCCGGGTGGTCGAGCACGGCACCCACGACGACCTGCTGCGGCGGGGCGGCAGGTACGCCCGGCTCCACCGGCTGCACGCGCCGGAGGGGAGCGTCCTGTCGTGAGCGACTGCGCCCCGCCCGCCCGCGCACCGGGCGCGAGACCGGCCCCGGGCTACGAGGTCCTGGCGCACCTGACGCGCACCGGCTGGCTCGACGTCTACGACGCCTGGAGCGAGGAGCGGGCCTGCCGTTGTGTGATCAAGACGGTACGTCCCGACCGGCTGGGCGAGGAGCGGCTGCGGGCGCGGCTGCTGCGGGAGGGCCGGTGGCTGCTGGCGTTCAGCCATCCCCACCTGGTGCGCGCCTACGAGACCTTCGAGTACCCCGAGCCGCTGGTCGTCCTGGAGACACTGACCGGTGAGACGCTGTCCCACCTGATCGGCCGGCTGCGGCGGCGACCGGCCGCCGCCGACGTGGCGCTCCTCGGGGTGCAGCTGTGTTCCGCGGTCCACTACCTGCACGGACAGGGTCTGCTGCACCTGGACCTCAAGCCGTCCAACGTGGTGGTGGACTGCGGCCGTGCGAAGGTGCTGGACCTGAGCACCGCGCGGCCGCCCGGCAGCGCGCCCCCGGGTCTGGGCACGTTCGGCTACCTGGCTCCCGAGCAGGCCCGCGGCGGGCCGCTGACGGAGGCGGCCGACGTATGGGGCATCGGTATCACGCTGTACGAACTCGCCTGCGGTGACGCGCCGTTCGGCACCGGCGGGGCCGTGGACGAGTCCTGCGGGGGGCAGTGGGCGGACGACTGTCCGCAGCTGGAGCGGAACGCCCCGCCCGTCGCGTCCCGGCGGCGGCTGCCGGCCGCTCTGGCCGCCGCCGTCGACGGCTGTCTGCGCGCCGACCCGGCGTCCCGGCCCACCGTCGGCGAGCTGGCCGCCGCCCTCGACGCGCCGGCGCCCGGCCGCCGGCGCCACACCGCGCGCGCCTGAGGCCGTTCCGGGGTGGGCCGGGTTCACTCCCCCTCGGGCGTCCGGACCTGGCCGACGTGCAGGTCGGCCGTGGCCAGGACGGTGCCGTCGGGCGCGGTCAGACGGGCGCCCTTGACCGTCTTGAGGTCGATGGGGGTCGCCGTGCCCCAGTGGCCCTGACCGTCGCGGAGGTCGAAGTCACCGACGCGGGTGGTCGTGCCGTCCGCATGCTCCAGGAGACAGGTGGCTTTGCCGGTGTACGAGGCGTGGGTGCCGTTGAGGTCGACGGTCATGAACATCCAGCCGGGGGGCCCGGGGTTGGCGTAGACCTCGCCGGCCGGCTCCCCGGTCCCGTGGACCGGGGTCAGGTCCCCGACCAGCACGGGCTCGGTCTCGACGGCGGGGGCCGACGAGGCCGTGAGCGCCTCGACGGCGGTGCCGATGCCCCAGCCGGCGAAGCCGAAGGCGACGGCGAGCGCGGCCACGGCGGAGACCAGCCCCAGCCGGGCCCGGCGGGCGCGGGCGCGGAAGCCCTTGTGTTCGGCTGCCCACAGGTGTCCGTGCGCATGGCCCTCTGGAGTGCTCGCGGCGCGGGCCAGTTCGCGCGCCACCCGGCTCTCGAACCCGTTCGGCGGCTCGGCCGGCGGCAGCAGGCCGAGCAGCCGGTCGCCGACGAGGGTCAGATGCCCGACGTGCTCCCGGCAGTCCGCACACTGCTCGAGGTGCTCGACCGCTTCGGCCCGCTGGCGCCCGAAGAGCACGCCGAGTGCCAGCTCGGCGCCGCTCTCGCGGAGCTTCACGCAGGTCGGGTCACTGGTCATGGTCGCCTCGGTTCGGAGACGTGAGCGTGCTGCGGAGCTTTGCCATCGCGGTTCTGATCCGCGTCTTGGCGGTACCCAGCGGGATCTTCTCCCAGTCGGCGATCTGCTGAGCCGTCATTCCGTAGATGCCCGCCATCACCAGGGCACGACCCTGTTCCCGTGGCAGTTCCGCCACGGCGGCCCGCAGCCGGGCCGAGGCCTCGTCGGCCAGCGCCCACTGCTCGGGCGTCTCGCTGACGACGTCCAGGAGCACGTCGAGGTCCTCCGGCGCCATCGGCTCGCTGCGCCGCGACCGGAGTGCGTCCACGGCGAGGTTGTGCGCGATGGTCGTCAGCCAGGTCGCCACCGAGCCACGGCGCGGGTCGTAGATCTGGGCGTGACGCCACGCGCGCTCGAACGTCTGCTGGGCGATGTCCTCGGCGAGCTGCGGGTCTCCGGTGACGGCGATGGCGACGCCGAAGACCGTGTGCTGGAACCTCCGTACAAAGGTGGCCGCGAGCTCCGGATCACCGGTGGCCAGCCCGGACAGCAGAGCCTCGTCCGGGAGCCGGCCCACTGGGAACCGAATCCCCTGCATACCTCCATATACGGTCCGCCCCCGCCAGGAGATTGCCCGGCCTTCGCGACGGAAGATCACATTGCTATTCTCCGCCCGTCCCCCCGGCGGCGCCCGTCAGTGACCGTTCTGGGCCAGCCGCAGGAGGTGGTCCGCCAGGGCCTGCCCGCCGGTGGGGTCCCGGCTGATCAGCAGCAGCGTGTCGTCGCCCGCGATGGTGCCGAGGATGTCGTGCAGCTCGGCCTGGTCGATGGCGGAGGCGAGGAACTGGGCGGCCCCCGGAGGGGTCCGCAGGACCACCAGGTTGGCGGAGGCCTCGGCGGAGATCAGCAGCTCCTGGGACAGGCGCCGCATCCGCTCCTCCTTGGCCGACTCCCCGAGCGGCGCCCGGGGCGTGCGGAAGCCGCCCTCGCTCGGCACGGCGTAGATCAGGTCGCCGTCGTTGTTGCGGATCTTGACCGCGTTCAGCTCGTCGAGGTCCCGCGACAGCGTCGCCTGGGTCACGCTCAGCCCGTCGTCGGCGAGGAGCTTCGCCAGCTGGCTCTGCGACCGCACCGGCTGCCGGTTGAGGATGTCCACGATCCGGCGGTGCCGTGCGGTGCGGGTCTGCGGCACGGCGGGCCCGGCGCCCGCCGCGTGCTCGTGGTCCTGCGCCTGGCTCATCGTCGTCTCATTCTCCGGATCGTCCGTCCCCGTTCGCCGGGTTCGCTGCATCGAGGATGCCAGGCAGCGCCCGGAGGAAGGCGCCTGTCTCCTCGTCGCTCAGGTTCAGCGGCGGCATGAGCCGCACGACGTCGGGAGCGGGCGCGTTCACCAGGAACCCGGCCTCCTGGGCCGCCTGCTGCACGTGCGGTGCGAGCGGCCCGGTGAGCACGATACCCAGCAGGAGGCCCGCGCCCCGGACATAATCGATCAACGGGTGGCCGAGCGCTTCGATTCCCTCGCGCAGCGCCCCGCTCTGCCGCTTGACGTTCTCCAGCAGCCCCTCGTCCGCGATGGCGTCGAGGACGGCGAGCCCCGCGGCGCACGCGACCGGGTTGCCGCCGAAGGTCGTACCGTGCTGGCCGGGTTGGAGCAGCTCTGCGGCGCGCCCGAAGGCCACGGTGGCACCGAGCGGCAGCCCGCCGCCGAGTCCCTTGGCGAGCGTGACGACGTCGGGCAGCACGCCCTCGTGGGCCTGGTACTCGAACCAGCTGCCGGTACGGCCGATGCCGGTCTGAACCTCGTCCAGGACGAGCAGCGCGCCGGTGGCCGCGGTGATCGCCCGGGCCGCCTTCAGGTAACCGGTCGGGGGGACCACGACCCCGTTCTCGCCCTGGATCGGCTCGATGACGACGAGCGCCGTCTCCTCCGTGACCGCCGCGGCGAGCGCCTGGGCGTCGCCGTAGGGCACGTGGGTGACGTCGCCGGGCAGCGGCAGGAACGGCGCCTGCTTGCCGGGCTGGCCGGTGAGCGCCAGGGCGCCCATGGTGCGGCCGTGGAAGCCGCCGGTGGTCGCCACCATGTGGGTGCGCCCGGTCAGCCGGCCGATCTTGAAGGCGCCCTCGTTGGCCTCGGCGCCCGAGTTGCAGAAGAAGACCTTGCCGTCCCGGCCGAAGACCTGCAGCAGGCGTTCGGCGAGGGCGACGGGCGGCTCGGCGATGAAGAGGTTGGAGACGTGCCCGAGGGAGGCGATCTGCCGGCTGACCGCCTCGACCACGGCCGGGTGGGCGTGGCCGAGCGCGTTGACCGCGATGCCGCCGACGAAGTCCAGGTACTGCTTGCCGTCGGCGTCCCACACCTTGGCGCCCTCGCCGCGCACGAGGGGCAGTCGGGGGGTGCCGTAGTTGTTCATGAGCGCGCCCTGCCAGCGCGCGGTCAGCTCAGCGTTGGTCGCGGTGCCCGTCATGACTGCTCCCCCTCGGCTTCGTCGGGCACGACCATCGTGCCGATGCCCTCGTCGGTGAAGATCTCCAGCAGGATCGAGTGCTGGACCCGGCCGTCGATGACGCGGGCGGTGGTGACACCGTTGCGTACGGCGTGCAGGCACCCCTCCATCTTCGGCACCATGCCCAAGGACAGCTCCGGCAGCAGTTTCTCCAGCTCGGACGCGGTGAGGCGGCTGATCACCTCGTCGGAGTCCGGCCAGTCCTCGTAGAGGCCCTCGACGTCGGTGAGGACCATGAGGGTTTCGGCCCCCAGTGCCGCAGCGAGTGCCGCAGCCGCCGTATCAGCATTGACGTTGTAGACATGTCCGTCGTCCTGGGATCGGGCGATCGACGACACGACCGGGATGCGGCCGTCGGCCAGCAGGGCCTCGATCGCGCCCGTGTCGATCGCGGTGATCTCGCCCACCCGCCCGATGTCGACGAGTTCGCCGTCGATCTCGGGCCGGTGCTTGGTGGCGGTGATGGTGTGGGCGTCCTCGCCCGTCAGGCCGACGGCGAGCGGGCCGTGCTGGTTGAGCAGCCCGACCAGCTCCCGCTGCACCTGCCCGGCCAGCACCATCCGTACGACGTCCATGGCGTCCTCGGTGGTGACCCTGAGGCCCGCCTTGAACTCGCTGACGATGCCGTGCCGGTCGAGGGCGGCGCTGATCTGGGGGCCGCCGCCGTGCACCACGACCGGCCGGAGGCCGGCGTGCCGCAGGAAGACGACGTCCTGGGCGAAGGCGCTCTTCAGCTCCTCGTTCACCATGGCGTTGCCGCCGAACTTGATGACGACGGTCTTGCCGTGGTGCCGGGTCAGCCAGGGCAGCGCCTCGATGAGGGTCTGGGCCTTGGGCAGGGCGGTGTGCTTGCGCGTCGTTCCGGTGCTCATGAGGAGTAGGCGCTGTTCTCGTGGACGTAGTCGGCGGTCAGGTCGTTGGTCCAGATGGTGGCGGTCTCGGAACCGGCCGCGAGGTCGGCGACGATGTGCACCTCGCGGTAGCGCATGTCGACCAGCTCGCGGTCCTCGCCGACTCCGCCGTTCTTGCACACCCAGACGCCGTTGATGGCGACGTTCAGCTGCTCCGGCTCGAAGGCGGCCCCGGTCGTGCCGATCGCGGACAGGACACGGCCCCAGTTGGGGTCCTCGCCGTGGATCGCGCACTTGAGGAGGTTGTTGCGGGCGATGGAGCGGCCCACCTCGACGGCGTCGTCCTCGGACGCGGCGTTGATCACCTCGACCCTGATGTCCTTGCTGGCGCCCTCGGCGTCCCGGATCAGCTGCTGGCCGAGGTCGTCGCAGACCTGGCGCACGGCCTCGGCGAACTCGGCGTAGTCGGGGGTGATGCCGGAGGAGCCGGAGGCGAGCAGCAGCACCGTGTCGTTGGTGGACATGCAGCCGTCGGAGTCGACGCGGTCGAAGGTGACCTTCGTGGCCGCGCGCAGCGCCCGGTCCAGCACCTCGTCGTCCAGGTCGGCGTCGGTGGTGAGGACGACCAGCATGGTGGCCAGGCCCGGCGCGAGCATGCCCGCGCCCTTGGCCATGCCGCCGACGGTCCAGCCGTCCCTGGTCGCCACGGACGTCTTGTGGACGGTGTCGGTGGTCTTGATGGCGATGGCGGCCTTCTCGCCGCCGTGCTCGGAGAGCTGGGCCGCGGCCGTCCCGACGCCGGGGAGCAGCTTGTCCATGGGCAGCAGGACGCCGATGAGGCCGGTGGAGCACACGGCGACCTCGATGGCACCCCGGCCGAGCACCTCGGCCGCCTTCTCGGCGGTCGCGTGCGTGTCCTGGAAGCCCTTGGGGCCCGTGCAGGCGTTGGCGCCGCCGGAGTTGAGGACCACGGCCGACACCTGGCCGCTCCTGAGGACCTGCTCGGACCAGAGCACCGGCGCGGCCTTCACACGGTTGGAGGTGAAGACGCCCGCGGCGGCACGGCGCGGCCCGTTGTTGACCACGAGGGCCAGGTCGGGGTTGCCGTTCTCCTTGATCCCGGCGGCGATGCCCGCGGCCGTGAATCCCTTCGCTGCCGTCACGCTCACGGCGCAACTCCGATCGTGGTCAGCCCGGTGGTCTCGTCGAGACCCAGGGCGATGTTCATGCTCTGTACGGCACCGCCGGCGGTGCCCTTGGTCAGGTTGTCGATGGCGCTGATCGCGATGATGCGGCCCACGGCCTCGTCGTACGCGACCTGCACCTGAACGGCGTTGGAACCGTGGACGGACGCCGTGGCGGGCCACTGTCCCTCGGGGAGCAGGTGGACGAACGGCTCGTCGGCGTAGGCCTTCTCATAGGCGGCGCGCACGGACTCCCCGGTCACCCCGTCCCGGGCGGACGCGCTGCACGTGGCGAGGATGCCGCGGGGCATCGGCGCGAGGGTCGGGGTGAAGGAGACGGAGATCCGCTCGCCGGCCACCCCGCTGAGGTTCTGGATCATCTCGGGGGTGTGCCGGTGGCCGCCGCCGACGCCGTACGGCGACATGGAGCCCATGACCTCGCTGCCGAGCAGATGGGACTTGGGGGCCTTGCCCGCGCCGGAGGTGCCGGACGCGGCGACGATCACCGCCTCGGGCTCGGCGAGTCCGGCCGCGTAGGCCGGGAACAGGGCGAGGGTCACGGCGGTCGGGTAGCAACCGGGCACCGCGATGCGCTTGGACCCCTCCAGCGCGGTGCGGGCGCCCGGAAGTTCGGGGAGGCCGTAGGGCCAGGTACCGGCGTGCGGGGAGCCGTAGAACTTCTCCCAGTCGGCCGCGTCCGCGAGGCGGAAGTCGGCGCCCATGTCGACGACGAGGACGTCCGGGCCGAGCTGCTCGGCGACGGCGGCGGACTGCCCGTGCGGCAGCGCCAGGAAGACGACGTCGTGCCCGGCGAGCGCCTCGGCCGTGGTCTCGGTCAGCACCCGGTCGGCCAGCGGCAGCAGATGCGGCTGGAGCGCGCCGAGCCGCTGCCCGGCGTTGGAGTTGCCGGTCAGGGCACCGATCTCGACCTCGGGGTGCGCGAGGAGCAGGCGCAGGACCTCTCCGCCCGCGTATCCGCTCGCTCCGGCCACCGCCGCACGTACCGCCATGTCCACCCTCCTCTGGATGGCATGACTATACGTATCGCTGCACTTTTATGCAATCGATCGGGGGAGCATCACCCAGCGGGACACGACGAACGTGACCGGGATGGCGGCCGCGGAGGCGAGCAGCGGGGCGAAGCGGCTGCCGGCGTGCAGGACGTCCACGATCACGTACACCCCGGCGGTCGTGATCAGGAAATTGGTGACGTTGGTCAGCGGGAACAGCAGGAATTTCCGCCAGGTGGGCCGCGTCCGGTAGGTGAAGCGCGCGTTGAGGAAAAAGGAACCGATCATGCTGAGCAGAAAGGCGAGAATATGCGCGGCCAGGTAGGGCAGCCATGTGAGGAACAACAGGTAGAGACAGTAATAAGTGGCGGTGTTGATGACACCGACCGCAGCAAAGGTGACGATCTGTCGCTTCAAGGAATGAGGTCTTTCGTCCGTTCCACATTGGTCGCCTTCACCAGGAAGTGCGGGCGACCCTTCACCTCGTAGTAGATGCGGCCGGTGTACTCCCCGATCACTCCCAGCATGACCATCTGCACGCCGGCGAGGGCCGTGACGGCGGTGATGATGGTCACATAGCCGGGCGTCTGGACGCCGTTGACGAGCGCTGCGCCCACGATCCAGGCGGTGTACAGCCCGGCGCACAGCAGCAGGCCCATGCCGAGCCAGAGGGCGGCGCGCAGCGGCCGGTTGTTGAAGGAGAGCAGGCCGTCGAGGCCGTAGTTGAGCAGGCTGCGGAAGGACCAGGAGCTGCTGCCGGCCTCACGTGTCGCGTTCTCGTACTCGAAGGTGGTGCTCGGGAAGCCGACCCAGGCGAACAGGCCCTTGGAGAAGCGGTTGTACTCGGTGAGGTTCAGGACCGCGTCCACCACCCGGCGCGACAGCAGGCGGAAGTCGCCCACGCCGTCGACGAGTTCGACGTCGACCATGCGGTTGATGAGCCGGTAGTAGAGGCGGGCGGTGACGGTGCGGGTGGGGCGGTCGCCGGTGCGGCTGCGTTTGGCGATGACCTGGTCGTAGCCCTGGCCACGCAGCTCCACCATCCGCTTGATCAGCTCCGGCGGGTGCTGGAGGTCGGCGTCCATGACGACGACCGAGTCGCCCGAGGCGTGCCTGAGGCCCGCGAGCAGGGCCGCCTCCTTGCCGAAGTTGCGGCTGAAGGAGACGTACCGCACCCGCGAGTCGCGGTCGGCGAGGTGCCCCAGCACGGCGAGCGTGCGGTCCCGGCTGCCGTCGTCGACGTACACGAACTCCATGTCGTGGCCGAGCGGCAGCAGCTCGTCCGCGATCTTCTGGACCTCCTCGTGGAAGCGTTCGAGGACGTCTTCCTCGTTGTAGCAGGGCGCGACGATCGATATCAGCATGGCGGTCCCCCAGGGGCGCGGTCAGAGGGCGGTGGTCACGCGCTCGCGTGGCGGTGCGGTCGTGGGCGGTGCCTGGGCGCGTCTGCGGCGCACGGCGGTGAGGGTGCCGAGCAGGGCGAGCGTGAGCACCGAGGCGCCCCCGACGGCCGTGCCCAGTCGCAGCCCGGGCGGGTGAAAGGTGCAGGTCAGCGAGGTCGTGGTGGCGGCGGTGCCGGCCAGGGGGACGGCGATCAGCCCGTGGTACTCCCCCGCCGGCCGGGCCGCGCCGCCGCCGGTGGCGCACCGCCAGCCGGCGATCCGGGGCGCGGCGACGACCGCGATCCCCTTGCTGCCCGCGGGCAGTCGGGCCCGGATCGTGCCGTCGGAGACGGTGACCTCGGTGGCGCCGGCGGCCGTCAGCCGGGCGGCCGCCGCGCGCAGGCGTGCGGTGTCCAGGCAGCCGATCGCACCGCCCGGGATACGGCCGGGCCGCTCCGGGGTCAGTTCGATGCGCAGCCGGCCGGAGGCCGGGGCCGGGCCGAGCGGCGCCATGGCGGCGCGGCTCCGCGGGTACTCGAAGTGGAAGCGGGCGGCGGTGCCGGCGCCGTGCTGCCGTGCCGTGCCCGAGTAGTGCGGGGCCCACAGGTACACCTGGGTCCCGGCCGGGCAGCGGGCCGTGATCGTCGGGCTCGTCACGGCGTTCCCGGAACCGACCCGGCCTCCCCTGGCCGGCTTTCCGGTGTCGCCGTGCACGGCGAGCCGGGGCACGGTGTAGACGCGGCTGCCGAGCAGCAGTTCCTGGTTGCGGTACGGCGACGGCCCGAAGGGGGCCCGGTCGGGAGCGGTCCGCACGGTCACCAGCGGCGGCACGTCGCGCCGGGTCACGGTCACCCGGCCGCCGTCCTGCGGCACGTGCTTCTGGTGCGGGTCCGGCGGCGAGTGGACCCGGGCGCCGACCGAGAAGATCACGTCGGTGACGGCGTTGTCCAGGCTCTGTACGCTGCGGCCGCGCGAGGTCCAGCCGTCGCCGAGCGCGGTGAGCGTACGGCTGAGGACGTCGGAGGTGAGACTGCTGTAGTACTGGGCCCCCTGGCCGCCCACCAGCATCGGGTCGTTGCCGACGGTCTGCTCGCGGCCGGGGTCGGTCCGGTACCGGGGCCAGCCATCGGCCCCCGCGACGACGTCCGCCTGCCGCTGCTGCCGCTGTCCCCAGGGCGCGTAGTCGTCCAGGTGTCCGAGGCGCAGCCGGGTGGCCACGGCGGAGGTGGCGGCCGTCTCGCCGAGCTGCGCACCGAGCAGGAGGACGACGGCCAGGCCGGCCAGCCGGGTGCGCCGGCCCGCGTGGGCACGGGCGAGCAGGGCCAGCCCGCCGAGCGCGCCGGCGGTGGCGAGCAGCAGCACCGGCCAGGCGAAGGCCCGCACCAGGCCGCTCCGGCCGGCCACGAGGGCGATCAGGGTGAGCAGCCCGGCCGCCGCCGTGAGCGCGCGCCGGTCGGGCGGGCCGTACGACAGCGCGTGCCAGGCGGCGATCACCAGCAGCCCGCAGAGCACGAAGGCCTGGCGGTAGGGGCTGCCCTGCGGGGTGGCGAAGGCGTGCCAGACCAGGTGGGTCGGCGCCCACTGCAGCGACAGGGTCACCGCGAGCACGAGGAGCGTCCAGCCCGCACGCACCCGGACGGGGACCGCGCGGTGGAACGGCAGCGCGAGGGCGAGCAGCAGGGCCGTGATGCCCACGTAGACGGCCGGGGAGCCGAAGCCGTACGTCGCCGGCAGCAGCCGGGCCAGCACGTCCTCGCTCGCCACCGGGGCGAACTGGCGGACGCGGCCCGGGTAGGCATGCTGGGTGCCGAAGTAGACGACCGTCACCAGCGGGGCGGCCAGGCCCATGCCGAGGACCCCGGTGAGCACGGCGCGGCCGGCCGCCGCGAGCGCCCGCCGCCGGGGCAGGTCCGCGAGCAGCAGCCGGAGCAGCAGGACCAGGGCTGCGCCGGCAGTGGCCATGTAGGCGGTGTAGAAGTTGGCCGTCCAGGCGAGGGCCACGACGAGGACGCCCAGGTGGCGGCGCCCGGCGATGGCCCACTCGCCGACCAGGCACAGCAGCGGCAGCGCGACGAGGCCGTCCAGCCACATGGGGTTGTAGGAGGCGTCGGCGACGCTCCAGCCGCACAGGGCGTAGGCGGCGCCGAGCAGGCCGGCCGCCCACCAGGACCCCGCGTCGCCGGCTCGATCCGGACGAGACCCCCCGGGACGCAGGGCGAGCAGCAGGCAGGCCATGGCGGCAGCCGCGGCCGCGGTCTTCAGTCCGGTGACGACGTACACTGCGAGGTCGATCTCGTCCCGCGGGAAGAGCGCCACGAGCAGTGCGAACGGGCTGCCCAGATAGGTGCCGATGTCGGGCAGGAAGCTGGAGCCGTAACCGGACTGCCAGTTGACGAGGAGGCCGCCGTCGGCCCTGCCGTGCAGCAGGTCCCACAGGTGGGCGTGGAAGGGCACGTACTGGTTGCCCAGGTCGTTGACACTGCGGGTGCGGGGGCCGAACGGGTAGCTGCGGGCAAGGACGTCGGCGGCACAGAACGCCGTGATCGTGACGGCGGCGGCGAGCAGTGCGGCGGCCCGCCTCGGCCGGGACATCTCTTTCACACCCTGTTCCTGTCCGGGTGCCGCCGCGCGCTGCAATGCATTTTCGGTGCTCCCCCACGGAATGTATGCCTCGTCGATTCGCCGTCTTAGACGGGACATGTTTCTTGTTGGTTGTGCGCTCAGCGAAAAGTGAGGCGCCTTCTTCCGAATACGGGAAACACCGTGTGAATTTCATGACGCCGAGGAAAACAAATGCTTTCCGGTTGATGTTTTCAAGGTGAACCGGACCCGGACCCGGGTGCGCTTGACCTGGAGCGCGCTCCAGGTTCTACGGTTGTGGTCATGACCAGCGGACAGCCTCTCCCGCAGGACCGGGAGTCCTCGTTGACCATCGCCCAGGTGGTCGAACGCACCGGCCTCTCGCACGACACGCTGCGCTACTACGAGAGGGCCGGCCTGATCGAGCGGGTCGGCCGCACCACCGGCAACCAGCGGCGCTACCAGGCGGCCGACCTGGCCTGGCTGGAGTTCCTGCTGCGGCTGCGCGAGACCGGCATGTCGATCGCCGACATGCAGCGCTTCGCCCGGCTGCGGTCGGCAGGGGACGCGACGGTCGCGGACCGGCTGGAGATGCTCCGCGAGCACCGCGCCGAGCTGGCCGGCCGCATCCGCGCGCTGAGGCGCAACGCGGTCGCACTGGACGACAAGATCGATCACTACCAACGGCTGCTCCACGAGCGGCAGCCGGGAACGGACGACCTCACATGAGCGAGAGCACCACCCGTGACGAGCGTTTCGCGTACGGCCTGGAAGTCCTGAAGAAGGTCGACGGCGAGGCCGGGCAGCGGGTCGTCGACTCGCTCGCCGACATCAGCCCGGAGCTGGGGCACCAGATCGTCTCGTGGGCCTTCGGGGAGATGTACGACCGGCCCGGGCTCGCCCCGCGCGACCGCCAGCTGGTCACCCTGGGCATGCTCACCGCGCTCGGCGGCTGCGAGGCCCAGCTGGACGTGCATGTGAACGCGGCACTCAACGTGGGCCTCACGGCCGAGCAGATCACCGAGGCGCTGCTGCACTCCGCCGTCTACTGCGGCATGCCGAAGGCGCTGAACGCGACCTTCGCCGCGAAGAAGGTCTTCGCCGAGCGCGGGCTGCTGCCGCTCGGACAGCAGCCCGCGGGCGGCACCGCGGCGGCCTCCGCTTGATGACGGGCGGCTTCTGGCCCGTGGCCGACGTCCTGGCCCACCTGGCCGGACGCTGGCGGGTGGAGCGGACCGTGCGCGATCTGGCGAGCGGGGACGAAGGGCGGTTCGAGGGAGTCACCGTCTTCAGCCCGCTCGACGGCGGCGGACTGCTGCACGAGGAGTCGGGGACCTTCACCTGGCAGGGCGTGGCACGTCCCGCGACGCGCACCCTGTACTTCCTGCCCGGGGCCTCGCCCGGCACGGCCGACGTCCGTTTCGCTGACGGCCGGCCCTTCCACGACCTGGATCTGACCTCGGGACGGTACGCCGTCGGCCACCCCTGTGCGGCCGACCTCTACCGGGGCGAGTTCACGGTCACGGACGCCGGCCACTGGCGCTCGGTGTGGCGGGTCGGCGGACCGGCGAAGGACCTGCTGCTGACCACCGACTACGTGCGCGAGGGCTGAGCCGACCCGCCGTCCAGGCGGAGGTTCCAGCGGCCCGAGCGGCCCGTCACGGTGGACGTGGACAGCGGGCGGACGTCGATGTTCCAGTACGTCGCGGGCGGCGCCTTCAGGGCGTACACCAGGGCGGCGCGGATCACCGAGGGCTCGGCGACGGCGACGATCCGGCCGCCGTCGCCCACCGGGCGCGTGTCGAGCCAGCTCGCGACCCGGGAGATGAAGGCCAGCAGCGACTCGCCGCCGTGCGGGGTGGAGCGCGGATCGGCGAGCCAGGCGTCCACGGCGTCCGGTTCGCGGGCCATCGCCTCGCCCAGTGTCAGCCCGCGCCAGCGGCCCATGTCGCAGTCGCGCAGCGCGAGCTGGACCAGGGGGGCGTACCCCAGGGCGTCGCCGGTGGCACGGCTGCGCGGGGTCGGGGAGCAGTAGCGCAGGTCGGCTGCCCGCAACGGCAGCAGGTCCCAGGCCATGCGCTGCACCTCGTCCCAGCCGGCCTGGTCCAGCGGCCGGTCGTCCTCGAAGCGCTCCGCGAGCAGCGGGGAGCTGCGCGCGGCTGCGACGAACGTGACCCGAAGTGGCATGCGGTGATGGTGAGCCTCGGGTGTACGCAGGTCAAGGCCCGTTACCCGGGGTGTGCGCCCGCTTACCCGAAGAGGTGGACCATCCACTGGTCGGGACGGTCCAGCGGCCGGAAGCCCACCTTCTCGTACACCCCCTGGGCGTCCTCCGTGGCCAGCAGCATGCGCCGCAGCCCGAAGGGCCGCAGGTGATCCCGGATCCGGCCGACGAACGCCGTGCCGACGCCCTTGCCGCGCACCGAAGGGTCGACGTACACGTCGGCGAGCCAGGCGAACAGGGCCCCGTCGGTCACCACGCGCGCGTACGCCACCTGCTCGCCGGAGGCCGTCGCGTACACCCCGAAGTTGATCGAGGACGCCATCGCGCGCTCGTGCTTCTCCCGCGGGCGGTCGACCGCCCAGTACGCGTCGGTCGACAGCCAGCCGTGGACACGGTCGACGTCCACACGGGCGGTGTCGGCGGAGAACTCGTAGCCGTCGGGAAGCTCGGGTGCGTCGCTCATACCGGGATCCTCACAGGGCCGGCAGGCGGCGTCGAATCGATTTGCCCGGTGGTACGACCGCCTTCCCGCCTGGGCACGCCCGGCCTCAGAGCGCCTCGTCGCACGCCACCCGCAGCCGCCGGATCCCCTCCGTGATCTCCCCCACCCCCGCCACCGCCGCGAAGCTCAGGCGGAGGTGGGCCGCGGGGGGTTCGGCGCTGAAGTACGGGCGGCCGGGGGTGAGTGCGACGCCGTTGCGAAGAGCGGCGGCGGTCAGGGCGGACTCCCCGCCGGAGCCGAAGGCCTGGGAGGCGCCGCCCGCGCCGTCGGGGAGACGGAGCCAGAGGTGGTAGCCGCCGGAGGGGATGTGGGGCAGGGCGAGTTCGGGCAGGTGGAGGGCCAGTTCGGTCGCCATGGTGGTGCGGCGGGTCTTCAGCTCGGCCGACAGGGCCCGCAGATGGCGGGGCCAGGCCGGGGACCCGACGAGTTCCAGGGCGGCCTCCTGGAGCGGCCGGGGGACGAAGAAGCTGTCCACGACCTGGATCGCCCGCAGGCGTTCCAGCACGGGCCCGCGCGCGGCCAGCGCGGCCACCCGGAAGCTGGGCGAGGTCGCCTTGGTCAGCGAGCCGACGTGGACGACCACGCCGTCGGGGTCGTCGGCGGCCAGCGTGCGGGGCAGCGGGCCGGAGTCGGCGTGCACGAGGCGTCGTACGAAGTCGTCCTCGATGACGAACGCGCCCGCGGCGCGGGCGATGCGCAGCACCTCGGCCCGGCGGTCGGGGGCCAGGACCGCGCCGGTCGGGTTCTGGAACAGGGGCTGGCAGACGAAGACCCGGGCGCCGGTGGCCCGGAAGGCGTCGGCGAGGAGGTCGGGGCGCACGCCGTCGGGGTCGACCGGCACCGGGACCGGGCGCAGTCCGGCGGCGCGGGCGAGGGCCAGCATGCCCGGGTAGGTGGGCGACTCCACGAGGACCGGGGCGCCGGGCGGGGCCAGCGCCCTGAGGGCCGTGGCCAGCGCGGCCTGGCCGCCCGCGGCGATCAGCACCTCGGCCGCGGTGACCGCCCCGCCGATGCCGCGCGCGAACCACTCGCGCAGTTCCGGCAGCCCGTCCAGGGGCGGTCTCCCCCAGGCGCCGGGCCGCCGTCCGGCCCGGGCGAGGGCCGCGGCCATGGCCCGCTCCGGCTGCAGCGAAGGGTGCGGATAGCCGCCGTTGAACTCCAGCACGCCCGGGGGCGGGGTGGTGAGCGAGACGGTGACCCCGGAGGCGTCCACCGTGCGCGGTACGAGCTCGGCGACGCCGTCGGCGCTCAGCGCGACCTCCTGCCAGGAGGTGTCCCCGGCGGGCTCGGCGACGGCGTGCGGTCGTGCGCGGAAGGCGCCGGCGCCGGGCCGGGTGACCACGAGTCCCTCGGCGGACAGCTGGGCCAGAGCCCGGGAGACGGTCACCGGACTCACCCGGAACCGCTCGACCAGAGCCCTGCTCGACGGGAGCTTTCCACCGGGTGAGTAGCAGTCCAGCTCCCTTCGAAGCTGTTCTGCCAGTTCGCCGACACTGCTACGCTCATGCATGAGAGCACAGAGTAGCGCTACTACCGCAACGGCGATAGCGGTCACCGCTCCCCGCGAACACCGGTCCTTCGGCATCTGGATGGCCGCCCTCGGCGTGACCGCCTTCTCCCTGACCTTCCCGTCCACCGCCTGGGGTCTGGAGAGCTTCGGCCCCTGGTCCCTGGTGGCGGTGCGCGGCGTCCTCGCGGCGCTGGTCGCGGGTGGGTGTCTGCTGGTACTGCGGGTGCGGCTGCCCGACCGCAGACATCTGCCGGGCCTCGCGGTCGTCGCCGCCGGGGTGGTGTTCGGCTTCCCGCTGCTGACCACGCTCGCGCTGCAGACCTCGACCACCTCGCACGCCGCCGTCGTGGTGGGCCTGCTGCCGCTGACCACCGCCGCCTGCTCGGCGCTGCGCATGGGCCACCGGCCCTCGCGGCGGTTCTGGCTGGCGGCGCTGGCGGGCGCGGCGGCCGTGCTCGCCTTCACCGTCGGCCAGAGCGGCGGCGCGCTCACCGCGGCGGACGGCTACCTGTTCGCCGCGCTGCTGGTGTGCGCGGCCGGCTACACCGAGGGCGGGCGGCTGGCCCGGGTCATGCCCGGCTGGCAGGTCATCGGCTGGGCGCTGGTGCTGTGCCTGCCGCTGAGCGTGCCGGCCGCCGTGCTGGCGCTGTCGTACGAGCCGGTGCATCTCACCTGGCACGGGGTGACGGGTCTGCTGTGGGTCTCGGTGGTGTCGCAGTTCCTCGGGCTGGTCGTCTGGTACCGGGGCATGGCGGCCATCGGGATCCCGAAGGCCAGCCAGTTGCAGTTGGCCCAACCCCTGCTCACACTGGTGTGGTCGGCGCTGCTGCTGGGCGAACACCTTACGGCGGCCGCTCCACTGACCGCCGTCGCCGTGCTGGTCTGCATCGCCGTCACCCAACGGTCATGACCGTGAGGAGAGCCTGATGCGCGCAACCGTCGGCGACCAGCTTGTCCAGCACGGCAGGGTGGTCGGCGAACACGACAAGATCGGCGAGATCGTCGAAGTGATGGGCCAGAAGGGCGAGCCGCCGTACCGCGTCCGGTTCGAGGACGGGCACGTGGGCATCTGCTCCCCCGGCCCGGACACCGAGATCCGGCACAAGGAAATGCGAACGTACTAGCTCAGCGCGGTGGCTTCGCCGGCTGCCCGTAGTGGTCGGCGACCACCCGCGCCATCGCTCCGGCCGGATCCGCCGCCACGTCCTTGGCGGCGAAGAACACGTGCCCGCGTACCTGCGGGTACCCGGCGGCGAGCGTGAGGTGCCGGGACAGCTCGACCGGGTCCTGCCACTGCGAGGGCTGCCCCGCGGCTCCCGCCTTGTACAGCGCCTCCCCGATGTACAGCTGCGTCCTGGTCCCCTCGGCCGCCTTCGCCCACCAGTCGACCAGCGTCGCGTAGTCGGCGGCGGCGAAGCCGATGTGCCAGTAGAGCTGCGGGACGATGTAGTCGATCCAGTGCTTGCGCACCCACTTGCGGGTGTCCGCGTGCAGGTCGTCGTACGTCTGCACGCCCGCCCGGGTGTCCGAGCCCCGTGAGTCGGTCGTGGCGTTGCGCCACACCCCGAACGGGCTGATCCCGAACCGGGTGCCGGGCCGTACCTGCTTGACGGCCGCTGCCGTCTCCCGCACCAGTTTGTCGATGTTGTCGCGGCGCCAGGCGGCCCGGGTGTCGAAGTCGCCGCCGTACTCGTCGTACGCGGCGTCGTCGTCGAAGGTCTGCCCGGCGACCGGGTAGGGGTAGAAGTAGTCGTCGAAGTGGACGGCGTCCACCGGGTACCTGACGACCGCGTCGAGCATGGCCTGCTCCACGAAGGCACGCACCTCGGGCAGGCCCGGGTTGTAGTAGAGCCTCCCGCCGTAGGGCACCACCCAGTCCGGGTGCCTGCGGGCCGGGTGCGAGGCGGCCAGCCGGGTCGGGTCGGTGTGATTGGCGACACGGTACGGGTTGAACCAGGCGTGCAGCTGCAGGCCTCGGGCGTGCGCCTCCCGCACGGCCGTGCCCAGCGGGTCCCAGCCCGGGTTCCGGCCCTGGGTGCCGGTGAGGTACTCCGACCAGGGCTCGTACGGCGAGGGCCACAGGGCGTCCGCCGTGGGCCGCACCTGGAGGATCACCGTGTTGAGCCGGTCCCGGACCGCCCGGTCCAGGTGGGCGGTCAGCTCCGCGCGCTGCGCGTCGGCCGTGAGGCCGGACTTCGAGGGCCAGTCGCGGTTGGCCACGGTCGCCAGCCACACGCCCCGCATCTCGGCGGCCGCGCGCGGCCACGGCCAGCGCGGGTCCGGCCGCTCCGGCGCCGCCGCCGAGCCCTGGGCCGTCGCCAGCGTCGACAGCGCCGCCAGCGCGAACGCGCGCCGTGTCGGTCGCCCCATCTGTACACCCCCATACGCTCCGGATCCGCGCCGTGACGGATCGTTCCGCGCCCCAGGATGCCCCCACCCGGACGATCGATCATCGATACTTGGCGGTAACGTGCACGATCGGAGCAGGCGCCGAACCCGGAGGTCTGCCAGAGCCGGAAACCAGCGAAGGGGTCGATGTGACGGACTTCCCATCGGGAGACATTGCGCGCGTCGGAGTCGTGGGCTGCGGCCAGATGGGCGCGGGCATCGCCGAGGTGTGCGCCCGCGCGGGACTGGACGTGAAGGTCGCCGAGACCACCGGCGAGGCCCTGGAGATCGGCCGTACCCGGCTGTACAACTCCCTGGCCAAGGCCGCCGAGCGCGGCAAGATCACCGAGGAGGAGCGGGACGCCACGCTGGCGCGCCTCAGCTTCACCACCGACCTCGGCGAGTTCGCCGACCGCGATCTGGTGATCGAGGCGGTCGTCGAGAACGAGCAGGTGAAGACGGAGATCTTCCAGGTGCTCGACCAGGTGCTGACCCGCGCGGACGCGATCCTGGCCTCCAACACCTCCTCCATCCCGCTGGTGAAGCTGGCGGTAGCCACCTCCCGCCCCGACCACGTGGTCGGCATCCACTTCTTCAACCCGGCCCCGGTGCAGCAGCTGGTCGAGCTGATCCCGGCGCTCACCACCTCCGAGGGCACGCTCGGCCGCGCCCAGCTCTTCGCCGAGAAGGTGCTCGGCAAGCACGCCATCCGCGCCCAGGACCGCTCCGGCTTCGTCGTGAACGCGCTGCTGGTGCCCTATCTGCTGTCCGCGATCCGGATGTTCGAGTCCGGCATCGCGAGCCGCGAGGACATCGACAACGGCATGGAGATGGGCTGCGCCCACCCGATGGGCCCGCTGAAGCTGTCCGACCTGATCGGTCTGGACACCATCGTCTCCATCGCCAACTCGATGTACGCGGAGTACAAGGAGCCGCTGTACGCCGCTCCCCCGCTGCTCCAGCGCATGGTCGAGGCGGGCCGGCTCGGCCGCAAGAGCGGCTCGGGCTTCTACACCTACGGCTGATTACCGTCCGCTACACCTGTGGGCCCGGCACCAATTTCGGTGCCGGGCCCATCTGTTTCACACGCCGTGTGCACGCCGGGCACGCATATGCCCATCGCACACGCTCCCCACGCGCCCACCAGGCGAGTTGACTCCTCATGCGCATGCAAGGGATGCGGAACAACCAGATTCGACTACGGAAAGGAGTGGACCCGTGACCGCCGATCCGGAGCATCCCGTGGTCCATGGAGAACTCGCAGAGTTACGGCGCCGCCTCGACGTGGCGTACGCCCGAGTCGAGGGAGGACTCGCCCTGCTCAGTCATCGCACCGAGGAGACCGCCAAGGAACTGGACGAGCTGCACACGCGCATGAGTTCGCTGGAACACGCACGCTGGCCGCTGCCCTCGGTCGCCGCGCTCACGGCTCTGGGAGCGCTGGTCGTGACGGTCTGGCAGACGCTGGCCCACTAACCGTCCGCGAGCCTCATGTGATGCAGCAGGAGTAACGCGGCCGCCATGTTGGCGGCCGGGACCTCCCCTCGGGCGATCAGGTCGGGGACGACTTTGAGAGGGACCCATTCCCGGCGGTCCGACTCGAAGTCGTCCACGGGGTGCCCGACGTACTCGGCCCGGTCGGACCAGTAGATGTGGTGCCGGGCGTCGGTGAGGCCGTTGGACGGCTCCACGCTCATCAGGTGGTACAGGGACCCCGGCCGCCAGCCCGTCTCCTCCTCCAGTTCCCTGGCGGCCGCGCTCGCGATGTCCTCGCCGTCCTCCACCACACCCGCGGCCAGTTCCCAGCCCCAGCTGTCGGTGATGAACCGGTGCCGCCACAGGAGCAGGACTTCGTTGGCCCGGTTGACCACCGTGGCGACGGCGACCGGCCGCAGCCGGATCAGGAAGTGGTCGAGGTGCCGACCGTCCGGCAGCTCGACATCTGCGAGGTTGACGCTGAACCAGCGGTTTTCATACACAGTTTGTTCGTTCTGTTTCGTCCACTGCACGGTTCTGCCACCTTCCGACGAGTAAGTGGCAATATCGCAGCAGGGACTCTCCAGGCCTACAGCGCAGGCCCCGGCCCGGGGCTACAGCGGTACGCGCAGTGCGCCGTCGATGAGTTCGGCGGCCTCGGCGGTTCCGGCCGAGCCGCAGTTCACCAGGTGCTCGCGTACCGCGCGGAGTCTGTCGCGCAGCCGCTGGGACTCCATCCCGCGGGCCTGCTCGGCCATCTGCACGGCGGTGACCACCGCCTTGTCGGCGTTGCCCTGGCGCAGTTCGATCGTGCTGAGCATGGCGAGCCGGTGCACCCGGCCCCGGTCGTGGGCGGGGTTGTCGACCGCGGCCGCCGCATGCTCCCGCGCGGCGGCGAGTTCACCGAGGCTGAGCAGCGCCTCCGCCACCTGGACGTTGACCAGGCCGGGCTGGACGTAGCCGGTCTCGTCGGGCTCGTACCCGCGCCGGATGCGGTCGGCGGCCGTCTCGGCCCGGCGGATGCAGGACAGGGCGCTGCTGCCGTCGCCGAGGTGGGCGTACGCCTTGGCCTGCATGGCGTAGAGGTCGGAGGCGAGCGCCGGTGTGATGTGCTTGCCCGCGGCGCGCAGCGCGGCCTCGGCGAAGGCGACGGCCTGCCGGTACTCCTTCATGAACAGGGCCTGGTTGACGAGCAGTGCGATCACGTACGCGCCGAGTCCGCGGTCCCCACTGGCCTTTGCCAGCCTGAGCGCCTGGTGGAAGTAGCGCTGGGCGAGACCGTGCGCGTCGGAGTCGTACGCACAGATGCCCGCGATCGCCACCAACCCGCCGGTGGCCCGGTGCAGTTGCCGGCCGGTGGCGTCCGTGTAACTGCCGCGCAGCAGCGGAGCCGCCTCGGCGTTGAGGAACCCGACGATGCGGGTGCGGGTCGCCATGCCGCCGGCCTTGCGGTACATCTGCTCGTAGTGGGTGCGGGCGGCACGCAGCATCTCGATGTCGGCCGCGGTGACCCGGTGCCGGCCGCCGCGGGAGACGTCCACGTCCTCGGGCGGGTTCTCCCACTCCCACACCGGCATGACCGCCGGGGTACCGGTGACCGCGGGAGCGCCGAGCACATGCGGGCGCTGCTGTTCGTCGGAGCGCCACAGGGCGGTGGCGCGCTCCACGAAGCCGGAGAGCGAACCGGTGTGCGGGGCGCTGGGCTCGCCGGGGACCCCGAGACCGATGTCGTCCAGGGTGACCGGCCGGTGCAGCCGTCCGGCGAGCACCTCGCAGATCAGGTCGGGCACCTGGCCGCGTGGCCGCTGCCCCTTCAACCACCGTGCCACAGCGGTGTGTTCGTACCGGAGCGCGAGACCCCGTCGGCGGCCCGCCTGGTTGACGTGGGCGGCGAGACCGGCGTGCGAGATCCCCGCCTCGTCCAGGATCGCGTCGAGCAGAGTGTTGGGCTGCATGAATTGCCCCCCGAGTGGCCTGGTGCCGTCAGCGTAGTGCGTCCGCTTTCACACGGGGTGTGAACGGAGTGCGCGCATCCGCAGTGTGTGCACGCTGTCGCAGAGCGTGGTCCGCCGGTTGACTGGGAGTCCTCGCGAGGCCGGCCAAGCCGCCGGCTCCCCCTCAGAAAGCGGCGGCTTGGCCTCTGGCGGTACCTCGTCCGGACAGTTCGAACTTCCTTCGGTCGTTCCGCAGGACCAGTACCGCCACATCGTCCGCGGGTCTGCCGGCCGTGTGCTGCAGGAGCGCCGTGAACACCGTGCGCAGGACCGTCTGGGGCGTCACCGGTTGATCGCACACGACCTCTCGCAGCACTGTCCGCAGCGAGAAGAACCGGCCGCGGGCGTCTCTGGCGTCCTCCGCGCCGTCCGTGAAGAGGACCAGGGACTCGCCCGGGAGCAGACGGCCGCACGAGGCTGCCGCCAACTCGGCGGGGAGCGGAAACGGGCCCAGGGGCGGGAGCGGGTCGGCGCCCGTGAGGGGCTCCACCCGGGTGCCGCTGAGCAGGTACGGCCACGGGTGACCGCAGTTGAGGGCACGCACCTCACCGTCCCGGGCGATCTCGAGGAGCAGGACGGTGACGAACTCCTCGGCGACCGGCGGGCCGGGGTCCTGCCCGTTCGCCGGGTGGTCGGCACGGGCCCGCTCCCGCAGGTGGCGGGCGTGCGCCCGCTCCAACCGCCGCAGCACATGGCCGAGTTCGGCCTCGTCATGGGCGGCCTCACGGAAGCTGCCGAGGACGGCGGCGACGGTCCCGAGAGCGGCGAGCCCATGACCGCGTACGTCACCCATGACCACACGGACTCCGTACTCGGTGGCGACGGCCTCGTACAGATCACCGCCGATGGCCGCGCCGCGGTCGGCGGACAGCTGGGCCGCCGCCAGGTTCAGCCCGTCGAGGCGGGGCGGCAGGGGCCGTAGCAGCACGCTCTGGGCGGCGCCCGCGACCCGGCGGGCCTGCCTCAGTTCGCACAGCAGCGCATGGCGGACATGGAATATAAGTGCGGTGCCGACGGCGAAGAACACGGCGCTGGTGACGATGCGCGCGCCGAGACCGTTCTGCTGGGCGAGCGGGCAGCCGAACTTGTACGTGACCGCCACGGCTCCCCAGACCGTGGGCAGTACGGCTCCCCGCGCGGTGGGTGCCCGTGCCTTGATGCGGATCATGCCTCTGGTCCCCCATGTGGGCCCTGACAGAGCAGACGGACCGACCCCGAAAGGCCGGTCCGATTCTGTCGAGATGCATGGCCCGGAAGGACCTGATCCCTCCCGACTCCCACTCAAACGAGTGACCTCACCCCAGTCAACCTGCATTTATGCGGCCAACGGCATGGTCACCAGCCCCACGAGCGCGGCCGGCCGCAGACAACCTGCGGCCGGCCGGCATCAGAACCTCGTACGGTGATCAGCCCCGGAGCACGGCCCCGGTCCGCTCGCCCGCCAGGGCAACGGCCGCATCCCGGGCAGCAGATGCCTCGTCCACGGTCAGCGTGCGGTCCCTGGCACGGAACCGCAGCGCATAGGCGAGGGACTTCTTCCCCTCGCCCAGCTGCTCGGCGTTCTCGTACACGTCGAACAGCCGAATGGACTCCAGCAGCTCACCCGCACCCGAACGCAGCGCGGCCTCGACCTCCGCGGCCGGCACCGGCCTGTCGACCACGAGGGCCACGTCCTGCGTGGCGACCGGGAAGGACGAGATGGACGGCGCCTGCGGGACACCGTCGCCCACCGCCTCCAGCGCGTCCAGGTTCAGCTCCATCGCGCAGGTGCGCTCGGGCAGGCTCAGCGCCTTGGTGACCCGCGGGTGCAGCTCACCCGCGTGGCCCACGACCTGCTCCGTGCCGTCGGCGACGACGACCAGCTCGGCGCAGCGGCCGGGGTGCCAGGGACCGTACTGCCCCTTGCGCACGACCAGCTCCGCACCGGCCTCACGCGCGACGGCGCGCGCCGCCTCGACCGCGTCGGCCCAGCCGGCCGGACGGCCGCCGCCCCACCAGCCGGCCTGCTCGCGAGCGCCCGTCAGGACGACGGCCACGTGCCGCGGCTGGTCGGGCAGCGCGGCGTTCAGCTCCGCGATCTCCTCGGCGGTGGGCCGCCGGTCCACGGACAGGTGCCCGGCGACGCGCTGCTCCTCGCGGGGCCGGAAGACCAGGCCCGTCTCGAAGAGCGCCAGGTCGTGCGAGCCCCGGCCGACGTTGCGCCGCATGGCACCCAGCAGGCCCGGCAGCAGGGTCGTACGGAGCGCGGGCTCCTCGTCGTTGAGCGGGTTGACCAGCTTCACGACACGGCGGGCCGGGTCGTCGGCCTCCAGGCCGAGCTGGTCGAAGACCTGCTCGCCGACGAAGGGGTAGTTCGGCGCCTCGACGTAGCCCGCGCCGGCCAGCGCACGGCCGACCCGGCGGTGCAGCCGCTGGCGGTGGGTCAGACCGCGGCCCGAGGGGAGCTTGGGCAGCGTGGAGGGCAGGTTCTCGTAGCCCTCCAGCCGGATGACCTCTTCGGCCAGGTCGTTCGACTCGAGGAGGTCGGGCCGCCAGGACGGGACGGTGACGATCAGCTCGTCCTGCCCGTAGACGTCGCAGCCGATCTCCTGCAGGCGGCGCACGACGGTCTCGCGGCCGTAGTCCACGCCCGCGACCTTGTCCGGGTGGTTCGCCGCGGTGGTGATCGTGTGCGGGGCGGAGGGCGCGACGACCTCGGTGACGCCGGCCTCGGCCGTACCGCCCGCGAGCAGCACCAGCAGGTCCACGGTCCGCTGCGCGGCGGCCGCGGCGGCCTGCGGGTCGACACCCCGCTCGAAGCGGCGGGAGGCCTCCGAGGACAGCTTGTGGCGGCGGGCCGTACGCGCGATGGAGACGGCGTCGAAGTGGGCCGCCTCGACGACCACGTCGGACGTGGCGTTCTCGAGGTCGTCGTGGTCGGCGATCTCGGTGTTGGCGCCGCCCATGACACCGGCGAGGCCGATCGGGCCTCGCTCGTCGGTGATGACGAGGTCCTCGGCGTGCAGCTTGCGCTCGACGCCGTCGAGGGTGACGAGCTTCTCGCCCTCCTCGGCCCGGCGCACGCCGATCGTGCCCTGGACCAGCTTTCGGTCGTAGGCGTGCAGCGGCTGGCCCAGCTCCATCATCACGTAGTTCGTGACGTCGACGGCGAGCGAGATCGGGCGCATGCCGACCTTCTGCAGCCGGCGCTGCAGCCAGATCGGGGAGCGGGCCTCGGGGCTCAGACCGGTGACGGTGCGCGCGGTGAAGCGGTCGCAGCCGGCCGGGTCGGAGACCTGCACCGGGTAGCCGAACGCGTTCGGGCCGGGGACGTCGAGCAGCGCCGGGTCGCGCAGCGGCAGGCCGTAGGCGATGGCGGTCTCGCGGGCGACGCCGCGGATGGACAGGCAGTCGCCGCGGTTGGCGGTGACGGCGATGTCGAGGACCTCGTCGACCAGTTCCAGCAGCTCGATGGCGTCCTTGCCGACCTCGGTCTCCGGCGGCAGCACGATGATGCCGTGACTGCCGTCGTCACCCATGCCCAGCTCCTCGCCGGAGCAGATCATGCCGTGGGACGTCTTGCCGTAGGTCTTGCGGGCGGCGATCGAGAAGCCGCCCGGCAGCGTGGCGCCGGGGAGGACCACGACGACCTTGTCGCCGACGGCGAAGTTGCGGGCGCCGCAGACGATCTCCTGGGGCTCGCCGGTGCCGTTGGCCTGGCCGACGTCGACGGTGCAGAAGCGGATCGGCTTCTTGAAGCCCTCCAGCTCCTCGATGGTCAGCACCTGGCCCACGACCAGCGGGCCCTTGAGGTCGGCGCCGAGGTGCTCGACGGTCTCGACCTCGAGACCTGCGGAGATGAGCTTGGCCTGGACGTCGCGACCGGTCTGAGTCGCCGGCAGGTCGACGTACTCCCGCAGCCAAGAAAGCGGGACCCGCATCAGATCTCCATCCCGAACGGCCGGGTGAACCGGACGTCACCCTCGACCATGTCTCGCATGTCTTCTACGTTGTGGCGGAACATCAGCATCCGCTCGATGCCGAACCCGAAGGCGAACCCGCTGTACTTCTCCGGGTCGACGCCGCAGGCGGCCAGCACCTTGGGGTTGACCATGCCGCAGCCGCCGAGCTCGATCCAGCCCTCGCTGGAGCAGGTGCGGCAGGGCCGGTCGGGGTTGCCGACGGACTCGCCCTTGCAGACGTAGCAGAGCATGTCCATCTCGGCGCTCGGCTCGGTGAACGGGAAGAAGTTCGGCCGCAGCCGGGTCTTCATGCCCTCGCCGAACAGCGACTGGACCATGTGGTCCAGGGTGCCCTTGAGGTCGGCCATGGTCAGGCCCTCGTCCACGGCGAGCAGCTCGACCTGGTGGAAGACCGGGGTGTGCGTGGCGTCCAGCTCGTCCGTGCGGTACACACGGCCGGGACAGATCACGTAGACCGGCAGCTCGCGGTCGAGCAGGGAGCGGATCTGGACGGGCGAGGTGTGGGTGCGCAGCACGACACCGGACTCGGAGCCGCCGTCGGGGCCCTGCACGAAGAAGGTGTCGGCCTCGCCGCGGGCCGGGTGGTCCGGGCCGATGTTCAGTGCGTCGAAGTTGAACCACTCAGCCTCGACCTGCGGCCCCTCGGCGACCTCGTAGCCCATGGCCACGAAGATGTCCTCGATCCGCTCGGAGAGCGTGGTCAGGGGGTGGCGGGCGCCGGCCGGGACGCGGTCGAAGGGGAGCGTGACATCCACGTCCTCCTCGACCAGCACACGGGCGTCGCGCTCGGCCTCCAGCTCGCCCTGGCGGGCGGCGAGGGCCTTGTTCACGGCGCCGCGGGCCATGCCGACGCGCTTGCCGGCCTCGGCCTTGGCGTGCGGGGGCAGGGCGCCGATCTCGCGGTTGGCGAGGGCCAGCGGGGAGGCGGGGCCGGTGTGAGCGACCTTGGCCTCGTGGAGCGCGTCGAGGGAGTCCGCGGCGGCGAAGGCGGCGAGCGCCTCGTCCCGCATGCGCTCGATCTCTTCCGGTTTCAACGCCTCGACCTCGACAGGGTCGTACGACTTATTGGGTGCGGACATCTCTTCCCGTGCTTCCGATTGGCTGGCGGATGGTCCCCGTCACCGACTCGCGAGGGCCGCGTGAAGGACACAAAGGTGCCAAAGGCCGAGTCTAACGGGGTGGGGGTGGACGAATGGCCCGTGGGCCGCTAGGCGAGATACGCCGGGGCTGCCACGGGCAACGTAAATCGGAACTCGGCGCCGCCGCCGGTGGCGCGGCCGACCGTGATGAGGCCGCCGTGGGCTTCGACGATGCCCTTGACGATGTACAGCCCCAGACCCGTGCCACCGCGCTTGCTGCCCCGCCAGAAGCGGGTGAAGACGCGGTTCATGGATTCCTCCGGGATGCCGGGCCCCTCGTCGCTCACCGTGACCGACGTGCCGGTTTCCTCGCCTTCGCGCGGGGATGCCGAGGGCGTGACATCAATGGTGACGGTTCCCTCGCCGTGCCGCACGGCATTTTCCAGCAGGTTGCTGAGCACCTGGTCCACCTTGTCGGGGTCGGCCCACAGGGCGGGCAGGGGCTGCTCGATGCGCAGCAGGAAGCGGTCGGCGGGCTGCCCGGCGGCGACGTAGGCCTGGATGTGCCGGCCGACGGCCGCGCCTATGTCCACGGGCTGGCGCCTGACCTCCAGCCGCCCGCTGTCGATGCGGGAGATGTCCAGCAGCTCGGCGATGAGCCGGGTGACGCGGTCGGCGTCGGCGTCGACGGTCTCCAGCATCAGCCGTTTCTGGTCGTCGGTGAAGCGTTCCCACTTGGCGAGGAGCGTGGCGGTGAAGCCCTTGACGGAGGTCAGCGGGGAGCGCAGTTCGTGGGCGACGGTGGCGATCAGCTCGGCGTGGCTGCGCTCGGTGCGGCGGCGGGCCTCGGTGTCCCGCAGGCAGACGACGACGCGGTGGACGGCCCCGAGGGGTTCGGCGCGCACGTACCGGGCCGAGACCAGCACCTCCCGGCCGCCGGGCAACAGCAGGTTGCGCTCGGGCTGCCGTACCCGGATGGCGAGACCGCCGTAGGGGTCGGTGAGCTGCCACCAGCGTCTGCCCTCCAGATCCTCCAGGGGCAGGGCCCGCTCCAGCTGCTGCCCGAGGGCGTCGGCGGCACGGACGGCGGTGATGCGTTCGGCGGCGGCGTTGAAGCAGATCACCCGGCCGTCGTCGTCGGCGACGACCAGGCCGTCGGGCAGCTGGTCGGGGTCGATGCCGAGGTCGGTCTCGGCGCAGTCACCGTGCCGGGGCGCGGGGGTGCGGCGCACGTCCCGCCCGTCCGGCGCAGTGCTGGTGCCGACCACACTCATCCCCGTACCCCACCTCTCAGACGGCGCAGGGCCCCGAGCTGGCCACCCTACTAGCTCTCGGTGACGGAACGGCACCCTTCGGAGGCGCGCTGTGCACGGGCCGACGCATAGAGACATACGGCGGCGGCGGTCGCGAGGTTCAGGCTCTCGGCCTTCCCGTGGATGGGGACGCGGACGACGGCATCGGCGAGGTCGCGGGTCTCCTCCGGGAGCCCCCAGGCCTCGTTGCCGAACACCCAGGCGGTGGGTCCGCCCATCGTGCCCTTGTCCAGTTCCTCGTCCAGATCGCGGTCACCGGCTCCGTCGGCGGCGAGGATCCGGACGCCGGCGTCCTTCAGTCCCGCCACGGCGTGCTCGACGGGTACGCCGACGGCGACCGGCAGATGGAACAGGGAGCCCACGGAGGCGCGTACGGCCTTGGGGTTGTACAGGTCGACGGAGGCGTCGGTGAGAACGACCGCCTCGGCGCCGGCGGCGTCGGCACAGCGCAGCACGGTGCCTGCGTTGCCCGGGTCGCGGACGTTCGCGAGTACGGCGACGAGCCTCGGCCGGGCGGCGAGGACGTCCTCGAAGGGGGTGTCCAGGAACCGGCAGACACCGACCAGTCCCTGCGGGGTGACGGTGGTGGAGATGTCGGCGATGACCTCCTCGGAGGCGAGGTGCACCCGGGCGCCGGCGCCGCGGGCCTCTCCGACGATGTCGGCGTACCGCTCCGCGGCCTCCACGGTGGCGAACAGCTCGACGAGGGTCGCCTGCCCGCCTGCCCGATGCCCGGCGGCCTCCCGCACGGACTGCGGCCCCTCGGCGAGGAACAGCCGGTCCTTGCCCCGGAAGTTCCGCTTGGCGAGCCGCCGCGCGGCGCTCACACGGGCGGACCGGGGAGAGATCAGCTCGGGGCTGACGGGGGGCATGAAAGTCACCTCTGCTTCGAAACACAAGCGGACCCGCAGGCTTCCGCAGCCTGCGGGTCCCTTCAGTCACGCGGCCCGGAGCCGACGCGGCGTCACGCAGCCTTGGGGGCGTTCACGTCCGCCGGCAGCGCCTTCTGGGCGACCTCGACGAGGGCGGCGAAGGCACCCGCGTCGTTGACGGCCAGCTCGGCCAGGATCTTGCGGTCGACCTCGACGTTCGCGGCCTTCAGACCCTGGATGAAGCGGTTGTACGTGATGCCGTTGGCGCGGGCAGCGGCGTTGATGCGCTGGATCCACAGCTGACGGAAGTCGCCCTTGCGCTTCTTGCGGTCGTTGTAGTTGTAGACCAGCGAGTGGGTGACCTGCTCCTTGGCCTTGCGGTACAGGCGCGAACGCTGACCGCGGTAGCCGGAGGCCTGCTCGAGGATCGCCCGGCGCTTCTTGTGGGCGTTGACTGCCCGCTTGACGCGTGCCACTTGTTAACTCCTTGTAGCGGGGTCGTGGGGGTACTCACACGACCCGGAAACGATTGGGTCCCGGTCCAGACGTACGGCGCTCGGACGGCGCCGCGACGTCACTTGCCGAGAAGCTTCTTGATCTTCGCGGCGTCGCCCGGGGCCATCTCGGCGTTGCCGGTGAGGCGACGCGTCACGCGGGACGACTTGTGCTCGAGCAGGTGGCGCTTGCCGGCGCGCTCACGGAGCACCTTGCCGGAGCCGGTGACCTTGAAGCGCTTGCTGGCACCGCTGTGCGACTTGTTCTTCGGCATAGCGCCGTTCTCTCCTCGTCGGTGGCGTTCCGGTGCCCGGTCGTGAAACCGGGCACGGTGGAACGTCGCTCTTGTATCGGTTACATCCTCGGGGACTCGCGTCCCCCGGGATCACGCCTCGGCGGAAGCCTCGGCAGGGGCCTCGGCGTTCTCGGCGGTCTCGGCGTTCTCGAGGTCCGCGGCGTTCTGCGAGCGGCCCGGGTTGGCCTTCGCCTCGGCCTTGCGGGCCTCCTGCGCCTGACGCGCCTCGGCCATCGCCTCGGTCTTCTTCTTGTGCGGACCGAGAACCATGATCATGTTGCGGCCGTCCTGCTTCGGGTTCGACTCGACGAAACCGAGGTCCTGGACGTCCTCCGCCAGCCGCTGCAGCAGTCGGTAGCCGAGCTCCGGCCGGGACTGCTCGCGACCACGGAACATGATCGTGATCTTGACCTTGTCGCCCTGCTTGAGGAACCGGACGACGTGACCCTTCTTGGTGTCATAGTCGTGCGGGTCGATCTTCGGCCGGAGCTTCATCTCCTTGATGACCGTGTGCGCCTGGTTCTTGCGCGCCTCACGGGCCTTCATGGCCGACTCGTACTTGAACTTCCCGTAGTCCATGAGCTTGCAGACTGGCGGACGGGCGTTCGCCGCGACCTCGACCAGGTCCAGGTCGTACTCCTGCGCAAGCTCCAGTGCCTTCGCCAGCGGGACGATGCCCACCTGCTCGCCACTGGGACCGACAAGTCGCACCTCGGGAACGCGAATCCGGTCGTTGATGCGGGGCTCGGCGCTGATGGATCCTCCTCGGTAGCACCACACGGCGGTCTGGCGGACAGCCGCGTATGTCTCTTTTCGTTAGACCTAACCGCGCCGAAGCACAAAAAATGCCCCGGACGATCACAGGCGGGGCTCCAACGACAACCGGAGCACCGCCGCGTTGACCGCGGGGCGCACATCGGGCGACTCCATCGTCCGTACGGAACGATGGTGGCCGCCTGACCGGATGACCCGCCGTCCCTCGGGACAGTCAGGTGGGAGATCGGAGCCTCCACTTGTTGGCCGGACACAGACATGTCCAGCCGGTCGCCAACCAGGTTAGCAGGATCGCTTGACAAGGGCTAATTGGGGCCGGGTGGGGCTGATGAAGACAACCTCCCGCCCTCGCCTATCGTGTGAGGCATGAGTGAGACCCCTCCTGAGAACACCGACTTCGACGCGATGACCCGGGACATCGCCGAGGTCCCCGCCGTCGAGGTGATCGTGACGGTCGCCGTCAACCTGATGAGCGCCGCCGCCGTGAAGCTCGGGCTGAGCGAGGAGGGCGACAAGTACAAGGACCTGGACGAGGCCCGCAAGCTGATCACCGGTCTCGCCGGACTGCTGGACGCGAGCGCGACCGAGATCAGCTCGTTCCACGCGGCCCCGCTGCGCGACGGCCTGAAGTCGCTGCAGCTGGCCTTCCGCGAGGCCTCGATCGTCCCGGACGAGCCGGGCCAGGGTCCGGGCGAGAAGTACACCGGGCCGGTCTACGGCTAGACCGGCCACGACTGACCGATCTTCTCCGTACGGGGACTCACCCCGTACGGGGCTCATCGCGTACGGGGGCTCATCCCCGCACGAACAAGGGCTCGCCCGGAGGTGTGGTCCCGGCCGGCAGCAGTGCCAGGTCGAGGCCGCGCACCAGGCGGGCCCGCAGTGTTTCGTCGGCGGCCAGCCGCGCGGCGACCGCGCGGGCGGCCTCGGCGGGCGCGGCGGCCGGGTCGAGGACGAGGGCGAGGGTGCCGTCGGCCTGACCGGGACCCAGGTGTGCACGGAGCACGGCGGGCTCGGCTGCCACGGCGGCGCGGACGGCCTCGACGACGGCCGGGTCGGCGAGCGGGTCGGTGCTGGTCCGGCCCTCGGCGAGGGCGAGCAGCGCGGGGCCGGTCAGTTCGAACGGCACCGGTCCGGCCAGGTCCAGGACGACCGTGTCCGCCTTCTCGTGCGCGGCGGCCTGCAGCGCCTGGTGCAGGGGCACGGCGACCGGGCGGGCCGCCGGGTCCCAGCGGGCCAGGGAGTCGGTGGAGGTGAACGCGGGCAGGGCGGTGCGGCCGCCGGCCTTCAGCGTGGGTACGGCCATGTCGCTGGTCTTCTCGCGGCGCAGCCCGTTCTCGTCCTCCTCTACCTCGCCGAGCACGGCCACCACGGGCACGAGCAGCCGGGCGCCCCTGAGCGCCTCCAGGACGGGGCCGACGGCGGTGCGGTCCTCGGCCCAGGCCGCGAGCGCGGCGCTCAGCCGGGGGTCGGCGGAGCCGTCGTCGTCGGAGAAGCCGGGGTCGGGAATGTTCTTGTTCGCCACGGTCACCGACCCTATCGGGGGGAAGCTGCCGGGCTTGTGCGGGGCCGGAAGCCGGGCCGGCACCGGCCTCACAGGAATCTCAGCATTCCCCGAGGCAGATCCAAGGCCCGTCCAACGGAGCGCACAGTCCGCGCCCCGAGCATCGCGGACATGGAGTCCCCCAGAGCCAGTCGCCGCCGTGCGCGCCGCTCCCGCCGCCCGCTTCTCTTCACGGCGCTCGCCGTGGTCGCCGTCAGCGGGGTCACGGCGGGCGGCACGGTCTATGTGAAGACGCGGGCGCACTCCGGTGCCGGGGCCGTATCGTCGGCGGGGTCGCCGTCGGCCTCCTCCTCGGTCACGGCGGGCGAGGAGGCATCGGTGGAACCCGCGACTTCGCCGTCGGCCGTCGACCGGAAGGCGGCGCTGTCCAAGGCCATGGCCGCGGTGAGCGTGCCGTCCGGCGCGCAGGTGTCGGCGGCGGTGCTGGAACTGGACTCCGGGGAGAGTGCCGGATACGGCGAGGAAGCCTTCGACACGGCGAGCATCGTCAAGGTCGACATCCTGGCGACGTTGCTGCTGCAGGCGCAGGACGCCGGGCGGCATCTCGCCGCCTCCGAGAAGGCGTACGCCACGAAGATGATCGAGAACAGCGACAACGCGTCCGCGACGGCCCTGTGGCACACGATCGGGCGGGCCGGGGGGTTGGACGCGGCGAACGAGCGGTTCGGGCTGTCGGCGACCTCGGGTGGTGACGGTGAGCTGTGGGGGCTGACTCAGACCACGGCGGCCGATCAACTGGTGCTGCTTCAGCAGGTGTTCGGGGAGGAGTCGGTGCTCAGCGCGGCCTCGCGGACCTATGCCCAGGGGCTGATGAAGGGGGTGGAGGCCGATCAGCAGTGGGGGGTGTCGGCTGCCGCCGTGGGGTCTTCGTGGGCTTTGAAGAACGGGTGGCTGGCGCGTAGCACGACCGGGCTGTGGGACGTGAACAGCATCGGGCGGGTGACGGTGGACGGCTCCGACTACCTGGTCGCCGTGCTGTCCAGGGGGACGGTGAGCCAGGCGGAGGGGATCACGTTGGTGGAGGCCGCAGCGAAGGCTGCGGTGTCCTCGTTCGCCGCGTCCTAGGTGTATTGATCACGAGCGTTGTTGACACTGGGTCTTGATCATGGCGAAGACCTCCGGTGTGGTGGAGCTGTCTAGGAACGCACCACACGG
>NZ_VISR01000010.1 GCF_007827595.1 Streptomyces sp. BK340
GCGGCCGGACAGTACAGCGCGAAGACAGCCCAGCAGGGCGTCAGTCAGACCCCGAGCCACGACCGCCGGAACCTGAGTATCAGCATCAATGTCAGTCCCCCCTGCCATCATCCCGCCATGCTCTACCACGCCTTGGTGGCCGAATCCCGTAGGGACGACTCGCTGGACGACGTGCGGTCCGCCGCCCTCGATCGCGCGCGCCGGCTCGTCGATCTCCTGGAACGCCAGCGCACGGACCCCCGGTGGGACGTCCCCGCGGCGTTGCGGGGACCGGGGGCCCTGGTCGTCCGCGGAGACTTGGGCACGTACAAGATCCATCTGGGCTCGGCCAACATCCTGATGGAACCCGACGATGCCTACCTGTGCATCGTCCCGGCCGGGCGCAAGGGGGACGGCAAGGTGTTCCTGCCGTTCGAGGACGAACGGCTCTCCCTCATCCTCAGCAAGGCGTTCCTGCTCGCCGCCGACACCAGGATCACCGACGACACGATCCTCCGACAGATCAAGAGGGGCGCCTGATGGACCTCACAGCCCGGCTGACGCGCGCGCTGACCGACCCGGACTTCACACTCGAGGACCAGGACAGGCGCCCGGACCTGTCACAGGTCTCCGACGAGCAGCTCGGCAGCCTGTTCGTGGCGGCCTACCAGGTGAGGGCATCGGCCGCGCAGACGATGGCGACGGTCCGCTTCGCGGTCGAGGACGCGGTCAGGGAACGGCAGCCGCGCTACACGCCCGAGGCGTGCCGCCGCATGTTCGAGGTACTCGTCGAGCGATGCGAGGAGTCCGGCTGGGCCGACCTCACCCTCGGCCTGCGCGCGCTGGAGTCCTGCACAGGGCCGCTGCCCGACGTGTCCGAACCGGCCCGTCGGCTGGTCGGGTTCCGGCTGGAGAAGGAGACCCTGCGTCAGCCGTACGCACTGCTGGCGGTCGCCGGGTTCGCCGGCGACGCGACCCTGCGCTCGGTCGTGGAGCGCCTCTCCCGCGATGTGGGCCCCATAGTCGCCGACGAGATCGCCGTCATGGCCGGTCTCACCCCGGCCGAACGGGCGCTGCTGTCCGACATCGACCGGGAGCACAGGTTCGTCTCGCCGCTCGCGCACACCTGGCGCCGGTCGGCCGACAACCCCGCCTACGTGGCCTTCGCCCGGCGCGCGCTCGAAGCCGCGGCCGACCGCACGGATGCGATCCGGGCGGGTGAGATCCCCTACCGGGCGGACAAGGCGTTCACGGACCGGGAGATCACCTCGCTCGGACAGGCCCTGCGGGTGGCGCTGCTGCGCGACGAGCCCTGGCTGCCGGAGCTGTTCCAGCGGCTGCTGCCCGGCGTCGCCCTCGCTCCGACGGCGGCGAAGACGCTGCCCTCGCAGGCCCTGCTGTACGAAGTGGTCCGCGCCGCACAGGACTTCCCGACACCCGAGCTGGTGACCGCGATCCGCACGGTGCGCCGGACCGTCCGGCACGCCGGGGTGCCCAAGCAACTCGACAAGATGTTCAAGAAGGTCGACGCTGCGCTGGCCGAACGCACCGACGTGGCACTGCGGTTGCCGAGGCTGGGGTTCGACGCCGTGCCCGTCGGCGGCTCCGTCGCCGGCGGCGTCCTGCGCCGCCCGGCCGGTGACTACCAGGCCGTCGTCACGGTCACCGAGACCGCCACGCTGACCTGGGAGAAGGACGGCCGCCCGCTGCGCAGCCTACCGGCGCCGGTACGCCGCGATCATGCGGCTCTGGTCAAGGAGCTGCGCGAGCTGGTGAAGCGCGTCAATGCCCAACTGGTCACCCTCGTACGGGCGTTGGAGGGTGGCTTCGCCGTCGAGGCCGTCCACCCGTACGGCTGGTGGCGCACCGAGCTGGCCGGGCACCCCCTCGCGGGTACCCTCGTACGCCGACTGCTCTGGGAGATCGAGATCGCACCCGGCGAGTGGCGGGCCGTACTGCCCGAGACGGCCGAGCACCTTCCCGACGCGCCCGACGACGCCTCCGTACGGCTCTGGCACCCGCTCCGCTCCGACCCCCGGGCCGTGCGGGCCTGGCGGGACCTGCTCACCGAGCGGTGCATACGGCAGCCCTTCAAGCAGGCGTTCCGCGAGATCTACCTGCTCACTCCGGCCGAGGAGCGGACCCGCGTCTACTCCAACCGCTTCGCCGCCCATCTCGTCCACTACCGCAGGATGTTCGCCCTGTTCCGGGCCCGGGGATGGAAGAGCGACCTGCTCGGCCCCTGGGACGGCGGGGACGGCGACGAGGCCGAACGCACGCTGGCGGCGGGGGAGTGGCGGGTCCGCTTCTTCCACCGCTGGGCCGACTGGGCGGGCGAGGAGGAACTGGCGTCGACCGACCAAGTGCGGTTCCACCGCCGGGTGGAGGGAGTCTGGCGCGAGGCACCGCTCGCCGACGTGCCCCCGCTGGTGTTCAGCGAGGCGATGCGCGACGTGGACCTCTTCGTCGGTGTCACCTCGATCGCCGCCGATCCCGACTGGACCGACGGCGGACCCGAGCGCACCTACTGGGAGCGGGCCGGGTTCGCCGAGCTGACGGCGAGCGCCGAGGCCCGCCGCGACGTCCTGGAACGGATCCTGCCGCGGCTGAGGATCGCCGACCGGTGCACGCTGGAGGGCCGCTTCCTGGTCGTCCGCGGCGAGCTGCGCAGGTACAAGATCCATCTGGGCTCGGCCAACATCCTGATGGAACCGGACGACAGCTACCTGTGCATCGTCCCGGCCGGGCGCAAGGGGGACGGCAAGGTGTTCCTGCCGTTCGAGGACGAACGGCTCTCCCTCATCCTCAGCAAGGCGTTCCTGCTCGCCGCCGACACCGAGATCACCGACGAGACCATCCTCATGCAGATCAAGCGAGGTGCCTGATGGCCACCGTGACATTCCGGGACGAGACCGCGACGGGCAAGCCCGTCACCGAGTGGCAGGTCGCGGGGCTGCCGGAGCGGATGACCGTACGGGAGCTGATCAGGCTCCGGGTCCGGGAGGAGGTCGCCCGGCACAACGTCCGGCCGAACGACCGCTTCAACGGCCTCGTCCGCCCCGACGACGCCGAGACGGAACTGAACGGCTACCGGCTCCGCGAGCCCCGCCGCATCGACTGGGAGCGCCAGGCCGAGATCGCCGAGCGCGCCTTCCTGGCCAACGGGTTCTTCGTGCTGGCCGGCGACCGCCAGGTCGAGGGCCTCGACGAGGTCGTGGATCTCGCCGTCGATCCCGGCCTGGTCTTCATCAAGCTCGTCGCCCTCGTCGGCGGCTGAGCCGTCCTCGTCTGTCAGGCCGGCGACGAGGTGTCGACCACGAAGCGGTAGTGGACAGGCGAGGACCCGGTCGAACGCCTCGTTGATCTTGTCCGCCGGGATCGGCTCGATCTCTGCGCCGATGCCGTGCTCGGCGCAGAAGTCGAGCATCTCCTGAGTCTCGCGGACGCCGCCGAACAGCGATCCGGGGTACGAGCGCCGAACAGGGAGGGCACGTTCACCGCGAGCGGGTTCGCCGGGGGGCGACGTCAGGCCGTGGACGAGCGCCCGGACGGCGGCCGCCAGGGCGTGCGGGCCGGTGCTGTCGGGGAAGACGTGCCCGACGAGAGCAGTGACGTACCGGGAGACGGCCGCACGGCCCACCCCCGTCTTCCCGGCTCGGTTCAGACGCCCGCAGGTGCCGCGGCCGGGCGCCGATGGAGCTGCTACTCCGCGGCGGCCTTCGGCTCGCTGATCCGACGGGCGGCCTCGACGACTGCCGCGCGGTGCTCGGCCAGCCGCTGCGCCGGCCACGATGGACCGCTCTCTGCCGCGTCGGCGCCCTCAGCGGCCCAGAACCATGCCTGGGCCGCGGCGAGCACCATGGTCAGCAGATCTGCGGGCCCCATGTCCCGGGCGAGGTCGCCACGCTGCTGCGCGTCGGCCACTTCGGCGGTCTTACGCGCGAAGGCGCCCGCCTCGAGTTCGGTGGCGGAGGGACGTTCCAGGAGCTTCCACAGGCGTAGGCGCATGAGGTCCGGCCGGGCGACGAGATGGTCGAAGATCGCGCCTGCGTATCCGGGCAGGTCGTCGACGTCGAACGGCACCGCCTCGGCACCCGCCGCCAGGGCCCGTTGCAGAACCTCGTCGAACAACTGCTCTTTGTTGCCGAAGTAGGCGTAGATCAGCCGTTTGTTCGCCCCCGCGGCCTCGGCGATCCGGTCCACCCGGGCCCCGGCGATGCCGTAGGCGGCGAATTCGTTGAAGGCGGCGTCGAGCAGCCGGGCTTTGGTGGCGCTGGAGTCCCGTGGCATGTCCACCACCCTAGCAAGTAACTATCTAGTTATTGACATAGGCGATCCACGGGTTTACGGTCATGTATCTATCCAGTTAGTTACGGAATTGAGGAGTCACTGTGGAACAGCGCGCACTGGGCACCCGGGGTCTGACCGTCGGAGCCCAAGGGCTCGGCTGCATGGGCATGAGCGCCTTCTACGGCGCCACCGACGAGGCCGAGTCGCTGGCCACCGTCGAGCGGGCGCTCGAGCTGGGCGTCACTCTGCTGGACACCGCCGAGAGCTACGGCCCGTTCGTCAACGAGCAGCTCCTCGGCAAGGCACTGGCCGGGCGCCGGGACGCTGCCGTCCTCGCCACCAAGACCGGTGTCGAGATCACCGACGACGGCCGGGCGATCGGCCTGAACGGCCGGCCCGAGTACGTACGCAGGGCCCTCGAACGTTCGCTGCGGCATCTGGGCACCGACCACGTCGACCTGTACTACCTGCACCGCATCGACCCCGAGGTGCCGATCGAGGACACCGTCGGCGCACTGGCCGAGCTGGTCGCCGAGGGCAAGATCCGTCACATCGGCGTGAGCGAGGCGTCCGCGCGGACGATCCGGCGCGCCCATGCCGTACACCCGCTCACCGCTGTCCAGACCGAGTACTCGCTCTTCGAGCGCGGAATCGAACACAACGGGGTGCTCGACACCCTGCGTGAACTGGGGATCGGCATGGTCGCGTACTCCCCGCTCGGGCGTGGCTTCCTGTCCGGCGCCATCACCAGTCCCGACGACTTCGCCGAGGACGACTGGCGGCGTACCGACCCGCGCTTCCAGGGCGAGAACTTCGATCGCAACCTCGACGTCGTGCGCGAGGTCCGCCGCATCGCCGCCGCCAAGGACGTCACGCCTTCCCAGCTGGCGCTCGCCTGGGTCCAGCACCAGGGCGCGATCGCCATCCCGGGCACCAAGCGCCGCCGCTACCTGGAGGAGAACGTCGCCGCGACCGAGGTGACGCTCACCGCCGAGGACATAGCCGCGATCGAGGCGGTCGCCCCGCACGGCGCGGTCACCGGCGACCGCTACGCACCCCAGTTCATGGGGACGCTCGACGGCTGAGCCGCCACACCCTCGACCCGTCCCGTCACGGGGCAGGAGCGCCCCGCACACAGCCCCCCCCACGCCCCCGAAGAGCGACGTGGACGTGCCCGGCGTCGCTCGGCTGAAAGACGGTTCGCTGCTGCGGAACCTCGCCGCGGAAGGACTGTCCGCCGAGGCCATCGCCGCGGTCGAGATCGCTGCCGGGCACTTCACGGACGACGTACTCGGGCGTGTCACGTCAGTGGGCGACGGGCACGCGTGGACTCCCGTCGGCGCCTCGCCGACTTCCCGGTGAACCGGCCCGAAAGGCCACTCGAGTCATCCGGGTCAGGAGACTCGTCCGCTGTCCGAACCGCAGACGCCCCACACCTTCGGGGCAAGCACGACCGCCGCCCAGGTCATCGACGCCGTCGACCTTCACGGCCGCCGGGCCGTGGTGACCGGAGCCAGTTCCGGAATCGGGGTGGAGTCGGCCCGGGCGCTCGCCGCGGCTGGTGCCGAGGTCACCCTGGCCGTGCGGACACCGACGCCGGTGCCCGCGTGGCGGCGCGCCTGGAGGCAGTACTGCCTCCCACGTCAGGGGAGTTGTTGGTGGAACGGCTCGACCTGGCCGACCGGTCGACGGTTGCGGCGTTCGTGGCGGCCTGGCAGGGCCCGCTGCACATCCCGGGCAACAACGCCGGAGTGGTGGCCCCGCCGGAACTCGTCCGTACCGCCGACGGGCGGGAGCTGCAGTTCGCCGTCAACCACCGAAGCAGTGGTGCTGCGACCCACGGCTCCCCACCCTCCCCCGGCACGCCACTGTGATCCGAGGGCATGACCTACTTGAGCCCGCTCAGCATGACGCCACGGATGTAGTACTTCTGCAGCAGCAGGAAGAGGACCAGGACCGGCAGGATGCTCAGGACGAGTCCGGCCATGACGATGGGCATCGTGCGGGTCGGGTCGACATAGTCCTGCAGAAGCTGGATGCCGACGGGCAGGGTCATCACGTCCGGGTCGGCGGTCGAGACGAGCAGTGCCCAGATGTACTCGTTCCAGGCGTCGACGAAGGTCAGCAGCCCGAGCGTCACCAGCACCGGCTTGGTCTGCGGCACCACGATCCGCCACCACACGGCGAACTCGCCGGCCCCGTCGATGCGCGCGGCCTCCAGGACCTCGTCCGGGATCGAGACCATGAACTGGCGCATCAGGAAGATCCCGAAGCCGTTGACGAGGAAGGGCATGGCGAGCGCCACGATGCTGACGGTCAGGCCCGCGCCCCCGCGCCCGAACAGGTCGTTGCCCCCGGCCAGGGGCCAGTGCACCAGGATCAGGAAGTGCGGGATGAAGAAGAGGAACGGCGGGAACATCATCGTCGACAGCACCAGGCGGAAGATGAAGTTCCGTCCGGGGAAGCGGAGTTTGGCGAGCGCGTAGCCCGCGAGCGACGACGTGAGCAGCACCGATCCGGTGATCACGGCGGTGGCGACGACGCTGTTGCGGAAGAGCACCGGCAGATCGAGCTGGTCGATCGCCGCCCGGTAGTTGGACAGGTCGAACGCCTCGGGCAGGAACCGGTACGGCAGTGTGCCGGACTCGCCGGGCCCCTTGAAGGACGTCATCACCATGTCGAGGAAGGGCACCACCGTGAGCACGGCGCCGGTCACGACCAGCAGATACGAGAACCACGGGAAACGGCGGCGGTTCATGCGTCCTCCCCCTTTCGCCGGAAGATCCACAACTGCGCCAGCGTGACCAGGAGGACCACCACGAACAGCACGAACGCGGCGGCGCTGGCGGTGCCCCAGTCTCCGTACGAGAAGGCCTGCCGGTACATCTCCAGCGCGGCGACATCGGTCGCGTCACCCGGCCCGCCCTTGGTCATCACGATGATCAGCGCGAACGACTGCAGCCCGGTGAGGAACTGGGTGATGCACACGAACAGCAGGGACGGCCGCAGCAGCGGCAGCGTGATCTTCCGGAAGACGGTGACGGGCCCGGCGCCGTCGAGCGCGGCGGCCTCGTAGTACGACTCGGGAATGGACTTCAGTCCTGCGGTCAGGATGAGGATCGCCGAGCCGACCGATGCCCAGGCCTGTACGACCACGACTGAGGGCAGCGCGGTGTCCGGATCCTGGAGGAACGCCACCGAGTCGAGCCCGAGGGCGTTGAGGACGCCGTTGACGAGTCCGCCCGGTTCGTACATGTACTTCCACACGTTGCCGACGGCGACGACGGTCGTGACGATCGGCAGGAAGTACAGCGTGCGCCACAGCCCCTGGAACCGCAGGTTGTCGATACAGGTGGCGACGACCACGGAGCCGGCGAGCGCGAGGGCCACCGTGCCCAGGGCGAACAGCAGCGTGTTGGTGAGGACCGGGGCCAGGAACGTCGAACCGTCCGCGAAGAGACCGGTGAAGTTGTCCAGTCCGACCGGATCGATGTCGCCGAGGTCGAAACCGGCCCAGCGGGACGTGGACAGCAGCAGCGCGAAGCCGAGCGGCAGGATCAGGAAGACCGCGAAGAACAGCAGCGTCGGTGCCAGGAAGAGATAGCCGACGACCGCCTGGCGGCGCCGGCGCCGGGCCGGACCGCGGCGGCCGTCGACCGCGGGTCCGGCGGAGCGCGGGCCGGGCACTCGCTCGGTCGTCTCCGGCGCCAGGGCGTTCACCATGAGCGCGACACCTCCTGATCGACCTGACGGCGGGTGGTGCGCAGCGCCTCGTCGACCGACTGCTGACCGGTCCACAACGCCTCGATGTTCTTGCGCAGCAGCGACTTGGCCTGCTGCGCGCCCGGCACGTTCGGCTCCGGCACCGCGTAGGCCAGTGCGTCCAGGAACGGGCGCAGGTTCGGATCACCGCCCGCGCCGAGAAGGGTCCGCATGTCGTCGGCACGGCCGGTCAGGGAGCCGACCGACACCTGCAGCGTGCTCATCCGGGTCGCCGTCGCGCCCTCCCCGGCGCTCTTCACGCCCACCTTCTCGGTGTTGAGCCAGCGCAGGAACTCCCAGGCCTCGCGGGGGTGTTCACTGGCCGCGTTGACGCCCAGCATGAAGCCGGTGGAGAGCGTGGCGCGTCTGTCGCCCACCGCGGGGACGGGTACGGGCGCGACGCCGACATCCCGGTAGTCCTTGCCCATCAGGCCCTTGAGGTCCGCGGTCCACCAGCCGGCGCTGACCACCATGGCCACCTGCCCGGACGCGAACGCCTTGTACACGTTGACGCCGGGCGAGCTCGCACCTTCGGTGACCAGGCGGTGCTCCAGATCGAACACGGCCCGGCCGGCCGGGGAGTCGATGGCGGTGCTTCTGCCGTCCCCGGAGACGAACCTTCCGCCGGCGGCGTTGAGCAGGGCGAGCGTCTGGCCGACGGTGGTCGAGTCGTCGTAGGTGGACAGCCCGAACCCCTGGACCAGTGTGTTGCCGTACCGGTCCCGCCTGGCGGTGCGGTAGGCCGTCTGCTCCAGCTCCCGCCAGGTGCGCGGAGGTCCGGCGACACCGGCCTCGCGCAGCAGCCGCTTGTTGTAGTAGAGGGCGTACGTCTGTACCTCGGTGGGGTAGCCGTACACCGTGCCGCCCACCGACGCGGCGCCGACCGCGGCCCCGCCGTAGCCGCGCCTGATCTCCTCGGCGTGCTCGGACGGAGCGGGCCGCAGCACACCGGCCCGGACGAGCTGGCCGTTCCACAGGCAGTACGGGTGGAGGATGTCGGCGCCCTGGCCCGCGGCCTGCCGGACCATCAACGTGGTCAGCAGATCCGTGAACTCGACCGCCTTCGTCCGTACCTTGACCCGGTCGTGCGTGGCGTTCCACTCGTCGACCGGGCCCTGCAGAGCATCCTTCAGCTCCCCGCTCGCGTAGTGGGAGAGCAGGGTGAGCACGATCGGGTCCCCCGGCCGCCCGGTGCCCCGGTACGGCGCGGCGCACCCGGCGGTGAGCAGCGCCGAGGGGAGCACCAGGGCGAAGCGGCGGCGGCTCAGGCCATCTGCGGCCCGGGTGCGGCGTGACGGCGACGTCATCGGGCGGCCTCCCGGCGCAGCACACGGAACACCCGGGTCGTGGTGAATCCGGCCCGGCGGTACAGATGGCCCGCCGGGGACCGCTCGCCGGTCCACAGGAACCACGCGGAGTGCGCACCCCGCGCCCGCATCCGCTCCAGGACCAGGTGCAGCAGGACCTTGCCGAGCCCGGTGCCGCGCATCTCCTCCAGCACACCGAACGGCCCGAACCGCTCGTCCGCCGACTCGTACGCGCCGTGCATCGCCCAGCCGACCAGGCGGCCCGCGGGGTCCCGGGCGACGACGATCCGGTCGAGCGGCGTGCCCGTGGCCAGGCACTCCCGGATCGCGCGCGCCCAGTCCGGGTTGAAGCGGTTCCCGGCGAGCCTGATCAGTTCCACCAGGTCGTCGTCGGACGGGGTGGCGAACCGGTGGCCCCGCGCCGTCAGCTCGTCCGCGCGGCACGCGACTTCCTCCGGGAGGCGATAGCCGACCAGGCTGCGGTCCATCGCCGCCGCCTCGTACAGCGTGCGAAAGCCCAAGGACCCGAGGAGCTCGGCCGCTTCCGGGTACGCCTCGGCGTCCAGGCCCGGCAGGACGTAGTTCGGTGTGTACGAGGAGAAGTCCACCCGGGTACGGCCGTGGCCGTGCAGCCAGTCGACGGCATCGGTCAGCAGCCGTCGGCCGAGGCCGCGCCCGCGGGCGGCCGGGTCGACGAAGAAGAACGGGATCCAGCCCTGCTCCGGCTCCAGGTCGGTGCCGCTCATCGGCACCAGACGGCGCACCGCGTAGGCCGCGCCGAGGACACGGCCACCGTCGACGGCGACCCTGAGTCCCTCGGGATCGAAGTTGGCGTCGAGCAGCACCAGGGAGCGGAAGCGGTCCGGGGTGATCGGGTCGGCCGGCACGCTCCGGCGCCACGCCTCCACCAGCCGCGGGCCGTCGCCCGCGCGAAAGCCACGGATCCCGGCCCGGGATCCGGTCGTCGTCGTGCGATCGGTCATCGACGGTTGTCCTTCCGGGACGGAGTTGTCCTTCCGGGCAGAGCTGTGGGCAGCGGCGGTGGGGCCGGAGGTCTCACGGGTAGAGCAGCACGCCGTCTCCGGCCCACCGGCCGGGCGGCGTCGGCGGATCGCACAGCGGCAGCGGGTCGTCGCCCGCGTCGACGGTGTGCCGCAACCGGTCGGACCCCCACAGCAGGTCGACGAAGTGACGATGGCCGGTCCCCTCCGTGCCCGCGTCCTCGGTGCGCCAGGCGAAGTCGTCCGGGTACAGCCGGCGCAGCGTGGCCAGCATCGCGACGGCGGTGCGCACGGGAGCGAACAGCTCGCGGTCGGTGATGTGGAGCTGGACCCCGCGCAGTGGCCGTCCGGCGTGTTTGTGGAAGGCCGGTACGAACCGCAGATCACGGAAGCGCACTCCGGGCAGGGCGAGTTCGGCGAGCGAGGGCGCGAACCGCGCGTCGATGTACGGGGCCCCGACGATCTCGAAGGGCTGCGTGGTGCCACGGCCCTCCGACAGATTCGTGCCCTCGAACAGGCAGGTGCCGGGGTAGACGGTCGCGGTGGCGGGCGTCGGCATGTTCGGCGAGGGCGCGACCCACGGCAGGCCGGTGGCTTCCGCGCCCGTGTCGCGCCGCCAGCCGACAGCCTCGATCACCGTCAAGTCGGCAGCGACGCCCGCCACTTGGGGCACGTCCGACGTGTTGAGATGCCGGGCGAGTTCGCCGCAGGTGAGGCCGTGCCGGACGGGGATCGGGGCGCGCCCGACGAAGCTGGCCCACGCCGGGTCGAGCAGCGGGCCCTCGCTGACGAGCCCGCCGAGGGGATTCGGCCGGTCGGCGACCACGAACCGTAGGCCGGTACGGGCCGCCGCGGCCATCAGGTCGAACATGGTCCACACGTAGGTGTAGAAGCGGGCCCCGATGTCCTGCAGGTCGTACACCAGTGCGTCGACGCCGCTGTCGATCAGGAGCTTGTCGAGACGCTCGCCGACGCATCCGTAGGTGTCGTGGACCGGCAGGCCGGTGGCGGGGTCCGTCCCGGCGTCCTCGCTCTCGCCGGCCTGGCCGGTCCCGTGCAGTCCGTGCTCGGGTCCGAACAGCGCGACCAGCCGCGCGCCGGTCTCGAGCAGCGCGTGCGCGGCCGGGCGCAGGTCGGGGAGGACGCCGGTGTGGTTGGTCACCAGCCCGAGCCGGCCGGGCCCGGCGAGTCCGGGCGACGCGTGCAGCCGTGCGATCCCGGTCGTCACCGGGACTCGGTCGTCCGTGCCCATCCTTTGCCCCCGTCTGCCGGTGACATCTCCAAGCGATGGTCGGAAATGTACGTGCATGCCCATGAATTTTGCTGGATTTACCGACAGCTCGCGCCGACGGTGCCCCGCGGCATCGCCCCGGCGACGCCCGTGGCCCGCTCACCGGCGCCGGCACCGAGACGTTCCGGCTGTGCGCCGAGAGTCCGTGACCGGCGGTACCGCTCCGCTCCGCGGCCGTGGCATCGTGGTCGCAGGGCGGAGGTGACCCCATGACCGATGCCGACCCGGGGCTGTTCGGCCCCTCCTCGGTGACCTGGCAGATGCACGGCGACCCGATGATGTGGGTCGCCGGCGTCCGCGCGCTGTACCTCCAGGCGCTGCACCCGCGCGCCGTGCGCGGCGTCATGCAGAACTCCGACTTCCGGCGTGACGCCTGGGGCCGGCTCATGCGCACCGCCGACTTCGTCGGCACCACGACGTACGGCACCGGTGAGGCGGCCGAGCGGGCCGGTGCCCGGGTACGGAAGATCCACAGCATGCTCCGGGCGCGCGACCCGGACACCGGGGAGCGGTACGGCGTGGACGAGCCCGAGCTGCTGCTGTGGGTGCACTGCGCGGAGATCGACTCCTACGTGCACGTCCTGCGCCGCTCCGGATACCCGCTCACCGACGCCCAGGCCGACCGGTACATCGCCGAACACCGCGTCAGCGCCCGCCTGGTGGGGCTCGACCCGGACGCCGTGCCGGCAGGCCGGACCGAGATGGCCGCGTACTTCGAGAAGGTGCGGCCGGGACTGGCCGTGGGGCCCGAGGCACGCGCGGTGGACGACTTCCTCCTCCGCCCGCCGACGCATCCCCTCCTGGTTCCGGCGCGCGAGGTGCTGTGGCGGCGCGTGGCGCAGCTGGCGTACGCCTCCCTGCCCCCGTACGCCCACGAGTTGTACGGCAGACCGGCCCCCCGACCCGCCGTCGTGACCCGCCGACTGCGGGCCACGGGCGCCCTGCTGCGGTGCGTTCCCGCACGTCTGCGCTGGCAGCTGCCGCCCAAACACATCCTGCGGGCCATGGCGAGGCTCGGTCCGGACGCCCGACCCGCACCGTACAAACTGGGGCGATAGGCCGCCATACTGGACGAGCAGGGGGGTGTGTCATGGACCGGGCCGCGTCGTACGCGGTCGCGGCACGCGGCGATGTCCCCCCGGGGGGCGGGGCGGACTGCGACGGGGGCGACGGCGCGCAATGGGGGAGAACGGGCTGATTCAGGGCCGGTACCGGCTGCTCGACCTGATCGGGCGGGGCGGGATGGGGGAGGTGTGGCGGGCCCGCGACGAGTCCCTGGGACGGCAGGTCGCGGTGAAGTGCCTCAAGCCGCTCGGCCCTCAGCACGACCCGTCCTTCACCCGTGTCCTGCGGGAGAGGTTCCGCCGGGAGGCCAGAGTGGCCGCCGCGCTCTCGCACCGCGGAGTGACCGTCATCCACGACTTCGGCGAGTCCGACGGCGTCCTCTACCTCGTGATGGAGCTGCTGGAAGGACGCGACCTGAGCCGGCTCCTGGAGGACAACAAGGGGCATCCGCTGCCCGTGGACGACGTGATCGACATCGCGGAACAGGTGACCGCCGCCCTCGCCTACACCCATCAACAGGGCATCGTGCACCGTGACCTGAAGCCCGCCAACATCGTGCGTCTGACCGACGGCACCGTGAAGATCTGCGACTTCGGCATAGCCCGCCTGGGCCACGACATCGGCTTCACCGCCCGTCTCACCGGCACCGGCATCGCCATGGGCACGCCGCACTACATGTCCCCGGAACAGATCGGCGGCACCGAGGTCGACCAGCGCAGCGACCTGTACTCGCTGGGCTGCGTCCTGTACGAGATCGCCACCGGGGCGCCGCCGTTCGACCTGGACGACGCCTGGGCGATCCTCATCGGCCACCGTGACACCCCGCCCCGCCCGCCCCGCACCCACCGTCCGGAACTGCCCGGCCCCTTCGAACGGATCGTCCTCGACCTGCTGGCCAAACTGCCCGAGGAACGGCCGTACGACGCCCGTGAGCTGGGACGTCGCCTGGCCGCGGGGCGTACGGCGGCCACGTATGTGCCGACGGTCGTGACAGGACGTCCGGGCGCCGGTGCGACGGCTCCGCACGAGACACGCCTGCCGGCGTGGACCCGGGGCATGACGACCGGCCACAAGGCGGTCGGTGCCGGACTGCGCGCCGTCCCGCCGGACCCCGGCGCGGCCCTGAGCGGCGCCTGGACCGCCGGGGCCCGGGTCGCCGTCCTCTCCCGGCCGGCACCGGACGCCGTCGCCGCCCTCACCGCACGGCACCACGAGGGCCTCGGCCTGGCCCGGCGCGGCCGCTGGGCCGAGGCACGCGACGTGCACCTGACGGTCGCCGCCGAACGGGCGGAGCTCCTCGGCCCGGACCACCCCGACACCCTCGCCAGCCGCTACGAGGCCGCCTTCACCCTCAGCCGCACCGGCCGAGCCGCCCACGCGCTGCGCGCCTACACCGACGTCGCCGCGGCCAGGGCGCGCGTCCTCGGTCCCGAGCACCCGGACACGCTGGCCGCACGCCAGGAGACAGCCTACGTACTGGGCCAGTTGGGCCGCCACTTCGAGGCCCACCAGGGCTACACCTCGGTCCTGGCCGCCCGGATGCGCGTCATGGGCCCCGAGCATCCCGACACCCTGCGCTGCCGCCACAACCTCGCCTTCAACCTCAGCCGGCTCGGGCGCCTCGAGGACTCGTACCGGATGGCCCTCGACGTGGCCGCAGCCCGCGCCCGGGTGCTCGGCCCCGACCACCCCGACACCCTCGTCACCCGCTACGAAGTCGCCTACGCCCTCGGCCAGCTGGGCCGCTGGGACGAGGCGCTGCGCACCTACCGGGAGGTCGCCGACGCCCGCGCCCGCACCCTCGGCGCCGACCACCCGGACACCCTCGCCGCCCGCTACGAGGCCGGTATCAGCCTGGGCCGGCTCGGCCGCAGCGCGGACGCCCTGCGCCTCTACCGCGACCTGATCGAGGACCGCACCCGTGTCCAGGGGCCCACCCACCCCGAGACCCTGCGCGCCCGCCACGGCCTGGGCGTCAACCTCGGCCGCCTCGACCGCTGGGAGGAGGCCCTCGCCGAGGCCCGCGACGTGTGCGCGCTGCGCGAACGCGTCCTCGGCGCCGACCACCCGGACACCCTGGTCAGCCGGCGCGAGGTCGCCGTCGCCCTGGGCTGGCTGGGCCGCTGGGCGAACGCGCTCACCGAGTACCGGAGGGTCGCCGCGGCCCGCGAACGCGTCCTCGGGCCCGACCATCCCGACACCCTCGCCAGCCGCAACGACGAGGCCCACTGCCTGGAACAGCTCGGCCGCGGGGCCGAGGCCGTGGAGCTGTACCGCAGGGTCGCCGTACTGAGCCGGCAACGGGCGTCCGGCGGACAGCGCCCCGCACCCTGACCCACGCGCCGACACGTCCGGCATGCCTCTGGCCGACGTAGATCATCACGTGTTACGAAGAACCATGCCTGCCAACGAGGGAACCCGGACGTACGACGCCGTCATCATCGGCGGCGGCCACAACGGCCTTGTCGCCGCCGCCTACCTGGCCCGGGCCGGCCGCTCCGTGCTGCTGCTGGAACGGCTCGGCCACACCGGCGGCGCCGCCGTCTCCACCCGCCCGTTCGCCGGGGTGGACGCCCGTCTGTCGCGCTACTCCTACCTGGTCAGCCTGCTGCCGTCGAAGATCGTGCGTGACCTCGGTCTCGACTTCCGGGTCCGCGGGCGCACCATCTCCTCGTACACCCCCGTGGAGCGCGGCGGCCGGCCCACCGGACTCCTCGTCGGCGGCGGGGAGCAGCGCACCCGGGAGGCCTTCGCCCGGCTGACCGGCGGCGAGCGCGAGTACGACACCTGGCAGCGCTTCTACGGCATGACCGGCCAGGTCGCCCAGCGCGTCTTCCCGACCCTCACCGAGCCCCTGCCCACCCGGGACGAGCTGCGCCGCCGCATCGACGACGACACCGCCTGGCGGGCCCTGTTCGAGGAGCCGATCGGCGTCGCAGTCGAGGAGAACTTCTCCGACGACCTGGTCCGGGGCATCGTCCTCACCGACGCGCTGATCGGCACCTTCGCCGACGCGCACGACACCTCCCTGGCCCAGAACCGCTGCTTCCTCTACCACGTCATCGGCGGCGGAACCGGAGCCTGGGACGTGCCCGTCGGCGGCATGGGTGCCCTCACCGACGCCCTGGCCACCGCCGCGCGCGAGGCGGGCGCGGAACTCGTGACCGGACACGAGGCGGTCCGTATCGACACCGACGGCCACACCGCCGAGGTCACCTACCGCACGGCCGACGGCGAGGGCGTCGCCGCCGCACGGCACGTCCTGGTGAACGCCTCCCCGCAGGAACTGGCCGCCCTGACGGGGGACTCCGCGCCCGAGCCCGCCGAGGGCGCCCAGCTCAAGGTCAACATGCTGCTCACGCGCCTCCCCAAGCTACGGGACCCGGCCGTCGACCCCCGCGAGGCCTTCGCCGGCACCTTCCACATCGCCGAGGGCTACCAGCAACTGGCCACCGCCCACGCCCAGGCCGCCGCCGGTGAACTCCCCAGCGCGCCGCCCTCGGAGATCTACTGCCACTCCCTGACCGACCCCACCATCCTCGGCCCCGAACTCGCCGAGCGCGGCTACCAGACACTGACCCTGTTCGGCCTGCACACCCCCGCCCGGCTGTTCGCCCGGGACAACGACGCCGTGCGCGAGGAACTGCTGAAGTCCACCCTCGCCCAGCTCGACGCACACCTCGCCGAACCCCTCACCGACTGCCTCGCCACGGACGCCGACGGCCGCCCCTGCATCGAGGCGAAGACCCCGCTGGACCTCGAACGAGACCTGCGCCTGCCCGGCGGCAACATCTTCCACCGCGCCCTGTCCTGGCCCTACACCCAGGAGGACACCGGCCGCTGGGGCGTCGAGACCCGGCACGGCAACATCCTGCTGTGCGGCGCGGGCGCGGTGCGCGGGGGAGGGGTGAGCGGGGTCCCCGGGCACAACGCGGCCATGGCGGTGCTGGAGGGGTAGCCCGCGGTTCAACCCGCGGCCTGTCGGCCCGGCCGACCGGTGACCGCCCCGCCGCGGGCGTCAGTCGGCCGAGGCCGTCCACCCCACCGCCGTGATCCGGGCCGCGTCGGCCGGCCGGGTCTCGTCGAACACGACCGCGCCGTCGGCCTCGACGCGCGATGCGTCCACGTAGGCCCCGCGGCCGACGTACAGCCGGTCCGTGGTGTACCGCCAGCGCACGGCCAGTTGCCGGGCGGAGGGCAGCTCGGCGGTCACCCGGTGCCAGACCCGTCCGGACCAGCCGGTCACCGAGCCCGCGGTGTGTTCCTGCGGTTCCGTGCCCGGGCTCGTGGTGGTGAACGGCACCGGCTGCCAGGTGGTGCCGCCGTCCGAGGCGGCCTCCAGGACGAGGACGTCCGAGGCGGGCTCGATGTCCCACCACAGGGCGCAGCACAGCCGTGCGTCACCGGGCGAGGTGTCGAGCGAGGGCAGGGTCAGGGTCGCCGTCGTGGCGTCGGCCGTTCCGGAGAACCAGGCGGTACGGCCACGGGCCGGGCGGACCGGTACGGCGCGGGCCAGACGGTTGCCGGCGGCGACCCGGGGAGCGGACCCCGACCGCCACGTACGCACCGGGTGAACGGAGTTGCCCAGCACCACGAGGAAGGAGTCGGTCGTCGGATCGAGTACGAGCGAGGTTCCGGTGAAGCCGGTGTGGCCCGCGGTGTGCGGGGTGGCCATCGCGCCCATGTACCAGTGCTGGTAGAGCTCGAAGCCGAGACCGTGGTCGTGGCCGGGGAAGGCGGTGTTGAAGTTGGTGAACATCAGGTCCACCGACTCCGGCTCCAGGATGCGGGTACGGCCGTGGACGCCGCGGTCGAGCAGCGTGCGGCCGAGGACCGCGAGGTCCCAGGCGCAGGAGAACACCCCCGCGTGACCCGCCACTCCACCGAGGCTGAACGCGTTCTCGTCGTGCACCTCGCCCCACACCAGCCCGCGGTCCAGCCCCGACCAGGGCGGGCGGGCGACCTCAGTGGCGGCGATCGTCGGTTTCCACGACGCGGGCGGGTTGTAGCGGGTGCGGTCCAGGCCGAGCGGAGCGGTGATCTCCTCGCGCAGGAGGACGTCGAGGGCGCGGCCGGTGACCTTCTCCAGGACGAGCTGGAGGGAGATCAGGTTGAGATCCGAGTAGAGGTAGACCGTGCCGGGCGGGTTGAGCGGCGTCTCGTTCCAGATGAGGCGCAGCTTCTCCTCGTGCGTCGGCGCGTTGTAGAGCGGGATCCAGGCACGGAAACCCGAGGTGTGGGTGAGCAGTTGACGGATCGTGACGTCCTGCTTGCCGGCCTGGCCGAAGTCCGGAAGGTACGAGGCGACGGTCGCCTCCAGTTCCAGGGTCCCGCGCTCCAGCTGCTGCACCGCGAGGAGCGAGGTGAAGAGCTTGGAGACCGAGGCGAGGTCGAAGACCGTGTCCGCGGACATCGGGATCTGCTGGTCGGCCGGGAACTCGATCCCGGTGTCGGTCCTGTCGTCGTATCCCGCGTAGCGCACCGCCATGCCGATCGGCTGGTGCAGCGCCACGGTCGCTCCCCGTCCGGCGAGCAGGACGGCGCCCGCGTACCAGGGGTGCTTGGGGGAGGGGCCGAGAAACGCCTCCGCATCGGTGACGAGCCGGCGCAGATGCGTGGCCAGGAGCCCGGCCTGTTCCGGGGAGCCGTGCCGCAGGGTGCGGTGGCCGGAGGCGGACGCGGCCTCGGCCGGGCCGGCCGGGAAGCCGGCGAGAGTGAGGGCGCCGCCCAGGGTCAGGGCACCCAGTTGACGGCGGGTGAGTCTGTTGGCCACCTCATCGGTCATCGTGAAACTGTCCTGTCGGGTGCGGGAGGTGTCAACGAGGCATACGCGCCATCCAGGGTGAACATGAGTCCGACGGAGCAAAATCTGCCGCGTAACTGACGGCGCATCAGAAAACCTCTTCCGTCGTCCGGGGGACTGCGGCATCCTGCGCCCATGCAGACGGAGCTGAGCAGGAAACTCGGAGTCGAGCACGCCGTCTTCGGCTTCACGCCGTTCCCCGCCGTCGCCGCGGCCATCAGCCGGGCCGGTGGCTTCGGTGTGCTCGGCGCGGTCCGCTACACCGCCCCCGACGACCTCAAACGGGACCTGGACTGGATCGAGGCGCACGTCGACGGCAGACCGTACGGGCTGGACGTCGTGATGCCCGCGAAGAAGGTGGAGGGCCCGGACAATCGCACACTGACCGAGGCGGACATCGAGGCGATGATCCCCGAGGGGCACCGGCAGTTCGTACGCGACACCCTCGCCAAGCACGGAGTGCCCGAACTGGCCGAGGGCGAGGCGTCCGGGTGGCGCATCACCGGATGGATGGAGCAGGTCGCCCGCAGCCAGCTCGACGTGGCCTTCGACTACCCGATCCGGCTGCTCGCCAACGCCCTCGGCTCCCCGCCCGCCGACGTCGTCGCCCGCGCCCACGACCAGGACGTCCTGGTCGCCGCACTCGCGGGCAGCGCCCGGCACGCCCGCAAGCACCAGGAGGCGGGCATCGACATCGTCGTGGCCCAGGGCTACGAGGCCGGCGGCCACACCGGCGAGATCGCCTCCATGGTGCTCACCCCCGAGGTCGTCGAAGCGGTCGATCCGCTGCCCGTGCTGGCAGCGGGCGGCATCGGCAGCGGCCAGCAGGTGGCGGCCGCTCTGAGCCTCGGCGCCCAGGGTGTGTGGCTGGGCTCCATATGGCTGACCACCACAGAAGCGGACCTCCACTCGCCCGCCCTGACCCGCAAGCTCCTCGCCGCCGGGTCCGGCGACACCGTCCGCTCCCGTGCCCTGACCGGGAAGCCCGCCCGTCAGCTGCGCACGGAGTGGACCGACGCCTGGGACGACCCGGCCGGGCCCGGCACGCTGCCCATGCCGTTGCAGGGCCTGCTGGTCGCGGAGGCGGTCTCCCGCATCCAGAAGTACGAGGTCGATCCGCTGCTCGGCACGCCCGTGGGCCAGATCGTCGGCCGGATGACCGGCGAACGCAGCGTCCAGGCCGTCTTCGACGACCTCACCCGAGGCTTCGAGCAGGCCGTCGACCGCATCAACCGCATCGCCGGAAGGAGCGGCCAGTCGTGAGCACACCCCCCACCGGCTTCTGGGCCCAGGCGGCCCAGAACCCCGACCGCACGGTCCTGATCGCCCCCGACGGTGAGCAGTGGACCTCCGGACGCCTGCACGCCGCCGCCAACCGGCTCGTCCACGGGCTGCGCGCGGCGGGCCTCGAACGCGGCGACGCCTTCGCCGTCGTCCTGCCCAACGGCGTCGAGTTCTTCACCGCCTACCTGGCCGCGAGCCAGGCCGGCTTCTACCTCGTCCCGGTCAACCACCACCTGGTCGGCCCCGAGATCGCCTGGATCGTGGCCGACTCCGGCGCCAAGGTGCTCGTCGCCCACGAGCGCTTCGCCGCACCGGCCCGCCACGCCGCCGACGAGGCCGGCCTGCCGGCCACCCACCGCTACGCGGTCGGTGCGGTCGAGGGCTTCCGGCCGTACGCCGAACTCCTCGACGGACAGCCCGGGTCCGCGCCGGGCGACCGCACGCTCGGCTGGGTCATGAATTACACCTCGGGTACGACCGGACGCCCCCGCGGCATCCGCCGCCCGCTGCCCGGCAAGGCCCCCGAGGAGGCCTACCTCGGCGGCTTCCTCGGCATCTTCGGCATCAGGCCCTTCGAGGACAACGTCCATCTCGTCTGCTCGCCGCTCTACCACACGGCCGTCCTCCAGTTCGCGGGCGCGTCCCTGCACATCGGCCACCGCCTGGTGCTCATGGACAAGTGGACCCCGCAGGAGATGCTCCGCCTCATCGACGCCCACAGGTGCACGCACACCCATATGGTCCCCACCCAGTTCCACCGCCTCCTGGCCCTCCCGGACGAGGTGAAGGGCCGGTACGACGTCTCGTCCATGCGGCACGCCATCCACGGCGCCGCCCCCTGCCCGGACCATGTGAAGCGGGCCATGATCGACTGGTGGGGGCACTGCGTGGAGGAGTACTACGCGGCCAGCGAGGGCGGCGGAGCCTTCGCCACCGCCGGGGACTGGCTGAAGAAGCCCGGAACGGTCGGCAGGGCCTGGCCCATCAGTGAACTCGCCGTCTTCGACGACGCAGGCAACCGGCTCCCGCCCGGCCGACTGGGCACCGTCTACATGAAGATGAGCACCGGCGGATTCTCGTACCACAAGGACGAGGACAAGACCCGCAAGAACCGCATCGGCGACTTCTTCACCGTCGGCGACCTCGGCTACCTGGACGAGGACGGCTATCTCTTCCTCCGCGACCGCAAGATCGACATGATCATCTCCGGCGGGGTCAACATCTACCCGGCCGAGATCGAGTCCGCGCTGCTCGCCCACCCCGCCGTCGCCGACGCCGCGGCCTTCGGCATTCCGCACGACGACTGGGGCGAGGAGGTCAAGGCCGTCGTGGAACCGGCCCCCGGACACGAGCCGGGCCCGGCCCTCGCCGCGGCCCTCCTCGACCACTGCGCCGAGCGGCTCGCCGGCTACAAGCGGCCCAGGAGCGTCGACTTCATCACGGAGATGCCCCGCGACCCCAACGGCAAGCTGTACAAGCGACGTCTGCGGGATCCGTACTGGGAGGGCCGCACCCGGCTGGTGTGAGGTTCTTGACCTGCGCCTGTGGTGGACAGAGGATCGGCTGTCATGACGCAGGGACACGGCAGCACGGTCGACGGGGTGCTGCGGCGCAGCGCCCGGCGCACCCCCGCACGGGTGGCGCTGGAGTACGGCGAACGCAGGTGGACGTACGAGGAACTCGACGCCGCCGTCTCCCGTGCGGCGGGCCTCCTCCGCGCCGAGGGGCTCGCCCCCGGCGACCGGGTGGGCGCCTACGGCCACAACTCCGACGCCTACCTGATCGCCTTCCTGGCCTGCGCCCGCGCGGGCCTGGTCCACGTGCCGGTCAACCAGAACCTGACCGGCGCCGACCTGGCGTACATCGTCGGCCAGTCGGGCAGCGCGCTGGTGCTCGCCGATCCGGACATCGCCGGCGAAGTTCCCGACGGCGTGCGGGTGTTGCCGCTGCGGAACTCGGACGACTCCTTCCTCGCCCGGCTGGCCGAGGCGCCCCCGTACGACGGGCCCGAACCACGCACCGAGGACCTGGTGCAGCTGCTGTACACCTCCGGCACCACCGCCCTGCCCAAGGGGGCGATGATGACCCACCGGGCGCTGGTCCACGAGTACCTGAGCGCGATCACCGCCCTGGACCTGAGCGCCGGCGACCGGCCCGTGCACGCGCTGCCGCTCTACCACTCGGCGCAGATGCACGTGTTCCTGCTGCCCTACCTCGCGGTCGGCGCGACCAGCATCATCCTGGACGCGCCCGACGGCGACCGGCTCTTCGACCTGATCGAGGCGGGCCGCGTGGACAGCCTGTTCGCGCCGCCCACCGTCTGGATCGGCCTCGCCAACCGGCCCGACTTCACCACCCGGGTCCTGGGCGGTCTGCGCAAGGCCTACTACGGCGCGTCGATCATGCCCGTGCCGGTGCTCCGGCGACTCCGCGAACACCTGCCCGGGCTGGCCTTCTTCAACTGTTTCGGGCAGAGCGAGATCGGTCCCCTGGCCACGGTGCTCGGGCCCGACGAGCACGAGGGCCGGCTGGACTCCTGCGGCCGCACCGTGCTGTTCGTGGACGCACGTGTCGTGGACGACGAGGGCGAGGACGTCCCCGACGGCACCCCGGGTGAAATCGTCTACCGCTCACCGCAGTTGTGCGAGGGCTACTGGGACAGGCCCGAGGAGACCGCAGAGGCCTTCCGGGACGGCTGGTTCCACTCCGGCGACCTCGCGGTGCGCGACCCGGACGGCTACTTCACCATCGTGGACCGGGTGAAGGACGTCATCAACTCCGGTGGCGTGCTGGTGGCTTCACGCCAGGTCGAGGACGCCCTCTACACCCACGAATGCGTCGCCGAGACCGCCGTGATCGGCCTGCCCGACGAGCGGTGGATCGAGGCCGTCACGGCGGTCGTCGTTCCACGCGGCGAGGTGACGGAGAAGCAGCTCATCGCACACGTGCGGGAGAAGCTCCCGTCCTTCAAGGCGCCCAAGCGGGTCCTGTTCGTGGACCGGCTGCCGCGCAACGCCAGCGGGAAGATCCTGAAGCGGGAGCTGCGGGACCGGTTCAGCGGCCAGGACGACAGCGCGTCGACCAGTGGCCGCTGACGCCGTGCTCAGGGGCCGTCGGGCACGAGGTTGTTCGTGCTGAGGAGGTTGCCGCCGACCGGAACGCCGATAGACCTGCGCAGTTCGCCGATGCCCGGATCACGGACGGACACGGTCAGGGTGTAGGCCGGCTGCCCGGTCATGGTGTTCGAGGAGTCGATCGGCGGCTGGAGCCCCTTCCACAGCGCGTCGCCGTCGTAGCCGGGGCACAGGGCTCGCAGGGGCAGCGTGATCTCGGCGCTGCCGCCGCCGGTCAGGTCGATGTGTGTCTTGTCCTCGCGGCCGGTCTTCCCGGGGGAGTTCCAGGTGACGGGGAGGCCGTGGGCGCCGGCGACCAGTCCGTCCGGGCCCTCGATCTCCACCGCGGCTCCCTCCCCGCCCAGGGTCCGGGACACCTCGAGGGATCCCTTCGGGCCCTCAGCGAAGAGCAGCCCGATGTGGAAACTGTCGGTGTCGCTGCCGGACTGCGCATAGCCGTAGGAACCGAGTGTCAGCTGCGGGCCGGGCCGCCGGGTGGCCTCAGGGGCGGGTGAGGAGGCGGCTGAGGGGAGCGGGAAGTGGTGGAACCCCTTGGCTCCGCACCGATCGCCGTCGGAGGTCCCGCCGCCCGGCAGTGCGACGGCCTTGGCCGGGCCGGACGCGGGCGGTCCGTCCCACGACAACAGGCCCTGCTGGTAGGCGCCCACGAGCACCACGGCCGCCACGGCCGTCCACGGGACCACCGCACCCGCCCTGTCGCGGAACGAACTCCGCCTCGGGCCGCGGCCCTTGCGCTCCGTCTTGAGTACGTTGCGGAACCGCCGGTCCACCATCCTGGCCCGGGCCGACGGCTCCTTCGGCGCGGAGGTGCCATCGCCTTCGGCGGCGTCCCGCAGGAACGCCGCCCACTGCTCGTCGGATATGGAGGAGTGGTCCTCCGGTCCCCCGTCGGATCCTTCGGGGGGCTGGATGTTGCTCACGGGGCGAACCCTTCACTGGCGTGGGGCCGGGCCCCGGACGTTTCCGCCATGATGCCGTACCTGTCGGGCTGAACGCTCCGGGCGGCAGCGCTAGGCCGTGGCCCTGCGGCGGAGCGCCTCCTTCTTCGCGCGGTTTCCGCAGGTGTCCATGGAGCACCAACGGCGGGTGCCGGGGCGTGAGGTGTCCAGGAAGAGGGCGCCGCAGGTGGGGCCGGAGCAGTCGCGTACCCGGTCGAGGGCCGGGGAGGTGATCAGGTCCAGGGCGTCGCGGGCCACGAGGGCGAGGGTGGCGCGGACGGGGTCGTCGGCCTGCCACTCCAGCCGGCCCGAAGGGCCGAGGCTGGGCACGGGAACGGCGTGTGCTGCGGCCCGGTTGACCCGCTCGCGGGCCCGGGCGTCGGGGGCTCGGCCCGCCCGGGCGGCGCCGATCAGGTGGTGGATCGCCTCGCGCAGTTCCTGCGCCGTGCGCACCAGGACGGCATCGGCGTCGCCGGTCCCGGCGGGACAGGGGGCGCACTGCCGTATCCATGCGGCCAAGGACTCGGCGTCGGGCAGTTCCTCCGCGGCGTCGGCCGTGCCCCGGCGGCGCAGGGTCCGTACGAAGTCCAGACAGGGGCGGCCGGCGCCCTGGCGGAAGCGGGGAGTCGTAGGCACGTCGGTCAGACTACTGGAGAACCGGTTTAACTGGTACCTTCGGCGAACCACTTAAAACGGTTCCTCTGTGAGGTGTCTGCGTGTCCGCGTCCCCCGCACCGCCGAACCCGCCCCGCTGGGTGATCCTCGTCCTGGCCCTCGCCTGTGGCGTGGGCGTCTCCACCATCTACTTCCCTCAGGCCATCGGCTCCCTGGTCGCCGCCGACCTCGACGTCCCCGCCGGCTCGGCGGCCCTCGTCGTCACCGCGGCCCAGTTCGGCTACGCGGGCGGCATCTTCCTGCTGGTGCCGCTGGGTGACCGGCTGCCGCACCGCCGTCTGCTCGTCACCCTGCTCACCCTGACCGCGCTCGGACTTCTGGCTGCCGGGACCGCCTCCACCCTCCCGGTGCTCGTCGTCGCGAGCGCGGCCACCGGCGTCACCACCGTCGTGCCGCAGATCATCCTCCCCATGGCCGCCGGACTCGTCCCCGCCGAGCGGCGCGGAGCCGTCACCGGCACGGTGGGCAGCGGCCTGATCGGCGGCATCCTGCTGGCCCGCACCTTCGGCGGCACCCTGGGGTCATGGCTGGGCTGGCGAGCCCCCTATCTGGTGGCCGCGGTGGTCGTCCTCGCCCTGGCGGCGGTCCTCTCCCGGGTGGTCCCCGTCACCGAGCCGCCCTCCCGTCAGACCTACCCCGAGCTGATAGCCGCCCCCCTGCGCCTGTTGCGAGAGGAACCCGGCCTGCGCCGTTCCTGCCTCTACCAGACCGCCGTCTTCGCCGGCTTCAGCGCCGCCTGGACCGCGCTCACGCTGCTCGTGACCGGACCGGTGTACGGCATGGGCGCCCGGACGGTCGGCGTGCTGGGGCTGGTCGGCGCCGCCAGCATGTTCGCTACGCCGCAGGCCGGCCGGGCGGTCGACCGCAGGGGACCGGACGCGGTCAGCCTCTGGTGTCTGCTCGGGGTCGCCGGATCGGCGGGCGTGCTGGCGCTGGGCGGATGGGGCGGCGTGGCCGGGCTCGTAGCGCTGGCGGGCGGCATGCTGCTGCTCGACGTGGCGGTGCAGTGCGGCCAAGTCGCCAACCAGGCACGGAACTTCGCGCTCCGCCCGGCGGCGCGGGCGCGGATCAACACCGCGTACATGACGTGCGCGTTCATCGGGGGCAGCGTGGGGTCCTGGCTCGGGCTGCGGGCCTACGACCGGTTCGGCTGGCCCGGAGTGACCGGCCTCGTGGCGCTGACGGCCGTGATCGCCCTCGCCCGGCACCTGACCCGCGGCCGGACGACGCCCGAGGCGGCCGAAGCCCCCGTGGACGCCGTGCCGGCCGGGCCGGTGCCGTGACCGCTAGCGCGGCCGCAGATCCATGATCCGGCGGATCTTGCCCACGGACCGCTCCAGCGACTCCGCCTCCACGATCTCCACGTCCACGGAGACACCGACGCCGTCCTTCACGGCCGCTGCGATGGACAGGGCCGCCGCCTCCCGCGCCTCGGGGGTGGCGCCCGGGCGGGCCTCGGCGCGTACGGTGAGCGCGTCGAGGCGGCCCTCGCGGGTGAGGCGCAGCTGGAAGTGCGGGGCCACGCCGGGGGTGCGCAGCACGATCTCCTCGATCTGGGTCGGGAAAAGGTTGACCCCGCGCAGGATCACCATGTCGTCGCTGCGCCCGGTGATCTTCTCCATCCGCCGGAACGCCCGGGCCGTGCCGGGCAGCAGCCGGGTCAGGTCACGGGTCCGGTACCGGACGATCGGCATGGCCTCCTTGGTGAGCGAGGTGAACACCAGCTCGCCCTGCTCGCCGTCCGGCAGCACCTCGCCCGTGATCGGGTCGACGATCTCCGGATAGAAGTGGTCCTCCCACACGTGGAGACCGTCCTTGGTCTCCACGCACTCCTGGGCGACCCCCGGACCGATCACCTCGGACAACCCGTAGATGTCGACGGCGTCGATCGCGAACCGCTCCTCGATCTCCCGCCGCATCTGCTCGGTCCAGGGCTCGGCGCCGAAGACGCCCACCCGCAGCGAGGTGCTCCGCGGGTCCACGCCCTGCCGCTCGAACTCGTCCAGCAGCGTGAGCATGTACGACGGGGTGACCATGATGATGCCGGGTTCGAGGTCCCGGATCAGCCGGACCTGGCGCGCCGTCATGCCACCGGACGCCGGGATGACCGTACAGCCCAGCCGCTCGGCACCGTAGTGGGCGCCCAGCCCCCCGGTGAACAGTCCATAGCCGTAGGCCACATGCACGGTGTCGCCGGGGCGCCCGCCCGCGGCCCGGAGGGAACGCGCCACCATGTCGGCCCACATGGAGAGGTCGTTCTCCGTGTAGCCGACCACCGTGGGCAGCCCGGTGGTGCCGCTGGAGGCGTGGAGGCGGCGGATGCGTTCGCGGGGCACGGCGAACATGCCGTACGGGTAGTGCTCCCGGAGGTCGCCCTTGGTGGTGAAGGGGAAGTGCGCCAGGTCGGCCAGCGAGCGGCAGTCCTCCGGGCGGATGCCGGCCTTGTCGAAGGACTCCCGGTAGAAGGGCACGTTGTCGTAGGCGTGCCGCAGTGAGGCACGCAGCCGCTCCAGCTGGAGCGCCCGCAGCTCCTCGGGCCCGAGCTTCTCGCCCGCATCCAGCAGGTCCGCCGCATCCGCCATCGGGCCTTCTCCCTCGTCAGCCGCACATTCCGGACGACCGATCATTCGGTTGCCCCTCCGGGCCAGTAAATTCAGCCCACCGGCCTCCGGGCAAGAGGCCGACCCGGAATTTTCCCGACGGGGCGCCCCGGAAGGATGGGCGCGTGGAGATACGAGGCGAACCAGCCGGATGCGCATCGGGGGACCCTGACACCGACTACTGCCTGTCGGTGTTGCGGACCAGCGCCGCTCATCCTCGGGCCGCCGACCTGCTCTTCCACCCGCCTGCCCACCTGGTGGACGCCCCGCCGCAGCGGATCGTGGCGGAGCTGCCGGCCTATCGGCCCATCGCGCTGTGAGCGGGCAATGACGTTGCGGCCCGGCGGTCCGGGCCGGGATGATCACCGGCATGCCGATCTTCAGCGCAGCCGACGGAACCCAGCTCGCCTACCACCTCAGGGGTGAGGGCGAGACGCTCGCCGTGCTGCCCGGCGGGCCCATGCGTGCCTCCGGCTATCTCGGGGACCTGGGCGGGCTCGCCGCGCACCGGCGGCTGGCGCTGCTCGATCTGCGGGGCACCGGGGACTCCGGGGTGCCGGGCGACCCGGCGACGTACCGCTGTGATCGGCTGGTGGACGACGTGGAGGCATGGCGGGCCCACATGGGGCTGGAGCACATGGATCTGCTGGCCCACTCGGCGGCCGGTAGTCTCGCGCTGCTCTACGCGGCCCGCTATCCCCACCGGATACGGCGGCTCGCGCTGATCACCCCGAATCCCTCGGCCCTCGGCATGCGGGCAACGCCCGAGGACCGGCTGGCCGCGGCCCGGCTGCGGGCCGGTGAGCCGTGGTTCGCGGAGGCGTTTGCCGCGTTCGAGGCGTGGCTGACACGGGAGGGCGACTTCGACGAGGTCTTCATGCCGTTCTTCTACGGCCGCTGGGACGACGCCGCCCGCACGCATGACGCCGCCGCGGACGAGCAGACCAACGACGAGGCGGGCGAACGGTATTTCGGCGAGGGAGCCTTCACCCCGGACGCCACCCGGGCCGCGCTCGCCGCTCTGACCGCCCCGGTTCTGGTGTACGCGGGCGGACTCGACGGCGGGCCCCGCCCGGACCTCGCCCGCCGCACCGCCGAGGTCTTCCCGAACGCGGAGCTCACCGTCCAGCCCGGCGCCGGCCACTACCCGTGGCTGGACGACCCGGAGCACTTCGTCCGCCGTACCCTCGCCTTCCTGGACGGGGACCCGGTCAGCCCTGCTGCGGGCCGTACGCCCGCATGAAGCGGTCGCGGAACTTGTTCATCGGCCAGATCGGGGCGTCCGCCGCCGGCTTCAGGCCCTTTGTCCAGCCCCAGCCGGAGACACGGTCCAGCACCTTCGGGTCGTGGGCGACGATCGTGACCGGCACGTCCCTGCGGGGGCTGCCCGCGGTGACCGTCGGCACCGGCTGGTGGTCGCCGAGGAAGACCAGCACCGTGTTCTTGTCGCCGTAGCGCTGCACGAACTCGACGAGGCTGTGCAGCGAGTACTCGATGGCGTTCCGGTACTCGGTGCGCACGCTCTCGGGGTTCTTCCAGACCTCCTTCGGGTCCTTGCCCTCCTTCTTGATGCGGTGGAAGACCGAGCCGTCGCCGAGGTCCTTCCAGTCGATCATGTGGGCGACGGGCGCCCAGGGGTTGTGGCTGGAGGCGAGGATGATCTCCGCCATCAGCGGCCCCCGGTCCTTCCTGCCGAACTCCAGCCGGTTGAAGGCCTCCAGGCTGAACTGGTCCGGCACGGGCGTCCAGCTGAAGTAGGGGCCGTGGTAGCCGAGGTGCGTGGAGTCGTAGATGTGGTCCAGGCCGAAGAACCTGCCCTCCGGCCAGGCGTACCGCACACCCGGCACCACGCCGACCGTGCGCCAGGCACCGGTTGCCCGGAAGTACTTGGTGAGGGTCATCCGGTCGCTGGAGGTGACCGTCCGGTACCGCTGCTGGTTCTTGACCCACAGCCCGGACAGGAAGGTCGTGTGGCACAGCCAGCTGCCCGCGCCCGTCACCGGGGACCGGAGCCAGCCGCTGCGGGCCTCGAATCCCGCCGCCGTCAGGGAGGCCGTGCCCTCCTGCAGGACGGTACCGATCCGCGGCGCCATCGCCGGGTCCTCGATCGCCGTACGGCCGTAGCTCTCGATGAAGGTGAACAGGACGTCCTTGCCGCGCAGGCCGGTCAGCAACTGGTCGCGCGGTGTACCCGCGAACGCGTCGACGGCGGCCTCCTCACGGAAGACCCGGGCATCCGCGAGGCCCGCGCGTACCTGCTCGACCCGGTTGCCCACGATGACAGCGTTGATCTTGGAGGCGACCGGCACGTCGCCGATCTGCAGGCTGAGCGTGACACAGGTGATCCACGCGGTGCCCAGCACCAGGGTGCTGCGGGTTGCCACTTGGCGGTGCCGGGCCATCACACCGGTCAGCCGGACCGTGGCGAGCGTGGTGAGGAGAAGAACCGCGACGGCGAGGAGCAGGGCACCGGTGACGGCGAGCACCTGGCCGGTCCGGCCGAGCGACTCCCGCAGGAAGTCGGCCGCGTCGCCCAGCAGGCCCCAGTCCATCACCAGGTTGAACGGCCGCACCAGCACCGAGTAGAAACCCATGTCGACGCACTTGAGGATGGTCAGCAGACCGAGCAGCAGGCCCGTGACCACCGCCGTGACGCGTCGGCCCCGGTGCGGCAGCACCAGGAGCAGACCGGCCAGCAGGACCCCCTCCGCGGGGATGCGCAGGAACGCGATGAAGGTCAGCCCGTCGAGCCGGTTCGGCAACAGCAGTGCGCCCAGTACGAGCACGGCGGCGAGGACCGTCTTCCCCGCACTCACGGTCCGCGCGACCCGTGGGTGGCGCAGGCGCCGGCCGAACCGGCCGGGGCGGACGCCCGCCGCCGAGTCCCGCCGGGTGTCCTCCCCGCTCCCCTCGTCATCGGTGTCCGACCCCGGTCCGGGATCCGGCAGTTGGCGAGGCATGAGGTGCGACACCCGAAGGTCCTTCCGTGCGTGGCCCGGTCCCGGCTGCGACGGGCGGAACCAGGAGGCCGACGCCGTCGTCACCCGTACGGCCGAGCGTCACCGTCCGTTCGGCAATGGCGCACACAGTACGCGCCCCCGGCCGCACGGCAACGGCCGGACACCCCGCCCCGGGACCTGCCCTAGCGGTCCGCGGCCACCGCCACCTCGCGCGCCCACCGGTAGTCCGCCTTGCCGCTCGGCGACCGCTGGATGGAGTCCGCGATCACCAGCTGGCGCGGGATCTTGTAGCCGGCCAGCCGGGTGCGGCAGTGGTCCTGGATGTCGGTCAGCGAGGGGTGCCGGGCTCCCTCTCGCAGCTGCACCACGGCCGCCACATGGTTGCCCCAGGTGGCGTCCGGCACTCCGGCGACCAGTGCGTCGTACACGTCCGGATGGGCCTTGAGGGCCTGCTCGACCTCCTCCGGGTACACCTTCTCGCCCCCGGTGTTGATGCACTGTGAGCCCCGGCCGAGGACGGTGACCACGCCCTCCTCGTCCACCGTCGCCATGTCGCCGAGCAGTACCCAGCGTGTCCCGTCCTTCTCGAAGAACGTCTCGGCGGTCTTGCGCGGGTCGTTGTAGTAGCCGAGCGGCACATGGCCGCACTGTGCGACCCGCCCGATCTCGCCGACGGCCACCGGCTCGTGCGTCGCCGGGTCCACCACCTGCGTACGGGAGTTGACCCTGATGCGGAAACCCCGCTCGGGTCCCGAGTCCTCCGTCGCCGTGCCGTTGAAGCCGGACTCGGAGGAGCCGAAGTTGTTCAGCAGCAGGGCGTTCGGGACCAGTTCCCGGAACTGCCGGCGCACGGTCTCCGACATGATCGCGCCCGACGAGGACACGCTGAACAGTGCCGAGCAGTCCGTGCCCTTCAGCGCCCCGCCCAGCGCGTCGATCAGCGGCCGGAGCATCGCGTCCCCGACCAGCGACATGCTGGTGACCTTCTCCCTCTCGACGGTCCGGAGCACCTCCTCCGGCACGAACTTGCGGTGCAGGACGACCCGTTGGCCGAAGTTGAAGCCGATGAACGCGGTGAGCGTCGACGTGCCGTGCATCAGTGGGGGGGTGGGGAAGAAGGTGATCCCGTACCCGCCGGCGGCAACCCGCTCGGCCAGCTCCTCCGGGCTCTTCACCGGCTCACCCGTGGGCGCCCCGCCGCCCAGACCCGCGAAGAACAGGTCCTCCTGGCGCCACATCACACCCTTGGGCATGCCGGTCGTACCGCCGGTGTAGATGATGAACTGGTCGTCGCCCGACCTGGCGGGAAAACCCCGCCCGGGCGAACCGGAGGCCTCCGCCACGGCGAACGGGACGGCGCCGGGCACCGGCGAGGACGGATCGCCCACCCGCAGCACGTGCCGCAGCTTCGGCGCCCGTGGCAGCGCCGCCGCCACCCGGTCGCCGAACTCCCCGTCGAAGACCAGCGCGACCAGATCCGCGTCCCGGTAGAGGTAGACCAGCTCCTCCTCGACATAGCGGTAGTTGACGTTGACCGGGACGACCCGGGCCTTCATGCAGGCCAGGACCGTCTGCAGGTACTCGACGCCGTTGTAGAGGTGGAGGCCCAGATGCTCCCCGGGGCGTATCCCGCTGTCGATCAGGTGGTGGGCGATGCGGTTGGCGGCCGCGTCCAGTTCCGCGTAGGTCAGGCGGCGTTCCGCGCCGGTGCCGGGATGGTCGAGGTACACGAGGGCCTCGCGGTCCGGTACCACGTCGACGACCGACTCGAACAGATCGGCAAGGTTGTACTCCACCGCTCCTCCTGACCTCCGACGGCCTGGCGATCCACCGGTTCGCCGGTCATCAGAGCAAAGGGCGCGGCAACTGTGAAGGGCCCGCGCCAAGAAATCTGACTGCCTGTCAGAAAACCTGCGGAGTTCCCTTGAAGTGCCTCCCCGCCTACTGCAACCTGTTCTCGTTCCAACCGAGGGGAGATGGGCAATGGGTGGGACGGAACACCTCACCGTGCAGCGCGAAGGCGCCACACTGGTGCTCACGCTCAACAGGCCCGAAGCGAAGAACGCACTCTCGCTTCCCATGCTCGTCGGCCTGTACGACGGCTGGGCCGAGGCCGACGAGGACGACACGATCCGCTCGATCGTGCTCACCGGGGCCGGGGGCGCCTTCTGCGCCGGCATGGACCTCAAGGCGCTGGCCGGGGACGGCATGGCGGGGCAGCACTACCGCGACCGGCTCAAGGCCGATCCCGACCTGCACTGGAAGGCCATGCTGCGCCACCACCGCCCCCGCAAACCGGTGATCGCCGCCGTCGAGGGGTACTGCGTGGCCGGCGGCACCGAGATCCTCCAGGGCACCGACATCCGGGTCGCGGGCGAGTCCGCGACCTTCGGCCTGTTCGAGGTCCGGCGCGGACTGTTCCCGATCGGCGGCTCGACCGTCCGGCTGCAGCGCCAGATCCCGCGCACCCACGCCCTGGAGATGCTGCTCACCGGACGGCCGTACAGCGCTCAGGAGGCGGCCGCCGTCGGGCTCGTCGGACATGTCGTCCCCGAAGGCACCGCACTCGCCGCGGCGCTGGAGATCGCCGAGCAGGTCAACGCCTGCGGACCGCTCGCCGTGGAGGCCGTCAAAGCCTGCGTGTACGAGACCGCCGAGATGACCGAGACCGACGGACTCGCCGCCGAACTCGCCCGTGGCTGGCCGGTCTTCGACACCGCCGACGCCAAGGAGGGTGCCCGCGCCTTCGCGGAGAAGCGGCCCCCCGTCTACAAGCGCGCGTAGCGGCCCCGCCGGGCGAGCGGCCGAGGAGCGCCGTTCGCGGGACCGCGGGCCGCCCCTGCCGGTCGCGCCCCGCGGCGCAGCGCACACCGCCACAGCCCCACCGGCCGCGCAGCCCCGGCCCAGCACGCCGACTTCCGAAGGAGGCAGCCCCCGATGCCCGAAGTCCTCAAAGCCCCGCTCGTCGTCGAGTTTCCCTTCACCCGCTCTCTCGGCCCCGTCCAGAGCGCCTTCCTCACCGGACTGCGCGAACGCGTCGTCCTCGGGGTGAAGACCGCCGACAGGCGCACGCTCGTCCCACCCGTCGAGTACGACCCCGTCACCGCCGAGGAAATCCGCGACCTGGTGGAGGTCGCCGCCACAGGCACGGTCACCACCTGGGCCTGGAACCACGAGCCCCGGCGGGGCCAGCCCCTCGACACGCCCTTCGCCTGGGTCCTGGTCCGGCTCGACGGCGCCGACACCGCCCTGCTGCACGCCCTGGACGCCCCCGGACCCGACGCCGTGCACACCGGCATGCGGGTGCGGATCCGCTGGGCCGGGGAACGCGCCGGCGCCATCACCGACATCGCCTGCTTCGAACCGTACGACGGCGAACCGGGCCGACCGGGCGGCCACACCGGCGAGTTCGAGAACCCGCTCACCGGGATCGTCGCCCACGCCCGCCTCGACTACACCTACTCGCCCGGCCGCGCCCAGACCGACTACATCAACGCCCTCTCCGAACAACGGTCCGTCGGCGAGCGCTGCCCCTCCTGCCGCAAGGTGTACATCCCGCCGAGGGGTGCGTGCCCCACATGTGGTGTCGCCACATCGGAACATGTCGAAGTGGGCCCCCGCGGCACGGTCACCACCTACTGCATCGTGAACATCAAGGCGAAGAACCTCGACATCGAGGTGCCGTACGTCTACGCGCACATCGCCCTCGACGGCGCCGACCTGGCCCTGCACGCCCGTATCGGCGGGATCCCGTACGACGAGGTGCGCATGGGCATGCGGGTCGAGCCGGTCTGGACACCGGGAGCGCGCTACCCCGACCACTACCGCCCGACCGGCGAACCCGACGCCGACTACGACACCTACAAGGAGCTGCTGTGACAAGGGAGATCGCGGTCGTCGCCTTCGCCCAGACCGACCACCGGCGCTCCACCGAGGAGTCCTCCGAGGTCGAGATGCTCATGCCGGTGCTGCACCAGGTGCTGGCCCGGACCGGGCTCAGGACCGCCGACATCGGCTTCACCTGCTCCGGCTCCAGCGACTACCTCGCCGGCCGGGCCTTCTCCTTCACCCTCGCCCTCGACGGTGTCGGCGCCTGGCCGCCCATCTCCGAGTCGCACGTCGAGATGGACGGCGCGTGGGCGCTGTACGAGGCATGGACCAAGCTGATGACGGGCGATGCCGACACCGCCCTGGTGTACTCCTACGGCAAGTCCTCTCCCGGATCCGTACGAGATGTCCTGACCCGCCAGTTGGACCCGTACTACGTGGCCCCCCTCTGGCCGGACTCGGTCGCGCTGGCCGCCCTCCAGGCGCAGGCCCTCATCGACGCGGGGGACACGGACGAGCCCGCCCTCGCCGCGATCGGGGCGCGGAGCCGAACGTCCGCCACCGCCAACTCCCATGCACAGCTGGCCGGTTCGGTCCCGCAAGGCGACTACCTCGTACGCCCGCTGCGCACCGGCGACTGCCCGCCCGTCGGCGACGGCGCCGCCGCCGTGATCCTCGCGGCGGGGGAGCGGGCCCGCGAGCTGTGCGAACGGCCCGCCTGGATCCGGGGCATCGACCACCGCATCGAGGCGCACTCCCTGGGCGTGCGCGACCTCACCGACTCGCCCTCCGCGCGACTGGCCGCAGACAAGGCCGGTGCCTTCGAACGGCCCGTCGACACGGCCGAGTTGCACGCCCCGTTCACCGCACAGGAGGTCGTGCTGCGCAAGGCGCTCCGGCTGGACGAGAGCGTCCGCGTCAATCCCTCCGGGGGCGCGCTCGCCGCCAACCCGGTCATGGCCGCCGGACTCATCCGCATCGGCGAGGCCGCCGCCCGCATCCACCGCGGCGAGTCCGACCGCGCCCTCGCCCACGCCACCTCCGGCCCCTGCCTGCAGCAGAACCTGGTCGCCGTACTCGAAGGGGATCCACGATGAGCAAGGAGCCCGTGGCCGTCGTAGGAGTCGGTCAGACCAAGCACGTGGCCGCCCGCCGGGACGTCTCGATCGCCGGACTCGTCCGCGAGGCGGCCGGACGGGCCCTCCAGGACGCCGAGTTGACCTGGTCCGACATCGACGCCGTCGTCATCGGCAAGGCGCCCGACTTCTTCGAGGGCGTCATGATGCCCGAGCTCTACCTCGCCGACGCCCTCGGCGCGGTCGGCAAACCCATGCTGCGGGTGCACACCGCCGGCTCGGTCGGCGGATCCACCGCCCTCGTGGCGGCCAACCTGGTGGCGGCCCGCGTCCACGGCACCGTGCTCACGCTCGCCTTCGAAAAACAGTCCGAGTCCAACGCCATGTGGGGCCTGTCCCTGCCCATCCCCTTCCAGCAGCCCCTGCTCGCCGGGGCGGGCGGCTTCTTCGCCCCGCACGTACGCGCCTACATGCGGCGCACCGGCGCCCCCGACTCCGTCGGCTCCCTCGTCGCCTACAAGGACCGGCGCAATGCCCTGAAGAACCCCTACGCCCACCTCCACGAGCACGACATCACCCTGGAGAAGGTCCAGGCCTCGCCCATGCTGTGGGACCCGATCCGCTACTCGGAGACCTGCCCGTCCTCCGACGGCGCCTGCGCCATGGTCCTCACCGACCGCGCCGGGGCCGCCCGTGCCCCCCGGCCGGCCGCCTGGATGCTCGGCGGCGCCATGCGCAGCGAGCCGACCCTGTTCGCGGGCAAGGACTTCGTCTCCCCGCAGGCAGGCAAGGACTGCGCCGCCGACGTCTACCGGCAGGCAGGCATCGCCGACCCACGCCGGGACATCGACGCCGTCGAGATGTACGTGCCGTTCTCCTGGTACGAGCCCATGTGGCTGGAGAACCTGGGCTTCGCCGAGGAGGGCGGCGGCTGGAAGCTCACCGAGTCCGGGGTGACCGAGCTGGACGGGGACCTGCCCGTCAACATGTCGGGCGGGGTGCTCTCCACCAACCCCATCGGCGCCTCCGGCATGATCCGCTTCGCCGAGGCCGCCCTCCAGGTGCGCGGCCAGGCCGGGGAACACCAGGTGGACCGGGCCCGGAAGGTGCTCGGCCACGCCTACGGCGGCGGTTCGCAGTTCTTCTCCATGTGGCTCGTCGGATCCGAGCCCCCCGACTCCTGAAAGGTCCTCCCGACACGGCCTGTCCGCCGTGGGAAGCGGTCGCTAGGCTGACCGCGGACGACGAACCGGGAGGAGTACGGACGTGGCCGAGAGCACCATCCAGCAGCAGCCGCTCATGGGCTGGGACAAGCCGGAGCTGGACCTCAGCAGGGCCGAGTGGCAGTCCAGCAGCCGAGGGCTGGGCGATGTCCAGATCGCCTTTGTGGAGGGCTTCATCGCCATGCGCAACGGCGAGCGCCCGGAAAGCCCTTCCCTGATCTTCACCCCCGCCGAGTGGGGTGCCTTCGTCTCCGGGGCCCGGGAAGGCGAGTTCGACCTCACCTGAGTGCCCTCGTGCCGCGAGCCGAACCGGGGGTGTTCGGCGCGGATATCTGGACACGCGATCGACAGCGCCCGGTCGGGGCCGATGCCTGAGCGAGGCTGGCCCCGACAAGGGGAAGGTCGCGTTCCGGAGGTGAGGGAAGATGAGCAGTGCGCCGGTCATCGCCGCGGTGGACGGTTCCGAGGACAGCCGGCGGGCGCTGGAGTGGGCCGTGGACGCCGCCCACCGTCGCGCGGCGCCACTGCGGGTGGTGCACGTACGGCAGTACGCCGCCTGGGGACAGGCCGACGTTCTGGTCGCCGGCCCACCCGACACCGAGGGCGACCCGGTGCTCGACGAGGTCCGCGCACTGCTGCGGGACCGCGCCGACGCGAAGACCGTGGAGTACGTCGCGCTGGAGGGGGTGCCGGGCGCGGTACTTCCCGAACTCGGCCTGGACGCACAGCTGTTGGTCCTCGGCTCACGGGGCCGTGGCGGCTTCGCCAGCCTGCTGCTCGGCTCCAACAGCCTGGCCGCCGCACGCGACGCCGAGTGCCCGGTGGTCGTCGTACCCCGGCCCGACCGCGAGGTTCACGGGGAGGGCCCGACCGAACCCGGGCCCCGGGTGGTCGTGGGCCTGCACGTCGACAGCCCCGACGGCGACGCCCTCGGCCTCGCCTTCGCGGAGGCCGCCCTGCGCGAGGCCCGCGTCGAGGTGATCGCCGCCTACCCGTGGCCGGTGCAGACCTGGTCCGCGCCCGGCCAGATGGTGCCGCCCCCGATCGACCGGAGCGCCGTCGAGAACGAGACCCGGACCCTCGCCGAGGGCTTCCTCGCCCCGCACCAGGAACGCCACCCGGACGTCCGCACCGACGTCGCGGCCCTGCCCGGCGACGCCGCAGGCCTCCTCGTCGCCGCCTCGAAGGGCGCCGAACTGGTGGTCGTCGGCCGCCACCGGCGACGCCTGCTGGCACCCGCCCGCATGATGGGCTCGGTCACCCAGGCGGTCCTGCTCCACGCGGCGAGCCCGATCGCGGTGGTACCGCCGGAGCCGACGGGGGAGGCCCGCGAATCCGTCCGGTGACCCGCACGGCGCCGGCCGGGCGGGTGGCCCACAACCCTGCCCGGACCGGCCCGAACGGGCCGCGCGAGGCGTACGCTGTGGTGCCTGACGGTCACGGTGTGCGCCCGCTCCCCGCGCGGGTCCGGCGCCGGGGCGGGGGTGTGGGATGGGACAACGGATGGCGCGCAGCCGTAAGGGTCTCTTCGAGCGGGAGAGTGAACTCGCCGCTGTGGACGAGGCGTTGGGTGAGCTCACCGGTCTGCGCGAGGACGGCGCGGAGGCCGCGCGGCGGCCGCGCGGCGCCCTGCTCGCGTTCGCCGGCCGGGCCGGCATCGGCAAGACCACTCTGCTCGCCGAGGTCCGACGCCGGGCCACCGACCTCGGCTGCACCGTGCTCTCCGCCCGCGGCGGCGACCAGGAACAGCGCGTCGCCTTCCACGTGGCCCGCCAGCTGCTCCAGCCGCAGCTCGCCGGAGTGCCGGAGAGCGAACTGAGGTCCTCGCTGGGCAGTTGGTACGACATCGTCGGACCCGCCCTCGGCCTGTGCGCACCCACCGAGGGCGCCCCGCCCGACCAGCAGGGCCTGCGCGACGGCCTGGACTGGGTCCTCACCCACCTCGCCGTGCGCAGCGCCCCGATGGTCCTCGTCCTCGACGACGCCCACTGGGCCGACCCCGAATCCCTGCGCTGGCTGGCCGCGTTCGCGCCCCGCGCCGAGGAACTCCCGCTGCTGGTCGTCGTCGCCTACCGGCCCGACGAACTCCCCGACCACGCCGAGTCGTTCCGCGGCCTCCCGGGCCGCGCGGGCGGACGCCCCCTCGACCTGGAGCCGCTCAGCGCGGCCGCCGTCGCCCGCCTGGTCCGGGAGACCCTCGGCTCGCACGCCGACGACGCGTTCTGCCGCGAGTGCTGGGTCGTCACCGCCGGCAACCCCTTCGAGACCGTCGAGCTGACCGCCAAGGTGCACGATCGCGGACTCATCCCCACCGAGACCGGGGCCCATCTGCTGCGCGACCTCGCCGCGGCCGTCAAGGGCACCGGACTGATCACCCGGCTCGAACGCCTCGGGACCTCCGCGGTCCGGTTCGCCTGGGCCTGCGCCGTGCTCGGCACCGAGATCCATCCCCGGCTCGGCGCCGCCGTCGCCGGACTCGGGCACGAGGAGGCCGCCGACGCCGCCGACGCGCTGCGCGGCGCGCGCATTCTGACGGGTGTCGAGACGCTCGAATTCGTGCACCCGCTCATCGCCACCGCCGTCTACCGCGCCATACCGTCCGGCGTGCGCGTCGCCCTGCACGGACAGGCCGCCTGGTGTGTGATCAACGACGGGCAGGGCCCCTCCGCCGCCGCCCGCCACCTCATGGAGACCCACCCCGAGGGCGACATCTGGGTCGTGCAGCAACTGCGCGCCGCGGCCGGCGAGACCCTCCGGGCCGGGGCCCCCGAAGCCGCCTGCAGCTACCTGGCCCGCGCCCTGAGCGAGCCTCCGCCGCCCAGGGACCGGGCCGCCGTCCTGTACGAACTGGGCTCCGCCTCCCTGCTCACCGAACCCGCCACCACCGTCAACCACCTGCGCGCCGCCCTCGAAGAGCCCATCGCCGACCCCGAGCTGCGGCAGAACATCGTCTACCGCCTCTCCCAGGTCCTCGCCCACAGCGACCGCCTCGCCGAGGCCTCCGACACCCTGGCCCGCGAGATCCGCCTGACCGAGGACGCGCGGGTCAGGCTGCGCATGGTCTCCGAGCAGTTCATGTGGGACGCCTTCCGCGCCGACGAACCCGACCATCCCTCCCGCTCCCGCCGCATGGCCAGGCTGGCAAGCAGCCTCAAGGGCCGCGACCTCACCGAGCGTTACATCATCGGGCTGCGCACCTGGGACGCCGTCCAACGCGGCGAACCCGCCCACGTCGCCCTCCACCACGCCGAGCGCGCCCTGGCCGGCGGTCTCAACTGGGCCGAGTCCGACCGCGGCTTCGAGGTGCCGGTCCTGGTCGCGCTCGCCTTCATGTACGCGGACCGGCCGGGCCGCACCGAGGAACTGTTCGCCGCCGGGATCGCCGACTTCGAGCGCCAGGGCTGGCGCGGCGCCCACCTCTCCTTCGCCTACACCCTCCTCGCCTACGTCCGCTACCGGCGCGGGCGGCTCGCCGAGGCGGAGGACTTCGTCCGCGCGGGCCTCAGGCTCGCCGAACGCGTCGGCCCCGGCACGCCCGCCCACTGGTACGCCGTAGGCATCCTGATCGAGGTCCTGCTGGCCCGGGGCCGCGTCGCGGAGGCGGCACAGACCGCCGACGACTTCTGCTTCGGTGAGCCCTTCCCGGCCGCCGTCGTCTTCCCCGACGCCCAGACGGTGCACGGCGAACTGCTCCTGGCCCGCGGTCTCAACAAGGACGCGGCGGCCGCGCTCTCCGCCGCCGGGCGCCGCCTCGACCCGCGGGGCATCCGCAACCCCGCCTGGTGCCCCTGGCAGCTCCACCTCGCCCGCGCCGAGAGCCACTACGCCCCCGAACGAGCCCTGGCCACAGCCCTCGAAGCGGTGGAGCGCGCCCGCCAGTTCGGCGCCCCCTCCACGATCGGACAGGCCCTGCGGACGGTGGCGGAGGTGTCCTCGGGCTCGGCGCGCGTCAAATACCTGGAGGAGTCCGTCGCCCATCTGGAGCGCTCCCCGGCCGCCTACGAGCTCGCCTGCGCGCTGGTCGCCCTGGGCACCGAACTGCGCCACGCCGGCCGCCCGGGGGAAGCCGCCGAGCACCTCTACCGGGGCCTCGACACGGCCGTCCAGTGCGGTGCCGACGGCCTCATGGACACGGCCCGGGCCGAACTCGCCGCCGCCGGCCTGCGCCCCCGCCGCCTCCACAGCACCGAGACCGACACCCTCACCAGCCGCGAGCGCGTCGCCGCCACCCTCACGGTCCACGACCGCACCGAGGCGGAGATCGCCACGGAGCTCCACATCGACGAGCAGAGCGTCGTACGCCTCCTCTCGGCGGTGTACCGGAAGCTGGGAACCGACCGGTCGGGGCTGGGAGCGGCGCTGGGCGAGGGGACGGCGCCGGGCTAGAGACCGGAGGTGCCCACACGTCGCCGAGTGTGCTCGGGCACGTACCATGGCCGCATGTCGTTCCTCCGCCGCCGCAGCGCCACTCCCGCCGGGCCCGACTTCGACGTTCTGGCCATGGACCCGGGCGACTGGCCGGGCAACCTCGGCGCGGGCCTGCTGCCCGCCCCCGACGGCTCCTGCCAGGGCGTCTTTCTGCGCTACGACCTGTTCGGCGGACGCGGCCCCGCCATGATCATCGGCAACCTCCCCGAGGGCTCCCCGGCCCGGGAGGTCGCCGAGGGCGAGATCCCGTTCGAGGTGGGCCAGCTGCTGCTGGCACTGGAGAACGACGAGGAGGTCACCGTCGTCGGCATCGAGGACACCCCGGTCCTCCAGGGTGACAACCTGCTGATCGTACGGCGGCTGAAGCTCTCCGAGAGCCGGATCTCGTGCGTCCAGTTCGACCGCAGCGACGGCGTCCTCGTGACCATCGCCGCCTGGGACCGCCCGATCACCGACGACCTGTACGCCCTGCTGAAGCCGCTCCCGGCGGAGCTGTTCCAGCAGGGCTGACGGCCGGTCCCGGCTACCCGGCGGCACCCTCCAGCCGGACGTCCGCGGCACGCACGAACGCCACCCGGTGGCCGTACTGGATCTCGAAGTACAGGTCCTTGCCGACCACGACCCGGTGCGAGTCGGTGGTGAAGGTGACCGCGTAGTAGTACTCGCCCGGCACCACGTCACCGACCACGTACTTCTGCCCGGCCGGGAGCGTGTACGGCAGCGCCACCACCGACTGGGCGGGCACCCCTGCCGGGTAGGCCTCCTTCTCCGGGTACGCGCGGCCGTACACCGGGACGCTCGCCAGACCGTCCTTCGGGGTGACGACGAGACCGGCGGCCGGCACCGCCGTGGGCTGCCCGGCCGGATTCTCGAACCAGGCCTTCTGCCCCAGGTACCAGATCGCCGTCCAGTCGCCCCAGCGGTCGGCGACCGCGTACTGCTGGCCGGTGGAGACCCGCGAGGACAGATCGTTCACCCCGTCGGTCGGATCCGTCTTCAGACCGATGTCCTTGATCAGTGGGGCGTTCTCGTCGTGGTCGGAGTACAGCCGCACCTCGCTGGACCCGTGCACGGCGCAGGGCTCGCCCTTGGTGGTGCAGCCCGTGTACACCGGCTCGTTGTCGGCGTAGTCCGGGCGGATCGTCACCATGTCGGAGTACTTGCCGCCCGTGGCCCGGAAGGGGTGGCCCAGCAGCTGGAAGTAGTGCCGCCAGTCCCAGTACGGGCCCGGGTCCGTGTGCATCCCGGGGATGGTGGAGGCGGTCGGGCCGGGCACGGTGTCGTGGCCCAGGATGTGCTGCCGGTCCAGCGGGATGCCGTACTTCCGGGACAGGTACTTCACCAGGCGCGCCGAGGACCGGTACATCGCCTCCGTGTACCAGGCGTCCGGCGCCGCGAGGAAGCCCTCGTGCTCGATGCCGACCGACTTCGCGTTGATGTACCAGTTGCCCGCGTGCCAGGCCACGTCCTTCGCCTTGACGTGCTGGGCGATCAGACCGTCGGTGGAGCGGATGGTGTAGTTCCAGGACACGTAGGTGGGGTCCTGGACCAGATTCAGCACCCCGTCCCAGGTGCCCTCCGTGTCATGGATGACGATGTACTTGATGCTCTGCGAGTCCGGACGGTCGCCGAGGTCGTGGTTGCCGTAGTCGTTGTCCCCGAACTCGGAGTACGGCGCCGGGATCCACTCGCAGGACACCGAGTTCGGGCACTCGACGTCGTCCGCCGCGACCGTGCGCAGCCCCGCCCGCCGGAGCTGGGCGGTGTCGGCGAGGAGGTGCGGCCGGGCGGCGAGGCTCACCCGCTGGCCGTCGTCCGTGGTGCGCCGCTCACCCGTCCGCAGTACGTCGTACACATCGTTCGCGTACGCGCGCGCGGTCGCCGTGTCGTCCGCGCCGGAGAAGCGGGCCACCGCGCCGTACCAGTCGGCCGGGTCGGCGCTCGCCGGCTCGCCCAGCTCCTTCTGGGCTGCGGCGAGCAGGGCGGCGCCGCCGGCGATGTTGGCGGCCGGGTCGGTGCGCAGCTCGGCAGCGGGCAGCCCCGTCAGCTCGGCCGCCCTGGGCAGCGTCCTGAGGCGGGCCGGGAGCGCGGAGTTCCCGGGCACCTTGATGTGGCGGTGCAGGGCGGGGCGGGCGCTGTCGCCGCGTGCGTCCTCGGTGCCCTCGGCGAGGTGCTCGGTGGTGGCGAGCGCGGTGCGGGCGTCGGTGAGGTGCATCGGGCCGTAGCCGCCGGTCACACTGGGCGCCCCGGCGTGCGAGTCCCAGCGGGACTGCAGATAGGAGACGGCCAGCAGGACGCTCCGCGGCACGTGGTACCGGGCGGCCGCGTCGGCGAAGGCGTGCTGGAGCCGGCCGGCCGAGGAGTCCGTCGCGCTCGGGGCGGGGGCCGCGCCGAGCAGCGGTAGCAGCAGGGCGGCGGAGGCGAGCGTACCGACGCTTCGTCTCAGGTGTCTGTGGCCGGGTGTGGGCGTGGGGTCGGTGGCGGATCCTCGCAAGTGCGGCCTCCTGTGACGGGCGGGCGGCGGGGCGTGCGGCTCCGAGCTGGATCAGTGGTACCGGCTTGCCGACGATCCGTCAATGATGCCTTCAGATAACTGATTTCCCACGTCACGAAGGGTTTCGGCGAGTTTCGCAGCGGCGGCGCACCGGGCCTGCGGGGCGTCAGTGGCGTACACCAGTGACCATCGCCCGCGGCCGGCCCTGTCCTGGGCAGATCCTTGGGCCGTACATGTGAAGGGCCCCTGCGTACGAAGGGCCCGAACACACGAAGGTCCGCGGTGCGCCGCCGCTCTGGGCGCACCGCGGAGCCGTCGTCCCCGTCAGCGAGTGCCGACCGCCGCGCGCACGGCCCGGCGGGCCAGCTGGCAGTCGTCGTGCAGCCGCCTGAGCAGCAGCCGCTGTTCCTCGCCGGACGGCGCAGCACCCGGGTGGGCCGTACCCGGTGCCGCCGGGGCCGTATCGTGCATCGAACGCTGCACGGCCGTCTCGTACGTACGGATCTCCCTCGTCAGCAGGAGCATCAGGTTCACCAGGAAGGCGTCCCTGGAGGCCGGCCCCGCCGACTGGGCGATCTGGCTGATCTGACGCCGCGCCACCGGCGCGTCCCCGAGGACCATCCACAGCGTCGCCAGGTCGTACCCCGGCAGATACCAGCCCGCGTGCTCCCAGTCCACCAGCACTGGACCGGCCGGTGAGAGCAGGATGTTCGAGAGCAGGGCGTCGCCGTGGCAGAACTGGCCCATCCCCTGGCGGCCCGCCGCGTGCGCGATGCCGTGCAGCAGCTTCTGCAGGTCCCCCAGGTCCCGGTCGGTCAGCAGGCCCAGTTCGTGGTACCGGGCGATGCGGGCCGCGTAGTCCAGGGGGGCGTCGAAGGTGCCCGCCGGGGGACGCCAGGCGTTCAGCCGGCAGATCGCGCCGAGCGCCGCCCGGATGTCCGGCCGGGGCGGAGCCTCCAACGGATGCCGCTGGAGCGCCGCCACCCGGCCGGCCATGCGCTCGATCACCAGCGTGCAGTTGTCCGGATCCGCTGCGATCAGTCTCGGCGCCCGCACCGGGGGGCGGTGCCGGACGAATGAGCGGTATGCGGCTATTTCGTGGCGGATCCGCTCCGCCCAGGCGGGCGATTGGTCGAGGAGACACTTGGCCACGGCCGTGCTGCGTCCGGTCGTCCCGACCAGAAGGACGGAGCGTCCGCTGCGGCGCAGCACCTGCACCGGAGCGAACTCCGGACAGATCCGGTGCACCGAGGCGATCGCCGTGCGCAACTGCGCGCCCTGGGGTCCGGACAGGTCGAGTCGCCCGCTGAGCGGCTGGGATCCGGGCTGCCCCGGAACGCGTCGCGGTCGGCCCGCGCCCAGCACGGGTGCTGCCGGCCGCGCCGCCGGGTCGAGGAACGGCCCGCCGCCCGCCGGGCGGGGACGCAGTGGCCGGGGCGGAGCGGACACGGAGGACGATGCTGCGTACATGGGAGATACAGATCCCTTCGTGTGCCTGCGGTGCCTGCCTGTACATCCATGCTCGAAACCCCTGTGCGAAGTGGATACGCAGTGCGGGTGCTTCGAGTTCATACGCCCACCCGTCCCGGTCGCCCGGGTACACCCTGGGGAATGCACCCGTCACTGGGAGGGCGACCGGGTCGGGGTGGCGCTTTCCTACCTGACACCCGATGCCCAGTGGCACACCATCTGGCGCACCCTGGCGAACCGTGGCGAATAGTCGCCCGGCAACCTCCACGGAGCTACTGTCAACTCAGCCGAGAACCTGGGGGCTTGACGTGAGCGGACAACCCAACACCCGCCTATCGGACCTGTTCGGCCTGGCCGGCTGGTCCAAGGGCGAACTCGCGAGGCTGGTCAACAAGCAGGCGGCGGCCATGGGCCACCCCCAGCTTTCGACCGACACCTCCCGGGTGCGGCGGTGGATCGACATGGGAGAGATCCCGCGCGATCCCGTACCGCGGGTGCTGGCGGCCCTGTTCACCGAGCGTCTCGGCCGTGTCGTGACCATCGAGGACCTCGGTCTGGTGCGGCACGGGCGTACGGGAAAACGGCAGGGCGACGGGAATGCGGAACATCCCGACGGAGTGCCGTGGGCGCCCGAACGGACCGCCGCGGTCCTCACCGAATTCACGGGAATGGACCTCATGCTCAACCGACGCGGCTTGGTGGGCGCGGGTGCCGCGCTCGCCGCGGGATCCACACTCAGCAGCGCCATGTACGACTGGCTGCACGCCGACCCCACGCTGAAGGCCGACGCCCCTGTCCTCGACGATCCCCTGCACGCCGACCCCGCTGGGTTCGACCGCTACGAGGCCGCCCCCATCGGGTCGCAGGAGATCGAGGAACTGGAGCGTTCGGTCGAGGTGTTCCGTGCCTGGGACGCCGCCAGAGGCGGCGGGCTCCAGCGCAAGGCGGTCGTGGGCCAGCTCAACGAGGTGGGCGGCATGCTCGCCTACCACCACCCACCCCATCTCCAGCGGCGCCTGTGGGGCGTCGCCGCCAACCTCGCCGTCCTCGCGGGCTGGATGTCGCACGACGTCGGCCTGGAGCCCACGGCTCAGAAGTACTTCGTCATCGCCGCCCACGCCGCCCGCGAGGGCGGGGACCGGCCGCGCGCCGGGGAGGCCCTGTCCCGGGCGGCCCGGCAGATGGTGCACCTCGGCCGGCCCGACGACGCGCTGGACCTGATGAAGCTCGCCCAGTCCGGTGCGGGGGAGCGGCTGCAGCCGCGTACGAAGGCCATGTTCCACACCATCGAGGCCTGGGCACAGGCGTCCATGGGCAAGGGCCAGGCGATGCGCCGCACGCTCGGACAGGCGGAGGACCTCTTCATCTCCGACCGGCAGGACCTGGAACCGCCGGACTGGATGCAGACCTTCAAGGACGAGGATCTGTACGGCATGCAGGCCCTCGCCTACCGCACCCTCGCGGAGTTCGACCCCGGTGCGGCCGCGCACGCGCAGTACTACGCGGAGAAGGCCCTGGCCCTGCGTGTCGACGGGCGGGAGCGGTCGAAGATCTTCGACCATCTCTCCATGGCCTCGGCCTGCTTCATCGCCGACGACCCGGAACAGGCCGACCGCTACGCACGGCTGGCCCTGATGTCGATGGGCTCGAACTCCTCGCGCCGCACCTGGGACCGACTGCGGCAGATGTACCGGCTCACCGCCGAGTACTCCGGCTACCCGAAGATCCACGCACTGCGGGAGGAGATCAGGCTCGTCCTGCCGAAGCCGAAGGGCAGGGCGGACAACAGCGCACAGGCGTAAGGGCGGTACGCCGTTTCTTCTCCAGAGCGCCAGAAGGCCGGCTGATCAGGTTCGGATCAGCTTGAGATCAGGTCCGGAGCGTCAGACCGGTCGGCTCATGAGGTGACCTTGGCGACGAGCACACACGCGTCGTCCTCGCGCTCGGCTCCGCCGAACTCCTCCACCACCGTCCGCACGCACTCCTGCGCGGTACGCGCCGCGCCGAAGCGTGGGGCGAGGTCGAGCAGGCGGTCCACGGCTGTGGCGCCGCCGTGCCCGGACACCAGTCCGTCGGTGTGCAGCAGGAGGAGGTCGCCGGGCTCCAGGGGCACTTCGGCCTGCCCGTAGGTGGCGCCCGTGGTGGCGCCGAGCAGGACGCCGTCCGGTGCGTTCAGCATGCGCCCCGTCCCGCCGCGGTACAGCAGCGGGGCGGGGTGTCCTGCCTGTGCCCACACCAGGGTGCGGGTCTCGGGGCGGTAGTGGCAGCACACGGCGCTGCCGAGGGCGGGCTGCACGGTGGCGTCGAGTAACTGGTTGAGCATGGCCAGCAGGGGGCCGGGCTGCGTGCCAGCCATGGCCATGCCGCGTACGGCACCCAGCAGCATCGCCATGCCCGAGGTGACGGCGACGCCGTGCCCGGTGAGATCGCCGACGCTGAGCAGGGTCGCGCCGTCGGACAGCTCCAGCGCGTCGTACCAGTCGCCACCGATCAGGGAGTTCGTGGCGGCCGGCAGATAGTGGGCGGCGAGGTCGAGGGTCCGCGGTCCCTGGTGCGGGAGCCGCAGGGAGCCGCGCCATGGGGGCAGCACGGCTTCCTGCAGCTCGACCGCGAGCCGCTGCTCGGTCTGCGCCTGCCGCTGGTGGTGCTGGAGCGAGTCACGGGTCTCGCGCACCGTCAGCTGGCTGCGGCGCAGTTCACTGACGTCACGCAGCACGGCCCACATCGAGGCGGTGCCGCCGTCGCCGCCGAGCACGGGCTCGCCCATCATGTGCACGGTCCGCACGGTGGCGTCGGGCCGTACGACACGGAACTCGCCGTCGATCGGCCTGGCGTCGACCAGGCAGTCCGTCACCATCCGGGTCAGCGCCGCCCGGTCCTCCTCCAGGACCAGGGATGGCAGCTCGTCCAGGGTGAGGGCGGGACCGGCCGGGTCGAGACCCAGGATCTGGTACAGCTCCCCGGACCAACTCGCCTCGTCCGTCAGCAGGTTCCACTCCGCGCTGCCGACACGGCTGAGCAGCGAGGCGCGCGGGGCGCCGGCGGTGGCCGTCGGCCGGACGACAAGTGTGTCGGCCGGACCGTCCGCCGGGGCGGGCTCCGGGCCGTCCCGCAGCTGTGCCAAGTGGGCGTCCAGGTCGTCGAGCTGGTGCAGTGCGAGGTCGTACAGCGCCCGCTGCCAGCGTTCCTCCGGGTCCGATCCGACGCTCTGCACGTCCCGCCGTACGGCGTCCATGTCGCCCTTGAGCCGCCGCGCCTGGGTGATCAACGCCTCGACCGAGCCGCGCCCGGGCGGTTGGGCGGCTGAGGGGTCCGCGGAGACTGGGGACGGCATGACGCACTCCGGAGGGGGATGGTACGGCCAAGGGGGACGGAGGGACCGTTACGACTGTTGCACAGCCCGCGACGCCCTGTAAGGGATTTGGCAACACACGATACGGTGGTGCTTCCGGCATATGCCAGAGTCTTCCCGGGCTGATCCGAGGATACGGATGGCGTACGTGCGGGCCGGTTCAAGTCGTAGGAGCCCTACGGGACTTGACTCATAGCGGAGAGCCCCGTTGGCGTGCCCGGCCGCCTGTTCGACGCTCGGATGTTCCATGATGGCGCCGACTGCCAGATTCGCACCAACTCTGTCTGGATTTGACGTCCTGTGACGGGCCTTCCCGGACTCCTTAATGGCATGGACACCTTCGTCGAGCAGCCCGCCCACGCCCGCCTCATCACCGCCGAGGACCGGGAGGTCCCGGTGTACGCGCTCCTGCGCTACGCGGCGGACGATCCGCTGGCCGTCTTCGTGGACTTCCCGCCCGAGGCCACCCTGGCGGGCGACGACGTCACCTGGACCTTCGCCCGCTCCCTGCTGGACCAGGGTCTGCGGGCCCCGGCCGGACACGGGGACGTACAGATCTGGCCGTACGGCCGCACCCGGACGGTCCTCGAACTCCATTCGCCGTGCGGCCTCGCCCTGCTCCAGTTTCCCACCTCGGCGCTGCGCCGCTTCCTGCTGCACACCTACACCGTGGTGCCGGCCGGGCAGGAGGACGTCGGGGCGGTCGTGGAACGCGGTCTGAGCAGCCTTTTCGGCGGTGTGTGAGCTCCTGCACGGGTCGGTGCCGCGACTTTGACCTTTATTCACTCATGCCTCACCGCACGGCTGTGGACCTCGACGATCACCGCGTGCACCCTGGCGCGCGGTGTGCCGCAGGGGCACTCCGCTGACGAGGACGGGGCGAATGACAACGATCAGCCGAAGAGGCTTCGTGGGACTCGGCGCATCCGTGGCGGCAGGCGTGGCACTGGGCGCCGGCACCCTCCCCCAGAGCGCGAATGCGCTCGCGCTGGGAGGTACCCCCATCACGGCCGCGGCAGCGACCGCCGCGACCGGCACGATCAAGGACGTGCAGCACGTGGTCATCCTCATGCAGGAGAACCGCAGCTTCGACCACTACTTCGGGCGCCTGAAAGGTGTCCGCGGCTTCGACGACCGCAGCGGCATCACGCTGAGCGGCGGCTACCCGGTCTTCAACCAGCCGAACGGAACGGGCCGCCAGTACCCGTGGAAGCTCAGCGCGACCCCGGCCGCGGGCGGCAAGGACGGCGAGACCCTCGCCCAGTGCAACGGCGACCTGCCGCACTCCTGGTCCTCGCAGCACTCCGCGTGGAACAAGGGCCGCCTCGACAACTGGGTCTCGGGCGTCGGCAACGTCCGCTCGCTGGGCTACCTGGACCGCTCCGACATCCCGTTCCACTACGCGCTCGCCGACAACTACACGATCTGCGACGCCTACTTCTGCTCCACCCTCAGCGCGACCGGCCCCAACCGCACCTACCTGTGGAGCGGCAAGGTCGACTCCTCCAGCTACGACGGCGGTGACGAGTCGGGCCTGACCTGGCAGAACTACGCCGAGGCGCTGCAGGCCGCCGGGGTGACCTGGAAGGTCTACCAGAACGCGGCGGACAACTACGGCGACAACGGCTGCGCCTACTTCAAGAACTTCACCAACGCCAAGGCGGGCGACCCGCTGCACGACCGCGGCATGTCCTCCGTCCCGAAGGTCACCGGCTCGACCCCGGACGACATCGCCGCCGCCATCAAGGCCGACGTACTCGCGGGCACTCTCCCGCAGGTCTCCTGGGTGGTCCCCAACCAGGCCTTCTCCGAGCACCCGTACGCCCCGCCCGGCGACGGCGCCCACTTCATCGACCTCGTCTACCGGGCCCTCGCCGCCGACCAGGACGTGTTCGACTCCACCGTCCTGTTCCTCAACTACGACGAGAACGACGGCTACTTCGACCACGTCCCGCCCCCGGCACCGCCGGCCGGTACCGCGGGTGAGTTCCTCAACGGGGTGCCGTACGGCTTCGGCTTCCGCGTCCCGATGCTCGTCATCTCGCCCTGGACGCGCGGAGGGTGGGTCTCCTCCGAGGTCTTCGAGCACACCTCGGTGCTCCGGTTCCTGGAGACCTGGACGGCGGCGATGGGCAAGCCCGCCAAGTGCCCCAACATCAGCGACTGGCGGCGCAGGGTGAGCGGTGACCTGACCGGTGTCTTCGACTTCGCCAACCCGGTCCACGGCCCCGTCGCACTGCCCGCGACGAGCGTCATCGGCATGGCCACCTGCGGTCCGCTGCCCAACCCGGTGCCGACCGACAACGCCCTGCCCGCCCAGGAGTCCGGCACCCGCCCGGCCCGCGCGCTGCCGTACCAGCCGGGCGGACACCTGGACCATCTGGAGTTCGGGGCCGCCGGCAAGGTCCTCGCCTGGTTCACCATGACCAACCAGGGCGGTCCGGCGGCCAGGGCGGCGCACTTCTCCATCCACCCCAACGCCTACCGCGACACCACGCCCTACCAGTACACGGTCGACGCGGGCGGCACCGCCTCCGACTCCTTCAACATCGGCACGGGTTTCGGCGGCGGCAAGTACGACCTGACCATGGCCGGCCCCAACCGCTTCCTGCGCCGCTTCAAGGGGGACGCCACCAAGGCGGGCAAGTCGGCCGAGGTGAGCACCCGTTACGCCGTGGAGCCGGGCACGGGCAGGCTGGCCGTCTACTTCAAGATGACCAACTCGGGGGCCTCCTCGGTGAAGTTCACCATCACCTCCAACCACTACCGCACCGACGGGCCCTGGACCCACACCGTCGCGGCGGGAGCCTCGGCGGAGGACTACTTCAACGCCGTCGCGTACCAGAACGGCTGGTACGACTTCACGGTGACCGTCGACTCCGACGCGACCTGGTCGCGCCGGTTCACCGGGCACCTGGAGACCGGCGCCGCGAGCGTCAGCGGCTGACCTCGGCGTACAGGTCCGGGCGCGGCGCGAGCCCGACGGCCACCCGGCCGCGGGTCTCCAGCGCCCGGACCCCCGCCTCCGCGACGGCGGAGGCCGCGTAGCCGTCCCAGACGCTCGGGCCGCTGACCTCGCCGCGCCGTGTGGCGTCGACCCACGCCTGCACCTCGCGGTCGTAGGCGTCGGCGAAGCGGACCAGGTAGTCCTGCGCCACCTCCTCGGTAGCGCTGCCCCGGCGGGTGACCAGCATGGTGTGCTCGTCGCCGATCCGGGCGCTGCCCGCCTCGCACACGGCCTCGCACCGCACCTGGTAGCCGAAGCCGCAGTTGACGAAGACCTCCACGTCGACCAGGGCGCCGTGCTCGGTCTCGAACAGCACGAACTGCGGGTCGACCAGGCCCTCGGGCGCGCCCGCCGAGGACGCCGGGCGCAGCACGGTGACCGCGGTCAGCTCCTGCCCGAGCAGCCAGCGGGCCGCGTCGATCTCGTGCGCGACGGAGCTGTTGATCAGCATGGCGCTGGTGAAGCCGGGCGGGGAGGAGACGTTGCGGTGGACGCAGTGCAGCATCAGCGGCCGGCCCAGGCTGCCCCCGTCCAGCAGCGTCTTCAGCCGCCGGTACTCGGCGTCGTAGCGTCGCATGAAGCCGATCTGGGCCAGCCGGCGGCCGAGCCGCGCCTCGGCCTCCAGCACGCGGAGTGCACCTGTGGTGTCTGGCACCATGGGCTTCTCGCACAGCACGGGCAGGCCGCGTTCGAAGGCCGCGAGGAGCGCCTCCTCGTGCGCGGGGCCGGGGGAGGCGACGAGCACGGCCGCCACGCCGGGCGCCTGAAGGGCGGCCAACGGGTCCGTGTGCACGGTGACGCCGTCCAGGCCGGCCACGGCTTCCTTCGCCCGGTCGAGATCGGGATCGGCCACGGCCGCCACCCTGGCGCCGCTCACCACCTTGTCGAGGCGTCGAATGTGGTCGGCTCCCATGTGTCCGGCACCCAGTACGGCCACACCCAGCAGGTCACCCATGTGCGCGCTCCCTCTCGCCGACGATCACGCCGTAGCGTACGCCGCGGGGGGAGCGCTGCCCGGGGAGCGCGGCTCGGCGCAGCGGCCCCGAGGGAGCCTCGGTGCCGCCGCCCGTCGACTGTCTCGGTGCCGCTGCCGAGGTGGGCCTCAGTACCGCAGAATCCCCGCGATCCCGTTGGCGTCGCCCAGCGTGCCGTCGGGGACGAAGCGCACGTCGGCGCCGGTCTCCAGACACTGCTCCACGATCTCGTCCACGATGTCGTCGCGCGAGTCCAGATCCCCGGGCTCGGCCGGCACGAGGTGGTCGCCCCGGTCGCGGACGGTCACACGGTAGTTCTCCTCGACCGCGAGGAGCCTGACGCGGCCGTCCCGGGCGTTCTGCCAGAGCTCGTCGACCCCGGCCGCGAAGGTCTTGCGCCCGCGTGCCGCGGTCAGTTCCCGGACGACGGACGAGGCGTCCTTGCGGGCCTCCGCCTCCAGGACCGGCCTCAGGGCCTGCCACACGGCCTCCGGGCCGGCGTGGGCGAGCCCGCCGTGCGGGATCTGTACGGCGGCCTTGGCGGCGCTGCCGACCTCGTCCAGCAGGGACAGGGCCGCCTGCTCGCCGGTGACGTACACCGGACGGGGCTGGTCGCGCAGCACCGTGCTCAGGGCGGTGTCGACCTCGCGCAGGAACTGGCGCGTGCCCTCGTCGGCGTAGATGCTCGGCACGTCGCCGATCTGCTCCCGGCGCTCGGCGTCGAAGTTCTCCCGGATGTGGATCAGCGGGAAGCCGCCGGAATGCTCCTCGAACACCCGGTCGGGGCCGCCGCTCCACAGGGTCACACGGTCGGCGGCGAGCGACAGTACCCAGAAGGGCCGCTCGGCGGCCTGCGCGGAGACCAGGTTGCGGGTGAGGAAGGTGTCCGAGAACACCACCCGCTCGGGGACGGTGCGGGCCAGCGACCAGACCTGGTGCTCACCCGGGGCTGCGAAGATCACCAGGCCGTCCTCGGCGTGCGCCAGGTCCACCTCCGTCAGTGCGCGGTCGAGCTGTGCCACGACGTCGGCGCGCCGCTCCCGGGAGACCGAGGGGTCGGATTCCAGCCGTTTCCTGGCCTCGGCCACCACATTGCGCAGCCGGACCGGGTCCTGGCCGTTCTCGGGTTCGCGGCGGTGTGTCGGCGTCAGCACGGACACCGCGGGGTAGGGACGCGGGCGCCGCAGTTCGGCGAGGGTTGCGGGACTCAGTGCGTGCTCCATGACAGAACGATAGGGCGGAATCACCTGTCCGGCATGTGCTGTAATAGCATGATTTTTACTAACGTTGCGTAGTGGTTCCCGCGCGGAGCGTGACAAGTGTCACGAGATGCGTGCCGGGCCGTGCTCCCATGGCCTGTTCACGCTTTCGTCACGGTCCGTCAGTTCGGCCAACTCGCTTGGACACGCAGCGTTTACATGTGTTCGACATGTCGGTCATTCGGACTGCTATGGTGCTACTCGCCGGTAGCGTTCTGCTGCGGGGGGATCACGCGGCGCCGTCCGACCCACGGTGCCCTGTGCGAGGGGTCGCGTCCAACGATCCGGCAATGAGGCCGGATCGGCCCGATCCCGTGCGTCCGCATGGCGCGACGCCCAAACTCCTATCTCTGCACACCACCTATTTCAGACAGGTGAGACTCGTCCCATGGCAAGTTCCCTGGTCGATCTTGTGACCGCGCACGCCTCGAACCATCCGGAGCGCACCGCCTACCGCCACCTCGTCACCGGTGACTGCGACGGAGAGATCCAGGAACTCACCTACGGCCGGCTGGCCACCCGCTCCCGTGCCGTCGCCGCCCGGCTGCAGGAACGCGGACTGGCCGGCTCGCGTGCCATGCTGCTGTACCCGCCCGGCCTGGAGTTCATCTCCGCCTACCTGGGCTGTCTGTCGGCCGGTGTGGTGGCCGTACCCGGCGTGCCCCCGCAGGGCCGCTCCCAGAACCACCGTGCGCTGACCCGGATGAAGCGCCTGATGGCCGACGCGGACGCCAAGGTCATCCTGGGCGGCCGGGACGTGATCACCGCGCTCGACGGCATGGCCGCACACCTGCCCGAACTCGACGCGATAGCCCGGCTGGCCACCGAGGACATACCCGACGACGCGGCCGCCGCCTGGCGCGAACCCGAACTCACCGCGGATTCCGTGGCGTTCCTCCAGTACACCTCGGGTTCCACCTCGGCCCCGCGCGGCGTCGTCGTCACCCACGGCAACCTGATGGACAACGAGCGGGTCATCACCGAGCGCATGGGCCACACCCCCGAGGTGCTCGCCGCGCACGACCACGAACTGTTCGTCAGCTGGCTGCCGGTCTACCACGACATGGGGCTCATCGGTCCCGTCCTGAACACGGTGTACCTGGGCGCCACCGCCACCCTTTTCTCGCCCCTGCACTTCCTCCAGCAGCCGTCCCGCTGGCTCACCGCCGTCAGCCGCTACCGCCCGCACACCAGCGGCGGACCCAACTTCGCCTACGAGCTGTGCCTGAAGCACGCCGGCCCGGACCTGCTCGACGGCCTCGACCTCAGCTCGTGGAAGGTCGCCTTCAACGGGGCCGAGCCGGTGCGCCCGGCCACCCTGCGCCGCTTCGCGGACACCTTCCGCCCCGCCGGATTCCGCAGTGAGGCCCTCTACCCCTGCTACGGCCTGGCCGAGGGCACCCTGATGGTCACCGGCGGCACCGTGGACACCCCGCCGACGCTGCTCGCCGCCGCCGACGGCGCCCCCAACGCCGGCGAGGCCGACGCGGCAGCCGTCGGCTGCGGCCGGCCCGGCCCCGGCGTGAGCGTGGCGATCGTCCACCCCGAGCGGCAGGAGGAGCTGCCCGAGGGCGAGATCGGCGAGATCTGGGTGGGCGGAGCGAGTGTCGCCAAGGGCTACTGGCGCAACGCCCTCGCCACGCGCGAGACGTTCCGCGCCCAACTCCCGGGCCGTGCGGGCCGGTTCCTGCGCACCGGCGACCTCGGCCTCCTGCGCGACGGCGAACTCTTCGTCACCGGCCGCCTGAAGGACCTCATCGTCATCGACGGCCGCAACCACTACCCGCAGGACCTGGAGCTGACCGCCGAACTGTCCCACCCGGCCCTGCGCCCCGGCTGCACCGCCGCGTTCTCCGTGGACACCGCCGGCGAAGGCGAACAGCCCGTCCTCGTCGCCGAGATCGCCCCGGACGACGCCGGCGAGTCCGAGAAGATCACCGACCTGATCCGCAGCACGACCGGCGAGGCCCACGGCCTGTCCCTGCGCGACATCGTCCTGGTCCAGCCCGGCACCATCCCCAAGACCTCCAGCGGGAAGATCCAGCGCCGCGCCACCCGCACGGCGTACCTCGACGGCACCCTCTCCGTGGTGACCGCGCCCGCCGCCGAGTGACACCGCCGCCTCCCGCGCCCCCGTCGGCGCGGGAGGCCCTCGCGGCCGTACGCCGCCCGTTCCGCCGTACCGCACACCCGTCGCCCGGTACGGAATCCAGCATGAGCCCGAGTTCACGAGGACACCTGCCCAGATGCCTGCGAACGAGTCCCCGAAGCACACCCCCGAGCCGTCCCTGACGACCTCCGAGGGAGTCCGGGCCTGGCTGGCATCGGCCGTCGCCGAGTCGGCCGGGACCGACCCGGCGGACGTCGACCCGCACCGGCCGCTCGCCGAGTTCGGCCTGGGATCACGCCAGTTGGTCACCCTTGCCGCGGAACTCGGCACCCTGACCGGCCGCACCCTGGAGCCGTCCCTCGTCTTCAACCACCCCACCATCGCAGCCGTCGCGCAGGCCGTCTTCGAACCGCAGCGGGCGCAGACGCCGCCTCCGAGCACGGCCGTGGAGCGGACCGGTCCCGGCGACGACGTGGCGATCATCTCCATGGCCTGCCGCTTCCCCGGCGGCGCCGAGGACCCCGAGGCGCTGTGGCGGCTGCTGACCTCGGGCGAGGACGCCATCTCCGAGGTCCCGGCGGGCCGTTGGGACACCAACGGCCTGTACGACCCCGACCCCGAAGCCGCCGGCAAGGCCTACACCCTGCGCGGCGGCTTCCTCGACGGCGGGATCGACCGTTTCGACGCGGCCTTCTTCGGCATCTCCCCGCGCGAGGCCGCCGCCATGGACCCCCAGCAGCGGCTGCTCCTGCAGACCACCTGGGAGGCGATCGAACGCGCCGGAATGCTCCCGGAGTCCCTGAACGGCAGCTCCACCGGCGTGTATCTCGGCCTGTACGACAGCGGCTACCTCGCCACCGCCCCGCTCAGCCAGCTCGACGGACACGTCGGCACCGGATCGGCGGCCAGCGTGGCCTCCGGACGCATCGCCTACACCCTCGGCCTGCAGGGCCCGGCGGTGACCGTCGACACCGCCTGCTCGTCCTCGCTGGTCGCCCTGCACCTGGCGGCGCGCGCGCTGGCGAGCGGCGAGTGCGATCTCGCCCTGGCCGGTGGGGCCACCCTGCTGGTCACGCCGCGCGGCCACGTCGAGTTCAGCAGGCTGCGCGGACTGTCCCCGTCCGGGCGGTGCAGCCCGTTCTCCGCCGACGCGGACGGCGTCGTGTGGGCCGAGGGCTGCGGGCTCGTCGTGCTCAAGCGGCTCGCGGACGCGCGCCGCGACGGCGACCGGATCCTGGCCGTCGTCAAGGGCTCGGCGATCAACCAGGACGGCCGCAGCCAGGGCCTCAGCGCCCCCAACGGCCCGGCGCAGGAACGAGTGGTGCGCGCCGCCCTGGACGCCGCCGGGCTCACCCCGCACGACCTCGACCACGTCGAGGCCCACGGCACCGGCACCCGGCTCGGCGACCCCATCGAACTCCGCGCCCTGGCCAACGTGTTCGGACCCGGCCGGCCGGCCGACCGCCCCCTCGGCATCGGCTCCCTGAAGTCCAACATCGGCCACACCCAGGCGGCCGCGGGCATCGGCGGCGTCATCAAGACCGTCCTCGCCCTCGGTCACGAGCACCTGCCCGCCTCCCTGCACGCCGAGCCCCGCACCGACCGGATCGACTGGACCGGCAGCGGACTGCACGTACAGAGCGCCGGACGGGACTGGCCGCGCACCGCGGACAGGGTGCGCCGGGCCGGGGTCAGCGCCTTCGGCATCAGCGGCACCAACGCCCACGTGGTCCTGGAGGAAGCGCCGCAACCCGCCACCGCGGACACCCCCGCGCAGCAGGCCGCCCCCGCCCTCTTCCCGCTCTCCGCCCGCAGCCTCCCCGCCCTGCGCGGCCAGGCCGCCCGGCTGCTCGACGCCCTGGAGACACGCCCGGAGCCGGCGCTCCGCGAGGTCGCCGCGACCCTCGCCCACCACCGCACCCACTTCGACCACCGGGCCGTCGTCCGGGCCACCGACCGCACCCGGCTCGTCGACGCCCTGCGCGCCCTCGCCGACGGACGCCCCGACCCCGACCACACCATCGGACCGGAGCGGACAGCCCCCGCCGGCAAACTGGCCTTCGTCTTCCCCGGCCAGGGCAGCCAGTGGGCCGGGATGGCCCGCGACCTGCTGGAGCGGGACCCCGTGTTCGCCGACGAACTCGACCGTTGCGACGCGGCGCTGCGCCCGTTCACCGAGTGGTCCGTGGCCGCCGTGCTGCGCGGCGACGCCGGCGCCCCGTCCCCGGACCGCGTGGACGTCGTCCAGCCCGCCCTGTTCGCCGTGATGGTGTCGCTGGCCGCCGTGTGGCGCGCCCGGGGCGTCCGCCCGGACGCCGTGATCGGGCACAGCCAGGGCGAGGTCGCCGCGGCCTGCGTCGCCGGCGCACTCAGCCTCAACGACGCGGCCGCCGTCGTCGCCCTGCGCAGCCAGGCCCTGACCGACCTGTCCGGAACCGGCACCATGGCCGTGATCGCGCTGCCCCACGACGAGGTCCGGGCCGAACTCGACGGGGCCGTGTCGGTCGCCGCCGTCAACAGCGGCCGGGCGACCGTGGTCGCGGGCGCCGTCGAAGCGGTGGAAGCGCTGCTCGCCCGCCTCGAAGCGCGCCAGGTGTTCGTCCGCCGTCTCGACGTCGACTACGCCTCCCACAGCGACCGGGTCGAACCGGTCCGCGAGCGGATCCTCGACGAACTCGACGGCGTGACCGCGTACCCGACGGACATCGCCTGGTACTCCACGGTCACCGCCGAACCGGTCACCGAGGAACTGGAGGCCGGGTACTGGTACACCAACCTCCGCGAGACCGTCCGCTTCGCGCCCACCGTCGAGCGCATGCTCGCCGACGGCTACCGCCACTTCGTGGAACTGAGCCCCCACCCGGCCCTGCTCACCGCGCTGCGCACCCTCGGCGAGGACACCGGCCACGACCTGACCGCGGTCGGTTCGCTGGGCCGCGACGAGGACGGCCCCGCCTGCCTGGACCGGGCAGCCGCCGAACTCCACGTCCACGGACGGCGGATCGACTGGCGCCGCCTGGTCCCCGACGGCGACACCGCCGACCTGCCCACCTACGCCTGGGACGCGCAGCGCCACTGGATCGAACCGGAGACCGCCGCCGGCGGCCCCGCCCTGTTCGACCGGGCCGCGCACCCGCTCCTCGGCATCCAGCTCCAGTCCGCCGACGAGACCCGCTGGACCTTCCGCAACGAGTGGTCCCCGGCCACCGCCGACTGGCTGCCCGACCACACCGTGTTCGGCCGCACCGTGGTCTCCGGTACCACCCTGATGGAACTGTGCCGTGCCGCCCTCGCCGTGGCCCGCCCGGACGACGCGGCCGACGTCACCGACCTGCTCCTGCTCAGCCCCCTCGTCCTGCCCGGCACCGGCACGGTCGAGGTCTCCGTCGAGGTCGTCACCGCCGGTCCGGTACCCGAGGTCACCGTGCACAGCCGCCCGCGCGGCCAGGACGCCCCCGGCTGGACCCTGCACGCCACCGCCTCCGCGGCCGAGTCCGCCCCGCTCACCGCGGGCCGCCCGCCGCACTGGCCCGACACCGCCGAAGAGGCCTGGACCGCGCAGACGTACGACCGTCTGGCCGGCCTCGGCCTCGGCTACGGGCCCGCCTTCCAGGGCGTACGCTCGGCGGTCACGACCGGCGACGGAGAACTCCTCGCCCGGCTCTCCCTGCCCGCCACCGCCCGCGACGGGGCCGACCCGTACCCGGTGCACCCGGCTCTGCTGGACGCCGCCCTGCACGTCACCGCAGCCTTCGGGGCGGCCGACGGACGCGCCCTGCTCCCCGTCGCCGTGGGCCGCTGTGTCCTGCCGCACGGCGGCACGGGCGACCTGACCGCACGGGTGCGGCGCACCGGCGACGCCGACTCGGACCTCACCCTGGACGTCACGCTGTGGGACGCCGACGGCCTGCCCGCCGGACGCCTGGAGTCAGTGCGTCTGCGCGCCGCCGACCCGGCCGACCTCGACGCCGGCTCGGAGAACGCCCGGCACCTGTACGAGGTGGCCTGGACCGCCGTCACCGAGGAGCCGCCCGCCGCGGCGCCGGACCTCACCTGGACCGTGGCCGGCGACCCGGCAGGCCCGAAGGCGCAGGCCGCTCTGCGGGGCCTAGCGCTGCGCGAGACGGGTGCCGACGTCGCCGTACGATTCTGGCCGCACCCCGACGAAGCGGTGTCCGGTGCCCATGAGCTGGCGGCCACCGCGCTCGCCGAGCTGCAGCGGCTCATCGCGCTCCCCGAGGACAGGACGCCCGCCCGGACCGTCTGGGTGACCCGCGGCGCGATCGCCGCCGCCGACGGAGACCCGGTCGCCGGATACACCCAGTCGGTGCTGTGGGGTCTCGTCCGCAGCGCCCGGGCCGAACACCCGGACCTCGGGCTGACGTTGCTGGACCTCGACGACGGCGATCCGGCGGCTGCGCTCAGGGCGGCCGCAGGCCTTGCCGGGGAACCCGAACTCGCCCTTCGCGAAAGGGCGTTGCTCGCCCCCCGGTTGGTGCGCGCACGCCCCGACCGGCACGAGCAGGGCTCGGCGGGACACCTCCCCACGGACGGGACCGTCCTGATCACCGGCGGTCTGGGTGCCGTCGGCCGGCACATCGCCCGCCTCTTCGCCCAACGCGGCGTTCCCCGGCTCCTGTTGACGGCGCGCCGGGGCGCCGATGATCCCCGCGCGGCCGAGACGGTCGCCGAACTGGCCGCGCTCGGCGCCGCGGCCGAGGTCGTCGCCTGCGAGGTCACCGACCCGGCCGCAGTCGCCGACGTACTCGCCCGGGCAGGCCAGGAGTCGCCCCTGCGCGGTGTCGTGCACTGCGCCGGGATCCTGGACGACGGGGTCGTCGCAGAGCTGACGCCCGAGCGGCTGGCGCGGGTACTGCGACCCAAGGTCGACGGAGCCCTCCACCTGCACCGGCTCACCGCCGACGCCCCGCTGGACCTGTTCCTGCTGGTGTCCTCGGCCGCCGGTGTCGTGGGCAACGCGGGACAGGGCAACTACGCGGCCGCCAACGTCTTCCTCGACCAACTCGCCCACCACCGGCGGTCCCTGGGCCTGCCCGGCAGCTCGATCTCCTTCGGCGCCTGGGCCGGTGAGGGTCTCGCCGCGGCCCACGCCGACCTGGACCGCATGGCCCGGCTCGGCCACCGGGCGCTCACCCCGGAGCAGGGCCGCGACCTCGTCGCGCTGGCCCTGCGGCGCACCGCCCCGCACCTGGTGGCCTGGTCCCTCGACCTGCCCCGGCTGCGCCAGTCGGACGCGGGCGGCACCGCCCTGTGGCGCTCGCTGCTGCCCGCCTCGCGCGGCACCGGGGGAGACGCCCTCGCCGACCGCCTGACCCGGCTGCCCGAGCCCGAGCGGGCCGAGCGCGTCCTGGCCCTGGTCCGTGACGAGGCCGCCCGGGCCCTCGGCCTGCGCTCCGCCGAATCCGTGCGCCCCGACCAGCCGCTGCGCGACCTCGGCATGGACTCCGTCACCGCAGTCGAACTGCGCAACCGCATCGGGGCCCGCCTCGGCACCCGCCTGCCCGCCACCCTCCTGTTCGACCACCCCACCGCCGACCGGCTCGCCGAGTACCTGCTCACCACCGTGCTGGGGCGCGCGTCGGGCCAGGTCCAGGCCCAGCGGGCCCGGACGACCTCGCCCGCCGGCGACGAACCGATCGCCATCGTGGCCATGGCCTGCCGGCTGCCCGGCTCGGTGAGCGACCCGGACGGCCTGTGGCGGCTGGTCGCCGAAGGCCGGGACGCGGTCGGCCCGTTCCCGGCCGGACGCTGGGACGTGGAGGCGCTCTACGACCCCGACCCGGACGCGCTCGGCAAGTCCTACGCCCGCGAGGGCGGCTTCCTGGACGACATCGAGTCCTTCGACGCGGGCTTCTTCGGCATCACCCCGAAGGAGGCCGCCGCCATGGACCCCCAGCAGCGGCTGCTGCTGGAGACGGCCTGGGAGGCACTGGAGCGCGCCGGAATCGTGCCCGCCCGGCTCGCGGGCAGCACCACCGGCGTGTACGTCGGCATGTTCGGCAGCGACTACCTGGCGGGCTCCCGCCTCGACCAGCTCGACGGCTACGTCGGCACCGGCTCGGCGCTCAGCGTCGCCTCCGGCCGGCTGGCCTACGCGCTCGGCCTGCACGGCCCGGCGCTGACCGTGGACACGGCCTGCTCGTCCTCCCTGGTCGCGACGCATCTGGCCGCCCAGGCCCTGCGCACCGGGGAGTGCGACCTGGCCCTGGCCGGCGGGGTGACGCTCATGGTGACCCCGCAGACCTTCGTGGAGTTCAGCCGCCTGCGCGGCCTGTCCCCGACCGGCCGCTGCCGGTCCTTCTCCGACGACGCCGACGGCGCGATCTGGGCCGAGGGCGCGGGCATGCTCGTCCTCAAGCGGCTGAGCGACGCCGAGCGGGACGGCGACGAGGTGCTCGCCGTGCTGCGCGGCACGGCCGTCAACCAGGACGGCCGCAGCCAGGGCCTGTCCGCGCCCAACGGCCCGGCCCAGGAACAGGTGCTCCGCCGCGCGCTCGAGCTGTCCGGGCTGGCACCCGCCGACCTCGACTACATCGAGGCCCACGGCACCGGGACCACCCTCGGCGACCCGATCGAGGCCAACGCCCTGGCCGAGGTCTTCGCGGGCTCCCGCCCCGAGGACCGCCCGCTGTACCTGGGGTCGCTGAAGTCCAACATCGGCCACGCGCAGGCCGCTTCGGGCGTCGCCGGGCTGATCAAGGTCGTGCAGTCGCTGCGCCACCAGACCCTGCCCCGCACCCTGCACGCCGGCACGCCGAGCCGGCACGTCGAGTGGGACGGCAGCGGCCTGAGTCTGCTGCAGGAGCCGGTCGCCTGGCCGGCGACGGAGGAGCGGGTACGCCGGGCCGGGGTCAGCGCCTTCGGCATCAGCGGCACCAACGCGCACGTCATCGTGGAGGAAGCCCCCGCCCGGCCGCTGCAGGAAGCCGAACTCCCCGAAGGAAAGCGGCTGTTCCTGCTCTCGGGGCGCAGTGAGGCCGGCCTGCGCGGGCAGGCGGCCACGCTCGCCCGGTACGCCACCCCCGACACCTCCCTCCCGGACGTCGCCCACACCCTGGCCCGGCACCGCAGCCACTTCGAGTGGCGCGCCGCGGTCGTCGCGGGCGACCGCGACGAACTCCTCCCCTCCCTCAAGGCGTTGGGCAGCGGGCGCAAGCCCGTGCCCGCGCCCCGCGAGGACCAGACCGGCAAGGTCGCCTTCGTCTTCGCCGGACACGGCGGCCAGTGGACCGGCATGGGCCTGGAGCTGCTGTCCCAGTCCGAGGCCTTCCGGACGGAGCTGACCCGCATCGACGCCGCCGTCGAGCGGCAGGCCGGCTGGTCCGTGCTGAACGTGCTGCGCGCACCGGAGGAGTTCTCCCCGCTCGACCGCACCGAGTACCTCCAGCCGGTCCTGTTCGCCGTCAACGCCGCGCTGGCCGCCGCCTGGCGGGAACTCGGCGTCACCCCGGACGCGGTGGTCGGCCACAGCCTGGGCGAGATCGCCGCCGCGTACAGCGCGGGAGCCCTCACCCTGGACGACGCCGTGGCCGCCGTCACCGGGCGGGCCGCGGCGGTCGTCCCGCTCGTCGGGCAGGGCGGCATGCTCGCCGTGGAGCTGCCGCTCGCCGACGTCGAGGAGCTGCTGGAGCCCTACGCCGGCCGGCTGTTCGTCGGAGCCGTCAACGGTCCGGGTGCCACCGCCGTCTCCGGCGAGGCGGACGCGCTCTCCGCACTGCGTCACCGGCTGGAGGAGCGGGGCGTCTCCGCGCGCGTCCTGTCGACGCCGTTCGCCTCGCACACCCCGCTCATGGAACCGCTGCGCGCGGAACTCCTCGAACGCTTCTCCGGTATCCGGGGGACCCGCACACCGACCCCGCTCTACTCGTCCGTGCTCGCCGAACCCGTCACCGGGGAGGACCTGGACGCCGCCTACTGGTTCGACAACCTGCGCCACCCGGTCCGTTTCGCCGACACCGTGCGCCGGATGCTCGACGACGGGTACCGCTACTTCGTGGAACTCAGCCCGCACCCCTCGCTCACCGCGGCGATCGAGGCCGTCGCCGCCGAGGCCGGGACCGACGCGGTGGGCATCGGCTCACTGCGCCGCGGCCGCGACGGGCAGGACGTACTGCTCGGCAGGCTGGGGGAGTTGTACGAGGCCGGACACACGCCAGACTGGACGGCGCTCTTCCCGCACGGCCGCCGCGCCGACCTGCCCACCTACGCCTTCGCCCGCGAACGCCACTGGCTCGCCCCCGTCCAGGCCACCTCCACCGGCGGCTCACCGCTGCTCGGCACCCACGTCCAGGCCAGCGACGAACCCGGCCGGGACCTCTTCCAGAGCGAGATCGACCTGAACGACAGCCGCTTCGCCTACCTGACCGACCATCAGGTCACGGGCGAGGTGTGGCTGCCGGGCGCCGCCTTCCTGGACCTGGTGCTGGAGGCCGCGAACACGCTCGCCGACAGCGACGAGGTGCGGCTGTCCGACGTCCGGTTCGTCCAGCCGCTGCGACTGGACGCCGACCGGCCCGTACGGGTGCAACTGGTGCTGCGGCCCGCGGAGGACGGCCACCGGGAGTTCTCCGTCGCCTCGGCCGCCGCCGGTGCGCGACGGCCGCGGTGGGAGCGGCACGTGACCGGGCGCATCGCCCTCGCCACGGAGCCGATCGCCCGCACCGCGGAGCCCACGGCGGACGCGGGCGCGGAACTCGCCGCGCTGCGCGAACGCTGCACCGAGCGCGTCGACCTGCCCGCCGTCTACGCCGGACTCGCCGCCCTCGGCATCGACTACGGCCCCGCCTTCCGGGGCCTGTCCGAGGGCCACCGGGACGGCGGCACGACAGCGGTGGCCCGCCTGGCCGCCCGGCCCGCAGCCGGTCACCTCCTGCACCCCGCCACGCTCGACGCCTCCTTCCACACGGCCGCGCTGCCCGCGGCCGCCCCGCAGGGCCGGGCGTTCGTGCCCGCCGGCGCCGGACACGTACGGTTCACCGGCCTGCGCACCGCACCCGCCTGGGTGAGCTGCGACCTGCGCGCTGTCGACGGCGACACCGCCCTCCTCGACCTGCGTCTGTGGGACGAGGACGGCCAACTCGTCCTGGCAGCCGACGAGTTCCGTCTCGCCGCGCTCTCCCCGCTGGACGGCGCCCTCTTCGAGACCCGCTGGCAACCCCGTCCCGAGGCGCAGGAGCCGCCCGCGGAGGGCAGCTGGCTCGTCGTCGCCGACCAGACCGGAGCCGCCGACGAACTCACCTCCAGGCTCGCTGACCTGGCTCCGCACGTCGTCGTCCGCCCGGGCACCGCGTACGGCGTCGAAGGCCCCGGCCGCTACGTCCTCGACCCCGCCGACCCGGCCCAGTGGGCCCGGCTCCTGGACGAGGCCTTCGCGGACGCGCCGCCCGAGCGGGTGGTCCAGCTGTCCGCGCTCGACGCACCGCCGGTCAACGGCGACCGGGACGCCGAGGAAGCCGCCCGGCTCTGCTGCCTGACCACCCTGCACCTGGTCCGGGCCCTCACCGGGCGCGATCGGTCCAAGGGCCGGACCCCGCGCCTGTTCGTCGTCGTACGCGGCAGCCAGGCAGCGGGTGGCAGCACGGAGGTGACCCGGCCGGAGCAGGCCCTCGCCTGGGGCTTCGGACTCGCCGTGGCCCAGGAGCACCCGGAACTCGCCACCACGCTGGTCGACCTGCCCGCGGACGGCGGCGCGGACGCGCTGTGGACCCAGCTGTGGCACGCCGACGACGAGCGTCTCGTCGCGCTCCGCGGCACCGGCCGGCTCGTCCCGCGCCTGGCCCGTACCCGCCCCGACGAAGGCGGCCACCCCGAACTGCCGGACGGCGTGCATCTGATCACCGGTGGTCTGGGCGGTCTCGGCCGCGTCGTCGCCGAACGGCTGGTGCGCCGGGGTGCCCGGCGGCTCGCCCTGCTGAGCCGCGGCACGCCGGACACCGCTGCCACCGCCTGGATACAGGGCCTCGAACAGCGGGGCGTCACCGTGCACCTCGCCCGCGCCGACGTCGCCGACCGTGCCGGACTCAGCGCCGCCCTGGACGCGCTGCGCAGCGAGGCGGGCCCGGTCTCCACCGTGGTCCACGCCGCAGGTGTCCTGGACGACGCCACGCTGGCGAACCTCACCGAGGAGCGCGTCCGACGCGTCCTCGCGCCCAAGGTGCTCGGCACCGCCCTGCTCACCGAACTGGTCCCGGAGGCCGGGAACCTGGTCCTGTTCGCCTCGGCGGCCGGTCTGCTGGGCTCGGCCGGACAGAGCCCGTACTCGGCGGCGAACGCCTTCCTGGACGCCTGGGCACACCACCTCTCCGGCGCCGGCCGACGGGCGCTGAGCCTGGACTGGGGTGCCTGGGCGGGCGTCGGCATGGTCGCCGAGTCCGGCACCAGGGCCGCCGAGACCAGCCGCTCCGGCCTGGTCGCCTTCTCCCCGCAGGACGGCGGTGAGCTCTTCGAGCGGGTGCTGAGCACCGCCCGCCGCCAGCTCGCCCCGATCGCCCTCGACTGGGAGCTGCTGGCCCTCGACCCGGACGCGGTACGCAGCCGCCCGCTGCTCGCCGACCTGGTGTCCGCCCCGGCCGGCGGCGCGGACACCGACGACCTGGTCGGCAAGGTGTTCGCGGCCGCCCCCGGTCAGGAGCGCACCGAGTGGCTCGAAACCTATGTACGAGCCCGGGTCGGCGAGGTCTCCGGCGGTGCCGTGGACGTGTTCGCCACCACGGCACTGAAGGAGCTGGGCCTGGACTCGCTGATGCTGGTCCGGCTGCGCAACGCGTTCGCCCGCGAGCTGGGCGTCGAACTCCCGGCCGCCGACGTGTTCTCCGCCGCCGACGTCCGCGGCCTCGCCCGCACCCTCGGCGCGGCCCTGCCCGAACGCGCCGCCCCCGCCGAGCGGGCCGCCCCCGCCGAGGGAACCGGCAGCTCGCCCGCGAGGGACGTGCCCGAGACCGAACTGCGGCCCGCCACCAGGGATGTCGTACGACTCCTGCGCAGCGCCCAGCCGGACATGCCCGACGCGGCCCACGGCGTCGGTCTGGCCGTACGGCTCAGGACGCCGACCACCCAGGAAGCCCTCAGCGGCATCCTGGACCGCCTCGCCGCCCGCCACGCCGCCCTGCGCACCGCCGTCGTGACCGGCGACGAGGGCGGCCGGCAGCTGCGGGTGGACCGTCGGCCGCCCGCACCGCTGCTGCGGTGGACCGAGGCCACGGAGGCCGACGCCGCCGAGCGGCTGCGGCTGCTCCTGGAGCCGCCGTTCGACCTGGCCGTCCCGCCGCTGTGGCGGTTCGAACTCGCCGACGGCGGCCCGCAGGGCCAGATCCTCGTCTTCGGCGCCCATCACGCGGTCAGCGACCTGCAGTCCCTGCTCCTCGTGGCCGCCGAGATCGACGCCGAACTCTCCGGCACCCCGCTGGACGGCACCGTCACCAACCGGGACATCGACCTGCTGATCGAGGCCCAGCAAGGCGGCGGCGACGGCCCCGGCGACGACTGGCGCGCGGCCTTCCAGGGCAGCGAACGACTCGACCTGACCCTGGCCCGGCCGCGCCCGGAGACCCGCTCCTACCGGTCCGGCAGCGTCACCGTGACCGTCCCGGACGGTCTCGTGGAGCGGATCTCGGCCGCCGCGAGCGCTCTGGCCGTCACGCCCGCCGCGTTCTGCCTCGGCACCCTCACCGTGCTGCTGGCCAGGAAGCGGGAACGGGAGCGGTTCGCGCTCGCCGTGCCCGTGGACACCCGGATCCACGCCGACGCGTACGGCGCGGTGGGATTCTTCGGCGTCCCCGTGCCCTTCCCCGCCCAGGCGGCGGCCGGGGAGCGGGTCGCGGACGTGCTGGTCCGTACCGACGAGCGCCTCCAGCGGATCCTGACGAAGGGCGCCATGTTCTCCGACGTCCTCGCCACGCTCGCCCGGCAGGGCCTGCACCGCGCCAACGCACCGCTCGTCGAGGTGTACTTCAACTACGTACGCTTCTCCGGCCGGTTGACCAGCCTCGAAGTGCTGCCGGCCGGCGTCGGCCACACCGACCTCGATCTGATGATCACCATGACCCCGGACTCGGGCACCGTCCGCCTCGACCACAACCTGGACATCCTGGACGCGGACACCGCGACCGAACTCGGCGAGGAGTTCCTGGAGCTGCTCGCGGAGACCGCCGAGGACGCGAGCGTGGCCGTACGCGAGAGCACGACGGCCGTTCAGCGCACGGCGGTCGAGGGACCGCGTCTCGCCCTCGCCGCCACCTTCGCCCTCGGCAACCTGCCCCTGATGTGCGAGGCGGCGCTGGAGGAGGAGAGGGCGACGGTCGCCGAGGCGCCGTACCACCAGGTGCTCGCCGCCCTCCAGGACCCCTCGGGCGTCCTCGCCGACCCGGCCACCACGCTGGGCGTCGTCCTGCTGCGGGCCGCCGACCTGGAGCGGTTCGGAGCGGTGGACGACACGGTCCTCGCCGAACTGCGCGGCGCCTACCCGGCCGCGCTGAAGTCCCTCGCCGAACGCACCCGCAGGCCGCTGGTCGTCGGTGTCCTGCCGACCGCCGGGACCGATGACCGCCTCCTCGACTGGGAGCGCGGGATCGCCGCCGACCTGGCCGAACTGCCCGGCATCGCGGTGCTCGGCCCCGACGAGTGGACCCGGCACCACACCGTCGAGGACCGCTTCGACCAGCGCACCGAGCGTCTCGCCCACCTGCCCTTCACCCCGGCCTTCCAGGCAGCCGTGGCGCTGCGTCTGGCCGAGGTGGTCAGGGCCGTGCGGCGCCCCGCGCCCAAGGTGATCGCCGTCGACGGCGACGAGACCCTGTGGGGCGGAGTGGCGGGCGAGTCCGGCCCCGAGGCGGTGGACCTCACCGGCTCCCGCGCGCGGCTGGCCCGCAGGCTGCTGCGGTGGCGGGCGGCGGGCGCGCTGCTGGCGCTGGTCAGCAACAACGACGAGGCGACGGTCCGGGCCGTCCTGGACCGCCCCGACAGCCTGCTGAAGGCCGAGCACTTCAGCGTGGTCTCCGCCGCCTGGAACCCCAAGCCCGACCGCCTCGCCGAGGCCGCCCGCACCCTCAACCTCGGCCTGGACAGCTTCCTGTTCCTGGACGACAACCCGGCCGAGATCGCCAGGATGCGCGCGATGCACCCGCAGGTGCTGTCCGTGACGTGCCCGCCGGCCGACCAACTCGACGCGTTCCTGGACCGGTTGTGGCCACTGGTCCCGGTCGCGGCGACCGCCGAGGACGCCCTGCGGGCCCGGTTCTACGCCCAGGAGCGTGAGCGGGACGCCGTCCGTGAGGGCGCCGGGTTCGAGGAATTCCTCGCCCAGCTGAACCTCGAGGTCGACATCCGCGAGCTGGCCGACGCCGACGTCGAGCGGGGCGAGCAACTCGTCCGCCGTACCAACCAGTTCACCCTTCGGGCCCGGTCCGCCGACGGCGGCGACCTCGCCCGGTGGCGGGAACGGGGGGAGGTGTGGACGGCGGCCGCCCGGGACCGGTTCGGCGACTACGGCCAGATCGCGCTGCTCGCGGTCCGCGCCGACGGGGACCAGCTCGACGTGCTCGCCTGGCTGATGAGCTGCCGCGCCCTCGGCCGGGGCGTCGAGGAACGGCTGCTCGGCCGGCTCGCCGACCGGGCCGAACAGCTGGGCTGCGCGAAGGTCCGGTTCACCGCGGAGCGCACCCCGCGCAACGCCCCCGCCCGCCGGCTGCTCGCCGCGCTGGGCGGCGGTGACCCGGACGACGAGCGGCTGGACGTCGTGACCACCCCCGAACACCTGCGGGCCTTCCGGTCCTGGGAGCAGCAGTGAGGAACAAGACCGAGCACAATGCGAAGGGCTCTCATGCGTGACGTGAACGAGGAGTCGGCCTACGCCGGCCGGCGGGCGATCGCCGAGTCGATCGAACGGGGCGGCGGCGGACTCGGCGTGGCCGGCCTGCTGGCCAAGGTGCGGGCGGCGGACACCGGGCCCGAGCCCGCCCGGGCCCCGGCACCCGACCTGGCGGGCCTGACGGCCGTCATCGCCGCCGCGGCCGGACGCCACCTGCCCTCCGGCCGGCTGGCGCCCGACGCCGACTTCTTCGACGCGGGCGGCACATCCGTCGACGCGGTCGAGCTGGCCGCCGAACTGGAGGCCGAGCTGGGCATCGAGATCGACCTCGACGAGGTCTTCGCGGATGCCCGCCCGGCGAGTCTGGCCCGAAGGTGGCTGCTGCTGGTCGAGGCGACGACGACAACGACGCCCTCGGCCACGCCGGCACCGCTCGCCGCGGCACCGGGCACCTCCGCACCCACCGCGCCCTCGGCCGCCCCCGCCGCGCCCGGTGTCTCCCACGGCGTGCCCGCCCCGGCCGCCTCCCTCGCCTCCCCGGCGCCCGCCCCCCACACCCTCCCCATCCCGTCCCCCCGCACCCCGCCCGCCGTACCCGCCACCCCGTACCGGCCCGACGCCCCGCACTCCCGGGCCCGGCAGGAAGACCTCGACCAGATCCTGGCCGACCTCGCCCTCGCCGACCGGCTGCCGTTCACCGACGTGCCCGAGCCGCTCGCGCCGCGGCGGATCCTGCTGACCGGTGCGACCGGGTTCCTGGGCAGCCACATGCTGCTCGACCTGCTGCGGCACAGCGACGCGCATGTGTACTGCCTGGTCCGCGCGGCCGACGAGGCTGCCGCGACCGAACGGCTCGGCGCTCAGCTGCGCAGCTACAAGCTGCCGTGGTCCGCGGAGACACGCCGGCGCGTCACCGTGCTGCCCGGCGACATCCGCAGCCCGCGTCTCGGGCTCACCGACGAGCAGTGGCACACCCTCGCGCACGAACTCGACAGCATCGTCGGCGTCGCGGCCGCCGTGGACTTCCTGCGCGGCTACCAGTCGCTGAGAAGCAGCAACGTCCTCGGCACGCTCACCCTCGCCGAGCTGGCCGCGACCGGCCGGCCCAAGCCGCTGCACCACATCTCGTCCATCGCCGTGTTCAACGAGGTCGGCATCACGTCCATGGGCGAGGACGACCCGCTCGCCCACGTCGACCGGCTCATCTCCGGCTACGACCAGTCGAAGTGGGCCGCCGAGGTCGCGCTGCGCCGTGCACGCGACCACGGACTCGTCGTCACCGCGCTCCGCCCGGGCGGCATCGGCGGCCACACGAAGACCGGCGCCTACAACCCGCTGGACCTCAGCAGCGGCCTGACATCGGCCTTCGGCCGCTTCCGCACCGTACCGGCGTTCCGCTACCTCAACGCTGCCCCCGTCGACTGGGTCAGCCGGGTCGCGGTCGCCGCGATCTGCGAGCCCGACGCGTGGGGCTTCGACTACAACCTCACGGGTGTGCCCAACACCCTGGACGACGTCGTACAGGACATGGCGCTGGGCGGCATGCACGTCCGCGTCCAGGACTGGGACGAGTGGCGCGCCGACACGCTCGCCCGCCTGCAGGCCGAGCCGGTGCCCGAACTCGCCTTCCTCTCCCGGGTGCTGCAGAGCCCCACCGCGCTGAAACTGTGCGAGGCCACCCTGAAGGGCCCGGCCGCCGGCGCGGAGCGCACCGACGCCCTGGTCGCCGCCCTCGGCCTCACGCCGGCCGCCCGGTACGACGCCCAGGCCCAGATGAAGACCTTCGAGAAGCTCGCCGACGACGGCCTCGCCCGGCTTCCGCACAAGGACGACCAGCCCTACCTCTGGTTCGCCGAGACGACCGAGGGCACCGTCGGCCCGGTCGGCGCCGCCGCCGAGACCCCCTGCTCGATGGCGCTCACCCTGTCCATCGCCAGCATGTACCAGCTGGTCAAGGAGCGCCGGGTGGACGTCACGGGCGAGGTGACCTGCCCGGCGGTCCACCCGGAGCCGCTCACCGTGGAACGCGGCGACGTCTGGGTCCGGCCCGAGGAGGGCATCCCGCTCCAGCACGGTCTCCGTCACCAGCTCCTGCGCTACCGGCTGAGGCTGCGCGACGCGGACGGCGGCCAGTGGTGGCTGGAGGGCCGCAAGTACGCGCGGGCCCGCCGGGACCTGTGGCGACAGACCCGTGCGCTCACCGTGGAGATCGGCCGCGAGGGCGAGGCCGCGAGTCTGCTGGGCGAGGTCGTCGTACCCGCCGACTCCTACGTCCGCGACCAGATCGACGGCATCAAGGTGGACCCGCGCCTGACCGCCCAGGAGAAGCGGGCGGCCAAGCTGACCTGGCTCGCCTGGTTCGGCCTGGAGATGGGCCGCGGCCTGCTCGCCCCGTTCGCCCGGGCCGCGGCGGACCTTCTCGACCTGCGCCGCACCCCGACCCTCAGGGAGCACCACCGATGATCTTCAGGACCACCTCCTCCCGGACGGCCCGGCCGGCGCTCCGCAGGGTCCGCACCACCGAGGCCCTGCGCCCCCTGCGCCACCGCCTCGACCCGGCCCGCGTCGAGGAGATCCCGTTCCGTACGAGCGACGGCGTACGCCTCGGCCTGACCCGTGTCGACACCGGGGACACCGGCCGGCCCGCCGTGCTGCTCCTGCACGGGCACACCGCCTCCGCCGACATGTTCCTGCTGCCCGAGACCCGCAACCTCGTGGACGCGCTCCTCGACGACGGCTACGAGCCCTGGCTGCTGGACTGGCGGGGCAGCTGTCGGCTGCCGTACAACGAGACCGGCCGGCGCTACACCTACGACGACGTGGCGCTGTACGACATCCCCGAGGCCGTCGCCCACATCCGCGGGCGCATCGGCGAGCGCCCGCTGTTCGTGGTCGCGCACTGCATCGGCTCGCTCACCCTGTCGCTGAGCATGACGGCCGGGCTGGTGCCGGGGCTGGCGGGCGTGGTCTCGCAGGGAGTCTTCCTGACGCCCAGGCTGGCGGGGCGGACGTCGCTGCGGATGTCCGTGGCGGGGGAGTTGCTGAAGACCCGGATCGACCACATCCCGGTCGACTTCCGCAAGGTGGGCCTGTGGTCGAAGTACACCCCGCTGTTCGCCCTGGCCGCCCGCAGGGCGAGCTGCCCCGATCCGACCTGCCAGATCCTGCACCACTCGGCCTGGGGCACGGGCGCCTCCCTCTTCGTCCACGAGAACCTGGCCGACGCGACCCACGACCGGCTGGCCGAGCTGCTCGGCCCCGCCCCGCTGTGGATCCTGCCGCACCTGCGCCGGATCGAGCTGGCCCGCAGCGTGGTCCGCTGGCACGACACCGATCACCGCTACCGGGCGCTGCCGCAGAACGCCCTCGACGCGGCCGCCCGCATCGACACCCCCGTCCTGCTGCTCTCGGGCAGCGAGAACGGGCTGTGGCTGGACTCGCAGCGGCTCTGCCACGAGGTGCTGGCCCGGCGGCAGCCGCAGCTGGACGTCTCCTACACCGAGATCCCGGGCTACGGTCACCTGGACACGTTCCTGGGCCGGGGCGCCGCCCTCGACGTCTTCGGTCACATCCTCGAATTCCTCGGGGAACGCCGGTGACGGCGGGGCATGCGGCCGGTTACCGTACCGATCAGTAACCGCAGCGCACCCAGGAGGCCCCCATGCCGCAGCTCGACGTCGACGGAGCCGTACTGACGTACGACGACGAGGGCCCCCGTGACGGCGCGGACGTGCCCGTGGTGTTCGTGCACGGCTGGACCGCCAACCGGCACCGCTGGGACCACCAGCTGGCGCACTTCTCGGCCGGCCGGCGGGTGATCCGGCTGGACCTGCGCGGGCACGGCGAGAGCACGGGGGCCGGGGTGCGCACGATCGCGGAGCTGGCGAAGGACGTCCTCGCCCTCCTCGACCACCTGGAGGTGGAGCGGTTCGTGCTGGTCGGCCACTCGATGGGCGGGATGATCTCCCAGACCATCGCCCTCTCCCACGCGGACCGGGTGGAGCGGATGGTGCTGGTCAACTCGATCGGGCGGATGACGTACAACCGCGGCCGGGGGCTGCTCATGGCCGCCTCCACCCTGGTGCCGTACAAGCTGTTCGTCGCGACCAACATCCAGCGGGCCTTCGCCCCGGGGTACCCGCGCGAGGAGGTCCGGGAGTACATCCGCTCCTCCGCCGACACCCCGCGCGAGGTCGTCATGACCCTGTACGGCGCCATGCGGGCCTTCGACCTCCTCGACCGGGCCGGTGAGATCGGCACGCCCACCCTGATGGTGCACGGCTACCACGACATCCAGCTGCCCGTGCGGCAGATGCTCCGGATGGCGAAGGCCTACCCGAACGCGGTCGTGCGCATCATCGACGCGGGCCATGAGCTGCCCGTGGAGAAGCCGGCCGAACTCACCGCTGCGCTTGACTGGTTTCTGACTGCGAAGGCCTAGCGCCGGAGCCGCTTGGCGAAGTTTTTGCCCGTGGCCGGTTCCTGTCCTGCCGGCCCGGCGCCACGGCGGTTCTTCCATTTCGCGCGGGCAAAACACGGCCGAAACCCTGAGGGGGTGCGGGCCGTCCGTGTTGCGCCCGCGTTGACCGCCGCGAGTTCCTGACGGAGGCTCGTCGTATAGGTGCTCGATACAACCGGTTCGGCGGTCGCCTTCTGTCCACCCCGGAAAGCTCGGACGAGCGACGGGACGGCCGCCGGCCGGAGGCGGGAGGCGGCGCATGTGCGGCATCAGCGGTTGGGTCTCCTTCGACCGTGACCTGACCACCGAGTCCACCGCTCTGCATGCGATGACCGAGACGATGGCCTGCCGTGGCCCGGACGACCGGGGCACCTGGGCCGAGGGCCCCGCCGCCCTGGGCCACCGCCGCCTCGCGATCATCGACCTCCCCGGCGGCCGCCAGCCGATGTCCGTCCGCACCCCCGAGGGGGCCGTCGCTCTCGTCTACTCCGGGGAGGCGTACAACTTCACCGAACTCCGCCGCGAACTCACCGACCGCGGCCACCGGTTCACGACCGACTCCGACACCGAGGTGGTCCTCCACGGCTACCTCGAATGGGGCGACGCCGTCGCCGAGCGGCTGAACGGCATGTACGCCTTCGCCGTGTGGGACGGCCGCCACGACCGGCTGGTCATGATCCGCGACCGCATGGGCATCAAGCCGTTCTACTACCACCCGACCCCGGACGGCGTCCTGTTCGGCTCCGAACCCAAGGCGATCCTCGCCAACCCGCTCGCCCGGCCCCGGGTCGCCCTGGACGGCCTGCGCGAGATGTTCACCATGGTCAAGACCCCGGGACACGCCGTGTGGGACGGCATGCACGAGGTCGAACCCGGCACCGTCGTCACCGTCGACCGCGCGGGCCTGCGCACCCGCGTCTACTGGCGGCTGGAGACCCGTGCGCACAGCGACGACCGCGACACCACCGTCGCCACCGTGCGCTCGCTGCTGGACGACATCGTGCGCCGCCAGCTGGTCGCCGACGTCCCGCGCTGCACCCTGCTCTCCGGCGGCCTCGACTCCTCCGCCATGACCGCGCTCGCCGCCCGGCAGCTCGCCGAGCACGGCGAGAAGGTCCGCAGCTTCTCCGTTGACTTCGTCGGCCAGACCGACAACTTCGTCGCCGACGAGCTGCGCGGCACCCCGGACACCCCCTTCGTGCACGACGTGGCCCGGCTTGCCTGCACCGACCACCAGGACATCGTCCTGGACGCCCAGTCCCTCGCCGACCCGGGCGTGCGGGAGAAGGTGATCCGGGCGCGCGACCTGCCGGCCGGCTTCGGCGACATGGACACCTCGCTGCTGCTGCTCTTCCGGGCCATCCGGGACCAGTCCACGGTCGCCCTGTCCGGTGAGTCGGCCGACGAGGTCTTCGGCGGCTACCTGCAGTTCTTCGACGAGGAGGCCCGCCGCGCCGAGACCTTCCCCTGGCTGGTGCACTTCGGCCGCCACTTCGGCGACGACGCCGGCGTACTGCGCCCCGACCTGGCCAAGACCCTGGACCTGGAGCGATACATCGCCGACGGTTACCGCACCGCCGTCGCCGCCATCCACCGCCTGGACGGCGAGAGCGACTTCGAGTACCGGATGCGGCAGATCTGCCACCTGCACCTGACCCGCTTCGTCCGCACCCTGCTCGACCGCAAGGACCGGATGAGCATGGCCGTCGGGCTGGAGGTCCGGGTGCCGTACTGCGACCACCGGCTGGTCGAGTACGTCTACAACACGCCCTGGTCGCTGAAGTCCTTCGACGGCCGGGAGAAGAGCCTGCTCAGGGAAGCCACCGCGGACCTCCTGCCGCGGTCGGTGTACGACCGGGTCAAGAGCCCGTACCCGTCCACCCAGGACCCGCGGTACGCCCGTGCCCTGCAGGCCCAGGTGAGGGACCTCCTCGCCCGGCCCTCCCACCGCGTCTTCGACCTGGTCGACCGGGATCGGATCCGGGAGGCCGCCGAGAACGACACCCCCGTCAGCACCCAGGTGGCCCGCCGCGGCCTGGAGCGCGCCCTGGACCTCGCCCAGTGGCTCGACCTGTACAACCCGGAACTGACCCTCGCCTGAGGCCCCGACACCGGGTCCGCGGCTCCCCCCGTCCCCGGCCCCCTGGGGAGCGCCCTCGGTCGCGGCCGAGTACCCGGTGCGCGGGGCTCCCCGGAGCCGGCCCTCAGCCGTGGCGCAGTGCCCGGTCCGCGGCCGCCGCCGTCGGCTGCCACCACGTCGTCACCGGCTCCCACACCCGGACCTCGCTCCCGGTGCCGAGCTGTGGGGCGGTGAAGGCGCGGCCCCACTGGGAGGCCGAGGCGGCCACGGTGATCGCGTCCACCCGGCGGGCCTCGGGGTCCGCCGGGTCGACGATGGTGCGTACGGCCGCGTAGGCGGTCTTCCCGGCCCCGAGCCGGTACGTGCCCCCACCGCCCGCCGGCACCGGCAGCGCGGCTCCGTCCAGGTCGCCGAAGGTGACCGTGGGCACCCGGTCGACGACACAGGCCCCGGCGCCGATGTTGGTCACCCTGACCCGCACCACGGCGGGGTCGCCGGGCGCGGCCTTCGCCCGCAGGCTCAGTGCCTTCTCCGCGCAGCGGGCGGGCCGGGCGTGCCCCGTGGCCGCCTGGCTCGGCGGCGCGGTGAGCAGCAGGGCCGCCGCGGCGGCGGAGACGGCGGGTACGGCGATGACGGCGCGGATACGCATGGCGGGTGCCCCCTGACACGTTCATGTACGGGTACGGCGGGCCGAGGCGCGCCTGCCTGGTGTGACGTCCGGGCCGGCCGGCAGGTTGTGCCCGACTCACACCTGCCACCCGGTTGCGCTGCTCCTGTCGTCAATCACTGGTGTTCGTGGTGGAACTCCAGGTGTTCCCGTCCGCGGGGCAGGAGCTGCCGCTCGGTGGCAGGGTGCCGTACAGCAGGAAGTCGTTGACCTTGCGGTGCACGCACGTGGACGACGAGTAGCCGGTGTGTCCGTCGCCCTTGTTGTCGAGCACCACGGCGGAGGAACCGAGCCGCCCGGCCGTCTCCTCGGTCCAGCGGTACGGCGTCGCCGGGTCGCCGCGCGTGCCCACCAGCAGCATCTTCGCCGAGTCGAGGTTCTTGACCCGGTCGCGGATGAACTTCGTGCCCTTGGGGCGGCCGTAGCACATCAGCAGCTGGGTGAGCCGGAAGCGGCCGAAGACCGGCGACGCCTGGTCGTAGGCGGCCTGGAGATCCTTCAGGTCCCTGGCGATCTGCGCTTCGCCGGGCCGGTCGGGGTCGTCCGCGCAGTTGATCGCCATCAGTGCGGCCGGCAGGTTGTCCGCCGGGACGTCCTGGGCGTCCACGAGCCCGCCGTCCCGCCTCGGGCCGCCCTTGGCCTTCCCCCGGCCGTCCTGCCGGACGGGCACGGCGAAACCGCCTCCGGAGGTGAGGCCGAGCAGCCGCCGCGTGTCGCCGTCCTCGACCAGCGAGACGAGCGCACGCTCCAGCGAGGGCCACATGTCCTTGCTGTACAGGGCCTGCCCGACGGCGCCCACCAGGTCCTGGCCGGAGAACGTGCCGCCGAAGTCCGTGGGCACCGGGTTCTCGTCGAGCGAGCGCACCAGCTGGACGACCTGGTCCCCGGCCATGCGCCGGTCCTGCCCGAACGGGCATGCGATGTCGGTCGTGCACCAGTCCAGGAAGTCGTCGAGTGCGGTCTGCTGCCCCTCGGCGCCCGCCAGGCCCTGCTCGGACAGCGGCTCCGTCAGGGTGTCCACGCCGTCCAGGGCCATCCGGCCGAGCTTGTCGGGGAACTGCGCCGCGTACACCGCACCGAGCCGGGTGCCGTAGGAGAAGCCCAGGTAGTTGAGCTTCTTGTCGCCGAGGGCCTGGCGGATGACGTCCATGTCCCGGGCGGCGTTCACGGTGCCTATGTGCCGCAGGACCGGGCCGGAGTGCCTGGCGCACTGGTCGGCAGCCTGCCGCAGCTTCTGCAGCAGGGCCTGGGGGTGGCCGATGTCGGCGTTCCGGCCCATCGCCGCCGCGGCGTCCTCGGTGCCCTGGCCGCAGCTCACGGGGGAGGAGCGGCCGACGCCGCGCGGGTCGAAGGTGACCACGTCGTAGCCGTTGGTCAGGTCCATGAACTGCTTTCCGCCCCCGGCGAGTTCGGGGATGCCCGCGCCGCCGGGCCCGCCGAAGTTCAGCAGCACCGAGCCCCGCGACCTACCGGTGGCCCGGTACCGGGCCAGGGCCAGGTCGAGGGTGCCCGCGTCCGGGTGCTCGTAGTCGAGCGGGACGGTCACCTTCGCGCACTGGAGGTCCTTCGGCATGTCCGGGCCCGCACAGGCCGCCCAGGACGGCTTCTGCCGGTAGAAGCGGGACAGGTCCGGCTGCGGCTGGTCGGCGGCGGCCGCCACGGGCAGCCCGGACCCGAGCAGCGCCAGGGTGAGGGCTCCGGCGCCCGCGCAGCGCCGTATGGCGGGCCGTGTGGACAGCTTGACCAGCATCGATCGCCTCCCGGGGCACGCCCGCCGCGGACCGGGGCCGCGCCCTCGCTCACCATAAGCGGGCGTTGTGCGGGCCGCCTCCGGGCGCCTTGTCCGATGATCTGGCTTTCGCGGCTTCGGTCTTGATCAATGATCTTTCGATTGCTTTACGCGCAGTTCGAGTGATCATGTCACTCGACGGGGTGAAAGGCCGATAAGCCATAACTCGGATGGTTCGTATGCGTTTTCTGGGATGCGGGTGAGTGCCCGCGACGAAGTCTGGAAGGCAGGGAAACCTATGAGACGGGCTACCCGAAACGGTGTGATCGCCGTCGTCGCCGCCTCCGGCGCGATGGCTGTGGCGATGCCGGTGTCCGCCGCCTTCGCGGCCGACGGGGCCGCCGCCGACGGTTCGGCGGCCGGTTCGCCCGGTGTGCTCTCCGGCAACACCGTTCAGCTCCCGGTGCACGTCCCGGTGAACGTGTGCGGCAACACCGTGAACGTGGTGGGGCTGCTGAACCCGGCCGCCGGCAACGCCTGCGCGAACGGCGGCGGTGGCGGCAACGGCGCCTCGTCGACGTCCGGCGGCGCCTCGTCGTCCGGCGGCGCCTCGTCGTCCGGCGGTGCGTCGGCGCAGGGCGGCACGAAGGACTCACCCGGTGTGCTCTCCGGCAACGGGGTCCAGCTCCCCGTCCACCTGCCGGTGAACGTCAGCGGCAACTCCGTCGACGTCGTCGGCGTGGGCAACCCGGCCACGGGCAACCACTCGGTCAACACCCACCACCCGGCTCCGACCCCGAAGCCGCCGGCCCCCACCAAGGCCCACCCGCACGCCCCGCACCCCACCACGCAGCCGCCCGGGGCCACCCTGGCCCACACCGGAAGCGACCTCACGGCCCCCGCGGTCGCGGGCAGCGCCGCGCTGCTGCTCACGGGCGCGACCCTGTACCGCCGCTTCCGCCCCGGCCGGGACCGCTGACCCCCACACGCGCAGAGCGGCCCCGCCGGACGCCGGCCCGGGGGGCCGTCGGCGTGGGCCGGTCCGGGTCCCGTCCGGCGCGAGCTGCCAACGCGGCCCACAGCGGGGCGGCTTGGTCTCCGCAACGGCCGAACCGTGCGTGGCGCGGCCCGCGTTGATCGGCAAGGATGCTGCGGGCGCGGTCGCCGTACCGCGCCGCCCGGCACATCCGACCCCCACGCAATGGAGCGCACCGATGACCTCTCCGGCCCCCCAGGACCTCGTCGTCACGCAGGCCACCCTCGCCGACTGGCCGGTGATCAGCGGGTGGGCTGCGGCGGAGGGGTGGAACCCCGGGCTGTCGGACGGTCCGGCCTTCTTCGCCCAGGACCCGGACGGCTTCTTCCTCGGCCGGATCGACGGGGAGCCGGTGTCGGCGATCTCCGTCGTGAACTACGGCTCCGACTACGCCTTCCTCGGCTGCTACCTCGTCCGCCCGGACCTGCGCGGCCACGGCCACGGCATCACCACCTGGAAGACCGCCCTGGCCCACGCCGGGAACCGCACCGTCGGCCTGGACGGAGTCGTCGCCCAGCAGGACAACTACCGCCAGTCCGGCTTCGAACTCGCCTACCGCACCGTCCGCTTCACCGGCACCGCCCCGCAGATCCGGATGCCCGAGGGTGTCCGGCCCGCCGGTCCGGCCGACCTGCCCGCCGTCACCGCCTACGACGGTGCCTGCTCCCCGGCCGGCCGTCCGCGCTTCCTCGCCGAGTGGCTCACCGGACCCGGTCACCGCGCGTTCCTCCGCCACGACGGCGACCGCCTCACCGGCTACGGCGTGATCCGGCCCGGCCACGACAGTCTGCGCATCGGCCCGCTCTTCGCCGACACCGCCGACGACGCCCGGGCCCTGTTCGCCGCGCTCACCACCGAGGCTGCAGGCCACGAGGTCGCGATCGACGTCCCCGAACCGAACACGGCCGGTGTCGCGCTGGCCGAGGAGGCCGGTTTCAGTGCCTCGTTCGAGACGGCCCGGATGTACACCGGGCCGGTCCGTGAGCATGCCCGGGAGCGGATCTTCGGCGTCGCCACGCTCGAACTCGGCTGAGGCGGCCGCCGGCAGCCGGGGGCGTGCGGCGCCGGTCAGCGACGGTCCGAGTGGCAGCGACGGTGCAGGTCCCGCACTTCCTCGACCAGCTCGGGCACCGGCCCCTCGACGGCCGCACCGGGGGCCACCTCACGCACGGACAGCGCCCGTACCGGAGCCGCGGGCACGCCCAACTCGGCCAGCCAGGACTCGAGTTGTTCGGACGAGGCGATGTACACGATGCGTCCGAGCCCGACCCAGGCGTGCGCGGCCGCACACATCGGGCAGTGCTCGCCCGAGGTGTAGACGGTGGCGGCGGCCCGCTCCTCGGGCGTGAGGTGGGCGGCCGACCAGCGGGCCGGCTCGAACTCCGGATGCCGGGTGCGGTCCCCGGCGGCCACCCGGTTGCGGTCCTCGGCGAGGACCGTGCCGTCCGCCGCCACGAGCACCGACCCGAAGGGCTCGTCGCCCGCCTCGAGCGCCTCCCGCGCCAGCGCGACGCACCGGCGCGGATGACCCAGCTCACTGCCCTTCACCATGGGCCACGGACCTCCTCGCAGCATGATCTTCGGCGCCGCAGGCTACGGCCACCGAGGGTGACACAGCCAGTCGGCTCCCGTGGGGCGCCGCAGCGTGCCGCACGGCCGGAAAGGCGTACCGGCGCCCCGCCGCCACCGTCCCCAGCGCGAGCACGGCCGCGGGGAGCGCCGTCCAGGGCAGCGCCCCGGCACCCAGGGAGTCCAGCGCGACCCCGCCGGTCAGTGAACCCGCGGCGATCCCCGCGTTGTACACCGTGGTCTGCAGCGAGGTCGCCACATCGGCGTCGGCCGGGCCCGAGACGTCGACCAGTGCTGTCTGGATCAGTGTCGGCGCCCCGCCGAAGGCCACGCCCCACGCGGCGACGGCGCAGACCAGTACCGCGTGCGCACCGGAGGCCAGGCCCAGCACCGGCAGGACCGTCGCGAACACGGCGAGCGCCGCGAGCAGCGTGGGCCGCAGATGCCGGTCGACCAGCACGCCGGTGAGCCAGATCCCGGCCACCGTGGCGGCCCCGAACACCGCGAGCAGCACGCCGGTGCGGGCGTATCCGGCGTGCGCGGCGAACGGGGCGACGTAGGTGTACATCACCTGGTGCCCCAGCAGCAGACACAGCGTCACGGACAGCACCGGCCGGATCCCGGGGCGTACGGCGACCCGGTCGAGCGGCACGCGCGCGTGCGGGGGTTCGCCCGGGAAGCCCGGCACCCGCAGCCGTACCCACACCACGAGCAGTACGGCGAGGACGGCCAGCGAGCCGAAGGCCGCCCGCCAGCCCACCGCACCGGCCAGCGCCGTACCGGCGGGCAGGCCCAGCGCCAGGGCCAGGGTGATCCCGGCGAGCACGACCGCGATGGCCCGGCCGCGCCGGGCGGCCGGCACCATCCGGGCCGCGTAGCCCACGAGCATCGCCCACAGCGTGCCGCCCATGGCGCCGGCCAGCAGCCGGGCTGCGAAGGTGAGCGCGTACGACGACGACAGCGCGACGAGCGCGTCGCTGACCGCGAACCCCAGCAGCGCGCCGCACAGCACCGGCCGCCGCGGCAGCCGGCGCAGCGCCGTCGTGAGCGGCACGGCCGCCAGGAAGGAGGCCGCCGCGTACGCGGTGACGAGGAAGCCGATCCGGGACTCGGCCACCCCGAGCCGGGGTGCCATCGCGGGCAGCAGACCCGCGGGCAGGAGTTCGGTCAGAACGGCCGTGAAGGCGGCGCAGGACAGGGCGAGCAGCCCCGACCACGGCAGCCGACCGGCCTTGACCTGGGAAGACAGGGACATGCGACCATGGTGGAACCTTGACATCAGTGTGAAGGCAAGCGTGGGACCGGGAGGCGGGAATGAGGATCGGGGAACTGTCCCGGCGCACCGGCGTACCCACCCGCCTGCTCCGCTACTACGAGGAGCAGGGCCTGCTCCACCCCGACCGCGCCGACAACGGCTACCGCAGCTATCCCGACTCCGCCGTGCCGGACGTCCAGCAGATCCGGGGCCTGCTGGACTCGGGCCTGACGACCGAGATGATCCGCGCGATCCTGCCGTACCTGTCGGGACCCGGGGAACTGCACCCGCCCGCCGAGTGCGTGACCCCGCGGACGGCGGCCCTGCTGCAGTCGCACATCGACCGCATCCAGGCCCGCATCGACTGCCTGGCCCGCAACCGCGACCGGCTCACCGCGTACCTGTCGGTGGTGCGGCCGGAGGGTAATTCCGTTGCCCCGCCGGGGCGCTGATGCTGGAGTGATCCCATGGATCACACCGCGGTGCTCGCCCTCTACGACCGGGACATGCGCGAGGGCGCACGCCCCGACGGGCCCGGAGCCCGGATCGAGCGGACCGGCCCGGTCGTCCGCCATGTCGCCGACGCGCAGGGCTGGAACGGCGTGGTGTGGTCCGCCCTGGACGAGGGGAGCGCGGACCGGGCGATCGGCGAACAGATCGCGTACTTCACGGACCTCGGCCGCGACTTCGAGTGGAAGCTCTACGGACACGACAGGCCGGTGGATCTCGGCCCCCGGCTCGCCGCCGCCGGATTCCGCGCGGAGCCCGAGGAGACGCTCCTGATCGGCGAGGCCGCCAGGCTCGCCCCGGACGTGGAGCCGCCCGCGGGGATCCGCTTCGTCCAGGCCACCGACCCGGCCGGCATCGACCTCGTCGTGGACGTGCACGAGAAGGCCTTCGGCACCGACGGCACGCGGCTGCGCCACCGGCTGCTCGCCCGGCTGGCCGCCGGCCCCGGCACGCTCGTCGCCGTGGTCGCGCTCGCCGGGGACGAGCCGGTCGGCGCCGCCCGCATGGAGCTGGCGCCAGGCAGCCGGTTCGCCGGACTGTGGGGCGGCGGCATCATCGAGGCCTGGCGGGGCCGGGGCGTCTACCGCGCCCTGGTCGCCCACCGCGCCCGCGTCGCCCACGGCTACCGCTACCTCCAGGTCGACGCCTCGGTCATGAGCCGTCCGATCCTGGAACGCCTCGGCTTCCACGCACTGAGCACCACCACCCCTTACCTGTACGGGAATTGATCTCCCGTCAGCGTCGGGCCTGCGCCCGGTCCAGCGCGGCGACACCCACGGCCGCGAGGGCGATCTGGATGAACCACTCTATCCAGTCGGGCCCCTTGGTGTCCGCGACCCCGAACCCGGCGGCGATCGCCGAGCCCAGCAGCGCCGCCACGATGCCGACCACGATGGTCCACAGGATGCCGATGTGCTGCCGTCCGGGTACGACCAGCCGGCCCAGCACGCCGATGACGATTCCGATGACGATGGCGCTGATGAGGCCTGAGATCTCCATGTCCACCCCTCTCCGTCGCGTTCCCCGCTGACGTTCCATGTGCCCGCTCCGGCCGCGGGCACTCCGCCGCGGTTATTGCCGGGACTTTCTGTTCACCGAGCCGACATGCCATGTACCTTTCAACCAATCGACGCGTGTAGAACCCTCAAGCGGGTTCTACGCGCGCAGACTTGGCGCCCCCACCGCCTCTCCCCACCCCTCATGGAGGTTCGCCGGATGCTCGGATCGAGGAGATCCCGCCGCAGATTCACCACCACCCTGGCCGGACTCGGGCTGCTCGTCACGTCCGCAGCCCTGCAGGTCGGCACGAGCGCCACCCCCGCCCACGCGGCCACCACGCACCGGATCCTGTTCGACAACGCCCATGCCGAGACGGCCGGCAACGCGGACTGGATCATCTCCACCAGCCAGCCCGACCCGCTCGGCCAGGACTCCTCCCCGTCCGCCGAGACGGACTGGACCGGCGCCCTGTCCTCCTGGGGCGTCGACCTGCAGAAGACCGGCAGCTACAGCCTGAAGACGCTGCCCTCTGGCTCCAGCCTCAGCTACGGCGGCTCGTCGACCACCGACCTGTCGAACTTCGACACGCTGGTCCTGCCCGAGCCCAACACGATGTTCACGACCGCCGAGAAGACGGCGATCATGAACTTCGTGAAGAACGGCGGCGGTCTGTTCATGATCTCCGACCACACCGGAGCCGACCGCAACAACGACGGCTACGACGCGGTCGAGATCCTCAACGACCTGATGACGAACAACAGCGTCGACTCCACCGACCCGTTCGGCTTCTCCATCGACTCGCTGAGCATCAGCTCCGACTACCCGTCGGCGATCAGCGACAGCACGGACCCGGTCCTGCACGGCTCCTTCGGCACCGTCACCAAGAGCCTGATCGCCAGCGGCACCACCGCCACGCTCAAGCCCGCCGACAACTCCGGCGTCAAGGGCCTGCTCTACCGCACCGGTTACTCCGGCAACACCGGCGCCTTCTTCCTGACGTCCACCTTCGGCAGCGGCCGCGTCGCCTTCTGGGGCGACAGCTCGCCGATCGACGACGGCACCGGCCAGTCGGGCAACACCCTGTACGACGGCTGGAACGACTCCGGCGCCACCAACGCGGCCCTCGCCCTCAACGCGACCGCCTGGCTGGCCGGCGCGGGCACCAGTGGTGGCGGTGGCGGTGGCGGCACCTGCACCGCCGCCCAGCTGCTGGCCAACCCCGGCTTCGAGTCCGGCGCCAGCTCCTGGACCGCTTCCAGCGGTGTCATCACCAACGACACCGGCGAGGCCGCCCGCACCGGCTCCTACAAGGCCTGGCTGAACGGTTACGGCGCCGCCCACACCGACACGCTCGCGCAGTCGGTGACCATCCCCGCCGGGTGCACGAGCGCCACCCTGAGCTTCTACCTCCACGTCGACACCGCCGAGACGACCACCTCGACGGCCTACGACACCCTGAAGGCGCAGGTCCTCAACAGCAGCGGCACCGTGCTGTCGACCCTTGCGACCTACTCGAACCTGAACGCGGCGAGTGGCTACACCCAGCGCAGCTTCAACCTCGCGAGCTACGCGGGCCAGACGGTGACCATCAAGTTCACCGGCACCGAGGGCTCCACCCTCCAGACGTCGTTCGTCGTCGACGACGCCGCGCTCAACGTCAGCTGAGCCGTGCGGGGGTGGGCCGTCCGGCCCACCCCCGGCACGTCAGACGGCCGGGACCGTCCGCTCCGGCGTGTTCCAGCCCGAGACCCGTACGCCCGGCGCCGAGCCGTGCAGGTCGGCCGTCCGGTAGGTGGCGGTCAGCGTCACCGACTCACCCGGCCACAGAGCGACCTCGTTGTCCGACCACCGCACCGGCAGCACCGGCTTCCCCTGCGCGTCGACCAGGTGGACGTCCGTGAACAGCGACGGGCTCCGTCCGCTGCCCGTGTTGCGCAGGGTCACCGTCGTGGTCGACGTACCGCCGGACGACTCGGTCGAGGCCGTGGCCGACACCGGTGCCTGCGCCATCGAGGCCAGCCCCTTCAGGTCGGCGTAGCCGGTCGTCGGCGTGTGGTACCAGTCGGTCTTCGCCCAGTCGAGCGTGTCGGCCTTGGTGGAGAGCCAGTACACGTTCCGGCTCACCTCCTTGCCGTCCGCGCCGGTCAGCGTCAGCCGCAGCAGGTAGCTGGACGACAGGCCGTTCACCGACGCGGGCAGGGTGAGCGCGGTGCCGTGCGCACCGTCGCCGTTCACCGTCACCCCGGTCACGGTCCTGTCGTACTTCTGTGTGCCGTCGGGGTTGAACAGCGTGGCACGCGCGGTGAGTCCGCCGGCCGCGGCGTGCCGGTTGTTCACGACGACGACCGAGCGGTCGTCGTAGGAGTACTGGACGTGCAGCGGCTCGTTCGCCTTCTTGGCGCCGAAGTAGGCGCCGCCCTGGTCCAGATAGCGGTCCGTCAGCTGCCAGTGCAGCGAGGTCCAGCCGCTGTTGAACATCCAGTAGATCATTCCGGTGGCGGGCTTGCTCGCGTCCGTCGCGTTGCGCGCGTAGGCCTCGTACTGGGCGCGGACGTTCTCGTACTGGGCGAGCTGCGCCTTGCGCACATAGTCGGCGAGGCCGGTCGGGGCGCCGTAGCGGCCGGTGAGGGCCGCGTCGTAGATCTTGAGCGTGCCGAACACGGGCGAGGGCGAGCGGTGGTACTGCCTCGTGTCCGGGTTCTTCCAGAGGGTGTCGAGCTCGGCGGGCGTCATCATCCGGTGCAGGGTGTCGAGCGTGGGGATGTCGGGGCCCGCGCTGGTCTCCGAGTTGAAGCCGGTGGCCCCGCCCTCGCGCTTGGCGTACCAGTAGTTCGGCGGGATCCAGTCGTAGGGCCCGGACATCTTCATGCCCGAGCTGCCCAGCTGGGGCGAGGACCTGTCGGAGGCCGAGGAGACCACCGGGTTCGGCCAGTCGGCTGCCTTCAGGGCGTCCAGGTAGTTCTTCTCGATGGTCGCGTCGGGCGCGTAGTCGCTGCCGATCAGGAACGAGATCACGCTCGGGTGGTCGCGCAGCCGGGCGGCCTCGGCGGCCATGGAGGCCTTGGCGACCGGGTAGTCGGCGGCGGTCCACTCGTCGCCGGTCTCACCGCTGCCGTTGACCTGGCCCTCCCACTTGTCGCAGCACTCCCAGCCCGGCAGCGTGAGCACGCCGTACCGGTCGGCGAGGCCGAAGAACTCGTCCGGCTCGATGTGGCCTTCCAGGCGGATGGTGTTCAGACCGAGGTCGAGGGCGTACTTCAGCCGGTCCGCCACATAGGTGGAGTCCCAGCGCAGGAACTCGTCCGGCGACCAGCCGCCGCCCTTGATCAGCAGCTTGCGGCCGTTGATCCGGTACTGGCGGGCGCCGTCGGAGTTCAGGGGCGCCTGCACGTCGCGGATGCCGAAGCTCTCGTGGGCGGTGTCCGAGGCCGTGCCGGACACGGACGCGGTGAGGTCCAGGTCGTACAGCGGCTGCCCGCCCATGCCGGCCGGCCACCACACCTTCGGGGAGGTGAGACGGAGTCCGGGGACGTCGGCGGGGGAGAAGGTGACGGTCTTCGTCTCGTGCGCGGCGAGTGGCACGGACCTGGTGACGGCCGTCCCGGCGACGGTGCCGGAGATCTCGGCCGTGACCGCCGTGGCGGAGTCGTTGCGGGCCTGCGCCTTGACGGTCAGGTCGGCCGTGGCCAGGGACGGCACGGCGAGCTTGGTCACCACATGTGCGTCGCGCAGGGCGACCGGGCCGCCCCGGCGGACCAGGACGTCACGGACGATCCCCATGTTCCGGTCGGGCGGCGGCTGGAGCCAGTCGATCCAGCCCATGGTGAGGTTCTTGTTGGGCTCGTTGGGCTGGATGCGGAAGGCGACCGTGTTCGTGCCGGACTTCACCAGCGAGGAGATGTCCAGTTCGTGGTGGGTGTAGGCGCCGACGACATCGGACGCCCGGCCCACCTGACGGCCGTTCACATAGACGTCCGCCGCCGAGATCACGCCGCTGAAGTCGAGGTGAGTGCGCTCGGTGGTGTCGGTGACCGTGAAATCGGCCCGGTACCACCACGGGACCTGGAAGTCGGCCCTGGGGATCTTGTCCTGGTCGGTGGAGTGGAACGGGTCCGCGTACCGGCCGTCGGCGAGCAGCGCCGCGAGGACCGTCGAGCGCGGGCCCGCCGGATACCAGCCGGTCGCCGGATAGCCGGGGGAGGAGACGGCCTCCGCCGAGTCTGCGACCTTCGCTGTCGACTGGATCGCGTAGCCGGACAGCGGTGTGATGCTTCCGGCTGCGGAGGGCACGCGGGTGACCGGGGCGTGCCGGTGCGCCGGGACTGGATCCCGGGACCCGGCCCAGGCACTGGTGGACAGCGAGCAGAGCAGACCCAGGGCCATGGTGGCCGTGGCCAGGCGGCGTCTGCGATCGGGGCGAGGGAACACGGCGGTCTCCAGGCTCGTAAAGTTAGGAAACTTTACTAATCCGCCTCAAGCTAGGGCGCGCGGTGGGCGGTGTCAATCACCGTGGCCGCGGCGGCAGATGCTCAGGGTGCGGCCGTCCTGCGCTCGAACACCATCTCCCGTGCCGTGCCCAGAGCCGTCGCCACCGCGCCCAACAGGACCGCGTCCTCACCCAGTCGGCTGGGTGCGAGCTTCGGCCGCAGCGGAGTGAGCGTGCGCAGCTGCTCCCGTACCGGCCGCAGCAGCAGGTCCACGCTGTGGCCCACGCCGCCGCCGAGCACGACGAGGTCCGGATCGAGCACCGCGGCCGCGGCCGCCACGGTGTGCGCGATCCGCTCGCCCTCCAGCTCCACCGCCTGCACCGCGGCCGTGTTGCCCTGCCGGGCCGCGTCGAACACGGCCTTCGCCGTGAGCTGCCCGCGCATCCCGAAGTGCCGCGCCGCCTCCACGACGGCCACCCCCGACACCGCGTCCTCCAGTCGCTCCGGCTTCTGCCGGCCCGGCCACGGCAGGAATCCGATCTCCCCGGCCAGCCCGTGCGCGCCGGTGAACAGCCGTCCCTCGCTGACGACGCCCATGCCGAGACCGGTACCGATCAGGATGTAGGCGAAGAGCCGGCTGCCCGCGCCGACCCCGTACGTGTACTCGCCGAGGGCGGCCAGGTTGGCGTCGTTGTGCACCTCGAGCGGTATGCCCAGCTCCTTGCGCAGGCGGTCGAGCAGCCCCGCGCGGCCCCACCCCGGCAGATGCATCGCGTACCGCACCCGCCGCTGCTTCTCGTCGTAGACCCCGGGCGTGCCCACCACTCCGTGCACCACCTCCGCCGGGTCCACCCCGGAGTTGGCGACGACCTGACGGGCGGTGCCCACGACCAGGTCGGCGAGGGCGTCCGCGCCGCGGGCGGGGTTGCGCACGTCGGACCGCGCGACCACCGTGCCGTCCAGGTCGGCCAGCGCGATCCGCAGCCAGCTGCGGCCTATGTCGACGCCGAGCGCGTGACCGGCCGCCGGGTCGGGTGCGTACAGCACGGCGACGCGCCCGCGCTCGGGGGCATGGGTGCCGACCTCGTGCACGAGTCCGGCCGCCTCCAGCGAGGCGAGCGCGCTGGACACCGTGGGCTTGGACAGGCCGGTCTCCCGGGCCAGCTGGGCGCGCGAGGCGGCGCCGGCGTGGCGCAGCCGGTCCAGGAGCAGCCGCTCGTTGGCGCTGCGCAGCCGCCGACGACTCCAGGGCTGTTCGTGCTGCTCTACGGCGTCGCTGGCGGGCATCGCACCATTCTCACGCATTACTGACGCACGCTTGACGTATCTAGTAAGGCTCCTTAACTTTATCGGCCATCCCGTCTCCTCCGGCAGAACCCTCTCCGTGCCTCGCGTCAGGAGCCCCCATGTCCGGTAGCCCGCCACCCTCGGGTGGCTTCGTCCGCCGTGTCGGCCTGTTCCAGGCCACGGCCATCAACATGAGCCAGATGTGCGGCATCGGCCCGTTCGTGACGATCCCGCTGATGGTCGGCGCGTTCGGCGGCCCCCAGGCGGTCATCGGATTCGTCGCGGGCGCGGTGCTGGCCCTCTGCGACGGGCTGGTGTGGGCCGAGCTGGGCGCCGCCATGCCCGGCTCCGGCGGCAGCTACGTCTACCTCCGCCAGGCCTTCCAGTACCGCACGGGCCGGCTGATGCCGTTCCTGTTCGTGTGGACGGCGATGCTCTTCATCCCGCTGATCATGTCCACCGGCGTGGTCGGCTTCGTGCAGTACCTGGGCTACCTCGTCCCCGACCTCGGCCGGACCTCGGGGGACCTCATCGGCCTCGGCGTCATCGCCCTCGTCGTGCTGCTGCTCTGGCGCGGCGTCGAGCACATCGCCCGCATCACCGCCGTGATGTGGACCGTGATGATCGCCTCGGTGCTCCTGGTGATCGTCGCCGCGGCCACGGACTTCAGCCCGCACCGGGCCTTCACCTACCCGGCGCACGCCTTCGACCTCACCTCGAACCACTTCTGGCTCGGCTTCGCCGCGGGCCTGACCATCGGCATCTACGACTACCTCGGCTACAACACCACCGCCTACATGGGCGCCGAGATCAAGGACCCCGGCCGCATCCTGCCGCGCTCCATCCTCTTCTCGATCCTCGGCATCATGGCGATCTACCTGCTCCTGCAGATCGGCACGCTCGGCGTCCTCGACTGGCACCGCATGAGCGACCCGAAGGACATCGCCTCCACCTCGGTGGCCTCCGCGGTGCTGGAGGAGACCTGGGGCAAAGGCGCCGCCGACACGGTGACCGTCCTCATCCTGATCACGGCCTTCGCCTCGGTCTTCACGGGCCTGCTCGGCGGCTCCCGCGTCCCCTACGACGCGGCCCGCGACCGGGTCTTCTTCCGCCCGTACGAGAAACTGCACCCGAAGCACCGCTTCCCGATGCTGGGCCTGGCGACCATGGGCGTGATCACCGCGGTCGGCTTCCTGATCGGGAGGCACACCGACCTCGCCACGCTGATCCAGCTGCTCACCACGGTGATGGTGATCGTCCAGGCGCTGGCCCAGATCGTCGCCCTCTCCGTCCTGCGCAAGCGGCAGCCGACGCTGCGCCGCCCGTACCGGATGTGGCTCTACCCGCTCCCCGGCATCATCGCCTTCGCCGGCTGGTGCGTGATCTACGCCTACGCCGACAAGAACTCCCCGGGCCGTCACCCCATCGAGTGGTCCCTGGGCTGGCTGGTCCTCGGCTGCGTGGCCTTCCTGGTCTGGGCGCGATGGGAGAAGGTCTGGCCGTTCGGCGAACGGGAGATCAGCGAGGAGTACCTGGCCGCCACGCCGGTGCCGGACGGTCAGCCGGCCGGGGCCTGACTCCGACAGCCGTGCGCTGCACCGGAGTCACCGCCATGGGGTGCGCGCACACGGAAGCCGGTCCGCCCGGGCGGACCGGCCCCGTCTTCCTTTCGTGGCCTTCGCTTCCTTCGACGTGGTCCTCCCTTCCTCGTGCCCTGTCCTTATGGCTTGGGGACGCTCTTCGCAGCCGTACCGGCGCACATCAGACTGAGAACGATGGCCAGGGCGCCGATGACGATGTTGTTGATGATCACGCCGGTGTCCGGGCTGCTGCCCACGATCCACGGCGCGATGATCATCCAGACACCCATGGCGCACATGGCCCAGCTGAGGCCGTACATCCGCTCGGGGGCCGTGGTGAACCCCAGTGCCAGCAGACCTATGGCGATGCCCACGATCAGGTTGTGGGTGGCGAGCGCCGGCTGGCTTGTCGTGTAGTGCAGGATCCACGGAGATGCCGCGCAGTACAGACCGAGCAGGAACACCGGCCCGTCCACCAGCGCCACATCACGACCACCGAGCATGCGGGCGTACCGGGCCCGCATTTCGGAGACATCGGGGTGGGTTGTCATGTCACCCCTGTGCGAGACGTTGGCCATGACTCGTCTCCTTCTTGACTTGCGGGCCTGACCGCGCCTGGTGCGGTGTGCGTGCGGTAAGCGCCGTGTACCTAGTTTCCTCTTATTCGCCCTTTATGTGTAGAGGTCGGTGCGTCCCTTTGACCGTGCGGTCCGGGAGAGGGGAGAGCCCCCGAAGAGCGCCGACTCTCTCCGGGGGCCGACGGAGGGGAGCGATGTCTCGGCGGCGGACTCCTCGAAACCGCACCGTTTCCGCACCGGAGCCTCCGGCCCGGACCGGCCCCAGCAGACACCGAAGCCGGTCCGGCGCAGGGTGACGCAGGGAATATCACGGCTCTCGCATGGGACGATGCCGTCATCCTCGGAGCGCTCGATCCGAGTCCTCAACCCGCATCGATTCTGCATCGTAGAGTCACGGTGTGGACGAAAAGCACATCGGTGCCAACCCCTCCGCACCGGACGAAGGGGCGGCCGAGGCGGGTCTGACCACGGGTGCCCTCGCCCGCCGGCTCGGGGTCTCACCCACCACCCTGCGCTCCTGGGAACGCCGCTACGGCATCGGACCCGCCGAGCGCATGGCGGGCCGGCACCGGCGCTGGTCGCCCCGGGACGTGGCCGTGCTGGAGACGATGTGCCGGCTGACCGCGGCAGGCCTGGCCCCCGCCGAGGCGGCCCGGGCCGCGCGGAACGAGGCCTCGGCGGGCGGGCCCCGGCGCCGCGCCGCCCAGGACGAGGCGGCGACGGGCGTACCCGCGTCCGCGCGCTCCACCGAGGCCTCCGCGCCGCCCTCGGACGCCGTGCGCCAGGAGTGCCGTGGCCTGGCCCGCGCGGCGGTGCGGCTGGACGCGCCGACCGTGGAGGAGCGGCTGGCCGCCGCAGTGTCCGGGTTCGGCCTCGTCCACGCCTGGCAGGAGGTCATGGTGCCCACCCTGCATGCCGTGGGCCGCAAGTGGGCCACCTCCGGGGACCGCTACGTGGAGGTGGAGCACCTGCTGTCCTGGCACGTCTCCACCACCCTGCGCCGGCACACCCGACCGCCCGCCGTTTCCGCCGGTCCCACCGCGGCGAGCCCGGTCCTGCTGGCCTGCGTGCCCGGCGAGCAGCACACCCTGCCCCTGGAGGCGCTCAACGCAGGACTGAGTCAACTCGGCATCGCCACGAGGATGTTCGGCGCCGCCGTCCCCGTGGAGGCGCTCGCGGCGGCGGTACGGCGCCTGGGCCCTGCCGCCGTGGTGCTGTGGGCGCAGGCCCGCTCCACGGCGAGCCTGCCGCTGGCGCAGCATGTCGCGGCCACGGAGTGGGGGGTGAAGGGAGCCAGATCGCGACCGCTGGTCCTCCTCGGCGGCCCCGGCTGGGCGGGCCGGACCGGCCACGGCATGCTCCGCCCGGCGAGCCTGCCCCAAGCCCTCGACGCGCTGGCGGCGACCTGCGGCCGACCGGGCCCGGAACGGTAGGCCCCAGGGCGCGGCCGGACCGTCTCCAGCCACGTCCGCGCGCCCAGCCGAAGTGGGCAGCCCCTTCGGACGGTTCGGTGCTCGGGGCCGGATGCGCCAGTGCGCCCGAAGTGCAGGTTCGGGGGAGAGCCGAGAAGTCGCGTCCACTGGGAAGTTCCGGTCGTGGACGACCGGCGGACGCACCCTCGTGAGATTCAATGTTCCGCGATACGAGACCCGTCGGGATTTCCTTGACGGCTTTCGCGGGCGGCTGCCACGATCGGCGACATGACGATGCGACTGGACCTCACGCGGCGACGCCACGTCGACCTCGCGCGTGTCTCCAGCGCCTCCTGTCGCACCGCGGCCTGATCGTCCGCCTTTTCGATCCGCCGCGATTCCTTCTCCTCCCTTCTGCTTCCGCCTGAATTCCCCTGCGTTCGGCGCGCAACGAATTCGGCGTGCCCGGAGCGGAAAGCGGAGCGCATCGTCGCCTGAAGGACGAGTACTTCGACAGGCACGTGCCGCCCTTCCCCAGCCTGACTTCCCCCTTCTCGCGCCCGTCTCCCCACCGGCGCCCGGCACCCAGAATGAGGCACCCCATGGCCACCGTCCTGTCCGTCTCCGGCAGCCCCTCCGCCTCCTCGCGCACCGGCCGCCTGCTGCGCCACCTGGACCAGCGTCTGATCGCGCAGGGCCATCAGGTGATCCCGCTCGACGTCCGCACGATTCCGGCCGACGCGCTGCTCGGCGCGGACTTCGGGCACCCGGCCATCGCCGAGGTGACCGAGCTGTTCGCCCGCGCCGACGGCGTCGTGGTCGGCACGCCCGTCTACAAGGCGTCGTACTCGGGAGTCCTCAAGGCGCTCCTCGACCTGCTGCCGCAGTACGCGCTCACCGGCAAGACCGTGCTGCCGCTCGCCACCGGCGGCTCCACCGCGCATGTCCTCGCCATCGACTACGCGCTGCGCCCGGTGCTGAACTCCATGGGCGCCGCCCACATAGTCCAGGGCTGGTTCACCCTCGACAAGGACATCACCGTACGAGAGGACGGCTCGCTCACCGTGGCTCCGGCCACCACCGAGGCCCTGGAACAGATCGTGGACCAGTTCTCGGCGGCCCTGGAGCGCACCACTCCCGTACTGGCGGCGGCCGGTTGAGCGGCACGACCGCACAGGTACGGCGGTAACGCCTCGACGCCGAAAGTGAGTTGCTCTGCGCCGCTGTCGACACCGGCACCTGCTGAACGGAACCCGCCGCCCCGTCACGGCCTGCTCTGATCGGAGACCCCCACGTGTCCCTCACCTTCCACTGGTTCCTGCCCACCAACGGCGACAGTCGGCATGTCGTCGGCGGCGGCCACGGCACCCCGGCCACCGCATCCGGCCGGGACCGGCCGCCGACCGTGGCCTACCTGAGCCAGATCGCGCGGGCCGCCGAGGACCTGGGCTTCGTCGGCGCGCTCACCCCGACCGGCGCCTGGTGCGACGACGCGTGGCTGACCACCGCCATGGTCAGCCAGCACACCGAACGGCTGAAGTTCCTGGTCGCCTTCCGGCCCGGCTTCGTCTCGCCGACCCTGGCCGCGCAGATGGCGTCCACCTTCCAGCGGCAGACCGGCGGACGACTCCTGCTCAACGTGGTCACCGGCGGCGAGAGTCACGAGCAGCGGGCCTACGGCGACTTCCTCGACAAGGACGACCGCTACCGCCGTACCGGCGAATTCCTGCACATCGTAAGGGAGTTGTGGGAGGGCAAGAGTGTCGACCTGCACGGGGAACACCTCCAGGTCGAGGACGCCAGGCTCGCCCGTGTGCCCGCCCCCGTCCCCGAGGTGTACTTCGGCGGGTCCTCGCCCGTCGCCGGAGAGGTCGCCGCCAAGCACGTCGACGTGTACCTCACCTGGGGTGAGCCACCCGCTCAGGTCGCCGAGAAGATCGCCTGGATCCGGGGGCTCGCCGCAGAGCACGGGCGCACCCTGCGCTTCGGCATCCGGCTCCACGTCATCACCCGCGACACCTCGGAGCAGGCCTGGGCGGAGGCCGGCCGGCTGCTCGCGGGCTTCGACACCGAGACGGTGAAGTCCGTGCAGGCCGGACTGGCCCGCAGCGAGTCCGAAGGGCAGCGGCGGATGCTCGCCCTGCACGGCGGCGGCAACCGTGACGGCCTCGAGATCCACCCCAACCTCTGGGCCGGGATCGGCCTGGTGCGCGGCGGCGCGGGCACGGCGCTCGTGGGCAGCCACGAGGAGGTCGCCGAGCGCATCAAGGAGTACGCGGCCCTGGGAATCGAGGAGTTCGTGCTGTCCGGATATCCGCACCTGGAGGAGGCGTACTGGTTCGGGGAGGGAGTGCTGCCGCGGCTTGCCGCGGAGGGGCTGTGGCGGCACCCCTTCGGTGGGGCGATCGCTGCTACGGCCCAGGTTCCTTTCGCGGGCTGAGTGAATATTCAACTGGCCCTGATTCAACCGGTTCTCCGGGCGATTTCCCGTGTCGAATTCTTGTCGATCCGTCATTAGCATGGACCTATGAACGCTACACCGGAGTTCTACGTGGTAAGGGAGGGTGACACACTCTCCAAAATCGCGGCCAAGTTCCATGTGCCCCTGGCCCAGATCGAGCAGTGGAACCCCCAGATCAAGAATCCGAACGTCATTCAGGTGGGCCAGCAGGTCCGTGTGGCGGCGCCGAGTCAGCAGCCGGTCGGCGCGGACGAGCCCTTCCCGGGCAAGGACTTCTTCCAGCCGTCCGTGAGCAGTCCGATCATCGAGGTCATGGGCTGGCGCCTCATCGAGGAAGGCTGCTCGGCGTATCCCGACGACGAGCCGGACTTCCAGTGGAGTGAGGAGGACCGGGAATCGTACGCCAACTGGCAGCGCAAACTCGGGTTCGGCGGCAGCGACGCCGACGGAATGCCGGGGCCGGAGTCGTGGAAGAGACTCCATGTGCCCGCCCTGAGCCGCTAGCCTGCCGGAGCGTCAGGAAAGCCCGCCATGGCCACTTCCGTGGCGGCCCGGGGAAGTCCCTGGGCCCGAACGCGCCGACGGCTCGAGGCCGGGCTGCGTCCCAGGCCGCCGCGGTCGCCCTGGCGGGCCCGGGCCAAAACCCGTCTCGCCTATCTCGAGGTACAGCTGAAACGCGAGGAAGCCAGACCGCCCTCCGCCGACCGCAAGGCACTGCTCCGGGGAATGGAAAGCCACCTGGAAAAGGCCCGCGCGGCGGCGGAGGAGACGTTCGGGTGGCGGCGGTTGTGGTCGGGCTCGACCGCCCAGGAAGGCGTCTGGTCGAATCTGCGCAGCGCCGACGTGCTGCTGCTCCAGCTGGTGTCCGACCAGGAGGCCGCGGGCCGCGCCAGTGAGGTCATGGCGCTGGTCAAGCGCCATCTGGGCAGGGACGATCCGCAGCGCGTCAGACTCGCCCAGCGGATCCGCTCCATCGTCTCCGGCGAATTGGTGCCGACCGACCGGGAACTGCTGGTCCGGGCGCTGGACAGCGCGTACGTCGCCCTCGACGCCGAACTGGCCCGGGTCCGGAGCCTGCGCAACATTCTCTGGACCGCCACGTTCGTCGTCCTTCTCGGGGTGGCGGGCCTGGCCGTGTACGGCTGGTTCTTCCCCCAGTCGCTCAGCCTGTGCTTCGCACCCAAGCTCGGCCCCGGCGGCGGGACCGCCGTCGACATCGTCTGCCCGAGCAAGGAATTCCGAGGTCTGCCGGCAGGCACCGTTCCCAGCAGTCGCGCCGATTCGAGGGACATCCTCACCGTCGAGGTGGCCGGGCTGGCCGGCGCGGCCTTCACCGTCATCGCCTCACTGCGCCACATCCGGGGCACCAGCACTCCCTACATGCTGCCCCTGGCGTCGGCGGTGCTGAAGTTCCCCACCGGCGCCCTGTCCGCCTTCCTCGGGGTACTGCTGATCAGGGGCGCCTTCGTACCCGGACTCAGCGACCTGGACAGCCGATCGCAGGTCCTCGCCTGGGCCGCCGTCTTCGGTGCCGCGCAGCACCTGGTGACCCGCCTGGTCGACGACCGTGCGCAGATGACGCTGTCGGAGGTGGGCAAACCCACCGAGTCGGTGGTCGACCCGGAGAACGCCGCCGTCATGGAGGCCACCGTGTACGGGAACGGGCAGCAGACCCGCAGGGGCCAGGGCAAGGAAGCAGCGGTGGAGCAGCCTGCCGGGTCGCCCCCGCGGTGAAGGGGGGCGCCGACCTGCCACCCTGGTGGGCGAGTCGCGGGTGCAGGTGCCGTCGGGGCGCCGACCAGGTGAGCAACTCCGCCTGGCAGACTGCCGGTTCATGACACGAGAACCGCTGGACGTGGGGGCGTCCGTCACCTTCGGACTGCTGGCCGCCTGGGCCGTGCACGACACCGAGGAACTGGTCACGGTGCCGAGGTGGGTGCGGACCGGGGTTCCGGAGTTACGGAAGAGGTATCCCCGGGTGCCGGAGACGGTGTGGCGGCAACTGGAGTCGGTGGACGGCCGCGAGTTCACGACCGCCGTGGCCGCGATGGCGGTCGTGCTCGCCGCGGCCGCCGCCGACGGGCACCGCACCGGCGGCCGCTCAGCCGTCTACCAGACAGCGCTCAACGCTTTCGGCCTGCACGGTGTGGTGCACCTGGCCCAGGCGGCCGCGTTCCGGGGCTACACCCCGGGCTCGGTGACCACCCCGCTGATCGTCCTCCCGTTCACCCTCTGGGCCCGCGGCCGCCTGCGCCGCTCCGGGGTCCTCCGCCCCACCCGCCCGCGCGACGCACTCCAGGGCCTTGCCTTCGCCGCGGCCGCCACGGTGGGTACCCACGCCGTGGCGCGCCGGGTACTGCGCCACCGCTGACCCCGGCCCGCGTGCGAGCCGCGCATGTGAGTCGCCTTGCTGCGGCGCGCGGCCTCCGGCGGTGTGCGTGGGCTGCCGCCGCCGGTCGGTTCGCCCGGGGTTTGACGGGGTGGCTGTCGTCGGTCCGTTCGCGTGTGGTGCGTGGGTGCGAGCCGGCTTGCTGTGGTGTGCGGCCCCTGCCAGTTTGACCGGGTGGCCGCCGCCGACCCGTACGCGTGTGGCGCGTGCACGCGAGTCGGCCGACCGTGGTGTACGGCCTCCTCCGCCGGTGTGACCGCGCATCCGCCTCGGATGCGCCCGGGCACCGCCCCCCTCTCGCATCGTCGCCATGACGGACTCGGCCGCCCCCGGTCGGTGCCCGGCGCCTGCCCGCAAACGCCGCCCGGTCACGGGCCGCCTGGTTCCCGCGCCGCTCGGCTTCATGCCCTGCGAGGCTTCACGCGCTGCTCGGCTTCATACCCTGCGAGGCTTCATGCGCTGCTCGGCTTCACGCGCTGCTCGACCCCACGCGCCGCTGGGCCTCAAGCCCCTCCAGGCCTCAAGCCCCCCAGGCTTCAGGCCCCGCCCACAGCCGATCCCCCGCCCACAGCCGACCCCCGGGCCAGCGACCGCAAATGCGCCGTACGGGTCTCCGCCGTCTGCCCCTGCACCAGCAGGAACAGACCCTCGCGGGCCAGTCGTTGGGCGCGGTTGGTCAGGGACAAGGCGCGGCCGCCGCCGGCCACGACCGCCGCCGTGGTGACCGTACCCAGGACGTCGTACGCCTCGGCCCGCACTGTCAGCCGTTCCGCGATCCGCTCCAGCGGCGCCGGGTGGTCGGCCAGCGCGTAGGCGCGGCGGCGGACGTCGGCGAGGCGGGCGCGCAGCGGGCCGGCGGCCTCCTCGTCCAGCGCGGACAGCGCCGCCTCCGCGATGCCGAAGACCGCCGGAACGGTGTTCAGCGTCCTGGCCCGGTCGCCGGGTGCCCACGACTCGTACGGTGTCCGCAGGGCCACCGCCTCTTCCGGGACCTGTAGGCCGTCCAGCTCCAGCGACACCGTGCGGGCGGCGGTGAGCGCCGCGAGGCGCAGCGGCGGCGAGGCCCGCAGGCCCGGCTGGTCGCGTGCCTCGACGAAGGCGAACAGGGCTTCGTCCGCCTCGGTCACCCCGGCGAGGAGCATGACGTCGTTCAGGCCCCATCCGGTGTACCAGGGGACGGTCCCGTCGAACCGCCAGCCGCCGCCCTCCCGCCGCACCCGCACCGGGACTCGCGGATGGGCCCGCAGATGCGCGTACGCCACCCCGGACAGCAGTTCGCCGCGGGCCAGCGGGCCCAACAGGCGCTCGCGTACCGGCAGTTCGCTCTTCGCCAGGGTCTGCACCGGAGTGTGGTGCTGCGTCTGCACGAACCAGGTCGAGCAGCACGCCCCGGCCAGGATCTCCGCGGTCTCCCGCAGCACGGCCGGCGGTGCCCCCGAGCCCCCGTACGCGACGGGTGCGACGACGCCGAGCAGCCCGGACTCCTTCACCGCCTCGATGTGGCTCACGGGGACGCCCTCCTGGTCCACCCGCTCGGCCTCGGGGACGAGCAGGTCGGCGGCGAGCCGTCGGGCGCGGACGACGAGCGGATGTGCGGTGTCGGTCATGCGGAGGATTCTTCCGAAGACGGCTGCCGGATTTTTTCTTCCGGATCGGTGGCGCGCGGTGTCGATCCGGGCCTCGCCCGTTCGTGTAGGAGGTGACAGACACCCCCGGCACCGGGAAGACGCCGGGGGGGGGAAGAACCCCAGGAGGACATCATGAAGCACTACCTGCTCAGTGTGGTCCAGCCGGCCGGAGGGCAGCCGCCCGCCCCCGAGGCGCTCGCCGAGATCATGCGCGACGTCGAGGCATTCAACGACGAACTCCGTGCGGCCGGAGCCTGGGTCTTCGCCGGTGGCCTGCACGGCCCGGAGACCGCCACCGTGCTGCGCCCCAAGGACGGCGACGTGCTCATCACCGACGGGCCCTACGCCGAGGGCAAGGAGTACCTGGGCGGACTCTGCCTGATCCGGGCCGCCGACCTGGACGAGGCCCTGGAGTGGGGACGCAAGGCAGCCCTGGCGACCACCCTGCCCATCGAGGTGCGGCCCTTCGTGGACCAGCACTGATGGCGAAGGCGCCCGGCATCGAGGCCGTCTTCCGCGCGGAGTACGGGCGCGCGGTCGCCGTCCTCGTCCGCTTCCTCGGCGACATCGACCTCGCCGAGGAAGCGGTGCAGGACGCCTTCGCCACAGCGGTGCGCAAGTGGCCGGAGACCGGTGTACCGCCGAGCCCGGCCGGCTGGATCATCACCACCGCCCGCAACCGGGCCGTCGACCGACTGCGCCGCGAGTCCTCCCGGGATGCCCGACACGCCGAGGCCACCCGGCTGTACGCGCCCGACGCACCGCCCGAGGAGGGCCCCGTGCGCGACGACCGGCTCCGTCTGATCTTCACCTGCTGCCACCCCGCACTCGCCCTCCAGTCCCGGGTCGCCCTCACCCTGCGCCTGCTCGGCGGCCTGAGCACCGCCCAGATCGCCCGGGCCTTCCTGGTCCCCGAGCCGACCCTCGCCCAGCGGCTGGTGCGGGCCAAGGCCAAGATCCGCGACGCGGGCATCCCGTACCGCGTGCCCCGCGACGCCGATCTGCCCGACCGGCTCGGCGGGGTCCTCGCCGTCGTCTACCTGATCTTCAACGAGGGCTACACCGGCGATCCCGCCCTGTGCGCGGAGGCCGTGCGGCTCGGCCGGCTGCTGGCCGAGCTGATGCCGGACGAACCGGAGGTCACCGGACTGCTGGCCCTGATGCTGCTGATCGAGGCACGCCGTCCGGCCCGGCGGGACGCGGACGGCGCGCTGGTGCCGCTGCCCGAGCAGGACCGCGGCCGGTGGGACCGCGGCCTCATCGCCGAGGGCCAGGACCTGGTCCGGCGCTGTCTGCGCCGTGACCGGCCCGGGCCGTACCAGATCCAGGCCGCGATCAACGCCGTGCACAGCGACGCGCCGATCGCCGCCGCCACCGACTGGGGCCAGATCCTCGGCCTGTACGACCAGCTGACGGCCGTCGCACCGTCGCCGGTCGTCGCGCTGAACCGGGCGGTCGCGGTGGCGGAGGTCGAGGGCCCGGCCGAGGCCCTGGCGCAGGTCGACTCCCTCGACCTCACCGGCTACCACGTCCTGCACGCCGTCCGCGCCGACCTGTTGCGCCGCCTGGACCGGCCCGCCGAGGCCGAGGCGGAGTACGCGAAAGCCGTCGAGCTGGCGACGAGCGAGGCCGAGCGGGCCCATCTGGAGCGGCGCAGACGGGACCTCGGCCACCGGGCGACGTGACTCTCGTCACCGCCGGCAGCCGACGGAATTTACTTGGGAACCTAAAAGGTTGGCATTTACATCTGACTTTCGAGACCCTACGCTCGGGCCGACCAGCCCGTGCACCACCAGCGAGGCATCCGTGAACCACTCCACCCCCGAGCAGCCCGCCGACGTCGTGGCCCGGCTGCGCGCCACCTTCCGCACCGGCCGCACCAAGCCCGTCGAGTGGCGCACCGGCCAGCTCCGGCGCCTGCGCGCGATGCTCACGGAGAACGGCGCGGACCTCGCCGCCGCCCTCCACGCCGACCTGGGCAAGAGCAGCACCGAGGCCTATCGCACCGAGATCGACTTCACGATCCGGGAGATCGACCACACCCTGGAGCACCTGGACGAGTGGCTGCGCCCGGAGTCCGCGCCCGTACCGGCGCACCTCGGCGGCGACGCGACGGCCTGGACGCAGTACGACCCGCTCGGCGTCGTTCTCGTCATCGCCCCCTGGAACTACCCGGCCCAGCTGCTGCTCGCCCCCATGGTCGGCGCGCTGGCCTCCGGCAACGCGGTCGTGGCCAAGCCGAGCGAACTGGCCCCGGCCACCTCGGCCGTGCTGGCCGAGCTGATTCCCGCCCATCTCGACAGCGACGCGGTCGCCGTGGTCGAGGGCGGCGTCCCGGAGACCACGGCCCTGCTCGCCGAGCGCTTCGACCACATCTTCTACACCGGCAACGGCACCGTCGGCCGCATCGTGATGCGCGCCGCCGCCGAGCACCTCACCCCGGTCACCCTCGAACTGGGCGGCAAGTCCCCGGTGTTCGTCGACCGGGGCGCCGATCTCGACGTGGTCGCCGACCGGCTGGCGCGCGGCAAGTTCCTGAACGCGGGCCAGACCTGCGTCGCCCCCGACTACGTCCTCACCGACCCGGAGACCGCCGCAGGCCTGGAGGCCGCGCTGGTCCGCGCCGTCGAGACCCTCTTCGGCACCGACCCGCAGGCCTCGCCCGAGTACGGCCGGATCGTCAACGAGCGCCACTTCGACCGGCTCTCCGCCCTGCTCGGCTCCGGCCGGGTGGCGGTCGGCGGCGGCAGCGACCGCACGGACAAGTACATCGCGCCGACCGTGCTCGCGGACGTCGACCCGAAGTCCCCCGTGATGCAGGAGGAGATCTTCGGGCCGGTCCTGCCGATCGTCGCCGTGCCGGGCCTGGACGCGGCGATCGACTTCATCAACGACCGTGACAAGCCGCTCGCGCTGTACGTCTTCACCGACTCCGAGCGGACCCGCGGTCGCATCGCCGCCGAGACCTCCTCGGGCGGCCTCGGCTACGGCCTGCCGCTCGCCCACCTGACCGTCTCCGACCTGCCGTTCGGCGGTGTGGGGGAGAGCGGTATGGGCAGCTACCACGGGCGCTACTCGATCGAGACGTTCAGCCACCGCAAGGCGGTGCTGGTCAAGCCCCTCGGCTGAAGGGACGGTTCCGGGGTGCGTGTGCGAAACTCCGCCGATGACCGCTGAAACGATCACCGCGGACGCCTCCGGAACCTTCGAGCTCGGTGACCTGCCCGTCCACCGCATCGGCTTCGGTGCCATGCGGCTGACGGGCAGTGCCGCCTTCCACCTCGGCACCGTCAGCGACCGCGCACGCTCGATCGCCGTCCTGCGCAGGGCCGTGGAACTCGGTGTGAACCACATCGACACGGCCGCGTTCTACTTCTCCTCCCTGCGCTCCGCCAACGAACTCATCAACACCGCCCTCGCGCCGTACGCCGACGACCTGGTCATAGCGACCAAGGTCGGCCCGTTCCGCGACTATTGCGGGGAGTGGGGCACCTCGGCCCGGCCCGACCAGCTGCGCGGCCACGTGGAGGAGAACCTGCGCCAGCTCGGCCGGGACCACCTCGACCTCGTCTATCTGCGCCGGATGAACCAGGACTCCATCGCCGAACACTTCGGTGCCCTCGCCGAACTGCGCGAGGCAGGCCTGGTCCGGCACCTCGGCATCTCCGCGATCCAGCCCCGGCACCTGACCGAGGCGCTGGAGATCGCCCCCGTCGTCTCCGTGCAGAACCGGTACGCGGTGGACGCCCCGGACCCGCGGGCCGACGAACTCCTGCGGATGTGCGGTGAACGCGGCATCGCGTTCGTGCCCTACTACGCCGTCGCGGGCCAGGGCGGCGAGCGCGGCGCGGCCGGCACGCGCAACGACGACGAGATCCTCGCCGTGGCCCGCGCGCACGGCGTGAGCCCCGCGGCGATCCGTACCGCCTGGACCCTGCACCGGGGGCCGCACGTCCTCGCCGTCCCCGGCACCGGCAACCCGGACCATCTGACGGAGAACGTCGCCGCGGGCGCCCTGCGGCTCGGCCAGGAGGAGCTGGAGCGGCTGGACGCTCTCCACACCCAGGACGTCTGACCCCCGGCCGCGGACGGCGCGGGAAGGGCCGAGGGCCCCGTCGGCGTTCACGTGCGTCGGCAGGCGCGAGCCGGGCAGTGCCGCGGGACCGCAGCGCCGGGCGGGGGCCGTCGAGGAAGAGGAGTGGGGCGGTACGCACGCGGCCGTTCGGACTTCGCCGGCGGCCCCTTCCATAATGGGCGTCCGGGCGCACGGCCCGGCATGGCGCCCGGCTGACTACAATGACGTAGACGGTCTTCCGAACTGCAGACGAAGACGGGGTGAGGGACGTTCCCATGACCGACGCCAAGGACGAACGCCGGCCGGCCGGTGAGCTCGAAGCGAGCGTCATGGCCGCCCTCTGGGCCGCCGCCGCGCCCCAGACGCCCGGCCAGGTCCAGCTGAGTCTCGGCGCGGCCCTCGCGCGTACGACGGTGACGACCATCCTCACCCGCCTGCACGACAAGGGCATGGTGGAGCGGCAGCGCCAGGGCCGCGGCTTCGCCTACTTCCCGCTCCAGGACGCCCAGGGCCTCACCGCCCGCCGGATGCACACCGAACTCGACCGGGACAGCGACCGCGAGACCGTCCTCGCCCGCTTCGTCGCCCAGCTCAGCCCCGACGACGAACGCATCCTGCGGGACCTGCTCGAATCCGACGCCTGATGACCGCACTGCTCCTGCTGCCGCTGCTGCTGCCGTTCGCCCTGCCGGCGCTGGCCCGGCGGGCCCTGGACCGGCTCGTCCCGGCCGTCGCGCTGTGGGCGATCACCGCCTGTGCGGTCGTCCTCGCGGGCAGCTCGCTCGCCGCGCTCGGCGGGTTCGTCCTGACGGGCCTGCTCAAGGTGCCGCTGTTCGCCGCCCTCGGTGAACTGGTCCACCCGCTGCGCACGGCCTCGGACCTCGTCGTCCTGCCCGCCGCCGCCACCTCCGTCGGCGCCCTCGCCGTCTGCGGCTGGACCCTCGTCCGCTCGGTGCTGCGCCAGACCCGCGCCTTCCGGGCCGCCCGCACGGAGGCCGGCCGCGGACCTGCCGCGGGAGACCTGTGCGTGGTCGACTCGCCCCGCCCGGACGCGTACGCCCTGCCCGGGCGCCCGCACCGTATCGTCGTCACCACCGCCATGCTGCGCAGCCTCGACGGACCCGAGCGCGAGGCGCTGTTCGCACACGAGCGGGCGCACAACGAGGGCGGCCATCACTACTTCCTCGCCGCCGCCGAGCTCGCGGCGCACTGCCATCCCGCCCTGCGCCCGGTGCGCGAGACCATCCGGCTCGCCGCCGAACGCGCCGCCGACGAGGCCGCTGCCGCCTCCGTGGGCGACCGGCGCCTGACCGCCCGCGCCATCGCCCGCGCGGCCCTCGCCGGCCAGGCCGCCCGCTCGGAGCGGCCCGTCGTCGCCGCGGCGGCGACGACGGGCCCCGTCCCGCAACGCGTCCAGGCCCTGCTGGCCGCCCCCCGGGCCGCGCCCCGCACCGGCCGGCGCGTCGCCGCGCTCCTGCTCGCCTGCGCCGCCGTCTCCTGTGTGGCCGCGGTGACCGGAATGGCCGACTTCCACCACCGGGTCGAGGTCGCCCAGGGCGACGAGAAGCCCTGATCCGGCGCTCCTCGCGCCCCGCAGGACCCACCTCTAGCGCAGGTGACTGGCGTCCGTGAAGTTTTACGTATAACCTCACCCGCTAACCACCCTCACCGGAAGGCCCCGATGCGACGCGTTGCCCTGGTCACCCTCGTCGTGGACGACTACGACGAGGCCATCCGCTTCTACACCGAGGCCCTCGGGTTCCGGCTGGTCGAGGACGCGCCACGGCCGGACGGCTCCCGCTGGGTCGTCGTCGAGCCCGGCGCGGACGGCCACGGCACCGGCCTGCTGCTCGCCCGCGCCAGGGGCGAGGACCAGCGGGCCCGGATCGGGGACCAGACCGGTGGGCGGGTCGGGTTCTTCCTGTACACCGACGACTTCGCCCGCGACCACGCCCGCATGACCGCCGCCGGCGTGACCTTCCTGGAGGAGCCGCGCCACGAGCCGTACGGTTCGGTGGCCGTCTTCCAGGACCTCTACGGCAACGGCTGGGACCTGCTCCAGCCCGCCGCCTGACTTTTCTCCCGCTGCTTCGAACCGCCTGCTCAAGGAAAGACCCGCCATGACTGCTACGCGCGTAGACGCCGACGTGATCCGCCGCCTGCCCAAGGCCGTCCTCCACGACCACCTCGACGGCGGCCTGCGCCCCGCCACCGTCGTCGAGCTCGCGGCCGCGGTCGGCCACACCCTGCCGACCACCGACCCGGACGAGCTGGCCGCCTGGTACTACGAGGCCGCCAACTCCGGCGACCTGGTCCGCTACATAGCCACCTTCGAGCACACCCTCGCCGTCATGCAGAACCGAGAGGGCCTGCTGCGCGTCGCCGAGGAGTACGTGCTCGACCTCGCCGCCGACGGTGTCGTCTACGCCGAGGTGCGCTACGCGCCCGAGCTGAACACCCAGGGCGGGCTCACCCTGAACGAGGTCGTGGAGACCGTCCAGGAGGGCCTCGCCGCCGGTATGGCCAAGGCGGCCGCCGCCGGTACGCCCGTCCGTGTCGGCACCCTGCTGTGCGGCATGCGCATGTTCGACCGCGTCGGTGAGGCCGCCGAGCTGGCCGTCGCCTACCGCGACGCCGGCGTCGTCGGCTTCGACATCGCCGGCGCCGAGGACGGCTTCCCGCCCGCCGACCACCTGGCCGCCTTCGAGCACCTGCGCCGGGAGAGTGTGCCCTTCACCATCCACGCCGGCGAGGCGCACGGCCTGCCCAGCATCCACCAGGCCCTGCAGGTGTGCGGCGCGCAGCGCATCGGCCACGGCGTGCGCATCACCGAGGACATCGTCGACGGCAAGCTCGGCCGCCTGGCCGGCTGGGTGCGCGACCGCCGCATCGCCCTGGAGATGTGCCCCACCTCCAACCTGCAGACGGGCTGCGCCACCTCGATCGCCGAGCACCCCATCACCGCGCTGAAGGACCTGGGCTTCCGGGTCACCCTCAACACCGACAACCGGCTGGTCTCCGGTACGACGATGACGCGGGAGATGTCCCTGCTGGTCGAGGAGGCCGGCTGGACCGTCGAGGACCTGCGCACGGTCACCGTGAACGCCGTCAAGAGCGCGTTCATCCCGTTCGACGAGCGAAACGCCCTCATCGAGAACGTGGTCCTGCCGGGTTACGCGGCCGCGCTCTGAAGCAGCCCCCGCAGGTAGGCGGCCTGTCCGACGTGCTGGAGGTCGTCGGACAGGACGCTCACCAGGCGGACCCCCAGGGTGACCGGGGGGTCCCAGCGCTCGTCCACGATCCGTTCGAGATCCTTGGCGGCCAGCTCGCGCAGGACGCCGAGGGTCTGCTCGTGCACGGCGTCGTAGTACCCGGTGAGCAGGTCGGCCGACTCGACCCGCACCTTCGCGACCTTCGCGGGAGTGTGCCCGTAGCCGGTGTCGTGGCGGGGCAGGTCGAGGCCGAAGCGCTTCTGCCAGTCCTGGCTGAGCCACACCTGGTCGAGGTCGAAGGCGTCGGCGATGTGGTCGTCCTGCACCCGGGCGAGGTGCCACACGAGCCACGCGACGGAGTTGGCGTCGGGGGCCGGACGGGAGTGCAGCTGGTCCCGTCCGAGGCCGTCGAGGGCGGCATGGACTTCTTCCTGGATGCGGCCGTAGCCGTCGATGAGGATGTCCTTCGCATGCATGCGTCCACCATCGCGCATCGCGCGCTGTCCTGCGTGCGGAATCAGGCCCCGCCCGCCCGGACGGGGTGCGGGCGGTGACGCGTGTGCAGCGCCGTTGGATCAGGAGGCCCGGGACCCGTCCTGGAACGGCGTCAGGCCCTCCGTCTCCAGGAGCGTGACCAGGGCGCGGGCCGCGGGGCTCGTCGCCCGCTCCGGCGGCAGCAGGGCCACGGTCTCGTACTCCGCGTCGCCGGTGCCCTTCACCGGGAGCGCCGTCAGCGAGGGCCGCTTGTGCCGGAAGTGCCGCGGTACGACGGCGATGCCGAGGTTCTCGTCGACCAGGTCCAGCAGGCTGTGCACGTCGTTGACCTCCAGCGCGACCGTGCGCCGGATCCCGGCCGCGGCGAAGGCGGAGTCCGTGGTGCGGCGCGGCCCCCAGTCCGGATGGAAGTCCACGAAGACCTCACCGGCCAGGTCGTCCGGTGTCAGCACCGCCCCGGCCGCGGCGAGCCGGTGATCGGGATGGCACAGGACCGTCATCGGCTCGCTGGTCAGTGACACCGAGCGCAGCTGGTCGTCGTCCGCCTGGGTCCGGTAGGCGAAGGCCAGGTCCAGCCGTCCGGCCGCGACCTCCTCGGCCAGCGCGCCCGAACCCGCCTGCCGCAGCCGGATCTCCACGTCCGGATGCCGCCGCCGGAAGCCCGCCAGCAGTTGCGCCACGTGCACCCCGGCGATGCACTGCTCGGTGCCCAGCGCCAGCGTGCCCCGCAGCACGCCCTGCACCGCCGCCACCGCCTCGTGCGCCGAGCGCACCTGCGCCAGGATCCGTTCGGCCTCCACCAGCAGCGCGCGCCCCGCCTCGGTGAGCGTCACCCGCCGGGTGGTGCGCACGAACAGCGGCGCCCGCAGCTCCCGTTCCAGCGCCCGGATGGACGCCGACAGGCCGGACTGCGACACCATGAGACGCTCGGCGGCCCGGGTGAAGTGCTGGTCCTCGGCGACCGCGACGAAGTGCTGGAGATGACGCAGTTCCATGACTCAGAAGCGTATCCGCTGAATTCCATCGGATTCTCCTGTTGGACCACTGCCCGCGGGCCGCGACAGAGTGGACACCGGTTCCCCGGAACCTGACTCACCTGTGCCAACCCCTCTGGAGTCGCGTTGTACACCGCACACCCCGACCGTTACGCCGACATGCCCTACCGGCGCACCGGGCGCAGCGGCCTGAAGCTCCCGGCGCTGTCCCTCGGCCTGTGGCACAACTTCGGGCCCGACCGGCCCGTCGAGACCCAGCGCGCCATCCTGCGCCGCGCCTTCGACCTCGGTGTCACCCACTTCGACCTCGCCAACAACTACGGCCCGCCGCCCGGCGCCGCCGAGTCCGCGCTCGGCGAGGCCCTGAAGGCCGACTTCACGCCGTACCGCGACGAGCTGGTGATCTCCACCAAGGCCGGCTACCTCATGTGGCCGGGTCCGTACGGCGAATGGGGCTCGCGCAAGTACCTGCTGTCCTCGCTGGACCAGAGCCTGACGCGGATGGGCCTCGACCACGTCGACATCTTCTACTCGCACCGCTTCGACCCGGACACTCCGCTGGAGGAGACGATGGGCGCCCTGCACTCCGCGGTGCAGCAGGGCAAGGCGCGCTACGTCGGCGTCTCCAACTACTCGGCGGAGCAGACCCGCGAGGCCGCCCGCATCCTCGGCGAGCTCGGCACCCCGCTCCTCATCCACCAGCCGCGCTACTCGATGCTCGACCGGCGCCCGGAGGACGAGGGCCTGCTGGACGCCCTGGACGAGCTCCAGGCGGGCTCCATCGTGTACTCCCCGCTGGAGCAGGGCCTGCTCACCGGCCGCTACCTCGACGGCATCCCCGAGGACTCCCGGGCCGCGAGCGACAGCCCCTTCCTGAACTCGGACGCGGTCACCGAGGACCTGGTCGGCAGGCTGCGCGCCCTGGACGAGATCGCCGGGTCCCGCGGCCAGACCCTGGCCCAGCTGGCCCTTGCCTGGGTGCTCCGCGGCGGCCGCGTGACCTCCGCCCTGGTCGGCGCGAGCAGCCCGCGGCAGATCGAGGACAGCGTCGGCGCGATCCGCAACCTGGACTTCGAGGACGAGGAACTGGCGCGGATCGACGCGATCGTGAAGGGCTGAGAACGCGGGGCGGTGAGGGACCGTCAGGCCGTGAGCCGCTCGCTGACCTCCCAGAGGCGCGCCGCCGCCTCCGGGTCGGCGACGTACGGCAGCACGCCGGGCAGCCCAGGTTCCGCCCGCCACCCGGCCTCGTCCGCAGGGGCCACCAGCGGGCTGATGTCGCAGTTCTCGCAGTAGACACCGCCCAGTCCGTCGAGCTGCGGGCTGGTGGCGCACCACACGCCGGTCGCCGCTCCCTGCGGAACGGTCTTCTGCTGCCGGGCGGGGGCGCGCAGCGGGCGGCCCTCCGGCGTGCCGCCCCTCACCTACCTCCAGAACTGGCGGATGAGCCTGGCCGCCCGCGCCCTCAGGCAGGACTCCACCCCGGTCGCGGCGCTCGCCCGCTCGGTCGGCTACACCTCCGAGAGCGCCTTCAGCAACGCCTTCAAACGCGCCGTCGGCGTGGCGCCGCGCCGCTACCGGGAGGTGGCCAGGAGCTGAGCCGCTCCGGACGGCGCGCGATCACAGTCGCTCCTGGAGGCGTACGGTCACCATGTCACCCTCGCCCTTGCCGATCGCCCTGCGTACGTCGGCCTTCACGGGGAGCTTGTGGGTGCCGTCGCCCAGGGCCATGAAGGAGCTGCTGAAGGGGTGGCCGTCGACCGTCCCGCGGACCTCGACCAGTCCGCGGGTTCCGAAGAATTCGACGGACCGCGGCCAGACCACATAGGTCCAGCCGCCTTTCTCCGGGCTTTTGCGCAGGACGGCGGTGAATTCCTCGTCGACTTTCTCCGCCGTGCCCGTGTTCCTGTCGTCGGTGTTCATGACGGCCTCCGCTCGCGGTGATCTTTTCCTGCATTACCGGACCGCCGCGAGCGGGAAAACTCATCGCCCTCTCCGCCTCAGGCCCCAGGCAGCCGGTCCAGGAAGCCCAGCACCTGCCGGATACGGCCCTCGCCGTCCAGCGTGATCACGTCGAACCCGGCCACCGGCGCCGAGCCGTCCGCCTCGTTCACCAGCTCCCAGCCGAACCGCGCGGTGTCGTGGTGCCCGTCCACGGCGCCGAGGGGGCGGAAGGCGAACCCGGGGAACTGCTCGTGGGCCGCGGCGATCACGGCGGCGATCCGGTCGTGCCCGCGGACGTCGGCGAGCGGGTCGGTGTAGCCGCCGTCGGTGGTCCAGGCCGCCGCGACCGCCTTCTTCAGGGCCTCCGGCTCGGTGGCGTTCCAGGCCTCGAAGTAACGGGCGACGGCGCTGTCGTAACTGTTGGTGTTCACGGTCATGGCGAAGCAGCCTCCATCGAGGTCGTATCTGCTGGTCAGGAGCCGGATCCGGGGTTCCGCCGATCCGGTGTGACCACCATGCCCGAGCGGCGGGGGAGGGTCGATTACCTCCCGGGTAATGACGGAGGCGTCGTATGGCCGGTGCATAGCCGGTGCATTTTCGGCCAGAACGGGCGGTGAATATGCCAGGAGACTGGCTGGAAAGTCATGGTGACAGTGTTTCGGGAGTGGCGATACTCGAACTTCAGGGGCACTTTCACCGCACGGGAGCCGCACGGAAAGCGAGGGTTCGGCCGGCACCACAGCTATGCGTTCGGGGGAGTGATCGTGCACGACGAATTCCTGTGCCATGTCACCGCGTACGGCATGTGCGGCGGACAGCGGATCGGCGTACCGCTCGGCACCTATCGCGCGCCGACCCTGGCGCTGGCCCTGTGGTGGCTGCGCGACCGGGCGTCCTGGATCGCCGAGCGGCTCGACCCCAGTCCGGAGACCCCCGCCTTCCCCGTCGGGGCACTCGTGCCGGTCGCGGACACGGTGGCCGACGTCCCCGCGCTGCTGCGTGCCTGGTGCGCCGACGACATGCAGCAGGAGCTGGTCGCGGACGAATTGGCCGGCGGGCGGCTGGTGCGGATCGCCGCCACCGACGACACCACGGAGTACGAGCTGCTCGCCGAGTCCGTGGACGCCCTGCGCATGCAGCGCACCCTCCCGGCCCTCGTCGTACCCGTCGCCTGACACGTGCCACGGCGCTTCCGCGTGCACAGGGACCCCGGCGTCACGGGGGCGCATATATGGGCGAATCGGTACAATTCTGGCCATGGCGGAGCAGCCGGTCGCCCCGACGTCACTCGAACTCGTTCTGGAGACCGACACGGGCTCCACGGTGATGAGCCCGGGCCACGACTACCACGTCGGACGTGATCCGTTGAGCGACATCGTGTTCGACGATGCCCGGGTCTCATGGCACCACGCCGTGCTGAGCCGCGGCCATGACGGCTGGACGCTCAGGGACGAGCAGAGCACCAACGGCACCTTCGCCGACGGCCTGCGCATCCGGGAGTGGGACGTCCGCCCCGGCAGCGTGATCCGCTTCGGCAATCCCGACGACGGCCCCCGGGCCGTCCCGCTCGGCCCGCGCGCACCCGCCGCCGACCGCCCGTCGGGGATCTCGCGTCCCGAGCTGACCGGAACCTTCCGCGCGCCGAGCAGCGTACGGCCGCTGCCCGCACGCATGATCCGCATCGGCCGCTCCGACGGCAATGACCTCGTCGTCGACGACCTGACCGTGTCCCGGCACCATGCCGAGCTGCGCGCCTTGCCCGGCGGCGGCCACGAGATCGTCGACCTCGGCAGCCACAACGGCACCTATCTCAACGGCCGGCCCGTCACCCGCGCCCCGGTCGGCCCGGGCGACGTCATCGGCATCGGCCATGTCGCGTACTGCCTGGTCGGCGACGAACTGCGGGAGTACGTCGACCGCGGCGAGATCTCCCTCGACGTGCAGGACCTCACGGTCGCCGTCGACCACGGCAGCAAGGTCCTGCTCGACCACGTCTCCTTCCCGGTGGGGGAGAAGTGCCTGCTCGCGGTGGTCGGACCGAGCGGCGCCGGAAAGTCCACGCTGCTGCACGCACTGACCGGTCAGCGGCCCGCAGACCACGGCACCGTCCTGTACGACGGCCGCGACCTTTACCACGACTACGCAGAGCTGCGCGGGCGCGTCGGCCTCGTCCCGCAGGACGACATCCTGCACCCCCAGCTCACCGTGCGCGCCGCCCTGTCCTACGCCGCCGAGCTGCGCTTCCCCGAGGACACGGCGAGGACGGAACGCCTGGCCCGGGTGGACGAGGTGATCCGGGAACTGGGCCTCGAACAGCGCGCCGAGCAGCCCGTCCACAGCCTCTCCGGCGGGCAGCGCAAGCGGGTCAGTGTGGCCCTGGAACTGCTGACCAAACCGTCGCTGCTGTTCCTGGACGAGCCGACCTCCGGCCTCGACCCCGGCATGGACCGGTCGGTGATGCACATGCTGCGCGGTCTCGCCGACGACGGCCGCACCGTCATCGTGGTCACGCACAGCGTCCTCAGCCTGGACGTCTGCGACCGCCTCCTGGTCCTCGCCCCCGGCGGCCGGATCGCGTACTACGGCATGCCCGACGACGCCCTCGCCTTCTTCGGCTTCGAGCACTGGCCGGAGGCCTTCGAGGCCTTCGACCGCGACCAGGACCGGGACTGGGCCGGGGAGTACCGCGACTCGCCGTTCCACCGGCACTACGTCAGCGAGGCCACCACCCAGCCGCGCCGCCCGGACTCCGCGCCGGTGGTACCCGCCCCGCCGCCCCGCCCCCGCAGCCGGCGTGCCCAGCTCGGCACCCTCGTCCGCCGCTACTCCGCCGTCCTCGCCGCCGACCGCACCTTCCTCGCCGTCATGATCGCCCTGCCGTTCGTGATGGGCGCCATGGACCGCGCCCTCGCGGGCGGGAGGCTGACCCCGGACACCGCGATGAACGCGCTGCTCATCCTGTGTGTCGGCGGCGTGCTCATCGGCGCCGCCAACGCGGTGCGCGAACTCGTCAAGGAACGAGTGGTCTACCGCCGCGAACGCGCCGTCGGCCTGCCCAGATCGGCGTACCTGATGTCCAAGGTCGTCGTGCTCGGCACCATCACGGTCGTCCAGGCCGTCGTCCTCACCCTGGTAGCGCTGCTCGGCGTCGACCTCAACGCCCCCGGCGGTCACGGTGTCCTGCTGCCTCCCCTGGCCGAGATCACCCTCGCCGTCGCCCTGCTGTCGTTCACCGCGATGATGCTCGGCCTCCTGGTCTCCGCGCTGGTGCGCAAGGAGGAGGTGACGATGCCGCTGCTGGTGCTGCTGGCCATCGTCCAGGTCGTCTTCTGCGGTGCCCTGCTCCCGCTGCACGGCGTGCCCGTACTCGAACAGCTGTCCTGGCTGGTGCCCTCCCGCTGGGCGCTCGGCGCCATGGCCGGCACGGTCGGCCTCGCCCGGATCGTGCCCGGCGACCTCACCGCCGACCCCCTGTTCCGGCACTCGGCCGGCGTCTGGCTGCTGGACCTCGCCATGCTGCTGGTGCTGTCCGCCGGCTACGGATTCCTGGTCGCCCGGCTGCTGCGCCGCCACGAACCCGCCGTGATGCGGAAGTAGGCGGGCGCCATGACGAAACAGCAGCCACCCGGATTCCGGCCGACCCACGTCGTGCCGCCGAACGGCATGCCCGCCTGGGAGGCCCCGGACCCCTCCCGGCCCACCGCGTCCCTCGACCCGCTGCTGCCCGTGGTGCTGCAGGAACGGGTCGGCGACTGGGGACACATCCGCTGCGCCAACGGCTGGGCCGCCTGGGTCGACGGCCGGCACCTGATCGCCGTACCCCAGGACCCGCCCGCCGGCGACGGCCCGCCCGCCGGCACCTCCGATCCGCGCCCGCTGCTGGCCCGTGCCGAGCAGGCCCTGGCCGACTACCGGTCCGCGGTGGAGGAACTCGCGGCCGGGGGCCTGGACGGGCAGTCCTTCGGGGACCGCACCCGCGGACTGCGCGTCGGTGTCGTGCTGGACGGCGAGTCCATGTGGGTGTACGACCCCGAGGAGGAACGCTGGCTGTACGGCGACGGACGGCGGCTGCACACCTACGCCACCGACCGGACGCCGTCGGACGAGGACACCGGGCACGCCGCCACCCGCTTCGTGGCCCCCAAGGGTGAGCCCTGATGGCCCGCCAGACCAGCCTGTCCTCCCGCCGGCCCTCGCAGCTCATCGGGTGCCAGGTGGCCGGCTACCTGGTGCAGAGCGAGATCGGCCGCGGCGGCATGGCCGTCGTCTACCGGGCCCGCGACCTGCGCCTGGACCGGACGGTCGCGCTCAAGCTGCTCGCCCCGGAACTCGCCCGCAACGACACCTTCCGGCAGCGCTTCACCCACGAGTCCCGGGTGGCCGCCGCGATCGACCATCCGCACATCGTGCCCGTCTTCGAGGCCGGCGAGACGGACGGCGTGCTCTACATCGCCATGCGGTACGTCCCCGGCAGCGATCTGCGCCATCTCCTCGACGAACGCGGACCGCTGCCGTTCGAGGCCGCCGTACGCATCGCCGGGCAGGTGGCCTCCGCGCTCGACGCCGCCCACGAACACGGCCTGGTCCACCGGGACGTGAAACCCGGCAACATCCTGGTGGCCCGGGGCACCGACAGCGAGCACCCGGAGCACGTCTACCTCACCGACTTCGGACTGACCAAGAAGTCGCTGTCCCTGACCGGGTTCACCAGCGTCGGCCAGTTCGTCGGCACCCTCGACTACGTGGCTCCCGAGCAGATCTCCGGGCGGCCCGTCGACGGGCGCTGCGACGTCTACGGCCTCGCCTGTGTCGTCTACGAGACCCTGGCCGGACACCCGCCCTTCGTGCGCGAGGACGACATGGCGCTGCTCTGGGCCCACCAGTACGACGAGCCGCCCCCGCCGAGCGACTCCCGCCCCGACCTCGTCCCGGGCGTCGACGCCGTGTTCGCCAGGGCCCTCGCCAAGAGCCCGGACGCCCGGTACGACACCTGCCTCGACTTCGTCGCCGCCCTGCGCACGGCCCCGACCGGCGGCGTCGGCCATGACGACGGTGAGGGTGACGGAGACGGCGAACCGGACACCGAGACGGACCTGCGGAAACCGGCCGAACCCCCGCAGCCTCCGGAGTGGGCTCGGCCCTTCTTCCGCTAGAGGGGCTTCGTCTCGACCTTGCCCCTCCGGTGCACCGGCCGGGCCAGCAGCGCGCCCAGGAAGCCGGCGGCCAGCCCCCACAGCACACCGAGTCCCACCGCCTGCCACAGCTGGGGTTCGAGGAACAGTTCCCCGGACAGACCGCCGCCAAGCTCGCCGATGCCGAGCAGGGACAGGCCGTAGTGCGCCGAGACCCGGCACAGCAGACAGATCATCAGCACTGTCAGGGCCAGGGCGACGGCCAGCCGCAGGGCGTGCTGCCAGGCCCGGACCCGGGCCGGGGACCGCGCCGCCATCAGGAAGGCGACCCCCGAGAGCGCCACCACCTCCGTGATCAGCAGCCACCACATCCCGTGGTCGTACTCGGTGAGCGTGCGCAGATTCAGCGTGGCGACATCGGGCGTGCGCAGGATCCGGTCCAGGACATGCGGCATCGACAGGCCGAACGGGCCCTCGACCCGGCCGTGCCAGGTGGCGCCCTGACCGAGGGAGAGAGCGAGCCAGGCCAGGTTGGGCAGGCCGAGCAGGATCACCGCGAACGTCTCGGCGACGTGCCCGCGCGTCACCGCCGACGCCAGCGCGGCGACGAGACCCAGGCCGACGTAGACCAGCAGGAGGACGACCATGGCGTGCGCGGTGGGGCGCACCGACTCCTGGCAGCGCAGCAGGCGCCCCGGCAGCGGTGCGCCGGGCGCGACCAGCATGGTCAGCACCAGCACCCCGGCCAGCCACAGCAGCCCGAACAGCACGGTCAGCGGCACGTTCGTGGTGAACCCGACCTTCGGAGTCGAGTCGAACAGGTCGGTGAGATCGCTGAGGGTGCCCTTGCCCACGTCCACGGCGAAGGTCTTCCGGGCGGCGAACGAGAGGCCGAGCAGCGCGAGCAGCCACAGCACCGCGATACGGGCGGCCCAGCCCGCCAGTTCCCGGGCCGAGGCGACCGCCCGGTGCCGCAGCGGCCGCAGAAAGCCCGCGCCGATCACCAGCGCACCGGCGAGGGTCACGGACAGCGGGATCACGGTGAGGCCTGCCCGGGCCTGCGCCAGCTCGCCCGCGTTGCCGGAGAGTTCGAGCGTGCCGCCGACCGCCGCGACCACGGTCGCCGTCACCACCCGGGGGAAGGCGCCGTCCGGCAGATCAGCGGCTCCGGCCGCCCACAGGCCCAGCGTGGCGAGTACGACCATGACGGCCAGCCCGGTCAGCACCGTGGCCGCGGCCTGTACCCAGCCGTGGCGGGCGACGGGCCGTGCGGGGACGGTCTCAGGGCTCACCCTTGCCACGCTAGGCAGCGTGCGGGCGCCCCGCCCGCCGGGTGGCCCGTCCGCGTCGGCTTGCGAGTCACATGGGGCAGGAGCACACAATAGGGGGAATTGTGTTGCAAAAGCACAGCAAACGGGACTTTCTCTGATATAAGACACGCTTCGCGACGGGAAGCGTGACGGGAAGAAGTGCTCGTGAGCGTCGAACCTCCGTCATCCGGCCGCCCGACGGGACCGCCTTCCGGCCCGCTCTCGGGACCCTCCCAGCCCCCCTCCGGACCGCCTGAACCACCACCCGGCCAAGGCTCCGGGGCAGGGGCCGGTGGACCGCACCGGCCGTGGTGGAGGTCCGCCCCGCGGGTGGCCGCCCTCACCGGCGTCGTGGTAGCCGCGGTCGTGGTGGCGTTGGTCCTCACCCGCCCCGGCGGCGGAGGCACCGCGCAGAGCGGCGAGGTCTTCCTGCAGGCCGCGAGCAAGACCGGCCCGGACCCCTTCACGGAGTCGACCGTGACGGAGAGTTCCGCCCCGCCGAAGGCCTCCGCCCCGGCCAACACCTCCACCCCGCCGAAGGCCTCCGCCCCGGCCAACACCTCCGCCCCGCCGAAGACCTCCCCGCCGAAGGCCTCCGCCCCGGCCAACACCTCCCGGGCGACCACCTCCGCACCCGCACACGTCAACCAGGTGCGCGTGGTCGACGGCGGTGCGCCGGGCCTCTACAGCGGTGTCCAGAGCCGCCCCAGCTGTGACGTCGGGAAGCAGATCAGGGCCCTGCAGGCCGATCCGGCCAAGAACCGCGCGTACGCGGAGGCGGTCGGCGTCCAGCCCTCCGCCGTCCCCAGCTACCTGCGCTCGCTCACCCCCGTGACGCTGCGTGCCGACACCCGCGTCACCAACCACGGCTACCGCAACGGCTCCGCCAGCCCCTACCAGGCCGTCCTCCAGTCGGGCACCGCCGTTCTGGTCGACGGACACGGTGTGCCCCGGGCGCGCTGCGCCTGCGGCAACCCGCTGGCCCCGCCGGTCGCCCAGCGCACCACGACACGGCAGACGGGCGACCACTGGGCGTCGTACCACCCCGCGAACGTCATCGTGGTGCGGCCCACCATCGTGGTCGTCAACGTCTTCGTGATCTACGACTCCCACCACGGCGACTGGTTCCACCGCCAGCGCGGCGATGACACCGGCCGCCACGACCAGCACACCAAGCCGCCCCGCGACACCCACCCCTGGAGCGTCCCGCCGACGCCGATGCCGACTTCGACCAGCCCCTCGAACTCGTCCTCGTTCTTCCTGTCCTCCTTGTCCCCCTCACCCTCGTCACCCTCGTCACCTTCGTCCCCTTCTTCGTCGTCCTCGACATCGGCTTCGCCCAGCTCCGAGTCGCCGTCGCCGTCGTCGTCACCGACGTCGCCGTCGTCCGAGTCGCCGTCGTCGGAGTCACCGACCTCCGAGTCACCGACCTCCGAGTCCCCGTCGTCGAAGTCTCCGTCGTCGGAGTCACCGACCTCCGAGTCCCCGTCGTCGAAGTCTCCGTCTTCGGAGTCACCGACCTCCGAGTCCCCGTCTTCGGAGTCCCCGAAGACGGAGAGCTCCACTTCGGGAGCGCCGTCCTCGAAGTCATCCGTGTCGGAGCCCCCGTCCAGCCAGGGTGAGTCCTCGAAGACCCAGCCGTCGGCGGCGAAGTCCAGTGCTCAGGAGCAGCCGTCGGCCCAGAACTCGCCCGCCGAGAACTCTCCGGCCGAGAACTCTCCGGCCGAGAACCCGCCCGCCCAGAACTCCCCGGCCGAGAACGCCCCGGCGACGTGAGCGGTCCCACAGTCCGGCCCCGGCGACTGTGACAAAGCTCGCTGTGCGCGGTCGGCGAACACTCCAGGGGACTGGCGGCCCCGGCTCGGGGTACGAAGACTGGTGCAACACTGAACGGCCGGATCGGGCTTCCAAGAGAGACACGCATGACCGCATACCTGGGCGGGGCAGTGATACCAACTGGTTTCGACGTACCCGTGGAGCCGCTGCGACGCGCGGCGCACTACACCGGCGAACCCGGATGCATCGGCGACGCACGGGCTTTCGCGGCCCAGTTCCTGCAGCAGCTGAGGACCGAGTGGTGCGCCGCCATCGACAGCCGGGCCGACGGCGAGCTGCTCCTCGTCGTGAGCGAGCTGGTCACCAACGCGGACCGGCACAGCAGCGGCCCGTACATCCTGGAGCTGGAGGGTACGGACACCGCCGTCACGGTGGTGGTGTACGACAGCAGCTCGGCGCTGCCCCGACGGTTCCCGAAGGACCCCGAGCGCGTCGGCCGGCACGGTATGGAGATCGTGCACGCCCTGGCCGCGCAGGTGACCGTGGAGCGCGTGCCGGTGGGCAAGCGCGTGTGCGCGCGGGTGGAACTCGCGTCCTAGGGTGAGGGTGTGAGTAACCAGGTGAGCAACGAAGCCCGTGTGATCCCGCTCCGCCCGGAGCCCGACCGCCCGGAGTCGAACCGCCCCGAACCGGTCCGGACGGACGCTCCGGAGCCCGCGCCCAGGGAGCCCCTGTGGCGTGATCTGGTCGGTGAGGTGCTGCGCCGTGAGCGGCTGGCGCAGGAGCGCACGCTCCGGGACGTGGCCGACGAGGCCCAGATCTCCCTGCCCTATCTCTCCGAGATCGAGCGCGGCCGCAAGGAGGCCTCCTCCGAGGTCCTCGCGGCGGCCGCCCGCGCACTCGGCCTCGGCCTCGGCGATCTGCTGTCGCTGACGCAGGGCGAGCTGACCCGGCACACCGCCGCGGGCCGCCGTACGGCCGCGGTGCCGCAGCGCTCGTACCAGCCGTACAACGGGTTGTGCCTGGCGGCCTGAGGCGCCGGCCCCGGTCCGCTCAGCCGTTGCCCTTCTCGCGGAGCTGCCGGAAGAAGGCCCGGAGGTCGGCCGCCAGCAGGTCCGGTTCCTCCAGGGCCGCGAAGTGCCCGCCCCGGTCGAACTCCGTCCAGCGCACGATGTTCTCGGTCCGGTCCGCCCTGTGGCGCAGCGGGATCTGGAGCTCGGCCGGGAACAGGGCGAGAGCCGTCGGCACCGTGGACGGCTCGGCGGGCCGCGTGGTATGGCCGTGCGCGTGGGCCCGCTCGTAGTAGATGCGCGCGGACGAACCGGCCGTGCCGGTCAGCCAGTACAGTATGACGTTCGTCAGCAGCCGGTCCCGGTCGACGGCCTCCTCCGGCACCTCCTCGGAATCGGTCCACTCCCGGAACTTCTCGACGATCCAGGCGAGTTGACCGACCGGCGAGTCCGTCAGCGCGTACCCGAGGGTGTGCGGCCGGGTGGACTGCAGGACGGCGTAGCCCGTGCCCTCGCGCGACCACTGCGCCCACCTTCGCCACGAGGCGAGGGTGTTCTCCCGTTCCCGCGCGCCGAGCCCGCTCAGTTCCACCGCGTCGGGCTCGGCGGCGGCCTGGGCGCCCGGCAGCAGGGTGAGGTGGACGCCGATCACCCGGTCGGGACGGGCGCGGCCCAGCTCCCGGGAGATCACCGCGCCCCAGTCACCCCCGTGCGCGCCGAAGCGCTCGTAGCCGAGCCGCCGCATCAGCTCCGCCCAGGCGTCGGCGACCCGGGCCGGCTCCCAGCCGGGCTGGGTGGTGGGCCCGGAGAGACCGAAGCCCGGGAGCCCCGGCACCACGACATGGAACGCGTCGGCGGCCTCGCCGCCGTGTGCCACCGGGTCGGTGAGCGGGCCGACGACGTCCAGGAACTCGACGATCGACCCCGGCCAGCCGTGGGTCAGGATGAGCGGGGTCGCGTCCGGCTCGGGGGAGCGCACATGGGCGAAGTGGACGTGCGCCCCGTCCACCGTGGTGGTGAACTGCGGCCACTCGTTCAGCCGTGCCTCGGCGGCCCGCCAGTCGTACTCGTGCCGCCAGTACCGGGCCAGATCCCGCAGGTAACCGTCGGGAACGCCGTACTCCCAGCCCGCCCCCGGCAACTCGGCCGGCCAGCGGGTGCGGTCGAGGCGGTCGTACAGGTCGTCCAGCTCGCTCTGCGGGACCGACAGTCGAAACGGCCGGATGGTCTCGGCGGACGCAGACGTCATGGCCCGGATGCTAGTGCCCGGCGGGCCGCGTCCCCGGGAAGCCGGTCGTTGGCCGGCCGATGAGTTTCGGGGTGCGGGCCGGTCGATACACATGACCGTGTTCCACGCCCCAGGAGGTGCGCATGACCACCGACGGATTCACCACGTGTCTCTGGTTCGACGGCCAGGCCGAGGAGGCCGCCGACTACTACGTGTCGATCTTCAAGAACTCCAGTGTCGGCCGCGTCGGCCGCTTCACCGAGGCCGGGCCCGGACCGGCCGGTTCCGTGGTGGCCGTGGAGTTCACGGCCAACGGGCAGAAGTTCGTCGCGCTCAACGGCGGCCCCCAGTTCAAGTTCAACGAGGCGATCTCGTTCCAGATCTTCTGCGCCGACCAGGAGGAGATCGACCACTACTGGAACCGGCTCACCGAGAACGGCGGCGAGGGCGGCCCCTGCGGCTGGCTCAAGGACCGCTACGGCGTCTCCTGGCAGGTCGTCCCCGACCGCCTGATCGACATGATCGGCGACCCGGACCCGGAGAAGGCGACCCGCACCAGCCGCGCCATGCTGAGCATGGGCAAGCTCGACATCGCCGAGCTGGACAGGGCGTACTCGGGCGAGTAGGCCGTCCCGCGACGGGCCGGGCCGCAGGGCCCGTCGTCACGTTCCCGTCCGCCCCGCGAATGTGACGACCGGCCCTAGGCCCTGTCGTCAAATTCCCGTCTGCCCCACGACGCCTGGCACGCACTCTCGCCGCACCGGGCGAAAGCCCAAGTACGTCCAGTACGAGGACTTCCGCCCGGCACGCCGAGAGCACGCACCAGACGCCGCGAGGCCGCCCTTCGGGCGACGACGGGAATTTGACGACAGGACCTAGCCGGCCTCGGCGAGGATCTCGGCGATCACATGCCGGGAGTTCTCCGCGAGCGCCGGGTTGGTGTGCCAGTAGTACGGCAGCTGGATCAGCGAGATCGACAGCGCCCAGCCCCGCCCGCGCGCCCACTCGGCGTCGTCGGCGCCCACGGTCTTGCGGAAGGTGTCTCGGGCGGTCGCGGGCAGCAGGTTCCAGGCCACGATCAGGTCCACGGCGGGATCGCCGGTCCCGGCGCAGCCGAAGTCGATCACCGCACTCAGCCGCCCGTCGGCCACCAGCACGTTCCCCGGGGACAGATCGCCGTGCATCCAGGCCGGTGGCCCGGCGTGCGCCGGGGCGCTCAGCGCACGCTCCCACAGAGCTGTCACCGGGGCCGTGTCGATCCTGCCGGTGAGCTGCGCCAGGGCCGCACGGGTCGGCTCGTCGCGGTTCGCGAGCGGGACGCCCCGGCCGGCGGACGGTCCGTCCCCGAGGCCGGTCCGGCGCAGCGCTGCCACGAACGCCCCCAGTTCCTCGGCCAACCGCTCCGGCGCCTCGACGGCACCCGCGACCGGGTTGCGCCCTTCCAGCCAGCGGTACACCGACCAGGGCCACGGAAAGCCCTCGCCCGGTTCGCCGAGCCCGACCGGCTCGGGCGTGGCCACCGGAACGCGTGCCCCGAGGAGCGGCAGCCAGCGCTGCTCGTGCACCACGTCGGGCACGGCGCCGGGACGCCGGGGCAGCCGCACCACCAGTTCCGTCCCCAGCCGGAACATCGCGTTCTCGGTGCCGGAGGACTTCAGGCGCCGGACGGGCAGCGACGCCCAGGCCGGGAACTGCCGTGCGATCATCCGCCCGACCAGCGCCGCGTCGATCTCGACCTCGTCCTCGTGCATCTTCACCGCACACATGGGGCCCCATCCAACGGCCCGGCGCGTGCCCTGTCGAGCGAAATACCGAGAGGGGCGGCGTCGTCGGACACCGCCCCCGCCCGTCGGCCTGCCGGTATCAGACCCGGTCGGCCACGATCAGCAGGTACTGGAAGCTGCCGTTGCGGTACGCGGACAGGAAGGTGTCCTCGATGCCGGTGACCAGGTGGTCAGCCTCCTTGCGCAGTTCCCAGTACGGGATGGTGGCCTGCGTCAGGTCCTCGACGTGCACCGGCACCAGCCGGTTGCGGGCCATCGCGCGGAAGTACTCCGACCTCGGGTGGATGTCGCAGATGTAGTGCGCGTTGATCAGGGACACCTCGCGCGAGGCCTGCCCGTAGGTGTCGTTGTAGCAGCCGGTGATCACCACGTACCGTCCGCCGCGGCGCAGCAGCCGGGCGTGCTCGGCGAACAGCAGGTCCAGCTCGACGTACATGGTCGACTCGTTGTTCCACGACGCGGCGTACGCGCCCGACTCGAAGCCGGTGTCGAGCATGTTGCGGTGGTGGTAGCGCACCTTGCCGTCGATGCCCCGCTTGCGGGCCATCTCGTTGGCGAAGTCGGCCTGCTTGGCGGAGATCGTGACACCGTCGGAGTGGCAGCCGTGGCGCAGGTTCGCCACGACGCTGCCGCCGCCCCGGCCGCAGCCGGCGTCGAAGACACGGTCGGCGGGGGTGAGCGGGCCGAGGTGGCCGGCCAGCAGTTCGGCCTGGGCGTGCTCCAGACGGTGCAGTTCACCGGTGACCCGCGTCCTGCGCAGGTCCGGGTCGGGCTCGTCGAGTACCGACCAGTCGGCGTCCCCGATGCCGTAGTGGTGGTGGTACAGGTCGTCGATCTTTCCGAGTTCGAGGTTGACCGGGTTCTCCTCGGCGTTCCAGTAGTCCGCGACACGGGTCTGGTACGTGGACTGGGTCGGCACCGGAGCTGACGTGGGGGTCTTCCGGGCGACAGGGGCGGTGGTCAACAGTGGCTCCTCGAAGTGCGTCTGACGGTGTTTCGGAGAACTGGTGTGATCACCAGTAGTCGGGAAGGTGGTAGCGGCTGGTGTTGGTCGAGTGCCACTCGTGGTTGCCGGCGACCCAGGCGGACAGCCCCTGGGCGTAGCGCTCGACGAGGGGCGAGGTGGCGGACAGGAGGGCGGACTCCTCCTCGAAGGTCTCCATGATCCGGTTGTGGATCTCGACGGACTTCAGATAGGCCGCCTTCAGTCCGCGCCGGTCGTTGGCGGCGACCACCTGGGGCAGATTGAGATGGTCCGGATCGCTCGCCAGCTCCTTGGTGAAGGAGTACAGGTCGTTCATGATGGTGGTCGCGTTGCACGCGAGGGCGGTGATCCGCTGGATCTCCGGCCGGGCGTAGACCTGTTCGGGCAGTTCGTAGCCGTCCACCGCGTCGACGAGCGACAGACAGGGGCGGAAGTTGTTGAACTGCCGCATCACCAGGTACTCCCAGACCCGCGGCACGTACTTGGTCTCCATCCAGGCGGCCTCGCCCAGGTAGCCCATGTGCAGCCGGGCCATGTCGTGCACGAACCGGCCGGTCTGGCTGGGCGTGGCGATGGCCGCGTAGTCCGCGAGGGCGAAGTGGTACGAGCGCAGCGGACCGTCGGCCCGGATGCCCTCGCGCCACTCCTCCTCCAGCTCCGGGATGCCGTGGAAGGGGTCGAGCGCCGACTGGGCGATGATCAGCGGGCCGCCGAGGCCGCGCCGTGATCCGCCCCGGCCCTCGTCCTCCTCGCAGTAGCAGGAGTCGACGATGTTCTCGGCGAGCAGCAGCTTGCCCGCGGCGGTGAGGCGGTCCAGGTCGAGAGCGCCGGGATGCTGGAGCACGACGGCCCGGCCGAACTGGAAGTCCGAGAAGTCTCCGGTCCAGGCCTCGGGAAACAGATCCAGGTCGCGGGCCCAGGCTTCGAGCCGGCGGTCGATCTCGGCGGCCTTCTCCGGGTCGGCGGGAACGGCCGGCTGGTAGCGCAGTCCGGGGATCACGCCGGTGCGCCGCGGCCGGCGCAGGCTCTGGGCGATGTTCGGCGGCCCGGGGAGCGCGTAGGAGTGGGTGGGTGTGCTCATGGCGTGCTCCAGGCCGTCAGCCGGCGGTCCGGCCGAGCTGGACGTTCTCCAGGATCCCGGCGGCATCGGGGACCAGGACGGCCAGCGAGTAGTAGGCGGTGACGAGGTATTTGATGATCGCGGCGGTGTCGATACCCATGAAGCGGACGTTCAGGCCCGGCTGGAACTCCTCCGGGATACCGGTCTGGTAGAGGCCGATGACGCCCTGGTCGGCCTCGCCGGTGCGCAGCGCGATGATGCTGGTGGTGTGGTCGTCGCTGATCGGGATCTTGCTGCACGGATAGATCGGGACACCGCGCCAGGCCGGGATCTCGTGCCCGTCGATGTTCGCGGAGGCGGGCATCAGACCGCGCCGGTTGCACTGCCGGAAGAAGGCCGCGATCGCCTTCGGATGCGCCAGGAACACCTTGGTCTTGCGGCGCATGGAGAGCAGCTCGTCCATGTCGTCGGGCGTCGGCGGCCCGGTGAAGGAGCTCATCCGCTGGCCGTAGTCGATGTTGTGCAGCAGCCCGAACTCGCGGTTGTTGACCAGCTCCCACTCCTGGCGCTCACGGATCTCCTCGACCGTGAGGCGCAGCTGCTGCTGGGTCTGGTCCATCGGGCTGTTGTAGAGGTCGGCGACCCTGGTGTGCACCCGCAGCACGGTCTGGGTGAGTGACAACTCGTATTCACGAGGGGCGAGTTCGTAGTCCACGAAGCCGCCGGTCAGTGTCTGCTCGCCGACGTGGCCGGCCTGTACCGGCACTTCCGCCTCACCCTTGCGGTTCATCGGCCTGCGCTGCTGCTCGACGTACGCGCGGAGATGGGCGGCGAGGGACGGCACCCGCTCGGTGAACTCCTGGACGACGTCCCAGGACAGCGCCAGCACCACACCGGCCGTCTCCGCCCGCACCGAGGTGAGCCACAACGGGTCGGACTGGCCGACCGCCTCGTCGCCCATCTGGTCGCCGTCCGTGACGACCCCGACGATCTCCTCCTGGCCGTACTTGCCGGCCGCGAACCGGGTGAACCGGCCGTGCACCACCAGGTACGCCTCCGTGACCGGCTGTCCGGCCTCGAACAGCACCTGGCCCGGGCGCACCTCCCGGGGCTGGAAGCGGGTGGCCATCTCCCGCAGCACGTCCAGGTCCGAGTACCCGCGCAGGATGGGCAGTTCGGTCAGTGTCTCGGGAATGACCCGGATGTCGTCGGCGCCGTTCTGCTCGAAGTGCACGCGCCCGCGTCCGGTACGCAGCTGCAGACGGCGGTTGACCCGGTACGTGCCGCCCTTGACGTCCACCCACGGCAGGGTCTTCAGCAGCCATCGCGAGGTGATGGCCTGCATCTGCGGTTCGGACTTGGTCGTGGTGGCGAGGTTGCGGGCCGCCCGCGTGCTCAGGCTGGTGAGCCGCCCGTCGGTCGGGGGCCCGGGATCGGGTTCGTCGACTGCGGAACCTGTGGCGATGTCCGGAGTGGACACATTCCCTCCTGCGGAGAGGCGAACGGGGGTGATGGGGATGGGTCGGTGGTGCGCGGGGTGCCGGTGCGCTCCGACCAGCCAAACAGGACGCGTGATCTTCGGGTACAGCGCGAAGGGGGCGCCTTTGATCAACAGTGGTGCACACCCGCCGTCGAGAGCGTTGCGAGTCGGTGTTCGTGATCACGCGCGTGAACTCTGCCTCCGCACGCGGTGAATCCTCACGTTTGCGCTCAGGAAAGATCGTTCACCAGCACGGCTGCCCCGTCGAAGCGTCCGGCCTTGAGGTCTTTCAGGGCCTGTGGCGCCCGCGACAGGGGATACGTGTGCGTCGTCGCGCGGACTTCGTGCAGCGCGGCCTTCTCCAGGAACTCGCGCCCGTCCGCGCGTGTGTTGGAGGTGACGCTGCGCAGTTCCTTCTCGTAGAAGAGGTCGGTCTCGTAGTGCAGCGGCGGTACGTCGCTCAGGTGGATGCCCGCCACGGACAGCACACCGCCGCGGTCCAGTGCCCGCAGCGCGACCGGGACCAGGTCGCCGACCGGCGCGAACAGGATCGCGCTGTCGAGGGGCTCCGGCGGCGGGTCGTACGCGTCGCGTGCCGAGGCGGCGCCCAGTTCGAGGGCCAGCTGCCGGGCGGCCGCGCCGCGCGTGAGGACGTGCACCGTGGCGCCCTCGGCGATGGCCACCTGCGCGCACAGATGCGCGCTGCCCCCGAACCCGTACAGCCCGAGCCGGCCGCGCGGCGGCAGCGAGGCGCGTCGCAGCGCGCGGTAGCCGATGATCCCGGCGCACAGCAGTGGCGCCAGTGGCACGTCGTCGACCGCGCCCGGGAGCCGGTAGGCGAAGTCCGCCGGTACGGTCGTGTACTCGGCGTAGCCGCCGTCGGCGTCCCAGCCGGTGTACCGGGACCGCGGGCACAGGTTCTCGGCGCCCCGCAGGCAGTACGCGCACGCGCCGTCGGTGTGCCGCAGCCAGGCCACGCCCACCCGGTCGCCCACGGTGAAACCCTCGACTCCCGTCCCGAACCCGGCGACCTCGCCCACCACCTCGTGTCCGGGGGTCACCCCCTGCCGGTGCACCGGCAGGTCCCCCTCGGTGACGTGCAGATCGGTGCGGCACACTCCGCAGGCGCGGACGTGGACCAGCAGCTCGTCGTCCCCGGGCACGGGCACCGGTCGCTCGACGAACCGGAGGGGATCCTCCTCCACCGGCGCGGGCCGGGTCAGCGACCACGCCCGCGTCGTCCCTGTCGTCGCCGTCAACTCCGACATTCCGCGCTCCGTCTCGCCGAAGCCCGCCGTCTCTCCGGGCTCCCCCGTCCAGTGTCGGGCAGGTTCACCCGTTCGGCGCGCGGGCCGACCCAGGGATGACTAGCGTGAGAATACGGACAATCCGCCTCACCGGAGAGGGCCGCGACCATGGCCGTGCAACCTGAGGGAACGCCCTGCTGGGCCGACGCGATGTTCACCGACGTCGAGGGCGCCAAGAAGTTCTACGGCGAGGTCCTCGGCTGGACCTTCGGCGATGCGTCGTCGGAGTACGGCAACTACACACAGGCCTATGCGAACGGCAGGGCGGTGGCCGCGGTCGTACCGCCGATGCCCGGCCAGGAGGGGCAGTCGCAGTGGTGCCTGTACTTCGCGTCGCCGGACGCCGCGGCCACCGCGGCCAGGATCCGGGAGAGCGGCGGTGAAGTGCTGATGGAGCCGATGCAGGTCGGTGACTTCGGCACGATGTGTCTGGCTCTCGAGCCCAGCGGTGCCGTGTTCGGCGTGTGGCAGGCGGGTGTTCACGAGGGCTTCGAGGCGACGGCGGTGCCGGGCGCCTACACCTGGGCCGAGGTCTTCACCCGTGACCCCGACAAAACGGACACCTTCCTCACGGCCGTCTTCCCGTACGCGGCGAAGCAGCTCGAGGACGACGGGGTCGACTTCCGTGTCTTCAACCTCGGCGACGACACGGTCCTGGGCCGGATGCGGATGACCGACGAGTTCCCGCCCGAGATCCCGTCGTACATCAACGTGTACTTCGGCGTCGACGACTGCGACGCGGCCGTGGCCCGGGCCACGAAGCTGGGCGGCATTCTGCGCTTCGGGCCCATGAGCAGCCCCTTCGGCCGGTTCGCGGCGCTCAGCGACCCGCAGGGCGCGAACTTCTCCGTGATCGACACCACGACGACCGAGGGTGACAGGCCCAGCTTCCAGGAGATCTGACCAGGTCCTGACCAGGTACGAGCGGCGGCCGGCGCGGCCATGGCATGATCGACCGCATGCGTGAACGTGTGGTGGCCGCGTGCGACGGGGCTTCGAAGGGAAACCCCGGACCGGCCGGATGGGCATGGGTGGTCTCGGACGACGAGCGGACCCCGGCCCGCTGGGAGGCGGGCCCGCTCGGCCGGGCCACCAACAACGTCGCCGAACTGACCGCGCTGGAGCGCCTGCTGACGGCCGTCGAACCGGACGTGCCGCTGGAGATCCGCATGGACTCTCAGTACGCGATGAAGGCGGTCACCACCTGGCTGCCCGGCTGGAAGCGCAACGGCTGGAAGACGGCCGCCGGAAAGCCGGTCGCCAACCAGGAGCTGGTGGTCCGCATCGACGAGCTGCTCGACGGCCGCTCGGTCGAGTTCCGCTACGTGCCCGCCCACCAGGTCGACGGCGACCCGCTGAACGACTTCGCCGACCGGGCCGCCAGCCAGGCCGCCTCGGTCCAGGAGGAGGCCGGCAGTGCCCTCGGCTCCCCGGAGCCGCCCCCGTCGCCCGACACCCCCAAGGCAGCCGCCCCGCGCCGCAAGGCGCCCCGCCGGACCGACGGCGGAGCGTCCTCGCGCACCATCAAGGCGAAGTTCCCCGGCCGCTGCCTGTGCGGCCGCAGCTACGCGGCCGGCGAGTCCATCGCCAAGAACGCGCAGGGCTGGGGTCACCCGGAGTGCCGTACCGCCGAGGCCTGATCAGCTGTCGAACGTGTAGAACTTCGTGTGGTCCAGCAGGTCCGACGGGCGCACGTTGTTCCACGGCTTCATCGTGTCGTTCAGGTCGACGACGTCGGGCGTCCCGCCGGTCGGCACGTAGGCGGAGTCCGGGTGCCGGCGCTGCCACTCGGCCCACAGCTTGTCGACGTAGGCATGGTGCAGCCAGAACACCGGGTCGTTGGGGGAGACCCCGGTGGCCATCTGCCCGCCGACCCACACGTGGACCCGGTTGTGCAGATTGACCCCGCGCCAGCCCTCGAGGTTGTTGCGGAAGCCGTCGGAGGAGCTGTTGTACGGCGCCGCGTCGTACGTCGACATGGCCAGCACGGACTCCACCTCCGCGCCCGTCGGCAGCTCACGCACGGCCGTGCCGAGCGACCGGCGCAGGAACGTACGGCCGTCCACGCGGATGCTCATCGGCCAGTTGCCGGTGGACCCGGCGAACGGGCCGTCCATCACCCGGCCGTCGCTGCTGCGCCCGGTGCCGCCGAGGAAGTCCGGCGCCCACAGCGAGGCGCGTACGGTGCGGTCGGTGCTCCAGTCCCAGTACGGCAGGGCGACCGAGGAGTCGACCGCCTGCAGGGCCTGCTCGAAGTCGAGCAGGAATCTGCGGTGCCAGGGCAGGAAGGACGGGGAGCGGTGGCCGGTCCGTTCACCGCTGTCGGTGTCGGCCATTATGAAGCCGTTGTGCGTGCGGACGAACTCGTCGTAGCGCCCGCTGCGCTTCAGTTCGAGGACGGCGTTGACGAAACGGCGCTTCTCGTCGGCGGTCAGAGTGGCCTGGTTCTTGCGAACGGTCATGTGCGTGGTGCTCCGGTTGTCCTGGCGGGGGCGGTCAGTTGGCGGGGAACGGCAGCAGCGGGGCGCCCTGCAGCTCGTCCACCGCGGCACGGGCGGCGGCGCGCGGCGTGGGCACCGGGTCGTAGTGGCTGACGACGCTGATCCAGCTGCCGTCCGCGTTCCGCATCACGTGCAGCTCCACCCCGTCGACGAACACGGAGTAGCCGCCGCCGTGTTCGTGGTGGTGACCGCCCATGCTCATCGGACGGCCCTGTATCCGGCGGCCCTTGTAGACCTCGTCGAAGGAATCCGGTGCGCCGTGCGGGTGTTCGGCGGCCGAGGCGCCGGGTGCGACGAGCGCGGCGGCCGAGGCCGTTGCGGCCAGGGCGGCCGCCGCGGTGAGCGCGCGGCGCCGGGTGATTTCGGGCATGCGTGTCCTCCTGTGGGGGAGTTCGAGTGGTGACTCCGCATGCCTACCTGGCCGCCCGGGAGGGGAAGAAATCACCCGGAACCGGTTGGCTGCGATCCGGACAATTGGTCACATGTCGTGGAAGATTGAACAAAGATGATCTTGCTGCGGGGATGGGCTCCTCTGCTGCGGAACGGGGAATTCCTTGCCGGGACGTCCCGGAATCCGGTGATCTTTCTCGTTCGCGATCCGTCCGAGTGGCGCGGGTCACCGCGCCAGACTGACGCGATCCGGAAGTCCGGCCGTACCCTTCAATCCCGCTACCCTGCGGTGCCGTTCAGTCACGAGTGGTGATCGTCAGGGGTGTGTGCGTGAAGGTCGTCCGTGTCGGAGGCGGGCCCGCGGGCCTGTACCTCGCCATCCTGCTCAAGCGGCAGAACCCCGCCCACGACATCACCGTCCACGAGCGAGGTCACGGCTCCCGACCTGCCCGGGGCGGACCTGGTCGTGGCGGCCGACGGCGTCCACAGCGCACTGCGCACCCGCCACGCCGACCACTTCGGCACGCAGCTCGCGGAGGGCCGCAACCACTACCTCTGGCTCGGTACCACCAAGGTCTTCGACGCCTTCACCTTCGCCTTCGTGGAGACCGGGCACGGCTGGATCTGGTGCTACGGCTACGGCTACAGAGGCGAACACAGCACCTGCGTCATGGAGTGCGCCCCGCAGACCCTCACCGGCCTCGGCCTGGACCGGGCGGACGGGGGCGAGGGGCTCGCGCTGCTGGAGAAGCTCTTCTGCCACATCCTCGACGGCCACCCCCTCATCGCCGGCCGTGGCGCCCCCTGGCCGACCTTCCGCACCCTCACCAACCGCACCTGGCACCGCGGCAACCTCGTCCTGCTCGGCGACGCCGCCCACACCACCCGCTACTCCATCGGCGCGGGCACCACCCTCGCCCTGGAGGACGCCCTGTGCCTCGCCGCCGCCCTGGGCGAGCACACGACCCTCCCCGAGGCGCTCGCCGCCTACGAACGGCAGCGCAGGTCCGAACTGCTCTGCGCGCGGAGCGCCGCCCGCTGCAGCGCCCGGTGGTACGAGAACCTGCCCCGCTACATCCACCTGCCCCCGCACCGCATGTTCGCCCTGCTCGGCCAGCGCCACTCCCCGCTGCTGCCGTACGTCCCGCCGCAGCTCTACTACGGCATCGACAAGGCGGCAGGGCGGCTGGAAGTCCTGCGCAGGTTCAAGCGCTGGCTGGGCCCCAGGGCGGCCCGCGCCCTGCACGCCAGGGCGACGGCGCACCGGGGCCGGCGCACCCCGCTCAGCTGACGGGCGGCCGCGGTGTGGGGTGAAATCTTGGGTGAATGGCCATTCACTCGATAAGGTGAATTCCTATTCACCGTTCAGTCCGACGTTCCCAGGAGCGCCCATGGGCCACCCCGCCCCGATACCCCAGCCGCCCGGCACGTCCACCGCGGCGCCCCGGCTGCGGGACCGCCTCACCATCCCGGTGCTCGCGTCGGGCGGCATCCTCATGGCCGTCATGCAGACCGTGGTCGTACCGCTCCTGCCCGACCTGCCACGGCTGACCCACGCCTCGGCGGCCGCGGTCTCCTGGATGGTCACCGCGACCCTGCTGGCCGGGGCGGTTCTCACCCCCGTGCTCGGCCGGGCCGGCGACATGTACGGCAAGCGCCGGGTGCTCACCGCCGCGCTGGGCCTGATGACCGTCGGCTCGGTGATGTGCGCGCTGTCCGCCGACATCGGCGTGCTCATCACGGCCCGTGCCCTCCAGGGCGCCGCCGCCTCCGTCGTGCCGCTCTCCATCAGCATCCTGCGCGACGAGCTCCCGCCCGAGCGCCGGGGCTCGGCGGTGGCGCTGATGAGTTCCACGGTCGGCATCGGCGCCGCCCTCGGCCTGCCGCTCGCCGCGCTGGTCGTCCAGTACGCCGACTGGCACACCATGTTCTGGCTGACCAGCGCCCTGGGCGCACTCGGCGTCGCGGCCACCTGGTGGGCGGTCAGGGAGTCGCCGGTGCGCGAGCCCGGCCGCTTCGACGTCCTGGGCACGCTGGGCCTGGCCGCCGGGCTGGTGTGCCTGCTGCTGGGTGTCTCCCAGGGCGGCCAGTGGGGCTGGGGCAGCCCCCGGATCCTCGGGCTGTTCCTCGCGGCCGCCGTCGTCCTCGCCCTGTGGTGGTGGCAGCAGCTGCGCGCCGAGCGGCCCCTGGTCGACCTGCGCCTGGTCACCCGGCCACGGGTGGGCCTGTCCCACGTGGCGGCCCTGCTGACCGGGTTCGCCTTCTACGCCAACTCGCTCGTGACCGCCCAGCTGGTGCAGGCGCCGAAGGCCACCGGTTACGGCCTCGGGCTGTCCATCGTCGCCACCGGCCTGTGCCTGCTGCCCGGCGGCGTCACCATGCTGCTCTTCTCGCCCCTGTCCGCCCGCATCTCCACCGCGCGCGGCCCGCGCGTCACCCTCGCCCTCGGCGCCGCCGTCATCGCCTGCGGCTACGCGGTCCGCATCGCCGACAGCCGCGACCTGTGGATGATCATCCTCGGTGCCACGGTGGTGGCGACCGGCACCACCCTTGCCTACTCCGCGCTCCCCACGCTGATCCTGCGGGCCGTCCCGGCCGCCCAGACCGCCTCCGCGAACGGCGTCAACGTCCTCATGCGCACCATCGGCCAGGCCGTCTCCAGCGCCGCCGTCGCCGCCGTCCTCGTCCACCACAGCAGTCCCGTCGGCGGTGTTCCGGTGCCCACACTGCACGGCTATCTGCTGGCCTTCGCGATGGCCGGCGCCATAGCCCTGGTCGCCTGTGCCGCGGCCCTGTCCATCCCGGGCGACGAGCCCTCCGGCGACACCCGGCGGGCCGGACGAGCCACCCGGGGCGCGCGTGACGAGGCGATGGAGGGAGCATGAGTGCCGTGAGTACTCCATCCGGCCCCCGAACGCACGTCTCCGAAACCCCTGCGCGCCGGGACGCCGAGGCCACCAAGGCGGTCATCCTCAAGGCCGCCCGCTACCTGCTGGCCCGGCACGCGCACGCCGACATCACGCTGAAGGCCGTCGCCGAACGGGCCGGTGTCAGCCCGCCGTTGATCCTGAAGTACTTCGGCAACAAGGACGCCCTCTTCGCCCGCGTGATGTCCTTCGACACCGACGCGGACGACCTGCTCGACGCGCCCCTGGAGCAGCTGGGCCGCCACATGGTCCGCCATGTGCTCGCCAGCCAGCGCGAGCGCGGCACCGACCCGCTGGTGCGCATCGCCTTCGCGCCGCTGCAGGGCGACCACGGCGAGATCCTGCGCGCCAACTTCCGGGCCCAGGTGACCGAACGCCTCGCCGCCCGGCTCACCGGCCCCGACGCGGGCCTGCGCGCCGAACTCGCCGTCGCCGGCCTCCTCGGGCTCGGGGCGATGTACGGCATCGCGCGCGGCCCGCACCTGCGCGAGACCGACGTAGACGCCATCGCCGACCGCTACGGGCCCCTCGTTCAGGAACAGCTGACGCCCGGCACCTGAGTCACCCGACGGCCTGGGGGCGGGGCAGCAGCGCCTCCGCGCAGGCCCGGTCTCCTCGCAGACCTCGACGAGGGCCACTGCTTCGAGGCGTAGTCGGCCGCTCCGGGGCGAAGTCAGCGCAGCAGACGGTCGAGGAAGCCGTTCCCGAACACCCGGTGCGGGTCCAGACGGTCGAGGATCCCGACCGCCTGCTCCCAGACGCCCGCGTCGAACGAGCCGGGCACGGCCGAGCCCAGCACCTCCGGGTCGCTCCAGGCGGCGTCCCCGGTGTACGCCCAGCCCTTGGACCACTCCACGCGGGCCAGGGCGTACCCGCCGTCGTACGTGTCCAGCAGGAACCGCTCCAACTCGCGCAGGAACGCCTCCGCGTACGGCGTCCCCGGCAGGGTCAGCACGTCCAGCCACACCGCGGTGTCCCACTCGGGGCGGGCCCCGCTCGGCCGCAGCGCGGACAGCAGCGGGGCGCGGGCGCCCGCGACGCCCGTGTCGGCGGGGTCGTCGAGGCCGGTCACCCGGATCTCCACCGAGCCGTTCACCGGGAACCGGCCCAGCGCCGCGTACGCCTCGAGCCGCTCCCGGTAGTGGGTGGTGAACTCGTGCACCACCCGCTGCACCCCGGCCCGTGTGGTGAGGATCGCGTACCCGTTCGCCGTCACCCGCAGCGTGGTGGGACGCAGGTACAGCAGGGTGTTCTTCGACGGCCCCCACAGATCGGCGGACAGTGTGGCCGCCAGCCCCAGGCCGGCCATGTCGAGCTGCGCGTTGCCGAGCACCGGGGCCAGGTACCAGGCCGCGTCCGTGAACATGCGCCCCACCAGGTCGGCCACGGGGGGCGGCACGCTGTCGGAGAAGGGGTAGTTGTACGGCGAGGTGACGTGGCGTGAGGTGAGCGGTTTGACGGGGGCGACGCTCCACTCCTTCAGCCACGGGAACTCGGTGAAGGCGAACCAGATGGTCTCGACCCGGCCCGATCGCCGCAGGAACGTCTCCAGAGTGCGCCCGCGGGCGCCGGGCGCCGCGAACAGTTCGGAGGCCGGGACGTCGGTACGGCTGACACAGCGCAGGTCGCTGTCGGGCCCGACCCGCAGGACCACCTCCGTGACGAAGGACCGGCCGAGATGGGCGAGGAGCGCGGCGCAGTCCGCCTCGGCGCGGTGGAACGTCCGCAGGACGTAGGCCCCGGCGGCCTCGTCCCACACCACCGCGGTCAGCTCCAGCACCCGGTTGCTCAGCGAGCCGTACGTCGTGCCGGCCGGCGGGCGCTCACCGTCGGCCGGCACGGCCGTGCCGTGCGCGTCGACCGCCAGGGCACCGCCGAGAGTGAGGTCACCGGGCGCGGGTGTGGCGGTGAGCCCGAGACCGTGCGCCTCCAGAAAGGTGAGCAGGGCTTCGAGGGTCACGCCCGTACCGGCCCGCACCGCCGACGCCTCCTCCAGTGCCACGCCGGTCAGTCGGGGTGCGGTGTCGACCAGCAGGACGCGGGTGTCCGCCGTGGTGCCCTCGGTGACCGTCAGCGGCGACCAGCCGTGCGAGCTGCCCCGCGCGCGCACCCGCCACCCGTTGCGCCACGCCCAGTTGACGACGGAGAGCACCTGCTCGGGGGTGCCGGGCGCGCAGGCCCACAGCCCGTCCGCGGTGATCTCGCCCACCCAGTTGCGGTACGCCGAGCGGTGGAGCGCCACCTCGGCCGGAAACCCCGGGAGTTCGGCCGCGGCGAGAGCCGGATCCGCCGCCACGAGCACGGGTACGGCGGCCAGCGCGGCGGCGGCGCGCAGGAGGCCGCGACGGCTCACGGGCGCCGAACCTCCGCTTGAGGAAGGGAAGTTGGTCGCTGAACGATCGATCACGGACTCAAGCTAAGGGCCGCTTTACGGGAACCGGCGTTCCGTCGAGTCCTCAATCACTCATGTGGGTGAAACACATGCGGACTCCCGCCGGAGCGAGGCGTTCCGCGGGACGCGGGACCTGGTGACACACTGACGCCATGGACGAACGCGTAATCGGCAGGTCGGGTCAGCGTGCATCGGTCGTCGGACTCGGCACATGGCAGCTGGGCGCCGACTGGGGCGACGTGGACGACAAGGAAGCCCGCTCCGTCCTCGAGGCGGCGGCCGAGTCCGGGGTCACATTCTTCGACACGGCCGACGTGTACGGCGACGGCCGCAGCGAGTCGGCCATCGCCGCCTTCCTGGGCGGCCGGCCCGATCTGCACGTGCTCGTCGCCACCAAGATGGGCCGCCGGGTCGAGCAGATCCCCGAGAACTACGTCCTGGACAACTTCCGGGCCTGGAACGACCGCTCCCGCCGCAACCTCGGCGTCGACCGCCTCGACCTGGTGCAGCTGCACTGCCCGCCCACCCCCGTCTACTCCTCGGACGAGGTGTTCGACGCCCTCGACACCATGGTGGCCGAGGAGCGGATCGCCGCGTACGGCGTGAGCGTGGAGACCTGCGCCGAGGCGCTGACCGCGATCGCCCGGCCGAACGTGGCGAGCGTGCAGATCATCCTCAACCCGTTCCGCATGAAGCCCCTGTACGAGGTGCTCCCGGCGGCACGGCAGGCGGGCGTCGGCATCATCGCGCGCGTGCCGCTCGCCTCCGGGCTGCTGTCCGGCAAGTACACGAAGGACACGGTGTTCGCGGCCGACGACCACCGCACCTACAACCGGCAAGGCGAGGCCTTCGACCAGGGCGAGACCTTCTCCGGCGTCGACTACGCGACCGGAGTCGAGGCGGCCGCCGAGTTCGCCGCGCTCGCCCCCGAGGGGTACACCCCGGCCCAGCTGGCCCTGCGCTGGATCGCCGAGCAGCCCGGCGTGACCACGGTCATCCCCGGAGCCCGCAACCCGGAGCAGGCCCGGGCCAACGCGGCCGCAGCCAAGCTGCCGCCGCTGCCCGCGGAGGCGTTCATCGCGATCCGCGAGCTGTACCAGCGCCGGATCAAGGACCAGGTGGAGCAGCGCTGGTAGGTGCGCTCCGGGCGGTCAGCCGGCCGTACGGGCCTCCAGGGCGGCCAGCTGACGGTCGTGCACCCTGCTGAGCAGCAGCAGCGACAGCACTGCGCCGATCAGGGCGCAGAACATGTCCCACTGGGTGTCCCACACATCGCCCTGGGTGGCGAGGAAGGCGTGCGCGCCGTGCCCGCCGATCACGGCGGCCGCCCACTCCAGCAGTTCGAAGCAGGCGCTGAAGGCGAGGCAGGCGCACACGGTGAGCGGGGCCAGCCAGCGGCTGCCGCGCAGCGGCGAGGTGCGGGTGAGCAGTTCGCGGACGAGGACGGCCGGGACGAAGCCCTGCATCAGGTGCCCGAACCGGTCGTACGGGTTGCGGGACAGACCGAAGGTGTCCCGCACCCAGTCGCCGGCCGGCACCTGCGCGTAGGTGTAGTGGCCGCCGACCGCGAGGACCAGCGCGTGCACGGCCAGCAGCCCGCACAGCAGCCCGGTCAGCGGGAAGCGCCGCCAGACCAGCACCACCAGGGGCAGCCCGGCCAGTGCCCAGACCGTTTCCAGGAACCAGGTCGTGCGGTCGCGCACGTCCCACGCCGACACGGCGAGGCCCACGGCCACCACGCCCGCGAACAGGGCGGGCGGCACGCGGCGCGGTGCGGGCAGCGGGGCGGGGTGCACTGCGGTCATGGGGGCTCCTTGCGGGAGGAGAGGAAGGAGCCCCCATCGTGGCGGCGGCCGGCGGGCCCGGGCATGAGTACCGCTACTCAGCCCGGACTGAGGACGCCCGCCGGGCCCTACGACTGGCTTCCGCGTGCTCCGCGCAGCGCGGTCAGACAGGTGCCGATGGCCTGCTGGAGGTCCTCCAGACGCTGGAGCATGTCGTCCTCGTAGAAGTCCTGGGCGTCGTCGAAGGTCAGCTCCTCGAACGCCCGGGTCGCCTTCTGCAGGCTGCTGTAGAACTTCGTCCGCCGCTCCTGGACCCGCAGCTCGGGGTCGGCCTCGACCGTCTCGGCGACGAGGGACTTCAGGGTGTCGTAGGCCTCGGTGGCCCACTCGCCGGTGTCCTCGCCGTCCTCCAGCTCGTCGATCAGCGACAGATGCCGCTCGGCCTCCTCGCGCAGCCCGACGGGCGCGTCCACGGTCTGCCCGGCCGGTGTCCTGATCTGTCCGGACTCGGCGATCTGCCGGACGTAGCCGATCCGGTCGGCCGAGCGGCTCTCGCTCGCCACGGCCTTCTTCAGGTCGTCCGTGCGCACGACGTCCCGGGCCAGCTCGGCCTGCAGGTCCGGGTCCTCCTTGAGCCGGTCCAGCAGGGCCGAGCGGGCGGCCCGGGCGGTGGAGGGGTCGGCGAGGATCGCGGCGCGCAGCGCGGTGGGGTTCTCGGCGACCTCCAGGGCCTTGGTGGGACGGATGCCCTCGGCCTCGGCGGCCTGCGCGATGGCGGTGCCGCGCTCGGAGGTGGCGCTGTTTCGGGAGACGTAGTAGCTCAGCCAGACGTCGGCGTCCGGCAGCTCGACGTCCTGGCCCGGCCGGAGCCCCTCGAAGTGCGGGACGAGCCCGTCGTCGGCCGCGCGGTCCCAGGCCTTGTAGTAGCGCATGACCCGCTCGGGCGAGCAGCCGGCCAGCTCCGCGAACTCCTTCGCCGACACCTTCGGCGTCTCACCGGATGCCTGTCCGCCCGGCCGCACGCTGCGCGCCACCATCAGCGCGAAGGCCCAGCCGCCGGTGCGCGCGTAGACGCCGAACTCGCGTGCGTCCCGCGCCACGAGGTCGGACAGGGGCGACGCGGTCGGCACGTACGTCTCGGACGGGTCGGTCGCAAGGGTCACGGATGACTCTCCTGGAGGCATGTCTGGGCGGGACCGCACTCGGTGCGCGAGTGCGCTGGACAGCCTATATCCACCCATTGGACATGCTTTGCCGGCCCTGCCCGTCCGGCGCGGGGCGCAGGTCAGCCGCCGGTCTCGCGGAACGTCTGCAGGAAGGTCCTGAGCGCGAGCCGGTTGCCGGCATCGTCCCAGTTCTTGTCCGCGGTGGTGAAACGCAGGGAGAAACTGCGCCCGCCGCCGAGCAGGAATCCACGCCCGAAGGTGTGCACCCGTGCGTCGCCGGACCCGGACAGCCACTCCAGGTCGGCCGCCCGGCGGCCCTGGTAGGTCGTGGCCCGGATGCTGCCGACCCGCTGATAGCCGGGGAGCCGAGCCAGCTCCGGTTCGACCTCGTCCCGCCACACGGCGACCGGGTCCGGGCCGGCCTGCTCGCTGTAGGTGACGGCGAGCGTCGGGGAGTCGGCGTCCGTGCCGAAGGTGATGCGGTAGGCGTGGTCGGTCCCGCGTGTGGTGGTCAGCCGCTTCCAGCCGTCCGGCAGGGCCACGGAGAAGCCTTCCGGGGCGGTGTAGCGGTGGAAGCCGGCCGGCAGGGCCGGCGACGGGGAGCTGCTGGGGCTCGGTCTGCTGCTCGTACTCGAGCTCGTACTGGGGCGGGCGCTCGGGCTGGGGGTGTTGTTCTCGGTCCGGTCGGCCGGTGGGGCCGTGGTGGCGGTGGTGGCGGTGGTGGCGGTGGTGGCGGTGGGCCGCGGCGGCTCGGCCGCGGTGGAGGTGCCGGGCAGCTGGTGGGTCGCGGTCAGGACGGCCGCCGTGACGGTGACGACGGCCAGTGCGGTCCCGGCCACCATCATCCGCCTGCCGCGTTCCGGGGCCACTTGCCGCACGGCCGCGTAGGCGCTGCGCAGCCGGGGCGCGGGCGCGGGGTCGCGGTCCGCGTCGGCGTCCCCGTCGAGGGCCCGGATCAGCGCCTCGCGGACCACCGGCCGGGTCAGCCGCTCCCGGGAGTTCTTGCGCAGCAGCCCCTGGACGGACTGGGTGAGCGGCCCGGTGCGCAACGGGGTGCGCAGCGGCAGCCGGTCCACGGCCTTCAGCGTGGCGTCCGGGCGGCCCCGGTCACGGAACGGCGGGCGCCCCTCGACCGACGTGTAGAGGATCGCGCCCAGCGCCCACAGGTCGGCCGCCGGTCCGATGCGCTCGTCGCGGGCCTGTTCCGGCGAGGCGTACGACGGTGCCGTGAGCCGCGGGGCCAGCGTCGCACCCGCCAGCCCGAACCCGGCGACCACGACCGGGCCCCCGTCCCGGACGAAGACCTGGCCGGGGCTCAGCTCGCCGTGGGTGATGCCCTCGTCGTGCGCGGCCTGCAGCACGTCGAGGATCTCGAGCCCGATCCGCGCAGCCCGCGCCGGCGTGAACGGGCCCTCGCGGTCGAGGAGTTCACCGAGGGGGGTGCCGTCGATCCAGTCCGTGACCGTCCACAGGGTGCCCGACTCCACGACGGCGTCGACGACCGTGGCGAGCTGCCCGGGGCACAGGAGCCGCATGGTCTCGGAGGTCCGGACGACCCGGGCCGTGGCCCGGCGCAGGGTGTCCGCGTCGCAGTCCTCCGGGAGGCCGGTCTGTGCCACCAGGCGGGGCTGGTTCGCCGCCACGTCCTCCGCGTACCACCACAGCCGGTTCGTCTCCCGGGCGAAGACCTCGAGGAGCCGGTACCGGCCGGCGACCAACTCGTGTGCGGAGACGTGCGCCTTGACCATGGTCATCCCTCGCTGGAACCCCTGACTCGTCCTTTCTCACAGGTACGCGGGGTGTGCGGGGGAGCGTTCAAAGAATCCGAAACTCCGGCCCCGTTTCTGCCTTTTATTCAACTATTCGAAAGCGCTTGCGAGTTTGCGATAACGGCACATGACCGGGCATCGACCTGGGGGTAACCGACGGTAAATGCCCGGGTGTGCCGCCGCGCTCGGAGTGTCCGGGACCAACGCGGTTTCAGAGGTCGCGGGCCACCAGGAAGTCCAGCAGCCGGAGCGTCTCCTCGACGGCGGGCGACGGGACCTCCGTGAGCAGGGAGCGCGCGGCGGCGGTGTGCCAGCGGGCCTCGGCCAGTGCCGCCGCGCGGCCGCCCGCCCGCTCGATCAGCGCGGCCGCCTCCTCGGTCCGACCGGGCCGGTCCAGCAGTGCCGGCAGCCGGCGGCCCGCGGGGGAGCCGAGCGCGGCCAGCACCGGGAAGGTCTTCTTCCGCTCGCGCAGATCCCCGCCGGCCGGCTTGCCGGTGACGGCCGGGTCGCCCCAGATGCCCAGCACGTCGTCCACCAGCTGGAAGGCGACGCCCAGATGCCGCCCTGCGCGGTCCAGCGCGGTGACGACCGGCGCGGGTGCCCCGCCGAGCGCGGCCCCGAGCGCGGCGGCGCAGCCCAGCAGCGCGCCCGTCTTGTGCTCGGCCATCGCCCGGTACTCCTCGGGCGTGACCCGCTCCGGCCCGTCGAACGGCCGGGTGGCGAACAGCAGGTCGTCGGCCTGCCCGCGCACCAGATCGGCGAGGGCCGTGGACAGGATGCGTACGGCACCCGGACCGCCCGGCCCGGCGGCGAGGGTCTCCACGGCGAGCGCGAACAGGGCGTCCCCGGCGAGGACCGCGGGACCCGTGCCGTACGCCTTCCAGACGGCGGGGCGCCGGCGCCGGGTGGCGTCGCCGTCCATGATGTCGTCGTGGAGCAGGGAGAAGGCGTGCACCAGCTCCACCGCGACCGCCGCCGGGACCCCGGCCCGCCCGTCGGCGCCGGCCATCCGGGCGCCGAGCACCGCCAGCGCCTGCCGCACGCCCTTGCCGCCCGGCGCGGCGGCGGGGGCGCCGCCGACCTCGCACCAGCCGAAGGAGTACGCGGCCATCTCGGCCACCCAGGGGTGCAGCCGTCCCACCGCCTCCGCCAGCGCGGGGCGCACCAACTCCCGGCAGCGGTCGAGGATTTCCGGAGCCGAGGGCGGCGCCTGCACCGCCGGGTGGAGCCCGGTCACCGTACGACCTCCGCGTCCAGGCCGAACTCCGCCTGCGCCCGGGTCACCATCTCCCGTGCGTGCCTGAGTCCGCTGCGCTCCAGCACCCGTGCCAGGTCCGCGAGTTCGGCCGCCGTCTCGGCGCGGTCGTGGCCCAGCCGGGCCAGCGACTTGGCCAGGCCCAGCCGGGCCAGCGCCTCGCCGCGCGGCTCGCTCATCGCCCGGAACTCCTCCAGGGCCAGCTCGTACAGGTCCCGGGCCTCGGCGTACCGCCCCGCGCGGTAGAAGACGTTGCCCCGCATCTTGTGGTTGTAGGCGAGCGCGCTGGACAGGTTCATCGCCCGGCAGCTGGCCTCGGCCAGCGCCAGCAGCTCCAGCGCCCGCTCGGTGTCCGCGTCGCGGACCGAGAGGACGTCGGCGAGTCCGCGCAGTGCCCAGGCGTGGCCGCGCCGGTCGTCGGCCCGCTCGGCTATCTGCGCCGCCTCCTCGAAGAGGGCGTACGCCTTGTCGTACTCCCCGGTGTTGCGGTGCATCTGCGCGATGCCCTCCAGCGCCCACACCGTGTGCCGGGCCTCCCCGCGCCTGCGGGCCTCGGCCAGCAGCTGCTCGTGCAGCCGGCCCACCGCCTCGTAGTCGCCCTGGATGCGGCCGGTCTCCGCGAGGCCCGCCAGCGAGTAGCCGCGGACAACGATGTCGCCCCCCTGCTCGCCGAGTTCGGCCGCGAGCCCGAGCAGCCGCCAGGCCAGCGGGAAGGCGCCGCGCTGCCGGGCCAGGGTGCCGCCGCTCCACAGCGCCCACGCCATCGCGGCCGTGTCCCCGGCCTCGCGGGCGGAACGGTAACTCGCCTTCCAGGCCCGGTCGGCGTCCCGTACCTGGCCGAGCCGCCGGTGCGCCTCGGCGACGGCGAGACCGCAGCGGGCCGCCTCGTCGGGGCGGCCCGACCGCTCGGCCTCGCGCAGCCGCTCGGTGCCCTCGCTCAGGACGTCGGTCAGAGAGGAGTTGACGGACAGGGTGGTCAGGGAGCCCTGGTACTCCGGGGCGAAAGCCTTGCCGTACATGCATGCCTTTCTATACACGGTGTGTATACATGATGTGTATAGCGCGCCGAAAACTTGCCCTGACCCCGGGGGTCAGGGCTTGGTCTGTTGTCGGTCAAGACGCCGGTACGGCAAAGGGGGTTGCTCGTGAGGCGTAGATCACCTCACGGGGCGTCAGTGCTGCTGAACCTTCTGCGGGGTCTCCTCGCTGGGACGAACCACGACGTACCCCTCGCCCTGGAGCATCAGCTGGACGGCCTCCCCGGAGCCGCCGCGCAGCATCGAGCCGAACGACTGGGAGCGGTGCAGGGAGGTCTGCAGATGCGCGGTCCAGCCGACCACCGCGTCCGTGTCGACGTACACCGGGTACTGGGCCGAGACCGGTATGACCAGCGGGTTGCCCTCGCACACCAGGCCGAGCCGGCCCTGTCCGCTGAACACGCTGTTGAACAGGCCGCCGCCGGCGATGCCCGAACCCTTCACGGTCTTGATCTCGTACGACAGCGACGGGTCGAAACACAGGACGTTGCGGCCGTTGACGGTGAACTGGTCGCCCTGCTCCACCTCGACGATGAAACAGTTCTGCGCCTCGTGCGCGAACCACACCTCGCCCTGCCCGCGGACCGCCATCAGCGGCAGCCCCTCACCGGTGACCGCGCGCTTGAGCATGCCGCCCACGCCCTGGCCCTTGCGCTCGAACTGGAGACCGCCGCGGTAGGCGATCATCGCGCCCTGGCGGGCGAACATCTCACCGTTCACGGCGTACTTGATGCATTTGGCGTTCTCGACGGCCATGCCCGGCTCGACGGCCGGACGCACCATGTGCTGACTGGAAAACAGATCACCCTTCATGCGGGGCATGGTGTCCCGGAAGGGGTCGCTCCGCCAAGATCACGGTATGTGCCCGGTCAGCCACCGAACAGCTGGGCCCAGTAGGTGCCCGCCCGGCCGCCGCCGGTGAAGCCGACACCGATGTGCGTGAAGTCGGCTTCGAGGATGTTCGCGCGGTGGCCGGGGCTGTTCATCCAGCCGTCCACCACCTCGGCGGGGGAGCGCTGACCGCAGGCGATGTTCTCGCCGATGGTGCGCCGGCGGGAGCCCGCCCGGGCGGCCCGGTCCCAGGGCCGGCTGCGGTCGGGGCAGGTGTGCGCGTAGAAGTCGCGGGCCACCATGTCCGCGCAGTGCGCCTGCGCGGCCCGCGCGAGCGGTGGATCCGCCGCCAGCGGAGCCAGCCCGGCCCGCGCCCGCTCGGCGTTGGTCAGCGCGACGACCTCGGCGACCGTTTGGGACAGCTCGCCCGGGGTCAGGGGCCTGGCCCACAGCGCGGTCCAGTACCGGTCGCCCGCGTCGGCGTGGGCCAGGCCGAGATGGGTGAAGCCGGGGCCGAGCAGGGTGTGCCGGGCCTGGCCGGTGTCCAGGCAGTAGGCGACGAACTCGGCCGGGGTGCGCGGCCCGGACACGAGATGCTCGCCCACGGTGACGTACGCGTACCCGGTGGCCGTGATCCGCTGGTGAACCGAGACGCCGTCCAGGCCCTCGGAGGCGAGCCGGCCGGCGCCGGCCATCGCCTCGGCGTGCGCCCGTGCGGCGGCGCCGAGGCGTGCGTCGAGCGCCACCGGAGGGGAGCCGGCCCGGGCCCGGGCGGAGTTGACCAGCCCCAGGAAGCCGTCGGCATCCGGAGCGGGCTCCGTCTGCGGGCCGTCGTCCACGACGTCCACCCCGAAGTCCCGGGCCAGCCCCGCCAGCCCGTCGGCATAGCCCTGTCCGATCGCCCGCAGCTTCCACCCGGTACCCCGCTGATACAGCTCGGCTAGCAGCAGTACGGTCTCCGGCCCGAGGCGCGGCGGGACAAAGCAGGCCAGAGCGCGCCCGGAGCCGTCGGTGACTTCCAGTCGGGGCGCGGGCAAGCGCCCGAGCGGCGTGCCAGGCTCGGCCGCGCTGACGGCGACGGTGACCCGGGTGGCCGCGGGCCGCAGCCGCGCCGGGTCGAGGTGGAGCGTGCCACCGTGCAACCGGACGCCGGGCGCACCCGGCTGGTTGTAGAACACGAAGTCCGCGTCCCCGCCGACCTTGCCGCCCCCGTCCGTGACGAGGGCGGACACGTCGAAGGGCCCGGCAACCCGCAACACCAGCGCACCGCCCGGCAGGGGCACATTCCCTCCGGGGACCAACTCGTTCGTCACATCACAAGGAACGCACGGCAGGCCCGGGCGGGTTCCGGCGAGGACGAACCCCTACTCCTTCAGATCCCTCTCCGTCATCGCCGAGCCGCTCATGGCCTGCGCCGGCTTGCCGCAGAACGCCGTCTCCAGCACCCCCGCCATCGTGTTCAGCACCTTCGAGTTGTTGGACGTGTTGGCCACGGCGGCGACACTGCGCTTCCCGTCCTTGGAGGCGAACGCGTACGTGTAGTACCCCTGCACCGCCCCCGTGTGCCCGTACACCGACACCCCGCACGACAGATCCCGCCGCCGCAGCCCGAGCCCGTACGCCGTGGTGCTGTTGACCCGGGTGAAGCGCTCCATCTCCGCCAGCCGGGCGGCGGACATGAGCTCTCCCCGCAGCAGCGCCGAGTAGAACGTGTTCAGGTCGCGCGCGCTGGAGATGATCGCGCCCGCGCTCTGCGCCCACGACACCGTCTGCGTGGTGGCGTCGACGAGCGGGGCGCCGGCCGTGTCCGGGGTGAGGTACCCGCGCGTGTACCGGCCCGGGATCTTCGTGTCGGGATGGACGTAGAAGGTGTCGGTCAGGCTCAGCGGCTTGAGGATGCGGTTCTCGTACTCGGTCTTCACGGAGTGCCCGGTGAGCTTCTCGATGAGCATGCCCGCCACGACGAAGTTCGTGTTGGAGTACGAGTACGCGGCGCCGGGCGCGTTGGTGCGGGGCTTCTGCAGGGAGAGGTTGACCAGCTGCTGGTAGGTGTAGACCTTGTTCCGTACCGCCTCGAAGCCGGAGACGCTCTGGGCGAACATGTCGTTGCTGTAGTCGTACAGGCCGCTGCGGTGGCTCAGGACGTGCCGGACCGTGATGCGGTCGTCCGGCAGCAGCCCGGGCAGGTAGCGGTTGACCGGGGCGTCCAGGTCGAGCTTGTGCTCGTCGGCCAGCTGCAGCAGGACCACGGCCGAGAAGGACTTGGTGACGCTGCCGATTCGGAAGCGGTCGTCGGTGCTGATGCTCTGCCGGGTGCCGCGGTCGGCAACGCCCCGACTCAGCCGGTAGGTGCTGCCGTTGTCGTCGATCCGGGCCAGCGCACCGGGCGCGCCCTGTGCCACCGCCGAGCGCAGCACCGCGTCCAGGCCCGTGGTGTCGGGCGCCGGCAGCGCCGCCGGCGTGGGCGCGTCGGCCTGCGCGGTCGCGGCCCGCGCCGGAACCGCGACGAGCGACAGCACGACCGCTCCGAGTACCGCACCCCTGCTCACCCTTGCTGAGACCATCCGGCCCTCACTCCGTCCATGCGATTGCCGATGCGACATCGGTCACATTCCGGCCTGGGAACCTAGAGGATTCGGGCAACGTCTCCACAGCCGACACACAGTTGGCCGTATCGTGATCACCCTCGCGGCAGGCATTCGTAAAGGATTGTCATAGAAAACCGCGAAATGGATCATTCCGGCTTTACGTGCGCATGACTCATCCGTAAGGGTTACCCCTCGGAGCCCGACTAGCTCCCATGGCGCCCAACAGTGCCATGTCTCAAGGCGGTTGGTGATCCCAGCCGTCTTCGAACGAAGGAACCCTGATCAGATTGCGTAGACCGCACATACGCAGCGTGGCGGTCGCCGTCGCGGTGACCACGGCTGCTACGGGCCTGGCCGGTACTGCCTTCGCGGGTCCCTCCACGGGGGCGGAGCGGTCCGCCGCCTCCGCTGCCTCGACGGCCACGCTGGTGGTGGAGGCCGCGCGCACCGCGGCCTTCGCCCACAACGCGGCGACGGGCGTCTCGAAGGGCGACGAGCTCCACGTCCAGGACGTGATGATCGACCCCGAGGGTGCGCGCCACGTCCGCTTCGTCCGTACTCACAACGGAATGCCCGTTCTTGGTGGCGACCTCATCGTCCACCTGAACCGGCAGCTGGCCTACGCGGGTGTCACCCGCGCGGCCGGCAAGCCCGTCAAGGCCGGCACCGCCACGGCGAAGCTGACCGCGGGTCAGGCCGCGGCGAAGGCCGCCCAGGTCGCCAAGGGTGACGCGGGTGACGCCCAGCTGGTCCTGGACGCCCGTGACGGCGCCTCCGCCCTCGCCTACCAGGTGACCGTCACCGACAAGGGTGCCTCCAGCACCGTCGTCATCGACGCCGTCACCGGCAAGGTGCGCAGCAACACGCCCGACGCGGACCAGTTCCTGTCGCCGAAGCTGGTCGACACGCTGCGCAAGCGCGGCGAGACGATCGACCCGGCCACCGGCATCGGCTCCGACGCCAGTGCCGGCCTGCTCGGCTCGGGTGTCTCCGGCGCGACGAGCTACCCGTCGACCGCGCACGGCACCGGCAAGACCCTCTTCGTGGGCAACGTCGGTCTGACCACCACGGCGACCTCGCGCGGCCACTACCAGCTCAAGGACCCGAGCCGGTACGGCACCGAGACCCGGGACGCCAAGGGCAAGTACACGGAGAGCTTCGGCGCGGGCACGAAGTTCACCAGCACCACCAACGTGTGGGGCAACAACAAGACCAGCAGCCGTGCCAGCGCGGCCGCGGACGCCCAGTACGGCGTGACCAAGACCCTGGACTTCTACAAGAAGACCTTCAACCGCAAGGGCATTGCCAACAACAGCAAGGCCGCTCGCGCGATGGTCCACTGGGGCAACAAGGTCGCCAACGCGTTCTGGGACCCGACCTGCAACTGCATGCTGTACGGCGACGGCGACGGCACGATGTTCAAGAAGCCGCTCGTCGTCCTCGACGTCACCGGTCACGAGCTGACCCACGGCGTCGTGGAGGCCACCGCCAAGCTCGAGCCGACCTACGTCGACTCGGACGGCAACCAGTACGGTGAGCCCGGCTCGCTGAACGAGTCCCTCGCGGACATCTTCGGCTCCAACGTGGAGTTCTACGCGAACAACACGAAGGACACGCCGGACTACCTGATCGGGGAGAAGCTGGGCCTCGACCAGAAGTTCCTGCGCCGCCTCGACCACCCGTCGCTCGACAAGCTCGAGGGCACGATCGACTACTGGTCGCCGGACACCTACTACACCGAGGTGCACGCCGGTTCCGGTGTCTCCTCGCACGCCTACTACCTCCTCGCGGAGGGCAGCGGCAAGAAGACGATCAACGGCGTGAACTACAACTCGCCGACGTACAACGGCGCCACGGTCAAGGGCATCGGCCGCACCAAGGCCACCGCCATCTTCTACCGTGCGCTGACCCGCTACATGGTCTCCACCACCGACTTCCACCAGGCGCGCATCGCGACGCTGAAGGCGGCCAAGGACCTGTACGGCTCCACCAGCACCGAGTACAAGACGGTGGACAAGGCGTGGGCCGCGGTGAACGTCACCGCCGCCAACACGCCGTCGGCCGCCCACTGACGGACGGCAGCAGTACACCAGCACCACCGGATGCCCCGCCTCGCGCGGGGCATCCGCATGTCCGGGGCCATGAGCCGGTGCCGGGCCAACTGCCGCCGCAACAACCGCTGTTTCTTTTATTGACAGCGGAAAATAATGGCCGTAGGTTCCCGGCCATGCGCTCGACCCCCGCCGCCGAGACGTTCCCGGCCCATACACCGGCCGTCTCGCAGGTCTTCACGACGGTCCTGTCCCACGGCCCGCTGACCCGCCTGGAGGCGGGCCGCCGCGCGGGGCTGTCCCCGGCCGCCGTCACCAAGGCCGTCCGCCCGCTGCTGGAGGCCGGGTATCTGGTGGAGGGCGCCGACGAGGACGCCCGCCCCGCCCTCGGCCGGCCCGCCGGCCTGGTCAGGGTCAACGGCGAACGGGCCCTGTTCATCGGCGTCAAGGTCACCGGCGACGAGCTGATCGCCGTACTGACCGACCTGTGCTGCCGCATCCGCCTCGCCCGGCGCGTCCCCCTGCCGGACCGGGCGACCCGCCGGGTGCTGGCCTCGATCGCGGACCTCGTCCAGGAACTCCTCGGCCACGCCGCCGAGTCGGGTGCCCCCGTCCTCGGGCTCGGCATCGCCGTCTCCGGTGACGTCGACCGCGCCGAGGGCGTGGTGCGCTACTCGCCGTTCCTGGCGTGGCGGGACGTACCCCTCGCCGAACTCGCCGCAATGACCAGCGGGTTGCCGGTCACCGTCGACAACGACGTGCGCGCCCTGACCGTCGCCGAACAGTGGTTCGGCGCCGGAGCGGGCCTCAGCGACTTCGCCGTGGTCACCGTCGGCGCGGGCATCGGCTGTGGACTCGTGGTCCATGGACAGGTGGTCGCGGGTGCGCACGGCGTGGCGGGGGAGATCGGCCACATCGTCGTCGACCCGGCGGGAGCGCCCTGCCACTGCGGCAACCGCGGCTGCGTGGAGGCGATCGCCGGGGACGCCGCCATCGTCACCCGCGTCCGCGAGGTGACCGGCCGTCAAGTCGCCGACAGCACCGAGGCGGTGGCCCTCGCCCATCAGGGCGTTGCCGGGGCCCGCGAGGTCTACGCGCGGGCCGGAGAGGCCATCGGCCGGGGCATCGCCACCGTGGCCAACCTGCTCGGACCCGAGCGCGTGATCATCTCCGGCGAGGGTCTGGCCGCCTACGACCTCTTCGCCGAGCAGATCCGCGTGGCGTTCACCGCGGCCGCCTTCGGCTCGGCCGCCCGGTGCGACGTCCAGACCCGCCCGCTCCCCTTCGAGGAGTGGGCCCGCGGCGCCGCTGCCGCCGCGATCCAGTCCTTCATCACCTCGCCCCCCAGCAGCCGGAAGGGCTGAGCGTCCCGACCCGAACCCACCCAGGAGGTACGGCCCATGTGGTCACCCTCGTATTCCGTCCTGCCCGCACGCGGGCTCAGAGCCGCCGTCGTCCTCGCCCTCACCGCGGGCCTCGCCACCACCGCACCGGCCGCGGCACACGCCGACGCCCGGCCCGGCCCCGCCGCCAAGCCGTACATGGGCTGGTCCAGTTGGAGCATGCAGTCGTCCAAGTACCCGGGGCTCAACCCGGACGGCGACTACAGCTACCTCACCGAGGCGAACGTCCTGAAGCAGACCGACGCCCTGGCGGCCAAGCTGAAGAAGTACGGCTACGAGTACGTCAACATCGACGCCGGCTGGTGGCGGGACAAGACCTGGAAACCCGCCTTCGACCGGTACGCCCGCCAGACACCCGACCCGGTCCGCTTCCCGCACGGCATGAAGGCGGTCGCGGACCACATCCACGCCAAGGGCCTCAAGGCCGGCATCTACCTGCCGGTCGGCCTGGAGAAGGAGGCGTACGGCGACGGCAGGGTGCCGATATGGCACGCCGACGGCTGCACCACCGCCGACATCGTCTACGGCGACCTGCGCACCACCAACGGCTGGGACAGCGCCTACAAGCTCGACTTCGCCAGGCCCTGCACCCAGAAGTACGTCGACTCCCAGGCCCGGGCCGTCGCCGACTGGGGCTATGACTTCCTCAAGCTCGACGGCGTCGGACCCGGTTCCTTCAAGAGCGGCGACAACCACGACAACGTTGCCGACGTGGCCGCCTGGCAGCAGGCCATAGCCGCCACCGGCCGGCCGGTCCACCTGGAGATCTCCTGGTCCCTGGACATCGGGCACGCCGCCGACTGGAAGAAGTACTCCAACGGCTGGCGCGTCGACACCGACGTCGAGTGCTACTGCAACACCCTCGTCGGCTGGGAGAACTCCGTCGACGACCGCTTCGACGACACCCCCGGCTGGACGAGGCACGCGGGCCCCGGCGGCTGGAACGACCTCGACTCGCTCGACGTCGGCAACGGCGCCATGGACGGCCTGACCAAGGCCGAACGGCAGACCTACGCGACCCTGTGGGCCGTCGCCAAGTCCCCGCTCTACACCGGCGACGACCTGACCGGGCTGGACAGCTACGGCCTCTCCCTGCTGACCAACAAGGAGGTCATCGCCGTCGACCAGGGCGACACGCCGCCCGCCCGGCCGGTCACGCCCTCCGACCCGCAGCAGGTGTGGGCCGCGAAGAACCCCGACGGCAGCCACACCGTCGCGCTGTTCAACCTCGCCGACTCACCGGCCGCCGTCACCGCCGACTGGTCCACCCTCGGCTTCACCGGCAGCGCGGCCGTGCGGGACCTGTGGAACCACGAGGACCTCGGCACGTACAAGAACAAGATCACCGAGGCCCTGCCCGCCCACGGCTCGCGCCTGTTCACCGTCACCCCGCACGGCAGCGCCCTGCACACCACCGGCTACGAGGCCGAGTCCGCCGGCAACACCCTCAGCGGCAACGCGTCCGTCGCCGACTGCTCCGTCTGCTCCGGCGGCAAGAAGGTCGGCAACCTGTACCTGGGCGGCAAGCTCCGCTTCGACAACGTCGTCGTCGACAGGCCCGGCACCTACCTGGTCAGGGTCGCCTACGTCAGCGGCGACGCCCGCTCCGTGAACGTCTCCGCCGACTCCGGCGGCGCCACCCGCCACAAGTTCCCCTCCACCGGCGACTGGGGGAGCGTCGAGACGGTGAGCGTGCCGGTCACCCTGAAGGCGGGGGCCAACACCCTCACCTTCGACAGCGGTTCGGACTACGCACCGGACATCGACCGCATCGACGTCCCCGCCTCCCCCCGCCGGTGATCGGAGCCCGCCATGGAGAATCCGCCCAGCAGACGCGGCTTCCTCGCCCTCGCCGCGGCCACCGGAGCCCTCGCCTCACTGCCCTCCTTCACGGCGACCGCCGCCCCGCAGCGGCCCACCGCGACCACCGCGCCCGACCCCCGTCACCAGCTGTGGTGGCGGGCCCCCGCCGACGAGCACTCGCTCATCGAACAGGGACTGCCCGTCGGCAACGGCCGGCTCGGCGCCCTCGCCACCAACGATCCCGGACGCGACGTCCTGCTCGTCACCGACGCCACCCTGTGGACCGGCGGGCTCAACGACACCCTCGACTCCGAAGGCCAGTTCCCCTACGGCCGCGACGACTTCGGTTCGCTCACCCTGCTCGCCCGCCTCACCGTCGCCATCCCGGACCACGACCTGGGCGCCGTCACCGGCTACCGCCGCACCCTAGACCTCGCCCAGGGCGTGGTGACGACGTCGTACGTCCGCTCCGGAGTGACCTACCAGAGGCAGCTGTTCGCCAGCCGCCCCGACGACGTCGTGGTCCTGCACCTCACCCAGAACGGCGGCGGACCCTACACCGGCACCGTGACCCTCGAGGGCACGCACGGCGAGGAGACGTCGAACGCCACGTCCTTCACCGGCTCCTTCCGCAACGGACTGCGGTACGCGGCCGCGGTCACCGCGTACGGCAGCGGCGGCACCGTCCGTGTCGACGGCACCCGCGTGGCCTTCTCCGGATGCAAGGACCTGACCGTGGTGCTCAGCGGCGGCACCGACTACGCGCCCGACGCCGCCGCCCACTACCGCGACCCCTCCCTCGACCCCGGGGCGCTGGCCCGCGCCAAGGTCCACGCGGCCGCCGGTCACGCGGCGGACACCTTGCTGCGCACCCACGTCGCCGATCACCAGGCGCTGTACGGGCGGTTCGACATCCGGCTCGGCACCTCGTCGGACGGGCAGCGCGCCCTGGACACCTGGGAGCGGATCAGGGCCCGCGCCCTGGACGACACACCGGACCCCGAACTCGAGGCCGTCTACCTGCAGTTCGGCCGTTACCTGATGATCTCCGGCTCCCGCGGCAGCCTGCCGATGGGCCTGCAGGGACTGTGGCTGGACGGCAACGACCCGGACTGGATGGGCGACTACCACACCGACATCAACATCCAGATGAACTACTGGATGGCCGACCGGGCGGGCCTTTCACCCTGCTTCGACGCGTTCACCGACTACTGCGTGGCCCAGCTCCCCTCGTGGACCGACCTCACCGGGAGACTCTTCGACGACCGCCGCAACCGCTACCGCAACTCCAGCGGCAGGACCGCCGGCTGGACGGTCGCCATCTCGGCCAACCCGTACGGCGGAGGCGGCTGGTGGTGGCACCCGGCGGGCAACGCCTGGCTGTGCAACTCCCTCTGGGAGCACTACGAGTTCACGGCGTCACGCGCCCATCTGAAGAAGATCTACCCGCTCCTCAAGGGCGCCTGCCAGTTCTGGGAGGCACGGCTGCTCACCCACACGCTGCCGGACACCGGCCGGGAAGTCCTCATCGCCGACAGCGACTGGTCACCGGAGCAGGGCCCGCTCGACGCCAAGGGCATCACCTACGCCCAGGAACTCGTCCGGGCGCTCTTCGGCAACTTCCGTACCGCCGCGGCCGAGCTGGGCCGGGACGCGGAGTACGCCCGTACCGTCGGCGCACTCCGCGACCGCCTCTACCTCCCGGTCGTCAGCCCGAAGACGGGCTGGCTGGAGGAGTGGATGTCCCCCGACAACCTCGGCGAGACCACCCACCGGCACCTGTCCCCGCTGATCGGCCTCTTCCCCGGCGACCGCATCCGCCCCGACGGCTCCACCCCCGCCGACATCGTTGCCGGCGCCACCGCCCTGCTCACCGCCCGCGGCATGGACAGCTTCGGCTGGGCCAACGCCTGGCGCGCGCTGTGCTGGGCCCGGCTGAAGAACGCCGACAAGGCCTACCGGCTGATCGTCAACAACCTCCGCCCGTCCACCGGCGGCGGCAACGGCACCGCTCCCAACCTCTTCGACATCTACCAGGTCGAGCAGGGCCGGGGCATCTTCCAGATCGACGCCAACTTCGGCACCCCGGCCGCCGCGGTGGAGATGCTGCTGTACTCCCGCCCAGGCCGCCTGGAACTCCTGCCCGCCCTGCCGGACGCCTGGGCCGCGTCCGGGTCGCTGACCGGTGCCGGGGCCCGCGGCGGCTTCGTCGTCGACCTGCGCTGGCGGGACGGGAAACCCACCGAGGTGCGGATCCGCAGCATCGGCGGCACCATGACCTCCGTGGGATACGCAGGCACGTCCCGGACGGTCCGCCTCAAGCCCGGCGAGTCCGTCACGTTGAAGGACCTCGCGCAATGACCGGCCGGTTGGGGCGCGTCTGCCGGATCGCCGCCGTCCTGCTGGTGGCCGTCGCCTGCCAGTCCGTACCCGCCAGGGCCTCCGGCCCGTTCCCCGGGGCCACCGCCCGTGGCTCCGGAGTCGTCACCTGGGCGGCCGGTGCCGACCGGCTGGGCGAGGGCACGGCCGACAGCGCGTACCGGCTGGTCCTGCACACCAGCGTCGGCGGCAGCGACCTGCGCATCCGCCTGTCCAACGCCTTCGGCGACCGGCCGCTGACCCTGGACAGCGTCTACGCCGGGCTGCAGAGCGAGGGCGCCGCACTCCGGCCGGGCAGCAACCGGCGGCTGACCTTCGACGGCGCCCGCACGGTCACCGTCCCGGCCGGCGCCGTCGCATGGAGTGACCCGCTGCCCGGAAAGGTCCCCGCCGCCGTCAACCTGGTCGTGAGCCTCCACACCCCGGACGCGGCGGGCCCGGCCACCGGCCACGGCATGGCGATGCAGACGTCGTACCTCGCCCGGGGCGACCACACCGCCGAGGCCGGCGCGGCCAACTGGACCGGGACGACCGGATCCTGGTGGTACCTCGACGCCGTCTCCGTACGTCCGCCGAACGCCGCCACCGGTGCCGTGGCGGTGCTCGGCGACTCGATCACGGACGGCTGGCAGTCCACCACCGACCTCAACCGGCGCTGGCCCGACTACCTGGCCCGGCGCCTCGGCGGAGCCGGTACGGCCGTCCAGGGCGTGGCCGACGAGGGCATCTCCGGCAACAAGGTGCTCGCGGACGGCGCCGGGCAGAGCGCCCTCCACCGGCTGGACCGGGACGTCCTCAGCCAGCCCGGCGTGCGCACCGTCTTCCTCTTCGAGGGGGTGAACGACCTCAAGGCCCACACCGGCGTCACCGCGGCCGACCTGATCGCCGGATACCGGGAGATCCTCCGGCGGGCGCACGCCGCCGGGAAGTGCGTGGTGGTCGCGACCGTCGGCCCGTTCGAGGGCTGGTCCGAGTGGGACCCGGTCGGCGAAGCCGTACGCCAGGACGTCAACCGGTTCATCCGCACCAGCGGGGAGTTCGACGCGGTCACCGACTTCGACCGCACCCTGCGCAGCCCCTACGTCCGCGAACGGATCCTGCCCTTCTTCGACAACGGCGACCATCTGCACCCCAACGACAAGGGAATGCAGGCGCTGGCCGACTCCGTCGACCCGGGCAGCCTCGACTGCGCCCGCTGAGAGCCGGGGCCGGCCGGGTCGCCCGGACCCGGCCGGCCCCGGTGCTCCGTCTCCCCGGCGGTCCGCCGCCGGTTCAGCGCAGCGTCTCGGCCCAGTCGGCCGGCACCCGGCCCGCCGGTCCGGGTGTCGGCTGGTCGGCCGGATGGCTGACCGGGGGCGCGAGTTCGGGACCGGAGTCGTACAGCTCGTTCTTGGCGTAGTCCCAGAACCAGCCCTCACCCGGCTCGAAGCTGCGGATCACCGGGTGCCCGGTCTCCCGGTAGTGGCTCGTGGCGTGTTTGGCGGGGGAGTCGTCGCAGCAGCCGATGTGCCCGCACGTCGCGCACCGGCGCAGGTGGAACCACCAGCCACCGGCCTCGTCGCACTCCACACACCCGGCGCCGCTGGGCGGAACGCTCGGGTCGATCGTGGCCTCGTCGCTCATACTGCCTCCTCGGAGGTGGTCGTCAGGGCGGACGCCGCGTCTTCCGGCGTCTCGGCGGTCAGCGGCAGCAGCACCTGGAAACGGGTGTCGCCGGGCACCGACTCGACCTGCAGCGTGCCGTGGTGCTTGTTCACGACGATCCGCCACGAGATGTCGAGACCGAGACCGGTGCCCTGACCGACCGGCTTGGTCGTGAAGAACGGGTCGAAGATACGGCTCTTGATCTCCTGCGGGACTCCCGGCCCGGTGTCCCGGAACTCCACCAGCAACCGCTCGTGGTCCAGCGCGGTCCGCACGGTCAACGTGCCTTCCCCGCCCGCGCCGTTGATGGCGCAGACCGCGTTGTCGATGAGGTTCGTCCACACCTGGTTCAGCTCGGCCGGATAGCCGGGGACCGGTGGGAGCGTACGGTCGTACTCCTTGACCACCTGGATGCGCGAGCCGATCTTGCCCGACAGCATCAGCAGCGTGCTGTCGAGGAGTTCGTGCACGTCCACCACCCGGTAGGGCGCCCGGTCCAGCTGCGAGTACTGCTTGGCCGCGTCGACCAGCTGCGAGATACGAGTGGTGGAGTCCTCGATCTCGGTCATCAACAGCTCGGTCTCGACGGTGTAGTTGAGCCAGCCGATCGCCCCGGGCAGGATCTCCTCGTCCACGGCCGCCGCGACCTGCTCCAGCCAGTCGACGTCGAGCCCGGCCTGCACGAAGGTCGGCGCCAGCTGCCACCCGTAGTCGAGACCGTGGTCCTCCAGCCACTCCGTGAGCGTGTCCTCCCGGTCGGAGGCCTCCAGCGGGCTGAGCGACGGAGCCTTCGCGACCCGCTCGGCGGTGCGCTCCTGGATCTCGATCAGGCCCGCCAACGCGTCCCGGGAGAACGGGCCTTCGGCGATGACCGCGAGCTTGTGCCGCATCTTCGCGACCCGCTCCCGCAGAGTCGACGTGGCCCGGACGGCCGCCGCTGCCGGGTTGTTCAGCTCGTGCGTGAGACCGGCCGACAGCGAGCCTAGCGCCAGCAGCCGCTCCCGCTGCCCGACGGTGGCCTGGATGTTCTTCGAACCGAAGAAGAGGCCCTCCAGCAGGTGCACGGCCATCGGGAACCACTCGCTCATGATGGCCGCGAAGGTGTCCGCCGGCAGTACGAAGAACCGCGTCGGCTCCGTCACCCGCATCGAGTTGTTGTACGCCTGCCGCACCCGGTCACCCAGGTACGCCTGCATGGCGCCCGCGTACACCCCGCGCTGCGAGGTGCGGGTGACCTCCACGTCGTCGCCGCCGACGCGCCGCGAGAGCACGACCGTGCCCTCGATCATCGCGAAGAAGCAGGTCGCGGGGTCACCCTCGGTGTACACCGGGCCCGGCTGGAACAGCTCCACCCGGCCCTCGCTGCACAGCCGGCCCAACTGCTCCGGCGTCAGCTTCTCGAAGAGGAACAGGGAGCCGATCTCCCCCGGGCTGCACGGCATCAGCTGTCCGCTCATGACTGCTCCAGATACCGGTGGACGAGCATCACGGCCATGGCTCCCTCTCCGACGGCGGACGCGACACGCTTGGCGGACTCGGCGCGTGCGTCGCCCGCCACGAACACGCCGGGAATGCTGGTCTCCAGGTGGTACGGCGGCCGGTCCAGCTCCCAGCCGGCCGGCGGCCGCCCGTCGGCGGTCAGATCGGGCCCGGCCAGGATGAAACCGCGCTCGTCGCGCAGCACCGTGTCGCCCAGCCAGTCGGTCAGCGGAGCCGCGCCGATGAACACGAACATCCACTGGGCGTCGACCTGTTCGCTCTCACCGCTCGCCACATGACGCAGCGTCAGCTGCTCCAGACGGTCCGAGCCGTGCGCGGCTTCGACCACCGTCTGACTGCGCACCGAGATGTTCGGGGCCTCGCCGATCTGCTGGATCAGGTAGTACGACATCGACGCCGACAGGTCGGAGCCGCGCACCAGCAGCGTCACCGACTTGGCGAACCGCGACAGGTACATCGCCGCCTGGCCCGCCGAGTTGGCGCCGCCGACGATGTACACGTCGTGTCCCTGGCAGGCGTTCGCCTCGGTCAGCGCGGAGCCGTAGAACACCCCGCAGCCGGTCAGGTCGATGCAGCCCCGGGCCTCCAGCTGCCGGTACTGCACGCCGGTCGCCAGGATGATGCTGTGCGCCGCGATCGCCGAGCCGTCCGCGAACCGTACGATCCGGGCCGCGCCGTTGACCTCCAGTCCCGTCACCTCGCGCGCGGTCAGGATCTCGGCGCCGAACTTGGCCGCCTGCCGCCGCGCCCGGTCGGTGAGCTGGGCACCGGAGACGCCGTCCGGGAAGCCGAGGTAGTTCTCGATCCGGGAGCTCTGCCCGGCCTGCCCGCCGGTCGCCGACCGCTCCACCAGCACGGTCCTGAGGCCCTCCGAGGCGCCGTACACGGCAGCGCCCAGCCCGGCCGGACCGCCACCGATGACCACGAGGTCGTAGAAGTCGGCCGTGGGGGTCGTCGCCAGGCCCACCTGTGCGGCCAGCTCCGGCGCCTCGGGCTCGACCAGCACCGAGCCGTCCGGGGTGATCACCAGCGGCAGCCGCTGGCCGTCCTGCCCGGCCGCCGCCAGCAACCGCTGCCCCTCCGGCTCCTCCACCGAGTACCAGCGGTACGGCACCTGGTTGCGGGCCAGGAACTCACGCACGTCCGACGACCGCGCCGACCACCGGTGCCCCACGACCTTGGTGGTGGCCACCGACCGGTAGTCGCTGTGGCGCCACGCCTCCAGCAGGTCGTCCAGCACCGGATAGAGCTTCTCCTCCGGCGGGTCCCACGGCTTGAGCAGATAGTGATCGAGATCGACGACGTTGATCGCGTCGATCGCCGCGCTGGTGTCCGCGTACGCAGTGAGCAGCACGCGCCGTGCCCCCGGATACACGTCCAGGGCCTGTTCCAGGAACTCGATGCCGTTCATCTGCGGCATCCGGTAGTCGGCGAGGATCACGGCCACCAGGTCGCCGCGCAGCTTCAGCTCCCGCAGTGCGTCCAGGGCGGACTCTCCCGACTCGGCGCGCACGATCCGGTACGACTCGCCGTAGCGCCGCCGGAGGTCACGGGCGACGGCGCGGGAGACCCCCGGGTCGTCGTCCACGGTCAGAATGACGGTCCGCGCTGCGTCGGCAGCCTGTGCCATGGGTCTCCCACCCCGAGCGATCGGTTCCACGGGACGGTGGACCATCTGGAGCGCAGTCCACCGCACCGGTTCCCGCCCATCGTATGTTCGATCGCCCCGGTTCGCTCCGGGATACGGCCCCGGGGGACGGCCACCGGCGGGAGGACCGCGCCGTGGTGAAGACTGGCCCCACGGACACGGAAGGCTGGGAGGCCCGAGCATGACACGCCCGATCACGGCAGGGGTGGACGGTACGGAGGAGAGCCTGGCCGCGCTGGACTGGGCGGGCCGGGAGGCCGTACGGCGGGGGCTGCCCCTGCGCGTGGTGCACGCCTGGCGCTTCCACGAGGGCCTGCACGCGGCCGACCGGGACACCCAGCACGGCTGGGTGTCGGAGGGTGTGTCGGACGCCGTGCGCGCCTTCGCCGCGCGCCATCCGGAGCTGCGGACGAGCGTCGACGTGGTCGAGGGCGGGGCCGTCGAGGCGCTGGTCGCGGCCGCAGCGGAGGCCGAGATGCTGGTGCTCGGCTCGCGCGGGCACGGCACGGTGGTGGGGTTCCTGCTGGGCTCCGTCGGCCAGCAGGTGATCGCCGCGACGGACCGGCCCGTGGTCCTGGTGCGCGCCGGGAACGACCCGGCGGCGGAGGCGGCCGGACGGGACGTCGTGGTCGGTCAGCAGGGCGGACCGGAGGACAGCGCCGCCGCACTGCGGTTCGCGTTCGAGACGGCGGCCGCCCGCGGCGCCACCGTCCGGGCCGTCCGGGCCTGGACGGTGCCGCCGGTCTTCGCCTACAGCCCCGGTTCGCTGAAGCTCCTGGACGAAGCCGGCGGGCTCGAACCGTACGAGCGCAAGGCCCTGAGCGAGGCGCTCCAGCCGTGGCGCGAGCGCTTCCCGCAGGTGCCCGTGGCCGAGCAGATCGAGATGGGCAGCGCGGGGCAGGTGCTGCTCTCGGTGGCCGGCCGGGCCCAGCTGATGGTCGTCGGCCGACGGGCGCACCACACGGCGGTGGGCGCCCGGATCGGCTCGGTCGCCCACGGCGTGCTGCACCACGCCGACTGCCCGGTGGCCGTCGTCCCGCACGAGTGACCCGGTACGCGGACCCGGTGCGGGTGATCTAGTCCGGGGTCGTCGGCAACAGGGTCGCCCGGGCCTTGGGGAGAACGTTCGCGATGTAGTCCTCGACCGCGGTCTCGAGGCCTATGTCGTGCTGCGCCTGCTCGGACAGGTACCAGCGGTGTTCGAGCAGCTCGTGATAGATCTCGGCCGGGTCCATGGTGCCCCGCAGCTCCGGCGGGACGGCTCGGACGGTGGGCCGGAACACGTCCCGCACCCAGCGGTGGGCGAGTACTTCCGGGCGGGCGGCATGGGGGTCCCCCCTGCTCGAGCGAAGCCGAGAGCTTGGGGGAGGGTCACCAGGTGCGTGGTCGTCCTGTCCGGCCATCCAGCTCTCCAGGTCGCCCAGCAGCCGCCGGGCCTGGTTCTCCTCGGTGTCCAGGCCGGTCAGCCGCAGCAGCTGGCGCTGGTGGTGGCCGGCGTCGACGACCTTGGGCACGAAGGTGACCGAGTCGCCGTTCGCGGAGTGCTCGATCTGCATCTCGGCGACGTCGAAGCCGAGGTCGTTCAGGCGCCGTATCCGTCGCTCCATGTAGTGGTACTTGCCCGCCGGGTACACCGAGGTGCGGGTCAGCTCCTGCCACAGGCCGCCGTAGCGGGTGCAGATCTCGTGGCCGAACTCGACGGGGTCGACGGACGGGTGCAGCGCGCCCGACGCCTCCAGGTCGAGCAGCTCGCCGCTGATGTTCACCCGGGCCAGGTCGAGGTCGTAGTCCCGTTGCCCGGGGCTGAGCCGGGGATGCAGCTCGCCTGTCTCGGCGTCCACCAGGTACGCGGCGTAGGCGCCCGCGTCCCGGCGGAACAGGGTGTTGGACAGCGAGCAGTCGCCCCAGGCGAACCCGGCCAGGTGCAGCCGTACCAGCAGCGCAGCCAGGGCGTCCATCAGGCGGTGCATGGTCGCCGGGCGCATGGTCGTCTCGAACATCGAGCGGTACGGCTGCGAGCCGCGCAGATGCCGCGTCACCAGCACCGGCTCCAGCGGGGCGCCCGAGCGGTCGGTGCGGCCGGTGATCACCGCGAGGGGGTCGACCGCCGGGATGCCCAGCCGGTCCAGGTCGCGCAGCAGTTCGTACTCGCGCAGGGCGGGCCGCTCCGCCAGCTCCTTGACCGCGATCACCTCGTCGCCGGCGTGCGCGTAGCGCACGACGTGCCGCGAGATGCCCCGGGGGAGCGGCACGAGGTACTCCTCGGGCCACTCCTCCAGGGGCACGTCCCAGGGGAGTTCGAGCAGGAGCGCGGGGTGCTCCGGGTTCGTGGCACTGATCTGCAAGGCCATGGCACGAACCCTAAGGCCCCGCCGGCGTTCTCAGGAGGCGCGTTCCCTGGCCTGTTCGGCGGCGGCCCGCACGGAGCCCCGGTGGACCGGGCCGTGCCCGGGCAGCAGGGTGTCGCCGTCGAGCGCCCCGATCAGGTCCAGCGAGGCCATGGCCCGGGTGCGCTCGTGGTGGAAGAAGTCGTGCAGCATCTGGGGGCCCTTGAGCCGTGAGGTGGCGTGGCCGGTGGCCAGGGCGTCGCCGGAGATGACGATGCCGGCGTCGGGCAGGTGGAAGACGCAGTGGCCGTCCGTGTGGCCGGGGGTGTGCACGGGGACGGGCCGGCCCGGCAGGTCGAGCGCGCCCTCGGCCGGGAACGGCTCGGGTGCGGTGACCGGGTTGTGCTCGATCCCGCCCACCCGGATCACATGGACCGCCCAGGGGACCACACCGGGCCGCCAGGCGTTGCGCACGACGTCGCCGATCGTGGCCTGCTGGAGGAAGTCCCGGCGCGCGTGCGGGACTTCCGCTGGGTGCAGGTAGACCGGGGTGCCGTAGTTGCTGCGCAGGTACTCGGCGGAGCCCACGTGGTCGTTGTGCGCGTGGGTGATCAGTACGGCGGCGACCGCTTCGGGCGAACTGCCCACCACGGCGAGGGATTCGAGGAGCCCCTGCCGGTCCCCGGGGTACCCGGTGTCCACCAGCGTGACGGCGTCGCCGTCCTTGAGGATCACCCAGTTGGTGTTGTGGCCGTGCACCAGGTAGGTGCCGTCGGCGACTTGGCGTACGTCTGCCTGCATGATCTCCCCGAGGCCCAGAGCAACCGGTCGTCGGGGGACAGCCAACCAGATGGCGCACCGTCCTCCGCAAGAGGGCGGCCGTCACGGGCCGGTCACTGTACGCCGTGCGGGCGGAACTGGATGCTGATCCGCGGCCCCGTCGCACGGGCGGTCTTGGGGACGCAGTGCTCCCAGGTGCGCTGGCAGGAGCCGCCCATCACGATGAGGTCGCCGTGCCCGAGCGGCGCCGGACCGTCGTGCCGCCGCCTGGCGCCGGCCGCAGCAGCAGGTCGCGGGGTGCGCCGACGGAGAGGATCGCGACCATCGTGTCCTGCCGGGCGCCCCGCCCGATCCGGTCGCCGTGCCAGGCCACGCTGTCCCGCCCGTCGCGGTGGAAGCACAGACCGGCGGTGGTGAAGGGCTCGCCCACGTGGGCCTGCGCCGTGGCCGTGGGCTGGGCCCTGGTGTACTGGCCGCACATCGCCGTCCTCGGCCAACTCGCTGCCGACATCGCACGTACCTGCGTGGACTTGCTCCAATACACCCGAGTCCTACTACTTCCACGAAGGACCCGGCGACATCTCGCTGGCCTTCCACCTCGGCTACGCCGCCGAGCTCGCCGAGCGGGCAAGGCGAGGCGTGCAGAGCACCCAGACGCCCGGGGCGCCGCGGCCGTGCTCGCCACCGCCCGACGCCAACCGCATCCACGCACTGCGTGCCCACCCCTACGAGGACGGCCCCCCCGGCAGTTGCGGGCGTTTCCTACCGTGCGGGAGGCCTGCGCCGCACTGCGGAGGCAGTGACCGCTGATGCTCATGTGGAGTCGGGGCACCGCCGTGTCGCCGCTCTCACGCTTCACCCACTGCCCAGAATCTGCCAACGAGAGCGGTGACGATCCCTGTGGAGGCCAGATGACGTCCGACAATGAGGTGCGCTCCGTCTGCTGCGGCCCTTCGCGGCCCGGACCTGCCCGGGGGCCGGTTCCATCCGTACGTGCGTCTGCCGCAGGCAGCCGTGACCGAGCGGGCATGGTGTGTCTGGAGGCGGCCACGTTCAGGATGGGTTCTCAGGACGAGTGGACGGTCCCGGGTGACGGCGAAGGCCCGGTCCACGAGGTGGCTGTGGGCGCCTATTGGATCGACCGATGCGCCGTTTCCAATGCGGACTTCGGCGCCTTCACGGCCGCCACGGGCTACGTGACGGAGGCCGAGCGGTACGGGTGGTCGTTCGTCTTCGCTGGGCTGCTTCCGCCCGGTTTCCCTGACACCCGAGCTGTGGCTGCGGCTCCCTGGTCGCGTCAGGTGCACGGAGCCTGCTGGCGGCATCCCGAGGGGCCGGGGTCCGATCTCGTCGACCGCGCCGACCACCCGGTGGTGCACGTGTCCTGGAATGACGCCTCCGCGTACGCTGCCTGGGCGGGCAAGCGCCTGCCGACCGAGGCGGAGTGGGAGTACGCCGCCCGCGGAGGTCTGGAGCAGGCGGTGTTCCCGTGGGGGGACGAGCCGGAGCCGGGCGGGGAGCGCCGGATGAACGTGTGGCAGGGCCGTTTCCCCGACCACCACACCCGCCCCGACGGCTGGTACGGCACAGCCCCAGTGACCGCCTACGCGCCCGGTGGGCATGGCCTGTACAACGCGTGCGGCAACGTGTGGGAGTGGTGCGCCGATTGGTACACGCCGCTCACCCACTCCTTGAAGATGTGGTGCGGTGCGTGGCCGGCGCCCGGGCAGAAGTACGTGAACCAGGGCTTCTCCGGAGCGATGACCTTGGCGTCCCGGATGAACTCGATGGCCCGGTCCACCAGGTCCTTCGACAGGTGATAGCCGTGTTCAGGGGTGGCCGGCGGCTCGACGGGGTGGTTGTCGTAGACGAGGTCGGGGTACCACTGGTCGGCCTCGCCGCCCAGGAAGCCGTAGAAGCGCTCGAATCCGCGGCCGAGCGGCCAGTGCCGCTTCGAGGACGCCAGGTTGGCCTCGTCCGAGGGCACCAAGTGCCACTTGCCCAGGGCGTAGGTGTTCCAGCCGCGCTCGACCAGCACCTCGGCCAGGCTCGCGTTCTCGAACGGGATCCGCCCGTTGGACCCGGGGAAGCCGCTGGTCATGACGCCGTCGTCGACGGCTCTGCCAGAGGGAACGTCCCCGCCCCGGAGCGATGGGTGACCGGGCCCGACGACAGCTCATCCCATCGGCCGTACCAGGGTGAGAGTCCGTCCGCGTCGGGTGACGATGAGCGCGACGAAAGGGGCCTTGACGGTCCCGTGCGCTGTCGTCGCGTCGGCATCGGAAGGGGCCGGGACGTCATGATCCACCAGCTGCGCACGGAAGACCTCGGCTTCCTCGACCGTGCCCCTTTCCGCCATGCCTGCACCCGTCCACCTGCTCCTGAGGGCGAGCCGACACCACGTCGACCGGCTCTTCCGGGAGGCGACCCAGCGCCTGGAATCCCTGTGCCAACACCGGTGACCAGCGGTCCGAGGGGAAGGGAGCTGCTGCCCGTCAGGAGGAGAGCCGGCACGTCCATCTGTGCGGATCAACTCTCGGGCAGTACGAGCGTGCACGTCTCCCCGGGCGCGATGGTCACGGCGCGGTCCGCGAGCACCACCCGGATCGGTGTCTCCTCCGAGTCGGGCACACCGATCTCCAACAGCCCGCTCCGGCGCCGTACGCCGACACCCCAGTGGCCGCGGTAGCGAAGGGAGAACCCGTACTCGGAGAGAGCTGGGAGAGGCACTGGGTCCAGCCACAGGGCGTCTTCGCGGGCCTCCAGTCCCGTCAGGCCGCGTTGGACCAGGTCGAGGGTCCCGGCCATGGCTCCGAGATGGATGCCCTCGCCGGTCGTTCCGCCCTGGATGTCGGCGATGTCTGCCTCCAGGGCCTCGTGGACGTACTGCCATGCCTCGGCTCGTCTGGCTCGGGCGAGGACGAGGCCGTGGACGAGTTGGCTGAGTGTGGAGCCGTGGCTGGTGCGCTGGAGGTAGTAGTCGACGGTTCTGCCCCAGAGTTCGTCGTCCAGGTCGTAGCCGAGACGTCGGAACAGGTGCCGCAGCTCGACGGGCGAGAACAGGTAGCCGAGCATGAGGACGTCGGCCTGCTTGGACGCCTTGTAGCGGTTGACCGTGTCGCCCTCGGCCTCAAGGATCCGATCCAGTCGCCGGATGGTGTCGTAGCGCGCACGGTAGGCGTCCCAGTCGAGCTCGACGAGGCTGTCGTAGCCCTCGAACTGGCTGATCACGCCCTGGTGGAAGGGCACCCGCAGCCGCCGGGAGATCTCCCCCCACTTCGGGAGTTCGTCGCTGTCCAGCCGGACGCGTTCGATGAGGTCCTGTCGGCGCCAGACCGGAAGGTGCCGCAGGAGGTCCAGGGCGCGGGTGAGGACCCAGGCCGCCATGACGTTCGTGTACGTGTTGTCGTCCAGCCCGGGCTGTGCGGCACCCGGGTATGCGTCGTGGTATTCGTCGGGGCCGACGACGCCGCGGATGCGGTATCGGTCCGTGTCGGCGTCGAAGGTTGCGAGGTTCGCCCAGAAGCGGGCGATCTGCAGCAGCATCTCTGCACCCTTGGTGTGCAGGAACTCGGTGTCCCCGGTGGCTTCGCAGTACTGCCACACGTTGTAGGCGATGGCGGAGCCGACATGGTGCTGGAGGCGGGAGTGGTCCGGCAGCCAGCGCCCCGAGTGCGGGTTGAGATGCCACTCCTGAGCCTCCTCACGACCGTCGCTGCCGCTCTGCCACGGGTACATCGCCCCAGCTCGGCCGGTCGCCGCGGCCGCCCGGCAGGCCCGCGGGAGGCGCCGATAGCGATAGTTCAGCAGCGTCCGGGAGACCTCGGGCAAGTGCAGGTTGAGATAGGGCAGGACGAACAGCTCGTCCCAGAACACATGGCCCCGATACGCCTCGCCGTGCAGGCCTCGGGCGGGCACCCCCACGTCCAGATCCGCGGTGTTCGGTGACAGCGTCTGCAGGACGTGGAAGAGATGGAGGCGCAGGATGCGGCCGGCTTCGCCGGGCACCTGGATGTCCGTGCGCCGCCACAGCCGTTCCCACGCGGAGACATGGGAGTCCAGCAGGGCGGGGAAGTCCGCCGCTGTGGACACCCGGTCGACCGCTTCGCCGAGCGGGTCGCTGATCGCCGCGTCCCGTGAGGTGTGCAGCGCCACCGTCTTTTCCACCGTGACGGGCCGGCCGGGGGAGATCGGGACCACCAGGCGGTGGACCGCGCGGTGACGGGCCGGACGAAGCACTGAAAAGGCCGGTTCCCCTTCGGCGACGACCGTCGTCCGGGCAGCCAGGGCGACGGCGATGTCCGATGCGCTGGTCCGGCAGCTCAGCCATACCGTGCTGGGTTCCTCTGCCCCAGTGCGCACATGGGCCACATGCCGGCGGTTCAGGGCGCGGTAACGATGCACATTGCCGTTGATCACCTCCCCGTCGAGGCAGGATTCGATCTCGATCTCTCCCGACCAGTCCTCGGCCGTGAAAACCGTCCGCAGTGCGGCCAGGTGAGGATCGCCCATGTGCACCAGGCGGGTCTGCTCGACGCCGAGCACAGTTGCTTCGTCGTCCTGGTGGCGGAACGTCCGGGTGAGCGTGCCGCGGCGCAGATCCAGGGCGTGCCGGTGGTCCAGGAGAGCATGCGTGTCGGGGGAGAACCACGGGCCCCACCCTCCCTCGGTGCGGCGCCGACGGAATCGGAGAACCAGCCAGTTCGGGAGGTTGACCAGGTCCTCGTTCACCACCTGCCGCCCTGCCGCGGTCGACTCCAGGCGGTTGTAGCACCCGGCCGCGTAGGTTCCCGGGCAGTGCACCAGGCTCGCCCGGCACTCGGGCACCGCGCCCCGCGTGGCGAAGTAGCCGTTGCCGAGTGTGCAGAGCGCTTCACGCAGTTGTTCGGCTGTGGGGTCGTAGCCCGTCCACTCCCATGTCCACTCCGACATCCGCCACTCTTCCCTCTCCTTCGAAGGCCGCTGGGCCTGGGCCCGCGCGGTGAGCTTCAGACCGGTTGGGGGACGACGGCGACTGGGCATTCCGAGTGGTGCAGCAGGGCATGGGCGACTCTGCCGAGCTGCAGGCCGAAGTGACCGTGCCGGCGCTGAGCGCCGACGACGACCAGGTCGGCTTCGGCCGATGCCTTCAGGAGGACCCGGTGGGCGGGGCCTTCGACCGGTCGGCGCTGAATGTCGACCTGAGGGTATTCCCGTGCGGCCTCGCGCAGCGCGTCGTCCAGGCCAGCCGAGGCCCGCTCCTCGCGCAGCCGGGCGGCGTCGTCGGCGATCAGCATGTGGTCCACGGGCTCTTGGGCCGGGTTGCGCCAGGCCCGTACGGCCGTCAGGGCGCAGCCGCGCACCTCGGCTTCGCGGACGGCGAACCGTACGGCGCCCGCGTCACCGGTCGGGTCCCCGACCCCCACCACGACCCGGCCGAAGGTTCCCTGATGGATCGGGTCCCCGCTTCGGACCACGAAGACCGGGCACACGGCACGAGCTGCCACCGCAAGGCTGACCGACCCCAGCAGCAGCCCCGCGACCTCGCCGCGCCCATGAGAGCCAGTGACCAGGGCGAACGCCTCGGGGCCCGCCCGCAGCAACACGGACACGGCATCGTCAGGCAGTACCTCGCCCGACGCCTTCACCTCGGGATCGCGAAGCCGGGCACGTTCCAAGCTGGAAGAGATGATGTGTTGTGCCATGACGGCCTCAGCCGGACGGTCGGTGCTGAACGACGGTTGGACTGCCTCGTATCGCTCCCAGAGGGAGGCGTGGACCAGGTGCAGTGCCAGCCGGTGCCGTGCCGCCTCGTCCACCGCCCAGTCGACCGCGAGCAGACTGGAGTCCGATCCGTCGACGCCCACGACCAGCGGGAGTTCCATCGCCGCCACCGCCTTCTCCGTCCGGCTGCCGAGAGCCCCTGTGAATACCGTCGCACCGTCCGGGTACCGCCGCGACACACCGACCGGGTCTCGGATCGGGCGGCCTCCAGCCGGATTGCGGTCCGCCAGGGCGCGGTGATGCTGGAGTCATACGGCCTGACCGACTCCTCCGGCTCGCCCCTGAAGGACTTAGGACATGCCTGATGCTCCGCACATCGTGAGCGATGTGATGACCCTGCCCGTGGTGGCCGTCGGGCGCGATGCCCGGTTCAAGGAGATCGTGCGGGCCATGGAACAGCGGCGGATCAGCGCCGTTCCGGTCGTGGAGGGTGCGGGGCGGGTCGTCGGTGTGGTTTCCGAGGCGGACCTGCTGCCCAAGGAGGAGTTCCGGGACCGCGGCCTCACCCGCCCGGAACGGATCCGTCGCCGGTCCGACCTGGCCAAGGTGGAGGCGCTGACCGCCGAGGAACTCATGACCACGCCCGCTGTGACAGTCCGCTCCGACGTCACCCTGGCGCAGGCGGCCCGGATCATGGCTGTGAAACACGTCAAACGGCTGCCCGTGGTCGATGACGAGGACAGGCTGCGGGGCATCGTCAGCCGTGGCGACCTGCTGAAAGTCTTCCTGCGGTCGGACGATGACATTGAGGAGGAGGTCCGTCGCACCGTGGTGGCCTACCTGTTCCCCACGCTCGCTCACGCCATCCACGTGTCAGTGCAGGACGGGGTCGTCACGTTTCGTGGCCCGGTTCAGGACACCTCGCTCATCTGGGTCGCCGAGCGCCTTGTTCGTGCCTTGGAGGGCGTGGTGGGCGTCGAGTCCCGGCTTGGCGGCGAGGATGCCGGCTCGGGCGGAGCCGAGACCACGCTGTGACCCGCGCACGCGCGGCGCCTGAAGGAACAAGCCGACACGGCACGAGCGAGGAGAGCCGGCACGCCGCACGCATCTACGACAGGAGGCATGTCGCCGCTCGGCGGTGCACGGCGGTCGGCTCAGAAGGCAGGCTCGGGCTCCTGCCGAGGAACGGCACCGAGGCCCCTCCGGGAGCTGGCCCGGGCTGCTTGCCGTGTGGGACTGCTGCGAGACTCGCCTGGTGAGCGACGTGAAGGAGATCTTCCGTGAGTCCCTGCTGCGCCGGGGCTTCGTGCTGGAGTACGTGACCTTGGGCTGGAACGTGGTCGGCATCGTGGTGCTGGCCGTCGCGGCGGTTGCGGCGAGGTCGGTGGCGCTGGCCGGGTTCGGCCTGGATTCCCTGATCGAGATCGGCGCCTCCACCGTGGTGATCTGGGAGTTGTCCGGAACGGGCGAAGACCGGCAGCGTCGTGCCCTGCGGCTGATCGGTGTCGGCTTCGCGCTGCTGGCGGTGTATCTGCTGGTGCAGTCGACATGGGTGCTGATCAGCGGCTTCCGGCCGCATCACTCGCCGCTGGGGATCGCGTGGACCGCGGTGACCGCGGTGGTGATGTTCGTCCTCGCTTTCGGCAAGGCCCGCACCGGTGCCGCGCTGGACAACCCGGTGCTGAAGACGGAGGGCCGGGTCACCCTGATCGACGGACTGCTGGCCGCCGCGGTGCTGCTCGGTCTGGTCCTCAACGCCCTGGCAGGGCTGTGGTGGGCGGATCCGGCCGCCGGCTATGTGCTGGTGTGCTACGCGGTCCGCGAAGTGAAAGAGATCTTCGGGCACCACTGAAAGTGAACGAGTAGGTTCTGACAGCCCTCCACCGAGGAAGATGCCGCAGATGTCCCCCTGATCAGCCGGCCTGGGCTTGCTGGCTTGCTCGGCCTCGGCCTTGGTGTGGGCGAGGCGGTAGGACTCGGCGCCTTTGTGGCCGCTCCCATCTCCACCTCGGTGTTCGAGCTGATCAAAGCCCTGGAGCGGGTACGGGGGGGGCGGTCACCCGTGACGTCTTCGCGCACCCGCTCTGCGCGCCCACCGAACGGCTCGCCGCCGGTGACGTGTTCCTCGATGATGCCGTCGGTGTAGCACAGCACCCGGTCGCCCGGCTGGAGCAGGTGCTCTCGGATCCGGGGGCTCCTCGCCGCCGAAGCCGATGGGCAGGGTCGTCGCGCTCTCCAGCTGCCGCTCGACGCTGCCTTCGCGGATCAGCAGCGGCGCGGGGTGGCCCGCGTTGACCAGTTCCAGCTCACCGGTGGCGATGTTGAGGTGCATCAGCTGGGCGGTGACGAAGTGGTCGGGTCCGAACTGCCGTGAGATGGCGTCGTCCATGAAGGCGTACTTCTCGGCCAGGCTGACGAACACGCGCCGGGCGTGCCGGTAGGCGCCGATGGCGATGGTCGCCCGGCGGCGAGGAGGTGCTTCTTTGCCCAGGTCACGAGCTTTCCGGCACAGGCGCGGTCGGCCCAGACGATGGTGATCTCGGGGTACATCAGACGGAGGCGGAAGAGGACCTCCTTGAGAAGAGGCTGCGCGCTGTGCATCGACGGGGCGGCCGCAGCGTCATGGGGCAGGGCCGCGCCTGCTCGTCGGGCGGTAGGTGCCCACCAGACTCTGCTGGCGAGTCGGCGCACGCTGGGGAGGGGTGTCTCTTCGGTGGCCCGTGGCCGTTCACTGATCGGCCGGGGTTATCCGACGGCCCGTGAGGCTCGTGGGCCGGATCGACACCCACATCTCGCGTTCACCGCCCGCCCACGGCGTGGTGTGGGCGTGTTGGGTGAGCCTGCGCACGGCCTCGGGGTCAGTCACGACGCTCGCGCGGCCGACGGCGAGCACGCTCCAGCCCTGGCTCAGAGCCTCGTCCACGTGATCGACCTCGAAAGCGATGTCCGTTTCCGCGGCCGCCGCCGCCACGGAGTCGGGTGCGGTCCGGAAGACGATGGCTTCATCGACGACGTCGTAGTTGATCGGGACGACCGCCGGGCGGCCGTCGAACGTCGTCACCGCGATGCGCCCCACCCCATGCGTGGAGAGCAGGGAACGGCACTCCTCCGGATCGAGGTCCCGCAGCTGAGGGTGCAGCAGTGCGTACCCCTGACCGGGTGGGAGGTCCATGCCTCCACCGCGCAGAGCAGCGACCGTGGTGCCCAGTGCGTCGGCCAGCCTGATGAGAGTCGCCAGAGGCGGGTCGGCGGGCTGTTCCTCCAGGTATGCCAGGTAGTCGGGCGACATCCGGGCGCGGCGGGCGGCCTCCTCCCGGCTGATCCCCTGTCTCCGGCGTTCGACGGCCACGCGCCGACCGATGTCGCCAGGGTTGGTTGTTCCGGCCGGTGGGGCAGCTGCGGACACGGCCTCCGCCCCGCCCGTCTCCGGCCGTTGCGCGTGGGTGGCCCCGGACTGTTCATGCTCAAGGTGCCGGATGTGTGCGTCGGGCCCGGGGAAGACGAGCGTCACCTCGTCCGTGTCCGACCAGCGCACATCGTAGGGAGGTGTTCCGTCGTCGTGGTGGAGTCCGACGATCTCGCCGTCGCGCCTGGCGGCGCCGGTCGCAGGACTTTCGATGACCAGTTGGTCGCCGAGGTGAGCTCGCATGATCGCCGCCCTCTCCTCAGAATGGTGCTGTATCCAACCTGCCACGCGGGAGAGACCACCGCATGGGGCGAGAGCCCCCGGGGCCGCGAGGCGGGCGGCCCGTCTACGGGAGGCACCATGCACCACCGAACGGTCGAGGAGCTCATGACCCGGGACGTCGTCCGGGCACGGCCTGACACACCGTTCAAGGAGCTCGTCCGGCTGCTGGCCGAGAACGACGTCACCGCCGTACCCGTGGTGGACGACCTGGGGCGCCCCATGGGGGTGGTCTCCGAGGCCGACCTGCTGCGCAAGAGCGCCGACCAGGCCGACCCGTCGGGCAGGTCCCCGGTCCCCGACCTGGAGGCGTGGGAGCGGGCCAAGGCCGAGGGCTCCCGCGCCGAGGAACTGATGTCGGCTCCCGCGGTGTGCGCGCGCCCCGAGTGGACCGTGGTCGAGGCCGCTCGCCTCATGGAGGCCCAGCACGTCAAGCGGCTTCCCGTGGTGGACGAGGCCGACCGGCTCCTGGGCATCGTCAGCCGTGGTGACCTGCTACGGGTCTTCCTGCGCCGTGACGATGCCATCCGTGAGGAGATCACGGGGGACGTGTTGCGACGCACCATGGGCCTCGAACCCTCGGACGTGCGGGTCGAGGTGCGCGACGGGCGGGTCACCCTCGGTGGTTCCGTGGAGTACAGGAGCCTGATCCCCGTCATCGAGCAGCTGTGCCGTGGTGTCGACGGCGTGGTCTCGGTCACCGCTGACATTGCGTACCGAACGGACGACGCGCGCCGTTCCCCCACCGGCACCTGACCAGACCGCCGACGCGGCTGCTGGGAGGCGCGAGGAAGCCCTGGTTCCGTCGCCCTCGACACGAGCCTGCTCCAAGGAGTCGTCAGATCTGGGGCACGACCGCGACAGGGCACGGCGCGTGATGCAGTACCGCGTGGTTGATCAGGCCCAGTTGCAGACCTCGATGCATGAGGCGCGGGCGGGCACCGACGACCAGAAGGTCCGCCCCTGATGCGGCTTCCAGCAGTGTCTGGCGTGCCGGTGCTTCGATCAGGATCGGCTCGACCAGGGAATCGCGGTACTGCTCCGGCAGGCTGCGCAGGGCGTCGTCGAGCACCTGCGCCGGCGGGCGCCGGTGGGCCTCCAGGGGCCACGACGGGGCCTGAGATGTGGCGAAAGCTCCGAACGGCGCGCTCCAGGCGTGCACTGCCATCAGTCGGCACCGTCGCACGTGGGCCTCGCGGAACGCGAACTGGAGGGCCGTGCCGCTGCTCTCTTCGTCCTCGACGCCGACGACGACGGTTCCGAACTGGGCGTCCCGGTGCTCTGCTGTGCCGCGGACCACGACGACCGGGCAGTCGGCTCGTGCCGCCACGGCGAGGCTGACCGATCCCAGGAGCATCTCGGTGAGGTCTCCGAGCCCCCTCGACCCGAGCACCAGCGCGAAGGCGTTGCGCCCCTTGTGGACCAGGGCGGAGGCCGCGTCCTCATGCACCACCTCGCTCGACAGCCGCACGGGGCCAGCGCCCTTTGTGGCACGTGCCGAGGCAGCGCTGATCACGCCGGAGGGTTCATGGTCCCCACCCGCCGCGTGCAGGACGTGGAGCGGCACCCCGTGCCGGACCGCCTCGTCGGCGGCCCAGTCGACCGCCTCCAGGCTCGCCTCGGATCCGTCCACGCCGACCACCAGGGGAATCGTCACCGCCCCTGTCTCCTCTCGTGCCGGATTCCCGTTCCGGGCTCTCCTCCACAGGTCCACATGCGCCGCAGAGGGGCTCGGGCGATCATCGAATGAGAGAACGCATCACGTTCGGCATGCAGGCGACGTCCGGAACCATTCACGCGATCGGACTCGTCCACCGTTGCTTCCAGCTTCGTACGAGACGGAGGCCGCCGCCATGCAACCAGTCGTCACCGTCGGCATCGACGGTTCGCCCGAGAGTCTCAGCGCTGCCCACCGGGCCACCGGCGGTGCCGAGACGCGAAGGCTCACCTCGCGCCCGCTGCACGCGTGGCCGCTGCCGGCACCAGGACCGGCCCGTGGGCGCCGCGCGGTCGCTCATGGCTGAGCCCGAGTTCCGGGAGACATCCGTGCTGCGGTCGGTGCCTCAGGCGGAGGCGTCCGGGCACGAGGGCGAACCGCTGCCGCGCGCAGACGTCTGCGAGACCCACACGGCCATCCTGTTCTTCGTCGGCGACCGCGTCTACAAGGTCAAGAAGCAGGTTGATCTTGGGTTCCTGGACTACACCACGGCATCGGCTCGCCAGGCCGCCTGCGAGCGCGAAGTCACCCTCAACCGCCGGTTCGCCCCCGACGTCTACCTGGGGGTTGGCGAGTTCCACAGCCCTGACACACAGGCGCCTGAACCGCTCGTGGTGATGCGCCGTATGCCGGCGGGCCGCCGCCTCTCCCGCCTGGTCCGAGCAGGAGTCGCCGTCGACGACGTCCTCCGGGCCGTCGCACGGAACCTCGCCGCGTGGCATGCGGACGCGCCCCGCGGCCGCGACGTGGCCGAGCAGGGCACGCGGGACGCGCTGTCGGCGCGGTGGGAGGCCGGCTTCCAGCAGGTGCACGCGCTGGCTGCCGACGGCTTCGTGCTCGACGGGGTGACGGAGGTCGAGCGGCTGGTGCGCCGCTATCTCGCCGGTCGCAAGCCGTTGTTCGACGCCCGCATCGAGCAGGGACGGGTGGTCGACGGTCACGGCGACCTGCTCGCCGACGACATCTTCTGCCTCGACGACGGCCCCCGCGTCCTGGACTGCCTGGAGTTCGACGACCATCTCCGCTACGTCGACGGCCTGGACGACGCCGCCTTCCTGGCCATGGACCTGGAGCGGCTCGGCGCCCCGGAAGCGGCGGCGTACTTCCTCGCCCAGTACGGCGAGTATTCCGGAGACCCGGCGCCCCCGTCCCTGTGGCACCACTACATCGCCTACCGCGCGTTCGTCCGCGCCAAGGTCTCCCTGGTCCAGGCCCGTCAGGGCGCGCCCGGGGCGGAGGCGGTGGCGCGGCGGCTTGCTTCTGCGGCACTGCGTCAGCTGCGCGCCTCCGCTGTCTGTCTCACTCTCGTCGGCGGACTGCCGGGCAGCGGGAAGTCCACCCTCTCCGGGGCGCTGGCCGACCGGCTGGGGGTCACCCTGCTCAGCAGCGACCGCCTCCGCAAGGAACTGGCGGGCATTCCCGCGGAGCAGTCCGCGGCGGCCGGCTACTGCGAGGGCCTGTACACACCCGAGTGGACGGCCAGAATCTATGGCGCCCTGCTCGATCGCGCAGCCGCCCTGCTGTCCTGCGGAGAATCCGTCGTCCTGGACGCCACCTGGTCCGATGCGGGACAGCGTGCGGCGGCCTTGCGCGTGGCCGAACGGACCAGCGCCGACCTGGTGGCCCTGCACTGCCGCGTGCCGGGCGACGTGTCAGCGGCCCGCCTGACCACGCGCGCTGCCGGTGCATCCGACGCCGGCCCCGAGATCGCCGCCGCGATGGCGGCCACGGAGCCGCCATGGCCCGACGCCGTCGCGGTGGACACCGGTGGTTCGTTGGAGTCCGCGGTCGCCCAGGCGCTGGCAGCCGTGCGGCCATGGGGCGCCGGCCAGGCCCCGGTGCTCCGCCGCCCCTACATGGAGCCGGACTGAGATGCGCCGGCGGCCGTGTTGCCCGGCCGTCCTGCGGGGTGACCGTGGATGGGGGACCGAGGGAGTGAGTACCGTGCGAGCGCTCGTCTACCACGGCCCGGCACAGAGCTCCTGGGACACCGTCCAGGACCCTGCGATCGAGGAGGCGACCGACGCGATCGTCCGTGTCGACGCCACCGCCGTCCGCGGAGTGATCTGCACATCCTGCGAGGTGACCTTCCCGAGGTGAAGCCGGGGACGGTCCTCGGCCACGAGGCCGTCGGCGAGGTGGTGGAGGTGGGTGGCGAAGTCCACCACCTGCGCCCCGGGGACCAGGTGATCGTGTCGTCCGTCTCGGCCTGCGGCCACTGCCGGGCGTGCCGCGACGCCAAGTACGGACAGTGCGGCGAGGGCGGCGGACGGATCCTGGGGAATCTGATCAACGGAACCCAGGCCGAGTCGGTGCGGGTGCCCTTCGCCGAATACTCCACCACCCGACGCCCCTTCGACCTTCCGCTCGACGACGCCGTGCTGCTCGCCGAACTCCTGCCGACCGCCTACGACGTCGGAGTGCGGAACGGACATGTGTCCCCGGGTGACACCGTCGTCGTCGTGGGCGCGGGCTCCGTCGGGCTCGCCACGGTGGTCGTCGCCCGGCTCTACTCGCCCCGCCGGATCATCGTGACGGACCTGGCCGGTGCCCGATTGGACACTGCCGTCCGTGTGGGGGCCGATGTCGCCGAATCGCCGGGGAAGCTGCTCGCCGACCTGGCCGAAGGCCCGGGCGCCGACGTGGTCATCGAGGCGTCAGGAGATCCGGACGGGTTCGTGCTGTGCACACGCGCCGATGCGGGTTGATGTGGCAGCCCCTCTCAGCACAGGCGCGTTCATCCGCGGTGCAGCACGACTTTGAGGGCTCCCGTGGTGGCGCCCTGTGCGAACACCTCGTAGGCGTATTTCATCCGGTCGAGAGCGAAGGTGTGAGGGACCAACTGGGATGTGGGCAGGCGTCCGAACCTCATCAGGTCAAGCAGTCTGGGTGTGGAGGACGGTCGGGCGGGCTCGCGGCCCAGGCGACGGCGTCGTCGAGCTGGGCGTATCCGAACTGCCTTGCCTCGGCTCGGACGAAGTGGTTCGCGATGTGAGGCACGAGGCCGGCGAGCTTGCTGTCGGCCGCCAGCGCGACCCTCCTGACCCTGCGATGATGGTCGCGGACGAAGCGTACATGCCGGACCAGGCTTCCGATGTTCTCCCAGCCCGGAAAGTCGCGAGCGTGCACCACGACACCGGCCAGTTCGTCGTGGGTCTCGAGCCAGCTGTCGACGGTCTGTGCCAGCGCGTCGAAGTCCTGTGCGCGCAGGGGTTGTTCCACCTCGACCACCAGCACCTTGGACTCGGGCAGGAGCTGGTGGGACACGCCGGGTCCTTCAGGCAGCGAGACGAGCCAGCGCAGGGCCTCATCGCGTTCCTGGCGGCCGAAGACGCGTACCGGACAGGGCATGAGGAAACTCGCGAGCCGGGTCGACTCCCGGATCCAGCCGGTGTCGCTGACGACCGCGCATCCCTCGAACAGGCGCATGGCGCCGATCCCGACCTTGAGGTCCTCCCACCCGGCTGCCGGGGTGAACGACCGGAATTCCGGGCCGACTTCCCACAGGAGGCGGATGCGGCGGCCTTCCCTGCGTGCGTCGTCGATGAGCGGCTCGATAACCGCTTTGTAGTCGTCCTTCGACACCGTGCCGATGGCCTTCACGGCGTCGACGCCTGGGGGCACGTCCTGGACTCTGTCGAGCATGCCGTTCCTCTCTCGGTGCCGTGCGATGGGGAGCCCCGGCCGACCCGGTGGGGTCAGGGGGCTGCGCAGATGACTTCGACGAAATGGCCCACCTGATCCTCGGGGAGGTGACGTGCGAGGTCTGCCTCGCTGATCATGCCGACGAGGCGATGGTTGTCGATCACTGGCAGCCGGCGGATCTTGTGCTCTTCCATGGCCTGAAGGACCCGGCCCGCATCGGCGCCGGCGTCGATCGTGACCGGCTTGCCCTGCTCCAGCTGGCCGGCGGTCATGGTCCTGGGGTCCTTGCCCTTGGCGACACACTTCAGCACGATGTCACGATCCGTGATGATTCCGTGGAGCCGGTCGTCGGGGCCGCAGATCGGGAGAGCTCCTACGTTCAGTTCCTTCATCTTGCGCGCAGCAGCCTCCAGCGTCTCGTTCTCCTGGACGCAGGTCGCACCGGTGCGCATGATCTCTCGGGCAGTGGTCATGGCCATCTCCTTCGGGTGTCGCCGACCACCGGGAGAGCCGTGGAGCCTGGCCCGCCCCGGCCGGTTACTCCTCAAGACCAGTGTGGATTGATCACCTCCCGTGCGCATGCCACGAAACAAACGGCCACATCACCGCCGGATGTGTCATGAATGATCTGTGATCCGCCGGGGTTTCACAGAGGCCGTACAGCCGTCTTCTGGGTGCTGAGTCGGGGCGCGGCCATGCCTTGGATGTCGCGCTCCGCGGTCTCCAGCAGCTGGTGAGCGAGGTCGACCATGGCCCTGCCTGCCGCCAGTTCGTCGCCGATCTCCGGCACGTTCGTGTCCGCCGGATGGCAGTGCGCCCTTCCGTGGGCGGTGAGCGCCGCGGTACCGGTGTCCAGCACCAGGTGCGCCTTCGTTGTTCCGTCGTCGTCTTCGAAAAGATGGAGACGTACCTTCCATTCAGTCGTGTGCGACATCGATTCCTCCTCACCTCAGTACGGATGTGCGGACGCAGCGGCAGGAAGCTCACGGCACTGGGCTGGTCCCGTCCTTCGACCTGTCGACCAGGAACCGCGTGGCATCCGCCAGCGTGGTCAGCTCCGGATAGTCCTCATCGTCGATACGGATCCCCGTGCGCTCGGACAACAGTTCCACCAGGCTGAGGAAGTCGAGCGAATCCAGTTCGAGCACGTCACGGAACTTGTCGTCCGGTTCGACCCGGGTGAAGTCGGCGTCCGGGATGATCTGCATGATCGACTCTTCGACCACCGCCGTGGCCTCCGTGTCGGTCAGGGGCTTCAGGCGACTCACAGCTCCTCCGGTTTCTGCAGCAGTCGGTCGACAGCCGTCAGGTAGCGCGCCCCTACGGCACCGTCCGTGGCCCGGTGGTCCCCGGCAAGGGTCGCGGTGACCACCGGACGCACACCGAGCATGCCGCCCGTGGCCCAGGGCCGCTCGACGACCGCACCGAAGCCGACCAGGGCCACCTGGGGCGGATGGATGACACCGAACACGGTCTCCACGCCTTGGTCGCCCAGGTTGGTGACGGTCAGGGTGGCGCCGGTCATCTCGCTGCCACGCAGCCGTCCCCGGCGGGCGCGCTGGACCAGATCCTTGAGGCTGGTCATGAGGGCGTCGGGCGGCAGGGTGTCGGCGCGGTGGATCACTGGCGCGAGCAGTCCGCCCTGCCGGAGTGAGACCGCGACACCCAGGTTGACCTCGGCACCGGGGACGAACCCGTCGTTCTGCCAGTAGCCGTTGAGGCTCGGCACCTCGCGCGCCGCCACCGCGGCGGCCTTCAGCAGCAGGGCGGCGGGCACGAGGCGGTCGGCAGGCGAACGACCGCGGTTGATCCGGCGCAGCCAGCCTTCGGCCGCCGTGAGGTCGATGGTCGTGGACAGGTAGTAGTGCGGGATCTCCCGCTTGGAGCGGCTCATGAGGCCGGCGATGGCACGGCGCATGGTGTCCGTACGTTGTTCCGGCCGTTCGTCGGCCGGTAGGGCCATACGCGTGCGCTGCCGGCCGTCCGATAGGTGCTGAGCCGGCCGCTCGGGTTCGTTTCCTCCGGTGCGTGCGCGCATGGCCGCGTGTACGTCCGCCGCACGCACGGCTCCGCCGTCCCCAGTACCCCGTACCGTCGTCAGGTCGACGCCGAGGTCATGGGCGAGCCTCCGTGCGTACGGGGTGGCCCGCAGCCTGAGCGCGGGGGGATGCGGGGCGTGCTCCACGTCGGCACGGGTGATCCGTCCGCCGGATCCGGTTCCGTGAAGTGTCGTCAGGTCGACGCCCCGCAGCTCCGCCAGGTGCCGCACGAGCGGTCCGGCTCCGAAGGCGGATTCCGCCTCGGCGGACAGCTCCGGCGGCAGTTGCGCGGGACTCTCCGCCGCGCGTACGGGCTGCCTGCCGGGCTTCCTTCGGGATTCCGTGCGCACCGGCTCCTCGGCGGGCCCCGGCTCCAGGACCCCCTTCCGCCGAGGTGCCGGGCGTTGCCCTGTGGCGGGCTCCTGTTCAGCCTCCGCCCGCAGGGGCGTCTTCTGCGAGAGAGATCCCTCGACCGGCTCGGCGGCCATCGGCGGGACTGCCTCACCCCTGGCCGTCGCCGCGTCCCCGGATGCTCCCGTCCGCCCGCCGGACGCGGCCTCGCCCTCGATCACGGCGAGCGGTGTCCCCACCGGCACCCGGGTCCCCGGCGAAACGAGCAGCCGCCCCACGGTGCCCGACTCGAAGCACTCCACCTCGATGGCCGCCTTGTCGGTCTCCACGACTGCCACGACGTCGCCCTTGTGCACCCGGTCCCCGGGGCCCACGAGCCACTCCTGGAGCACTCCCTCGTCCATGTCCGCGCCGAGCGAGGGCATGGTGAACGCAGTCATCTCAGCCTGGCCTTCCCGTGACCGGCCGCCGTTGCGCCTCGCAGGCTCCGCTCGGGAAGGGTTCGCCGACCGTGCGGCGCGCGGCTGCGACGATCCCGTCGACCTGTGGCAGCGCGGCCGCCTCCAGCCTGTGCGCGTACGGTATGGGCACTTCGGCGCTGCACACCCGCTCGACGGGGGCGTCGAGGTCGTAGAAGTGCCGTTCCGTGAGGCGTGCGGAGATCTCCGCGGCGAGACTGCCGGTGCGCCAGCCCTCGTCGACGACGACGGCGCGGTGTGTGCGGGCCACCGAGTCGCCGATGGTGGCGTCGTCCAGGGGGCGCAAGGTGCGCAGATCGACGACCTCCGCACTGATGCCGCCGCTCGCGAGGTCGTCGGCGGCCGCCAGCGCCTTGGGCAGCGAGCCGCCGTAGGTGATCAGGGAGACGTCCGTGCCGGGTCGGCGGATGGCCGCTCGGTCGATCTCGACCGGCCCCGCGTCGGCCGCCAGGTCGCCTGAGACGTTGTACAGGCTGCCGTGTTCGAAAATCAGCACGGGGTCGGGGTCGGCGAGCGCGGGGGCCAGCATGCACCGGGCGTCGGTGAGGGTCGCCGGGGCCAGGACCCGCACGCCGGGGATGTGCGCGTACCAGCCCTCCAGGCTGTGCGAGTGCTGGGCCGCGAGCTGCCGTCCCGCACCTGTGGTCATGCGGATCACGATCGGAACGGGCAGTTGGCCGCCCGACATGTGCAGCAGGGTCGCCGCGTTGTTGAGGATCTGGTCGAGGGCCAGCAGGCTGAAGTTGACCGTCATGATCTCGACGATCGGCCGCATGCCCGCCAGGGCGGCGCCGATGCCGGCGCCGACGAACGCGGACTCGGACAGCGGGGCGTCGCGGATCCGTTCCGGCCCGAACTCCTCCAGCAGACCGAGGCTGACGCCGAAGCAGCCGCCGTACCGGCCGACGTCCTCACCCATCAGGAACACACGCTCGTCGGTGCGCAGCGCTTCGCGAAGGGCCTCGCGCATGGCCTCCCGATAGGTCGTCTTCCGGTCGAGGGGAGCGGCGGGTTCGGCAGGACGGGTGTGGGTCGCGGTCATGGTCTGCTCGCCTCCACCGGGCTGGTGACGTACGTCAGCAGATCCTCGACGGGCTCTTCGGGAGCCTGCTCGGCGGCCTCGACGGCGCGGTCGATCTCGGCGGCCAGGCGGTCCTCGAGGGCGGTGCGGGCCTTGTCGGTCAGCTCATTCGCCTCCCGCATCCGCCGGGCGAGCCCCTCCACCGGGTCGCGCTCCTTCCAGTGCTCGATCTCGGCCTTGTCGCGGTAGCGGTCGGAGTCGTACATGGAGTGGGCGCGGAAGCGGTACGTGTGCATCTCCAGGAAGTGCGGTCCGGTTCCGGCACGCACCCCTTCGGCCGCCCGCCGGGAGGCGTCCTCGACGGCGAAGACGTCCATGCCGTCGACGGCCCAGGAGACCATGCCGTACCCGGCGGCACGCAGTGCGAGGTCGGTCTGGGCCTGGTGGCGTGCCAGAGCCGTGCCCATCGCATAGAGGTTGTTCTCGCAGACCAGCAGCAGGGGCAGTCCCCAGAGCGCGGCGAGGTTGGCCGTCTCGTGGAACTCGCCCTCGGCGAAGGCGCCGTCCCCGAAGAAACAGCAGGTGACCCGGTTGCGGCCCGTCATGCGGTCGGCGAGGGCGAGGCCGGCCGCGAGAGGGAGCCCGCCGCCGACGATCGCGTTGCCTCCGTAGAAGCGGCGGTCGGCGTCGAAGAGGTGCATCGAGCCGCCACGGCCCCGGCTGCAGCCGGTGACCTTGCCGAACATCTCCGCCATGATCGCCTCGGCCGGAACCCCACGGGCGAGCGCGTGGCCGTGTTCGCGATACGTCGACACGACCGCGTCGTCGTCCGTGAGTGCCTCGTTGACGCCGACGGCCACGGCTTCCTCACCGATGTACAAGTGCATGAAACCCCGGATGCGCGCCGCGCTGTACAGCTCCACGCAGCGTTCCTCGAACCTGCGGACACGCAGCATGGACTCCAGCAGGGCGAGACGGTGCGCGGCCTCACGGCTCGGCCGGGAGGCGGTCCGAGGGGCACGCGGGGTGCGGGTGGTGCTCATGCGGACTGCTCCGTCCTCTCCTGGGAGGACGCGTCCTTCTCCGGGGACAAGGTGTCCTTCTCCAGGGTGGAGGTGTCGCCCTCGGGCAGGCCGAGTTCACGTGCCCGCAGCAGGCGGCGCATGACCTTGCCGCTGCGGGTGTGCGGCAGGTGCTGGTCGAAGGCGATCTCGCGGGGTGCCACGGCAGGCCCCAGCCGGCGCCTGGCGAAGGCCAGCAGTTCCTGCCTGGTCGTGGCGGTCGCCTCGAAACCCGGTCGCAGTGTGACGAACGCCTTGACGATGTTCCCGGCGACGGGATCGGGCCGGCCGATGACCCCGGCCTCGGCGACCGCCGGATGGTCCATCAGGGCGCTCTCGACCTCGAACGGCCCGATGAGGTGTCCCGCCGACTTGATGACGTCGTCGGCGCGCCCGACGAACCAGTACCAGCCGTCCGCGTCGCGCCGTACCAGGTCGCCGGTGAGGTACCAGCCGTCCGCGAAGGCCGCAGCGCTGCGTGGCTCGTCGTGCAGATAGCCGCGGAACATGGACGGCCAGACGGGCCGGAGCGCCAACTCGCCCTCCACACCGGGCTCCTCCAGTACGGTGACGTGCCCGTCCGCGACCTCGGCCCGGCCGTCCTCGCCGCGCCGCAGCACCGCCGCCTGCACACCGGGCAGCGGACGTCCCATCGAGCCGGGGCGGATCTCGCAGGCGGCGAAGTTGGCGATCATGATGGCGCCGGTCTCGGTCTGCCACCAGTTGTCGTGCACCGGCAGTCCGAGCACGTCCCGTCCCCACGCCACGGCCTCCGGGTTGAGCGGCTCGCCGACCGAGGCGATGAACCGCAGTCTGCTCAGATCGAACGAGCGGGGCAGGTCGTACGGCCCGGTCCTCGGCGTCGTCCGCATCAGCATGCGCAGCGCGGTCGGCGCGGTGTACCAGACGCTCACCCGCTGCTCGGCGAGGATCCGGTACCAGCGCCGGGCGTCGTAGTCGCCCTCGTCCACCACGACCGTCACGCCGTGCATGAGAGGGGCGATGATCCCGTAGGACATGCCGGTCACCCAGCCCGGGTCCGCTGTGCACCAGAACACGTCGTCCTCGTGGAGGTCGAGGGCGTACAGCGCGGTCATGTAGTGGGCGACGGCCGCCTCGTGCACGTGCACCGCACCCTTGGGCGTGCCCGTCGTGCCGCTCGTGAAGTGCAGCAGGGCCATGTCGTGGGGTGAGGTCGGCGGAATGGTGAAGGTGTCGGCCGCGTCGGCCATCAGCGCGGCGAGGGACAGCGTGCCGGGCAGGTCGTCCGCGCCCTCGCCCGCGATCAGCACGTAGCGCAGGGTGGCAAGCCTCTCGCGTTGCCCGGCAATCTTCCTGCGGTACAGCTCCGCCGTGGTGACCAGTACCTGCGCGTCGCCCAGCGTCAGGCGCATGGCGACCGGTTCCGGTCCGAACGCGGAGAACAGCGGGCACAGGACGCTGGTGTTCTTCAGTGTGCCGAGGACCACGGTGTACAGCTCGGGGCATCGCCCCAGCAGCGTCACCACCCGGTCGCCGTGACCGATCCCGAGGCCACGGAGCACGTTGGCGAACCGTGCCGTTGAGCGGGCCAGGTCGCCGTACGTCACGCAGGTGACCGAGTCGTCCCGCCTGACACAGCGCAGCGCGACCGCTGTCGCACGGGCCGATGCCGCATGCCGGTCCACGGCCTCGTGCGCGATGTTCAGTCCTCGGCCGCCGGGCAGCCCCTGCAACCTGGCCCGCGCCTCCGACCACGAGAAGCCCGCACACTCCTTGTCGTAGTCGCCCAGATTGGGGGCGATCCGAGGCAGGGTGTCCTTCCGGATGGTCTCCCACCGCATGCCGGCCCTCCTTCCTTCGGGCCTTCTTCGACCATCCTTCCGGACCGCCCCGCCCGCACTGGGTCGAACGGCCCCTGTACGTGGCCGGACGGCTCAGGTCCACGGTTACTGCTTGCCTGAGACGATGACCGGGGTGCGTTCCGGGAAGTGACGGGTATGGCGCCTCGATTCCGGCGCACGCTTGCGGGCGTGGGCGCCATGGCGTCCCCGCGGTTCGCACCGGCAGGCCTGCTGGTCCGAACTCCGCTCCGCCCTGAGGCGTCTCGCCACGGAGCGCGGACCGGTACCGCGCATGACCGACCAGTGGGCACCAGAGTTCTGGACCTTCCCGTCCTGGGCTGCAGACGCGGACCTGATGTTCGCAGAAGCCTCGAGTTGGGATCGTCCCATCCGCTTCCGCGGGGGGCACGCTCCCGTGCGGGAAGTCGGCGCCGAAGCGGCCCGGAACGGGATCGGACGCCTGGTGTACGCGCACATCGGCCGTCCTTGTCTGCGGGCGATGGATGCCGGTCTGCCTCCCAGGTACGGGGAGGGGGCCGCGAGGGGCACACGTACCTCCTCTACGCGAGCCACTGCGTGAGCCATCGCTCGGAACCGCCCTCGGAGCCCGCCGAGGACACGGGGTCGCCTGCCTGGCTGGGGCCAAGGGGACCAATGGACCCCGCACGCTTGCCCGCACGGCACTGTCGGCGAGCCGCCGTGCCGGAAATGCTGCGATCGTGGTGAAAGGGACGGTAAGGCCCCATGCGCCGTCCCAAGGGCTGAAGGAGGTCGGTCATGAGTGCCGACGCCGATGTGAACGCCTCCCCGGACCCCGCGTCCGACGGGCACGTGATGGGCAAGGACGGTATGGCCGAGCTCGTGGACGTGCTGATCCGGCGCGGTTTCACCGTGGTCGGCCCTACGGTGCGGGACGGTGCGATCGTGTTGGCGGAGCTGAGGTCGGCCGGCGAGTTGCCGTACGGATGGGGCGTGGAGCTGGAGGCCGGGCGGTACCGGCTGCGGGAGCGCTCGGACGGCGCGGCCTTCGCGAACGCGGCGGGACCCCAGTCGTGGAAATCCTTCCTGCATCCGTCGCGGGTGCGGCAGTGGAGCGCCGACCGGGTGGAGGGCGACCTGGTCCTCACGGCCGACCAGGCCGCGCCGCCTCGATACGCCTTCCTGGGCGTGCGCCCCTGCGATCTGCGGGCCATCGCCGTCCAGGACCGGGTGCTGACCGGTGGGGCGTACCGCGACCCCGTCTACGAGGGGCGGCGCTCCGGGGCTCTGCTGATCGTGGTCGAGTGCACGGAGCCCGGCGCCACGTGCTTCTGTGTCTCGATGGGTACCGGACCCGCCGCCGGTCCCGGCTACGACCTGGTGATGACCGAAGTGGTCGATGAGGACGGGCACCGCTTCTGGGTGCGCAGCGGCAGCCAGGAGGGCGCGGAGATCCTGGCCGAGCTGCCCGCTCGTCCGGCCGACCCCGAAACCAGGGAGACAGCTCGCGCAGGCGTCACAGCCGCCACGGATCGCATGGGGCGGACCATGCCCGAGGCCGATCTGCGGGAGCTGATGGCCGGAACGCTCGACGCGCCCCGCTGGGACGACGTCGCCGGGCGCTGCCTGACCTGCGGCAACTGCACCATGGTGTGCCCCACCTGCTTCTGCACCACCACCGAGGACGTCACGGACCTCACCGGCGACCATGCGGAGCGGTGGCGGCTGTGGGACTCGTGCTTCGACCTGGACTTCTCCCAGCTGCACGGCGGCCCGGTCCGCGCCTCCTCGCGCAGTCGCTACCGGCAGTGGATGACCCACAAGCTCGGCACCTGGTACGACCAGTTCGGCTCGTCGGGGTGCGTGGGCTGCGGACGCTGCATCGTGTGGTGTCCGGTCGGCATCGACATCACCGAGGAAGCCGCCGCCCTGCACGACTGGACACAGTCCGGGGCAGCGGAGGAGGAAAGCGGGTCACCATGAGCACCGTGGCGCCTCCGCTGCCGTACCGCGTCGCCGACACCTGGGCCGAGACTGCCGACACCCGGTCGATCGAACTGGTACCGACCGGACAGGAACTCCCGCCGTTCGCGCCGGGCCAGTTCGCGATGATCTACGCCTTCGGCGTCGGCGAGGTGCCCATCTCGGCCAGCGCCCTGCGCGGCCGCCACGGAGGTCTCGTGCACACCGTGCGCGCGGTGGGCGCGGTCTCGACCGCGCTGTACCGGCTGCGTCCCGGTGACATCGTCGGGCTCAGCGGGCCGTACGGCACCGGCTGGGACCTTGATGCGGCAGACGGCCACGACGTGCTGGTGATCGCCGGCGGCATCGGGCTGGCTCCGTTGCGGCCGGTCGTGCACGCAGTCCTGGACCGGCCGGCCGCGTACGGTCGCCTTGCGGTCCTGATCGGTGCTCGTACCCCTGCCGATCTGGTCTACCGGGACGAGATCGAGAGCTGGCGCGGCCCAGCTCGGGTGGAAGCGACCGTCGATCGCCCCGGCCCGGGTTGGGAGGGTGCGGTGGGGGTGGTCACCACGCTCCTTGACCGCCTCGACCTGCGGCCCGAACGGACCTGCGCGCTGGTGTGCGGGCCAGAGGTGATGATGCGTCACACCGCACGCGCCCTCTTGGTGCGGGGCCTGGTTGCGCACCGCGTACAGGTCTCGCTGGAACGGAACATGCACTGCGCCACCGGCCACTGCGGCCACTGCCAGCTCGGTCCGCTCCTGCTGTGCCGCGACGGGCCGGTCGTCGGCTACGACCGCGTGGCAGATCTGCTTCTCGTGAGGGAGTTGTGACATGGTCACCGATCCACGGCCGACGCTCGCCGTGTGGAAGTTCGCCTCCTGCGACGGCTGCCAGCTGACCCTGCTCGACTGCGAGGACGAACTCCTCGGCCTCACCGAGCGCATACGCATCGACCACTTCGTGGAGATGACCCCGGTCGAGGGCGGCGGCGGGGAGCGTGCGCGACTGGACGGCCGGGGACCGTACGACCTCTCCCTGGTCGAAGGGTCGATCACCACCGCCGAGGACGCCGAGCGGATCCAGCACGTCCGCCGCATCTCCCGCTATCTGGTGACCATCGGAGCGTGCGCCACCGCGGGCGGCATCCAGGCACTGCGCAACTTCGCGGACGTCGACGAGTTCGTCGCCGCGGTCTACGCCCAGCCGGAGTACATCGCCACGCTGGAGACCTCGACACCGATCTCGGCCCACGTTCCGGTCGACTTCGAACTGCGCGGCTGCCCGATCGACCGCCGTCAGCTCCTCGAAGTCATCACCGCCCACCTGGCCGGACGGAAACCCCAGATCTCGAACCACAGCGTCTGCTTCGAGTGCAAGAGGCGCGGCACCACCTGCATCACCGTGGCCCACGGCACCCCCTGTCTGGGCCCGGTCACGCACGCCGGGTGCGGCGCCATCTGCCCCGCCTACGGACGTGGCTGCTACGGCTGCTTCGGACCGATGAGCCGGCCCAACCTGCGCTCGATGGTCGCGCAGTTGCGCCACGACGGGATGAGCGAGCGCGACATCCAGCGTGTCTTCCGCACCTTCAACGCCGCGTCGCCGGAGTATGCCCCCGTACCCGACCTCGCGGCCGAGGAGCAGAAGACCCCTCCGGCCTGACAGGACACCGCCCGGAAAGGCCCGCATGAACCATCCCGGAACCCGCGTCCTGCGACTGGATGCGCTGGCCAGGGTGGAAGGCGAGGCCTCCCTCCACCTGCGCGTCCAGGAGGGCACGGTCACCGAGTCGCGGCTGCGCATCTACGAACCGCCACGCTTCTTCGAGGCCTTTCTGACCGGCCGGGGCCACACCGAACCGCCCGACATCACCGCTCGCATCTGCGGCATCTGCCCGGTTGCCTACCAGATGAGCGCCTGCCAGGCGATCGAGAACGCCTGCGGCGTCACGGTGGACGGCCCCCTCGCGGATCTGCGCCGTCTGCTGTACTGCGGTGAGTGGATCGAGAGCCACACCCTGCACATCTACCTGCTGCACGCCCCGGACTTCCTCGGGCGCGCGGACGTCGTGGAACTCGCCCGCGATCAGCGAGCCGCCGTCGAACGCGGTCTGAGAATCAAGCAAACCGGCAACGCGATCCTCGAACAGCTCGGCGGCCGCCCCATCCACCCGGTCAACGTCCGCGTCGGTGGCTTCTACCGCACGCCGGCACCGGAGGAACTCCGTCCACTGGCGGAACGGCTGCGACAGGCCCGGGAGGATGCGCTGGAGACCGTCCGGTGGGTGGCGGCGTTCGACTTTCCCGACACTGTGTTCGACCACGACCTGTTGGCCCTGCGGGACCCCGGCCGGTATGCCATCGACTCCGGAACACCGGCGGTCATGGCCGCTCATGGCCGAGGACCGGCACTGCGCGAGTTCCCCCTGTCCGACTTCGAACAGCACGTCGAGGAAGGGCAGGTACCGCACTCCACCGCCCTGACGGCCACGCTCGACGGCCGCCGCTACCTGACCGGCCCGCTGGCCCGCTACGCGATCAACGGCCGGTGGCTGCACCCCGTCGCCGCCGAGGCAGCGCGGGACGCCGAGCTGGGCGACCCGACGACCGGCACCGTCTGCGACAACCCCTTCCGGAGCATCGTCGTACGCGCCGTGGAAGTGGTACAGGCCATCGAGGAAGCCCTGCGGATCATCGACGGATACGAACCACCTCCCAGCCCGGCCGTCGAGGTCCCGCCGCGCCGGGGAGCCGGAGCCGGGGCCACCGAGGCCCCCCGGGGGCTGCTGTACCACCGCTACGCCCTCGACGAGGACGGCACGCTCACCGGAGCCCGCATCGTCCCGCCCACGGCCCAGAACCAGACGGCCATAGAGGAGGACGTGCGCAGGGCGGTCCAAGCACGCCTGGACACGGCCGGGCACGGCGCTGACGACGAGGAACTCACCCACCTGTGCGAACGGGCCATCCGCAATCACGATCCCTGCATCTCCTGCGCCGCACACTTCCTCGACCTGACCGTGGAACGCACATGAGCGGCCGGGTCGTGGTGATCGGTGTGGGCAACCCCCTGCGCGGTGACGACGGGGCCGGGCCGGCGGTGGTGGAGGAACTGCGGGGACGTGTTCCCGACGGCACCGTCCTGGTGGCCAGTGACGGGGAACCCGCACGCATGCTCGACCTCTGGCGCGGCGCGGACACCGTGGTCGTCGTGGAAGCCCTCCGAGGCCGGCCGAGCCGTCCGGGCGAGCTGCACACCCTGACAGCGGCGGAAGCGGCCGGTATCTCACGGGGTACGGCGAGCACGCATGCCTTCGGCCTGGGGGAGTGCCTGGCACTGGCGGAAGCCCTCGACCAGCTGCCGCCACGGCTCGTGGTGCATGCCGTGGAGGTGACCGACGTCCGACTCGGCACGGGTCTGAGCGAAGCGGTGCGGTCGGTCCTGCCCGCATTGACCGACCGCGCCGCCACCTCCGTACGACAGGCATACGAACGGAATCACGGGCCGTAGGGGCCGAAGGTCCCACGGCGCGGGCCGAAGCGCCTCTCGCAACTCCGAGGGCCCCGGTGCAACGGTGAAGGTCACGCCATGCGCTGCACGGCGTGACAGCCCCATGAAAGGTGGTGGGGAAGATGGCACTTCCTCTGGTGGTGGGCGTCGATGGATCGGACTCGTGTCTGCTCGCGGTCGACTGGGCCGTGGACGAAGCGGTCCGCCACGGTCTTCCGCTCAGGCTGGTGCACGCCTCCCTCTGGGAGCGCTACGAGGGCGGACTGCCTTCGTTGGGTCAGGAGCGCCCCTCCGAACGGGTGCTGGCCGAGCACATCGTGGCCTCCGCTGCCGACCGCGCCGAGCGGCGCAACCCGGATGTGAAGGTCACCACCGACATCGTTCCCGAGGACGCCGCGGCCGCTCTCGTGCGCGACGGCAACGATGCCTTCGCCCTGGTGACCGGGTCGCGCGGGCGTGGCCAGCTCAAGGGAATGCTTCTCGGGTCGGTCGGTCTGGCCGTCGCTGCCCGCGCGCAGTGCCCGGTGGTTGTGGTGCGGGGCGATCGGGCGGGCCTGGCGGGTACACATGAGCGGATCCTGCTCGGCTTGGGGGAGGCCGACACGAGCGCCGAGGCCGTGCGGTTCGCCTTCCGCGAGGCCGAGGTGCGCGGCTGCATCCTGGACGTGGTGCGTGCCTGGCGCCGGCCCGCCTACGACCGAAGCGGCGATCGGCTACCGGCCGCAGCACCGACCGACGACTACGAGGAGCGAGCCTCCGCCCTCATGGACGCTCTGCTCGAAGCGGCGATCGCCGAGCATCCGCACGTCCGGACACGCCGGGCGACGCTTGAGGGCCCCGCAGGCAAGATGCTGGTGGATCGGTCGGCGGCCGCGGATCTCGTGGTCATCGGGGCACGCCGCAGGACGGGCCACTTCGGGCTCCAGCTCGGCCTGGTGGGCCACACGCTGCTTCACCACGCCCTGTGCCCGGTCGCGGTGGTGCCACAGAGGCGGTGACTGCTTCGAGGCGCCGACCGGCGGCGCTGCCGGGAAGCCGGGGACGACGCGGCCCCACCGCACACTGGTGGCCCGGCTCGCGCGTCAACCACCACCGGTGCCACACCGCACCGGGCGGACACCCGCCCATCAACCGCGTCAACAACGCTGCGGGTCAATACACCTAGGGAGTGTGGCGGGCCGTCGGCAGAAGCATCGCCGCCTCTCCCGTCGACTCGCGAGTGGGAACGCATGGAGCTGGGCTGGGTGACGAGCTGCGGCCGCTGACGACAGCATCGTCCGTCATGCCGCCGGAGGCCCTTCTCTGGCGGCGTTGCGATGTGTCCCGCAGCGTGGAGAACAGAGGTGGATCCGGCGGCCAGGTGTGCGCACGTCGAAGGAGAGGTGGAACGCATGGACAACGATGCAACCGAGCCGAAGGTGGTGGTCGGTGTCGACGGGTCGCCGTCCTCGTACGAGGCCGTGCGCTGGGCCGTGCGTTACGCGGGCCTGGTCGGCGGAACCGTGGACGCGGTGGCGGTGTGGGAGCTGCCGGGCCTGTACGGGTGGTCGGCGCCCGCCGTGGACATGGACGTCGACGAGGACGAGACCCGGCAGAAGATGAGGCAGGAACTGACCGAGGTGCTCGGTGCGGACGGGGCCGAAGCGGTCAGGACCCACGTGGTGCACGGCAACCCCGCCGACGTCCTGCTGCGGGCCGCCGAAGATGCTGAGGTCCTGGTCGTGGGCAGCAGAGGCAGGGGTGGGTTCGCGCGCGCCCTGCTCGGCTCCGTCAGCCAGCATGTGTCGCAGCATGCGAGCTGTCCGGTCGTCATCGTGCGCTCCGAGAAGAAGTGACCCGAGGCCCGGGTAAGCAGTGGTTGTGGCCCCGGTCCGGTGCGGGTTCCCCACTACTGGAAGGCCGCGTGGATCTCCTGCTCGGTCGCCTCGTGCGACACGAGCAGGAGTTCGTCGCCCGGCAGCAGCCGCACCTCGGGGCCGGGAACCGTGGGCCGGCCGTCGCGGACGACGGTGGCGACGACGGTGCCGGCCGGCAGGGGGATCTCACCCAGGGCGCGCCCAGCGGCCCGGGACTGTTCCGTGATCGCGGTCTCGATGACCTCGACGCCCGCCTTGCTCAGCCGCAGCAGCGCCACCGTGTCCGTGGCCCCGGTGGCCTCCTCGATGAGGGAGATCAGCGGGGTGGCGGAGGGGACCGCGACGTCCACACCCCACCGCTGATCGAAGAGCCAGGCGTTCTCCGCGTCGTTGATGCGTGCGGCCACCCGTCCCACTCCGAACTGTCGCTTGGCGATCAGGCTGATGACCAGGTTGTCCTCGTCCCGTCCCGTGGCGGAGATGACGAGGTCGCAGGTCAACGCCCCGGCGTGCTCGAGGAGAGCTGGGTCGCAGGCGTCACCGGCGACCAGGCGGACGCGGGGCAGGGTCGCGAGCTCGGCCACTCGGCCGTCGTCCTGCTCTACGAGGATCACGTCGTTGTCGGCGGCGGAGAGCACCTGGGCGATCTGGGTGCCGAGTCGGCCGGCGCCGCCGATGAGGACCTTCACGTTCCCAGCTCCTTGTCGAGGAAGCCGCGCAGCCGGCCGAGCGCGGTCGCGGCGACGGCGAACGTGACCAGGTCCCCGGGCTCCGCGCAGACACCGTGAGCGGGCAGCAGTGAGCGGCCGGCGCGGGTGATCTCCACGACGCGGATCTCGCCGTCGACGTCGAACTCGGCCAGCCGCCGGCCGGTGAGATAGGCAGGCAGCTCGGAACGGACCAGCAGGGTCTCGCCGTTGCCGAAGGTGCGTTCGGAGGTGAGGTGGCGGTGCAACAGCATCTGGTGGAAGCGGCTGACGGCCCAGCGGACGCTGGAGACGGTCGGGATGCCCAACTCCCGGCAGATGTCTCCGCGGCGGGGATCGTTGATCCGGGCGAGGACGACCGGGACCCGGTAGGTCTCCTTCGCGGTTCGCGCGCTGACGATGTTGCTGTTGTCTGCCGAGGTCACCGCGACCAGCGCGTCCGCGTGGCCGACTCCGGCCGCCTCCAGCACGGAACGGCTGAAGCCGTTGCCCACGAGGAAGCCGCCGGGAAAGCCCGTCGGCAGCAGCCTGCGCGCCTTGGGGTCACAGTCCACGAGACGCGTGTCGTGGCCCTCGGCGACCAGCTGCGCGGCGAGGGTGGAACCGACCCGGCCGCAGCCCACGATGATCGCTCTCATCGTTTTCCTCCCTTCGGGAGCGTCCTGCGGTGTCGCAGCACCCACTTGCGGGATTCCTCGGCAGCCAGCAGCAGAGCACCGAACCCGGCCAGAACCGCCCAGTCGGCGGGGGCCAGCGGCGCGGTGTTGAAAACCGCCTGGAGTGGCGGCGCGTAACTGATGGCGGCCATCAGCGCGATGCCGAAGCACCCTGCGCCGATCAGCCAGGGGTTGCTCAGCAGTCCGGCCCGGAAGACGCTCTGCCGGTCGGTGCGCCCCGCGAGCGCGTTGAAGAACTGGCTGACGACGATGCCGGCCTGGACCATGGTGATCGCCTCCCGGTAGACGGGATCGCTCTTCGTGAAGTGCGCGTACGGGATGCCTGAAGCGTGGATGTGCCAGAAGAAGACAGCGCACACGCCGAGGGCCTGGATGCCGCCCAGGAAGAGGATCCGGCCGATGACGGCGGTCGAGAACAGCCGTTCCCGGCGCGGTCGCGGTGGGCTGTCCATGACGTCCTTCTCCATCGGCTCGGCACCGAGCGCCAGGGCAGGCAGCACGTCCGAGCCGAGGTCGATGGCCAGGATCTGCACCGCCGTGATCGGCACCAGCGGGAAACCGGCGAACGTCGCGGCGAGGATCGGCACGAGTTCGGCGATGTTGTGACTGAACAGGTAGATCAGGAACTTGCGGATGTTGCGGTACACCGAACGGCCCAGTCCCACAGCGGTGGTGATGGAGGCGAAGGAATCGTCCATCAGCACCATGACCGCGGCCTCACGCGCCACGTCGGTGCCGGACGCGCCCATGGCGACGCCGATGTCCGCGTGCTTGAGGGCGGGCGCGTCGTTGGCGCCGTCCCCGGTGACCGCGACGACCTCGCCGCGCCGCTGCAATGCCGTGACCACCCGCATCTTGTGCTCGGGACTGACCCGGCACAGCAGCAGTTCCGCAGAGCCGGCCAGCAGCGCGTCCAGTCCGCCGTCGTCCAGCGCGTCCAGCGCGGCCCCCGTCACGACGGTCGGATCCGGGCCGCGCACGATCCCGACGCGGCGGGCGACGGCCTCCGCGGTCAGTGGGTGGTCGCCGGTGACCATGACGATCCGGATCCCCGCCCGCTGGCACGCGTCCACCGCGTCCCGCACCTCCGGCCGGGGCGGATCGTACATTCCGGCGAGTCCCAGCAGGGTCAGTCGCGACTCGACGTCTTCCAGGGGTGGTCGCGGACCGGCGACCCGGCGGCGAGCCACGGCCAGCACCCGCAGGCCCTGCCCTGCCAGGCCGTCGGCGGCAGCGACGACTTCGGCGCGGGAGGCCTCCGTCAGAGGTACCGGCGTTCCGGTCCGGTCGACGGCGTCGCACCGGGCGAGGAGCTCCAGCGGCGCACCCTTGACGTAGGCGACATACGTTCCGTCCGGATCGCGGTGGACGGTGGACATCAGTTTGCGGACGGAGTCGAAGGGGTGTTCCGCCACCCGGGGCGTACGGGCCTCTTCCGCCGCGGTGTCCAGGCCCGCCTTCGCCGCGGCCACCAGCAGCGCGCCTTCGGTGGTGTCACCGAGCACGCACCACCCGTGCGGGCCGGACGGCGGCACGAGCCGGGCGTCGCAGCACAGCGCCGCCGCCCGCAGCAGTTCCCGTACCGGCCCGGCATCCGTGACCTCGCCGACAGGCGCGTATCCCACGCCGGCCACGGCGTGCGCCACGCCGTCGGCCCACAGTTGTACGACGGTCATCTCGGCCTGGGTGAGTGTGCCCGTCTTGTCGGTGCACACCACGCTGGTCGACCCCAGCGCCTCCACGGCCAGCAACTGTTTGACGAGTGCGTGTCTGCGGGCCATCCGGCGGACGCCGATCGCCAAGGACACGGAGAGCGTTGCCGGCAGGCCCTCCGGTACGAGGGCGACCATCACGCCGAGCGAGAAGACGAACGTGTCGACGAACGGCTGTCCGCTGGGCACGCGCACCGCGAAGAGGATGGCCCCGGTCGCCAGCGCGACGCCCGCGACCCGGCGCGCCATGGCGGCGACCTGCTGCTGCAGCGGGGTCTTCTGCCGTGGTGCGGCCGCGGTGAGCCGGAAGATGCGTCCGAACTCGGTGGCCGCCCCGGTGGCGAAGACGACTGCCTTGCCCGTGCCCGCGACCACGTCAGTGCCCATGAACACACAGTTGCGGGCTTCCAGCAGCGGTCCCTGCGGCACGGGATCGGCGACCCGCGCGACAGCGTCGCTCTCGCCGGTCAGGGCCGCGTTGTTGACGGCGAGCTCCTGCGCTTCCACCAGCCGGCAGTCGGCCGGCACTGCGTCCCCGGCCTCCAGGACCACGACATCAGCGGGTACCAGGTCCCGCGCGGGCAGCTCCTGCCGTTCACCGTCCCGCAGCACCCGGCAGGCGTGCGGCACCATCGCCTGCAGGGACTGCGCCGTGCGTTCGGCGGAGTACTCCTGGGCGAAACCGATGCCCGCGTTCAGCAGCACCACCCCGAGGATGGCGAAGGCCAGCTGGAGCGTCGCCGGATCCCGGGGCTGCTCCAGTGCGTAGGCGAGGAAGGTGATGGCCGAGGCGACGAGCAGCACCACCGCGAAGAGATCGGTGAACTGTGCCGCCAGCCGCGGCCACAGGCGCACCCGCCCCACGGCGGGCAGGTCGTTGGGGCCGTAGCGGGCCTGCCGTGCGGCTGCCTCGGCCGGTGTCAGACCACGCGGAGCGCCGTCCAGGGCGGCGAAGACTTCCGGGACCGGCAGCGACGGCACGGCCGCGGCGGAGACGTCCGGTCGGGCTCGGACCGGCTCGCCGGGTTCCGTGGCCGGGCCAGACGCCGGCGCGCGGCCCTCGTGCAGGGCGGCCGATCCGTGATGGGCCGGTTCAGGGCTCATACGAAGTTCCACCTGCCAGGGGAGGCCCCGGCGGCTCCTGCAGCACGCTCCAGGCGACCGGTCCCAGCAGGTCGGCCAGCCGCCGGAAGACATCGAGGAAAAGGTCGTCGATCGTGAGCACCCCCGACGCCTCGCCCTTGTGCAGCACGGGAAGCCGGCGTACCCCCGTGCGGCGGAACGTCTCGTAGGCCACCTGAACGTCGTCGTCCACATCGACGGTGACCACCGGCGCCGACATCACCGCGTCCACCCGTGCGTCCCGGTCCAGGCCCCCGCCCAGGCCACGTACGGCGAGGTCGCGGTCGGTGACGATGCCGCGCAGCGCTCCCTCCTCGACGACGAGGAGGGAGCCGACGGCGGACCGAGCCATCATCCGGGTCGCCTCGGCCAGGGAGTCGCCGGGTGCGACGCAGACCGGCGGAGCCGTCATCACCTCGGAGACCCTCATGCGACTCCTCCCAGCCATCGAGTCCCGGCTGCGTGTCCTTCAGACGACGTCGAGCACCTCGGCCACCGGTCGCCGCGGACTCGGGTGGCCTTCCGGGCCGTAGCCGAGCCGGAGCACCATCTGCACGTGGGCCATGTCGGAGAGGGGATCGCGGACCGCCCATCGGATTTCCGACCATTCCAGGGGCTGGGAGGTCACCGAGGCGACGAGTCCGTCCGCGGTGGCCTGCAGCAGGACCCGCTGCAGTGCCTCGCCTGCGCGCAGCCAGTCGGCAGGCCCGTCGTGGGCCGTACCCAGCAGGGCGATGTGCGGGTTCTTCTCGAAGGACGCCCAGCCACGCCCCGCCATCGGACGGCCGGCGGCGAAGTCGCGCACGGGGGCCGCGGTCACGTGCTGGCCAGGGCCGAACGCCTCGGCCGGGATGCCGTCGGCCGGCTCCGCGGCCCCCGACGACTCCGTACGCGTCCACTGCACCGTTTCCCCGCGCACCCCCGGGTCGAGTGCTTCCCGGCCCTCGGCGTCCTGCACCAGCTCCAGGATCGACTGCACGTGCCAGGCGCCCGGGAACAGCAACTGCGTGCCTTCGGCGCGGGCCGCGTCGCACAGCCGCTCCTGCACATCGGCGGGTATGTCCTCGTCGCGGAAGGGAAGGCGGCTGCAGTGACGTCGAGGGATCGCCGGGTGCAACCGGGCGAGCATCCTGTCGGGTCGCGCCGTGCCGCACAGGTGCACCTCGGCGAGGAGGTCCGCGTCGTCCCGGTCGGGGAGCAACTTGACGTCAGGTCCCAGCCCCGCCGCGGCGGCGGCCACCCGCAGGTTGAACAGCGCGGCGCCGCAGCCGAGGTGCAGGCCTCTTCTGTCCGGATCGGTCCGCGGCAGGGTACGTGCCGGGTCGGCGTACAGGCGCAGGACGCCGATGCCGCGCAGGTATCGAAAGGCCCAGGGTTGTGTGTTGTGCTGCGAGGGCGCCGCGGCGGCGTCCGCCACGAGAGCCGTGACGGTGTTCGTGTCGATGGTTTGTGCGGTCACGGCGGCTTCCCTTCGCTACCGGGGGTGAAAACGACTCACACACGTGTCGGAACGGCGATGACAGGACAGCGGGCGTGGTGCAGCACACCCTGGCTGACCGACCCCAGGAGCATGCCGGTGAAGCCTCCGCGCCCTCGGGTGCCCACCACCAGGCCCAGCGCGTGCGCCGAGGCCTCGGTGAGGACCTGCACGGGATGGCCGACGACCAGTTCGTGGCGTAGATCCACTTCCGGGTAGCGGGCCTGGCGGCCGGCCACGGTTTCGGAGAGCAGCCGGCGGCACTCCTGCTGGGCCGCGCGTTCGTCGAAGATCCTCAGCGGTCCGGGCTGCCAGACGTACAGGGCGCGCAGCTCCGCACTGCGCAGGGCGGCCTCCTCGAAGGCCAGGTCGACCGCGGCGGCCGAATGTTCACTGCCGTCGACGCCGACGACGTAGTACTCGGGCTCCTGGGTGACATGCTCCGGTTCCGGCACGACGACCACCGGGCAGTGGGCGTGCGCCATGACGGGCAGGGCTACGGACGCGGAGCTGTACACCTCCTGGGCCCGGCTCAGGTGCTGCGAGCCCAGCACGACGGCCGTGGCATGGCGGCTCTGCTCGCGCAGCACCCACACGGGGTCGCCTTCGGCGAGCACGGCGTCCACCTCGACCTCGGGATGCCGGGCCGCGACGAAGTCCACGACGTCCGCGAGGACCTGCTTCCCGCCGCGGTGAAGCTCTTCGTTCCACTCCTCCCAGGACGGAGGGACCTCCCCTCCCCGGTAGCCCCGGGTCGGTACGCCTTCGGCGCGGACCGGGCGCAGCGGAAGGTGCCGGCGCGCTGCCTCGTCGGCCGCCCAGGCCAGCGCCATCCGCCTGGTCGGGTCGGCCTCGACACCGACGACGATCGGCCGCCGGTCACTCTGCGTGGACATGGTCGCCTCCAGGCTCGTGACCACTGGGTGCCGAGAGCGCCTCGGGCGGCGCGTCCGCCGGAACCGACTGATGCGCCAGGTGCCGGACGTAGGCGTCCGGCCCGGGGAAGTACAGGCTGACTCGGCCGTTGTCGGTCCAGCGCACGTCGTAGGGCGGGCTGCCGTCGGCATGGTGGACGCCGACGACTTCACCATCTCGGGTCACGACGCCGGCCGTGGTGCCGCGCACGACGATCTCGTCGCCCACGCGGGCGTACATCGGGGCGCCACTCCCCCCGGGACCGGTCCTCGGCGCGGGCGTGGTCATGATCCTCGCCTCCTTGCTGCGGCGGCGCGGAGAACTGCCGCGATCCCATTGCAAGTCCCGGTTCGAACGAGGTGCCAGGGGCCATTGGTCCCGGGGTCAGGCCCGTCGGGCCCACCGGTCGGCGTGTGCTCGGCGAAGGCGAAGGTCACGAGGAGTGCGAGGCGATAGGGGGGTGACTCCCGAGAGCATGCGGTGCTCGATGTCCGCGCGCACCCTCGCGGTCTGCTCCTCCAAGGCCTGGGATCGGATGGCCCGGACCGGGACGGGCTCCAGGCCCGCGGCGACCAGGAAACCCCGGCCGGGCGGGAGGTCGCGGGCGAAAAGGCTGAAGGTGGCCGGTGCCCGCATGTCCTCGCGCAGGCAGGACAGGGCCATGGTCACTTCGTAGAGGTCGGTGGTGGTGACGTCGGACATGGTGATCGCCGCCGGGGTCGTGGTCCCTTCCCTGCCAGTCTGACCGCTAACGCGCGGGAGGAGAGGGACTTCGGGGACCCGGACATGGGCTGTTCGGCCTCAGCGCGGGGGGACCGGACGCGCTGCACTGGAGGTGTCAGCAGACGCGAGACCGCCGAGGAGGTACGGCGATGACCACACTGACCCGCAGGCAGAGGTTCCCGTTCCCGGAGATACCGGACTGGTTCGAGACCATTCCCAGCCGGTTCACGATGCCCGCGCTCCGTATCGAGGACTACATGGAGGAGGATCGCTACGTCATGCGCGCCGAGCTTCCGGGCATGTCGCCCGAGGACATCGACGTCATGATCGGCGACGGGGTGCTGACGGTTCGGGCCGAACGCACCGAACGGGAGGTGGACAAGAACCACAGCGAACTCCGGTACGGCGAGATGAGCCGCAGCGTGACGCTGCCGCCCGGCGCGGACGAGGACGACGTCAAGGCCGATTACACCGACGGCATGCTGACCGTCAGCGTGGGTCTGGGCGCCGAGAAGGCGGAGGCCAAGCACGTCGAGATCCGCCACAGCACCTGACGGAACGACGTCCATCTCCGGCGGGCCCACGCGGGCCCGCCGTCGCCTGTGAGCCTTGTTCAACCTGAAGCTGCTGGTCACGGGGTGGTGTGGGCCGTTGATCGTGTACTGGCGCTGGTCGCGGGCGGCTGTCCACGCTCAAGATCGTCTGCTCTTCAGGTGGGCGAAGGCGTACTCGACGGCCGCCCGCTCGGCGGCGATCAGCTTGGTCGCCTCTTTCCGCGCGCGGGTGAGCGGCTTGTTGCGGGCGGCCTTGAAGCCGTCGGTGACCACCACGGGATCGTCGGCATCGGTGTCCAGGCCGACGAAGCCGAGACCCCCGATGGCGCCGAGGCCAGCCTCACGGAGCTCGTCGACGAGCTGGTTGTGGCGGACGGCGGCGCGCCCGGGCCGCTCCCGTGAGCCTTGTGTTTGCCGCTGTAGTTGCGGCGGTTGTCCCTTCCCGTACCGGCGTCGGGTGCGCACCAACCGCCCGCAGCGAGCGTACGTCGGAGAGCGAGGATCACTCCTGCCGGTCCCGTTCCACAGCTTGTTCGCGGTAGTACGTGCGCCAGATCAACCGGTGCACCCGCGTCCAGCGCGGTACGGATCGCACTCCGGGGATGAAAGGCACGAGCATCAGGCCCAGGCTGAGCAGGGCCATCAGGCCCCAGATCAGCGCGTCGGCGTTGCCGGAGGACTTGAAGGGGTCGATCTGATACCAGAAAGTGTAGAGCCACAGCCATGCCTGGCCCGGGTAGTTCCCGGTCTCGTTCATCATCCCCCACTGGTCGCCGCCGAGGTGCTCGGCACGGGCAAGGGACTCCAGGTAGGAACCATCGGAGAGGAAGAGCAGCGGACGGGTGTAGTCGGTCTGGTAGAACTTGCCATCCGCCTGGAGTTCGCCATCCAGTGCGCCGCTGCGGGCCAGACCGAGAAGGCGTGCGATGAGGACAGGAACCGGGCCGTAATCGCCCTTCGCGGGGGCGCCGCCGCCGGCCTTGGTCAGGGCGTCGGAGTAGGCCGAGGTCCATGCCTGGCGCCGGGCCGGCGGAGCGGCGGCCCAGGCGGCGAGGCCCGCGCTGACGGCGGGTGGTTCCGGGGCATCGCGCAGTGGACGCAGCACGAAGTCGTTTGCCGTGTCCACCGGGATGCGGACCCCCGCAGCGCTCTGCAGCCCGACCGGCCCGAGTTTCTGCGCCGCGCCCGGCGTGTGATTGTACGGCGGCCCGTACTCGGCCGTGCCGCTGGTGCCGCCGAGCTCGGACACGGCGGTCGCCGTGAAGTCGGCGCTGTCGGCCCTCGACCAGGAGGCCAGCGTGACCGGCTTGACGTCGGGAGAGGAGAATACGGCGGCCAGGCCCGCGGTGAGCAGCGCGACCACCACCAGTGCGATGGTGAACTCCTTGACCAGGTCGTAGGTCCTGGTGGGGAAAGCGGCCGGGTCCGGCACGGCGCGCTTGCGGGCGCGTTGGGTCATTGCGCCGCCTCCTGCCTGGGCCCGTCCGCGGGATCGGGCACGGCGTCGATCGGCGGCACGATCCCGCGCAGCCGGACCAGCAGGATGTGCCAGACCGCCAGCAGGCCGAGGGCGAAAGGCAGCAGGACGATGTGCCACATCAGCATCTGGCCGAAGTCCAGCACGTTGAAGAACGCGCCGATGCCGACCGAGTTGAGCCCGTCCTTGGCCTGCCCGGCGATCCACTGGGAGTCGAAGTTCTGTTGGACGAGGTAGCCGGTGAAGGCCGTGCCGATCGAGGCGAAGAAGCACACCGCACCGGTGACCCAGGTCAGCGCCCGCCGACCGCGCCAGGCGGCCATGAAGAACTTGCCCCACAGGTGGATGACCATGAAGAACATGAACAGCTCGACGCTCCACAGGTGCAGGCCGTTCACGTACTTGCCGGTCCCCGAGACGTGCCACCATGCGGGCCCCTTCAGGGCCAGCACCCCGCCGGTGACCAGGACGACGATCAGCGCGGCCACGGTGAGCACACCGAAGACGTAGATCCATGAGGCCATGTACGCGGGCTGGGTGTCCGGCAGCAGCTTGTCCGGGGGCAGTGCCCGCACCGCCCGCCGCCGGACCGCTCCGGTCCAGCCTCCTCCCACCTCGCTCATCCTCGGCCTCGCCCTCGGGGGAAGGGCAGGAGCAGGGCCGCCACGAAGACGACCAGCATCAAACCGATGACCACGACGTTGGCGACAGACAGCTGCACCACTCCCCAGTGCACATAGCGCCCAGTCCCGTTGAGATCGATGGGCGCGGAAAGCACACGCTCGACGGAGTGCGGATGTCCTGTCATGGGCCGGCTCCCCTCGAAGTCCGAGAGCAAGTAGAGCGCCTTGTAAGACCCTCGGCCTGCTGACCCGGCCGGGCCATGGGCCGAACGGCTCAATCGCGCAAGAGCTGCCCTGCCCGCGGCGTACCCCTTCCTTGCTCATCCCGGTGGGACCTGCGCCAACAGCTCATCTCACTTGGCGGGGCGTCGGTAGCAGATGAGGGTGCAGGCCCTGCCGTCCGAGCCTGAAGAACTGGCACACCCTCACCAAGCTCCGATTATCCGCGCACTGGGCGACCACGCTGCTGTGTGTCCCCGCAGCAGTCATCGAGCGCCGCGTGAAGCGGCCCAGCGGCGCCGGACCGCCTCCTCGTGCTCGGCCTCCTCCAGCGCCAGCTCCACCGCCGCAAGGTCGCGCCGCAGCCGGGGGATCCAGTGCCGGCGCAGGGCGCGGACCCGCTGCCGGGTCCGTACGGCCTCCGCGGCGAGCAGGTCTGCGGCGGCCTGGTGAACGGCGTGCTCCGCGGCGGCACGGACCGCCGCGCGGTACGTCCTCTCGGCGTGCGCCAGCGCGGTGTTCGGCGGTGTCGTCTCCTCGGGAGAACGGACGGGATCCGTCCATGACACGGCCGCCGGATGCGGTACACCCATCAATGTCGCCCACCCGACATCGACGCGGGCACGGCCGGCAGGTACCGCATCGGTCAGCGCCCCTTCGCCGCCGAGCAGCACTCCGCGCACCAGCCAGGTGTCCGCCTCGGCCAGCCGTTCCCGCCACACCCGGCCGGCCTCCTCCGCCGCCCGGCGTGCCGTGCGCTCCCGGTCCAGCAGCAGCCTGAGTTTGCGTTCCAGCAGATCCGCTCCGCGGAGCGCGGTGGCGAGGTTGCGGCGCAGTCGCAGGCGTCCGGCCCGCCCGGCCGGTACCCGGCTTGTGCGCCCGCTCATGGCGCCGTCTCCCGCCCGCCCATGTCGGCTCGGGGCGAGGCCTGGTGGGCGTCCAGCAGGTCTGCCGGGATCATGCCGAGCTGGCTGCGCGGCAGCGTCAGCAGCACCTCCCACGCCCGGTCCAGGGACTCGTCCAGCGAGCGGTTCTCGTCGGTGGACTGGGCGAGGAACCGCTGCCGGAAGGCGTCCTCCAGGTCCAGATGGCGCAGGTCGGTCGGGCTGAGCGCCGGCCGTCCGATCAGGTCGGCGAGTTCCCGCACCTGCCGGGACCGGGCCAGAGCGGCGATCAGCTGCGCGGCCACGTCCGGATGATCGGCGCGGGTCCGGCCCGCCCCGGCTCCCTTGCGCATCAGACGGGACAGTGAGGCCAGTGGGTCGACCGGCGGATACGTCCCGGCCGCGTACACCTCGGCGGACAGCACGATCTGCCCCTCCGTGATGTAGCCGGTGAGGTCCGGGACGGGGTGGGTGATGTCACCCGCCGGCATGGTGAGCACCGGAAGGACGGTCACCGACCCCGGTCGGTCTCTGATCCTGCCGCAGCGTTCGTAGAGCGAGGCAAGATCGCTGTACAGGTAGCCGGGATAGGCCCGGCGGGCGGGGATCTCGCCGCGTGCGGCGGACACTTCGCGCAGCGCCTCGGAGTAGGCCGTCATGTCCGTCATCACGACGAGGACGTGGCGGCCCTCCGTGAAGGCCAGGTGCTCTGCAATCGTCAGGGCGAGCCGCGGGGTGAGCAGCCGTTCGATGACCGGGTCGTCGGCGGTGTTGAGCAGCAGGACCAGTTCCCGCGCCGCGGAGCGCTCCGCCAGCCCGGCGCGGACGAACGCCGCGTCGGCATGGGTGAGTCCCATGCCGGCGAAGACGACGGCGAACGCCTCGCCGCCGCACGTGGCCTGGGCCGCGATCTGCACGGCCAGTTCCAGATGCGGCAGCCCGGCCACGGAGAACAGCGGGAGTTTCTGGCCCCGTACGAGTGTGGTGAGCACGTCCACGGCAGACACGCCGGTCAGAACAGGTTCGTTCGGGGGTTCCCGGCGTACGGGGTTGATCGGTGCGCCGCCCACCGCCGCATCCGTTCCGCCCAGCACCGGCGGCCCGCCGTCGGCGGGATCGCCGCGCCCGTTGCACACGCGCCCCAGCCACCCGGTGCCGACCGGGATGCGCAGAGGAGTGCCCGAGAAGGAGACCCGGGTGCCGGTCCGGTGCATGCCGGCCGTGCCCTGAAGGACCTGCACCACGGCGAGGTCCCGGTCCACTTCCAGAACCAGCCCGTGCCGCCGTTCACCCGAGTCGAGAGCGATCGTCGCGAACTCGTCCCAGCCCACCCCGCGCACGCCCTCCACGACCACCAGAGGGCCGCGCAGTTCCCGCGCCCCCGTGTACTCGACGTCCGCGAACGCGCTCATGCCCCCGCCTCCGCAAGCCGGCCCAGCACGGTGTCGCGGGCCGCCGCCACCGGAGCGGTCTCCGCGGGGCCCGCGCTCTCACGGGCCCGCAGCAGCGGAGTGAAGTCGACCGCCTCGACGGCGTCCGCTCCCGTACCGGACTCCGCCAGTTCCAAGCAGCGGTCGATCACCGCCAGCGTGGACTCCACCAGGGCCGCCGTCTTCTCGGGCGCGCTGTAGGCGTCCGTCGGCGACAGGGCGCTCTGCTGGATCACGGCCTCGCGCAGCAGCCGCCCGGCGAGCACGCTGATCCGCTCGCGCGGCGGGAGTGCCGTGATGCCGACCAGTTCGACCAGGTCGGCCAGCCGGTCCGCCTCGGCGAGCAGCCGGGCCACCCGTCCCCGCCTTCTCGCCCAGTCCGGGTCACCGGCCCGCGCGTGCGCGGAGGCCAGCACGGAGGCGTCCCGGGAGAAGGAATCCACCCAGGAGACAGCCGGGTAGTGGCGTGCGTAGGCGAGGTCGCGGTCCAGGCTCCACAGGCACCGCACGAACCGTTCGGTGTGCGCGGTGACCGGCTCGGCGCGGTCGCCACCCGGCGGGGACACGGCGCCGATCACCGTGACGGACCCGGTCGCACCGCCGAGGGTGCGCACCGCCGCGGCCCGCTCGTAGAACGCGGCCAGTTCCGAGGCCAGGCCGGCCGGATAGCCCTCCTCGGCGGGGAGTTCGCCCATGCGGGACGCGAACTCGCGCAGCGCCTCCGCCCAGCGGGAGGTCGAGTCGGCGATGACGACGACGTCGAGGCCCATGTCGCGGAAGTACTCCGCGACCGTGGCACCCGTGTGCACGCTCGCCTCGCGGGCCATCATCGGCATGTTGGAGGTGTTCGCAATCGTCACCGTGCGCTCCGACAGCCGCCCACCGGTGCGCGGGTCGGCCAGCTCGGAGAGCTCCTCGATGACGTCCGCCATCTCGTTGCCGCGCTCGCCGCAACCGACGTAGACGATCACGTCGGCGTCGCACCACTTGGCGATCTGCTGCAGCAGCATGGTCTTACCGGTGCCGAATCCGCCAGGGACGGCGACCGTGCTACCGCGGGCCACCGGGAAGAGCAGGTCGACGGCACGCTGCCCGGTGTGCAGCGGCACGTCGGCGGGCAGGCGCTCGGCAACCGGGCGCGGCCTGCGCACCGGCCAGGGCTGTGCCATCCGCACCCCGTGTCCGCCGACCTCGGCGAGCACCGTGCCGGAGGCGTACTCGCCCGCCGCGGCGACCCGCGTCACCTCTCCCGAGCAATCCGGCGGGACAAGCAGCCGCAGGGGTACGGTCGCCCCGATCTCGCCGAGGATGTCACCGGCCGCCACCTGCGTCCCGTCGGCCACCCGTGGAGTGAAGGGCCAGGTATGCCCGTCCGGCGCGCCGCCCGTGCCGCCGGTCAGGAGGAGGTCGCCGGCGCCGGACAGGGAACGCAGCAGGCCGTCGAAGACACCCCCGAGCAGCGCGGGCCCCAACGACACCGACAGCGGCCGACCCTGGGGTTCGGCGGGATGCCCCGGTGCCAGCCCGCCCGTGTACTCGTAGGCCTGGACGGTGGCCATGTCGCCGTGGATGGCGACCACTTCGCCCGGCAGCCGGGCGGCTCCCAGCAGAACCAGGTCGTGCATGGCTACTGAGGCAGGGCACTCCATCTCCACCAGCGGCCCGGCTACCCGCAGGATCCGCAGGCTGGAGAGGCCGTCCGGTCGGGCGGTTGCGCAGGTGCCTACTGTGGCCGGGGGCGTTGCGACGGGCGTGCGGTCCGGTCGGGCGGTTGCCGAGGTGTCGGACGCGGCCGTGTCCGGTGGGCGGGGCGAGGCGTTGGGCTGGTCGGTTGTCCGGGTGTCGGGTGCGACCGCGCTGCCCCTGGGGGTCCCGCTGCCGGGAGGGTCGGGCGCGGCGCCCCGGGGGCCGGTCACGGCTGACCCCAGAGGCTCTCGACCTGGGTGCCCATTCGTTCCAGGGCGCGGTCGGCGAGAGTGTCCGCGGACAGGTCGACGTGGCGGCCGGGCACGTCGGCGGTCACACCGCCGCCCGGTGCGGCGGACACCCGCGCGTCGGCCCCCAGCAGGGCCCGCGCCGTCTCCGAAAGCCGCTCCGTCGGGACAGCCCCTTCAGCCAGTGCCTTCCGCACACCCGCACGGACCTTGACCTGTAGGTCCGCGTAGACCTCGGCACGGGCGGCGAGTTCCACGCTCCAAGCGTTCTCGACCGCGCGGACCCGCTCCCGGGCCGCTGCGGTGCGCCCGTCCGCGGCGCCGAGGTCCCGGGCCTCTGCCAGCACCCGTTCCGCGGTGCCGCGCGCGAGGCGAAGCGTCTCGTCGGCGTCGGCCCGCGCACGGTCCAGGACGGCCTCGGCCTCTGCCCGGGCCGCTCGCAGCAGTTCGGCGCGTACGGGGTCCAGCGCGTCCACGGATGCCGTCATCAGGGCATCACCACCGTCAGCGGCCGGGAGGGCTCCGGCTCCGCGACCGCGGTTCCGAGTGCCTGAGCGGCCGAAGCCGTCAGGATCACGAGGCCGACGGTGCCGGGGAGGCCTTGCCAGGCCTGGCGGACGGCTTCCGGGTCCTCCGCGACCAGCACGTCGACCCCGGCAAGCGCCAGCCCGCTCACGCTGGTCCACGCGCCGATCGCGGCCACGGTCCCCATGGTCATGCCTTGCCGATCAGCAGGATCGCGACCACCAGCCCGTACACGGCGATGCCCTCCGCCAGGCCGACGATCACCATCGCCCGGCCGAACATCTCCGGGCGTTCGCTCAGCGCGGCGAGCGCGGCGGCGCCCGTGTAGGCGACCGCGATGGCGGCCCCGATCGAGGCCCCCGCCACCGCGATGGCGGCCCCGATCAGGGCGGAGCCGTTGACGCCGCCTGCGGCCGCGGCCTGGGCCGAGGCCTGGGCGGGCCCCGCGAGTGCCGTGGCCAGGACGACGCAGGCGCCCGCCAACAGGGCGAGGTTCGTCGCCAGGAGCCAGCGGAACGCGTGTCTGGTCCGGCGCTGCCGCATCAGCCGTACGGCACCGAGCACCGCCACGAGGACCGGCAGGACGATCAGCCAGGTGAGCATGGGATCACCTTCGTAGGAGTGCGTCGGCGGGTTCCGCCGGAGGAACGTGCCAGGGACGGAAGGGACGGCCCTCTGTCTCGAAGAGCCGGGAGAAGAGCTCGTAGAACTCCAGCCGCAAGGCCTGCACCCCGGCCACCAGGGCCTCCAGGCCGAACGAGAGGGCCGTCCCCACGGCGAACAGCACCACGGCGCCGACCACCCAGGCCGCGCCGCGTCCGGCCAGGCCCGTCGTACCGCGCCACACCAGGTCGGCGAGGGCTGCGTGGGTGAGGCCGAAGGCCGCGAGCCGTGCGAATGACAGGGTGTTGGTGCCCGTGCGCACGACGACGTCGAAAAGCCGCACCACTGTCTCGGCGAGTCCTGCGCCGCCTCCCGCTGTGGCGCGAAACAGGCCGAGCGCCACCAGCGACAGCCCGGCGACCGCGAGCACCGCCCCGGCCACCGCGGGAGGGGACACGCGCAGAACCAGGCCGGCGGCGGCCAGCGCGAGCCCCAGATAGAACAGCAACCCGGCACAGCCGGACGCCGCGTACAACCCCGTGACCCAGCCGCTCTCCCGCACACGGTTGACGGCGCCGGCGGCATGCGCGAGCGCCAGCAGTCCCGCCCCGAAGACCACCGCGGCGGCCAGCAGGCGGGCGGGGGCGTCCAGCGGGGCCAGCCACAGCACCGGCAGCAGGCCCGTCGGCCCAAAGAACTCCCCGTAGGCGGCGCCCGCGAGCACGGCGGCCAGCCCGGCGCCCGCGAGGAACGGCCACAGCCGGCGCAGCGGGGCAAGCCGCCGGGGCCGTCCGAGGCGCAGCGCCAGCGCTCCGAGGAGCAGCAGTGCCCCATGGCCGACGTCACCGAACATGATCCCGAACATCGCGATGTACGCGAGGCCCGCCGGCCACGACGGGTCCAGGTCCGTGTACGGCGGTGTGCCGTATGTCGTCACCAGCGGCGAGAACGAGATTGCTCCGGCGGGCCGCAGCAGCGTCGGAGGATCGGTGCCGCGCGGGAACGGCAACGGCATCAGCGCGCCGCCCGCCGCTGCCAGCCGTTCCGCGACGCGGGGCACCTCCGTCGCCGGGCACCACCCGGCGAGCGCCGCCACCTCCCCTTGTCGTACGGCGCCCTCCGCACGCTCCTCCAGCTGGGCCTCGCCCGCCAAAAGGCTCACGTCCTGCTGCTTTTCGAGCCGGTCCAGATCGGGGGCGGCGACGGCCAGGACGGCCGTGCCACGGGTCCGAGGCCCGGCGGGCTCGCCGCGCCCCTGAACGCGCCGCAGCCGCAGTGCCGCAGGACCCGGAGCCGTCTCCTCGACGCGGTCCAGTTCCACACAGCCCGCCTGGGCGATCCGCACCAGCGCGTCCCGCAGCGCCGCCCGCGGCACGACCACCGCCACACGGCACATCCGGACCGGCGTCATCGCCTCAGGCCAGGGCATCGAACACCTCCCCGAGCCGCCCGCCCCGGGCGGCCGACTCCAGGGCCGCCCGTACCCTCCAGGCGTCGACGGACAGCACCGCGACCGCGCCGACGACCACGCGGGGTCCGTACCGGCCGTCGTGCAGCAGGGCGGCGCCGTCCTCCCGGACCGATCGCCACCAGTGCGTCTCCGCCCGCCACAGTCCGTCCGGTTCCTCGACATCCGCCAGGAGCCGACGGGCCGGAGACGGCAGGCATTCGCGGAACTCCTGGTACGAGGCGGCAGCCGGCGCGCGCGCCCCGAGGAGCCGGGCCGCGTCGCGCCGCACCGGCTCCGGTTGGGAGCGGCCGTGTACGAACAGTTCACGTGCCGTCAGCAGGGCGGCGCGTCCGACGGCCCACTCGCGGGCCTGCGGTACCGCGACGGCGGTGCGCCGTGCGGCAGCCATCCGCATGCCGGTGACCAGGGCCCATGGTGTGTCGCCGCCCGGATCGCCCCATGGGGAGGCGGCGAGCGCGGCGCGCATCTCCGCCGGAGTCCCGGCCTCGTCCAGGCGCCGCCAAGCGGTCTCCAGCGCCCCCAGCCGGTATGGCTCCGGGACGCCTGAGCCCCGACCGTGCGGCGCGGACAGCCGGGCGGCCACGTTGGCAACCTCGAACCCCGAGGCGAGCGCAACAAGCAGGCGGGCCCCGCCCCGAGGCAGCCAGCCCGCCAGCACTCTCAGGTGCCACAGCAGCGTGGCGGACACCGCCCGCTGGGCCTCGCTCAGTCCGGCTGTCGCTCGCGCGTACTTCACGTACGGCGTCGCGACCAGTCGCTGCAGGGCCTCGTCGAGGGTGGCGCATGCCGCGATCTCCCGCGCTCCGGCGGCACCCGGGTACCGGCGGGCCAGGGCCCGTGCCCGGACCGCTCCGGCCACCCATTCCGCGCTCATGGCGCCGCGCCCGCCCCGGTCGCCAGGCGCAGGGCGTCGGCCACCACGCGTTCCACCAGATCGGGCATGCACTTCTGGGCCCGCTCCCGAACCGCCTCAGCGTCCCGGTCACCGGCGGCGCGGACGGCGTCCGCCTCCCGGAGTGCGTCTTGCAGGCCAGGTACCGCGGCCTTACGTCGTACTTCGAGAGCCTGCTCCCGGGCAGCCGCCACGATGCTCGCCGCCTCGCGTGAGGCGTCCTGCCTGATCGTCTCGGCCGCCTCGTCCGCGGCGGCCCGGATGCGGGCGGCCTCCTGCTGAACGGCCGCCAGTCGTCCGAGGGCGGGCTCCAGTTCGGCGGCACGCTCCGCTGCCCGGTCGGCGGGCACGCCGACGGCGGCCGCTCCTGGCGTACCGGTCGGCCGGAACCGCTCCAGGAAGTCGCGCAGGCTCATCAGCCAGCCTCCTGCCGGTCGGCTGCCCCTTCAGTTTCACCGTCTCCGTCCCGCCGCGCACCGGATAGGGCCGTCACGCCGTCCCACCAGGGCCGTTCGGCTCTAGGCGGAGAGTCTCAGAGCGGAAGACTGGAACGGTAGGCAACCCGACAGAGTCCGGAGGCCGCCGTGAACCACCACCAGAACTTCTCCACGGGGGCAGACGCCCGACGATCCCTGCCCTCCCGACCCTGGAGCCCTGGCGAGACCGCGCGGCAGGACAGGCTGGTGCGCTACCTGGGCGCCGTGGCCGTCGCCGCGACCCAACAAGCGGAGATGAGAGAGCAGCCGCCGTCGGCACCGGTGAGCGATACCTCCTCGGGACAGGCACCGCAGGCCGCACCGTCCTCGCGACAGCCTGGCTCAGTGCACGCCGGATTGCCGCTGGTGCGGGACGTGATGGACGTGCCCGCCGCCTCGCTGCGGGACGACCTGCCGTACCGGGAGATCGCCCGCCTGCTCGCGCGCGAGCAGGTCGGTGCCGTCCCCGTCGTGGACGCGGAGGACCGCGTGGTGGGAGTCGTCTCGGAGTCGGATCTGCTGGCGAAGGTCGCGTTCGAAGCCTCCGGCCACCGTCCCGGGCGTGTCGGCAGGCTGCGGGAACGGCGCTTGTACGGCAAGGCCCGGGGCGAGACGGCGGCCGATCTGATGACCAGCCCCGCGATCACGGTGTTGCCGGGCGCGACGGTCGCCGAGGCCGCCTGGCTTGCCGCGCTGTCCCGCCTGAAGCGGATCCCGGTCACCGACCGCGAGGGCCGGCTCGTCGGCGTCGTGGGCCGCGACGCGCTGCTCCAGGCCCTGATCAGGGACGACGCCGGGATACAGGCGGAGGTCGAGGACAGGATCCGGGCCGTCTGCTCGCCGGGCGAACTGAAGGCCGTCGAGGTGACCGTGCACGACGGCACCGTCGAACTGGCGGGGAGGGTGCCGTCGGCGACCGGGGCCCGGCTGGTGGCCGAGGTCGCGGAGATCGCCGACGTGGTCGAGGTGAAGAACCTCCTCACCGCCGCCTGACCCCCGGTACCGCACCCTCAGCGGTCCGAGTGCTTCTCGGAGTCGTGAGGCTCCAGGTGGGACGCGAGGACCGCCGCCTGGACCCGGCGCTGCACGCCCAGCTTGGCGCCGGCAGCCGCGAGATGTGGTTCTTGACGGTCTGCAATACAACTAGGGCCGACCGGCCCCACTGACTCCGTGGTCGTTGTGCGTGAGGTCGAACTGCACGTCGACCACCCCTTCGACGGACCGCACCAGGCGCGCGGCCACGGGGACCAGCGCGGTGTCACGGACGCGGCCCGTCAGTGTGGCAACTCCGTCGTGCACCTCCACCTGGATGGCCGAGGCCGGCGGAGGGAAGAGATGGGACACGATCTCGCGCCGGACCTCCTCGGCGATGTCCTCGTCGTCACGCAGGAAGACCTTGAGCAGGTCGGCACGGCTGACGACTCCCTCCAGCAGCCCGATCTCGTCGACGACGGGCAGCCGTTTGACCCCGCCCCGTGCCATGATCCGTGCGGCCTCGGCCAGGGTCGCGTTCGCCCGTACGGTGAGGGCGGGGGAGGACATCAGACCGGCCGCGGTGGCCGCTCCGGCCTTCGCCACGTCGACCGGCTGACGCAGTTGGAGATAGTGCGCATCGGGGTTGTCCCGGAGCTCCTCCTTGGGCAGCAGGTCGGCCTCGGAGACCACGCCGACCACCCGGCCCTCGCCCTCGATCACCGGCAGGGCGCTGACCCGCCAGTCCTGCATCATCTGCACGATCTCCTTGAAGGGGGCCCGCCGGCCGACGGCGGCGACCGTGTGGGTCATGACATCGCTGACGATGTGCCGGGTGCCGTACATGATGACTCCGTGAGGTCTGCGTGCGTCCTGCCGTTACCAGCCTGTGCCGGTGCGGGAAGGGTGGCCAGGGGCTACCTGGCCCCTCGGGCGGGCCGTTCGGTTGGGCTTCGCCGAGAGGGCCGTTCCGCCCCATGACGGTGAGCTCCGGCATTCACCACGGGCGGCGTCGTCAGGGCGCCCCGGCCACCAGGGCCGATCGGACCCGCATAGGGACCTGCGGCCCCTGACCCCGCGGCGGCTGTGTCCCCACTCTGGAATCGGATCCCTCGCCCTGAGAGGTGGAGACCATGACCCGCACCATCACCGTAGGTCTCGACGGCTCACCGGAAAGTCGGGCCGCCGCCGAATGGGCGGCCCGTGAAGCAAGCCTGCGCTCCCTGCCGCTGAAGCTCCTGCATGTCTTTGAGCGCGTGCCCGGGGCCCGGGAAGCACTGCCCGGCAGCGAGACCGATGAGGACTGGACCGAGAGGATCCCACGTGAGTCGGCGGAGGGCCTCCGGTTGCGCCACCCAGGTGTCGAGGTGATCACCGATCGGGTCACCGGCAAGCCGGCCGAGGCCTTGGCGGAGGCGGCGGACGCCGCAGAGCTGCTGGTGCTCGGCTCACGCGGCTTCGGCGGGGTCGGCGGGTTCGTGATGGGCTCGGTCAGCCTGGCCGTCATCGCCCACGCCGCACGTCCGGTGGTACTGGTCCGGGCCGGAGAACAGGCAGCCGACGAGCACAGGACGGACCCCGCGGGTGTCCCGTCGGCCGCGACCGCCTTCCGGCCCGTGGTCGTCGGCCTCGACACCGACCACCCGGACGAGACGCTCCTGGAGTTCGCCTTCGACGCCGCCGTGCGCCGGGACGCCTCCCTGAGAGTCGTGCACGGCTGGCCCGAGCCGCCCACCTCCTTCTACCGCTTCTCCGGTGACGCCGAACTCTACGACTCGCTCGAGCGCCGGCAGGCCACCGTCCTGACCGAGGCGCTGCGTCCCTGGCGGCAGAAGTACCCGAACGTCGAGGTGATCGAGGCGAGCCGTTGTGGCAGTGCCGCGGAGGTCCTCGTCAACGCCTCCAGTGACGCTTCCCTGGCCGTCGTCGGCCGGCGTATCCGCACCCGCCCTCTCGGTGCCCACATCGGCCATGTCACACACGCCGTTCTGCACCACGTGGTCGCGCCCGTTGCCGTGGTCGCGCACGACTGACTCACCCGAGGAGAACCCATGAAGGCAGTAGCCGCGCGGCTGCTCGGCGAGCCCCTGGTCGTCAAGGAGCCCTTCGACCTCGGCACGGGACGGTGATCACGATGGACCTTCCGGTCGTCGTAGGCGTCGACGGCTCCGAACCGAGCCTGCGGGCCGTGGACTGGGCGGCCGACGAGGCCGCCCTCCGTGGGGCGCCGCTCCGGCTGGTGTACGCCTCGCTCTGGGAACGGTACGAAGGCGCCCTGCTCGCCCAGGAACTCGGCAAGCCGTTGGAGGAGGTGATGGCCCAGGACGTCGTGGGCACCGCGCGACACCGAGCCCAGCACCGCCAACCCGGGGTGAAGGTCACCACCGACGTGCTGCCCGAGGAGCCGGAGTACGGACTCGTACGAGAGAGCCGCAGCGCGCTCGCGGTGATCCTGGGGTGCCGGGGCCGCAGCGGGATCGCCGAGGCGCTCCTCGGTTCCGTCAGCCTGACGGTCGCCGGGCACGCGCACTGCCCGGTGATCGTGCTGCGCGGCAGCCACGACAACCAGGCCCGCTCCGGGACCCGAGGCCGTATCGTCCTCGGCGTCGGCGAGAAGCCGACGGGCTCGGCCGCCGTACGGTTCGCCACCGAGGAAGCCGTGCTGCGCGGAGTCCCCTTGGAAGCCGTACGGGCCTGGCGACGCCCCGCACACGCGACCACCGGCCACCCCCAGCTCGTGGGGGAGCCGGCGCACCTCTTCCAGCAGCTTGCCGTCGAGGCGTTGGAGGAGGCCCTCCGCGACGCACCGGCCGACCTCGAAGTGCACCGCCGCACCGTCGAGAGCCATGCCCGCGACGCCCTGCTGGCCGCCTCCCACGAGGCCGACCTGCTGGTCGTCGGCGCCCGGCGCCGCCCCGGCCACTTCGGACTCCAGCTCGGCCGGGTCGCCCACGGCGTACTGCACCACGCGGCGTGCCCGGTGGCCGTGGTACCCGAACTTTCCTGACAACACCGGCAATCCTTCCGACAACCGAAGACGACATCCGGAGCCCTGAGCATCGGGGGTCCGGCAGCCGCGGCGCTCCTGACACTCCGCCCGCGTAGTGGGCGACGCACGCGGCGAGTGAGACGACGAACAGTTCGACGGGCGTGGGACCGATGTCGCCACCACCCGCATCGAGGGGCTGATCGGTGACGAGGGCGTGGCCCCGCATCGTCACCGTGAATGCCTGGTTCCCGAGGGGGCGCACCTCCACGCGACCGGGTGGCAGTGGGACGGGCGGGGCTGTGGGCAGGATCGTGTCAGTCATCACTTCTCCTTCGAAGGCTCGGGATGATGCCGGCGCCAGTGGGGCCGGGATGTACGGCGGCGGTCGGCCAGGCCAGGGCGCGGGTGATGTCGGCGATGGTGAGGATGCCGACGAGACGGCCGTTGTCGAGCACCAGGGCACGGCGTACGGGGCTTTCCTCCAGGCGGGGAAGCAGGTCGAGCACGGGCTCCTCCGGAGTGGCTGTCACGACCTCGCCGAGCGGGCGCATCACGTCGCGGACCGTCGTGTGCGCACGCGCTTGCGGTGGTGTCGCGTCCAAGCGCCGCACGGTGATCAGGCCGGAGACCGAACCGTCCGCCGCCAGGACCGGGAACGCCGAGTGCCGGTAGGGGCCGAAGGGGCCCTCGGCCAGGAAGTCGGTGAGGCTCGCCGTCGCCGGGACGGTGACCGGGTCGGGCGTCATGACCCGCCGGACCGGGACGCCGTCCAGTACGCCGCGGATCTGCGCTTGCCGGGCCTCCGCGGTGGCCGCGGTGATCAGGAACCAGCCGATCAGTGTGGGCCACAGGCCGGACAGGTCTCCGGTGAACAGCACGTCCGTGAATCCGGTCAGCACCATGAACCAGCCCAGTGCCCGGCCCGCCGCCGAAGCGCCCCGGGTGGCCTTCAATCGGTCACCGGTGCGGTGCCACAGGTACGCCCGCAGCAGCCGTCCTCCGTCCAGCGGGGCGGCGGGAAGCGCGTTGAACACGGCCAGCAGGACGTTGATCGCGGCCAGCCAGGCGACTGCCTCGACCACCAACCCGGACGCGTGCAGCGCCTCCAGCCCGACGGCTGCACCGGCCAGCACGGCACCGGCCAGCAGACTCGTGAGCGGACCCACGCCGGCGATCCGCAACTCGGCGGCCGGCGACGGGGCCTCGCCGCGCAGCCGGGCGGCGCCGCCCAGCATCCACAGGGTGATGCCCTCCACCTGGACGCCGTTGCGGCGGGCGACAACGGCGTGCGCCAGCTCGTGCGCGAGCAGCGAGACGAGGAACACGACAGCGGTCACGACGGCGAGAGCCCAGTACGCGATGGCGGAGTGACCCGGGTGGGCGGCGGGGAAGCGGCCGTGCGCCAGCGCGACAGTGACCAGGGCGACGATGACCAGGACGCTCCAGTGCAGGCCGACCCGCACTCCGGCGATCCGGCCGAGGGGCAGTGTCTCGTCCATGAACCTCGCCTCACCCTCCTGCTTTCGCCGCGCAGGACCCGCTTCCCGGCCCCGGCTGCGAACCATGCGGCTGTGCGTGATTCGCCCCGGGCACCTTCAGCGTGCGGCGGCAGGCGTCCTGGCTGGAGGGGCCGGTCGGCTCTCGTCGGGGACGGTCGGCCCCGAAGCGGCGAGCACGCATGCGTGCCGCGAGTAGCTGGTCAGCCTTTCCATCCACGCGCCGCTCAACGAACGCTCCCGCGTGGGTCCGCCCGGGAAAGGTGTCAGCTGGTGGCGGTCCGGCTGAGCCGGGCTCCGCCTGCTCGCCGGGGCGAAGCGCCTACCGGGCTGCTGCCTGATCGCGGGGGATCCTGCTTGCGCCAGATGAGAATGAGCCGCTCCCGCTCTGAAATGCGGCGCGCGTACGGCCGTACGCGCGCCGCCTCCTTCGTGGTCCCGCGCAGTCGGCGAAATCAGCCGTCCGTCGACCAGTCGGGCCTTGCGGCCAGAAGAACCCCTGTCACCAGGTCGGGATGGATACGCACCGCGTGGTCCACGCCCGGCTGGGCCGCCCATGGCTCCAGCAGCCCCCGGATACGGGTCAGTTCCTCATCGTCGGTCACCACATGCGCGTAACCCGTGACCACCACGCTCCAGCCGAGACGCGTGTCCGGATCGATGGCGTCGGCCTCGTAGGCGACCACCACACCGATGCCGGCGTCCTGTTGTGCCTGAGAGGTCAGGGCCGCGCCCTCATGGGTGCGGATGATGATGTCGCCGCCGTCCAGGACGTGGTTGACCGGGCGGACGGTGGGCAAGGCCTGCCGGGTGAAGACGACTCTCCCCAGGGACACGCTGCCCAGCAGCCGCAGCGCTTCGGCACGGTCTAGCTCGATGCGGCGATGTGGCGGCTCGTTGTCACGGATCATGGCTGGCTTCTTCGTGGGTGCCTGGCTTTTTTGCAGTGTCGTTCGGTCCTCCCTCAGGGGCCTGACGCCCCGGCGCCGTTAACCGGCTGTCACCGTTGTCGATCCCGCCGAGAGCGGCCCGGCCGGCCTCGAGACGTGCCACCGGGACCCTGAACGGCGAGCAGGAAACGTAGTTCAGATCGACGGTGTGGAAGAAGTGGATCGACTCCGGGTCACCGCCGTGCTCGCCGCAGACGCCTGTCTCCAGGTCCGGCCGGGCGGCGCGGCCCTCCTCGACGGCGATCCGGACCAGCCGGCCCACGCCGTCGCGGTCGAGCGTCTCGAACGGTGACGAGGCGAAGACGCCCTTGTCGAGGTAGGCGGAGAAGAAGGCCGCCTCGACGTCGTCGCGGGAGAAGCCCCAAGTGGTCTGGGTGAGGTCGTTGGTGCCGAAGGAGAAGAACTCCGCCTCCTCGGCGATCCGGCCCGCCGTGAGCGCGGCCCTGGGCAGCTCGATCATCGTGCCGACGGGGCAGCGGACCCGTACGCCGGTCTCCTCGCCGACGTCGGCCAGCACCCGTGCCACCTCCTCGCGGGCGAGCCGCAGTTCCTCGACCGCCCCGACGAGCGGCACCATGATCTCCGCCTGGGGCGAACCCCCGGCGCGCGTCCGCTCGACCACCGCCTCGGCGACCGCTCGCACCTGCATGGCGACCAGCCCCGGCACGACCAGTCCGAGCCGCACCCCGCGTAGGCCGAGCATCGGGTTTTCCTCGTGCATCCGGTTCACCGCGTCGAGCAACTCCACGTCGTGCGCGTCCGCTGGGCGGCCCGCGGCTTCGGCAGCGCCGACGCGTACGGCCAGCCCGGTACGGTCGGGCAGGAACTCGTGCAACGGTGGGTCGAGGAGCCGGATGGTGACGGGCAGGCCGTCCATCGCCTCGAGAATGCGTGTGAAGTCCTGTCGCTGGAGCGGAAGAAGGGCCGCCAGAGCCTTGTCGCGCTCGGCTTCCGTACGGGCGAGGATCATCTCCTCGACCAGCTTGCGCCGCTCGCCGAGGAACATGTGCTCGGTGCGGCAGAGCCCGATGCCCTGCGCGCCGAACCGTCGGGCGCGGGCCGCGTCCGCCGGCGTGTCCGCGTTGGCCCGGACCTCCAACCGCCTCACCACGTCGGCGTGTTGCAGGGCGCGGGCCACGGCGGCGACCACGCTGTCCGCCTGCTCACCGGACTCGAGATAACGCATCGTCGCCGAGGCGACGAGCGGGACCGCGCCCGCGTACACGGCGCCGGTGGAGCCGTCCACCGAGATGACGGTTCCCTCCTCGACGACCGTGCCGTCCCGGGCGGTGAAGCGCCGCGCGTCGCTGTTGACGATGATGTCCTGCGCGCCGCACACACAGACCCGGCCCATCCCACGGGCGACTACGGCCGCGTGGCTGGTCTTGCCGCCCCTGCTGGTCAACACCGCCTGCGCGGCGACCATGCCGGGCAGGTCGTCGGGCGTGGTCTCCTCGCGCACCAGCACCACCTGCTCGCCGGCGGCGGCACGCCGTACCGCCGCCGCGGAGTCGAACACGGCCGCACCGGCCGCCGCTCCCGGGGAGGCGGCCACGCCATGGGCGATCGGCGTGCCGGCCTGGTCGGTGTCGAAGCGGGGGAACATCAGCCGGGCGAGCTGTGCACCGTGCACGCGGTTCAGGCCCTCGTCGGCAGTGACGAGTCCCTCCTCGACCAGTTCCGCGGCGATGGCGAAGGCGGCCTCGGCCGTACGTTTGCCGACCCGGGTCTGCAGCATCCACAGGGTGCCGCGCTCGATGGTGAACTCGATGTCGCACAGGTCGCGATAGTGCCGCTCCAGCGTCTGTGCGTGGTTGCGGAGCTGACGGTAGGAGCGCGGGTCCAGCCGCTCGAGTTCGGTGAGGGGCAGGGTGTCGCGGATGCCGGCGACGACGTCCTCTCCCTGCGCGTTCGGCAGGTAGTCGCCGTACAGGCCAGGGCGGCCCGTGGCCGGGTCGCGGGTGAAGGCGACGCCGCTGCCGGAGTCGGGGCCGAGGTTGCCGAACACCATGCGCTGCACGGTGACCGCGGTGCCCAGGTCGTCCGGGATGTGCTCACGCCGCCGGTAGAGGCGTGCGCGCTCGGCGTTCCAGGACCGGAACACGGCGAGGATCGCCTGCTGCAGTTGCAGGGCCGGGGACTGTGGGAAGTCGCGGCCCGTCTCGTCGCGGATGAGGCGCTTGTACGTCTCCACCAGCCAGGCCAGGTCGGAGGCGTCGAGATGGAGGTCGTCGGGGGCCTCGCGAGCCTCCTTCATCAGGGTCATGGCCTCGTCGAACAGGGCCGGGTCGACGCCCATGACCGTGCTGCCGTACATCTGGACGAGTCGACGGTAGGAGTCCCAGGCGAAGCGCTCGTTGCCGGAGGCCTTGGCGAGGCCGAGCACGGAGGCGTCGTTCAGGCCGATGTCGAGGACTGTCTCCATCATGCCGGGCATGGAGAAGCGGGCCCCGGAGCGGACGGACAGCAACAGCGGATCGTCCGGCTGCCCCAGCCGCCGCCCAGTGACGGTCTCCAGCGCCGACAGGTGCCGGGAGACCTCCGCCGACAGACCCTCCGGCTCCTCGCCGGTGGCGAGGAAGGAGCGGCAGGCCTCGGTGGTGACGGTGAACCCCGACGGCACCGGGAGGCCCAGCCGGGTCATCTCGGCGAGGTTGCTGCCCTTGCCGCCGAGCAGGTCGGCCAGGTCACGGTTACCGTCCCGGAAGTCGTACACGTAACGGACCATCGCGGCGCTCCTCGGCTGTGCGGTCTGCATACGGTTCCAGCGTCGGCCGGGACCGCACCGTCGGGGAGGTGCCCACGGTCCCCACGACGGGGCCGATCGGCCCCCGCGCCCGGTCGAGGGCACCGGGCCGTTTGGGCGGGGTGGCCGGTTGCCGCTTCGGCATGTCGTCCCCCGCGGGACAGGGATACCGTGGAGACGAGCCTCCGGTGCCGGGCGCCCGCACGCCGAGGGCCCGGGAGGAGCCGAGGGACCGGGAGGAGCACGGTGGGAACCCCGGAGCAGCTCCGCGAATTGCTGCCACAGCTGAAGCTTGACGAACTGCTGGAGGAGCTCCAGGCCAGGATCGACGCTGCCCGAGGGACCCGTGACCGTGTGCACAGCTTGCTGGGGGCGATTCTCTCCGTCGGCCGGGAACTGGACCTGGAGCAGGCCCTGCGCTCCATCGTGGAGGCGGCCGCGACCCTGGTGGACGCCGAATACGCGGCCCTCGGCGTCATCGGACCCGATGGCAGGACCCTGTCGGCGTTCCACACTGTCGGTGTCACCGAGCAGCAGATCGCCGCGATCGGTTCACTTCCCGAGGGTCACGGAATTCTCGGCGAGCTGATTCGCAACCCGGAACCTCTGCGTCTGGAGAAGCTGTCCCAGCATCCGGCCTCGTACGGCTTCCCGGCCCATCACCCGCCGATGAACAGTTTCCTGGGCTTGCCGATCCGCGTGCGCGACCAGGTCTTCGGCAATCTGTACCTGACCGAGAAGCGCGGCGGACTGCAGTTCGACGAGGAGGACGAGTCGGTGCTGGCCACGCTGGCCGTGGCCGCCGGCGTCGCCATCGACAACGCCCGCTTGTACGCGGACTCCCGACTGCGTGAGCGCTGGTTGAGGGCGAACGCGGAGATCACCCACAGCCTGATGTCCGGCAGTGATCGCGCCGAGGCCCTGGACCTGATCGCCGAACGCGCCCGGGAGATCTCCGGCTCGGCCCTGGCCGCGGTCGCGATGCCTCTGGGGGGCAGCCGGTCGCTCAGCGTGGAGATCGCCGTCGGAGTGGACGCGGAAGCGCACCGGGGACTGGTGCTGCCACTGGACGAAACCCTGATGGGACTGGCGTTCTCCGCTGCCGCCCCGGTCACCAGCGACGACGTCACCCACGACGACCGGGTCTCTCCCGAACCCCCGCGCTTCCACGGGCTCGGACCCGCCGTGGCCGTCCCCATCGGCACCGGCGAGGGCGGCGTGCGAGGGGTGGTGCTGCTGGCCCGCGAGGCCGGCCGGCCGGTGTACTCCGGCAAGGAGACCGAGATGCTGCTGGGCTTCGCCGCGCAGGCGGCGATCGCGATGGAACTGGCCGAGCGCCGCCAGGACGCCCAGCAGATCGCGGTCCTCCAGGACCGCGACCGGATCGCCCGGGACCTGCACGACCTCGCCATCCAGCGGCTGTTCGCCACCGGGATGACGCTGCAGAGCGCCGGCCGCTTCATCGAGCACCCGGAGGCCTCCGAGCGGGTGCTGCGAGCCGTGGACGACCTGGACGAGACCATCAAGATCATCAGGTCGGCGATCTTCGGCCTGCGGACCCGCCAGGACGCCACCGGCACCGGGCTGCGGGCCAGGGTCGTCAGGGTGGTAGGCGAGGCCGCGCCGGTCCTGGGCGTCGCGCCCGGCGTGCGCATGGAGGGCCTGCTCGACACCGATGTGCCGCGCGAGATCGCCGACCATGTCGTGGCCGTGCTCTCCGAGGCACTGGCCAACATCGCGCGGCACGCGCACGCCGGCCGGGCCGACGTGGGACTGACGACCGACGGCCGCGAGGTACGCCTGAAGATCTCGGACGACGGTGTGGGCATCCCGGCCGACGGCCGCCGCAGCGGGCTGCGGAACATGGCTGAGCGAGCGGAACAGCTCGGCGGGCTGCTGGAGGTGACCAGTCCCGACAGCGGGGGTGCCACGCTGGAGTGGCACGTCCCGCTGCCCGCGAAGTAGGCGTTCTCTCGGCGGGGTGGGGGGGGCCGTCGGGGGTAGCCTGTCGGGCCCACTCGGCCCATGACTGGGACGGCCCGAGGCCGCAGCCTGAAGGTGTCCGATGGCGGCAGCCGAGCCCATGGAGGACGCCATGAACGGCACTCCGACCGTCGTCAACGACGTGATGACCCACCGGGTCGTCGCCTTGCGCACCGGCGCGGCCTACAAGGACATCGTGAAGGTCATGCGCGAGTGGCGGGTCAGCGCCCTTCCGGTGCTGGACGACGCCGAGCACGTCGCCGGCGTCGTCTCCGAGGCCGATCTGCTGCCCAAAGAGGAGTACAGCGACGGAGACGTCGTGCGACATGGGCAGATGTGTGACCTCAACGAGGTCCGCAAAGCGGACGCGGTGACCGCAGGCGAGCTGATGAACGCCCCCGCCGTCACCGTGGCGCCCGATGCCAGCCTCGCCCACGCTGCCCGCATCATGGCGCGCAACCGGGTCAAACGGCTGCCGGTCGTCGGCCGGGGGGGAACTCTGAAGGGCATTGTCAGCCGCTCCGACCTGCTCAAGGTCTTCCTGCGGGACGACAAGGACATCGCCGAGGAGGTGCGGCGCGAGGTCGTCGTACGGCTCTTCGGCACGCACCCCCGAGCGCTCCGGGTCGAGGTGCACGACGGTGTCGTCACTCTCGCCGGCCGGGTTCACTCAACCGTCCTGATTCCGCTGGCCACCCGGCTTGCCCGGGCCGTAGCCGGCGTGGTCGACGTGCGATGTGCGCTGACCGGCCCACGCCGCCACCCGGACCTCGACCCCGACCTTCCGGACCCCAGTCGGGCCCCCACGTCGTGAGGCAGAGCCGTCGGCACGGGACAGGAGGCGGCGATGATGGCACGGAAGCGCCCCACGGCGAGGCTGTGGCGCTGGCGACGGAACCCGCTGCGGCGGCACAGCGATGTCGTCGAGGCCTGGATCGTGCTCGTCACCTGGACGGTCGCGGTTCTCGCCGGAGTTCTGACGGGCGTGGTGGCGGCACAGGCCGTCGAATCCGGTTTCTCGGCGCGGGCGGCCCGAGTGCACGCCGTGTCAGCCGTACTCACCGACGACGCGGCGAGGACCTCAGACACCACCGGCGGATACGACCACGGGCGGGTGTGGGCCGCCGTGCGCTGGACAGACTCGGATGGCTCGGTGCACACCGGCCAGGCCAAGGCCTTCCCGGGCGCTCCGGCGGGCACCCGGGTCACCGTGTGGACCGACCGAACGGACCGGGTGGTGTCCGCACCCGTCACCGGTGCCGCGGCGACGCTGCAGGCGGCCATGACCGGTGCCCTCGTCGCCCCACCGGCCGGCGCCGCGGTCTGGGCCGCCGGATGGGTGGTCCGCACCCGGCTCATCCGGCGGCGGTTGGCCGAATGGGACGCGGAGTGGAAGCAGATCGGACCCCAGTGGGGGAACCTGAGCGGAGGCAGAGGTTGAACACCGAGCGGGTGCGGCCGTCGGCTCGTCGCCGACGGCCGCATGCGCGGTGTCTGGCGCCCCCCGCAGTCTCACTCCTCGCCGACCGCGGTGAGTCGGCAGTCCACGCCCACCACGCCCTCGACGCCCCGCGCCAGGCGGGCGGCGAGCGGGATCCGGGCGGCGTCCCGGACCCGCCCGGTCATTGTCGCGACACCGTCGACAACCAGCGCTGACCTGCCACTGCTCCATGTGCTCGACGATGTCCTTGAACGGAGCCTTGCGGCCCACCGCCACGACGGCGCGCGTCATCACGTCACTCACCCGGTGCGGACCGCCGGGCATGCTCTTCTCCTCGGAACGCCGGCCAGGCCCGGAGGTCATGTCAGGCCCCCGCTGCCGTAGGGCGCGTAGAGGTCGAGCAGCCGGATCCGGGAGGCGTGCAGCCGCTGGGCGACCACCTGCCCGACCCAGACGGCGATCGCCCGGCCGAAGTCGGCGTCGGTGGCGCACATCGCCCGGACCGCCTCGGCGTCGAACTCCCAGGCCCGCACCGGGCTCATTGCCTCGGCGCCCAGGTGCCAGGAGTACGGCGGGAAGTGCCAGGACCAGCCGACCAGTTCGCCGTGACCCACCGACTCGATGACGGCGGGGCGGCGGCCGGGCACGTTCAGGTCGAGGGCGACCGTGCCGGTTCGGACGATCCAGAAGCGGTCGGCGTGCCGACCCTCCTCGAACAGGCGGCTCCCGGCCTCGAAGGAGACCTCGCGGGCGAGGCGCATCAGCCGTTCGCGGTACTCGGCGGGGAGCGCCGCGTTCATGGTGGTGGCGGAGGTCATCGCACCGGCTCCCTTCATGGTTCCTGACCCCAGCGTGCGCGCGTCACCGGCCATTCACCACGGGCCGCGCGGGCCCGTCCGGGGACCTTCGGCTCATGGGCACCCCGTCGGTCGCACCGCAGGCTGGAGGTACCCGCAGTGGAGGGAGACACACCATGCGCACCTCTACGCGAATCGCGATCATCGCGGTCGGCGACCCGTCCCGGCACGACGACGGTGTCGGCCGGGCCGTACTGTCCCGACTGCGCGAACGGGCGGTGGAGAGGCCCTTCCCTCCCGGCACCGTCCTGGCGGAGTGCGACCTCGATCCGGGGCGGCTGATCCAGCTGTGGGACCACACCGACCTGACCGTCGTACTCGAAGCGGCGCACACCCGGCCAAGTCACCCCGGCCGCATCCACCGCCTCGAGCTGGACGCCCGCCGACTGGCCCGGCCCGACGAGCTCCACCCGCGTGGACTCGGCGAGGCCCTGGAGGTGGCGTGGGAGCTGGACCGGCTGCCCGGCCGCCTGGTCGCGTACGCCGTCGAGGTCGCCGACGCCTCACTCGGACCGGGACTGTCCCCGTCCGTCGCCGCCGCGGTCGACACCCTCGTCGAACGCGTCGAGGACGAGATCGTCCGGCACCGGGTCGCCGCGGCACGCGGCACCACCGACCCGGCCACGGCATGACAGGGCGGGAAGGGCCATCCGCTTCTCGTGGATCCGGATTGCGCGGTGCGCGGCTGCGGGCCGCTTCCCCGCGTCTCCAACGGGTCCTTCCCGCCACCTCCAGCACACCACGGGAACCGCCGGGCCACCAGTGCCGATCGGCCCCAATACGGCGACACGAACGAGGAGTCCGGGTACATGACGACCGAGATTCCCGGTCTCTCGGACCGGCCGCCCAACCGGACCCGGCCAGCCCTGCTCAACTTCCTCGGCGCGTAGGCACGGTCACCGACAGCGCATTTCCTGGTCGAGTGCGACCACGCCGGCATCCTCTTCGACCGCGGCCTTTTCCGAAGCCTCGCCGACCCGCGCCCGCACAACTGGCGCGTTCTGCCCCGCGACGCGGGCAAGCGGGCCCGCGCCGGTTCAGGAGCCGCCTTCTGATCCTGTCGCCGTCTTCGAGTAGGAGTCGTGCCAGGCTGCCTTCGCCCCGGAGTCGCCGATCCGGTAGACGTCCACCACCGCCCCTACCGCAACGGCCAGTGAGAGCACGCCCACGGCGATCCGTACGGGCAGTGCGGACCAGCGCGTGCCGCCGCCCTGTCCAGGCTCCGCCGGAGCGCGCCGCCCCGTCCACCACACGACCGCCGCCAGCACGAACAGGCCCAACGCCCACGGCAGCAGGCCGTCGCCCAGCTCGGTGTGCCGGCGCACCAGGGCATCGTCGTCCACGTGCCGTTCCAGCCACTCGCCGGCGTGCGTGGTCAGCGGCACGCTGACCAGGGCTACGAGTGCGAGAAGGGGCAGCAGCGGACCCAGCCGCCGGGCGGCGCGCGGCCACAGCGCGGCCGCGACCAGGGCCAGAGCGGTCAGGGGTATCAGCACGACAACCACATGGACCAGCAGGACATGGCTGGGCAGACCGTTGATCAGACTCATTCAGGCGCTCCTGAGGGGGTAAGGGGCGCGTCAGCCTGGCACAGCAAACTCTCAGTTGCCTCTCAGTCGATCAAGCCAAGGGGTGGCGTGTGCTTCAGCCCCTCACGGTCGGCCCAGCCAGCCGTCGGCCACGCCGCGGTCGGCCGGTCCGGCAGGCTGCGCGTGCCTGTCGTCGAAGCGGTAGGTGAGGTGGTCCACAACGTCGACGACACCGTCCAGTCGGCGCGTCAGGCCGACCGCGAGGGCGGCGTCGCTGCGACGCTCCAGCTGTCCGGTGAGCGTGACCACACCGTCGTACACCGCGACTTCGGCGATGTCCGGGCTGAGCCAGAGTGCGTCGGCGAACACCTCGTGCTGCACGGCGTGCCGTATCTCCTCGTCGGAGCGCAGGAAGACCTGGAGCAGGTCGCGGCGGGTGACGATGCCGGCCAGCCGGTCCTCTTCGTCGACCACCGGCAGCCGTTCGATGCCGTGTCGCGCCATCAGCCGGGCGGCCTCCGGCAGGGCCGCCTCCGCGGGGACGGTCACGGCCGGTGCCGACATGAGCCCGCCGGCCGTGCGTGCCCGGCTGCGGGCGGCGCTCGTGCGGGCACCGTGGCCCAGCCTGCGCAGCCAGGTGCCGAGACGGCCGCCCGACTCCGACGGACGGGCCTGGCGCTGCATCAGGTCGGTCTCGGAGATGACCCCGATGACCTTGTCGTCCTCGTCGATCACCGGCAGGCCGCTGATGCGGTGCTCGCGGAGTAGGCGTACGACCTCCTTGAACGGGGTGCCGTAGCGGACCGTGACGACGTCGTCGGTCATGACGGCGCCGACCTTGGTGGGTTTCATGGCTGACCTCCCTCGGTGGAGGGGACCCGTCAGCGCAGGCGGCGCAGATACGGATCGTGGGGGTGGCGCGGCACGAGCCGGACGCGGGCGTCGAGCGTGGTGACGCCGTGCGGCCCGGCCAGCACGGGGTTGAGGTCGGCTTCCGTCAGTTCGGGCAGGTCGGAGGCCATCCGGGACAGCCGGTGCAGCAGCTGTTCCAGGCCGCCGAGGTCGGCTGCGGGGCTGCCGGCGTAGCCGAACAGCAGCGGGGAGCAGCGCGGCGAGGTGAGCAGGTCGTGCACGTCGAGGTCGGTGAGCGGGGCGAGACGGGCCGCGTGGTCGGCGAGCAGTTCGGTCGCGGTACCGCCGAGGCCGAACACCACGAGCGGCCCGAAGACCTCGTCCTGGACGACCCCGGCGAACAACTCGGTGCCGCGTTCGGCGAGCGGCTGGACGACCACTCCGGTCATCCGGTCGCCGAACCGGGTGACCAGGTCGCGATGGGCCGCCCTGACCTGGGAGGGGTTCTGAAGATCGAGGTGAAGGGCGTGCTGCTCGCTCTTGTGCAGCAGACCGGGCCAGTACGCCTTCATGACGACCCGTCCGTCCGGTCCGGCGAGCCGCTCGGCCGCGGCGGCCGCCTCGTCCTCGTCCCGGGCCCAGGACCAGGGGATCTGCGGGATGCCGTAGCAGTCGAGGAGCGCGGCTGTCGCCTGCGGATCCAGCCAGCCTCCCTCCGGATGCCCGTCCAGGAACGCGGCGGTCAGGCTCTTTGCCCGCCCGGTCTCCACTGCTGGCAACTCCGGTACGGTGCCTGGCAGGCAGGCGAGCCAGTCGGCGCGGGCCGCGGCGTGGGCCAGGGCACGGGCGGCGTCCTCGGCATCGGAATACGCGGGCACGCTGCCCCCGCCGGCGGTCGGCAGCAGCTCGACACGTGCCGCCTGCGCGGGCAGCACCCCGACGACCGCGCGGGCGAGCGGGCCAGGGGCCGAGGTCAGAGCGCGCACCAGGTCCTCGCCAGTGGCCGCCGCGACCGCCGTAGGGACCAGGCTCACCAGAACCGCGTCCACTGCGCCGTGCCGGGCCAGAAGGCCGATGCATGCCCTCAGTTGCTCCTCGCCGACGGCCGCGGTGACGTCCACGGGGTTGGCTGCGGTGGCGCCCTCGGGCAGCAGGGCGAGGAGTTCCTCGACCAGGTTGGCAGCGAGCCGCGGGACGACGAGCCCGGCTTCGACGCACGCGTCGGCGGCCAGGACGCCCGCCCCGCCCGCGTTGCTGACGACGGCGATCTTCGTACCGTGAGGCAGCGGCTGGGCGTGCAAGAGGGCGGCGGTGTCGAGGAGTTCACCGATGGTGCGGGTGGCGGTGATGCCGGCCTGGGTGAACAGGGCCTGCCGGGTCATGGTCGGGGTTGCCGCCGCCGTGTGTGAGGCGGCGGCCCGCCGTCCGGCCTCGGACCGGCCGGCGTCCACGGTCAGTACGGGCATCATGCGAGCCAGGCGGCGGGCGGTGCGCGAGAAGGCGCGGGGATTGCCGAAGGACTCCAGGTGCAACAGCGCCAGGTCGGTATGGCCGTCGTCCTCCCACCACTGGAGCATGTCGTTGCCGCTGACGTCGTACTTGTCGCCGAGCGAGACGAAGGTCGACACCCCGATGCCGAGCCGGGCCAGCCCGTCCAGCAGCGCGATGCCGACACCGCCGGACTGCACGGCGACCCCGGCTGTGCCGGGCCCGGGGTGCCGGGCGGCGAAGGTGGCGTCCAGGTGGACGCCGTCCTCAGTGTTGGCCAGGCCGAGGCAGTTCGGGCCGACGAGCCGCATGCCATGACGTCGGCACGCGCCCATCAGAGCACCACTCTGGTGCACGTCCAGGCCCGCGGACACTACGAGCAGGCCGCGCACGCCGGCCCGCCCGCACTCCTCGGCCACCTCGGCAACGGCCGCGGCCGGAACAGCGATCACAGCCAGGTCCGGCACCTGTGGCAGGTCGGCGACGGTCCGGCAGGCGTGCACCCCGGGGACCGCGACCGCCTCAGGATGCACGGCGAACAGCCGCCCGGCGTACGAACCGTTGTGGATGTTCCGCAGGATCACGCGCCCGACCGACCCAGGTCTGCGGCCAGCGCCGATCACCGCGACGGTGCCGGGGCGCAGCAACGGCCGCAGGCTGGCTATGTCCGCCAGTCGGCCGCGGGACTCCACGGCGCTCAAGTAGGTCTCGTCTTCGGTGAGTTCGACCGTGCAGTGCACCTCGGGTCCGTCGAAGTGGCGAGTGACGCGCAGCCCCAGGTCGTGGAAGACCTTCAGCACGTCGTGGTTCTCGGCCAGGGCGTCGGCGCTGAAGGCGGTGACGCCCGCCGTGCGCGCGGCGTCGGCGAGGTGTTCCAGCAGGAGGGTGGCCACACCGAGGTGGTGCCAGTCGTCGGCGACGGCCACCGAGATGTCCGCCGTGCTGCCGCCCGGCAGGACCTCGTACTCGGCCAGCCCCACGAGCCGTCCGTCACACTCGGCGGCCAGCCCGCGGTAGCCGGGACGATCGCCCCTCGCTACCCGCTCGGCGGCCTTCCGGGCGGAGGCCGGGTTGAGGGAGAAGAACCGCAACCGCAGGTTCTGCGGTGACATCTCCTCGTACAGCCGCTGCACTTCCTCACGGTCCGCCGGGCCCGCCTGCCGTATGCGCACGGTGGTTCCGTCGGTCAGCAGGGCGTGCACCGGGACTTCCTGGATGCCGGTCATGAGGAGCTCTCCCTCCGGATGATCCCGCGTTCAGCGTCCGGCGGCGGGCCCCGGTGGCACAGGGGCTGACCGGGCACCGCGCGGGCCGAACGGCCCTCCCGGGCGGGGGCAGGCCCCGCATGACCTCACTGGGCCAGCGAGAAGTAGCTCTCCTCCTCCTGCGTGAAGTGCAGGCGGAGGACGGTGTGCAGTCCGTACAGGCAGGAGCGCAGGTCGTCGAGCTGGCCGGGGGACAGGCCGCCCTCGGCCTGAGCCAGCCGCAGGTGTGTGGCGATGCGGCGGGAGAGGCGTTCGATCTCCGTGTGGGCCCGGCTCATGGTGGCCGTGGCTTCCGGGCCGCCCAGGGTGGGTGCGAGGGCGGGGTAGAGCTGGTGCTCCTCGGCGTACTCGTGGGGCAGCAGCCGTTCGGTGAGCAGTCGGTGTGTCTCCTCGACGACCGCCAGGGCCTCGGGGCCGGAGGTGTCGGAAAGGCGGTCGGCGGCGTCGCGTACGGCTTCGAGGACATCCTGGAGATCGTCGTGTTCGGCGGCGAAGCGGTGGATGAGGGCTTCGGCGGCGGGGGAGAGGGCCGGTCGCGTGGTCTGGTCGACCCGCAGGGCGCGCAGGGCGTTGAGGATGACCGCGACGTCGATGCCCTCCTGGAGCAGGGCTCCGGCGGCGGGCGGAAGCAGGCCGGCTGCGGCTGCGGCCATGGCGGCCAGCGACATCAGCATGCCGCCGAGGGCGCTCTGGACGGCGATGTGCCGGGCACGCTGGGCGATGGTGACCGCGTCGGCGAGGCGGTCGACGCGGTCGGTGGTCAGGACGATGTCGGCGGCTTCGGAGGAGGCGGTGGAACCGCGGGCGCCCATGGCGACGCCGATGTCGGCGGCGGCGAGGGCAGGGGCGTCGTTGACGCCGTCGCCCACCATCACGGTGACCGCGTGCTCGCGTTCGGCGCGTACGGCGGCGACCTTGTCGGCCGGGCCGAGTTCGGCGCGTACGTCGTCCAGGCCGAGGACGGCGGCGACTTCGTGGGCTGGTGTGGATCGGTCGCCGGTGAGCATCAGCAGTCGCTGGATGCCTGCCGCGCGCAGGTGGCGCAGAGTGCGCGGGGCATCGGACCGCAGCGGGTCGCGCAGGAGCAGTGCTCCGGCCAGGTGCCCGTCGACGGTGAGCCAGGCGACGGCCGCGCCGTCGAGGAGGGCGCGGTTGTCCACCGCCTTGGCCCAGGGCGGCCGGTGGTCGGTGGGGTCGACGCGGCCGATGGAGACCTCGTGTGCGTCCACGGTGCCGGTGGCGCCCCGGCCGGGTTCCTCGGTGACGTCGGAGGGGATCGACAGCTCCAGCTTGCGTTTGCGGGCGGTGTCCACGATGGCCTGGGCCAGGACGTGGGGTGAGTACTGGTCGAGTGAGGCCGCGAGACGGACGACTTCTGGGGGCGTGAAGCCGGGGGCGGCGGTCACGTCGAGGACGCGGGGGCGGCCTTGGGTGAGGGTGCCGGTCTTGTCGAGTAGGAGGGTGCGGGCGCGGCCGAGGTTCTCCAGTGCGCCGCCGTCGCGGATGACGACGCCGAGGCGGGAGGCGCGGGAGAGGCCGGAGACGATGGCGACCGGGGCGGCCAGCAGGAGAGGGCACGGCGTGGCGACCACCAGGACGGCGACCGCGCGTACGGCGGAGCCGCTGATCAGCCAGGCCAATCCCGCAACCGCGAGGGACAGGGGCAGGAACCAGGCCGCGTACCGGTCGGCCAGCCGTACGACGGGCGCGGACTCGGCCCCGGCCTGCTGCGCAAGGCGCACGATTCCCGCGTACGTGCTGTCCTGCGCTGTTGCGGTGGCGCGCAGCTCGAAGGCGCCTCCGGCGTTCACCACGCCACTGCGCACCATCTCGTCCCGGGCCCGTTCGATCTGGAGGGGCTCACCGGTGAGCACCGACTCGTCGAGTACGGCGGCGGGGCTCTCCACGCGGCCGTCGACCGGGACCACCTCGCCGGGGCCGACGACGAGCAGGTCACCGACTGCGACCTCGGACAGTGGCACCGTGGCCACTCCGGCGTCGGTGCGGCGGCGCGCCGAGCGGGGCGCGTGCTCCAGCAGGGCACGCAGGTCGTGGGAGGCCCGCCGCTGGGCGGCTGCCTCCAGGGTGCGTCCGGTGGCGAGCATCAGGGCGATCAGGGCACCGGCCAGGTATTCGTGGACGGCCAGGGTGCCGCCAAGGGCGAGTACGGCGATAAGGTCCACGCCTGCGTGTCGCTGCCGCAGGGCGGTCAGGACCCACCCCACCGCCGGGACGACGGCGGACAGGGTGCCCAGGGCCCAGCACAGGTCGGCGACCCTGACCTCACCGACCAGCCAGGCGATGCCGCCTGCGGTCAGGGCCGAAGCGGTGACAGCCAGGAGGACGGGTTCGAGCCGCAGGGACACGACCGCCACGGTCGGGCGGCGCAGCCGTGCTGCGAGGGTGGGGCGGTGGTTCATGGCGTACCTCGGTCCGTCCGGCGCGGCGACCCTTCGGTTCGGTCCCCCTCCATCACATCGCGCCGCCCGTTGCCGGCGGCAGGGGACGTCCGGCCCCACTCCAGGGCCGGACAGGCACTGCGCGCGGTGCTGGTCATGCCGAGCCGTCGTCGGTGTGCAGGGCCAGGATGCGGTCGATGCGCGGGGTTCGGGTGCCGGTCATCGCCAGGTGTCCGGGGGAGTTGCGGACGGCACGGGTATCTGGGGTTGCCAGTGGGTGGCGGGGCAGGCGCCGTGGGCGAGGTGGTGGTCGACGTCGTCGGCGAAGGCGTGCAGGGCGGAGGCGGCGAGCCTAGCGGCACCGTCGGGGTGACAGCAGGCGCCCGGTCCGGCAGGAGACCGGTACGGCGGCGCAGCCTGGACAGCAGGTCCGTATCAGCCCTTCCGGCCGCGAGGGCGGCGAAGTCCTCGGCCACCGCGGGCAGCCCATAGCGGCAGGGGCCGCACTGACGGGCGCTGTGGGCGGCCAGGTAGGCCAGCATTCTGGCCGTCTCGGCCAGAGCGCAGGCTGCTCGGGGCAGCGCGATCAGCACGCCCGCGCCGGGTGCGGCACCCAGCAGAGCGAGGTCGCGCCGGGTGAGGGGCGTGTGCAGATGCGCCGTCGGGAGCCAGGTGCCGGCGAAGCCACCGAGCAGGACTGCTCGCAGTGACCGCGTCGGCCCTTTGGCGTGGTCGAGGAGTGCGGCGAGCGGCGTGCCGAGCGCGACTTCCAGAACACCTGGAGCTGCGACGGCACCGGAGACGGTGACGAGCATGGTGCCGGGCTCCTCCGGGGTCCCCGCCTGCCGGAACCACTCCCAGCGGGCGAGGCCCCTTGGTGGGGCCGTACCAGTGGGCGTCCCAGGCGCGTTCGAGGATCTGCCGGCGACTCACCACCCGGCCGGTCCGGACGTCCTCGACCGAGTAGCCGGCTTGCCGCGAACCCCGCACCAAGGACTCCGCGATGCCGCGGTCGTCCTCCACGACCAGCACCCGCGTCTCTTCTGCCGTGCCCATGGCCTGGGTGTTCATGCCGGCCACCCGCCTCCCGGACGATGCGATCACTGCTCGTCCCTTCCAGCCTGCGGCTCTGCCCGTCTCGACAGCAGGGGCCGTTCGTCCTCCGTCCGCACTGACGGCATTCGCAGGAGATTCCGGTTTGGCGAGGGCGCTGCCTTGCCTCATGTGTTGTCAGGCTGCTCTCGCATCTGGAGGAAGCGGCCATGCCAGGTGTGGTACCAGACCGCGCCGGTCCGTGAGTTGACCGAGAGCATCCCCGTGATGTGGCCGTCGCGCAGGGTGTGCAGGGTGTAGTACCCGGGGAAGGCTTCAGGCTCAGCGGCGTGCAGTCCGGGACGGTGCTCGCGCAGCCACTGATCGGCGATCCGCACCGCTCGGTCCGGCCCAATAGCGGGTGCACCGTCGTTCTGGGGGCGGGCCGGCATCATGCCATAGGAGGTGTTCCACATCATCGCCGGGCCGAACTCCAGGTGGACGGTGCCGGAGCGCGGGTCGATGAGGATCTCCGTGGCCCCCTTGCCGCCGCGGTCGAGAAGTTCGGCGTAATAGCCGTTGCTGAACTGCATGACTTCGCCGAGGTGCAGGTCCCACCGGTCGGCGAAGCGCCCGGCCGCACCCTCGGCTTCCTTCAGATTGTGGACTGGTCCATCGCGGGAGAGGGCACCCGTCATGGCCCGGGATCCGGGCCGTCCGAAGTCGCTGCCCGCCACCCACACGACCGATGCAATGAGTGCAGCCACCGCGGCGATCAGAACGGTGAGTGGCAGCCAGCGGCCGCGCAGCCGGTTCACCGGGGCCTCGGCCGGTGGGCGGTCAGGTGCTCGCGTGCCTCGTTGTAGGCGGCGGCATCGATCTCGCCGGAGGCGAAGCGACGGTCGAGGATCTCTTCCGGCGTCTCTCTGGGGGCCCATCGGTGCTCCGTGCCTCCGCCGCGATCGGCGGGGCGCCGGGTGAGGTGGACCACCGCCCACACCACGAGCCCGATCAGCACGATCCACAGCAGCGGCATGAAGGCCATCCAGCCCCAGCCGCCGTCCCAGTACATCACCGCAGCTCACCTCCCCAAGAGGCTTCCTGCTCCGCATTGTCCGTGCGCCTCCGGACCGGTGCCAGGGCCGTTCGGCCCCGCCGCAGGACCGAGAGGGGAAGTGACGGCGAGCATGCCGGTGCGGCACCACGGCTCCTCGTTCTGCGTGCACCCGGTATGGTCGAGCGCTGCCATCGCCCGTTCAGTGGTCGTGTGGACGTGCCGATGGACGAGGTCACCGGAGCGCACACGACGAGGTGGCTGCAGGCGCCGGGGCAGGGCTGGAGGTTGCGCACGACAAGGGGCTCGCGCAGGCGCTGCCTTGCTTTCTGGACGTCGCACTCTGTATCGCAGTCAGTACGCGAAGATACCCTTGCGCCGTGCCGGGTGAAGAAGAGCCCGTGAAGGGCGCCGAGGCCCTTCCGGGCCGATGACTGGGATCAGCTCACCGGTCCGCAACTGATCCGCGAGGCCGTGCTTGCGGAGTCTCTGCGGGTTGACACTCCCGATGAGTACGAGGCGCCCCTGCTGGCCGAGGTGCGGGACCGAGCCGGCCGGTTCACCGTTCCTTTGACCTCGATCCGGATGCTGGTGACCACCCGGAGCATCGGCTACGACGCTCCGGGTGAGGACGTCACGCATGACCCACAACTCGACGGCATCAGTGCTGCGTTGGGGCGGGAGGAGGGCGTAGTCGAGGCGCAGGCGCTCACACCCACCAGGATCCCTCTGCGGTGCAATTTCGTCAGCCGCACCGCCGGCCCGCCGGGTGCGAGGGCCCTCGTCCCGTACGCCGAGCTGCTGGGAACGACTCTCCGTCTGTTCCTCGACCGGGACGACGATGCTCGGCTGCTCGATGACCTGCTCGACTCGGGTGAGCCGGCGGGCGCGCCCCAGCGGCCTGGCCCAGCAACTCCCTGGCACCTCCGCGACAGGCTGCCGGTGCTGTCGTCGGCCGCGGGCGTTCCGGTCGTTCTGTCGGCCTTACTGGTGCCGGACTGTCCATCAGCGAGTCTTCGCCGAGTGTGCGGACACGCCACCGTTGGCCTCCGGAAGCCTCAGTCGATGACCGAGCGTGGGCGCGCCGGACGGCTCTCCGGCTGCGTCGGCCGGACAACCGGAGGAGGATGGTGTCGGGCGGAGTATCGGGCCCGAAGCGCCGGGGACCTGCATTCTGCGCTGCTGAGCGAAGTGATGCCGACGGAGGGCGCCGGCGATGAGCGGCGAAGCATGGGCCGGCGTGGCGGTGGCGAGTGTCACGGCCGCATACGCCCTGGGGTCGCGGCGGTTGGCAGTGTCACCGGTGTCGCGGCAATGGTGTTCGTCGGCTGCGGAGTCGTCCTCGGTCCGGTGGCGCTCGACATCGTTGACCTGAAGCACGGCGCCGAGCCGGTCATCGCACTGCTCGAAGCGGCCCTCACCCTGGTGTTGTTCACCGACGCCATGACTGTCCGCAGGCGGGACCTGCGAACCGGCGGTTTCCTGCCGGGCCGGCTCCTGGGCGTCGGTCTGCCGATGACCATCGGAGCAGGCTGGCTGCTGGCATGGCCCCTGCTACCCGGGCTGACCCCCTGGGAACTCGCCTTGGTCGGTGCCGTCCTCGCTCCCACGGACGCAGCCCTCGGCAAGACCGCCATGTCCAGTCCACGCGTCCCCGCACTCGTCCGGCACGGCCTCAACGTGGAGAGCGGCCTGAACGACGGCATGGTGCTGCCGTTCTTCCTGCTCTTCCTGGCTGCGATACCAGGCACGTCCGCCGCGCAAGAGGGAGAACAGGGCGTCTTCTGGCGCGCGCTGGTACTCAGCTCGGCCCTGGGCTTTCTCGTCGGCGCGGTCGGCGGCCGGCTGTTGCGATCGGCGCAGGCACGGGGATGGGTCTCGCGTGAGTGGGCGCAGCTCTTCGTCCCGGCCGTCGCCACGGCCGCATACGCACTCGCCGTCGTGGTGGACGGCAGCGGCTTCATCGCCGCCTGGATCGGCGGCTTCGCCTTCGGTTACACACTGCGCCGGTTCCCGGCCGCTGAATTGCAGGAGAACCCCGGCCCTTTGCGGGACGTCCCCGACCGTACCGCCGCCTTCACCGAGCACCTCGGGGAACTCCTGGCCTCACTCAGTCTGCTGGTCTTCGGAGCCGTACTGCTCGGCCCGACGCTGGAGAAGCTGAGCTGGGGCATCGTCGGCTACGCGGTTCTCAGCCTCACCGTCGTCCGGATGCTGCCAGTGGCCGTCGCGCTCGCCGGCAGCGGGCTGCGACTTCCCACGGTGGCCTACATCGGGTGGTTCGGACCCCGCGGTCTGGCATCCGTCGTGCTCGGGCTGCTGCTCCTTGAGGAGGAGCACGTCCAGGGAGTCGAGTTGCTGGCGAGCGTGGTGGCGGTCACTGTCGGCCTGAGCGTGTTGCTGCACGGTGTCTCCGCCGTCGCCCTCGCCGACCGGTACGGCGGCTGGCACGAGAAGACCACGGCCACGGGCCGGAAGCTGCGCGAGGGAACTCCCGTTTCCTAGTCCGCGGCGATGCCCTCTGCGGAGGTGACTCGTCCTGCGTCGCGCAGTTCCGCGGTGGCGGCGTCCATGAGGGCGTGGCGCGGCCCGTTCATCCACACGGCGTCTCCGTGGAACTCCGACTTGGTGAAGACGACGATCTCGGCGCGGGGCACGCCGCGGAGATCCTCGAACGTCCTGGTCGCTGAAGCCTGGTCGGCCGGCGATGGCGACATATGGTCACTCACTTTCTGCGACATGAAGGTTCTGAGCGATCTGCGTTCCCCTGACACTGACTGCTCCGGAAGCGCCCAGGGCCTCACCCCCGCGGTCGCGAACCCAGGCGCTTGTCCGGACGCCCGCTCTTCGACGGGCTTCGCCGTTCGGCAGCACGAGTGCCGTTTACGCCCGCACAGCGGGAGGCGGCCGTCGTGGCCCGTGGCCACCCTGGGTGAGGCGGTCGGGACCTCTGCGGCTGCGGCGACCGACGGCGCGGGGGAGGATGGTCGACGGGGAGAGGTGAGACCACGCGGCCGGGGTCCGGAGACCTCGTCCTCGATGCTGAGCGAAGTGGTGCCGATATGTCCGAACCATCGCAGAGCCCTGCCTGGCGGCGGATCCCCGAGGACGCGGCCGGCGCAGCCGTCACGGTGGCACGGGCCGCCGGGTCCGCAGCCCTTCACCTGAAGTCCACGATCGATCGCGCACGCCATCTGCCGGACATCGTGCCCGCGCTGGGTCAGGCAGTGAAGCCGACCCTGACCGGGCGCATGGACGACTGGCGTGGTGAGTACGCCTACACGCTCGGTGAACAGGCGTTCGTCTACGGGTTTCCGTACATCTACAACGCCCGGCTGAGGCACGACTGGGTGACGCAACCGCGTAACCCCTCGACGGTTCCGTACGCGCCCGTCAACCATTTCTGGCACGCCGAGCGGTTGCTGGACGCGACCTACCGGGACGGCGGGTGCCCCAACAATGACACCCTGTATTCGGCGGCCTGGGTGAATCTCGGCAGCGAGCCGGTCATCCTCTCCCATCCGGACATGGGTGACCGGTACTTCACCTTCGAACTGGTGGGGATCACGTCCGACAACTTCGACTACGTCGGTCAGCGCACCACCGGCTCCGACGCGGGCAGCTTCGCCCTCGTCGGCCCGCAGTGGCAGGGAAAACTTCCCACTGAGGTGCGACACCTGAAGAAGGCTCCCAGCCCCTGGGTTCTCATCATCGGCCGCACTCTCGTCGGTGGCCCGGACGACGTGCCACGCGTCCGGGAACTACAGGAGCAGTACCGGCTCACCCCGCTCAGCCTGTTCGGCACGCCGGACGCGAAGGTCCCCGAAAGCCGGGACGTCCTGACACCGATCCCGGCAGAGGAGGATCCCCTGGGGCCGTGGAAGACCCTGAACGCGATGCTGGCCGAGAACCCTCCACCGTCCCACCACCACGTCCTTCTCCAGCAGTTCGCCCAGATCGGCATAGGCCCCGGCCTCGACGTCGAGGCTCAGCCCGACGCGGTCAAACGAAGCCTGATCCGGGCCGCCGCCGTCGGCGTGCCCCTGCTCAAACAGCAGCTCCTCAGCGGCGACTGGGCCCACCTCGTCCACGGCTGGCGCTACCCTCCCCCGCAGATGGGACGCTTCGGCGACGACTTCCTCAAACGCGCCGCCGACCAGTCGCTGATCGGAGTCGCGGCCAACGACCCCGCCGAAGCTGTCTACTTGCTCAACTTCGACGACGCGGACGGCAAGAAGCTGGCCTCCGAAGGCCGGTACGAACTGCACTTCCCCGGCGACGCCCTGCCACCGGTCGACGCCTTCTGGTCGCTGACCGCCTACGGCGAGGACATGAACCTCATCCCCAACCCGGCCGACCGCTACGCGGTGGGCGACCGCAGCACCGGCCTGCAGTGGGACGCGGACGGCGGACTGACCATCCACCTGCAGAACGAGCCGCCTGACCAGGGCAAGGAAGCCAACTGGCTGCCCACCGCGAAGGAAGGCACCTGGTTCGTGGCCCTTCGCATGTACAGGCCCCGCCCGGAGGTGATCGACGCGACCTGGGAGTGCCCTCCTCTGACCCGCGTCGCCTGACGTCTCAGCACATCGGCAGACCACCGCCGCACCAGCGATCGATGGGGAGGCCCGCATCACCGCGTTCAAGGCCGGCGAGGTCCGCTCCTTCCGGGGGCTCCAGGCCCGCTGGTTGGCGGTCCTCGGCATCCCCGCGGGGTTCGACCTCGGCGGCAGCGGCCCCGGGCGCTTCTACCAGGACATAGTGATCAACCGGGACACCGAGCGGCTGTTCTCCGCAGGAAAACCCGCCCACCAACTGCACGTGATGCAGGCGTACTCGTACATCGTGGACGACAGCCTCACCAGGGACGCGCTACCCGGACTGGGGGACCGACTGCAGCTGCCGACCGGATGGGCGTACCGCACGGAGATCCCAGAGCACGACCTCGTTCTACGGACCGCGACCGGGGAGGCTCACATCCTCCAGGACTCGGCCTGTAGCGCTTGGTGACCAGTTTTGAAGTCCGGGGTGAATTCGGTCGTCCATCCCTGCCGTTCGTGATCGCGCAGTCGGGACTCGTGGCCGGCGGCGGTGGGATCGGTGAGAGCGTCGGTGAACGCCGCGATGATCTCGACGGGGGTGCGGGCGCCGAAGCTTGCGTACCAGGCGGGCCGGTCCGGTCCCGGTGCGTTGTGGAGGGTCCACCACCGGCCGTCGGGGTCGGGCTCCAGCCGCAGCAGAGCCTCCTGGTGACTCATGCTGCTGGGAGGTTGCAGACCAAGGGGCCCTCAGCATGGTCGTGACCTGCGGCCGCGCCAAACTACGCCACGTTGTCGTACATCTTGCGGCGTTCCGCCCGCCACGGGACCTCGGCCGCCAGCTGTTCGAACAGGGCGTCGGCGCCGCACAGCCAGCCCGGCAGCACGTCGATCCAGGCGCCCCGGTCCAGCTCGGTCCGGTGCAGTCCGTCGAGGGTGCCGAGCCGCAGCTCGTCGGTCTGGTCGAACAGGGAGCCCTGCAGTTGCGTGGACACGGATCCAGCGCAGTCGTGAATCGAAAGTATGTTCCCATCGCGAAGCGTCTTTCGATACACCTGTGTATCGGATACATTCCTGTATCGAACAGGGCGACGGAGGTCTCGGCGATGACGGCGCAGGACACGGCCCGGAGGGTCACCAAGCGGCGGGCGCGGACGCGGGCCAACCTGCTCGACGCTGCCTTCGCGGTGTTCGCCGCCAAGGGCTTCGGCCGCGTCTCCATCGAGGAGGTCTGCGAGGCCGCCGGCTACAGCCGGGGCGCCTTCTACTCCAACTTCGCCACCCTGGACGAGCTGTTCTTCGCCCTCTACCAGGAGCGCGCCGACCTCATCGCCGCCCAGGTGGCCGACGCCCTCGCCCTGGACGGGCCCGACCTCGACGTGCCCGCCTCCGTGGACCGGGTCACCGAGGTCCTGCTCCTCGACGTGGACTGGCTGCTGGTGAAGACCGACTTCCTGGTGCACGCGGCCCGCGACCCGGCCGTCGCGCACGCCCTCCTCGACCACCGCACCCGGCTCCGGGAGGCCATCGCCGACCGGCTGTTCCGGGCCCGCGGCCACACCGAACTGCCCGCCGTGCTCGGCGACGCCGACGGCGCCGCCCGCGCGGTGGTCGCGGCCTACGACGGCGTCACCACCCAGCTGCTGCTGGACAAGGACGTCGACGCGGCCCGCACCTGGCTGGGGCAACTGCTCACCGCCCTGCTGACCGACGGCAGCGGCACCCCGGCCTGAGCCGCAGACGGAAGCAGACACGAGCAGACACAAGCAGACGCAAGCGGAAGGAAGGAACGGACGCCATGGACGCGGACGTCATCGTCGTCGGAGCGGGCCTCGCCGGCCTGGTCGCGGCGCACGAACTCACCAGCCGGGGCCGGCGCGTCGCCCTGGTCGACCAGGAGAACGCCGCCAACCTCGGCGGCCAGGCGTTCTGGTCCTTCGGCGGGCTCTTCCTCGTCGACTCGCCCGAGCAGCGGCGCCTCGGCATCAAGGACTCCTTCGACCTCGCCTGGAACGACTGGCGGGGCAGCGCCCGGTTCGACCGCCTGGAGGACGAGGACTCCTGGGCGGTGCGCTGGGCCCGCGCCTACGTCGAGTTCGCCGCCGGCGAGAAGCGGTCCTGGCTGGAGGGACACGGCATCACGCTGCTGCCGACCGTCGGCTGGGCCGAGCGCGGCGACCTGCGCGCCGACGGGCACGGAAACTCCGTACCCCGCTTCCACATCGCCTGGGGCACCGGCACCGGCGTGGTCGAACCCTTCGCCCGGTACGCCCGGCAGGCCGCCCGGGACGGGCTGCTCACCTTCTACCACCGCCACCAGGTCGACGAACTCGTCCTCGAGGACGGAGCGGCCCGCGGCGTGCGCGGCACGGTCCTGGCCGACGACGACGCGCCGCGCGGCGTGGCCTCCAACCGCGACCGCGTCGGCGACTTCGAACTCACCGCCCGGGCCGTGATCGTCACCACCGGCGGCATCGGCGCCGACCACGACATCGTCCGCCGCTACTGGCCCGAGCGGCTCGGCACGCCCCCCGCCGAGATGGTCACCGGCGTCCCCGCCTACGTCGACGGCCGCATGCTCGACATCAGCGCCGAGGCGGGTGTGCGCCTGGTCAACCGGGACCGCATGTGGCACTACACCGAGGGCCTGCAGAACTGGAACCCGATCTGGCCGGGCCACGGGATCCGCATCCTGCCCGGACCGTCCTCCGTCTGGCTCGACGCCCTCGGCCGCCGCCTGCCCGACCCCTGCCTGCCCGGCTACGACACCCTCGGCACCCTGAAGTACCTGCGCACCACCGAGGACATCGCCGGGTACGACCACTCCTGGTTCGTCCTCACCCGGAAGATCATCGAGAAGGAGTTCGCGCTCTCCGGCTCGGAACAGAACCCCGACATCACCGCCAAGGACCGGGCAGCCGTGCTGCGCGACCGGCTGCTCGGCAAGGGAGCCCCCGCACCCGTCCAGGCCTTCCTCGACAAGGGAGCGGACTTCGTCACCGCGGACAGCCTGGAGCGGCTGGTCGAGAAGATGAACGGCCTCACGGACAAGCCCCTGCTCGACGCGGCCGAGGTGCGCCGCCAGATCGAGGCCCGCGACCTGCAGATCGCCAATCGGTACAGCAAGGACTCCCAGGTCCAGGGCATCCACAACGCCCGCCGCTACATCGGCGACCGCCTCGGCCGGGTCGCCGCCCCGCACCGCATCCTCGACCCGGCGGCGGGCCCGCTGATCGGCGTCCGGATGCACGTCCTGACCCGAAAGACCCTCGGCGGCATCCAGACCGACCTCGACTCCCGCGCCCTCGGCCCCGACGGCACGCCCGTCGGCGGCCTGTACGCGGCGGGCGAGGTGGCAGGCTTCGGCGGCGGAGGCGTCCACGGCTACAACGCCCTGGAGGGCACCTTCCTCGGCGGCTGCCTGTTCTCGGGCCGCGCGGCGGGCCGGGCGGCGGCGCAGCAGACGGGCTGACGTCAGCCCTTCAGCAGGTCCGCCAGCACCGTGGCATGGCTCCGTTCCGGAGTCTTGGACGCCGTGAGCAGCGTGACCGGCCCCTTGCGGGCCGACTTCCTGAGGCCGTCGAGGAGTTCGGCGGCCTCAGGAGCGGTCAGCTCCGCCTCGTAGCGGCCGCGGAACTCCTCGTACGAGCCCTCGCCCGCGTGGTACCAGCGGCGCAGCTCCGCCGACGGCGTGAGTCCCTTGGGCCACTCGTCGACCTGCGCCGCCTCCTTGGCGACGCCACGCGGCCACAGCCGGTCCACCAGCACCCGCAGGCCGTCGTCGGACTCCGGCGGCTCGTAGATCCGGCGCACGCGCACGCTCACGGTCTGGCTCCCCTCGGTCGCGGACGGCTCTGCGAGCGTACTTCGGCCGCCCCGCGACACCGGGCGGCAACGCGGCGTGACTTGACCTGAATGAGGGGGAAACGGAGACAGTCGCGGCCCTAGTCTGTGGACGAATGATCATCGCCACCCCCGAAGGAGCGCCCATGACGGCAGCGCACAGACAGACCTCACCACGACGCACCGCGGTCCTCCGCCGTGAGGCGGTCCTCGCCACCGTCCCCGTCGCCGTGGCGGCACTGCTCGGCGCCGCCGGAACGGCGTCGGCCGGCACCGTCGGCACCTCGGGCGCCGGTGACCCGTACTTCCCGCTCAGCGGCAACGGCGGCTACCACGTCAAGCACTACGACCTGACGCTCCGCTACGACACCACCTCCCGGCGCCTGGACGGCAAGGCGGTCCTCACCGTCCGCGCCACCCAGAAGCTGACCCGGTTCGACCTGGACCTCAAGGGCCTGAAGGTCACCGGCGTCACCGTCGACCGCACCGCCGCCGGCTTCCGCCGCGACGGTCAGGAACTCGTCGTCACCCCGCGCCACACGCTGCGCAAGGACCAGGAGTTCCGGGTCACCGTCACCTACCACGGCACCCCCAAGTCGGTCACCGACCCGGACGGCTCCGCCGACGGCTGGATCCGCACCGACGACGGGGCGTTCGTCGCGGGCGAGCCGCAGGGCGCCATGACGTGGTTCCCGGGGAACAACCACCCCAAGGACAAGTCGTCGTACGACTTCACGATCACGGTCCCGAAGGGGCGCACCGCCGTCGCCAACGGTGTCCTGCGCGGGCAGCACACCGAGAACGGCCGCACCACCTTCCGCTGGCACCAGGCCGAGCCCATGGCCTCCTACCTGGCCACCGCCACCGTCGGCAAGTTCAAGGTCGAGCAGTACACCACCCACGACGGCATCCAGATCTACAACGCCGTCGACGCCCGTGAGGCGCGCGCGGCCGCGCCGGTGCTGAAGAAGCTGCCCTCCGTACTGGAGTGGGAGAGCAAGCTGTTCGGGCCGTACCCGTTCCGCGCGGCCGGCTCCATCGTCGACCACGCACCGGACGTCGGCTACGCCCTCGAGACCCAGAGCCGGCCCCTCTACGACTCGGCTCCCGACCTGAGCACGCTCGTCCACGAAAGCGCCCACCAGTGGTTCGGCGACTCCGTCTCGCTGACCGCCTGGAAGGACATCTGGCTCAACGAGGGCTTCGCGACCTACGCCGAGTGGCTCTACAGCGAGCAGCACGGCGGCGACAGCGCCCAGAAGACCTTCGACGCGCTCTACGCCCGCCCGGCGAACGACGGCCTGTGGGCCTTCCCGCCCGGTGACCCGGGCAGCGGCAAGAACCTCTTCGACACGCCCGTCTACGCCCGTGGCGCGATGGTCCTGCACGAGCTGCGCAAGACGGTCGGCGACCAGGACTTCTTCCGCATCCTGCGCACATGGGCGACCGAGCACCGGGCCGGGCACGGTACGACGGCCCAGTTCGTGAAGCTCTCCGAGCGGGTGTCCGGCAAGGACCTGGACGGTCTCTTCCACACCTGGCTCTACACGAAGGGCAAGCCGAGCAAGGCCTAGCGGCTCCGCTGCCGGAACCTGACGGGTTCCAAACATGTGTCGGCCAGGGTCGACCCATGTTCGATCGCAGAGCCGCCGTCGCTCTCCTCGTCTCCCCGCTGCTGCTCACCGGCTGCGGCGGCGGAGCCGAGGCGACCGGGCGCCGCACTCCCGCGGCCCGCCCGGCGCCGACGGCCACCCCCACACCGCCCCCCACGTCCGAGCCCCTGGTGGAGCCGGCACCCCGGCGGATGGCCGGCCTCGGCCCCAAGATCCACGCCGCGATACCGGACCGCTCCCGGCAGGCCGTCGTCGTCACCGGGCGCGGCAGGAACTCCCCGCTGTCCACGGTCGTGCTGCACGAGCGCTCCGCCACCGGCTGGCAGCCGGGTACCGTGTGGCCCGCCCACAACGCATTGCGCGGCTGGAGCACCCACCACACGGCCGGAGACCTGCGCTCCCCGGTCGGCGTCTACACCCTCAGCGACGCCGGCGGCCTGCTGGCGGACCCGGGCAGCAGACTTCCGTACCACCACTCCAGCGGCTTCGTCTCGCCCGGCACCGGCTTCGAGGGCGAGCCGCTGGCCGGGACCTTCGACTACGTCGTCGCCATCGACTACAACCGCAGGCCGGGCACCTCGCCCCTCGACTGGACCCGCCCCCTGGGCCCGGGCCGCGGCGGCGGAGTCTGGTTCCACGTCGACCACGGTGGCCCCACCCACGGCTGCGTCAGCGTCGCCAAGTCCCACATGAAGGACCTCCTGCGCACCCTCGATCCGAAGCTGCATCCGGTGGTCGTCATGGGGTACGCCGACTGGCTCGCCCTCTGAGCGGCCTAGGATCCGAACTCGTGTGCGCACATGTGCTGGTCGCCGAGGACGACGAGAAGCAGGCCGAACTGATCCGCCGCTCCCTGCTGGCCGAGGGGCACACCGCCACGGTGGTGCACGACGGCGCCGCCGCTCTCGACGCGGCCCGGCGCCTGAGACCCGACCTGGTCGTGCTCGACCTGATGCTCCCGGTGATCGACGGCTTCGGGGTGTGCCGGGTGCTGCGCGGCGGAGAGGACCCGGACATCCCCGTGGTGATGCTCACCGCCCGCGCCGCCGAGGACGACGTGCTGCTCGGGCTGGAGCTGGGCGCCGACGACTACATGACCAAGCCGTACAGCCCGCGCGAGCTGATGGCCCGGATCCGCACCGTCCTGCGGCGCAGCGGGCGCGGCGGCAGCGTCCGGGACGACGATCCGGTCGTACGGGCCGGGGGGATCGGCGTGGACCCCGTACGCCACGAGGTGCGCTGTGACGGAAAGCCGGTGGAGTGCACGCCGGCCGAGTTCCAGATCCTGCTGGCCATGGCGGGGGAGCCCGACCGGGTGTTCTCCCGGCGGCAGTTGCTGCAGTGCACGCGTGGCTTCGACCGGGCCTCCACCGAGCGCGCCGTCGACGTGCACATCATGAACCTGCGCCGGAAGATCGAGGCCGACCCGCGGAGGCCGATGCGTCTGGTGACGGTGTTCGGCGTCGGCTACAAGCTGACCGGCGGCCGGCCGTGAAGCGCCGCGTACCGCTGCGCAAACGGCTGCTCGTCCGGCTGCTGTTCGTCTCGGCCCTCATCGCCGTCTGCTCGGTGGCGGCCACCGCCTGGCTCGCGGTGACGACCACCACCAGCGCCCTCAAGGAGGAACAGGGCCAGGACCTCGCCGCCGACAACAGCATCCTCGCCCAGCTCAGCGGGTACGCCGCCGCCCACCCGGACTGGACGGGTGTCCGGCGCACGGTCCGTGACCTGGCCCGCGGCACCGGTCGGCGCATCGCCCTGACGAACGCCGACGGCACCCTGATCGCCGACTCCGCGCCCCGCGGCACCCCGCTGCCGCCCCGGCCCGCCGCCACCGTCGACCCCCTGCGCACCGACACCTACACCGACTCCGGGAGTCTGCTCAGCGGCATCGATCCCCGGGTGGTGGGGCCGTACCGGGTCACGGCCGGGGAGCGGGACCGGCTGGACGCGCTGGCCGCCAAGCGCAGGGAGTGCTACGAGCACTACGGCGTCGACGGCACGGTCGTGCGGACCCCGAGCGGCCGACCCGTGGTCAGCACCCCGGAGGACACCGACATCTCCTACGCCTCGCAGCAGTGCGCGGACGGGCAGCTGAACACCCCCACGCCGACGGAGGAGCAGGCCCTGACCGAGCTCACGAGGCTGGCCCGGCCGTGCCTGAAACGGGCGGGGCTGGACATCGGCGGCCGGCTGTTCCTCACCTTCGACCCCAGCGCGAGGGATCCCTTCGGCGGCGGCTTCCTGGTGGCCAAGACCCCCCGGGTGGCCGACAGCAGGGCCGCCGTCCAGGCGTCGAAGAACTGTGTGCTGAGCGCCCGCCGCATCCAGCTGGAGCCGTATGTCGCCCCGGTCGCCGACCTGTTCCTGGGCATCGGGGACCAGAACCCCTCCCGCTTCGACATGTCCACGGGCAACAAGGCCAAGGTGGTCGGCGCGGCCGGACTGGTCCTCGCCGTCACCGTCGCCGTGACCGCCGTCGTCGCCGTACGGCTGGTACGACCCCTGCGCGCGCTGACCGCGGCCGCGCAGCAGCCGCCCGAACGGCATGTGCGGGTGCCGGTGACCACCCGGGACGAGACCGGCATCCTCGCCGAGGCGTTCAACGACCTGACCGAGCGACGCGAACGCCTGGAGGCCCAGCGCAAGGCCATGGTCAGCGACATCGCCCACGAACTGCGCAGCCCGCTCACCAACATCCGCGGCTGGCTGGAGGTCGTCCGCGACGGAGTCGTCGACCCGGACCCGGCCCTGCTGGCCTCCCTGCACGAGGAGTCGCTGGTGCTCCAGCGGATCATCGACGACCTGCAGGACCTCGCGGCCGCCGACGCCGGCACGCTGCGCCTGCACCGCGAGCCGCTGCACGCCGGCGACCTGCTCGACCAGGTCGCCGCCGCCCACCGGGTCGCCGCCGACGCCGTCGGGGTCGCCCTGCGCACCGAGGCCGACGACACCGCCTGGCTGGACGCGGACCCCGTGCGCATGCGGCAGGCGCTCGGGAACCTGGTCTCCAACGCGCTGCGGCACACCCCCGCCGACGGCACGGTCGGCCTGGCCGCCCGCCGCGACGGCGAGTCGGTCCTGCTGACCGTCACCGACACCGGCTCGGGCATCGCCGCGGAGGACCTGCCGCACGTCTTCGACCGGTTCTGGCGCGCCGAGAAGTCCCGCAGCCGCCGCACCGGCGGCAGCGGCCTCGGCCTGCCCATCGTCCGCCACCTGGTCGCGGCCCATGGCGGTACGGCGGAGGCGGCGAGCGAGCCTGATGCGGGCGCGGTGTTCACCCTGCGGCTGCCGGCCGCTCCGGCGCCGGCGGACGCCCCGTGATCCGGGCACGGGGCGCCGCACCGCTGCGGTCGGCCGCGGGTCCCTCCTTCCGCGGAACCTGCCGGATGCCGGCCCTAGGCCCTGTCGTCAAATTCCCGTCTGCCCCGCGACGCCTGGCACGCACTCTCGCCGCACCGGGCGAAAGCCCAAGTACGTCCAGTACGAGGACTTCCGCCCGGCACGCCGAGAGCACGCACCAGACGCCGCGAGGCCGCCCTTCGGGCGACGACGGGAATTTGACGACAGGACCTAGCGCGGACGCCGTGCCCCCATGCGCCGGGCCCGGGCGCGGCGTTCCGTCTCCGTCATGCCTCCCCAGACGCCCGCGGCCTGTCCGGTGTCCAGTGCCCAGCGCAGGCACTCCTCGCGGACGCCGCAGCGGCCGCACACCGCCTTCGCCCGCTGTGTCTGCACCAGTGCCGGTCCCGTGGTGCCGATCGGGAAGAAGAGGTCGGGTTCCTCGCGGCGGCATGCGGCGCGGTCTCGCCAGTCGTCCATCAACGTCACCTGCGATCGAGGTCGTACCTGCCCCTGGAAGATGCGTACTCGCCTTCGGGTCACCTGTCGATGCGCGGTGAAACGACGGATACCGGCCGCGTCACTGTTCCCGGACACCCCACGGGGAGCCGTACTCGGTCAGCAGGTCGAGGAAGGGACGTGCGGGGAAGGCCTCCGGGCCGAGGACGCCGGTGCCCGACCAGGCGCCGGTGGCGAGCAGTTCGAGGGCGACGACCGGGTTGACCGCCGTCTGCCACACCACCGCCTGACTGCCGTACTCCGTCATGGACCACTCGTTGTCGACGACGTGGTACAGGTACACCTCGCGCGGCGCCCCGTCCTTCGTGCCGCGCACCCAGGTGCCCGCGCACGTCTTGCCGCGCATCCGGTCGCCCAGCGTCGCCGGATCGGGCAGGCACGCGGCGACCACGTCCCGCGGCGAGACGGCGACCGGTCCGTCCGGGCCGGGCACGGTCACCGCCTCGGTGCGGTCGAGTCCCAGCCGGTGCAGGGTCTTCAGCGTCTCGATGAACTCGCCGCCCAGGCCGTACTTGAAGGTGACCCGCTCCGCGCCGACCCAGCGCGGCACCAGCAGCACCTCCTCGTGCTCGACGTTCACACACTCCACCGGGCCGATGCCCTCCGGGAAGTCGAACACCTCAGGCTCGCTGAACGGGGGCGTGGTGAACCAGCCGCGCCCGGCCTCGTACACGACCGGCGGATTCAGGCACTCCTCGATGGTGGTCCAGATGCTGAAGGAGGGTGCGAAGTCGTAGCCTTCGACGGTGAGGTTCGCGCCGTCGCGGATGCCGATCTCCTCGATGGTGTCGAAGAGTTCGTCGGCCGCGTGGCGGGCGAAGACGTCCGACAGTCCGGGCTCCACGCCCATGCCGACCAGGGCGAGCGCGCCCGCCTTCTCCCACTCCTCGGCCAGCGCGAACTGCTCGTCGCCCAGCTTGACCCCGCACTCCTCGTACGGTCGTTCGGGGTGGCGCCGGGACAGGGACATCGCCATGTCGACATAGCCTGCGCCGGCGGCGCGCGCGGCGCGGAACAGGGGCATGACGAAGCGCGGGTCGGTGGCGTTGAGCAGGACGTCGCAGCCGTGGTCGGCGAGCAGCCGGGCCACCTCGGCCTCGTCGGAGGCGTCCACCCGCTCGGCGCGGAACCGGCTTCCGGAGTCGCCGAGGGCCGCGACCGCCGCCTCGGCCCGGGCGGGGTCGTAGTCGGCGACCACCATCAGGTCGAGGAACGGGCGGCGGGCCGCGATCCGGGTGATGGCGGTGCCCACACCGCCGGCTCCCACGAGCAGTACACGCATGACGAACTCCTTGCCTGACACGAACGTAACGGGGACGGGGCAGGCGCGCCTTGCCGGGAATCCAACGCCGGGGCATGACGTAAGGTCAATGGCGTTGGCATAAGGAGCGCAGGGAGGACCCGCCGTGCCCAAGCCCGTGGTGCCCGAGGAGAAGCGCCGCCGGCGCCGTCCGACCCGCAGCGGCACCGTGCTGTCCGAGCCGCTCATCGTCGAGACCGCGCTGCGTCTGCTGCGTGAGCACGGCAGCACCGGGCTCACCGCGCGCCGCCTCGGTCTCGCCCTGGACTGCGACCCCAGCACGCTGTACCGGTACTTCCGCGGCATGGACGACCTGACCCTGGCCATCGGTGACGCGCTCATCGGTCAGGCCCTGGCGGGCTGGGAGCCGACGGGACAGTGGCGGGCGGACCTGCGGACGATCGGGCTGCGCATCCACGCCGCGTACGTCGCGCACCCGCAGGCGGCGCTGCTGACCGCCAGCCGGGTCACCGGGCGCGCCCAGGAACTGGCCGCCGACGAGGCGGTACTGGACGTCCTGCGCACGGCCGGGTTCTCCCTGCCGGAGACGGTCCGCGTCTACCACGCCTTCATCGACCAGACGCTGGCCTTCGCCGCCCTCGACGCCGCGTCCCTGGCCCTGCCGAGTGCCTCCCAGCGGGCCGACGAGGACAAGTGGCACTCGACCTACGCCCGGCTGCCCCGCGCCACCCACCCCCGCATCGCCGAGGCGGCCCCGCTGCTGGCCCGGCGCATGGTCACCAGCGCCTACCCGACGGCCCTGGAGATGCTGCTGGACAGCGCGGCCGGGCGGCTCGCCCCGCAGGTGCCCTGACCTCCGCCGTCACCGGCGCAGTGCCTCGGCCGCCGTAGCCGTCACCGCCTCGGCCAGTGCCGCCAGCGCGGGGGAGTCCAGTTTCCACTGCTGCCAGTACAGCGGGAGGTCGACCCACTCCCGCGGGGCGAGCAGGACCAGGCGGCCCTCCGCCAGCAGTGGCCGGGCCTCGGGCTCCGGGATCATGCCCCAGCCGAGGCCCGCGGTGACCGCTTCGGCGAAAGCCTCGGAGGACGGCACGTAGTGCCGCAGCCGGCCGGCGCCCGTGCCCCCCAGCCGCCGTACGAAGCCGTCCTGGAAGTCGTCCTTGCGGTCGAAGACCACGACGGGCGCCTCGGGCAGGAGGTCCCGCAGCGGCCCGTCCAGATACCGCTCGGCGAACCCGGGTGCGGCCGCGGCCAGGTACCTCATCCGGCCGAGCGGGCGGACCGAGCAGCCCGGCACCGGTTCGGGCGAGGAGGTCACGGCCGCCATCACCAGGCCCTCGCGCAGCAACGCCGCCGTATGCGCCTCGTCCTCCCGGTGCAGCTCGTAGCAGAGACCCTCCACCCGGGTGAGTGCCCCGAGGAACCAGGTCGCCAGCGAGTCCGCGTTCACCGCGACCGACACCCGCGTCGGCTCGCCGGCACCGCTCAGGCCCAGTTCGCCCCGCGCGTCCCGCTCCAGCCGGGCCAGCTGCCGGGCGAACCGAACCAGCACCGCCCCGGACTCCGTCGGGCGCACCGGCTTGGTGCGCTGCAGCAGCACCCGGCCGGTGCGCTGCTCCAGCGCCTTGACCCGCTGGCTGACCGCCGACGGCGTCACGTGCAGGGCCGCGGCCGCCGCGTCGAACGTGCCCTCGTCCACCACGGCGAGCAGCGTCCGCACCTGCTCCAGGGGAAGCTCCTCCATCACGGGCGCTAAGGATACGTAAGAATCTTTAGCTGTACCTGCAGTGATCGTCTGCTTAACGTCGACGGTATGAACCACGCACTGACCGCCGCGGCCGCCGGATTCGGCACCGGCCTCTCCCTGATCGTCGCCATCGGCGCACAGAACGCCTTCGTCCTGCGCCAGGGGGTGCGCCGGGACGCCGTCCTCGCCGTGGTCGGGATCTGCGCCCTGTCCGACGCGCTGCTCATAGCCCTCGGGGTCGGCGGGGTCGGCGCGGTCGTGGTGGCCTGGCCGGGCGCGGTACGGGCCGTCGGGCTCATCGGCGGCGCGTTCCTGCTGTGCTACGGCGCCCTCGCCGCCCGCCGCGTCCTCAGGCCCGGTACCGGCCTGCGCGCGGAGGGCGAGGCGGTCGGCTCACGGCGGCGCGCCATCCTGACCTGCCTGGCGATGACCTGGCTCAACCCGCACGTCTACCTCGACACCGTGTTCCTGCTCGGCTCCCTCGCCGCCGACCGCGGCCCGCTGCGCTGGACGTTCGGGCTCGGTGCCGCACTCGCGAGCCTGTGCTGGTTCGCCGCGCTGGGCTTCGGCGCGCGGCTGCTCGGCCGCTTCCTCGCCCGGCCCACCGCCTGGCGGGTCCTGGACGGCCTGGTCGCCGTCACCATGCTCGCGCTCGGCGCCACGCTCCTCGCCGGATCCTGAGGTACCGGATCCTCAAGCGCCGGATCCTGGAACAACCCGTTCGGCAGGCGAGGAGGTTGCTGCCATAGTGAGGCTCGAAATCGAAAGATGTATCGAGCAACCAGGAAGCCCGTGGACACGAGCGAGAGCAGCACCGAACCCGACGCCGACGCCGAGAGCGAAAGCCCGGCCGCCCCTGCCCCGCCCCGGCGCGGCTGGCGTCGCTGGGCGATGGACACCCGGCCGCTGCGCATCCCCGCCTACCGTCGGCTGTGGTCGTCGACCGTCGTCACCGCCGTCGGCAGCCAGCTGACCGCGGTCGCCGTCCCGAAGCAGATCTACGACATCACCCACTCCTCGGCCTGGGTCGGCTACGCCAGCCTCGCCGGTCTGGTGCCCATGGTGGTGTTCGCGCTGTGGGGCGGGGCGGTCGCCGACACGGTGGACCGGCGCAAGCTGCTGCTGGTGACCAACAGCGGCATCGCCGTGACGTCGGTGCTGTTCTGGACGCAGGCCGTCACCGGCCTGGACTCCGTCGTGGTCCTCATGCTGCTGCTCGCCGTGCAGCAGGCCTTCTTCGGCCTCAACTCCCCGGCTCGCACCGCCTCCATAGCCCGCCTCGTCCCGGCCGAGCAGCTCGCGGCGGCGGGCGCGCTCGGCTCGACGGTGATGCAGACCGGCCTCGTCGCGGGTCCGCTGCTGGCCGGAGCGCTGATACCGGTCATCGGGCTGCCCGAGCTGTACCTGATCGACGCGCTGGCGCTGTGCGTCACCGTGTGGGCGGTGTTCCGGCTGCCCGCGCTGCCGCCGCTGGGCGCCGGGCCGGCCCGCCGGGCCGGGGTGCGCGAGATCGCGGCCGGGTTCCGCTACATCTCGGGGCACAAGGTGCTGCTGCTCTCGTTCCTGGCCGACATCGTGGCCATGGTCTTCGGCATGCCCCGCGCCCTGTTCCCGCAGCTGGCCGCGCAGACGTACGGCTCACACGGCGAAGGGCTGGCGCTCGGTGTGCTGTTCGCCGGGATCCCGGTCGGCGCGGTGCTCGGCGGCCTGTTCTCCGGCGTCTTCTCGCGGGCGCGGCGGCACGGCTGGATGGTCATCGGCGCGGTCGTCGGCTGGGGCGTGGCCGTCGCCGGGTTCGGACTGAGCGGCAACCTGTGGGTGGCCATGGCCTTCCTCGCCGCGGCCGGGGTCGCCGACATGGTCTCCATGGTGTTCCGCGGGGCGATCCTGCTGTCCGCCGCGACCGACGAGATGCGCGGCCGGATGCAGGGGGTGTTCACCGTGGTCGTCGCGGGCGGTCCGCGCCTGGCCGACGTGCTGCACGGCACCGCGGGCTCGGCGTTCGGCCCCAGGGCTGCCGTGGCGGGCGGGGGCGCGCTGGTGGTGGTGCTCATGCTGGGTCTCGCCGCCGCGGTCCCGGCGCTGCGGCGCTACCGGATCTGAAGCGCCCCGTCAGGGGCGCGGGGCTGTGTCGATGTGCGGCTCCGTCGTGCGGGCGGGACCGGCCACGGCGGAGCCGCAGCGGACCGACGGCGCATCGCGGTACCTCCGGTGGAACTCAGAGCGGGCCGCTGCGCCGCCGGAGCGTGTACTGATCCATCAGCTTGCCGCGGGTCGTCTCCAGCCGGTTGGCGAGGATCTCGGCGACCGTGCGCACCAGCGACAGCCCGAGCAGCGGGTCCTCCACGCAGAGCGCGAGCACCGACGGTCCGTCGAACTCGTAGGCCCGGACGTTGCTGAAGGCCACGGCGCCGAAGTCCCACTCGTACGGCGGAAACAGCCAGGACCAGCCGAGCATGTCGCCCGCGCCGAGCGTGGCCACGGTGACCCGCTGCCGGGCGGTGACCTGCTGGTCCAGGTGGACCGCGCCGGAGCGGACCACCCAGAAGCGGTCGGCGGTGCCGCCCGCCTCGAAGATGCGGGTGTCCTCCGGGAAGGACACCTCCTTGGCCAGCTCCATCAGCCGCTCGCGCTGGGCCTGCGGGAGGGCGGTCAGCAGCTTTATCGCTTTGGTCATGGCGCGGGACTCCTCGCCGGCTGCGGTTCGGGTGGTTTCCCCAAGCCCATTTCAGCCGCTGCCGCCGTCCGGGGCACCTCGAAGGAAGCGGGTTTCTGCCGGCGATGTGCCGCGGAGGCATGAAAAAGCCCTGGCTGGACGGGGGAGACCAGCCAGGGCCGTATGCGGCGGTGAAGGAGGACGGTTTCGGTCGACTCCGTCACCACTTATTGATGAACGATAAACCATCTTCCCGGAATTCGCCCAATCGGGAGCGGGTCGCGTGACTCGTTTCACTCCGGACGGCACACCGGTGGCCTGAGTACTTGCAAGCCGAGTTTGCCGTGTGCGCGGGCGGGCAGGCGCAATTTTGCTTCCGTCCAGGACCTGAAGACCTCTGTTCAGGAGCGATTCCGCATGCTGACCGACACGATCTCCGTCGCCTCGATGCGGCGGACCCACGACGACGCCCCCGACACCGCAGCCCTCTTCGCGCGGCTCGTGGAACTGGACGACGGCCCCGAACGGAACGCCGTCCGCGACGAACTGGCGACCGAGTGGCTGCCCATGGCCCACCGGATCGCAGGCCGGTTCCGCGACCGCGGGGAGTCCACCGAGGATCTGCGCCAAGTGGCCGCGCTCGGCCTGGTCAAGGCCATCGACCGGTACGACCCCTCCCGGGGGGCCTTCGAGAGCTACGCCGTCCCGACCATCACCGGTGAGGTGAAGCGGCACTTCCGGGACCGGATGTGGGCCGTGCGGGTGCCGCGCCGGGTGCAGGAACTGCGCAACCGGGTGCGCCTGGCCCGCCGTGAACTCATCCAGCACCCCGGTGCCCTGGAGCCCACCGCCGCCGACATCGCCGCGCACACCGGCCTCACCGAGGAACAGGTCACCGAGGGCGTGGAGGCGCTGGAGAGCTTCAGCAGCCTCTCGCTGGACGCCGAGCTGTCCACCGGCGACGACGGGCACAGCCTGGCCGACACGCTGGGTGCCACGGACTCCTCGTACGACGTCGTCGTCGACCGGGAGGCCGCCAAGGAGGGGCTGCGCCGGCTCCCCGAGCGGGAACGGGCCATCCTCTACATGCGCTACTTCGAGGACATGACACAGAGCTGCATCGCCGACCGGCTCGGCATCTCCCAGATGCACGTCTCCCGGCTCATCAACCGCAGCTGCGCCCGGGTACGTGCCGTGGCGCTGGGGCAGCGGCAGGGCGACCGGACCGCCGGGTGACCGGCCGTCACTTCCCGGACCGCTCCCGCGCGATGCCCAGCGGCCGGGCCAGACCCGACACGGCCTCGTCCAGGCGCTGCAGATGCCGCAGTACCCGGTCGGTCACCCGGCCGTAGCGAGGGGTGCGCAGGGTGCCCGGTTCCAGCATCGACGCGATGCTGGGGCCGGTCTCGATCTCCACCGTCGAGCGAGGGTCGGCGACATGCGCGGCGATCGCCTCGATGTTGTGCACGATCCGCCGGCCCGCCCCGCGCAGCCGGGGATCGGCCGCGATCGACGGGTGCGTCGGCAGCAGCTCGGCCGTGGCCGCGAGCGAACGCGCGTGGTAGGCGCAGGTCTCCAGCAGGGCCACCACGTACCGGGCGGTGTCCCTGCGGCCGCGCTGCGGGGCGATCGGATGGGTCAGCGGCTGGGTGGCCGCGCGCAGATCGGCCAGCGCCTGGTCCAGATCGCGCGCCTGGTCCACCAGGTCGGCCGGCGGCGCGCCGCTCAGCTGGTCCATGGCGGCCCGGGTGACGAACGCCAGCTTGTCGAGGACGCCGACGAGCAGGTCGTCGGTGCGCCGGTCGGTACGGACCGGCAGCACCACCGCCGCCGCGATCATCCCGCAGGCCGCGCCGAGCGCCGTCTCCTCCACCCGCACCACCAGCACCGACACGCTGTAGGTGCTCAGCAGCGTGTACAGCAGGCCCAGCATCGCCGTCACGAAGAACGACATCAGCGTGTAGGACAGGGGCGCGGTGAAGAACATCGCGAAGACGCACACCAGCACCAGCGCGAACGCCGTCCAGGTGTGGTGTCCGACCAGTCCCGCGAGTCCGATGCCGGCCACCACGCCCAGGACCGTGCCGACCAGCCGCCGGTAGCCCTTCACCAGGATCTCGCCCGTCGACGCGGTGTTCAGGAAGACGATCCAGCAGGTCAGCACCGCCCAGTACCAGCGCTGGCTGGACAGCAGCTCACCGCCCACGATGGCCAGGGCCGACCCGACGGCCACCTGCACGGCGGCCCGGGTGGTGGGCCGCCCGAGCCCGGTCGGCTCCGGCTTCGCGGGCTCGGTCTCCTCGCCGCTCTCGATGGCGGCGTCCTCGGCGTCCAGCTCCTCGCGGGACCGGGCCGTCGCCGGGGTGTCGTCGGACTCGTCCTGCGGCCCGTCCAGGGCGATCCGCAGCCCGAGGACGGCCCGCGCGGCCTCGCCGAGACCCCGGAAGACGTCCTGTACGGCCGGGGAAGCCTTGGGCAGGTTCTCTTCCTCGCGGTAGCCGAGCAGCCGGTTGCGCACCTGCGCCAGCGCGGTTCCCGAGGCCTCGCCGACCGGGCGCAGCACCAGCAGGCGCAGCGCCTCCAGGTCCCGGCGCAGCACCGTCGTCGCCTCGTCCCGCACCGGCAGTGCGCCGCCGGACGGGAGGGGCGCGCCGGGCAGGTGCAGGGTGAGCGTGTCCGTCCGTTCGGCGCTGCGCGCCGTGAGCAGCAGCAGACCGAGCCGTTCGGCGGCGATCTCGGCGTCGGCGACACGGCGCTGCAGCAGGCGGGCCGTCGCCTCGTCGGCGGTGCCCTCCTCCAGCCGGCCCTGGATCATCAGCGCCGTCTCGTGCAGCCGGGCGGTGCCGGTGCGCAGGTGCTCCAGCACCTTCTCGGCCTCGTCGGGGCCGGCGTCCAGCAGTTCGATCTGGGCCGCGACCAGCTGCCCGAGCCGGGCCCTGAAGGCCCGCCGCAGCAGGCCGAGGGTGCCCGCCGGGGTCTCGGGCAGCAGGACGAACCGGGCGGCGGCGCTGCACACGAACGCCACGGTGATCACGCCGTACAGGGCGGGCAGCGTGGTGGTGGTCGCGCGCACGAACAGGGAGAGGAAGTAGATCTGGAAGCCGATCAGGCCCAGCGCCGTGCCGCGGTCGCCGAACCGGCGGCCGTAGACGGCACAGAAGATGAGAACGACGAAGAACACGTCGCCCACGACGACCCACTGGTTCAGCAGCGCGCTCAGCGACACCGAGGCGAGCGCCACCGACAGGCCCAGTGCGAGGGTGACGGCCTGCCGGGAGCGCTGCTTCTCGCGGAGGGCGAAGGTCGCGACCATCGAGGCCATGGCGCCCGCGACGAGCTGCGGGACCGGGACCCGCAGCAGGGCCAGCACGGCAAGGGTGAGGACGATGGCGGCCACCGTGCGCAGACCCGCGGTGAGCCGCAGCAGCCCGGGATCGGACGCCGCGAGCCGGACCCGCACCCGTGCCCACCCCGACCGAACCGCTGCCCTCACGCCGCCGCGCTCTCTCCCGTGCCGGAACTTGATCTCCGTCCCAGCATGGCACGGCGGCCCGGCCCGCCCGCCCTCGGCCGGCTCGCTACTCGCCCTCGGCCAGCGTGTACGCGACGAGCGCGTTGGCGTGCCCGTGCCCGAGGCCGTGCTCGGACTTGAGCCAGGCCACCAGCTCCATGTGCTTGGTCAGCGGGGAGGTACGGATCAGCTCCTGCCATTCGGCGACCGGACGGCCGTACTTCTTCTCGATCGAGGGGAAGTAGCTCGCCGGGCCCTTCACGGTCTTCTCGGTCATGGCGGTGTGTCCCATCCGTGCGACGTGTGCTGATCACCGGAGAAGACCGCCGACCGACCGGGAAGTGATCGGCAGTCTCCGGTGATCCGGATCACATCAGTAACTCGCGGCGTCTCCACCCTCCACCCGGGCGCGGACCTGTTCCGGCGTCAGATAGGTGTCCGTGTACTCGAAGTCCTTCAGCCGGGCCGGCTTGCGGGACTGGAAGCCGGTGCGGACGAAATCGTCGCCCGCGACCGCGTTCAGCAGCCAGTTGGTCAGGACGCGGGTCTTGGCGACGTTGGTGCGCAGCGCCGACCAGTGGTAGCCGCGGGCCACCACCTGCGCGGGCAGACCCCGCAGCTCGATGCCCAGCGGCTTGGACACGGCGTCCTTGCCGCCCAGGTCGACGACGAGGCCCAGGTCCCTGTGCACGTACGGCACCAGCGGCTGGCTGCGCAGGGTCGCGATGACGTTGTCGGCGACCTTCCGGCCCTGGCGCATGGCGTGCTGGGCGGTGGGCGGACAGACCGCGTTCTCCTCGGCCTTGGTCTTGTCGGGCACGGCGGCCGCGTCGCCGAGCGCGAACACCCCGTCGTGACCGGGCAGGGTCATCTCGGTGGTGACCGCGAGCCTGCCGCGGACCGTCTCCGCGCCGAGCGTGGCGATCAGCGGGCTCGCGACCACACCGGCCGTCCAGATCAGGGTGTGCGTCGGCACCACCCGGCCGTCGGTGAAGGTGACCTCCTCGGCTCCCGCCTTGTCGATCGACACACCCAGCGAGACGTCGATGCCGCGCCGCCGCAGGATCTCCTGCGCGCTGCGGCCCAGTTTGTCGCCCAGCTCCGGCATGAGCTTGGGCGCGATGTCGATGAGGTGCCACCTGATCAGGTTCGGGTCGAGCCGCGGATAGCGCTGCACGGCCGCGTGCGTGAGCCGTTGCAGACAGGCCGCGGTCTCGGTGCCCGCGTAACCGCCGCCGACCACCACGAACTGGAGCCGGGCGGCCCGCTCGGCCGGATCGTCGCTGGCGTCCGCGAGGTCCAGCTGCGCGATGACGTGGTCGCGGATGTAGGCGGCCTCGGCGAGGGTCTTCATCCCGAACGCGTGCTCGGTGAGCCCCGGGATGTCGAAGGTGCGGGTCACGCTGCCCGGTGCCAGCACGATGTAGTCGTACCGCTCGTTGACGACGTCGTCCGTGAGGGTGCGGATGACACAGACCTTGGACTTCAGGTCGACGCCGATCGCACCGCCCGGGATGATCCGGGTGCGGTACTTCCTGCTGCGGCGCAGCGAGACGGCGATCGACTGCGGTGTCAGCACACCGGAGGCGACCTGGGGCAGCAGGGGGAGGTAGAGCTGGTAGGAGAACGGCGTCACCAGCGTGACGTCGGCCTCGTCCGGGGCGAGCTTCCGCTCCAGGCGGCGGACGCACTCGACTCCGGCGAAGCCTGCGCCAACCACCAGGATCCTGGGTCGTGTCACGGTGTTCATCCCTCTCTGCGGCTCCAGGCGGTCCGACTCGACGCCGTTCGCGTGCCCGGGATCGCTGCGGGCACACCGATCCCACCGTGCACCGAGCCGTTCCGCCAGCTGGGTGCGGCAGGCAGACGAACGCGTGGGCACCAGCATGCCCCCGCTGGGGCTCGTAGTAACCAGGTATCGCACAGATACACGTCGTACTCATGGGCACCGTGCACGCGGCGTCCCCCGTCACCAGGGCAGGAACACGTGGATGTCCTTGCCCCGGTCCTCGACGACGACGCTCACCTGACTGCACAGCGTGTGCACCAGGTGCCAGCCGATCCCGCCCCCGCCCGCACTCGGCTGGAAGGGCCGCGGCTCGGGCCGCGTGGTGCTGGTGTCGTGCATCGTCACGTGCACCCCGTCGAAGGTGCGGCGCATCCGCAGGCCGAAGGGTCCCGGGGCGTACTGGACGGCGTTGGCGGCCAGTTCCGTGACGACCAGCAGGATGTCGTCCCAGTACTCGGGCGTGCCGGGCGGCGCGTCCCGGGCGAGGGCGCCCAAAAACTCCTCCGCGGCGAGCCGCGCCCCGGTCACGTTGCGCAGCTCACCCGGGAAGGAGAACGCCCGCTCGGCCCACTCCTCCGGGGGCGGTGTGTCGTCGCCACGCGGCTCCGTCGCCATATCGCATTCCCCGGCCCTGTCCGGTCGGGGCCGGCGGCCCCTCGCGACCAGGGCGGTCGTCGTTGCTGATCACTCCACTGCTCGGGTTCCCCCAGCCGGGCCGGTTACCCGTCCACCAGGCCGCCTGGACTCCCTGCCCGCACCTCCTAGCGGAAGACGTTGTCCGAATCGTCCCAGTCGGCCGGCTCCTCGTGACCCGGCCGCCGTGCCGCGCGCGACCGGGCCTCGTACATCGCGTCGATCTCGGCGGCGTAGTGGCGCGCTATGGCGTCCCGGCGCAGCTTCATGGACGGTGTCAGCAGCCCGTTGTCCGGGGCGAACGGCTCCGGGAGGATGCGGTAGACCCTGATGGACTCCGAGCGGGACACCGCACTGTTGGCCGAGGCGACGGCCCGCGCGATCTCCTCCCTGAGCGCGTTCTCCTCCCGGGCCTCCCGGCTCGGGGACTCGGGCTGCAGGGCCAGGCCGGCCCGCCAGTGCGCGAGGAACTCCGGGTCCAGCGTGATCAGGGCCCCCACGCAGGGCCGGTCGTCGCCGACGACCACCGCCTGGTGCACCAGCGGATGCATGCGCAGCCGCTGCTCCAGCGGGGCCGGTGCCACGCTCTTGCCGCTGCTGGTGACGATCACGTCCTTCTTCCGGCCGGTGATCGTCAGATAGCCCTCGGAGTCCAGCCGTCCGATGTCCCCGGTGGCCAGCCAGCCGCCGTACAGCGTGGCCCGCGTCCGCGCCTCGTCGCCGACATAGCCCTGGAACACCGACGGGCCGCGCACGAAAATCTCGCCGTCGTCGGCCACCTGGACCTCGGTGCCCGGCAGCGGCCGGCCCACGGTCCCGGACTTCTCCCGGCCCAGCGGCTGCATGGTGATCCCGCCGGACGTCTCCGTCAGCCCGTAACCGTCGTGCAGGTACAGCCCGATGCCCTCGTAGAACAGGGACAGCTCCCGGCTGAGCGACGAGCCGCCCGAGGTGCCCCGTACGGCGCGCCCGCCGAGCGCGGCCCGCAGCCTGCGGTACACCGTCCGCTCGTACAGGGCGTGTTGCAGCCGCAGATCGAACCCGGGACCCGGCCCGAGGCCCAGCCGCCGGCGCTCCTCCGCCTCGGCGAAGTCCCGCGCGGTCTGCGCCGCCCGCTCGAACAGCGCACCCCGGCCCGCCTGCTGAGCGGTCCTCAGAAAGGTCTTGTACAGCTTCTCGAACACCGACGGCACGCCGTACAGGTACGTCGGCCGGAACGTCTGCAGCGCCGATGCGAGGGCCTGAGCCGTCATCTCCGGCTCGTGGGCCATCAGGACCCCGCCGCGCACGCACATCACCTGGACCATGAGTCCGTACACATGGGAGAAGGGCAGGAAGGCGAGCACCGACGGCTGTTCGCCCGGGGGTGCCGCGGTGTGCGCCCAGCCGGCGAGCAGGATGTCGACCGGGTGGGCCAGGCCGCGGTGGCTCAGTGCGCAGCCCAGCGGACGGCCAGTGGTGCCCGACGTGTAGGCGATGACCGCCGTCGCGTCCGGCAGCACGATCCGGCGCAGCGAGTCCACCGTGGTCAGCGGGACGAGCGCGCCCTGCTCGGCCAGCCGGGCCAGAGCGTCCGCGTCCAGCTGCCAGACGTGCTTCAGCCGCGGCAGCCCCGCACACACGGTGCCGACCGTCATGATGCCCTGCTCGTCCTCCACCACCACGGCCACGCAGTTGGCGTCCCGCAGGATCCACTCCACCTGGTCCCGTGAGGACGCCGGGTGGATCGGGACGACCTCCGCGCCGACGGTCCACAGCGCGTGGGCGAACACCGTCCACTCGTAACGTGTCCTCGCCATCAAGGCCACCCGGTGGCCCGGGGATATCCCCGAGGCGATCAGGCCCTTGGCCAGGTCGACCACTTCGTCCCGCAGCTCGACCGCCGTCATCTCCTCCCACACGCCGGGCGCCGCATCCGTGCGCCGCGCGAGGAGGGGCAGGGTCGGAGTGCGGTCCGCGGTCTCGAAGATGCTGTCGGCGAGCCCGCCGGTCAGCGGTAGCGGCGGTACGGCTGCTGGAGCGAGGGCGTCGTCGCGCATGCGCTGCTCCCGAGGTGTACGGAGGGTGACTCCGCCGGTCGGCTCAGTTGCCGGCGCGGTGCTCGAATGTAGCCCAGGCAAGCGGTTTCGGGGCCAGGAACAGGCAAGTCGTGATCCGCTGATGATCTGCGCGTGTCCAGAGGCCGTTGCGCACACGAGTCACCCGAACCAGGACCCCGGCGGACCGCCCCTCAGTCCTGGGTGTGCCGCACACAGGCGGTGACGACGTCCCGCAGGCTGCCGGTCCGGTCCATGAGCAGCCGCTGCTCGTGAGCGCCGTTGCCCCGGCGCAGCACCCTGGCGACGGCCTCCTCGGCGCCGGCCGCGTCACCACTGTCGGTGAGCGCGTCCCCGGTGTGCTCCAGCAGGGAGTACAGCACCTCCGCCGCCGGCCGGGGCAGCATGGTCACGGGGTCCAACAGGTCCTCGTCCAGACCGGACTGGGCGGCCTGCCAGGCGGCGAGCCTCAGCAGGCTCACACTGTGGTCGAGCGGTGGCAGGCCAGCCCGCCACTCACGGGCAGCCGTCTCCACCAGGGCGCGGGCCAGCGTGGCGATCAGGACGGTGGTGTCCGCGCGCAGACACACGTCCGCCACCCGGATCTCCACCGTCGGGTAGCTCGCGGACAGGCGTGCGTCGAAGTACAGCATCCCCCGGTCGAGGATGACCCCGCTGGCCACCATGTCCCGCGCCAGCCGGTGGTACCGCTCGGCGGAGCCGAACAGCTCGTTGGGCCCCGCCTGCGGCCAACGGCGCACCACCCGGCCGCGGTAGCTGACGTAGCCGGTGTCCCGGCCCTGCCAGAACGGCGAGTTGGCGCTCAGTGCCAGGAGCACCGGGAGCCACGGCCGGATCCGGTCGAGGACGGCGACGCCCTCCTCGTCGGACTCCACCGAAACATGCGCATGGCAGCCGCACACGAGCTGGTCCTGGGCGGTCATCCCGTACCGCCCGGCCATCCACTGGTAGCGCTCGTGCACGGTGAGCGAGGGGGTCACCGGCATCGGGTACGTGGCGAGCGCGGCGACCGCGCAGCCGATCTCGCCGGCCAGCCGGGACGCCTCCTTGCGGCAGCGCACGATCTCGGCGCCGAGGTCCGCCATGTCCGCCTGCGGATGCGTGGCGAACTCCAGCATCTGCCCGAACAACTCCTTCTGGAACACGTCCTGTCCGGGATCGTCCTGGGTGGCACGGGCGAGGAACACGGCCGCCAGCGGCTTCGGCTCCCCGCTGTCCGGGTCGACCAGAAGGAGTTCCTCCTCCACTCCGACAGTGCGCACGTGGGCCGCCCTTCTGTTGGTGACGAGGAGCAGTCGTAGGTCTGTACGACCCTGACTGCCCCCCGGAGCGGGCAGCCGACACCTGTGGGTTCAGCGCACGGGCGTCAACCAGACAGTCGCGAGCGGCGGAAGCGTGAGCCGGAGGAACCCGTCCTCGGGCTTGATCGCCCCCGGAGCGCCGACGCCGACCCCGCTGCCGCCGTAGCGCGCGTCGTCCGAGTTCAGCGCCTCCTGCCAGCCGGGGACCTCGTCAGGAACCCGGAGACGGTAGTCGGCACGGACCACGGGGGAGAGGTTCGACACCGCCAGCAAGGGTGATCCCTCGGTGTCGAACCGCAGGAACGCGAAGACATTGTCGTCCGCCGCGTCACACTGCACCCACCGGAAACCGCCCGGATCCGTGTCCCGCTGCCAGAGCGCCGGGGTGGCCCGGTACAGCGTGTTCAGGTCCCGCACGAGATGCTGTACGCCCCGGTGGTCCCCCGCGGAGTGGTAGTCCTCGTCCAGCAGCCACCACTCGGGGCCGTGTGCCTCGGACCACTCGGCGCCCTGGGCGAACTCCTGCCCCATGAACAGGAGTTGCTTGCCGGGGTGGGCCCACATGAAGCCGAAGTAGGCGCGGTGGTTGGCCCGCCGCTGCCACCAGTCGCCCGGCATCTTCGACACCAGGGCCTGCTTGCCGTGCACGACCTCGTCGTGGGAGATGGGGAGGACGTAGTTCTCGGTGTAGGCGTACACCATCGAGAACGTCATCTCGTTGTGGTGGTACTTGCGGTGCACCGGCTCGTGCTGGATGTACTCCAGCGAGTCGTGCATCCAGCCCATGTTCCACTTCAGCCCGAAGCCGAGCCCGCCACTGTCGGTCGGCCGGGTCACCCCGTCCCAGGCGGTGGACTCCTCGGCGATGGTGACCACGCCCGGGCAGCGCCGGTAGACGGTGGCGTTCATCTCCTGCAGGAAGGCCACCGCGTCCAGGTCCTCCCGCCCGCCGAAGACGTTCGGCGCCCACTGTCCGGAGTCCCGCGAGTAGTCGAGGTAGAGCATGGAGGCGACGGCGTCCACCCGCAGCCCGTCGATGTGGAACTCCTCGCACCAGAACACGGCGTTGGCGACGAGGAAGTTGCGCACCTCGGTCCGCCCGTAGTCGAACTCGTACGTGCCCCAGTCCGGATGCTCGGCCCGCCGCCAGTCCCCGGGCTCGTACAGCGGCTCACCGTCGAAGCGGGCCAGCGCCCAGTCGTCCTTGGGGAAGTGGGCCGGCACCCAGTCCATGATCACGCCGATGCCGGCCCGGTGCAGCGCGTCCACCAGGTACTTGAAGTCGTCGGGGGAGCCCAGGCGGGGCGTGGGCGCGTAGTAGGAGGTGACCTGGTAGCCCCAGGAGCCGCTGAAGGGATGCCCGGCGACCGGCATCAGCTCGACATGGGTGAATCCCATCTCCTTGACGTACGGAGGAAGTTCGTCCGCCAGCTGGCGGTACGTCAGTCCCGGGTGCCAGGAGGGCAGATGGACCTCGTACACCGAGAACGGCGCCTCGTGGACGGGCGTGTCGCCCCGGTGGGCCATCCATTCCGCGTCGCCCCACTCGTACCGCGAGACCGCTACGACCGAGGCGGTCGCGGGCGGAACCTCCGTACGGCGGGCCATCGGGTCCGCCTTCAGGAACCGGTCGCCGTGGCGCGAGGTGATCTCGAACTTGTACCGCGCGCCCTCGCCGATGCCGGGCACGAACAGTTCCCACACGCCCGACGCGCCGAGCGACCGCATCGGGTACTGCGTGCCGTCCCAGTACGTGAACTCGCCCGCGACCCGCACCCCCCGGGCGTTCGGCGCCCACACGGTGAAGCGGGTGCCCGCGACCCCCTGATGGGTCATCGGCTCGGCACCGAGCGCCCGCCACAGCTGCTCGTGCCTGCCCTCCCGGATCAGGTGCAGGTCCAGCTCGCCGAGAGCGGGCAGGAAACGGTACGGATCCTCCGTCTCCTGCTCACCGTCGTCGTACGTGACATGCAGCGTGTACGACGGGATCTCGTCGCACGGCAGCACGGCGGCGAACAGACCGCCGCCCTCCGACGCCAGCGCGCTGTGCATCCCGTCGACGACGACGCTGACCTTGCGGGCGTTCGGGCGCAGCGCCCGGAACAGCGTGCCGCCCGCCACCGGGTGGGCGCCCAGCAGGGCGTGCGGGTCGTGGTGCGCGCCGCCGAGCAGACGGTCGCGGTCGCCCTGGTCGAGCGGGACGGCCGCGGACGGAGCGGGTCCCGCCGGCCGCGGAAGTGCGGTGTCGTTCCGTGTCATGACGTCAGCCTCCCCACACTGCGAGCCGCTGGATCGCGGCCATCGGCACCGGAAGCCAGTCCGGACGGTGTCTCGCCTCGTACAGCACCTCGTACACCGCCCTGTCCGTCTCGTGCGCGCGCAGCAGCGCGTGCTTCTTGCGTGGATCCCACCCGGCGCGGGCCGCGTAGCCCGCGCAGAACGCCTCGCGGCAACGGCGTGCCCACTCCGGCCGCCAGGGGCGGCGCTGCCGGGCCGCGTAGTCGAAGGACCGCAGCATCCCGGCCACGTCCCGCACCGGGGACTGCGCGGCCCGCCGCTCGGCCAGCGGCCGCGACGGCTCGCCCTCGAAGTCGATGACGAACCAGTCGCGCCCCGCCTGCAGCACCTGCCCGAGGTGCAGGTCGCCGTGGATGCGCTGGGCCGGCGGCCCGGTGTCGCACGTGGCCAGGGCACCGAACGCGGCCCGCAGGCCCGGCACGAAGGGCCGCAGCGCGGGCACCGCGTGCGTGGCCGCGTCCAGCCGCGCGCACATCGCCTCCGCGGTACGGCCGTTCTCGCCCGGCCCGGCCGGCGGGAAGGCGTCGGCCAGCGCGAGGTGCACCTCGGCCATGGACCGGCCCAGCTCCCGGGCCTCGGCGGTGAAGTCGTCACCCGTGGCGAGCGCGCGCAGCGCCAGCGTCCAGCCGTCGGTGGCGTCCGGCAGGAACGGCTGCAGGACGCCCAGCGTGGCCGGGCTCGGAGCACTCGTGCTGAACCAGGCGACCGGAGCCGGTACCCGCGCACACCCCTGCTCGGCCAGCGCCCCCGGCACCTCTAGGTCAGGATTGACGCCCGGCTGGATGCGCCGGAAGAGCTTCAGGATGTACGCGTCGCCGTAGACGATCGACGAGTTGGACTGCTCGGCGTCCAGCAGCCGCGGCGGGAGGCCGCCGGGCAGATGGACGCCCGGGGCCTTCTCGAAGCACAGCGGACCGGAGGTGCCGGGCTGCCGCAGCCGCTCCAGGAGCAGATGGGCCGAGCGCGGGTCCTGCAGCGCGTCGTACACGGCGAGGCCGGCGAACGGACCCTCCTCGACACGGCCGACGTACGCCCGCTCCAGCCGCGGTGCGAGATGCTCGCGCACGCCCAGGAGCAGCTGGTAGCAGTCGCCGGGCGGCGGCGTGCCGCCGGGGGTGGGCACCGGCGCGTGCGAGGCGTGGACCAGCAGGTGCAGACATCCCGGGAACAGCTCGCTCATGGACAGCAGGGACAGATCGGTGACGGGCCGGTCCTTGCCCGCGAACCAGCGCTGCAGGGGCAGCCATTCGCGCAGCAGCCCGCTCAGCGAGGCCAGGGGCCGGTCCGTGCCGGCCGCGACTCTCGGCCGGGGGGTGATGGTCTTCGGCATGGTGACGCGTCCTTTCCTCGGCGCCGGTGCTCAGCGGCGGCCGATGCGGGATGCGACTCGGGTGAGCCGGAACCAGTAGAAGCCGTGGCCCGCCAGGGTCAGCAGGTAGGGCAGTTCACCGATGGCGGGGAAGCGCACGCCGCCGATCAGCTCGACGGGGTGCCGTCCGTCGTAGACGCGCAGATCGAGTTCCGTGGGCTGTGCGAAGCGGGAGAAGTTGTGCACGCACAGCACCAGGTCGTCGCCGTGTTCGCGGAGGAAGGCGAGGACGGCGGGGTTGGAGGACTGCAGTTCGGTGTAGGTGCCGAGTCCGAAGGCGGGGTTCTGCTTGCGGATCTCGATCA
>NZ_VISR01000011.1:0-44828 GCF_007827595.1 Streptomyces sp. BK340
GCTCGCCTTCAGCGACACGACCCGATCGGCGGGGTTCAGCACGGTCGGCCTCGCCGGACCCTGCTCCACCGCCTTGAACGCCAGCCACGCATCACGCGTACCGGACGGTGCCTGGACGCCCAATCCACTGGTACCGACCCACACCACGTGCGGACTCGCGTACGTCGTGTGGTTCACGTCCCGCAGCCCGTTGGCGAACCCTTGAGCCGCCACCTCGGCCTGGAGGATTTCTCCTCCCAGTCTGCAGCCGGCGAGAACGAAGATCACCTCTTCGTCGTCCGCCACCCCAAGCTCCTGCCGGATCCCGGGCAGCATCGGCTTCACCATCGAGGCCAGATGCTCGCCCATGACCTGAGCGCTCCGGGAACCGTCACGTCCGGTCGATAGCTGAAGGCGGATGGACTCCGGATTTCCGTGCACCGAGAGGTACACGGTGGGCTTCTGCTCACCGTGAACGACCACCCAGGGCAGCCGATGCAATTCACCTGGTATGCCGCGGCCCTGGTCATCGACCAGACGGAACACCGACCCCCCGTCAGTGTGGAACGACGTCCAGAAATTTCCTTCGCGACGACGATCGTTTGCGGTCTCCGTGTCGAAGGAGAGGGCGACCGCGTGACCGGATGCGGTGCTGAACTTCTCGAAATCGAAGACGTCCAGCCCAGCCTGGCCGACGACCAGTCCCTCGTGACCGCGCCCCTTCTGCACACTGTTCGGCAGCGTCGGCGCATCGGTCCTGGAGGAACGGCCGAAAGGCCATCGGGTCAGGCCGCCGAAGCGTCGGCCCGATGACCCGTTCGCACGGACCGTGCCAGACGAGCCGGCATTGGCGGTGGAGCCCGGTTCGCGTCGTTCCTGAGGCAAGGGGTTGTCGTGCCGCACCGAGTCGTGGGCAGGCTCCGATGTCTCCGGGTGAGTCACCGGTCCGCCGCTCGTCGGGGGCGTGGTCGTCGCCGTCGCGGGCGGTGCCGGGGTGCCGTTCTCCTCCGTGGTGCTCTCCTGCGGAGGTTCCGGCTGGTGTGGCGCTGGTCCGGACCCCTGCTCGGCACCCGCCGTCTTCGTCAGCGCGTCGGACGGGAACACACCGAGTTCCACCAGGGCCGCGATGTGACTGTGCCGCTCCTGGTTCAGTCGCTGCAAGTCGGTCTCGGGCAGTTGGCGCCCATCCCGTTCTGCGCTGAGCAGGGCCAACTGGGCCCGGATCAGTCGGACTCCGTGGATGATCCGCTGCTGGTGGGGGCCGGTCTGGGGGGCGTGCCGCTCGAGCAGCTGGATCTGCCGCTCGATCACGCTGGGGGGAGTGCCGCCGGTGATCAGCGTGGGCAGGCGCCCGAGTAGTTTCCCCGTCGTGACGAAGACCGTGTGGGGTGACACCGCACCGTACTCGCCGGTGAGCAGGTACGCCGTCTCATACAGCATGGCGTTCCACGCGATCACTGTAGCCAGGCTTCCGCCGGTCGCGGAGCCGAGGCTGCTCGTGGGGATCGCCCACTGGAGGACCGGCGGAGCGGACACACTGATCCCTGGTGACGCCTCTGCAAGATCCGTCCGACTCTGGACGGACTCATTGACATACGGTGCGATCGTGGTCAGCAGTTCCTGAAGCTTGGCTCGCTCCTGCCCGGTCAAAGGTGCCGAGTCGGAGGTGTCGATCCGGCGCAGCCATTCCTCGAGATAGAGGGCACGCCAGCCGGAGGGCTCACTCCGGAGGGGCTCTGAAACCCACTTCTTGCCGAGCCTGTCGATGAACGCAAGCCGCTGGGCGACCGGGAAGGACAGCGCATTGGCGAGAAGCTTGTTCTCCCCCATGAACTGGCGGAGCACAGCAGCGCCCTGCCGCGCCGCTTCGGCGAGCAGTTCGTCGAACTTCTGACTGATCTCACCCGGGGTCCATACTCCCTCCGCGACCAGGTCCGGTGCGAACAGCAGCAGGAACTCCGATCGAGTGATCAGCCTCCAGACTATTGCGCCACTGCTGATCTGCTTGAAGAGAGACTCCGGATTCTCCCAGAGGGTCCTGCCCAGGTTCGCGCGCAGGGTCCGCAGCCGAAGCCCCAGCGCCTCTCGCTGCGAGGCCGACAGGTCTTGTGCGGTCGTCACCAGCCGTTCGGTCATGGCGATCCACCGCGCGAGGTCACGCGGATCCAGCAGACCGGCGTCGAGTACGGAGACCGGGTCGTCCTCCAGGCGGTCGAACAACCTCTCCGCGGCCTCCCGGCGCGCATCGGGCGCGGCACCCAGCAGCGTGGCCATGGCATCGGCCAGGTCGAGCACCCTCCGCTCCGACGGGGAGAGCGTAGGGGCCTTACGCCGTAGCTCGGCGGTGCGTCCCAAGACCGTCTGCGCGGGCACCGTGCGCCAGTCGACGGCATGGACCTGGCTCAGGATCCGAGCGATGCGTTCGGACCGCTGCTTCCGGGAGGCGAGGGTGTCCTTGCCGATCACCGACCGGTCGGACTGGAGCCTGTCGAGTTGCCTCTTGAGATGCACGAGGCCCTGGTGGGCCTCGTCGGAAAGAGAGTTCGCGTAGTCACTCAGCCGCTGGTACTCCCGCCAGTAATCCTCAAGGAAGCGGTCCATCTGCTGAGTGGTGATCAGCTTACGCTGGAGCATCATCATACTGCCGAAGGCGACAGTGATGTTCGTGTCCAGAGATGCGAACAGGTGCTTGAAATCGGCTGGGTTGCTGAGGGCACCCGGAGGCACCGTCAGGTGGCGGATGTGCCAGATCATGCCGATGACCACAGGGGAGATCTTCTGCACGGTCTGGTCAGCGGCGTCCCGCCCGACCTTGGTGTCCGCGAGTGCGTACAGCGCGAACAGCGTCGCCGTAGTCCGCCGATGGGAAACCCACCCGGCTTCGTCCAGCAACGGTGCGGCGTTCAGGACCGCCTTCAGGTCCCGCGTCAGGTCCTTCGAGGAGTAGGAGACACCGCCCTCAAGGGATTCGTCCAGGCTCATGTCAGCCCGCAGGAACTTCAGAGCCGCCTGGTGCAGGGGACCGCTTCCGCTCGCGTTGAGGGCTTTCTCCAGCTCGACGACACGGCGTTTGAAAGCTGCCCACGACAACTGGCCGCTGTAAACGAGGGTGTGTCCGGCGTCGAGGAGGATCTTCGCCCGCTCCTCGACCATGCCAGGAGACCACTTGGGCGTCTTGCGGCCCCGTCCCCCGCCCAGATGCGTGACCACCGCAAGGTCACTCTCCAGCAGCTTCGCCCGGGCTTCGAAGAGCGGAATCCGCTCCTGGTCCAGTTCCAACGTGTCATCGAGCCGTTCGAAGTCGCTCCGGCCACGCTCGGCCAGCAGCTTGAGCTGCTGCCGGTCGGTGACTCCGTCGCCGTCCCACACATCGCGGAGCGCGGACTCGAGTCCGTCCACGACTTCTACCGCACTCAGCTCCGGCCCGTCCTGAACCTCCGGCACCTCCGCCGCGTCCACGACGGACTCGGGCACGGCGTTATGGGGTGCGGCAGGGTCGACCGCCACCGGCCGGGAAGTGGCCTGCGACTTCGTCGCCACGGGAGTCACCACACCCTGGCTCTCGTTCCGCTGCGCCGCGTCCCGGCGCTGCCGCGTGAGCACGCTCCACAGGTTCTCCGGGGCGCCGGGCTCCGGCTGCGGGTCCCGGTCAAGCGGGAAGAACGACGACACCTTGTTCACCGCGTTCAGATAACCGCCCAGCCAGTTGCCGTACCGGTCCTTGCCCTCCCACCAGCGGCCACCGGCACCTGTCGTGGTTTCGCGCAGGCCATCGTGCGACTGCGCGTAAGCCAGCGCATCCTGCGCCGACTGCTTCGCCTGCTGGTATGTCAGCGCGTCCGGGAAGAACGCGTTGTTGCGCTTGGGAAGGAACTGAACACCGCGCCCCTGCACGGGATGGACATCCGCCACATACCGGCCGTTGCCGGCAGGGGCCTCCTTGGACCACCGTCCGGGCACGTCCTCCAGACGGTACTTCCCGCCCAGCCGTCGGTCCCACAGATGCAGACCCCGCAGAGTCTGCCCGCCGACCGCGGAGTCGTAGTCCACATGTCCGTTGCGCACATGGTCGTACAGCCAGGGCGACGAAAGGAACTCGATCTCCTCACCGTCGTCGAAGACAAACGCAGGCTCGGCGCTCTGCTCGTCCGAGGTCATGGGTTGCTGGAAGGGCAGCTCGTGTCCGAAGTCCTCCACGATCTCCCAGGAACCATCCGTCCCGTCCGGCACCGAGACCAGCCAGCGGCCACCCTCGTCACCATCACGCACCGACCCCTGCTCATCCCGGACCTCAACCGACCCCTCATCGCCCAGGTGACGAACCGAGCCGTCCTCGAACAACCCCTCCTTCCCGAACGGAGCCGTCACCACCCGCCCGAACCGCGCCGACAAAACCTCGACGTCCACGCCCGCATAACACGAGACCAGCAACAGATCCCGGCCACCACTCTCCCGCCAGGCAGCCGAGCTGGTGATCACCTCATGCAGCTCATCCAGCGACCGGTACTCCAACCCGTTGCCCGTCGCCGCCTGCCAGAACCCCTTCGAACGATCCGCCGAACCCCGCACGAACACCGTCAGCGACTCACCACTGCCGGCCGACCCGAACCACTCCGCGTTCTGCAGATACCGCGCAGCAGCCCGCGCCTCCCCCTCACCCAGCAGCACCAGAGCATCCGAATGCTCCGACACCTGCACCGAACCCCACGAGAACTCCCGCACCTCCTGCGACCAACCCGCAACGATCTCACCGCCGGCCTCCGGCCCGGAGGTCGTGGAGATGGACTGAGGAACCTCGGATTGCTGCGCAGAAGCAAAGTGGCCGGCGTTCCCGGTCACCGTCAGCGCGTCAGACGGGAGCACGCCGAGTTCCACCAGGGCCGCGATGTGGCGGCGCCTCTCCTCGTGCAGCACCCGCAGTTCCGCGCCGGACAGCAAGCCCCCGTCGCGTTCCTCGGTGAGCAGGACGAACTGGGCCCGGATCAGTCGGACTCCGTGCAGTATCCGCTCCCGCTGGAGGCCGGTCTGGGGCGCGTGCTGTTCGAGCAGCTGGATCTGCCGATCGATCAGGTTGACGGGAGTGCTACCCCTGATCAAGTCGGGCAGACGCTTGAGCAGGTTCCCCGTCAGGGCGAGGACCATGTTCGGTGGCACCGCACCGTACTCGCCGGTGAGCAGGTGCCCCGTCTCATACAGCAGGGCGTTCCACGCTTCCAACGTCTCCAGGCTTCCGCCGGTCGCGGAAGCGAGGCTGCTCGTGGGGATTTCCCACTGGACGACCGTCGGAGCGGGCAGGTTGGTCCCTGGTGACGCCTCTGTGAGGTCCTGACGGAACAGGACGGACATACCGACATACGGTGCGATCGTGGTGAGCAGTTCCTGGAGCTTGGCTCGCTCCTGCCCACTCAAGGGTGCCGAGCCGGAGGTGCCGATCCGGCGCAGCCATTCCTCGAGATAGAGGGCACGCCAGCCGGCGCGCTCATTCCGGAAGGGCTCTGAAACCCACTTCTGGCCAAGCCTGTCGATGAACGCAAGCCGCTGGGCGACCGGGAAGGACAGCGCATTGGCAAGGAGCTTGTACTCTCCGATGATCTTGCGGAGCGTAGGAGAGTTGTACCGCGCCACTTCGGCGAGCACTTCGTCGAACTTCTGGCTGATCTCGCCCGGGGTCCATGTTCCCGTCGCGAGCAGGTCAGGCACGAACAGCAGCACGAACTCTGTTCGAGAGATGATCCTCCAGAGAATCTCGTCCTTGGCGATCTGCTTGAGGAGAGACGCCGGATTCTCCCAGAGGGTCCTGGCCAGGTTCGCGCGAACGGTCTGCTGCCGAAGCCCCAGCGCCTCTCGCTGCGAGGCCGACAGGTCTTGTGCGGTGGTCAGCAGCCGTTCGGTCATGGCGATCCACTGCGCGAGGTCACGCGGATCCAGCAGACCGGAGTCGAGTGCGGAGACCGCGTCGTTCTCCAGGCGGTCGAACAACCACTCCGCGGCTCCCCGGCGCGCGTCGGGCGCGGCACCGAGCAGCGTGGCCATGGCATCGGCCAGGTCGAGCACGCTCCGCTCCGCCGCGGAGAGCGCGGGGACCTTCTGCCGTAGCTCCGCGGTTCGCCCCAGGACCCTCTGCGCGGGCACCTTGCTCCAGTTGACGGCGGGAACCTGGTCCAGGATCCGGGCGATGCGCTTGGACCGCTGCTTCCTGGAAGCGAGGGTGTTGCCGATCAACGACCGGTCGGACTGGAGTGTCTCGAGGTCTTTCTTGAGCGGGACGAGGACGGACTCGCGGGCGACGTCGGAGGAGGAAGCCGCGTAGTCGCTCAGCCGCTGGTACTCCTGCCAGTACTCCTCCAGGAAGCGGTCCACCTGCTGAAGGGTGATCAGCTCGTGCTGGAGCCCCACCATGTTGCCGAAGGACTCGGTCACGCTCGACTGCAGAGCGGGGAACAGGTTGTCGAAGTCGCCTGGGTTGCCGAGGGCACCCGGTGGCACCGTGAGGTGGCGCTGGTCCCAGATCTTGGCCCGCAACGCGGCGGCGATCTTCTGGACAGCCTGGTCAGCGGCTTCCCGCCCGGCCTTGGCGTCCGCGAGTACGTAGAGCGAGAACAGCGTCGTCGTAGGTCGCTGCCAGGGAATCCACTCGGCGGCGTCCAGCAACGGGGCGGCTTCCAGGACCGCCTTCAGGTCCCGCGTCAGGCTCCGCGAGGAGTAGGAGGCATCGTTCGCAAGATATTCGGCCACGCTCAGGTCAGCCCGCAGGAACTTCAGAGCCGCCTCGTGCAGGGGACCGCTTCCGCTCGCGCCAAGGGCGTTCTGTAGCTCGACGACACGGCGTTTGAAGCCGCTCAACGGCAACTGGCCGCTGTAAACGAGGGTGTGTCCGGCGTCGAGGAGGATCTTCGCCCGCTCCTCGACCATGCCAGGAGACCACTTGGGCGTCTTGCGGCCCCGTCCCCCGCCCAGATGCGTGACCACCGCAAGGTCACTCTCCAGCAGCTTCGCCCGGGCTTCGAAGCGCGGAATCCGCTCCTGGTTCAGTTCCAAGGTGTCATCGAGCCGATCAAAGTCCCTCCGGCCACGCTCGGCCAGCAGCTTGAGCTGCTGCCGGTCGGTGACTCCGACGCCGTCCCACACATCGCGGAGCGCGGACTCGAGTCCGTCCAGGACCTGCGCCGCACTCAGCTCCGGCCCGCCTTGAACCTCCGGCACCTCCGCCGCGTCCACGACGGACTCGGGCACGGCGTTTTGGGTTGCGGCAGGGTCGACGACCTCAGAGTGGGAGGTGGCCTGCGACTCCGGTGTCGTGGAACTCGCCACGCTCTGGGTCTCGTTCCGGCGCGCTGCGTCCCGGCGCTGCTCTGTGAGCACCGTCCAGAGGTTCTCCGGGGCACCGGGCTCCGGCTGCGGGTCCCGGTCGAGCGGGAAGAACGACGACACCTTGTTCACCGCGTTCAGATAACCGCCCAGCCAGTTGCCGTACCGGTCCTTGCCCTCCCACCAGCGGCCGGTTCCCGTGCGGGCCGGATGGATGCTGTCGTGGAGCTGCGCATGCGCCAGCGCGTCCCGGGCCGACTCCTTGGCCCGCTCGTAGCTCAGCGCGTCCGGGAAGAAGGTGTTGTTCCGCTTGGGAAGGAACTGAACGCCACCCCCCTTCACGGGATGGACATCCGCCACATACCGGCCGTTGCCGGCAGGGGCCTCCTTGGACCACCGTCCCGGCACGTCCACCAGACGGTACTTCCCGTCCAGCCGGCGGTCCCACATGTGCAGACCCCGCAGAGTCTGCCCGCCGCCTTCGGCGTTGTCCACGTGGCCGTTGCGCACATGGTCATACAGCCAGGGTGACGAAAGGAACTCGATCTCGTCGCCGTCGAAGACGAGCACCGGCCCGGCGCTCTCCTCGTCCGAGGTCGTGGGTTGCTGGAAGGGCAGCTCGTGTCCGAAGTCCTCCACGATCTCCCAGGAACCGTCCGTACCCTCCGGCAACGAGACCAGCCAGCGGCCGCCCTCGTCACCATCACGCACCGACCCCTGCTCATCCCGGACCTCAACCGACCCCTCATCGCCCAGGTGACGAACCGAGCCGTCCTCGAACAACCCCTCCTTCCCGAACGGAGCCGTCACGATCCGGCCGAACCGCGCCGACAAAACCTCGACGTCCACGCCCGCGTAGCACGAGACCAGCAACAGATCCCGGCCACCACTCTCCCGCCAGGCAGCCGAGCTGGTGATCACCTCATGCAGCTCATCCAGCGACCGGAACTCCACCCCGTTCTCCGTCGCCGCCTGCCAGAACCCCCTCGAACGATCCGCCGAACCCCGCACAAAGACCGTCAGGGTCTGACCGCCGGCCGACCCGAACCACTCCGCATTCTGCAAATACCGCGCAGCAGCCCGCGCCTCCCCCTCACCCAGCAGCACCAGAGCATCCGAATGCTCCGACACCTGCACCGAACCCCACGAGAACTCCCGCACCTCCTGCGACCAACCCGCAACGATCTCGTCGAAATCCTCGGTCTCGGCTTCCGATTCGGTATCCGACTCTGTCGGAAGAACGCCGAGTTCGGTGAGCTCGTCGACGTGCTGTTGCCGGGCGTCGGTCAGCTGCTTCAACTGCTCTGCGGGCAGCTGGGTCCCGTCGCGGTCGGCAACGAGCAGATCCAACTGGGCACGGATCAGCCCCAGTCCGTGGGTCACCTGCTGCTCGTAGGGGCCGGCGTGCTGCACGTTCTGTTGGAGCAGATCGATCTGCCGTTCCAGCAGGCTGCGAGGCGTGCTTCCGGCCACCAGCAGCGGCAGCTTCTTGAGCAGCGATCCCGTCAGCTCGGCGAGCAGCCTGGGCGGCAGGCCGCCGTACTCGCCCGTGAGCACTGCGCTCGCTTCATGCATCAGACCGCTACGAGCTTTCGCCAGATCCACGCGGTCGTAGTCGGTGGGGACGCCGTCCGAAAGCTCCTCCCAGTAGACCGTGGGGGACGTCTCCACATCCAGCCCCGGAGACGCCTCCTGGAGGTTGGGCCGGGTGCCCACGGACTGGCTCACCGACGGTGCGAGCGCGATCTGCAGGTCCTGAAGCCCGGTCAGTTCCTTCTGGCTCAGTGCCGACGCCTCGTCGGACTCTTCGATGCGCCGCAGCCACTCCTCGAGATGGAGCGGACGCCAGTCCGTGGGCTGGTCCCAGAAGTGATCATTTGCCCACTGCAGTCCCAGCCGCTCGAGGAATGCAAGTTTCTGTCGGGCCGGGAAGGACAGCGCATTGGCCAGAAGCTTGCTTTCCTGGATCTTCTTGCGAAGGATCGGGGCGTTGTATCGCGCCGCTTCGCCGAGCAGTGTGTCGAACTTCTGGCTGATCTCACTCGAGGTCCACACCCCGGAGGTGATGAGATCAGGCGCGAACAGCAGCAGGAACTCCGCGCGGCCCTGCAGTTTGTGTCCTGTGTGCAGCTGGCTGGTCTTGGCGTGCTTAGACAGCAGCCCGGGGTTCTCCCAGATGGCCCTGCCCAGGTTTGCGCGCACGGTCGCCAGGCGGAGGCTGAACGCCGCACGCTCCGAGTCGGACAGACCCGTGGCGCTCGTCATCAGCCGTTCGGTCGTGGCAAGCCAGTGGACCAGGTCCCGCGGATCCAGCAGACCCGCCTCGAGCACGACGACCGCGGAGTTCTCGAACTCGTCGAGGAGGCTTCCTATCGCATCCCGTCGGCCGTTCGGGGCGGCACCGAGCAGGGTGGCCTTCGCGTCCGCCAGATCGAGAATCCGTTGCTCGGTCTGGGACGGCGCGGCCATGCGGCGCAGCTGCGCCGTGCGCCCCAGTACCGTCTGTGCCGGGACCGTGTGCCAGTCGATGTCGCGGACCTTGTCCACGATCCATTCGATGCGCTCACGGCGCCCCTTCTGGCGGGCGACGCCATGGCTGTCGCTCATGGACCGGTCGGATCTCACAAGCTTGAGCTGTGACCCGAGCTGTTCGACGGTCGTCAGAGTGTGCTGGTCCTTCGTCGCCTGGGCGAAATTCGTCAGGTGCTGGTGCTCGTGCGAGATCTCCTCCAGAAAGCGGTCCAGCTTCTGCGGGGACAGCAGCCCGCCGTGCAGCATCCGCATGGCGATCCTCAGGGCGACATTCGAGATCGTCGACACCTTCTGGTACCGCTGCTGGAAGTCGATCCAGGTCCTGATCGCGCCTCTTGCACGTCCTGCCCAGGCCATGTCGTGGACGACTACGCCGAGCGTCTTCGCAGCCCGGTCCGCGCTGTCCGTTCCGGTCTTGGTCACCGACAGCTCATACAGCAGGTACAGCTTCTCCAGAAGCCGGTCGTAGGGAACCCACTCGCCGCCGTACAGCTGCGCGACGGAGTCCTCCAGCGACTTCAGGTCCCGCGCGAGGTCACCGGAGGTGTAGTTCGCATCGTCGTCCCATGCGTCGACCATGCGCGCATCGGTCCGCAGCACCTTCAGGGCAGCCTCGTGCAAGGGACCGCTCTTGACCGTCTTGGGCGCGTTCTCCAGTTCCAGCACGCGTCCCTTGAACCCCGCCTTGGACAGCTGGCCGCTGTACACCAGCGCATGGCCGGCGTCCAGCAGGACCTTCGCCCGTTCCTCGACCATGCCGGCGGGCCACTTGGCCGCCTTCTTCCCCTTGGCCCCGCCCAGGAACGCGACGACCAGGGCATCGCTCTCCAGCAGCCTGGCCCACACCTGGAAGGCATCAGGCAGTTCGTCAGCCGTTTCCATCGCCTGGTCGAGCTGATCGATCTGCTGCGAGGCTTGCTCGCCCAGGTCCCGGAGGACCTGCCGATCAGAGATCTTCTGGCCCTCCCACACCCGCCCGAGCAGCGCCTTCACATCGTCCAGCTGCCCCGCCACGTCCTTGGCCGGCGGGCCCTGCACCACGGGCGCCTCCGGCACGTTCACCTGGGGCCCGTGCAGGGTGGCCCCGGACACGTCGGAGTCAGCGACGACGGTCTCGGACGAGGTTTGCGTGTCCGACCTCTCAGACGTCACCACGCTCTGGCTCGCGTTCCGCTGCGCCGCGTCCCGCCGCTGCTGCGTGAGCACCGTCCACAGGTTCTCCGGGGCGCCGGGCTCCGGCTCAGGATCACGGTCGACTGGGAAGAACGACGACACCTTGTTCGCCGCGTTGAGGAAACCGCCCAGCCAGTTGCCGTACCGGTCCTTGCCCTCCCACCGGACGCCACCGACACCTGTCGTGGTCTCATGCAGACCATCGTGCAACTGCGCATAGGCCAGCGCGTCCTGCGCCGACTGCTTCGCCTGCTGGTAACTCAGCCCTTCAGGGAAGAACAGGTTCACCGGCTTGGGCTGGAACCGCACCCGCGCACCCTCGGCAGGATGGACATTCGCTACGAACCGGCCGTTGGCCGCAGGATTCTCCTTCGACCACCGCCCCTCCACACTCTGCAGCCGGTAACGGTTCGCCAGCTCGCGACGCCAGATGTGCAGGCCCCGGAGCGTCTTGCCGCCCGCCTCGTGGTCGTAGTCCACATGCCCGTTGCGGACATGGTCGTTCAGCCAGACCGACGACCGGAACTCGATCTCGTCGTCGAAGGCGAGTACGGCACCGGACGCGTCCGCTCCCTGCTGGAAGGGCAGCTCGTTTCCGAAGTCCTCGACGATCTCCCAGGAACCGTCCGTCCCGTCCGGCACCGAGACCAGCCAGCGGCCACCCTCGTCACCATCACGCACCGACCCCTGCGCATCCCGGACCTCAACCGACCCCTCATCGCCCAGGTGACGAACCGAGCCGTCCTCGAACAACCCCTCCTTCCCGAACGGAGCCGTCACCACCCGCCCGAACCGCGCCGACAACACCTCGACGTCCACGCCCGCATAACACGAGACCAGCAACAGATCCCGGCCACCACTCTCCCGCCAGGCAGCCGAGCTGGTGATCACCTCATGCAGCTCATCCAGCGACCGGTACTCCAACCCGTTGCCCGTCGCCGCCTGCCAGAACCCCTTCGAACGATCCGCCGAACCCCGCACGAACACCGTCAGCGACTCACCACTGCCGGCCGACCCGAACCACTCCGCGTTCTGCAGATACCGCGCAGCAGCCCGCGCCTCCCCCTCACCCAGCAGCACCAGAGCATCCGAATGCTCCGACACCTGCACCGAACCCCACGAGAACTCCCGCACCTCCTGCGACCAACCCGCAACGATCTCACCGCCGGCCCCGGTCCCGGTCCCGGCATCCGATGCGCTCCCCGGTCCGACCTGCGACGGCCCGTCGAAGACCAACGGCGGGCGCCCGTCCAGGCCCTTCAGCCCGGAGGTCGTGGAGACGGACTGAGAAGCCTCGGACTCCTGCGCAGAGGCAACGTGGCCGGCGTTCCCGGTCCCCGTCAGCGCGTCGGACGGCAGGACTCCGAGCTCGACCAGCGCGGCGATGTGACTGTGCCGCTCCTGGTTCAGTCGCTGCAAGTCGGTCTCGGGCAGCTGGCGCCCGTCCCGTTCTGCGCTGAGCAGGTCCAGCTGGGCCCGGATCAGTCCCGCTCCGTGGAGGATCCGCTGCTGCTGGGGGCCGGTCTGGGGTGCGTGCCGCTCGAGCAGCTCGATCTGCCGCTCGATCAGGCTGCGGGGGGTGTTGCCGGTGATGAGGTCGGGCAGACGTCTGAGCAGGTTCCCCGTCATGACGAGGACCGTGTTGGGCGGCACCGCACCGTACTCGCCGGTGAGCAGGTGCGCCGTCTCATACAGCAGGGTGTTCCATGCGTTCAACGTCTCCAGGCTTCCGCCGGTCCCGGAGTCGAGGCTGCTCGTGGGGATCTCCCAGGGGACGATCGGCCGAGGAGACCGGTTGATCCCTGGTGACGCCTCTACGAGGTCCAGCCGGCTCTGGACGGAGCTAGTGACCGACGGCGCGAGCGTGGTCAGCAGTTCCTGAAGCTTGGCACGCTCCTGCCCGGTCAAAGGTGCCGAGCCGGGGGGGTCGATCCGGCGCAGCCATTCCTCGAGGTAGAGGGCACGCCAGCCGGCGGTCCCGTCCCAGAAGTGGTCCACGACCCACTGAAGGCCGAGTTTCTCGATGAACGCCAGCCGCTGGGCGACCGGGAAGGACAGCGCATTGGCAAGGAGCTTGTTCTCTCCGACGAACCTGCGGAGCGAAGGGGCGTCGTACTGTGCCGCTTCGGCGAGCAGTTCGTCGAACTTCTGGCTGATCTCGCCCGGGGTCCATACTCCCGTCTCGACGAGGTCCGGCGCGAACAGCAGCAGGAACTCCGACCGCGCGATCACCTTCCAGGCCGTGCCGTCCCCACTGAGCTGCCTGTGGAGTGACTCCGGATTCTCCCAGAGGGTCCTGCCCAGGTTCGCGCGCAGGGTCCGCAGCCGAAGCCCCAGCGCCTCTCGCTGCGAGGCCGACAGGTCTTGTGCGGTCGTCACCAGCCGCTCGGTCGTGGCGAGCCACTGCGCGAGGTCACGCGGATCGAGCAGACCGGCGTCGAGTACGGAGACCGCGTCGTTCTCCAGGCGGTCGAGCAAACTCTCCGCGGCTTCCCGGCGCGCGTCGGGCGCGGCACCGAGCAGCGTGGCTTTGGCGTCGGCCAGGTCGAGCGCCTTCAGCTCCGACGGGGAGAGCGTGGGGGCCTTGCGCCGTAGCTCTGCGGTGCGTCCCAAGACCGTCTGTGCGGGCACCTTGTGCCAGTCGACGGTATGGATCAGGTCCAGGATCCGATCGATGCGTTCGGACCGCTGGGATCCGGAGGCGAAGGCGTCCTTGCCGGTCACCGACCGGTCGGAGCGGAGCGTATCGAGTTGCCTCTTGACCTGGACGAGGACGCCCTGTCGGGCCTTGTCGGAGGAGGAGTTCGCGTAGTCGCTCAGCCGCTGGTACTCCTGCTGGTACTCCTCCAGCAACCGGTCGATGTGCTTGGGGTTGATCAGGTTTCGCTGGAGCATCACCATGGCGCCGGAGGCGAGGAGCATGCTCGACTGCAGAGAGGTGAACAGTCCGTCGAAGTCAACCGGGTTGCCGAGGGCACCTGGTGACACTTTCAGATGGCGGCTGTCCCAGTTCGTACCGACGACCGCGATGGCGAGCTTCTGGACGGCCTGGTCGGCGGCTTCCCGCCCGACCTTGGCGTCCGCCAGTTGGTATAGCGCGAACAGCTCCGTCGTGATCCGCCGACGGGAAAGCCACCCGGCTGCGTCCAGCAACGGTGCGGTGTCCCGGACCGCCTTCAGGTCCCGCGTCAGGTCCTTCGAGGAGTAGGTGGCACCGTCCTCAAGAGCTTCGGCCATACTCAGGCCGGCCCGCAGGAACTTCAGAGCCGCCTGCTGCAGGGGACCGCTTCCGCTCGCGTCAAGGGCGTTCTGCAGCTCGACGACGCGGCGTTTGAAAGCGGCTGGCGGCAGCTGGCCGCGGCGCACCAGGGTGTGTCCGGCGTCCAGGAGGACCTTCGCCCGCTCCTCGGCCATGCCAGGAGACCACTTGGGCGCCTCGTGGCCCTGTGGTCCGCCCAGATGCGTGACCACCGCGAGGTCACTCTTCAGCAGCTTCGACCGGGCTTCGAAGTCCGGTATCTGCTCATGGTCCAGTTCCAGCGTGTCATCGAGCCGTTCGAAGTCCGTACGACCGCGCTCGGCCAGCAGCACGAGCTGCTGCGGGTCGGTGACTCCGTCGCCGTCCCACACATCGCGGAGCGCGGACTCAAGTCCATCCAGGACCTGTGACGAGAGGAGCTCGGCCTCGTCGCCGTCGGAGCCGAGCGTCGGCCCGGCGGTCTGCTCGTCCGGGGTGGTGGGTCGCTGGAAGGGCAGCTCGTGGCCGAAGTCCTCGACGATCTCCCAGGGACCGCCCACTCCCTCGGGCACCGAGACCAGCCAGCGGCCACCCTCGTCACCATCGCGCACCGAGCCCTGCGCGTCCCGCTCCTGAATCGACCCGTCATCGTTCAGGTGACGGACCGTGCCGTCCTCGAACAGCCCCTCGCTTCCGAACGGTGCCGTCACCATGCGATCGAACTTCGCGGATATCTTCTGGACGTCCACACCCGCGCCAATGGAGACCACCAGCAGGTCCCGGCCGCCGCTCTGCTGCCAGGCGGCCGAACTCGTGATCACCTCGTGGAGCTCGTCCAGCGACCGGTGCTCCAACCCGGTGCCGTCGTGAGCCAGCCAGAACCCCTTCGAGCCGTCAGCCACGCCCCGCACGAACACCGTCAAGGTGCTTTCGCCGTCCGACTGCTGGACATCACGGAACCAACGCGCCTTGTACAAATACCGCGTTGCGGTCCGGGCATCCTGGGCACCCAGCAGCATAAGCGCCTGCGGGTGCTCCGAAACCTCCACCGAACCCCACGGGAACTCCCGCACCTCCTGCGTCCACCCCGGGACGATGGCGAAGGCACCGAGTTCGACCAGGTCGGCGATGTGTCGCTGCTGGTCGTCGCGCAGTCGCCGCAGTTCCTCCGACGGCAGCTGGGTCCCGTCGCGGTCGGCACTGAGCAGTTCCAGTTCAGCGCGGATCAAGCCGATTCCGTGTGTTACGTACTCCTCGAAAGGCCCGGCGTGCCGCACGTTCAGTTCGAGCAGGTCGATCTGTCGTTCGAGTACAACGCGTGCCGTCCGGCTGGCGACCATGCTGGGCAGCGACTTGAGCAGCGATCCGGTCAGGTCGGCGAGGAGTCTCGGCGTCACAGCGCCGTACTCGCCCGTGAGCAGCCTCCCCGCTCCGTGCATCATGTTTGCACGGGCAAACGCCACGTCCACACGGTCGACGGTGAATGAGTCGATGCCGCCCGAGGCACCTGTCCAGTTGAGCGGGTACGGACGCTGCTTATCGAGTCCCCGTGATGCCTCTTCGAGGCTCGGCCGCTGTCCTACGGCTGCGCCGGCTGCCTTCCCGACCTTGACCAGCAGATCCTGGAGCTTGCTCCGTTCGTCCCCGTCCAGCGACGACTCCCCGGATCCGGGCTCTTCGATACGGCGCAGCCACTCATCCAGGTAGAGCGGACGCCAGTCGGTCGTCTCGTCCCAGAAGGAATCCCACGCCCACTGCACTCCGACCTTCTCGAGGAACCTCAGTCTCGCTCCCGCCGGGAGCGAGAGCGCGCTCGCCAGGACCTTGCTCTCCTGAATCCTCTTACGGAGCACTGGCGCGTTGAACCTCGCCAGTTCACCGAGCAGCTCATCGAACTTCTGGCTGATCTCACCCGAGGTCCACACTCCGGCGGTGATGAGGTCAGATGCGAACAGAAGCAGGAACTCAGCACGTCCATGCAGTCTGTTCCCGTTGTGCAACCGACTGGTCGACGAGTACTTGAACAGCAGCTGCGGGTTCTCCCAGATCGCCCTGCCCAGGGTCGCGCGAAGGGTCGTCAGCCTGAGCCGGAAGCCCTCACGCTCCGAGTCGGACAGGTCTTTCGCGGTCGTAACCAGCCGCTCGGTCGTGGCGAGCCAGTGGACGATGTCCCGCGGATCAACCAAACCGGCCCTGAGCACCTCGACCGCGGAGTTCTCGAACGTGCCGAGAAGTGCCGTTACGGCATCCCGCCGGTTGTCGGGCGCGGCGCCGAGGAGTGCGGCCTTTGCGTCCGCCAGATCGAGCATCTGCTGCTCCACCTGGGACAGCCTGGCGACACGGCGCAGTTCCGCTGTGCGCCCCAGTACCGTCTGCGGCGGGACCGTGTGCCAGTCGATGTCACGGATCTTGTCCACGATCCAGTCGATCCGCTCAAGGCGCCCCTTCTGATGGGAAACGGACTGCCTGTCGTGCATGGCCCGGTCGGATCTCACGAGCTGCATCCGTCGCTTGTACCCCTCCACGGTCGTCGCGGAGTCCTCGTCCGACGTGAGTTTGGCGAAGCGGCCCAGCGACTCGAGGTCCTGCGATATCTCCTCCAGGTAGCGGTCGAGCTTCTCCGGAGCCAGCACGCTTCCGTGCAGCATGCGCACGCCGACCGTCAAGACGACGGCGGAGAACGTCGCCACATAGTTGAGCCGAAGGCTGAAGCCTCTCGGGCTCGTCACCGCGCCTCTGTCGCGGCGCTCCCAGGTCATAGCGTGAACAATCAGACCGATCCTCTGCACAGCCCGGTCCGCGGCCTCCTTGCTGGTCACGGTGGCGGCCAGCTCGTACAGGAGGTACAGCTTCTCCATGATCCGGTCGCGGGAAGCCCACCGGCCGCCGTGCAGCTGCGCGGCGGCATCCTCCATCGCCTTCAGGTCCCGCGTGAGATCTGCAGAGGAATACTTCGTCAGGTCCTCATATGCGTCGACCATGCGCATATCGGTCTGCAGCATCTTCACAGCAGCCTTGTGCAGGGGGCCGCCCCTGCCTGAATTGACGGCCTTCTCCAGCTCAACCACGCGGCGCTTGAACGCCGTCGTGGACAATCGCCCGCTATACACCAATGCGTGGCCCGCGTCCAGCAGGACCTTCGCCCGCTCCTCGACCATGCCAGGAGACCACTTGGCCGCCTTGCGGCCCCTCGCGTTCCCCAGGAACGTGACCACCGTGGCATCGCTCTCCAGCAGCCTGGCCCACAGCTCGAAGTCGTCGGGCAGTTCGCCGGCTGTTTCCAGCGCGGGCTCGAGCCGTTCGAAGTCCTGCCATGCCTGATCGCCCAGAGCCTTGAGGATCTGCCGGTCGGAGATCCTCTCGCCCTCCCACACCTGGCCGAGCCGCGCCTTGACCTCGTCCAGGAGCTCCGTCACGTCCTGCGTCGGCGCGTCGAGGACCTCCGGGCTCTCCGGTGCCTCCGCCGCGTCCACGACGGACTCGGACACGACATTGCGGGGTGCGGCGGGGGCGGCGGCCACCGGCCGGGAAGTGGCCTGCGATTCCGTCGCCACAGGAGTCACGCCCTGGTTGACGTTCCGCTGCGCCGCGTCCCGGCGCTGCCGCGTGACCGCGGTCCACAGGTTCTCCGGAGCGCCGGGCTCCGGCTCAGGATCACGGTCGACCGGGAAGAACGACGACACCTTGTTCGCCGCGTTGAGGAAACCGCCCAGCCAGTTGCCGTACCGGTCCTTGCCCTCCCACCGGAGACCGCCGGCGCCTGTCGTGGTTTCGCGCAGGCCACCGTGCGACTGCGCGTAAGCCAGCGCATCCTGCGCCGACTGCTTCGCCTGCTGGTACGTCAGCCCTTCAGGGAAGAAGACATTCTCCGCCTTGGGCTGGAACCGCACACGCGCCCCCTCGGCAGGATGGACATTCGCCACGAACCGGCCATTGGCCGCAGGGTTCTCCTTCGACCACCGCCCTTCCACACTCTCCAGCTCATAGCGATCCGCCAGATTGCGGCGCCAGATGTGCAGGCCACGGAGCGTCTTACCGCCCGCCTCGTGGTCGTAGTCCACATGTCCGTTGCGGACGTGGTCGTTCAGCCAGATCGACGAACGGAACTCGATCTCGTCGTCGAAGGCGAGTACGGCACCGAGCGCGTCGGTTCCCTGCTGGAAAGGCAGCTCGTTTCCGAAGTCCTCGACGATCTCCCAGGAACCCTCCGTCCCCTCCGGCACCGAGACCAGCCAGCGGCCACCCTCGTCACCATCGCGCACCGACCCCTGCGCATCCCGCACCTGAACCGACCCGTCATCGTCCAGGTGACGAACCGTGCCGTCCTCGAACAACCCCTCCTTCCCGAACGGAGCCGTCACCACCCGGCCGAGCCTCGCCGACAACACCTCCACATCCACACCCGCGTAACACGAGACCAGCAACAGATCCCGGCCACCACTCTGCCGCCACGCCGCCGAACTCGTGATCACCTCATGCAGCTCGTCAAGCGACCGATACTCCAACCCCTCGTCCGTGGCCGCCTGCCAGAACCCCTTCGAACGATCCGCCGAACCCCGCACGAACACCGTCAAGATGCCGCCGCTCGCCCCCGGACCCGCCGTGAACCACTCGGCATTCTGCAGATAGCTTGCAGCCGTCCGCGCGTCCCCCTCACCCAGCAGCACCAACGCTTCCGGGTGCTCCGACACCTGCACCGAACCCCACGAAAACTCCCGCACCCCCTGCGACCAGCCCACGACAATCCCACCGCCGGCCTCGCTCTCCGGCCCGGCCTCCGTTCCGACCTGCGACGGCCCGTCGAAAACCAACGGCGGGCGCTCGGCCGGCTCAACCTGCACCCCTTCTTCGAAGATCGTGGAAATGGGCCGAGGCTGGACCACGGATTCCCGCGGAGCAGGGATCCCCGAACCAGTCATCGGCTGGGACGGGTTACGCGTCGTCCGCCGCTGACGTGTGCGCGCGAGTACGAGGTCCTGGCTGGTGACCGGGCGTCCGGACGTCTTGGCAGCGGCGACCAGGTCCACCAGGCCGCGGCGCTGGCCGGCGGTCACCTCCGTGTGGTCGGGCAGCCCGAGCACACGGCGTACCAGCGGATCGAGATGCTCGGGGCGCAGCGTCCCGGAGTGACCGAACTCGCGCCGCAGCACGTCCGCGAGCCGGCGGATACTGGTCAGCCGAGCCGTGTCGAGCTCTGCCTCATGCCCGTCCAGATGACGGAACACGCTGACGATGTCACGCATCAGCGCTGTCTCATCGGGTCGCACCGGCGTTACCTTGCCGCGTGCCTTGCCCAGCAGCCCGTCCTCGCGGTGCAGACCCGTCGTGCGCGCCAGTTCGTCAAGCTCGTCCGATGTCAGGTCGACGCGATCCGCCGGGTCGCCCGTCATATGGGCCTGGACCTGAATGCGGGACGTCAGTGTCTCGTTGGCCTCGTTCTGCAACTGTTCGAGCGCCCAGGAGCCGAGCCCGCTGGTGTCGCCCACGGCCTCCGGCAGGCGCAGGAGGTGTTCCACCGACAGCGGGATGTCGGCCGCTGTGATCACAGGGACGTCCTGCGGGCCGTCCTTCTGCTTTTCGGCCAGTTGAGTCGAGAGCTGTTCGCGGACCAACGCCTTGAAGGTGTCTTCCCGTTCAGAGGAGTGCTGGACCTCTTCGGGGAGGGACTCGATCTTGACACGCAGGATGGGCAGCGGCAGGCCTTGTCGGGCCTGCCACAGGGCCGACCTGACCGTAGTTCCGAGCAGCCGGTTGAGTTGCTGTGTCTCATGGCTGCCGGGGACCATCGCACCGAGGCTGAGCGGCAGGTCGATCTGCTTGTCACCGTGGTCGCTGATCACCACCATCCCAAGCGGGTTGGCGTATCCGAAGGTGACTTCGGGCGAGTCCAAGCTCGCCATTTTCTCGAAGAACGTCTCGCCGGACGCGGGACCATACATCGAGAAGCGCCAAAGGCCGCCGCCCGTGCCGAACTCATCCCCGATGATCGCAGTGAGGGAGCGGATCGCATCCCTGCGCCCAGCCGTGATCTCGCCCTGGAGGTGGCGTCGGAAGGTCCCGACGTCGTAGCTCCCGCCCATGGCCTTGTCCAGGACGGCGGTGAGGAATCCACCCGAGCGCCCCGCAGCGCTCTCCTCATCGGCGTAGCGCTGGAGAGTCAGGCTGTCGAGGGCCACTGTGTCCGAACGCGATGCCAACTCTTCCAGCTTCTGCTTGGCAGCCTGCATCCGGCGGAGATTCCTCGCGAAGGTCAGCCTCGCGTCGTCCTCCTGGAGCGTTCCGGAGGTAAGCGCCTCGTCCAGCTTCTGCTCGATCTGCGAGAGCCGCGTGGAGTAGTACTCGATGTTCTTGTCCAGAGCCGACTCGAGAGGGCGACGCGACAGCTCGCGCACTTGAGTGTTCTCGACGACGATCTGATGCTGGCCGTCATGACTCTCCAGTACCACTGATCCGAAGTGGTAGCCGGACCCTGAGCCGGTTCCGTTCGGGTGGCTGAAATCCTTGGAGAAGTCGCGATACCTCGTTGCCGCATCGACCGCATACGCGATGGACTGAACGAGATAGCCCTCACCGACCTGCGCCAGAGCATATTCGTTGACTCCGACCTTTTCACTCAGGTCAGCCAAGGTCTTACGCCTCTGCCGGTTTTTCGAACTATGCCGGTTGAGCACCCCTCCGTAATCGCGACCTGGCGTCGGCCAGCTGAGCTCGTCCCTGGACTTCTCCCATCGGATCGTCTCTGCGAGTGCCCAGTCAACGGTGACACTTCCGGACCGGCGCGGATTCTTCACGACCTTCACCAGACCATCGGCCAGGTAATGCGTGCCGGCGACCTCCACGTTGCCCGACGCGTTGATTTTCACCGTGCCGGACTGCATGCTGCCTCCCCGGTCAGGAGGTCGCGCATCGTAGATCACTGCATGCGTGAAAGTACCCCCCTGCACTTGCTGCGCGAAGTCACGGCAGACGTCGGACGGATCTTTCTCGAACTCCGCCGACACGCGGAAAAGACGCCTGGACTCACCTTCTTGCTCGAATTCTATGAAGGTTTTATCGTCCATGAACAGGTCCAATGCACTGCCGACCTGATAAAGACGTTGCTGCGCACGGTTGAACGACTGCGGGGTGGTGTAGAAGTCCTTGACTCGGCCGTTCGACTTGATCGCGAGTGTACCGTCAGTCGAAATCTGAATTTCTGGGTGCTCCTCCAGCACAACCGGACGGACCGCCCGGAATCGGGGGAAGGAGTTGAGGTCGTCCGGGCCCTCCATCTCGATGTTCTTGGCCTCGAAGCGAGTAGCGAACGGCCCGTGCCGCAAGCGGTCCTTCGCGGAGGCGTTCTCCAGGGATGCGCGGTTCGGCGCGGTCAAGGCGTAGTCGCGGGTCTTTCGTGGCGGGCGTGCCTCGTCACGCCTCGGAACACGACGGCTGGTGGGCGGCGTGGGAGCCGGCCCCGACGTGTCAGTCGTGGCCGATCCCGACGGCTGGTTCACTTCTGCCGTCTGCGTCCGGGAGTCTTCCTGCGTCCGGAGTGCTGGCTCCGTTGCCTCGTCGTGCGCTTCGTCGGCGCCTTCGAGCGAGTGGTCGTGCTCCGATGTCAGCTGAGCGGACGACTCGGGAAGATCGCCAAGGGACGAACCCGACGCGTTGCTCCAGATGACGGAAAGCCGGTCATCAGGGTTCCAATCCGGAAGTTCTTCGGCCTTCTCGGCAAAGGCCGAGTCCTTGCGCAGCGGCTGGCTCGGGCGCGTGAACGGCGCGTCGTCGACGGCCTCCAACTCGTCATCGACGGACTGCACCTCGTCGGAAGTCTGCGGCTCCGGTGACTGGGGTGCGCTGTAGTAGACCGACGCCTCGTCGTCACTGTCGCCCGAGAAGTGGAGGCCCTGCTGCGCGTCGTCGCCGGGCGGTGCCTGGAACGGCAGCGGCGAGACATCCGTGACCAGGTCCCAGGGCTCATCGGTGCCCGGCAGCGCCGTCAGCCACGACGACTCGCCGTCATCGACGACCAGGCCGTCCGGCGTCAGCGTCAGCACACCGTCATACGCCTGCACCATTCGGCCGAACATGTCGGCCAGTTCATTGATGGCGAGTCCCGCGTCGCAGAACACCAGTCGGACCGGCCGCTGCAGCATCCAACCCGGTTGGCCCTGCATGAACTTGACCAACTCGGATAGCGGCTGCTCGGACACGGAAGCGCCGTCGTACGCCAGCCACTTCTTCCCGCCGCTGCCCTTTACTCCGCGAACGAAGACGGTCAGATAGTCCTTGCTGCCACTGGCCCAGAGCGACTCGGCGCGGCTCAGGTACGTCACCGCCCGCCGGGCCTCCCCGTGTCCGAGCAGGATCAGGCCGAGGCCGGTTTCCGTGTTTTCCGCCCCTTGCCCGGAGGACAGCCTCCACTTGTAGGAGAACGGCTCAGTGGGGGCGAACTGGTGGATCACCTCGACGCGCTTGGCGGCGTCCAGGGGATGCAGCCAGCCAGCGTTGATCAGCTCAGGTGCCACTTCCTTCAGAACAGCGGCATCCCCCACCGCCTGCTGGGCCGAGTACGGCGTGCCGCCTTCTCCAGCCATCCGCACATCAACATCAAGCAGCTTCAGACCGGCCGTCAGGACCCTGTCCGATTGAGCGTCGGCGCGGGCCTTGTCCACACCGAACAGGTGACGCACCCGCGAAGCCCATTTCCCAGCCGGCAGATGTCCTCCGCGCATCAGCTGGTAGCCCTCGCCGAGCAGAACCCGGGCGCGGTCCAGAGCCAGCGCCGAACTCAGCGCAGGGGCCTCGCCGGTCGTCGAAGTGTTGAGATGCTCGCTGATCCGCTGATCGCTGTCGGACAGCCTGGACCACAGCGGCGGGAGTTTGCGCCGTTCCACCGCCGCGACCAGCGGATTGTCCGACGTCAGCACCAGACCAGACATGTCCTTCGTCAACTTCGGGAAGAACGCGCTGATGAAGCCGTTCTCGGCAAAACCACCGATCAGGTTCCCGCTCGTCGAGTAGCCCGCCCAGCTGATGACATCATTGTCCCTGGGACGATCATCGATCCACCCTCTGGCCGCCGCGTCCCGGTACGCCTCCTGTGCCTCCTGCAAAGCCACGTCGTAGGTCAGACCCTCCGGGAAGAACTGACTCCGGCGCTTGAGCAACTGCCCGTCCAGGGAGTACACGGCCGCCAAGAACACACCGTTCGGCGCGGGATTCTGCCGAGTCGGCTCTCCGGGGATGTCCTCCAGCCGGAACTTCTTCGCCTGCTCCTCACCCCACAGATGCAGGCCGGAGAGAACCTGTGCGACCTGACCGTTGGCCTGCAGAGTCCGCTTGATCCGACCCGCGCGCACGTGACTGGCGAGCCAGGGCGCGGGCCGGAACTCCACGGATTGCGTAGTGCCGGACCCGGGCTCCGCTGCCTCAACCAGGTGCGTCTTGACCGTCGAGCCGTCGGACGCCGTGTCCTGAAGTGACACCGGCGTTCCGCTCTGGGCCTGGTTGGTGTTTACGAAGGGCGCGTTGCTCTGCGTCCGGGCCCGCGATCGTTCCATCGCCGCGACCAGCGGGTTGGCGGAAGTGAGGGCCCACGCCGGCATGTTCCTCGAGGGCTTCGGGTAAAAGGCGGTGATATCGCCGTTTTCGGAAAAGCCTGCGATCCTGTTCCCGCTCCTGGAGTACCCGTCCCACTGCAGGGATCCGTCGCGCTTACGGATCACACCGCCCACCGTGACCGTCGCGTTCTCGTATGCTTCCTGTGCCTCCTGCAAGGCCGCTTCGTATGTCAGGCCCTCCGGGAAAAATTCGCTCCTGCTCTTCAGCAGGCGGCCGTTGGTCAAGGAGTACACCGCCGCGACGAACACGCCGTTCGGCGCCGGGTTCTGTCGGCTGAGCTCCCCAGGAATGTTTTCCAACCGGTACTTCTGCGCCTGCTCCTCACCCCACATGTGCAGGCCCTTAAGGACCCTGTGGAACTGTCCGTTGGGCTGCTGCACGCCCCTCGTCCAACCCATGAGCACGTGCTTGGAAAGCGACGCCTTCGGCCGGAAAGCCGGATACTGGGCCTCGGTGACCGTTCCCGAGCCGCTCTCGCCGGCGAAGTGGAGGCCGTGCTGCCCGTCGTCACCAGGCGGAGCCTGGAACGGCAGCGGCGAGACATCCGTGACCAGGTCCCACGGCTCCTCGGTGTCCGGCAGCGCCGTCAGCCACGACGACTCACCGTCATCGAACACCAGCCCCTCATCGGTCAGAACCAGGGCACCCTCGTGCGCCTCCACCACCTGCCCGAACGCATCCGCCAGCCCATTGACCACAAGCCCGGCGTCACAGAACACCAGCCGAACCGGCCGACCACCCCGCCACTGGGCATGGAACTTCACCAACCGGACCAGATCCGACAACGGCCGCTCCGACACCGACCCACCGGCATACGCCAGCCACCTCCTGCCACCACTGCCCCGCGCACCACGCACGAACACCGTCAGGAAGCCGTCATCTGGGTCGGCTCGGAACCAGTCGGCCTGTTCGAGGTACGTGACCGCTTGCCTGGCTTCCTCTTGCCCCAGCAGGATCAGCGCGTGCGGGTGCTCGGAGACCTCCACCGTGCCCCAGGGGAGGTCCTGCGTGCCCTGCGACCAGCCCGGCACGGGATCGGTGGGGCGCTCCAAGTGGTCCTGTCCGTAATGCGGGTTGGGTACGAACCTGCCGAGGGTGTTCGGCTCGCCGGGGTTCGAAGCGGTCACCACCTCCCACGCGCCCTTGATGACCGCAGTGGACAGGCCGCCCGGGAAGGCCACCTCTTCCTGCTCCGCGAACTCGTACGGAACTCCGTGGTCGGCCATCGTCTCGGCGACGTCGATTCCGCCCTGGGCCTCGGGGCCCAACTCGTAGACGTATCCGCTGGAGCGCCAGTTCAGGGTCCAGTCCAAGGAGCCACTGGTGCTCACGAAGCCGAACTCGGCGTTTTCGTCGGCTCCGAACTGCACGTAGTCATGCAGGGACAGGTTCTGCGCGTCGCGCGGCCGGAAGCCCTCGGCGAAGATCACGTCCGGGTGCCGGGTGTCGACGCGGTAGAGCGTCCCGCCGTCCCCGTACCAGGTCGGTGTGGGGAAGATCGCGGTTATGTCCACGGACACAGCTGCCGTGGAATGAGCAGGCGTTTCTTCCGGGATACCGGAGTCATTGGCGGTGTCCTGCTCACGCGGCGTGGAAAGCTCTGGGTGGAGCCTGGTTCGGGCAGCAGCGAGGCTCTGGCTGGAGACGGGCCTGCCGGAGGTCTTGGCATGCGGTACCAGGTCGAGCAGGGTCCGCCGCTGGTCCGAGGTGACCTCGCCGTGGTCAGACAGGCCGAACACGCGGCGCACCAGGGGGTCGAGATGCTCGGGACTGAACGTACCGGTATGACCGTACTCTCGCCGCAGGATGTCCACGAGCCGGCGGGCGCTCGTCAGCCTGGCCCGGTCAAGATCACTCTGCGTGCCGTCCAACTGACGGACCACGCCGACGATGTCGCCCATCAGCTCGATGTCGCTGTCGCGTACCTGCGACAGCTTGCCGCGTGTCTTGCCCAGCGACCCGCTCTGTCGGTGCAGTCCTGTTGAGCGGGCCAGCTCTGCCAGTTCTCGGGATGTGAGGTCGGTCGGGAGGGGTCCCCGGCGGATCGGCTCCTCTTCGTCGGGCCTGCCGATGTGGGGGGGGCGCGTCGTATAGGTGTTCTCCTCCTGGGCGATGGTGCGCGCCAGATTCAGAGCAAGGTGCCCGCTGCGGTCCGCGCCGAGCGCCTCGAGCAACTCGAAGTGGAGTTCCTCGCGGAGCGCGGCCAGTTCCTGCCCGCGTAGGGTCCCGGTTTCGTCCTCCCCCACCGAGGGCCGGTAGTAGGTGTCGAGATGCTGCGAGACCAAGGTGTGGTCCTGCTCCGGCCTGCTGCCCCACAGCGCCTTGCGTGCCGCGAGCGAGGTGAATCGGTCCACCCAGTAGTCGGCGACACCAGAGTGCAGCCCCCACCGCTGGACGAGTTCCCTGAGCTGTTCCTCCTTGGCATCCGGATGCCCAGGGCCGGCCATCAGCAGCCGGGCTGCTGCGTAGTCACCTCGGTAACGCTCGGATCGATCGATCAGCAACCGATGCAGGCGGTGTACCCCCCGCTCGCCCCACAGCATCAGAGGAAGCTGGTCGAAAGGCATGCTCCACCCGAGCCCGTCCCCGTAGAGAAGGCTCTCCGCAGCAGACGCCTCATGCGCTCGACGGTGCAGGTCAGCCGCCTGGAGTTCGTTGTCCGGTACCTGCTCCGTGAGCGTGTCCTGGGTTTCCTGGACGTGCTCCGGTTGTTGTGGCGGGACAGGCGGCTCGGGGTTCTCGAGTGTGCGGTCCTGGAAGCGGTTCAGGGCCTCCTCGAAGGGAGACAGCTCACCCTCGGAATTCGCGCGGCTGGCGGTGTCGTCATCCTCGTCTGTTGTGCTTGATGCGTCGGACTCGGTCCCGTCGACCTGCGCGAAGGTCACGGCCTGCGTGACCTGTGGGACCAGCTCGACCTGCTCGGGCCCCTCAGCCTGCATCGACCCCTCAGTTTGCACGGGCTCGTCGTTGGCCATACCGGCCCGGGCGCCTGGGAGTTGCTGCCGCTGCCGACTTGCGTACTGTTGTGCCTCCACGATGCCCTCGTCCATGTGCAGCATGCGCATCACCTGCATCTGGACCACGTAGAGCTGTGGATCGCTCTCATGGAGGGGGCGCACATCATCCGGCGGGAAGGCAAACCCGCCGTGGTCGCGGACGATCGCTGACGCCTGGTCCCACAAGGCACGGAACCGGGCCTCACCAAGCTGATTCCTGAGAACTGGCTCGAAGGCCCTGGCAGCCTGCCAACCCGGTGGGACTGCCTCTGGGCTGGGCCGAGGGTCGGAAAGCTGCTGCGGCTGCTCGGCGGCGTATTGCTGTGCCCCCGCGTTGCCCTGGTCCGCGTGCAGCCTGCGCATGACTTGCATCTGGACCACGTACAGCCAGGGATCGCTCTCATGGAGAGGCCGCCCGCCGTCCGGCGGGTAGACAAATGCGCCGTGGCTGCGGATGTCTGCCGATGCCTGGTCCCACAAGGCACCGAATCCGGCGTTACCGAGCTGATTCTTGAGGAACGCCTCGAAGTCCCTGGCGGCTGCCAAGCCCGGCGGTATGGCCGGCTGGTCGAGTACTGGTCCTTCGACCGTCTCGTGGGTGTCCGGAGTACCGTCGTCGGTTTCCGGCTGCGTCAGCGTCGGACCGTCGACGACCTGCCAGGGCTGCCAATCGGGGTTGCTCAGGTGTGCGTCGGGCCGCTCCACCTTCAGCGGTGCGGGCAGGAGCGGGCCGTCCTGCGCTTCCTCCTCCAGCCTCTCCTGTCCCAGTGCACCGGCAGGGGCGATCACCTTCGACCCGGGCAGTTCGGCCGCGAGCAGCTCGGCGAGTGACGCGCCGGGCTCCGCCGGACCGCTCTCCTCGCCTCCGGACGGCGCGGGCTTGAGTCCCGCACCGTCCACGAGCAGCAGCACCGGCCGACCCTCGTGCAGCACAGGGCCCAGGCGGCCCTCCCGGAGCGCTGCTGCCAGTTCCGGCATCGCCCAGTTCTGGTACTCCCCGCCGCTCTGCCGGCCCGGTACCCACACGCGCACACCTGATCCGTGCGGGGCCGCCTCCACCACCAGCACGTCCTGGACCTCGGGCAGGTCCCGCAGCACCGCGGAGAGCTCCTGCGAGGGAGCGATCGGAGCACGCCAGGCGAAGTCGTCCGCCGAGGTCAGCGACACGCCGTTGCTCAGTTGGCCCGCGAGCTGGAGGTGAGCGCGCTGGGGGAACTTCTGCCAGTCGCTCAGCGTGGCGTCCGAGATGTCGCCGCTCAGCACCCCGGTTGGTTCCCACACGTAGAGTGTGAAGGGGCTGGAGTGGCCTATGTGTCCGGGCCCCATGAGGGCATGGAAATCCCGGACCAGCATGGTCTGTGAGGGGTCTGTGATCGGTTGGCTTCCGGCGGACCTACAGGCGAACAGCACCACGTTCAGGGGCTTTCCGTCATCCCGAGCCTTCTGAAGTAGGTGCAGGTATTCCGGGTCGGCCTTCACAATCTCCGCGAGGTGTCGCGGATTGACCGAGGCAAGGCGGTTGCCACCGCCACGCTGTGTGGTGTCCCGCAGCGCCGGCCAGGCGCGGTCCGGTTGCCCGTGCATGTCGACATACAGCGTGTGCTGACCGGCCCATGGCAGCTTCCCGGTCCGAGGGCGACCGTTCGGGAGCAGGAAGGAATACTTGGCATCGGGCCCTGCGTCATGACGACTCCACGCGAACTCGACCTTGTCGACCTTCGACTCCGGCACGAACGAGATGACACTGGAGTTCTGCGAACGTGTGCGCATGACGGTGCGGTTGAACACTTCCGACCCAGCGGAGCCCACCGGCACCCCCGCACGCAACTCCTCCGACCTGCTGTGCTGCGTCTCCTGCCGCTGCCGCTCACGTTCCAGATGACGAGCCGTCAACAGCGCCTCGGTGTCAGTGCCGCCCCGTCTGAGCACGACGGCGACCTTGAGCAGTCCGTGGAACCGTTCCTCGTCACTGCCGGACTCGTACCAGGAATCGGATGCACTCTGGATCACCTGGTAGGCGTGCTCCAGCAAATCCTGCAATTGGACGGGCGGCAACAGCCGCAGCTTCTCCACGTTCGTCAGGTGTTCACCCAGTGACTTTGCCGCTGCGGGTCCCTTCTGCATTCCCGCCCGGGCTACCGCACGGATCAGCGCCTTCTGTGCGTTCTGGTCGAGTCGGTTCCAGTCACCGTTATCGAGAACCTCCTTTCCGGCCTTCCCCAGGGCACGGAACATGTTGTTGAGCTCCGTTCCGGACACGTTCCGTTCCTGGCCCAGGAGTCGCACCTCCGCGAGGTTTTCCTCGCTGCTGTTGCGTACCTTCGTGGACGTCTCCCTGATCAGGCGGGTAGCCCAGCGCGCCACCTCCCGGGGGGTCTTGCCGTCGAAGACCAAGGGCTGCTGCCGCTGGCCGCTCAATGCCGGGCTGTCGGCCTCGCTTCCGGGTTCCTCCTCCACGAGATCAGCAAGGTCGGGGGCCTGCTCGGGCGACTCCTGGAACGGCAGCAGGTGTCCGAAGTCCTCGACGATCTCCCAGGCACCGTCGGTGCCCCCGGGCACCGACACGAGCCATCGCCCGCCGTCGTCGCCCTGACGCACCGATCCGTCCGCGTCACGTTCCTCCTCCGCCCCGGCATCGTCCAGGTGACGAACCGTGCCGTCCTCGAACAGCCCCTCCTTGCCGGATGGGGCCGTCGTCGTCCGCCCGAACTTCTCGGCCATCTGCACGACGTCGACGCCGGTATAGCAGGAGACCACCAGCAGGTCACGGTCACCGCTCTCGGACCATGCGCCCGATGTCGTGATCACCTGGTGGAGTTCGTCGAGCGACCGGTACTCCAGCCCGGTGCCGTTGTAGGCCTGCCAGAAGCCCTTGGAGCGGTCTGCGGATCCCCGGACGAAAACGGTCAGCGGCTCAAGCGTGCCCGCCTCCTGCTCGCTGTTGAACCAGTGCGCGTCGGCCAGCCGGTGTACGGCGACCCCCGCGTCCTTCGCGCCGAGCAGTACGAGGGCGTTCTCGTGCTCCGACAGCTCCACGGAGCCCCAGGGGAACTCACGGAGCCCGTGCGACCACCCCGGCACGCTCACCGCCCCGGGCCCTGCGTCCGCCGGAGCCTCCTCGTCCCCGTCGAACACGAGCGGATCCTCGGTGAAGTGGACCTGTCTCCGCTTCCCTGCCGCTGTCGGGGAGAGGGATTGACTGCCGCCGACTCCCGCAGCCTTCTCGGGCGCCGGTTCGCTCCCATCCTGCAAGGAGAGCTCGGTGCCGTTCTCGGTGCCGGCCGTGGTCTTCGCCGCGTTGTAGGCGTCGATCACGTCTTCGACCGTGCGCTTGACGCCCCACCAGGCGGCGAAGCTGTCGCGTGCCGTGTCCTCCAGGTCCGCCAGCTCGTCCCGGATCTGCTCGAGTTCTGCGGGCAGTTCGCCCGTGTCGTGAGGAGTCTGGTCGGCGGGCGTCCCGGTTGTGTTCCGCGCCGGGGCCTTCCAGACCCCGGGGCCGAGGGCCTCCTCGATGCTGTCGGCGAGTGTCTGGTCCCCGTTCCCGACGCCTGCCCCGTTGTCCTCCACGGACGTACCGGGCTTGGGTGCGGCTGTAGCGAGTGCGGCGGCATGCTCGCGGGCCAGGGCGTCGAGTTCCTTGGCCTTGTCGTCGCGCCGGCGCTCGGCTCTGCGCCAGGCGTCGGTGGCCGCGGCGAGGGCGTCCTGAGCCTGGTGCAGTTCCTTGGGCAGCGGACCGAGGAGGGTGCCGAGCTGGGAGGCTGGCACCCAGCTGGTGCCGGCTGCGGGCAGCTTCGCCTCGGATACGCCGACCGGTCCCTTGGCCGGGTTGTGGGGCTGTACCACGACCAGGAAGTCCACGTGGTGACGCAGTTCGGCGAGCCGCCCCTGGGTGTAGAGCTGGGTTGTGTCGGCGGAGGAGGAGCCCGCGCTCCTGGACTGGCTGAGGCTGGTGGTCGTACCGAAGTCGGCGCCTGAGAGGCCGCCCCACATGGTTCCGTCGGCGGCCTTGACCCGGCCGGGACCCAGCTCTGTGGTCGTACCGCGACCGGAGCCGGACTGCATCGCGCTGCTGCTGTCGGCTGTGGTCTTCTTCTCGCCGACGACGTTGCCGCCTTCGGTGAACGAGCCGAGCTCCGCGTCCCGTCCCAGCCGCGCGTGGACGGTGACCGAGACCCCCAGCGACTCCAGGCCCGGCAGCGACACGCCTTGCCGCAGCATCTCCGCGAGGTGGGCGTTGACCCATTCCGGGCTCACCATGGCGTGCACGGACTGCTGCTTGAGCCCTGTCTTCGTCAGCCTGCCGACATCGACCCCGGCCGCCTGGGCCGCCTGGGTGACCGACCGGTACAGCGCGTCCGCCGCGCCTTCCACCTCGACCGGGCCGTCCGGCGTGACGTGCAGGCCCTGGCCGCGCCACGCTGCGACCTTCGTGCCGACGCTGCCCGGCTTCCAGGTCTCTCCCTTGCTCACCCTGGCAGGCAGCGCCGGTGTGGCCGGAGGCGGGGTGCTGCGCAGGGAGTCGGCCAGCAGCCGGTACTTGAAGTTCTTCACCTCCGGGCCGGTGAAGGAGGCGATCTCCTCGCCGTCCGCGCGCAGGGCCAGCTTCACCTGCACGGGCACCTCGAACCGCGCGACCGGTCCGCTCACCCAGAGGGCGCCTCCGGTCGACTCACCGGTCCCCTGTCCGGCGGAGTGCGACTGGGATGCGTCGATGGAACGGGACTGGGAGGCTCCGAGGAAGGTGACGGGGTTCGACGTCAGGTCGGGTGTGTAGGCCTCCACCGGGGTGACGTTGGCATTGCCGGAGGTTCCGCGGGAAACACCGTCCGAGCGGCTCTGCCCCCGCGAGGTGCTGAGGATGCTGATGCCGTCGTAGGCGATCACACCTCGGAAGGCGGGCTGTTCGGTCGCGCGCGCCGACAGCACCAGCTCGTAGGTCTTGCTGCCGAAGGTCGTCAGCTTGTGGACGAGCAGCGGCACTCCGCGCTCGAAGAGGCTGTGCACCATCGCTGTGGAGGTGTTCTCCGAGGTCAGGTCGAGTGACCGGGAGATGTTGTGCATCCGGTCGTCGAGCACCTGCTGCGGGAAGAGCGCCCCGAACAGCTTGGGGTCCAGCTTCGTGAGCTTCGCGGCCAGGCCCTCGAGCAGGTCCGCGGTGTAGAGCGAGTTCTCGGGCCGCATCGGGCCCCGGGCGCCCAACTGGCCCTGGGTGTGCGCCACCGGAGGGTAGAGCCGCCGGCCCGGGCCCGCGGAGGGGAACCTGCGGCCGTCCGCCCCGGGGTCCTCGCCTGCCAGGCTCGGCGGCAGGACGCCGGCCTTGCGGGCCTGAGCCATGGTCATCTCGACGAAGATGCCGCCCTGGGTGGTGACGGTGCGCCCGGACCGTCCGGTACTGCTCTGAGGAAGGACCGTGCCCTTGAGGACGTTCTCGTCCCTGGCCTCCGAGACGACGGTGAACCTGCCGTTCAGCGCAACCAGCACGCGCTGCACCGGACCGTCCATGTCCACGGCCCGTTCCAGCCTGCCGCTGTTCTTCACCGTGAACGACGTGCCGCTCTTCCAGGACTTGCCCAGGCCGCCACCCGCATTGCCCCAGACGTCGGGATACTGTGCCGAGGTCAGGGATTCGTTGAGGACCGGCAGGGAGACTGCCCACTTCTTCGAGGTGCTCTTGGATCCGGCGACCGTGTAACCGCCTGTGGCACCTCGCTGGAAGTTGGAGTCGAGCATCGTCACGAACGCGTCCCGCGGGTTCTCCGGGAGGGACAGCTGCAGCTGGACGCCGACCGCCGCGTTCGTGTCGTTGGTCCGGCGAAGGTGCGTGAGGTCCTCGATCCACAGACGTCCGCCTTCGGCGTCCTTCATGCCCGCCACGAGCTGCTTGTGGCTCAGGATGTCGAAGCGTTCGTCGTTCGGGCTGCCGGTGTAGGTGAGGGCCTCGTCGCCGCCCGCAGCGTCGGTGACTGCGTCCTTGGCCGCCCGGATCAGTGCGGCGGACACATCGGCGGTGATCTCCACCCCTGCGTGGTACTCGACCTTGTCCGTCTTCGCGGCGCGGCCGGGCAATGCGGTGATCGACGGCGGTGCCTTGATCTTGGCCGTAGTGGGCGGTGGCGGTGTGAGGGGGGTGGTGTCCTCGGGGAAGGTGAGATCGTCGGACACCATGATCCGGATCTCGTTCTCGAAGGGTTCGAGCGCCACGGCCCCCGGGGGCAGCGGAGCGTCCCCTTCCTGGTGGGTCATGGCCAGGGTCTTGACCTCGGGCGCCTGCTTGCCCGGAAGTCCGGGCGCGGCCTTCGCCCATTCCCGCAGCACCTTGTGCCGGGTGATGGTGACGTCGTAGGTCATCGGAACGTCGAAGACCTGGGAGTTCGCCGCACCGTCGTACGAGTAGAAGGACGAGGGGTCCGAGCTGACCGACAGCTGCCTGCTGCGGGTGCGGGTGAAGGTTCCTGCCAGGGAAGCCGAGGCGGCGGCGCTCACCGGGCCGATGCTGTGCCCCAGCCGGGCCTTGGCCGCGATCTCCAGACCACTGGAGGTGGTGATGCTCTTTCCCGAGCCCGTCACCCCTGCGACCGAGGTGCCACCGCCGGCCCAGTGATCGAACACTTGGCCCTGGTGCACGGGGTTTCCGGTACGGGCGGTGACGGTGACATTGTAGTGGTACGTCCACTGGCCTCTGTCACGGGTGAACCGGCCTCGTACGCCGCTGCCCAGGAGTGCGTCCGGGTCCTTGGCGAGGTTCTCTAGCGAGAACTTCTCGAGCTCCTTCAGGTTCAGCGCCACGACGGCCCGCAGGGTTCGCGGGCGCTTGGCGAGCGTGCCGTTCCGGAAGTCCGTCAGGTGACTGCCCAGCCCCCGGGGACCGGAGAGGACCTTGAAGATCTGGTTCTTGACCGGCTCGCCGTGACCGGTGAAGTTCATCACCTGGTGCGGCCCGAAGGAGCCCGAGTGGAAGTAGGGCGGCAGGTGCCTCGGCACTCCGGTGGGCTCGATCACCCGGTCCGGGGAGCCCTCGGGATGCGGCAGGCCGAGCTCGGCCGCCTGGCCGGCCGACATCCAGACGTAACCTTCCACCGGCACGTCGAGGCTGCTGTTCGGGTCCCCGAGGACGGCGTACCGGACCCGGGCCCTGACCTTCGTCAGCACCAGGCCCGCGAGGTTGATGGTCTGGCTGTTGTAGCCCAGTGAGGTGCCGGAGGACGCCGAGCGGCTCCGCTTCCGGGAGAACGTACCGGTCGCCATGACGGTGGCTCGCGTCACACCGCCGGTGGCGCCGCCGCCGACCCCCAACGAGAAGTTGAAGCCCGAGGTCGTCTCCAGCGACTGGACGTGGTCGAACGAGTTCCCGTCATTGATCACGTAGTAGATGGGATTGCCGGTGTAGTCGCCGACCATCTGCACGTCGTCGTGCAGGACTCCCATCGAGACGGCGCTTGTCTGCTTCCCGTCCGCGCTCACCAGCAGATCCGACATCACCGCGCTACGTGAGAGCAGGATCTTGGCGAGGTTGCGCTCGCTCATGAAGTCCTGGAGCACCGTCCGTCCCGGCGCACCGAGCCCGGCGGCGGGCCCGACCAGGAGGGAGAGCGTGTCGAAGGGATCGTGCGGCAGGCCGCCTTGGACGTCGACCTTCCGTACCTGCATCTGCTTCAGCAGTGGGGCGTCCGGCAGGCGCAGGGCCACGGGATCGGCGGGATCGTCAATTGGTACGAGTCCGGCCAGCTCTCCGGGAAGGTGCAGCTCGACCTGAGCGTCACCGATCACCCGGCCCGCGGCGTCCACCAGTGGCGTGCCTCCGGCTGGCACGGCCGGAGTGAGCGCGTTGCCGCGCGCGTCGGTGACGGTCACCGTGTAGCGAACGGGAACCACCGAATGCTCGTCCTGGGTCAGGCCTTTCAGAGTCCGCGATTCGGACTGCGACCTGCCGACGCTCGTGCTCAGGGAGGGACGGGAGGTGGATATCCCGCCACCGACGGAGACCGCCACACCCACCGGCCCGGTGAAGAAGTTCAGGCTTCCCGAGAGGTCCCGGGACCTTCCGATTCCCGAGTCCTTCCCACTGGACTGAACCCGCCGCGCGGCCGTCGTGGTCTTGTGCAGCTCCGCCGGCGATTCGGGGGCGACAGGATGTTCGACGAGCTGGGCGTGGTCGAACAGCGGAGAGGCGACGACCTTCGCCTCGTACTTGCTCCCGTTCGGCAAGGTCACCAGGAACCTGCGCCCCGTACCGCGCAACGAGTCGAAGTCGCCGGTGATCGCTTGCCGGATGGCGTCGAGCCCGCTGGTCTCGCCGCGCTTGCGCACGACGGGCAGATGGGCGCGGACCGCGGCGACGACCAGATCACCGCCCGTGGCGTTGCGGAAGTCGCCGTAGACGGTCGGGACGCCGGCTGCCTTGGCAGCGACGGGCAGCGGGGCCTGGGGGCCCTCGTCGATCGATGAGTCGTGGAGTGAGGTGATCTCGTCGATGCTGTCGGTGTCGACGTGGCTGGTGTTGACCTGGCTGGTGTCGATTGCGCCGGGAGGTGTGTTCGCTGACGTCTGTGCGGTGTCGCCGCTGTCGTTCTGTTCGTCCGGCGACAGCGGACCGGTCTCCGTGTCGACCACCTCCGCATCCGCTGAGGTGGTCACCTCCTGGCTCCCGGTGGTGAGCGGCGTGTCGTACTCCGCCTGCGTGGCGGGGCCCGTCGGCTCTTCCTCCACGACCCGAGGCGCCGAATCCGCCGTGGAGATCTCGTCTTTCGACACCTCCCCGCCGGACCGCACACCGGTCATCGACGGCTCAGGAATCTCCTGCGGACTCCCGTCCACCGGGCTGGCCGACAGCTCGGTCCGATCCTGATCCTCGGAGCCGACCGTGTACCCGTCCGACTGCCCAGTCCCCTCATAGTCGGTGTCCCCCCGCATCGGCAGGGGCGTCCGCTGGGCCAGCTGCTGGATGTCGGGAACGCTCGCGGGTACCACGTCCGACTGCTCGTCCGCGTCATCGGAGCCGACGTCGAGTGTCTGCTGGGCGAAGCCGTCCTGCTTCACCGCCTCGTCGGGCAGTGCGGCAGGAGCACCGTCATCGAGTTGACGCGAGGGCTCCTCTTCCGCGTGGCTCGACGCCTCGGAGACCGCCGCGGCAATTTCTTCCTTGCTCGCAAGGTGCGACGCGTCCTGCTGTCCGCTGCCGGACGTCCCCGGCTCGTCGGAGCGCTCGGCGAAGGGCGGAACGGCGGGTGTGACCTCCGGGCCGTTCGGCGTCGATCGCAGTAGGACCCACGGCGGCAGCACGCCCCTGTCCTCGGGAAGTTGCTCGACGCCGAGCAGCCCGGGCCCGTCCGTGCCCTTCGGGTTCGCGTGAGTCAGCTCCAGCCACCCCGTGGGGGCGATCACCGGGCCGCCGTGGGCGGCGGCGAACAGCATGCCGGGGGCCTGCGTCCAGTCGCGGTCCACGGTGCCGTCCTGCTTCGAGGACAGCGGCGGAAGGCCGGCACCGTCCACCAGGAGAACCACCGGCCCGTTCTTGTCCAGGGCGGTGATCTGCGGCAACGCCGCCAGGTCCGCCATGCTCAGGGTCTCCGGCCGGTGGCTGCCCGGGCCGTCGGCCACCTGCAAAGTGACGCCGCGTCCACGTCTGACCGCGTCCACGACATGGACTTCCTGGTCCTTCGGGAGGAGCCGCAGCAGGTCCTGGGGGGCGGCGAGCTCATGCCGCCAAGGTGCGTCGTACGCCGTCCGCAACGACAGTACGTTCTTGAGGGGCCATGCCATCCGGGGCGGAGCCGGGTGGAAGGGCAGTAGCTCGAAGGTGCGCCAGGCCAGTGTGTCCGGCGTGTCGGGGGCGGCAACGACATTGATCTTGCTGGTGCTGTCGAAGGACAGCTTGAAGGGGCTCGGGTGTACGAGGACCGGCTTGCCACCGAAGCGCTGTGTGAACTCCGCGGCCATCAGGGTCAGCTGACCGTCGTCGCGCGCCGTGTAGCAGGCGAAGAGCACCAGGTTCAGCGGCGTTCCGGTGCGCTCGGCCTCGGCAAGGGCTTCCTGGACTTCCTGGGCCCGTGCGACCAAGTCCGCCAGATGGTCACCGGTGGTCGGGGCCGTGCCCCCCCGGCCGGCGACGTCGAGTCCGTGGTCGACCAGGCTCGGAGCGAAGAACTCCGAACTCGTACGCAGGTACACGTAGACGGTCGGCTGTCCCGACCAGGGGAGGGTATGTCCCGGGTATCTGGCGGACGGATCCCCGCCGTCCTGGTCCCAGAACTGGTAGGTGCTCCCCGGTCCCGCGTCGTGGGCCAGCCACCACGGTGCTGCCTGCTCCGCCTCCTGTGCCGACATGAAGGTGACGACCTTGGCATTGGCCGAACCTGTGGGCAGTACGCGCAACTGCACGGTCTCCGGGCCGGCCGAGGACACCGTGAAGTTCTCCATCGCCCGAGCCCGCTCGACGGCCGGATCGTGTCCCTTGGTCGCGATCAGATGGGCGACCTCCACCAGATCCTCGTACCGGTGCTGGTCCGCCTCCGCCAGGTGGACCTGCCGCTGCTCGTCGTCCAGCAGGTGCGGCGCCTCGGGCGCCGAGAACCAGGATGGGTGGAGTTCCTTGACCATCTGCCCGGCCTGCTCGAGAACTTCGTGCAGGGTCTCCGGAGACAGCTTCCGCAGCGAGTCCTCACGAACGTAGTGGAGTGCCAGGCGCTCGGCCTCGTCGGCGCCGCGCGGGTGCTCGAGCGTCTTCAGTACCAGGCGTGTGACAAGGGCGTCCTTCTGCGTCTCCGCCATCTCCTGCCAGCCGGGGTGGTGGTACTTCCCCAGGTCGCGCAGGTATGTCCTGGCTTCTTCGACGCTTTCGGCGGTGGTGTGCTGCTGGTCGATGAGCGACTGGAGACGGCGTGCTTCCTCCCCCGTCTGCTTCTCCAGGTCCAGCTGCGAGTGATCCATCCGGGATTCGGCCCACCGCGCCAGTTCGGCGGGCTGTGAGGCGTGGGAGATTCCCGCGTCGCTGGCCGACACGGGTTCGGGGGCGTGCTGTTCGTGCTGTTCGTGCTGTTCGTGTGGAGGCAGGGGCTCGCCAGGGTCCGTCGAACTGTCCTGCGTGGCAGTCGTGAGGTCACGGTCCGAGGCTGCGTCCACGTCCGCGTCCGCGTCCGGGGCCTTCGTGTGCTCGTTGCCGAGGTCCTCACCCGATGGTCCGGTGCTCACCGCCGTGGCGGACGGCCGCTCCTCAGCGGCGCCGGTGTCCGAGGTCTCGGGGACCCGGACAGCGGTCTCGGCCTCTTCCGACCGGACCACACTCGGTTCGTCCTTATTCTCGGCGAACGCCGAGTCCCGGCGTACCACGGGCGCGGACGGGAGCGTTGCCTGCTCGTCGCCTGTGTCCGGGGCGACGCTTTCGTCATCCGTGTCCGGGGCGACGCTGTCGTCATCGCGTACCGGCTCGTGCTGGTCCTCGTGTACGAGAGACTCGTCGGGCGTCCCGGCGAACGGTTCGGTGGTCCCGTTGCCGCCGCTGTCGTCCCGCCCGCCAGTGCCGAACGTGTGCTCGTTGGCTCGCTCGTTGTCCAGCCAGCGCTGGGCGTCGAGGCTCTCGGGCCCCCAGTGGTTCTTGTACTCGATGAACCAGTCCTCGCCGTAGTTGTCCTTCAGGTGGGCGAGGGTTGCGGGATGGAGCTCCCGGCCGTCGGCGAGCCCGTCGAAATGCCGGGCCGCCGCGCCGAAGCCCTCCATGACCTCGGCCTCGAAGCCGAAGTGGACCGGCAGTTCGTCGCGGAGCCAGTCCCGTTCCTCGGACCACTCGGTCAGCTTCTCCTGCAGACCGTCGCTGAGCGAACCCCGGAACACCTCCTCGAACTTGTCGAGCTCGCGACCGGCGTGCCCGAGGACCACCCGGTCCTGGCCGTTCGCGGACAGCTGCTCACCGCGCTCGGCCTCCCAGCTCGCCAGCTCCATGCGGGCGTGCCTCTCGGCCTTGCTGCTGACGCTATCGCGGGCAGCGTGCAGGCTGAACCGGTCGTAGACGTGCTTCTCGTCGAAGAGCTTCGCGAGCGTGTCGGCGAAGGCGGGAGTCTCCTCATCGTGCGGAACGGGACCGCCGTCGGGGGCGCTGTCTCCCTTTCCGCTGCGGTCCGCGGCGGCGAGCAGGGCCGTGTCGACGTCCTTCGCCATCGACTTCGTCACTTGCTCGAGGTGCCGCTCCGCCACATAGCCCTTGAGTCCCAGCGCCTCGACCGCCTCGTCGCCGAGATGGCTCAGACCGTGCTGCTGCCACAAGTCCGCGCTCTGCTTGGCGGTCTCGACGACCTTGGTCTGCAACACGTCGCGGGCCGCCTGGACGGCGAAGAAGTGCGCGACCTCCTCCTTGTGCGCGGAGCTCCGCGCCCTGAACTCCACAACCGCGCGGGACATGTCGCCGTGGAAGCGCGAGGCGTCGTCCGTGGAGCCGAACGCCTGCTTGAAGTCTTCGGCGAAGATGCCTTCCAGCCCCTCCTTCACGGCCCTGACGCTGGCCTCGGAGAGCTGCGCGTCCTCGGGGACACCGGCGGTGTCCAGCAGCTCGCGGTCCTGCTCGCTCAGGTGCTGGTGCCATTCGGTACCGAACTCGTCGAGGGTCTTCTCCACGAGGCCCGTCATCTCGTGCTCGTAGACGGCCCTGTGGTCGAGGTCGTTCATCAGCTGCCCGACCATGCCGTCCAGCACCTTCTGCGCGTCGGCGAGCCGGGCAGGCAGGTGTTCCCGCACGTCCTGGGGAGTCGCGAACAGCTCGGCGACAGCTGCTTCCGCCTTGGACTGGAAGATGGGCGCCATGTGTTCGCGGATCCGCGCCATGGACTCCTCGGGGAGGTCGACGCGCACGGGCCCTTCGGTGTCCGTGAGCGTGCGGCCCCAGTCCGTGACGGTGCGCACGAAACGCTTCATACCGATCTGCACCGCGGTCTCGCGCGCCGCGGCGACCTGAACCAGACCGTCCAGGTCCTCGTTCAGGGCATGCGACCGCACTGGACGCTGCTCGGTGACCTCGATCGCACCGTTCACCTCCTCGAACACCTGGTGGTGTGTCTGGCCTCCGAGTTCCTGGGAGAAGTCGGAGTGCAGCAGCTGGTATCCGCGCTGCCAGATGGCCGTGAGCGATTCCTTGTTCTCCGGGTCGATGAAATAGCTCAGGGTGCGCGGGTCGCTGCTGCCGTTCTGATGCGAGTAACTCCACTCCTGAAGGGCCGAGTTGAAGCTCAGTTCGTACTCGTTGTCGAGCGTGAACAGGTTGCTTGCGTCGCCCAGCTTCCCGTCATATCCGTCATGCAGCTCCTGCTGCCGCTGTTCCCAGTGCGCGAGCACCTCGGGCTCGGGTGACGCGTGCGAGGGGGGCGGCACGAAGTAGGGGTGCTCGGGGGAGACAACGGGGGTCGACGGTGCGGCTTCGTGGGGCGAGTCGGCGCCGTGCTGCTGGGGCGCGAACAGGCTGTCGCCGTCATGAGCCAGGGGGTCGGCGGTCGTACGAGGGCCGTGGTCTGCGCTCGTGGGAGGGTTGTGGTCGGCGGTCGCGGGCTGACTGCTGGAAGGCTCCTCGCGATACTCGTACTGCGCGCGAGCCTCCTCCTCGCTCGTCACCGTGGTGTGGTACTTGCGCGAGTCGGAAGACGGGCTGCTGCTCTCGGTCTTGGGCTCACCGGCCGGAACGGAACGCGCGGCCTCGGGTTGTGCTTCTTCCTGCGGACCGGTCTTCTTTGCCGCCGCGGAGTCGATACGCCCCTCGGCGGTCGCCCCCTTGCCCGCCGGGCTGTCGGCGGCGGAGCCGTTGTCCGACCTCTCGCCGACGGCAGACGACAGGCTCCCCGACGTCTCGGACTCGGTCACCACAGGGCGGGCCGGCTCGCCGCCGAGGTTCCTCACGGCACCCGTGTCCGGGGTGCTGGAGGCGGTGTCCCTGGCAGATCTGGCGGCGGTGTCGCTCTCGGTGCGAACGGGCCGGATCTCCTGAGCCCCGCTCGCCCTGCTCTGCCGGGGCTCGCTTTGCGGAGTGTTCGGACGTGAGGTGGGCACGGAATCACGACTGGACGCGCTGGACGCCTGGGAAGTATCGGGGGTCGCCCCGTCCTGTCCGGGCTTCAGCGGGCTCTCCACGATCACGTCGTCACTCGAGGTACGCGGCGAACTCAGGTCACGCGAACCACCGAACGACGTCGGCTCATTCGAGGCCGAAGTGACGGAACCCGAGCCATCCGACCGCACATCCAGACCACGCGCCGGCACATCACCACCGACGAACGACTCACCACCCGACGTACGCGGCGCACTCAGGTCACGCGAACCACCGGACAACGACGGCTCACCCGTACCCGAAGACACGGAACCCGAACCATCCGACTGCACATCCCGACCGCCCAGCAGCGAATCATTGTCAACGAACGACTCACCACCCGGCGAGCTCTCGAACCCGGTGGCACGCGATCCGCGGAACGGCGCCGAATCACTCGAATCCGAACTGACGGTACTGGACGAATCGGACCACGACGCGTTGTCTGGGAGCAACGGAGTGGTCTCGCTGCCGCCGGGGTGGCCGACGTCGCCGGAAGCGGGGGACAGCGAGGCAATACGGCCACGGAGCTTGTCCACGAATGCGGTGAACCGCGCACTCAGCGGGCCTGCGAAGAGCTCGTGACCGGCCCTGCCCAGCAGACCCATGGCCATGCCGGAGACGGCGGTGTTCCAGGTGGTGTGGAACGTGTGGCCGTCGTCGAAGATCAGGTTGTAGAAGCCCTCGGTGAGGTTGTTCTGCAGACCGCCACCCGCCGAGGTGCCGATCGCGTCGCCCACCTTGTAGGCCCGGCTGCCGTGCAGGTTCATGTGGTCCGCTGCAGCAGGGAGGCCTTCCGTCAGCGTCCTGATCCCCTCGCTGCTCAGCCCGCTGTCCCGCAGAACGTCGTTGAGGGCAGTCTGCAGCGCCTCGCGGTCCGCTCCGGCCTTGCCCCAGTGCTCGACGAAGGCGTTGGCGTAGTCCTGACCGAGCTGGCGTGCTGCTTCCTGGCCCAGCTCGCCTCCGAGGCTGCTTTCGAATACCCGCCCCATTCGGTTGACGAACGCTTCCGCCATCGTGCCCGCACCGGTCTTGGAGAACCCTTGCACCAGCTGCGGTGCCGTGTCCCCGAGCAGGTCGCCCAGCATGTACCCGAAGGCAACGGACTCCTCCTCCGAGAGCCACTTGTTCCCCCCGCTCGAGGCCGCAAGAGATTCGTCGCCGAGCAGCGGAGCGGTGTCATGGCTGAGCACCGATGCACTGTCGTTGCTCAGCGCCGAAGCTCCGTCATGGGCCAGTGCCGAAGACGCGTCGTGGCCGACCGCCGAGGCCGCGTCGTTCGCAAGCACCGACGGGGTGTGCTGCCCCATGAGGGAGGCGGCGTCGTGGGACACCGCAGAGGACGCGTCATGGGCCAGTGCGGAGGAGGCGTCGTGACTCAGGGCGGAGGCCGCATCGTGGGACAGCGCCGAGGTCGCGTCGTGGCCCAGGAGTGCGGCGGCTTCGTGGGCCGCGGCCCGCATCTCGCCCTCCAGTTCCTGACCCAGGAGCTTCCCGGCGTTCTTGCCGATGAGCGAGCCGAGCAACTTGCCGAGGCTCATTCCGAGGAGTTGGGTCGGGCCGACGGTGAGCCCACCGGCCGCACTGAACTCCGCGGCCATCTTTGTCGCGTCCTTGTTCCACTCCTTCTCGTCCCCCTTGGCCAGCTGGATCCCCTGGATGACGAGATCCTGCAACAGACCGAGACCGGTTCCGATGAACGTATGCGACAGGATCGACCTGACCAGGAAGCTGAGAAGTGTCATCAGCCCCTCACGGGTGATCAGCATCTCCCAGCTGAGGTTGATCAGCGAGCCGCCGCCGGTGAAGGGAGCCATGGCGATCGCCCAGAGCATCTCGCCGACCAGCTGGACCAGCTGCCCGATCGCCATCCACTTCGTGTACTCGACCTGGGCGCCCGAAGTGCGCGCGAAATCCGCCATGTCGCGGGCGCTCTGTTCCGCCACACCGAAGTAGTCGTCGTCCCCAGTGCCGCCGATCAGGCCCTTCATCTTCGCCACGAACTGATCAGCGGCCGCCCCTTCGAACTCCTCCGTCACGACCCTGACGAGTTCGCCGAGGTAGTCCTTGACCTTCGCCAGGTCGGCGGCAACGGCCTCGTAGTCGGCAGCCGCAACGAACAGGCCGTCCTCGTCGGCGTCCGGCCACTGCATCCCCGTCAAGGTGGAGAAGATGGAGGCCAGTTCGGGGCTGATCATGATCGACATGGCGATGTTACCGTTCCGTTACCGCTTGTGAGTCGAACACCGACGGCGGCACCAGGGGCGCTGTCGGCTCGATCCGACTACCAGTTCTTGGCGGTGTTGTTGTTGTCCTGGTCCGCTTGGTTGAGGACGTCGCTCGTCGCGGCCCCTGCCGACCACGTGTTGCCAAGCGCGTCCTTTACCGTGTTGGTGATGTCATGCAGGCCGGTGGTGCCCTTTTCGACCTGGGAACGGTATGCCTCGCCGACCTCACCGTGTCCGGCGGCGTTCGCGTTCTTGTCGTCGATCTCCGTAAGCAGCCTGTCCAGATCGTCCATGCACTCCTGCAACTCTTTGAAGTGCGCGAACTTCTTCTTGAGATCGGACAGTGCCGTCAGACGCTTCTGGTTAGCCATTGAATTCCTCCTGCCGCTTGGGCTGCGGCTTCGCGTTCTCCGCGCCGGGGCGCATGGCCCGCAGCGGGGCCAGGAGTTCCTCGAGTCCCTGGCCGCCGGTCATCGAGCTGCCCAGCATCTGCCCCATGTCCTCGAAGGGGCGGAACGCTTCGATGACCTTCTCGCCCATTTGTGCGCGGGCTTCGTTGAGGACATTGACGAGTACCGCGGACAGCTCGGCGGGAGCCATCGCGGAGTAGTCGGTCGTGTGAAAGGTCAACGAGACGACCTGCCCCTGCGGCCCGACCTTCGCGGTGACCATGCGGTCCTTGGAGGTCGCCGACGCGGTGGCCTCCTGGAGCTCACGGCTGACGGACTCCAACTTGCTCTTCTTTTCGGCCAGATTGGCCATGATCTGGCCGATCTGTTCTGCGAAGGGGGACGTCATCCCTCACCTTTCTCCATCAGGTACACACCGGGGGCAGGCGGTGCCCGGATACGGTCGGCGCCGAGGTGTCAGCGCCCGATGACGCCGTCCACGGCGTGGCTCTCCGTGCCCCAGACCTCTTCGTCCTGGGGTTCGAACACGGTTCGCGGTCGCTTGCCGCCGGATCCGCCGCCGGCGGGCATGCCACCCATCGGCGGCGGCATCATCGGTTCTCCACTGCTGGTGGCGACGGATCGGCCCATCATCTGGCTCTCCTCAGCCGCCGACATGGCCGCCTCCCGGGCCGCCGCTTCCTTCTGGGCCGCTGCCACGGCCTGGTCGTTGGCGGCAGGATTACCGCCGCTGGCCAGCGCCTGCCGGCTCATGCCGGTGCTGGTGCCCGTGCCCGTCCACTGCGAGAGGGGATTGGCTCCCAGGGCCGGGCCGCCCTGCCCACCGGAAAGGCTGGGCGCGCCCGAAACACTGGAGTGCGGCAAGCCTGAACTGGCGAGAGTGGCGAGGTGGCTGAGCTTGGGGGGCTGGGACCCGACCAAGGGCGGCCCCGAGTTGACCAGGGACGTCCCGGAGCCGGCTCCGGGGATCGGGTGGCCGTTGGCGTCCATCACTGTGCCCGTGGGAGTGATGGTCGAGCCCTTGGGCACGGTGATCGGATGCCCGGCACCATCCAGCACCGGCTGACCGTTAGGACCGACCACAGACCCGTTGCCGGTGACATGCGACCCGCTGGGCACCGTCAGTGAACCGGCCTGCGGCAGAGAGGACAGCGTCGAGGAGACGTCGGGGATCGTACTGCCGCCGGAGCCCGTCACCGTGCCTGTCGGAGTCACCGTCGAGCTCGTGGGCACCGTCGGCGAACCGATCTGGGGCAGGGAGGACAGCATGGAGGACGGGTCAGCAACCGGATTACCGTCCGGGTC